>CAWAGB010000008.1:0-647092 GCA_963781555.1 uncultured Chloroflexia bacterium | reverse complement strand
GCGCAACCGCGTTCTTAGCGATCTGCACCACGATCGTCGGAGCATTGGTTGGCCTCATCGCCCCGAGCCCGGTGACCCGGTAATGCCCACGGTCACGAAGGTCCGCAAGGAATGGGCGGCTGACGGCTCACACGAACACATCGAGGGCGTCTGCACGACCGAGGGCGCGCACTACTCGCGGGCGCAGGTTGTGGCAAGCATCGACAGCGGGCAAACCCGGGACGTCCGCAGGGTCCGCCACGGCCCGAATCAAGCGCGTGACGTATTGTCCAGCGCCAAGTTGCTTGGCCACCCCCTACATCACCACGGCACCAGACCACACCACGGCCAACAATCTCGAAGAAGCCGCCACGCTGCTAGCCGCGAGCGTCGCCGAAATTGGGCCCACCGACCGGCAATGCCGCTGGACATGACTGATAGCATCGCTTACCAAGCAGGCTCATGCCCAGCATTGCTCAGGAGGGACCTTGGTAGTCGCTCGCGATTCGTGATGGAATCCCACGGCCGCTTCGAGCGCCTCTTCGACTGGCTAGTGAGCAGCGCATCCGGTCGGGTGATTGTCGCGCTCGCGCTCGTGTTCTACCCAGGCATCGGACTGATACTCCCCCTCGCGTTCGGGTGGACGATCATCAACCTCGTCTCGATCAACGTGTTCGGTGTGATGTGCGCTGGCTTCCTGCTCGTCGGATGGTTGATCGCCCGCGTCGAGGCAGCACGGCGCCGCCACCTCGTGGAGTGGACCTCGGACCTGCGGATGCTGGATGCCCAGGAATTCGAGTGGTTCGTGGGCGAGCTCTTCCAGCGGGACGGATGGTCCGTTCAACAGGTGGGAGGCCACGGTCGCCCAGACGGCAACATCGACATCGTGATCACGCGGGAAAAGCGGCGCCGGCTCGTCCAGTGCAAGCGCTGGCAGTCGTGGCTCGTCGGGGTCGACGATATCCGTGGGTTCGGTGGCACGCTTCTTCGCGAAGGCCATGACGGTGCCGACGGGATCTTCGTCACGACCTCCTCGTTCACGGTTGCGGCACGTGAGGAAGCGACGAGAACGGGCATCCGGCTCATCGACGGACGCGAGCTCTACACGTTGGCTGAGGCCGCGCGCAAGCCGGTGCCCTGCCCCACGTGCACGTCACCAATGGCGCTGGGCAGATCGCCGCACGGGTGGTGGTTCCGTTGTACGCAGAGCGGATGCTCAGGGAAGAGCGACCTCGACCGCGACCCGGTGCGCGCTGTGGACCTCCTGTCCCAGGCCCGCAACCGAACTTCCGCCGCATGATCCGAAGCGAACTCGATGTCCTCCTTGACAAGGTCGAGGACCCGGCCTTGCGCGCGGACCTGCGGTCCCAGATCGACCGGCTCAAGCAGCGTGCGCAGCTTCGGGCTTGTGTTCGAGCAGCACATCCCCGAGCGCGTGCGGCTGCCGCAGCACCCGATCCGCGTCGGTTCCCAGGTCGTCAGCCGGGACGACGACGACAGCCCGACCTTCGAGGTCGTCCCGATCGACGGATGGCGTCGCCACGCTCGTGCAGGTTCGCGACCCCGACGGGGCCTACGTCCAGCGCGGCGAGCACGCCGCGTCGGCGAGCGCGAGGCGCCTGCCTCGACTCGCTCGTCGTCATCTCCGACTTCGGCGAGCCGGTCTACCCGGGCTTCCGGCGCCTCGGGTCGGTCGAGCGCGGCGGCGACAAGCCGCACCACGTCGTCATCAAGGGCGAGAACCACCACGCGCTCGAGGCACTGCGTTCACCCACGCCGGCAAGGTCGACTGCATCTACATCGACCCGCCGTACAACAGCGGCGCCCGCGACTGGAAGTACGACAACGACTACGTCGACGACGACCGACGCGTACCGCCACAGCAAGTGGCTCGCCTTCATGGAGCGCCGCCTGAAGCTCGCCAAGGAGCTCCTGAACCCCGATGACTCGGTCCTCATCGTCACGATCGACGAGAAGGAGTACCTCCGGCTCGGGCTGCTGCTGGAGCAGACGTTTCCCGAGCGCCGACTCAGATGGTCAGCACCGTCATCAACCCCGCAGGGCACGGCCGACAGAACGAGTTCTCGCGGACAGACGAGTACATCTTCTTCGTGCATGTTCGGAGCAGGTGCGCGCAGTCGCCGAGCATCGCGATCAGCGGCCGAGGCAGTCCGCGGTCGAGGTCGCTGGCAACCGTTGCGGCGGACGCGATATCTCCTCGGTACGAGCGACACGCGGCCGAGCCAGTTCTATCCGATCTACGTCGATCACGCCTCGAGCCGGATCGTCGGCACGTCGGAGAGCCACTGCCGCACGACGAGGACCGGCCACAGTCGTACCGCCGAGAGACGGATGCGTCGCCGGTCTTGCCCGTTCGACGCGGACGGCACGGAGATGAACTGGGGGCTCACGCCGCGACGTCGTTGCGAACGCGATCGAGAAGGGATACGTCACGGGTCGGACGCACCAGCGCGAAGGGCCAGCAGCCGTACGTGATCTCATTACCTGACGGACGGGACCGATCAGCGACATCGAGGCGGGTCGAGCATCGAGGTCACCGGGCGAGCGGGAGGACGGCAGCGTCGTCGCGCGGTACCCGACGGCAAGCGGAGCATGCCGACGACGAAGTGGGACGAGTCCTCGCACGACGCGCAGCGCTACGGGACCAGCCTGCTGCGAGCGCTTCATCCCGGGGCGGCGGTTTCCGTTCCCGAAGTCGCTGTACGCCGTCGAGGACGCGCTCCGCTTCTTCGTCGGAGACAAGCCCGACGCCGTCGTCCTGGACTTCTTCGCCGGCTCGGGCACGACTGCCCACGCTGTGCTGCGGCTCAACCGCCAGGACGGCGGCCGGCGCCAGGCGATCATGGTCACCAACAACGAGGTGTCGGCCGAGGAGGCGAGAGCGCTCGCGCACAGCGGGCCATCGGCCCGGGCGACCCGGAGTGGGAGGCGCTCGGCATCTTCGAGCACATCACCCGGCCGCGGATGACGGCCGCGATCACCGGCAGGACGCCCGACGGCGCAGCCGATCAAGGGCGACTACAAGTTCACCGACGAGTTCCCGATGGCCGAGGGCTTCGAGGAGAACGTCGAGTTCCTCGAGCTCACGCTACCTCGACCCCGACGACGTCGAACTCGGCTCGCCTTCGAGGCGTCGCACCGCTGCTGTGGCTGCGCGCCGGCGGCGCGGGGCCGATCGTGGCCGCGCATCGACGACGCGGCAACGCCGCTCCCGTTCGCCTGGACGGACCGCTACGGCGTGCTGTTCGACCCGGACCGCTGGCGCAGCTTCGTCGTCGGACGCTGCCCGAGACGGCGCGACCGGCGTTCATCGTCACCGACTCGCCGGCCACGTTCGCCGGGATCGCGGCCGAGCTGCCGGCAGGATCGACGCGGTGCGCCTGTACGAGAACTACCTGTCGATGTTCCGCCCGAACCGGCGGGCGTCGCCTGATGCGCTACGAGCTGCTCGACTACCAGCGCGACGCCGCCATCGGTCGCTCAAGCGGCTCGGCGCGCGCGGCGCGACTGGCGCGAGCACGGCGACCGCTCGTCGTTCGCGCTGTCGGCGATCACCGGCTCCGGCAAGACCGTGATCGCGACCGCCGTCATCGAGGCGCTGTTCCACGGCTCCACCGACCTCGGCGTCGACGCCGATCCGCGGCGCATCGTTCCTGTGGGTCACCGACGACCCGGCGCTGAACCGGCAGACGCGCAACAGGATGATCGACGCGTCGGACCTGCTGCACACCGAGCCAGCTCGTCGTGGTCGACAACGACTTCCTCGGACGCCGACCTCGCGCCGGGCCGCGTGTACTTCCTCAACATCCAGAAGCTGTCGAAGAACGCCGGCTCGTCGCAGGGCGGCAACAACCTGCCGGCAGTTCTCGTTCTGGGACATCCTCGCCAACACGATCCGCGGCGGACGACGGACCTGTACCTGGTGCTCGACGAGGCCCACCGCGGGCATGAAGCGCGCCGACGGACCGGCAAGACGATCGTGCAGCGGATCATCAACGGCGAGCCCGGCTCGAACCCGCCGTGCCGGTGGTGTGGGGCATCTCGGCGACGATCGAGCGCTTCAACGCGGCGATGGGCGGAGATCGACCGACCGCACGCGCTACCCGCACGTCGCGGTCGACATCGACAAGGTCCGCGCCTCGGGCCTCGTCAAGGACGAGATCGGTCTCGACCAGCCCGACGAGAAGGGCACGTTCGGATCGACGCTGCTGCGCGAGGCGGTGCAGAGCCACGCTCGACTTCGAGCAGCGCTGGGCCGCGTACTCCGCAGCCGAGCAGGCGAGCCGGAGGTGCTGCCCGTCCTCGTCGTGCAGGTGCCGGACAAGGCCATCGACGCGAAGCTCGCCGAGCTCGTGGATCATCGACTCGGAGTGGCCCGGCCTCGGCCCGCGACGCCATCGCCCACGTGTTCGGCGAGCACGAGCCCCTCGACGCTCGGCGCCCGCACGGTCGATGGGTGCCACCCGGAGTCGATCCAGGACGACGCCGACGTCCGCGTCGTGCTGGCCAAGAAGGCCATCTCGACCGGCTGGGACTGCCCGCGCGCCGAGGTGCTCTACTCCGAACGGCCCGCCAAGGACGCGACCCACATCGCCCAGATCATCGGCCGCATGGTCCGCCAGCCGCTGGCGCACCGCATCGCCACCGACGACGCCCTGAACTCGGTCGCCTGCTACCTCCCGTTGTTCGACCGCAAGGCGCTGGCCGCCGATCAAGGACGAGCTCGAGGGCACAGGGCCGGACAACGGCCAGACCGGCGTGGCGCGCCGAGGTCGTGCGGGCGCCGCAGGTGTTCGAGCGCAACGCCGAACTCGATCCGGCGGTCTTCGACGTTCGTCGAGTCGCTCCCGAGCATCACCGACGCCCGACCGCACTCGCCAGCCCGCTGCGCCGCGCACGCACGCTCGCCCGGCTGCTGACCGACGACGCGCGGTCGGCGCGCCGCTCCTCGCCGGAACGCCGTGGCGTCACCTGACGAATCGGCTCAACGCGCGCCTCGACGGCCTTGCGGCCGAGCACGAGGACGACGGTCGACGCGAACGTCAAGGACATCGAGCCGCCGAGATCGCGCCGGACCACGCTCACACACGGTCGGCGAGGACACTCGGGACCGGGACCCGATCTCGATCGCGACCCACGCCAACGACCTCGATCGCGACACCCGCGCGATCATCACGGCCGTCCGCGAAGGCGTCGGGCAGGACTACTTCGCGCACCGCGTCGAGAAGGACGCCGGGCGCCGACCGGCGATCGACATCCGGGTCGCGTCGCCGCGCTGCTCCGGATCGAGGAGGTCCTCCGGCCACTCGATGAGGCGGCGACCGACGTGGGTGCAGGACCAGCTTGACGAGTTCGCCGTCGACGATCAAGAACACCACGGGCGCGACGCGGGACGCCTACATGCGGGTGCAGGAGCAGACCGACCTCGCCAGAGGCGGTCGACAGTCGAGCTCCGTGCGAACGAGCGGGCCGCCACCAAGGACCGCGACGGCAACGCCTACCCGCGCTTCAGCGGCACCTCTTCGCCGACGCCGACGGCAAGTTCCCGGTCGACCTCAACGACTGGGAGCGCCGCGTCGTCGAGGCCGAGCTCGCCCGGCCGAGCTTCGTCGCCTGGTACCGCAACCCCGGCCGCGCGACGCCGGCCGTCGCTGCGCATCGCCTACCAGAACGACGAGGGCGACTGGAGCCTCGCTGCAGCCCGACTTCCTCGTCGTCTCGCGCCGGACGACGGCACGCTCGGCCGCCTCGATCGTCGACCCCCACGGCGACCACCTGGCCGACGCCAGTTCAAGCTCCGCGCGCTCGCCGACTTCGCGGAGCGCTTCGGCGATCGGTTCCTCCGCATCGAGTCGGTTGCCAAGGCGGGCGACGGCTCCCTGCGCGTCCTCGACCTCGGCGACGCCTCGTCCGGGCGCCGTCGCGCGTTCGAGGGCGGCAAGGTCACCGCGCTCTACGAGTCCGAGCACGCCCGACCCTACCCATGACACCGCCCACAGCTTTGAGCTCGAATACGTCAGTGTCACCGGGCGCTGTTGCGTGCGCTGCGATTCGCAACCATCGACCGGATCGGCGCCTTAGGCGATTCAAACGACTCTATCGTCAAGCACTCCTGCCACAGCTTCGCGGAAATCGTCACGCGCACCTACCGCGTCGTCACCGGCGGCCTCAAGGGGTGCTACTGCAACCAGCAGGAAGCAGCGACGGCCTTGGCAATCCGGGAGAGGTCCTCTGATGCCGGCCCATATCTCCAGAATCCAGATCAAGAACTTTCGCAACTTCGCGGATATCGACCTCGGACCACTTCCCCCGGCGGTAGTCGTCATCGGCGAAAACCGATCGGGCAAGTCGAATCTCTTGAAGGCTCTTCAACTCGTCCTGGACCCCACGCTACCGGACTCTCAGCGATATCTTCAGCCGGAAGACTTTTGGGACGGCGCGACCAATCCGTTGGACGGTGCCGAGATCGAAATCGTCGTCGAACTTCAAGGAATCGACGATGACGACGTTGCGATGGCTGCGCTCGCAGATGCAACCGTGTCCGAGAGCCCACTAGTTGCCCGCCTTGGGTATCGCTACCGGCCCCGGGAGAGCCTTGAGGGGACAGAGCGAGCTGCCGGGCCGTGGCGGATATGAGTTCATTACGTGGCAAGGTAGAGACGAATCACGACGCATCACGAGTGAAGTGAGGAGGTGGGTCGCGCTGCAACTGCTTCCCGCCTTGCGTGATGCCGAGGCCGACCTTCAGAGCTGGCGTAGTCGCCGCCGAGGCCACTCATCGAGAGGATTGACCTCGGGAGCGACGAGCTTGACGACCTGCAAGAGAAAGTGGATGCGGTTCGATCAGAGCTTGCTGACGAAACGGCGATTCGGGAGCTGAATCAATCCCTCGTAGACCAAATTCGCGCCATGGTCGGCGACCATTTCGCAGTCGAAACGGACCTAGCCATCGCGGCGTCGCGAGCCGATCAGCTGCTCCGCGCTATACGGCTATTCGTGGAGTCTCGGTTCTCCGCAGAATTGGCGACACGAGCCTAGGGACCTCAAATCTCGTCTACATGGCGCTGCTGCTCGAGCAGGCACGTGTTCGTCTGAATGCGGAGGAGATTGCGACGAGCATTTTGGCGGTCGAGGAACCGGAGGCGCACCTCCACCCACAAGTGCAGAGAGTCCTTTTTAGGTACTTGCTCGAAAGTGGCACTCCGCTATTTGTTACTACCCATTCCCCTCACATCGCCAGCGTCACCCCTCTGCCGTCGGTCGTTGTTCTTAGGTCCACCACCGGCTCCACTATCCCTGCGACAGCGAGAGGGGCCGATTTGACCGAGGCCCAAGTCCTCGATCTGCATCGATATCTCGACGTAACTCGCGCGGAGATGCTATTCGCTCGGGGGGTGATTTTTGTCGAGGGCGCGGGTGAAATGTTCGTCGTCCCAGAGATCGCTCGGCTGATGGGCCTCAACTTGGAGAGCATGGGCATCACTGTCACGGCGGTAAACGGCACGGACTTCGTCCCCTATCTCCGGCTCGTCGGGAACTCCGCTCTAAATTTTCCCCACGTAGTTATCACGGACGGCGACCCTCGAGAGGGTGGACGCGTCGGCTTGACTCGGGGTCGGCGTGCGGTGGTACAGGCCCGAGGTGTGGAGCCGACGGGTGAACAGGTAGATCAGATCGACAACTGGCTTCGGAGTCAGGGCATTTTTGTCGGCGAGAGCACCCTCGAGATTGATCTCTTGAGGGCGTACCCTGGACCCTTCAGTAGCGCATTGGCTGACCTTGTACAAGGTTCACGAGCACGCGAGACCGCAGCGCGAGACCTCCAGGCCGCCATAGACGGCGACGATGCGTCGGCGACCGCCATCTTGAACCGCGTCGAGGCCATCGGCAAGGGCCGGTTTGCCCAGCGTCTCGCGTCATTGCTTAGTGACGCTGAACCACCGGGCTATATTGCCGCGGCAATTAGCTACCTTGTCGAACGAGTCGGCGATGACGCCGGAGGCTAAGGCTGCCTATTTGGCGCTAGACCAGACGAAGCGCGAGATTGTCCGCGAACTTGACAGCGCCGTGGTCCTGGCAGGTCCGGGAAGTGGCAAGACGGCCACCCTGGCCGTTAAGGCGGCATATTTGTCCCTGGACATCGTCGCGCCGCCGCGTGGCGTAGCGTGCTTGACGTACAGCCGGGAGGCGGCCGCTGAATTCACTTCTCGCCTCAAGGCCTTCGGGATCCACCCAAGCCGCCGTCTCTTTCTCGGCACGGTCCACGGATTCTGTCTAGGTTCTGTCCTTCGGCCGTTTGGGCTGCTGTCTGTGGACGGAGAGGCTCGGCGCGTCGCGACCGATACCGAAGTGCGACGGATGATCGCATCCGCCGTATCGGACGAAGGGTCCGATGAGAATCCTGAATATATTGAGACAACACTGACTCGGATCCGTCGCGCACGGGCTGTTGGTGAGTCGGTGACCTCGTTCAGTAGTGAACTTCAGGCGATCGCCGCGCGCCTAGAGCACCTCTTGGGCGTGCGCCGGCTGATCGACTTCGAGGGGATCGTCAACGAGGCCGTCGGTGCAATTCGTTCGAGCGCGACGGTACGTTCAGTCTTGGGGGCGCGTTATCCATGGATCTTGATTGACGAGTACCAAGATCTCGGCGGACCGTTGCATGCGATCGTCAAGTCCCTGACCGACACAGGAAATGTGAGCGCCTTTGTGGTTGGCGATCCAGACCAGAGTATCTACGGCTTCACTGGCGCCAGTCCGACATACCTCGCTGAACTAACGAATGACCCACGCTTCCGCGTCCATCGCTTGGACTTCAACTACCGCGCCGGGTCAGCCCTGATCGCGGCCTCGGAGGCGGTGGCGATTCCAGGCGGCGCAATTCGTTATAGCGCTGATCCTACCCGGACGGACCCGGGTGAGATCTTCTTGGAGTCCGTGCCGGGTGGCTTGGATGGCCAGGCCGACCATGTAGTGGACAACGTGCTCCCTCAACTCCAAGACCTCGCGATCCCTCTCCACGAGATCGCGATCCTGTACCCGTTTCACCTAGCACGCGCGCCTGATATCCCAGACTCATTGATCGCCCGCCTTGACGACCGAGGCATTCCATACGCGTTCGAGCGCGAGAAGAAGTACAGGGGACAGCCATTCGTTCGCTGGCTTCGTTCATGTGCGTCATGGGCAATCTCTCCGGCAGGTGTGAGCGATTTCGACGCTTGTGTCGCGTACTTTCGCGAACTTCTCGCTGACGCAGGGCAGCTCGAGGGAGATTCGCCGTCGCTTTCGCAACGTGTTGCCCTCGTGAGGGCGCTAAGAGGCGCCGACCCAGAGGAACCGGCAGCGGAATGGCTGTCACGGTTCGCATCTTTCTTCGAGCTGCGGGCCCTATTGAAGTCCTCACTCGGTCATGAGGCCGACCTCGAACTGCTGGAGCGGCTCACAGATGAAGGGGACGCGACGGTCAGAGACTTCGCCACGGACTCGCGGGCTGAGGGATCGTTGGTCGTCGGGACGTACCACGGCAGCAAGGGTCGGCAGTTCGACGCCGTGGTGTTGCCGTGGCTGCAGCAGGGCGTGCTGCCGCGGGAGGCATGGTCAACTGAGTACCGCATGTACCAAAATGCTCCGAACCGCCAAGTGGCCGAGGAACGCCGGCTGCTCTACGTCGCTCTTACCCGCGCTCGGCGGTACGTATTCCTGATTTCGGCGCAGGATGCTACCGACATTCGCGGCAGGCTTCTACCGCCCAGTCAGTTTCTCAGCGAAATTGAGAGTCGCGTGGTCGTCTGATAGGTGCAGTCGGTTAGGGGAAGGGTCCGTTGCATCCCGATCCGAGCCCACCTAGTCCAGCCTGCGCAGCCGGGTTGCGCACTACTCCGCGTCGTCCGGATCGCGACACACGACATGTAGGCTACAGCCGCCGGTCGCGCCCGCGCGATGCAAATGCTCGGACCGGTCAAGGCCGATGATCGGCCTGTGCCCGTGTTGCTACCGGGTCGCACGCCTAATCTGCTCGACTGTATCTCGTTTTGCCTGCTGGACTGCTTCTCGCACCGCGGCTTCAGCGACTTCCTCCAGCAGCCGCTGCAGTGCTCGCGCGGCGTTGTAGTCGCTGGCCAGCTGTGGCACCAGCATTTGGATTCGAGACGTAGATGGTATCGAGACCGACATGTGCTCCTCCCAACCATGAATGGCGGCGCCTGTCCAATGGCGGCATTGCATCATGGACCCGACGCCGACCAAGCGGTGATAGCCGCTTGGATGTCAGCCGTTACCGGAGCCTCGGACGGCGTCTGATGGCCACTGCGCGTGTTCTCTCGCACAAAGGCCGTATGACCTCGAGGACGGTCTGACTGTCGTCGACGGAATCCCGAGCCACCTTCTCGAGTGCGAAGACGCCGCCAACGCGAATGCCAGCGTCAGATGAATCCAGGAGCTCAACGAACGTTGCGTAGCGTTCGGTAATTTGCCCCTGCCTTGTCAGTGCGCAGCCACGCGCGGTGGCCCGACGCCAAGACGGCCCCGCCCAAGAGTTGAATTAGGGACGACCGGGCTCAGCTGCAGCCGCTGGTCGCGCCGCAGTTGATGCACTTGTAGCAGGACCCGTTGCGGACCATGATCGAGCCGCAGTCCGTGCAGGCCGGCGAGTCCGCGGTATCGAAGACCACCGGCGCCTGGCCCACGGCCAGCCGCTCCGCGCGATCCTTCGCCTCCCCGTTCTGCGCCACCACCTTCAGCCCATCCAGGATCCCGCCCTTGGCGGCGGACTCCTCGGCGGCCTGCGCCTCCGGCGCTGGTGCCTCGGCCTGAACAGGAGCCGCGGGAACAGGGTCAGCAGACCGTGCCGGACCTGAGTCACCCGTGGAAGGGGCAGCGGCGGCCGGAGCGTCCGACCGCAGGGAGGATGTCTGGGCCGCCGTGCCCACCCCACTCGCCGTGACATCGGTCCGGGTCATCTGCGAAATGATCCCGACCGCATCCTTCTCATCCGACGACAGGAACTTGCTGGCCAGGTAGCGGAACACGTAGTCCACCAGCGACTTGGCCATGGGGATCTCCGGGTTGCCGGTGAAGCCGGCCGGCTCGAAGCGCAGATGGCTGAACTTGTTGACCAGGTCCTTCAGCGGCACGCCGTACTGGAGCGACACCGAGACCGCGGTCGCGAAGCTGTCCATCAGGCCCTGATGGTCGAGCCCTCCTTGGCCATCTTCAGGAAGATCTCGCCGGGGGTGCCGTCCTCGTACAGGCCGACGGTCAGGTAGCCCTCGTGGCCACCCACGCCGAACTTGTGCGTGAACGCGGCCCGCTCGTCCGGCAGGCGGCGGCGGAGCGGCTTGTAGACCGTCTGGGTCGCCGGGGTGGCGGAGGCGGCAGCATCGGTACCGCCCTCCTTCTTCATGTTGAGTGGCTGGGAGCGCTTGGAGTTGTCGCGGTAGACCGCGATGGCCTTGAGGCCCAGCCGCCAGCCGTCGACGTAGACCTTGGCGATCTCCTCGGCGGTGGACAGCTCCGGCATGTTGACCGTCTTGCTGATGGCACCGGAGATGAACGGCTGCACCGCGGCCATCATCTTGAGGTGGCCGTTGTAGTGGATGCTGCGGCTGCCGTTGGCCGGCTTGAAGGCGCAGTCGAAGACGGAGAGGTGCTCGTCCTTGAGCGCCGGGGCGCCCTCGATCGTCTCGTGCTCGTCGATGTAGGCGACGATCTCCTCCGTCTCCTTGGCGGTGTAGCCGAGGCGCTTGAGCGCGTGCGGCACGGTGCCGTTGACGATCTTGAGGTAGCCGCCGCCGACGAGGCGCTTGTACTTGATGAGCGCGATGTCCGGCTCAACGCCGGTGGTGTCGCAATCCATCATGAAGGCGATGGTCCCGGTGGGGGCCAGCACGGACAGCTGCCCGTTGCGGAAGCCGTGCTCCTCGCCGAGCGCCACCACCTCGTCCCAGCCGGTCAGGACGCTGTCCAGCAGGTCCGTCGGCACGAGCTGGCGGTCGATCCGGTACGCCGCATCCCGATGCTGGCGCATGACCTTCAGGTACGGCTCGCGGTTGACCGCGTAGCCGGCGAAGGCGCCGCCCTGGTCGCGCGCGATGCGGCCGGACTGGAGTGCAGGCCTCCGACTGCATGAGCGCGGTGACGGCGGCCGAGTAGGCGCGGCCGTCCTCGCTGTCGTAGGCGAGGCCACGGTTCATGAGCAGCGCGCCAAGGTTGGCGTAGCCCAGGCCGATGGGCCGGAAGTCGCGGCTGTTCTCCCCGATCTTCTCCGTCGGGTAGCTCGCGTTGTCGACGATGATCTCCTGCGCCGTGAACACGATCCGCACCGCGTGCTTGTACGCCTCGGTGTCGAACTCGCCGTTCTCCTTGACGAACTTCATCAGGTTCAGGCTCGCCAGGTTGCACGCGCTGTCGTCGAGGTACATGTACTCGGAGCACGGGTTGCTGGCGTTGATGGGCGCGGTGTTGGCGCTGGTGTGCCAGTTGTTGATGTTGTCGTGGTACTGGATCCCCGGATCCCCGCACACCCAGGCCGCCTCGGCCATCTTGTTGAGGAGGTAGCGGGCCTTCACCGTCTCGACCGGCTCACCGGTGGTGATGGCGTGGGTCGTCCAGTCCCCGTCCTGCTCCACGGCCTGCATGAAGGCATCCGTCACGCGGACGGAGTTGTTGGAGTTCTGGAAGAAGACCGATGCGTAGGCGGCTCCCCCGTTGAAGTTGCCGTCATACCCGGCGTCGATGAGCGCCCAGGCCTTCTTCTCCTCGACCAGCTTGCAGTCGATGAACTCCTCCACGTCCGGGTGGTCGACGTTGAGGATCACCATCTTGGCCGCGCGGCGCGTCTTGCCACCGGACTTGATGACGCCGGCGAAGGCGTCGAAGCCCTTCATGAAGGAGACGGGGCCGCTGGCCTCGCCGCCGCCGCGCAGGGTCTCCTTGGAGGAGCGGATGGTCGAGAGGTTGCTGCCGGCGCCCGAGCCGAACTTGAAGAGCATGCCCTCGGTCTTGGCGAGGGTCAGGATGCTCTCCATGGTGTCGTCCACGGAGTTGATGAAGCAGGCGCTGCACTGCGGGTGGGCATCGATGCCCACGTTGAACCAGACCGGCGAGTTGAAGGAGGCTCGCTGCTTGAGGAGGATGTCGATCAGCTCGGCGCGGAACGCCTCCGCGTCGGCATCGGTCGCGAAGTAGCGATCCTTGATGCCCCAGTCGGTGATCGTGTTGGCCACCCGGTCGAGCATCTGCCGCACGCTGCGCTCGCGCTCCGGGGTGTTCATGTGGCCGCGGAAGTACTTGCTCGCCACCACGTTGGTGGCCAGGGCGCTCCAGCTCTTGGGGAACTCGAGGTCCTTCTGCTCGAACACGGTCTTGCCGTGCTCGTTGGTGATCGCCGCCTCGCGCTTCTCCCACTCGACCGTGTCGTACGGGTGCACGTCCGGCCGCGTGAAGCGACGCTCGATGGTGAGGCCCGGCCACGTTGCCTTCTCACCCTGGCGCAGCTGGCGGTAGCCGGCGGCCCTCTGGGCCTTGGTTGCGTGGGCCCCGTCGTTCGCGTTGGACCCGTTGCCGTTGCCGGTCGTGTGCCCGTTGGTGCCGTTGGTCTTGGTGGGGGTCGCGAGAGTGCGAGCCATGATGAGTGCGGTTCCTCAACCTCCGGAAGCTGCGGTGCTTCCGGCCTCCTCCTGGGTGCTCCGACGGCGGGCGGACGCTGCGGTGCGCATCGGTTTCCCTCTGGTGCGCTGGCGTCGCGTGCGGGGTCGGAATCGGTCGGTTGGCGTGCCCTCACGCCTGGTGCTTGAAAGGACGTCCAGTGTAGTACGCGTCCCACGGCCGGTCAAGGCCAAAACCACAACATCTTGTGGGAGATTTGGGTGCATGCCCCTAGATGTTGGGGCCATGTCCTACGCGTGTGGACATCTTGTGGGGTGGCTGTGGACGATATGTGGAGGGTAGTCGCGGTTCGTGTCGGGGAGCGTCAGGATTGCGTCGGGTTCCCGGGGGGCGGGAGTATCGGATAGTCAGTTGCGGTTTCTGCGGGGGGTGGGAGGCCGGGACAGGCTGGGGGGCAGTTGCTTGTCCGCAGGTTGCATCGGTTGTCGAAAGCGCAATCGGATGTCCGATACCTGCGTCAGGCGAGAATCAGCGCGTCCCGCTCCGGCTGCTGACCACGGCCCAGGGCCGCCATGACGAGTCGCGTATCCAGCTCGAAGGCCCCGACGAGCGAGCCGCGCGCCTCCGCCAAGGCCCGCCGGTTCGCGCGCGTGGCTGCAACGGCGACCACCAACCGGGTCGCACCGATGTCTCGCGCCTTGAGGCGAGCCGCGCGCAGCTGGGCCTGCACGTCGCTGAGTCGGGTGATCATCTCGACGGCGATCAGCATGCCGGGACCGCGGAGCACGGCATCCACCGCTCGCAGATCACCGGGGAGTGGGATCACGGCCTCGAGCTCGCGGCGGAACGCGGGGCTGACGCGGGCCAGGAAGCTGGCGAGGTAACGGAGCTGGGCCGCGTCGCGCACTCCCCCGCCCACGGGATGGGCGGCGACTGAGATCCGCAGGCCCACTGCCGCCGCATGCGCGACGAGCTGCCGCACGCGCGTCTCCGAGCGGCCGTGCTCGCGGCGGCTGATCTCGGAATCCGAGCATCCGACGGCTGCCGCGACCGTTGCCTGGGTCAGTCCCGCCAGGCGGCGTGCGGTGCGGAGCTCGTCGGCGAGGGCGAGCCGCTGCCGGCGCCAATTGCGCAGCGCCTCATCGATCGACCGCGTCCGGTTAGCCATGGACCGATGCTCGCGGGCCGCGCCTTAGCGGTGCATTAGGGCCGGCTTACCGGGGGCGGGAGTATCGGACAGTCAGTTGCGGTTTCCGCCGCGGGTGGGAACGTCGGACAGGCGGGGCGCCGGCTGCGTCGCCGCCTCCTGCACCGGGGGCAGAAATCGCATTCCAGCGTCCGATACTCCCGCCGGGTGGGAGCGTGGTAACGAACAGGGAGGCATCGCGTCTCACTGATGGCACCGCTACGATCACCGCCTAACAGGGAGGACATCATCACAACCAACGAACCGCTCGTGCCCTCGAGATCCCCAGCAAGCTGCTGGCGGCGGTCGGTGGGGCGAGCGTGCGACGCCTTGTGCCGGACAAGCTGGTGATGCTGCGCGCCAAGGATCTGGAGGTCACCATCCACCCCTCCGACGTGGCGATCGCCGGCAAGAAGGAGGCGATGGCCCGCGCTCGCGCCGCCCTCGCCGACCGCCTCACCTTCGCGGAGGCGTACCTGACCGGCAGCAAGGAGGCGCAGGAGATCGAGGATGCGCTCCGCGAGCTGCGGGACCCCGCCACGGTCGACGGCAACGCGGCGCGCGGATGGCTGCAGGCACTGGATGGGCGGCTGGCGCGCCTCGCCGTCCCGTACGAAGAGTGGGAGGTCCTCTACCGCCAGCGCCTGCAGGTCGAGCGCAACCTGCTGCGTCACGAGGACCGCGTCGAGCGCTCGGAATCGCGCGACGACGAACCGGGGATCGTGGAGCGCGTCAGGGCCGCGGTCGGCAACCTGGGACGATGACGGCACGCACCATGCACGTGGAGGAGAACATGACCACCAGCGACACGCTCGACGAGACCCTCGCCGAGCCGACCACCACCTCCCAGACCGATAGCGCCACGGGTGCCGCCCCGACCCCCGAGCCGAGCGTTGCCGACAAGGCCCGCCAGATCGGCTTCAAGGGCGTCGATCGTGGCCGCGAGCTCGCCGCGGGCGGCCTCGACAAGCTTGCCCAGACGATGCACAACATCTCCGGCGAGACGGAGCCCGGCCAGCCGGCCGCGTCCGACATCGCGACCAGCGTCGCCACCGGCTCGGAGCGCGCCGCCAGCTACCTCCGCTCGACCGATGCCCGCACCATGGCCGGCAAGGTGGAGCAGGTGGCCCGGCAAGTCGCCGATCCTGGTGATCGGTGGCGTGGTTGTGCTCGGCGCCCTCGCGTCGCGCATCTTCCGGGGCGCCAAGCGCTAGGGGCCGCGCCAGTTCCGGCCGACTCCCGCCCGGCGGGAGTATCGGTCAGTCAGTTGCGATATTCCCGCCCGGCGACAGCCACGGCGAACCAGGACGGCCCAAGGCTGTCCGTGCCCTGCGGCCGGCGGGAAATCCGCAATCCGGTGTCCGATACGCCCAGGCAGTGGGAATCTACCGGGGCCGGCTAGAGCTCCGAGGTGTCGAGCTGTGACGACCACAGCCGCGTCGCCAAGATCGCCAGCGCCACCAGCAGGGCCACGCCCATCACCGGCGCCCCGATCCGCTTGATCTCCGCGCTGTCCAGGATCAGGCCGATGACGAACACGGTGAGCCCGCCGTTCACGCCCCAGAAGACGACGTGCGACAGCCACCCCGGCGCGTCGCGGCGCAGGAGCATGGTGCTCAGCAGCGCCAGCACGATGTTGGTGATCACCCCGAGGTAGACGGAGTGGTCGCTGGCGATCAGCACGTTGAGCGGCAGCGCGTTCGGATCGTCCGGCTTCGAGATGAACGTGAAGACGATGTACATGAACAGCACCAGCGCAACGACCGTCCAGAGCGACGCGAGGGTGAGGTGGCGCATCGGATCGGTCGATGTCCAGCTGCGGCGCAGGGCGGTCGGCAGGATGCGCACCGCGAACAGCACCACCGCGACCAGCTGCGCGAGCAGGTAGATGCCGCCCGCGGCCTGCTCGGCGCCGGCCATCAGCCCTGCCGAGATGACGAGGCCGCCCAGGAACAGCGCCCCGACCTGGATGAGACCGACCGTCGGCAGGTTGCGCGTTCCGAGCACGCGCCATTCGATGAGCCCCATGGCGGCCAGCGCGAGATAGCCGAACGTCATCGCCGAGGCGTGCGCACCGATGGCGTCGCCCGGGATGATCGAGATGCCCAGCGCGAAGCCGATCTGCATGAGCACGCCGACCACCGCGCCGTAGCCGAACGAGGTGATGCCGAGCGTGACCGCCAGCCGCGGCAGGGATCGCTCCCCGCCCAGGTACTGGCCCCACAGCCAGACGAGCAGCCACGCGATGGCGAGGAGCAGCGCGGTGCCGCCGATCGCACGGAGCGGGAACGAGCCGGTGTAGAACGCGAAGACGTACGCCGGCACGAGGACCGCGAGGGTCAGCATCAGCCGACGATCCGCGGCGCGGAACAGCAGGAAAGCCGACGCCACGATCGTGAGGGTCAGCCAGCCGACCGTGCCGGAATGGACGTGGGTCAGGATCTGGTCGCGGTTGAAGTCGACGGCATCGGCGCCGTTGAGGATCCCGATGACGATGGTGACCAGGAAGACCGCCATCGCGACCAGGTAGAGGTTGCGGGCCGTCTTCGCCCAATCCCCCGTGTCGTTGAGTGCCTGCATTGCTCGGTTGCTCCGTTGCTCGGGGTACTCGGTTGGTCGGGCAGCGGCGCCGATTATGACCACGCCGAGCAAGCCCCTTCCCGCTTCCGTCCGCAGCGACGCGCCAGGGCGACCCTGGGCATTCCCTCAGCCGACCGTTACGGCGAACGAAGCACCGCTCGTTGGGCGCGTGATTCCGCCAGGTGACCATCAGGGCGACTGAGGCAGGCTTCGTTCGTCGCTTCAACCGCTCGGCGGAATGACGGGACCGGCCGGTTCGCCTTCCAGCGCCGTTGGCCGCTGTTGCGCGTATCGCGACCTAGGCGGATCGGAGAGGCGGTCAACCTGCCGGCGTTGCGCAGGGCGCCACGACGATGGGCCGAGCACGGTTCCGTTCCGTCTTGGTCGCGCCTCGCGCAACGGACCGCGAGCTGCGCTCAGCGAACGTCGGCCTCGTGGGCTCCCGCGGCACGCAGCGCACGTGACTCCCACCACGGGGCGGAGGCGGCGCGGGCACCCGCCGCCGCGCGCCGGGCGGCATCGGCGTCGCCGAGCCAGCCACGCAGCAGGTCGATCGACACGTGGACGAGCGGCGGAATCTGCTCCCCACCGCCACCGCGACGAGGCGGTCCGTGGCGGCGCGGGCGAGATCGGTCCGGCCGGCGTCGAGCCAGGCACGCACGACCGTCTCGGTGGCGGCCAGGAAGTGGGGGTTGATCATCGGTATGACTGCGTCGACGAGGTCGTCGGCGGGCGTGACGACGGCGTCGCCGCGAGCCTGGGACAGCCACACCAGGTAGGCGCCGCGCAGCATGCGGCCGTAGGCCGACGGGTTGGCGGGGAACTGCGCCTCGGCGACCGACCACCACGCGTCCCATCGGTCGGCCAGCGCCGGGAGTCGCCGCGCACGGCGGCGATGGGCAGCAGGATCATGAAGGTGCGGAACGCCAGCCGGCCGTAGCTGTACCGCTCCGCGACGTCCAGGGCACGGCCACCGACCGCCAGCGCCTCGTCCCAGCGGCCGAGCACCCACAGCGTCTCGCAGCGCGCGTAATCGGACCAGCCGGCCTGCTCGGTGAGCCCATGGACCGATGCCAGCTCGGCATTCGCCTCCAGCGGCGCCAGCGCACCAACCGGATCTGCGAAGGACCGATGCATCGCGCGCACGCGTGCCGCGACGACCACCTGGTGCCAGTGGCCGAGGCTGCGCGCGCCGTCCTCGAGCTGCGCCCAGTCGTCCTCGCTCGCCACGTCGAGCTCGTCGCGCGCTGCGCACCAGTGCTCGAGGACGTCCAGCTCACGTTCGGGGTCGCCGCCGGCGCGGGCGGCGGCAAGGGCGAGGTCCGCTTCCTCGGCCACGCCATCGGTCAGGCCGGATGCGCCGCGTGCCCACGCATGGAGCGCGTGCAACCGCGCGAGGAGCGGATCGGCGGCGGCGTCGCCGAGCTGCGCGAGGCCCTCCTCGGTGATTGCGGCAGCCTCCGGGAAGCGGATCTGCTGCATGTACGCGCGGCCCAGGGCATACGTGGCGCGCTCATACGGCTCGCGGACGGTGGGCTCGGCGGCGAACGTCGCGCGCGCGGCCTCGATCTCGGTGATCGCCTGGTCCAGCTCCGCGCCCTGGGCCAGCACCTCGCCGAGGCGAAGGCGGCGACGCGCGGCCTCCAGCGCGTCGGACGGCGGGGTGAGCTCGACGGCGCGACGGAGCAGGCGACGCGCGGCATCCACCGCGGCCAGGCGGACGGCGGCCTCGGCCGCGCGGTCGTGCCACGTCGCCGCGTCGCGGGCGAGGGTGTCGCGGTCCGGGAGGTCAGTCGCCGCAAACGCGGAGAGCGACTCGAGCGCGCTGGCGAGATGCTCCCCGATCCCCTCCGCCACGAGGTCGGCCCGCGGTCCGGCGGTCTCGGCCAGCCATCGGGCCATGGCGACATGCAGGCGCGCCCGCTCGGCGCGGGCGAGGGACGCGTAGCCGGCATCGCGCAGCAGGGCGTGGCGGTAGGCGTAGGACGCGCCGGTCATCGGGTCGTCGAGCGGGCCGTCCACGAAGGCGCGGCGGTGGAGGGCCGCCAGCCCCTCTTCCCCGTCAGCGAGGTCGAGCGCGGGGAGTGCGGCCACCGGCACGCGGCGGCCCGCCACCGCGCCACGGCGAGCCACGGATCGCGCGTCGGGCGGCAGGTCGTCGAGCTGGGCGGCGTAGATGGCCTGCACCGTCTGCGGCAGGACGACCGATTCGGGCTGCACGGCGAGGCGCCAGGTCGTGCCGTCTCGGACCAGCGTGCCGACGCTCGCCCAGGTGCGCAGCAGCTCCTCGATGAACAGTGGCGTGCCGTCGGCGCGCGCCACGACCGCCGCAACGAGCTCCGGGGGGAGCGCGTCGCCGACGAGGGCGGTCACGAGGTCCGCGGCGTGTGCTGCGGGCAGTGGCGCGAGGTCGATCCGCTCCGCCCCCGCGCACCACTGGGGCGCGGTCTCGAGCAGGCTCGGCCGCGCGGTCGCGACGATGAGCCGCTCCCGATCGCCCCCGCCCGCGTGGTCCAGGAACGCGAGCAGGTCGCCGCCGGCCCAGTGGACGTCCTCCACGAGCCACGTCGCCCGGCCCGGGACCAGCGCGTCGAGGGCGGTGAGCCACGCGTCGAAGCGGACCTCGCGCTCGGCGGCCATGTCCCCGCCCGCCCCGCCGGCCGCTCCGCTCGGATCCAGGAGCCGCCGGACCTCAGCGGTGACGACCGTCGCTCGTTCCGCGGCCACCCCCGCCGCCGCGAGGCGCCCCGGCAGCGCGTCGAGGCCGCCCGCCGCTGTCACCAGCTGGGCCACCGTCTCGTACGGCGCCGTGCCCTGCGGGCGGACGCGCGCGCGCAGCACCGTCCCCGGCAGCCGCTCGGCCAGCTCGGCGAGGAGACGGCTCTTCCCGACGCCCGGCGGCGCGACGATGAGGCATCGGCCGCCGCTCAATGCAGCCAGCCGTCGGAGCTCGGCGTCGCGCCCCAGCATCGGTGCCTGGAGGGCGCCCAGCGCCGCCTCCCGCGACGGTTGCGAGCGGGCGGCGACGGCCTCCCAGGCGCGCATCGGCTCCGCCTTGCCCTTGAGCTCCACCGTACCGATGGGTGTCGTCTCGATCACCTCGGCCACCGTCAGCGCCGTCAGCTCACCGATGAGCACCGTCCCCGGCCGCGCGGCCGCCTGGAAGCGCGCCGCGGTGTTGACCGTGTCGCCGGTCACGCGACCTTTGTCCGGCCCGCTGGTGGCGTGGACCACCTCCCCGGTATTGACCCCAACCCGGAGCTGCAGCTCGTCCGGCTCGAGGCCGAGCTGCGCACCGATCTGACCGATCGCGCTCAGCAGCGCCAGCCCGGCCCGCACGGCACGCTCCGCGTCGTCGTCCCGTGCGCGGGGAGCGCCGAAGACCGCCATCGCGGCATCCCCGATGAACTTCTCCAGCACCCCGCCGTAGCGCTGGATCGTCTCGCGGGTCGCGCTGAAGTACGCGTCCTGGATGGTCGCCACGTCCTCCGCGTCCAGGCGCTCGGAGAGTGGCGTGAAGCCGACCACGTCGGCGAACAGGACGCTGACGATGCGACGGTCGAACGGCTCGGGCTCGGGCACGCTGCGTAGCGTACGCGGGGGAGCAAGAGGCGCTCCCCGCGGCGGGCTTCCCTCCAGTGACCGTTACGGCGATCGGTGCCCCGAGATGTGGCCTTCGTTGGCCGCGCTATTCCGCCCAGTGACCAAGACAACCAACGGGCCGGAGCGCGGTGGCCGTAATGGTCATCTGGGGGAAATGAGGTCGGTGCCGGGCGGCCCGGCCGCATCGGTCTATGCGCCCAGCGTGCTCAGAACTCGACTACCTCCGCCATCTCCACCACGCGGGCTCGGGGGGTGGCACCCTGCCCCATCGCGGAGACGGCCTGGGGTGTCAGCCACATCTGCTCGAGCGCGCGCCGGAACGCGTGGGCACGGGGAGCGTCGTCGAACTCGAGGTCCACGGCAATGTAGTGCGGATCGTCGACGGGGCGAAGGATCCGATATCGCCGTACCCCGGACGCCTCGCGATGCACGGGGTCGCTGTCGAAGGCGCGCTTCCACATCTCGAAGTCGACGATCGGGTGCTCGATCTGGACAATGGTCACGGGTGTCTCTGCCTTTCTGTTGGAGCGTGACTATATCTAATTGAGTGGTACTATAGCCACATGAGCCCAGGTGTCAAGCCTCGCCGCGCCTACGTGTCACCCCAGCGCCGAGAGCAGGCCCGCGCCACCCGGCGGGCAATCCTGCAGGCCGCTCGCGGCCTCTTCATGGAGCGCGGGTACGTGGCCACCACCGTCGAGGCGATCGCCGCCCGCGCCGCGCTCTCCCCGGCAACCGTGTATCTGGCGTTCGTCTCGAAGCGTGCGCTGCTCGCCGCGCTGGTCGACGAATCGATCGGCGGCGACGATGCCCCCGTGGCACTGCTGGATCGGCCGTGGGTACAGCAGCTGCGCAGCGAGCCGGACCGGCGGCGCCGCATTCGGCTCCTGGCGCACAACGGCCGGCTCATCCTCGAGCGCCGCTCCCCGATCGACGAGGTCCTGCACGCCGCCGCCTCGACCGATCCCGAGATCCGGGCGCTCTGGGAGCGCGGCCGCGCGGAGCGGATGGCGGGGCAGCGGGCACTGCTGCAGACGGTCGCCGGCGCGGGCGGCGTGCGTCCGGGACTGAGCATGGCCGCCGCCGCCGACATCCTGTACGCGGTGGGCAGCCCGGAGGTGTACCGATCCCTCACCGGCGAGCGGGGCTGGTCCCCGGCCCGCTTCGAGCGGTGGTACGCGGACACGATCGAGCGGCTCCTGTTCGCCTGATCGCGACCCTCCCCGACGCGCTGCAGCCACCGTCCGCGGTCGCTCGCCGCACGGCATGATGGGCCCGACATGCTCAGAAGGCCGCGCCCCCGCCGAACCCCGCTCCCCGCCACAGCAGCGCATGCGACCGGCAGGCCGTCGCTGCTCGAGGCGGTTCCCACCTGGGTGCAGGCGGTCACCGCGCTGCTGGGATTGATCGTCACGGTCTTCGGCATCAGCTTCGTGGCCAACCGCGGCGGTCAGCCGACGGCAGGCGCGGCCGAGGTCCGGATCCTCAGCACATCGGTCGGTGAGACGGTCAGCGGGAGCGGCGAATACCTGCGGCTGCGGACCGGCGAGGAGGAGATCGTGCTCCTGGTGCGGCTGGAGGGCGAGGAGCGGTGGACGCCGATCGACGTGTCTCGCGACCCGATCCGGGTCGACGACGCGACCAGGACCGAGGATGGAAGGTGGTCGGCCCGTGCCCCGCTGCGTGCGACCACGGCGACGTTCGTGCCGGTGGTGGTGAATGCCGGGGCGCTGGGCGTGGACGACACCACCTTCGAGGAGCTTCGGGCGGAGGGCACCGGCGCCTCGGCGGTGATCGCGAGCGGCCAGGCGGTGGAGGCCACCGCCTCCCCGTAGCGTCCTAGAGGTCCGGCGCGCAGTAGGCGTTGAACCGGTCCGACGGCGTCCCGCCATCGGCGGACTGGCCCGGCGCACAGACCCTGCCCAGCGCGATCAGTCCCAGGTTGGTGGCCGCCAGGCTGGCCGCGATGTCGTCCGGGCTCGGGGTCTCACCGTCCGAGAGCGACCGCGTCGCATTGACGAGGATGAAGAGCACCGTCGTCGCATCGGGCGGCGCCACCACCCCGACGAACCCGTGGTCGGCCCCGCGCCGCGTGTAGTAGACGGCCGCTGCATCGGTCACCCTCACCTCGACCGGCAGGACCTCCACGGGCTGCTCCAGCCCGGCAACCAGCTGCTGGACGATCGCCGGCGCGAGGGCATCGGCAGACCGCTCGAAGGTACCGATGCTGATGCCCGGCAATCCATCGCCCGGCGGCACCACGTACGTTCCCCCGTCGAGCAACCCGCTGCGGCCCGGCAGGTCGACGAACCGATACTCCCCGAGCGTGGCGACCTTGCCCGGCTCCCATGTCGCGTAGCCGCGGCAGGTCGGGAGCCCCACGCCCACCCCGCCGATGTTCAGGTAGCCGAGCGCCCAGGCCGCCGCTCGCTGGTTCGGTGAGCCGTGCTCGCGCGCCTGGAACCAGGTGCTCGACCGATAGCGGGTGTTGCCCAGCCCGTAGAAGGCGACCATCTGATCCGCGTTGACGGCCGCCTCGTCGGTCGCGGAGGCGTACATGCCGGCCAGGCAGTCGGCCATCAGCTCGTCCTGGATGCTGTACTCGCCGACATCGGTCTGCGACTGCACGTGGTGACCCCATTCATGCGCCAGCACCCCGATGGGTGCCAGCGCCCCGGAGGTCCGGTACAGCTCCGCGAACCAATCCACGTCGAAGGTGATGGTCCGGTCGGTGGGGCAGTAGAAGGCGTTGTTGCGCCAGCTGTCGGGGTCGTCATGGTCGCCGCAGGCGGTGGCCTCGGGGATCTCCCCCGGCGCGGTACCCCGTCACGGTGGCCGGCGTCGCGTAGGTGGGGAGGGTGTCGTGCCAGAACACGTCGAGCGGGCTGGCGGCCGGGTCGCCGTCGCCGGTGAGGCTCGTCATCAGCTCGGTGAATGCCGCATCCAGGCTGGGTGCGGAGGTCGCGTCGGGCGCACCGCCGCACGCGGTGAGCAGCAGGAGGGCGACGAGGGCGGCGTGGACGGCTCGCGGGTTCATGCGCGGCGATTGTGCGCGGCGCGGGGCGGCGGGCGCATGGGCACCCTGCGCGATCCGTGGGGCGGGAGTATCGGTCAATCAGTTGCGCGATCTGCGTCGGATGGGAGCCGCGGACAAGCCGGGGGCCGCGAGCCTGTCCCGCGCTCCCGCCCCAGGCAAGTTCCGCAATCGGGTGTCCGATACTCCCGCCCCACGGGAACTCAACGGGTGCCGAGGGACCGTCAGCGGACCAGCGGCACCCGCGGATCCGGCTCCATCTGCCCCCAGTCGTCCATGACGCCAGCGAAGGCGGGGTCGAAGGAGCAGGCCATGGTGCGGCGGTCACCGGCGAGCGCGTTGAGGTAGTAGGCATCCTCGCCGTGGATGGCGGTGAAGGGGTGGTAGCCGTCCGGCACCAGCACCACCTCGCCGGAGCGGACGACCATCACCGAATCGCGCCGCTCCCCGTAGACGCGCTGCACCCCCCACGCCGCGGAGCGGCGGAATCGGTAGCAGTAGATCTCCTCGAGGACCGCCTCGCTCGGCATGTCGTCGGTGTCGTGCTTGTGCGGCGGCCACGAGCTCCAGTTGCCGCCCGGGGTGTAGACCTCGACCACCTCCAGGCGGTGCGCGCCGAAGTCGGGGGTGATGATGTGGTTGATCTGCCGCGTCGCGTTGCCCGCCCCGCGGACCTCGACCCGCACCTCCGACGGACCGATGAGCACCGGCGCGGAGCCACGAGGATCGGCCGGCGACTCGGCGACGGCCACCTCCGCGACCCCGGAAAGTGGCTCGACCGTGGCGACCACCCCGGCCGGCAGGTAGACCGCGGACGGCAGCCCCTCCCAGACCGATGCCCGCCCGGGGAGCTCCACGCCATCGACCCGCAGCCCGCCGGCGAGGGTCACGATCGCCGTCTCCGTCCCGTGCTCTCCGACCTGCACGGCCCGCTCGATGCGCCGGGTGAAGAAGGAGAGGTACCGCCAGCCGGCGCGCTGCGGGGTGACCGCCTCCCCCGCCGCGAGGCGCAGATCGGTCACGCCAGGAGTGCCGCGCTCACGAGGTGCAGCAGGTCGTGGTACGAGGCCACGAACGCGCGCAGCGTCTTGACCGACGGTCCCCAGGTGTCGAAGTCGGCGACCCGCATGCCCGCGGGGTCGTAGGCGCGCAGGAAGTCGGGCATGGTGGCCAGCTCGTCGAGCATCTCGGGAGCCACCGGGTCGGCGATGCGCGAGCGCACCTCGACCGACGAGGCGTTGAATCGCTTCTGCCACGACGACGGCATGGTGATCACCACGTCACCGCCGATCAGCTCCGACCAGTGCAGGTGGTGGCGGATGGCGGCTCCCAGCAGCCGGGCGCGGAAGCGGCGCTCGCCCCACAGCCAATAGGCGCGCTTGAAGACCGCGACACCGGACCACGGCAGCGCCGAGGGATGGACGGACAGCGCGTCGCGGTCGACGACCTCGCGCAGCCAGTCCTCCAGGCGGCCCATCATGATCGTGATCACCGGCCCCATCTCGTCGGTGGCACGGCCCTCCGCCTCGCGGCGCACCATGCCGCGCTCGACGGCCTCGGCGGCGGCCACGGCCTGCGCGACCGAGAACGAAACGGTGGCGTTGACGCTGATGCCTCGGTAGCTGGCCTCCTCCATCGCCTCCACCCCCGCCGCCGTGGTCGGGAACTTGACGATGACGTTGGGCGCCAGCTCGGCGAAGCCGGCGGCCTGCTCGACCATGGCTGACGCGTCGCGGTAGAGGGTGGGATCGGTCTGGACCGATAGCCTGCCGGCCCTCCCACCGCTCGACGTGAAGGCGGGCAGCAGCAGCGGCGCGGCGAGGACGCTCATCTCGGCCACGATGCCCCATGCCAGCTCGCGCTCGGACCACGTCGGGTGGGCGCTGGCGAGGGCCTGGACGCGGCCGCTCCATCGGTCTGGATCGCGGCGCCAGTTGTCGACCACGATGGTGGGGTTGGCGGTGGCGCCGACGGCCCCGAAGTCGACCGCGTAGCGCAGCTCGTCGACGTTGCAGCTGTCGTTCCAGATGTCGGTGGGTGTCTCGGCGATCGTCCGGCCAAGCGGAGTGTCGGCGAGCGCGGCGGTGGGGAGGTGCATCGTGGCTATGCTACCCGGCGCCGTCGCCGGGCCGCGGCCGCAGCTCCACCAGCGCGGAGCGCCATTCGGCAGGCTCGAAGTACTGCGCGAAGTACGACTCGGTGCGGAACACGAGGCCGTCGCGTACCTCGCCGACGGCCAGGATCATCCAGCGCGAGCCGTCCGGATATCGGGCGCGTGAGATGCCGGTGAACGTGTCGCCCTCCCCCTCAACGCGGACCACGGTGAAGATCGGCGTGCGCACGTAGCGCTCCTCCCCGCCGAGCAGGCGGTCCCTGCCGAGCGACTCCACCCCGCCGGGATAGCCGCCCATGATGGCGATCAGGTTCTCGACGCCGATGGTCGCCTCCCCGGACTGCGGGTAGAAATCCTGGAAGTCCGGGTGGGCCAGGCGGCGGAGCGCGGCGAAGTCGCGCGTCTGGATCGCCTCCACCCACGCCTCGAAGGTGGCCCGGTTCGAGCGTCGCGGTTCGCTCACGGCGCCGGGCTCCGCCGGGGCTCGGTTCGGGTGGCGGCCTCCGGGCTCGGCGGGGCGAGGGCCCGTGCCTCGGCGGCGGAGAAGGCACGCGTCCGCACCGTGGTGAGCGCGTCGTCGTGCGCATGGAGGATCGCGTCAAGCAGCTGGTTGCGCACCGGTGCCGGCAGCTGCTGGTCAGCGCCGGCCTGCTGGTAGCCGGCATGTCCCATGTAGGCAGACACCACGGTCTGCAATTCGCCGGCAGGCAGGAGCGTCGCAAGCTCCGGCAGCAGCCGGTCGAACGAGCTGCGGTTGAGCATGGCAAACGATCCGAGGTCTCGTGCCACGATCAGCGCGGTGCGGTTGACATCGAGCTCGAAGTAGACGGCACGCGCGGCACTGCGCGCCTGGCGCAGGAACTGGCGGCGCTGGATGTAGATGCCCACCGCCAGCCAGCCGAGGACGCCCACCGTCGCGCCGATGATGCCGGGGATCAACGCCTCGATCGTCACGTGGCGCAGTTTCCGCCACGAGGGGGGCGTTCGCAATCCCCGCGGACCTGTTTCCGGCGAGGGCCGGCGGATAGAATCCCGCAATGGCATCCCAGCGCCGCACCGGCGCCCAGATCGTGGTCGACCACCTCGTGGCGCAGGGCGTCCGCTTCGCCGCCGGCATTCCCGGCCACGGCTGCTGGACCCTTGCCGACGCCCTCCTCGACCGGTCCGATGCCATCGGGACGGTGCAGGTCATGCACGAGCAGTCGGCCGTCCACCTGGCCGACGGCCACTACCGCGCTTCCGGGAAGCCGATGCTGGCCTTCACCTCCATTGGCCCCGGGGCCACCAACACGGTGATCGGCATGGCCACCGCCTACGTCGACTCGACCGCGGTGGCCCTGTTCACTGGCTCGCCGCACACCTACCTGCGTGGCCACGGCCTGCTGCAGGAGCTGGAGCAGCGCCACGTGGCGGACAACCCGCGCATCTTCGAGCCGGTGGTGAAGGAGTGGTGGCAGCCGTCACGCGTGGATGAGCTGCCGTTCGTGCTCGACCGGGCGTGGAACGCGATGCGCTCCGGGCGTCCCGGCCCCGTCCTGCTCGACGTGCCGATGGACATCCAGGCGGAGACTGCCGAGGTTGAGCTCCGCGAGGCGGCGCCGGTGGGCCGCCAGCGCCCGGATGCTGACTTCGTGCAGCAGGCTGCGCGGCTGCTCACCGGGGCGCGACGGCCGGTGATCGTGGCCGGGGGCGGGGTCATCTCCGGCGACGCCACCACCGAGCTGCGGGCACTCGCCGAGCGGCTCGGCGCGCCGGTCGTCACCACCTGGAACGGCAAGGGCGCCATCGACGAGACGCACGCGCTCGCCGGCCAGACGATCGGCGATACCGGCTCCACGATCGGCAACGCCCTGGCAGCATCGGCTGACGTGATCCTCAGCGTCGGCTGCCGCTTCGTGGACTGGTCGGCGTCCTCGTGGCGCAAGGGCGTCACCTTCGCCATCCCGCCGACCCAGCTCATCCAGCTGGAGATCGACCCGCGCGAGATCGGCAAGAACTACCCCGCCGCGGTGCCGCTGGTCGGCGACGCGAAGGCCGGCCTGGCGGACCTGGTGGACGCCCTGGGAACCGGACACCCGGCCACGTCCTACGGCGAGGAGATCGAGACGCTGCGCGCCGCGTGGGCGAAGCAGGTCGAGGTCAAGTCCGGCTCCGACGCGACGCCCATGACCATGGCCCGGGCCGTGCGCGAGGTGCAGGCCGCCACCCGCCCCGATGCCATCGTGGTGACCGGCGCCGGCCTGCCGCAGGGCATGGTCAAGCAGCGCTGGGTGACCCGCGAGCCGCGGACCCACATCACCTCGGGCGGCTTCAGCACCATGGGCTTCACGCTCCCCGCCGCCATCGGCGCGCAACTGGCGCGCCCCGACGCGCAGGTGCTCGCCGTCTGCGGCGACGGTGACTTCATGCAGACCATGCAGGAGCTCGCCGCGGCGGCGATCCTCGGCAGCCCGGTCTGCACGGTGGTGCTCGACAACTCGGGCTGGATCAGCATCAAGGGCGGCCAGCAGGCGCACTTCGGGCGCACCGCGGCAACCGACTTCCTGCGCCACGGCGCGCCATATTCGCCCGATTTCGCGGCCATCGGTCGTGCCTTCGACGTCCATGCCGAGTCCGCCCACACGCCGTCCGAGGTGCGGCCCGCCGTGGAGCGCGCCCTCGCCTCCGGCGGACCGTCCCTGGTCCATGTCCGCGTGGATCGCGACCTGGCGGTGGCTGGACCCGACAAGACAGGCTGGTGGGACGTGCCGGTGCCGGAGGGCCGCCCGGTGTACGACGACCAGCTGCGCGGCCGCGCGGAGGAGCAGCACCGATGAACCCGTCGGTCGGCTGCGTGCCCATCGTCTGGAACAACGTCGACCTGCCCGACCTGGGTCCCCCCGTCCGCTTCGACGAGATCTGCGACGCCTACGTCGAGCTCGGGTACGAGGGGACGCAGCACGGGCGCGGCTTCCCGGAGGGCACCGTGCTGGCCGATGCGCTGGAACGCCGCGGACTGCGCTTCGCCGAGCTCTACTCCGCCCTGCCGTCCGGTCAGCAGGGACTCGCGCCCGTCGCGCCGGACATCGCGCGGCGCGACCTGGGCCGCCTCCTCGCCGCGCGCGGCGAGGTGCTCAACGTGGCGCTCGACGGCGGGGGGCTGCGGGACGCGTGGAGCGGCCGCGCATCCGAGGGCGCGCCGCGCTGGCCAACGAGCGCCTTCGACGAGCTGGTGGCGCTGCTCGCCGAGCTCGCGGTGACCGCCGACGGCCGCGCGCGCATCACCTTCCATCCCCACACCGCGACCTGGATCGAGGCGCCCGACGAGGTGGACCTGCTGGCCGAGCGGCTCCCCGGCAGCGGTGCCGGGATCTGCCTCGACACCGGGCATCACACCGTCGGTGGCGGCGACCCGGTGGCCGCGCTGCAGGCGTACGGCGAGCTCGTGACGCACATCCACATCAAGGACGTGGACCCCGGGGTCCTGGCGCGGTTGCGCGCCGGCGAGGTGGACGGCTTCGGCGCCGCGGTGCGCGAGCGGATCTTCACCGAGCCGGGGCGGGGCATGCTCGACCTCGACGGGGTCATCGACGCGCTGCGGGCGCGCGACTACGCCGGCTGGCTGATGGTCGAGCAGGACTCGTCGTGGCTGCCGCCGGTCGAGGCCGCGCGCATCGGCCGCGAGGCAGTCCGCGCGTCCCTCGAGCGGGTGCCGTCGTGAAGGTGGCAGTCATCGGCGCGGGCAGCATGGGTGGCATGCACGCGCAGCTGCTCGGCGGGATCGAGGGCGTCGACGAGGTCCTGGTGGTCGACGCCGATACGGCACGAGCCGCGGCGGTCGCGCAGGCGGCCGGCGGACGAAGCGTTTCCCACGACGAGGCGATCGCGGCGGCAGATGCGGTGGTCGTGGCCACGCCCCCCGAATTGCACGCCGTGACCGTGGAGGCGGCCGTGGCACACGGTGCATCGGTCCTGTGCGAGAAGCCGCTCACCGAGTCGCTGGCCACCACGCGCGCCCTGACCGATGCGGTCGAGGCCGCCGGCGCGCATGTCGAGGTCGGATTCCAGCGTCGCCACGACGCAGGCTTCCTGGCCGCGCGCGATGCGATCGGTGGGCGGCTGCACCTCGTGCGCCTCACGGCCTTCGACCCGCTGGTGCCGACGAGCGACCCTGCCTCGCGCCCGATGCACGAGGCGGCGCCGATGTTCCGCGACTCATCCGTCCATGACTTCGACTTCGTCCGCTGGGTGAGCGGCCAGGAGGTCATCGACGTGTCCGTCGCCGCCAGCCGGCGCGACGCGCTCGCTGTCGACGACCCGCGCGGCATCGAGAGCGCGGTGGTCACCATGCGCCTCGACGGCGGCGCGCTTGCCGTGCTGGAGTCGAGCTGGCTGCACCCGGGCGGCTACGACATCCGGATCGAGCTGCTCTCCGAGGGCGCGGCCGTGACCGCCGGCCTGTCGCCCCGGACGCCGGCGACCCACCTCGACTGGCCGCTCGACGCCGAGCCCGGCTGGAGCGGCTATCTCGAGCGCTTCGAGCCCGCCTACCGCGCCGAGCTGACCGCCTTCGTGGCCGCTGCCCGGGGAGATGCCTCCCCCGCCTCGAGCGCCCGCGACGGCCTCGAGGCGATGCGAATCGCGGTCGCCGCCACACGCAGCTTCAGCGAGAGGCGCACCGTCCGCCTGGAGGAGGTGGCCTGATGCGTGTCGCACAGCTCGGCGCCGGCCGGATCGGGGCGATGCATGCCGAAATCCTTGCCGGAATGCTTCCGGCCGGCGACCTGGTGATCGCCGACGTCGACCCGTCGCGGGCGGCGGCAGTGGCCGGTCCCCTGGGGATTGCCCATGCCGCGCTCGAGGAAGCGCTGGACAGCGCGGAGGCGCTGGTCATCGCGGCCAGCAGCACGGCGCATCCGGAGCTCATCCGCGCCGGCCTGGCGCGCGGGCTGCCGGTCTTCTGCGAGAAGCCACTGGCCACCGGCCTGGAGGAGACCCGCCGCCTGGTCGACGAGGTCGCGGCCGCCGGCACGCCGTTCCAGCTGGGCTTCCAGCGCCGCTTCGATCCCGCCTACCGCGCCGCCCGGCAGATGATCGAAACGGGCGAGATGGGGCGAATTTACGTGCTCAGGCTCACCGGACACGATCCCGCGCCGCCCCACGAGGCGTACATTCCGCAGTCTGGTGGATTGTTCAACGACTTCTCGGTCCACGACTTCGATGTCACTCGCTGGCTCACCGGCCAGGAGGTGGTCGAGGTGTACGCCGATGGCGGTGTGCTGGTCGACGAGATGTTCGCGCGCTACGACGACGTGGACACGGCGGTCGCCACGCTGCGCCTGTCGGAGGGAACCCTGGCGGTGCTGACCGCGACGCGCCACGACCCGCTGGGCTACGACGTGCGGACCGAGATCTTCGGGTCCCGCGACAGCGTCAGCGTCGGCCTCGGGCCGCGCACGCCGTTGCGTTCCGTGGAGCCGGGGGTGCCCCCACCTGCCGGTCCGGCATGGTCGATCTTCCTGGATCGATTCCGAACCGCGTACGAAGCAGAGATGCGCGCCTTCCTGGACCTGGCGCGCGGCAACGGAGTGAGCGCCTGCACGGCGCTCGATGGACTGCAGGCCGTGCGGGTCGCGGTGGCGGCAAACCTGTCGCTCCGCGAGCACCGGCCGGTCGCGATTGCGGAGGTGGAGTGACAGGAGACGGTCGGGCACCCGGATTCCACAGGGCCGCCATTCCCGGCGGACGCACAGGAGAGAGATCGATGCGCAAGTACAGGTGGGCGGCGGGAGTCGTCGCCCTCAGCCTCGCCCTCGCGGCGTGCGGCGGGCAGAGCAGCTCCCCCAGCGGAAGCGCTGGCAGCGGCGGCGGGGACCGCAGCGACATCACCATCGAGGTCGTGGTCCACGGACAGGCGTCCGACCCGTTCTGGTCGGTCGTCGCCAACGGCGTCACCCAGGCAGGTAAGGACCTCGGTATCACGGTCAACTACCGCGCGCCACAGTCCGATGACCTCGACGTGGTGGCCATGGCTCAGTTGATCGACACCGCCGTGGCATCCGAGCCGGACGGGATCATCGTGTCGATCCCCGACGCGGATGCCCTCCGCGCCCCGATCGAGGCTGCCATCGCTGCCGGCATCCCCGTGCTGAGCATCAATTCCGGGAGTGACGTGTTCAAGGAGCTCGGCCTGCTGACCCACGTCGGCCAGACGGAGTTCGAAGCCGGCGTCGGCGCCGGCGAGCGCATGGCGGAGGCGGGTGTCACGAACACCATCTGCGTCAACCAGGAGGTCGGCAACGGCGCCCTGGACCTGCGCTGCGAGGGCTTCGCCGAGGGGCTCGGCGGCATCCCGTCCGAGGTGGTCGCGGTGGACCTCTCCGACGCGACCGGCTCGCAGGCGGCCATCGAGGCGGCGCTTTCGGCAGACCCGTCAATCGACGGCATCCTGACCCTTGGCCCGACCGGTGCCGCTCCCGCGCTCCTCGCACTTGAGGGCAACGACACGGTCAAGCTGGCGACGTTCGACCTCTCTCCGGAGGTGCTCACCGCCATCGACGAGGGCCGGATGCTGTTCGCCATCGACCAGCAGCAGTACCTGCAGGGCTACATGGGCGTGAGCATCATGACCCAGTACGTGCAGTACGGCCTGCTCCTCGGTGGTGGCGACGTGGTCCGCACCGGTCCCGGGTTCGTGACCCAGGACACGGCGGCCCAGGTCATCGAGCTGAGCTCGCAGGGCATCCGCTGATCCGAGGGCACCGGGGCCGCCCCGCGCGGTCCCGGTGCCGATTCCCCGAGGAGGTAGATCGCCATGACCAGCGCCGCGCCACCCGTCGACGAACGCGTCCGGCGAGTCGGCCTGATCAGCGTCCTGCTGGGCCGGCCGGAGATCGGAGCCGTGGTCGGCGCGGTCCTGGTATTCATCATCTTCGCCGTCTGGGCGGGGGGCAGCGGCTTCCTGACCATGGCCGGCACCGCCACCTACCTGGAGGTGGCCGCGCAGGTCGGCATCGTGGCCTCCGCCGTGGCCCTGCTCATGATCGCCGGCGAGTTCGACCTGTCGGTCGGCTCGGTGGTCGGCGCCGCCGGCATGGTGGTCGCCATCGGCATCGGCGAGCTCGGCCTCCCGCCTACGCTCGCCATCCTGCTGGCCTTCGCCTTCGCCCTGCTGGTGGGATTCATCAACGGCTACCTCGTCGTCAAGACGCGGCTGCCGTCGTTCATCGTCACCCTGGGCATGCTCTTCATCCTGCGCGGCCTGACCATCGGCATCACCCGCGCGGTCACGGGCCGCACGCAGGTCGGCGGCCTGTCCGCCGACATCGCCAACGACCCGATCACCAAGATCTTCACCGCCGACATCGGTCCGGTATCGGTCTCGGTGGTGTGGTGGCTCGGATTGGCGGCACTCGCCACCTTCATCCTGCTGCGCACCTCGTTCGGCAACTGGATCTTCGGCTCCGGTGGCTCGGCGATCGCGGCGCGCAACGTGGGCGTGCCGGTCGACCGGGTCAAGATCATCCTCTTCATGGCCACCGCCGCCTCTGCGGCGTTGCTGGCCACGCTGCAGGTGCTCCAGGTGGGCAGCGGGGACGTGCTGCGCGGCTCGGACAAGGAGTTCGAGGCGATCATCGCCGCCGTCATCGGCGGCACGCTGCTGACCGGCGGCTACGGCAGCGCCATTGGTTCCGTCTTCGGCGCGCTGATCTTCGGCATGACCAAGCAGGGCATCGTCTTCGCCGGCATCCCGGGAGACTGGTACCAGGTGTTCCTGGGCGTGCTGCTGCTGCTTGCGGTGCTCGTCAACAACTTCATCCGCCAGCGCGCGCTCATGACCCGCCACTGAGAGGAGGCCGCACATGACGACTGGCAACGGTGCGCCCCCGCTCATCGAGGCGCGCGACCTGACCAAGTACTTCGGCAGCGTGGTCGCCCTGCACGGCGTCTCGCTCGCCGTGCGCGCCGGCGAGGTGCTGTGCCTGCTCGGCGACAACGGGGCCGGCAAGTCGACGCTCATCAAGACCCTGTCCGGCGTGTTCCCGCCCGATGCCGGTCAGATCTACGTCGAGGGCGAGCCGGTCACCTTCTCGTCCCCGCGCGACGCGCTGCGGCGCGGGATCGCCACCGTCTACCAGGACCTGGCCATGATTCCGCTGATGAGCATCAGCCGCAACTTCTTCCTGGGCGCGGAGCCGGTCAGCGGCCCGCTGCACATGCTCGACATCAAGCACGCGGACCGGGTGACCCGCGAGGCGCTCAGCGGGATGGGCATCGACCTGCGCGACCCGTCGCAGCCGGTCGGGACGCTCTCCGGCGGCGAGCGCCAGTCGGTGGCCATCGCCCGCGCCATCCATTTCGGGGCCAAGGTGGTGATCCTCGACGAGCCGACCTCCGCGCTGGGCGTCAAGGAGGCAGCGGTGGTGCTGCGCTTCATCGCGCAGGCGCGCAACCAGGGGATCGGCGTGATTCTCATCACCCACAACATCAACCACGCCTACCCGGTGGGCGACCGATTCACGATCCTTGACCGTGGCACGAGCCGCGGCACGTTCGACAAGGCCAGCCTCACCCCCGCCGAGCTGCTGGAGCACATGGGCGGTGGCGCCGAGCTCAGCGAGATCGAGCACGAGCTGGAGCGTCCAATCGAACCGATTCCGACCCTTGGCGCCCCGACGGAGCACCACTGACCGTTCGCGCATGGCGTCTCCCAGGCCGATGACGCCGCCCGCCGAAGGGAGCGTGCTGGATCGGCGCACCCTCAACCGCGCCCTGCTGGCGCGGCAGCGGCTGCTGGAGCGGGTCGCGCTGCCGGCCGCCGAGATGATCGAGCACCTGGTCGGCATGCAGGCCCAGGTTCCGACCGATCCGTACGTGGCGCTCTGGTCGCGGCTGCGCGACTTCGACCCGGCCGAGCTGAGCTCCCTCATGCTCGATCGGGGTGCCGTGCGGATGACGCTCATGCGCACGACCCTGCACCTCGTCACGGCACGCGACGCGCTGGCCCTGCGGCCGGTCATGCAGGAGATGGTGTCGCGCGGCCTGCGCAGCTCGCCGTTCTGGAAGCACCTGGATGGGATCGACCTCGACGCGCTGCTGTCCGCGGCCGCCGACCTGGTCGAGGAGCGGCCGCGCACCACCGCCGAGCTGCGCCGCCTCCTGGCCGAACGCGCGCCGAGCACGGATCCCACCGCGCTGGCATATGGGGCGCGCTACCTGCTGCCCCTCGTGCAGGTCACGCCGCGTGGGGTCTGGGGCCGCAGCGCTGCGCCGCGGGTGACGACCCTGACCTCGTGGCTGGGGGTGCCGGTCGACGGCGACCAAGCGCCGGACGGCGCGGTGCTTCGCTACCTGCGCGCCTTCGGACCGGCCAGCAGCTCCGACATCCGGACGTGGTCGTGGCTGACCGGCCTGCGCGAGGTGATCGAGCGGCTGCGACCCCAGCTGCGCAGCTACCGCGATGAGCGGGGGCGCGAGCTGCTGGACGTCGCCGATGGCCTGTTCGTCGATCCGGCGACGCCCGCCCCGGTCCGTTTCCTGCCCGAATACGACAACCTGGTGCTCTCGCACGACGACCGGTCGCGCATCACCGGCGACGGCGCGTGGGGCGCCGCGTATGTCCACAAGGGCACGCTCTTCGTGGATGGCTTCCTGGCCGGCGCATGGCGGCTGGGACGGACACGGGACGCGACGACGCTGACCGCTGAGCCACTCGCCGAGCTGGCGGCCGTGGACCGCGAGGCTGTGACCGCCGAGGGCGAGGCGCTGCTGGAATTCCTTGCCCCGGACGCGGCGCGCCGCGAGGTGCTGCTGGCTCCGGCCATGTAGCCGGGCTCGCTAGGGAGCGGCGCCCGCGAAACGCAGCCAGCCGGCCGGAACGTCGCGCAGCAGGGTGCGGGCGAGCTGCGGGTCCGCGCTCATGCGCCAGTCGATGACGGTCCCCACCTCCGCCTCGTCTTTCCGCCACTCGAACCAGTTGATCATCCGGATGCGCGGAAATGCCTCGCGCACGGCCGGCGAGAAGACCTGCCGCCACCACGCTTCCTTCACCTCCCGCTCCGTGGGGCCGGTGCCCGCCGGGTCGTAGAGGGCGGCGGTCTCGGTGATGGCCAGCGGCTTGTCGTGGCCATCGGCGTAGGTGGCGTAGAAGTCGGGGATCACCGTCTCGTCGCCGTTCGCGCCTCCGTACGTGCCAGTGAGGCGCGCCGCGAAGGCGCCGGGCTCGGGCACCTCGTTCTCGCCCCATGGGTGCACGTTGCCCCAGTGGTAGAGGCTCATCCCGACCCAGTCGACCGCCTCGTCCCCCGGGTAGTAGGGCGCGTATGGGTCGTCGGCGACGGTGAGCGCACCGTCGCCATCGGTATCCGCCTCGGCGAGCTCCGGCGATCCGGCAACCGCCTCGAAGGCGCCGCCGGCGAACGGGTAGCCGGCGCCGTAGTTCGGTGCCCACACCGTGGCCGCAAGGGGCGTCGCGGCATGCAGGGCAGCCGCCACGCGCCGGAAGGCGGCCACGTAGGCGGACGGCTGCTGCGCCCACGCGTACCAGGAGCCGTTCATCTCGTGGGCGAAGCGGACGTAGGTGGGCACGCCGCGCTCCGCCCAGCCGGCGACGAGTGTCGCGAGCTCGGCGATCGCCTCGTTCGTGACCGCCGCCAGGCCGTCGCTCGGCTCCAGGGTGAGGAGGGCCATTCCGCCGACATCCGCGACCTGCTGGTAGAACGCATCGATGTTGCCGCGGTCGCCGTCGCCCCACGGGAAGGCCGTGAACTGGACCCACACCGCGGGGGTCGCGCCGAGTCGCTGGCTGACCTCGGTGGCGCTGTCGTTGCCCCAGTCGAGGTTCATGCCGAACAGTGTCTCCGGCACCTCGAGACGCGCAGGGCCGAAGCTCGGCGCAGCGGACCCGGACGGAGCCGGCGAGGCGAGCTGCGTAGCAACAGGGCTCGACGGAACCGCCTGGGACGGCGCAGCGCCGCCGCACGCGGCGAGGAGGAGCACCGCGCAGGCGAGCGTCGACGCGACGGATCTGTGGATCTGCACGGACCGATGGTGACGGTGCACCGGCGCACCGCGGTATGGGCCGATCGTCCGGGTCGCCGTCCGGGCACTCGCGTACCCTCTCCCATCAATGCCAGCCACCAATGCCTCCGCCCACCTCGACCGCGCGCGGGACCTCCTGCGCGCCCATCCGATCTTCGACGGGCACAACGACCTGCCGTGGACGGTCCGCCAGGACTTCGACGCACAGGGGGATCCCGAGCGCTACGACCTGACGGGCCGCGCACCGGGCAACACGGATCTCCCGCGCCTCCGCGCCGGCGGGGTGGGCGCCCAGTTCTGGAGCGTCTACGTGCCCGCCCGTCCGGACCCGGAGGGGCGTGCCTTCGCTGCCATGCAGCTCGAGCAGATCGACCTGGCCCGGCGGATGATTGCCCGCTACCCAGATGACCTCGCCTTCTGCCGCACGGCCGACGACGTCGATGCGGCGATGGCCGCCGGCCGAGTCGCCTCACTGCTCGGCATGGAGGGCGGCCACGTGCTGGAGAACTCGCTCGGGACACTGCGCATGTTCCGCGAGCTGGGCGCCGCGTACCTCACCCTGACCCACACCGCGACCATCGACTGGGCCGACGCGGCCACCGACGCGCCCCGCAGCGGCGGCCTCTCCCCGTTCGGGCGCACGGTGGTGCGCGAGATGAACCGGCTGGGGATGCTGGTCGACCTGTCGCACGTCTCGCCGGACACGATGCGCGACGCGCTCGACGAGAGCGCCGCGCCGGTCATCTTCAGCCACTCGTCGGCGCGGGCCATCTGCGACGTGCCGCGCAACGTGCCGGACGAGATCCTGGCCCGGCTGCCGCAGAACGGCGGCGTGTGCATGGTCACCTTCGTCGCCGGCTTCGTGAGTGCCGCAGCGGCGGCGGCCATCGCGCCGGGGATCGCCGAGCTCGACCGCCGCAGCGCCGGCATCACCGACCTGCGCGAGCTGCGCCGCCTGCGGGACGAGATCGTCAGCGCGCTGGACGTGCCACTGCCCTCGGTCGCCGACGTCGCCGACCACGTCGAGCACGTGGCGCGCGTGGCGGGGTTCGACCACGTCGGGCTCGGCGGGGACTACGACGGGACGCTCCTCTTCCCGCGCGGCATGGAGGACGTCTCCGGCTACCCGCTCCTGATTGCCGAGCTCCTTGCCCGCGGTTGGACGGACGCCCAGGTCGCCGGCCTGGCGTGCCGCAACGTCCTGCGCGTCATGCGCGCCGCCGAGGCCGTCGCCGCGGGACGGTAGCCCGGCGCATACTGCTGCCCATGATCCGTGGCGGCGCCCGCGCCGTATTCCGCCCGTGACCGAGGTCCTGGTTCCGCTGGGCGCCGCCCTGGCCGCCGTGCTCGTCGCGGGCGCGCTCGTTTGGGCAGTCAGCGTGCGCGTGCGCGACACGAGCATCGTCGACATCTTCTGGGGCCCGTTCTTCCTCCTCCAGGCTGTCGCGTACCGGATCACCACCCCGGATCGCGGCTGGGAGCCGCGCGAGACCCTGGTCCTCATCCTGGTGGCGGTGTGGGCGACACGCCTGGCCACCCATATCAGCGGACGCAACGCCGGCAAGGGCGAGGACTATCGCTACGCCGAGATGCGCCGCAAGGTGGGCGCGAGCTGGTCGTGGCAGAGCCTGCCGCGCGTCTTCCTCCTCCAGGGCCTGCTGGCCTGGGTGATCGGGATGCCGCTCTACGCGGTGATGAGCGGCGGACCCGCCGAGTGGACGCTCCTCGACTACGCGGGCATGGGCCTGTGGGTCATCGGCTTCATCTTCGAGGCACTCGGGGACTACCAGCTCACCGCCTTCGTGCGCGACCCCGCCAACAAGGGACAGACCATGCGCTCCGGCCTGTGGTCCACCACCCGCCATCCCAACTATTTCGGCGACGCCGCGCAGTGGTGGGGCCTGTGGCTGATCGCGGTGGCCGCCGGCGGGTGGTGGTCGGTCTTCGCGCCGGCACTGATGACGATCCTGCTCGTACGCGTATCAGGAATGGGGATGCTGGAGCGCACCATCGCCACCCGCCGCGAGGGCTACGCCGACTACATGCGCACCACGGCCGGCTTCATCCCCTGGCTCAAGCTCAATCGCAACAGGAGCACGACAGACCGATGATCCTCGACACGCCCGACACCATCCGCGCCTACACGGACGAAGGCTGGTGGGGCGACGACACGCTGGACGATCTCTTCCGCCGCAACGTGGCCGCGGCACCCGACCGCATGGCCGTGGTCGACCCCCCGAACCGCGCCGAGCTCACCGTCGGCGAGCCGCGGCGCTGGACGTACGCCGAGCTGGCCGCGCATGCCGATGCGCTGGCAGCCGAGCTGGTTCGCCGCGGCGTCGGCCGGGACGATGTGGTGATGGTCCAGCTGCCCAACGTCGTCGAGCTGCCGCTCGTGTATCTCGCGGCCGCGCGCATCGGGGCGATCGTCACCCCGTTGCCGGTCCAGTACCGCCAGCACGAGCTGCGTCACACCATCGGCCTGACCGATCCGAAGGCGGTGGTCACCACGACCAGCGTCAACGGCGTGGACCACGCGGCCATGTTCGCGGAAGTGGCGCCGGACGTTCCGGTCATCACCATCGGCGAGGAGCTGGACGGCATCCTCGCCGCGGGACCCGGCGACACGCAGCTCCCGGAGCGCACCTGGACCGCCAACGACATCTTCACGGTCTGCTGGACGTCGGGCACCGAGGCAGAGCCGAAGGGCGTGCCGCGCAGCCACAACCACTGGCTGAGCATCGGCTACGGCACCACCGACGGGGCGCGGCTGACCGACGGGGACGTGCTGCTCAACCCGTTCCCGATGGTCAACATGTCGGGCATCGGCGGCATGTTCGTGCCGTGGCTGCAGGTCGCCGGCACGCTGGTCATGCACCACCCGATGGCGCTCCCCGTCTTCCTGGGACAGATCGGTCGCGAGCGCGCCGCCTACACCGTCGCCCCGCCGATCCTGCTGACCATGCTGCTCGCCAACGAGGGCCTGCTGGCGGCCGGCGACTTCTCGTCCCTGCGGGTGATCGGCTCCGGCTCGGCGCCGCTCTCGGCGGCGATGGTGGTCGGCTGGAAGGACCGCTTCGGGATCGACGTCACCAACTTCTTCGGCTCCAACGAGGGGACCGGCCTGGTCGGCGATCCGGCGACCGTGCCGGATCCAGAGGAGCGCGCCCGCTACTTCCCGCGCTTCGGCGCGCCCGGTACCGATGGCGCCGCGTGGGGCAACCGCGCGGCCCTCGGCCTCGAGACACGGCTGCTCGACCCGATCAGTGGCGAGGAGGTCACGGAGCCCGACTCGGCGGCCGAGCTCGCGTTCCGCGGCCCCACCCGCTTCCCGGGCTACTGGCGGCGCCCGGAGATGACGGCCCGTGCCATCGATGCCGACGGCTTCTACCACACCGGCGACCTGTTCGAGATCGCCGGGGAGCGTGGCGACCGGCTGCGGTTCATCGGTCGCGCGCGGGACCTCATCATCCGCGGCGGGATGAAGGTCGCGCCGGAGGAGCTGGAGGCGATCATCTCGCGCCACCCGGCGATCGCCGAGGTCGCGGTGGTGGGCGTCGAGGATCGGCGCATGGAGGGCGAGCAGCGCATCTGCGTGGCGGCGGTCCTCAAGCCGGAGAGCTCCCTTTCGGTCGGTGAGCTGCGACGGTGGCTGGGGGAGCAGCAGATCGCGGCCTACAAGATGCCCAAGGAGCTGCTGGTGCTCGAGGCGTTGCCGCGCAACCCGCTCGGGAAGGTCCTCAAGCGCGACCTGCGGATGCAGTTCGAGGGTCGCGGCGCGGGTCGCTCCGTGGCCGAGGAATCCGGGGAGACGGCCCCCGCCTGACCTTGGGCCCTGCCTGCGTTCCCCGATTGCGCGTGGTGCAACGTCCGGACGCTGAAACGCCTGAATCAGCGGTCTCGGTGGCCGGTTGTTGCGGGGTTAGTGCAATAGTCTGTCGTCGGGCCGCGCTGCGGAGTCCCGACGTTGTTCCGCCAGCAACGCGGCTTAGATGAGGAGCAGGGCGTCATCGGGCGGCAGGGACCCTGCCCGGAGCGCGCGGATGCCAGCCCTGGTCCCGACGGGGAGGACCGATTCCCACAGGTCGCGCGAGCCCGCCAGGGTGCGGCGGTTGGCACGCGTTGCCGCCACGACCACAATCACACGGTCGATCCCCAGGTCACGCGACTTCAGCGCGATGGCACGCCATTGCGCCTGAAGATCCACCAGCCGAACGATGGCCTCGATGACGCACCGTCCACCAGCCGAGGTGATCACTGCGTCAGCGGCGCGGCGGTCGCCCCGAATCGGTACCGGCACCTCGAGCTGCCAGCGCCATCCCGGACCGATGCGTGCGCGCAGACGACCGAGCAACGCCACCTGCCCCGCGTCGCGTACCGCCGGACCATCAGGGAAGGTGTTCAGACGCACGCGGAGGCCCACCGCGCCAGCCAGGATGGTCACGTCAGCGATCGACACGCCCGGCACCAGACCCCTCTCGACGCGCGACACCCAGGAACCGGACCGCCCCACGGCGGATCCGGCGGTACGCACGGTTGCGCCGCTCATCAGGCGGGCGACGCGTACCTCCCGTCCCACGAGTCGCCGCAGCTCTGAGGCCCGTTGCCGCGTGTCCGCGAGGTGATCGAACCGTCCGGGCATGTGCGGGATGGTGGTGGGTCGCCGCGTATCGGCGCGTTATCGCCGGCTTAGCACTGCCGACGTTGCCGGGGTGGCAATGTCCGGCGGTGCAATCTCCCGAATCGGTGCATTCGGTGTGCGTTTGTTGCCCACCTTCGGCACGGGCGACCACCGGCGACCGTCTGGGGATCCGGACGTTGCACCACGTGTAACGCCAGCGACTCCCTCGCGGCTAGACTCGGTCCGATGCACGAGCGCCTCCCCGACCTCAACCTGATCCTCGTCCGCCATGCGGAGCCGATCCCGCCCGGCACGCCGGGGTGGGAGGAGCGCGACGACGACCGGCCGCTCACCGAGGCCGGGCAACGGGCCGCCGAGGAGCTTGCCGACGAGCTCGAGCCGTTCCAGCTCCACGCCATCTACTCCTCGCCGTACGCGCGCGCCGTGGCGACCGTCGAGCCGACCGCGCAGCGCCGGATGATGCAGGTCCTCCTGCTCCCCGATTTCCGCGAGCGACGGCTGACCACCGAGTCGCGCTCGGACTGGCGCGAGCAGCTCGAGCGGTCGTGGAGCGAGCCGGACTACCGCCTCCCCGGTGCGGAGTCGGGCGCCGAGGCGCAGCGCCGCGTCCGCGCCCAGCTTGACCTCCTGCGCAGCCGGCACGCCGCTGGCGGGCGGGTCCTCGTCGGAAGCCACGGCAACCTCATCAGCCTGCTGCTGGCCACGCTCCAGGAGGGTGTCGGCTTCGAGTTCCACCAGGCCATGCCGATGCCGTCGATCTACCACCTCAACCACGACGGAGCCGCGTGGCGCGTCATGGGCGGCCACGGCTTCCGAGCACTCGACGAGACCGCACCGATCGTCTGACGGTCGGCTCAGACGTCGCGCACGAGCAGGTCTTCGAGCGTCTCCCGGCGGCGCGACAGGCGCGCCTCTCCGCCCGCCACCACCACCTCCGCGGGCCGCGGCCGCCCGTTGTAGGTGGAGGCCATGACGGCGCCGTAGGCACCTGCGCGACCGATGGCCAGGATCGCGCCCGGGCCGGCCCCACGCAGCTCACCGGGGTCCAACCAGCGACCGATATCGTGAACCAGCACGTCGCCCGCCTCGCAGACCGGCCCCGCCAGGTGGACCGCCGGCGGAGGATCGAACGCCGCTCCGGCACGCACGAGCGACACCGGGTGCTCGGCGCCGTAGAGGGCCGGCCGGATCAGCTCGCTCATGCCGGCGTCGGCGACGAGGTACGTGAACCCGTCGCGCGGCTGCACGCGCACCACGCGGACGAGCAGCCACCCGGCATCCGCCACCAGCGAGCGACCCGGCTCGACGATCAGTCCGGGCCGGTCCGCCAGCGCGCCAGCGAGCTCGACCGATGCCCAGCCGCCGCCAAGGTCGATCGCCGGCACCTCGAGCGCCGCCATGCGCGCCGCCAGTGCGCGGTAGGGCCCGGGGTCATCGATGTCGGAGCCGATGTGCGCCCCCACCGACGCGATGTCCACGCCGGCGTCGCGCGCGAGTGCCAGCGCCGCGTCGAGCGCCGAGATGGGGATGCCGAACTTGCTCGTGGCCGCCCCGGTCGCCAGGTGCCGGTGGGTCTCGGCTTCGATGCCCGGGTTGAGGCGGAGACCGATCCGCGCCCCGGGGATCCGCAGGGCGAGCAGCGCCCCCAGCTCATCGAGCGACTCGGCGTTGACGAGCGCCCCGAGGGCGAGCGCCTCGGCGGCCTCCACATCGGTCTTGCCGACCCCGTTCATCACGATGCGCTCCGGCGCGCAGCCGGCCCGCATCGCGAGCGCCAGCTCGACCGCGGTCACCACCTCGCACCCGGCGCCGTCGGCGACGAGACGGCGCAGCAGCGCCGGGTCGTGGTTGGCCTTCACCGCGTACGCGATGAGGGCACCGGGGAGCGCGGCGCGCACCCGGGCGAGGTTCGCGGCTGCCACGTCGAGGTCGAGGACGTAGACTGGCGTCCCCCATCGGTCCGCGGCGGCGCCGAGGAGCTCCGTCAGCGGACGCGTGCCAGGGTCACCCCGTCGGCGACGGGCAGCATCGCCACGTCGACCCGTGGATCGTCGGCGATGGCGGCGTTGACCGCGCGGATCGTCTCGGTGGAGGCATCGGTATCGGTCCCGTCGGCAACCCGTCCCGACCACAGCACGTTGTCGATGCAGATCAGGCCCCCGGGCCGCACCAGCCGCAGGCAGGCCTCGTAGTAGTCGGGGTAGCCGGCCTTGTCGGCATCGATGAAGGCCATGTCGAACGACGCGCCCTCCGCCTCGAGCGCGGCCAGCGAATCGACCGCCGGACCGATGCGCAGCTCCACCCGGTCCTCGACCGCGGCGTCCGACCAGGCCTGTCGGGCGCGGGCGGTGAACTCCGCCGAGATGTCGCAGCAGGTGATGCGGCCGCCGGGCGGAAGCGCCAGCGCCATTGCCGTGCTGCTGTATCCGGTGAACGTGCCGATCTCCAGGATCCGCTCCGCGCCCACGAGGCGCACCAGCATGGCCAGCAGCGCACCCTCCTCCGGCGCGATCTGCATCTGCGCCTGCGGATGGTCGGCTGTGTCGGCGCGCAGGTCGGTCAGCACCTTCGGCTCACGGACCCCGACCCGCATCAGGTACGCGTGCAGCTCCTCCGACAGACCGATGGACCTTCCGGACATGTCAGCCCTCCTCAAGCCCCGCGAACAGGTCGTCCTCGTCGAGCCCGTCGGGGAGTGGCTCGTGACCGCGCCAGCGCCGCAGGATGAACGACTCGGGGCTCAGCGCATCGGCCGCCAGGTCGTCCGGCAGGTGCAGCAGCCAGCCGAGATCCTGCGCCTGGGTGCGGTGACAGGCCATGCAGGCGCGCTTGCGATCCGCGACCGCCGACACGTCCACGCGGGTGGTGATGGCCGCCTCCGGCGTCCCGAAGCCCTCGGAACCCTCTCCGCTCTCGAGCTGGTCGGCGGCCTGGCGGATCGCCTCCGCGTTCGACGGGTTGAGATCCTCCGCGGCGAATGTCTCGACCGTCTCGTCGAAGTCCCATGGCAGCTCGATGCCGCGCTCCTTCATCGCCAGCATGAGCGCGAACCAGCGCTCGCGCGGGAAGGCGGTCTGGTAGAGCTTCGCCACCGCGTGGGGGGCGCCAGCACCGGCGTAGCGGGAGGCGTCCGCGGCAGCCTCGTAGGCGGCGAACGCGATCCGGTGGGCGTTGATGTGGTCGGGATGCCCGTACCCGCCGTTCTCGTCGTAGCTGACCATCACCGCCGGCCGCGCTTCGCGCACGATGCGGACCAGCCGTCCGATCGCCTCGTCGAGGTCCGACTGCCAGAACGACTCGGGGTGCGCGTTGGCATCGGTGCCCATCATCCCGGAGTCGCGATAGCCGAGCAGGTGCAGGTTGATCCGCCCGCCACCGAGCGCATCCAGCGAGCAGTCCAGCTCGCCGCGGCGGATCTGGGCCAGCCGGGGCCGCGCCTCGTCGATGTCGAGCGTCGGGTCGTGGATCTCGCCCTCGGCGCCATCGGTGCATGTCACCAGGTCGACCCGACGGCCGGCATCCACCTGCGCGGCGATCAGGCCGCCGGTGGTCATTGCCTCGTCATCGGGATGGGCGTGCACGAGCAGCAGGCCACCGTGATCAGCCATGGACCGATACCTCCCGGAGGGCCATGCGTGCGTCGCGCTCGCCGCGCTCCACCATGGGCCCGATGCGGCTGAACTGCCAGGCGCTGGTGAAGCCGAGGCGCGGAGAGATGAGCAGGTCGGCCGGCTCTTCGTGGACCGGGTCCGCCCAGCGCGAGGCGAGCAGCGAGAGGTAGCGGCGCGCCGTCAACGCTTCGCTGGCGGGGCCGAGGCGGCCGGCGAAGGCGCGCAGCAGTCGCGACCCGAGCGGGCTGCCGAGGATCGATGGCTTGGGCGCATCCACCCGCACGCCGACCACCGCCAGATCGGGCCACAGGGCGCGCGCGACGCTGACGGGGACCGCCTCCCACGGACCGGCATCGCACCACACCGCGTCGCCCTCGTGCGTCGGCGCGAAGAAGAGCGGCACGGCGATGCTGCGCACCAGTGCCTCGACGAGGTCGCCGGAGCGGATGGCGTGTGTCTCCCCGGTCACCAGGTCGTAGGCGGTGACCGCCATGGGGACCGGCAGGTCCTCGATGCGCGGATTGCCGAGCTCGTGGCCCATCCGCTCGAGCACCGGGCGGCTGTCGAAGAGCGCGTAGCGGCTGCGACGACCGATGAGCCGGTAGACCGGCGTGCGGCGCGCGACGGCTTCCATGCGCTCGGCCGGATAGCCGAGCGCGATGCCGGCACCCACGACCGCGCCCATGCTGGTGCCGACCACCGCGCTCGGAGTGAGGGACGCTGCCTCCAGGGCCCGCGCGACGCCGATGTGCGCCCAGCCGCGCGCCCCGCCGCCGCCCAGTGCGAGGCTGAAGCCGCGCTCGAGGTCGACGCTCACGCTGCGCGATGCTCCGCGCAGGTGCAGATCTCGCGCAGCTTCAGGTAGGTGAACAGCCCCGTGTCGTGGCCGTCGGCCCAGATGGGGGCAAGGGCGTAGCGCCCGATCCACTTGACCCGCTCGACGGTGACCTGGGGCTCGGTGAAGGCCGTCTCCAGCGTCACCACGCCGGGGATGCTGCCCTCGCCGGCGCAGAGTGCGCACGGGCACGCACGCCGCAGCTCCGTCCAGCCCCACTCGCCGAGATGGCCGTCGTCCCAGCGGATCCGCATCAGGCGGGCGGTCTCATCCAGCTCCACGCCGATGGGATTGACGATCTCAGGTCGCGGGCTCATGGACCCACCTTACCGCGCCGCCGCGCCACTCCGCTCCGAACGAGGCGCCGTTGCTCGTGACCATGCTCGGCTCCTTGCCGTCCACCAGGTCCCAGACGTACAGGTTCTGCACGATCCCGCCGTTCGTTCCGAGGTGCCCGACGGTGAATGCCACCTCCGAGCTGTTGGGCGCCCAGCGCAGGTGGCTGACCTTCCCGGGCACCTGGGTCGTGGCCCGCTCGTTGCCATCCGCGTCGGTCAGGGTCAGGGTGTTGGGATCCCCCTCCGTAAGGGTGACCTGGAACATCTCGTCCGGTGACCACAGGACGGGCATGCCTGTCGTCTCGGTCACCTCCTTGGCGACCGGGTCGATCTCGTAGGTGGCCGGCGCACCAAGGATCCAGAGCAGGACGTGACCATCCGTCAGCGGGAAGAGCCGCACCAGGCCGCCCTCGTCGATGAACTGCGCCTCCTCGAGCGCCGACTCCGCCGCGATCTGCGCATGCGGATACGTCACCGACGCGATGATCTCCTGCGCCCCGCTGTCCCAGTTGATGGCCAGCACCTGGGCCACGTCGTTGGCACCATCGCGCGCCACGCGGGCCGCGTACACGATGGCCGAGTCCGGCCGGAAGGCGATCTCCGTCACGCCATCGGCAAGCGCGCGCGCCGCCTTTTGCTGCTGGAGAGCCACCGCGCGGCCGGCGATGATCGCGGCTCCCCGGCGACCGTCGGGGGCCCAGGCGAACTGCTCGACGCCCTGCTCCGCGTGGGCAAGCGTCTCCGCATCCTCGGCGACGCTGAAGTCGCGCCGGTAGAGGTAGATGGGAGCGGTGGCAGTGCTCCGGCTGAGATACACCATCTCGAGCGCCCCGTATTCGGGCGTCGGCGGAACGGTCGGCGTCGCGGACGCACCGGTGCTGGGACTCGCCCCCGGCGTCGCGCTGTCGCCGGCGCTGCTGCTCGGAACGAGGACCGGCACCGACCCGCTGGCGCGTGGTGTGGGGCTCGAGTTGTCGCCGAGCCCGCTCTCCGAGGTGAAGATGAGCGCCAACAGGACGATGACGATTCCCGCCAGCGCCAGGACGAGGCCAATGAGCCACGGCACCGCCTGCTCAGCGGTCGTTGGCTTCCGCCGCTCCCCCATTGCGCGTCGGTCCCAGCCGGTGCTGGTTGGGCCGGTTTCGGTCACCAGCTTGGCCCCATGGCCGGTCTCAGGCTCCGCGGCAGCATCCGCTGGCTGGACCTCTGGCGCATCGGCCATTCCCGCCGCCTCCGGGACGTCTGGCGCCGCTGACGCCGCGGCTGCTGCGGCTGCGTCCTGCTGGCGACCGCGCTCGCGACGGAAGGAGCGCTCGGCGCGCCGTTCCACCGGGATGACGGCACCAACCGCTGTGGGCACATCCGCCGAGATCACCCCAGCGCCGGCCGGAGCCTGACCAGGCGCAGACGCATCCGCGTCGCCGGGCGACGAGGTATCCGCCGGTCGCTCCGGCGCACCTGCCGGCTCCGGTTGTGTCTCGACCGTCGCCGCGGGCCGTCCTGGCTCCACGGCCGGCGCTGGCTCCGCGGCCGGCGCCGTTGGCTGTGCCGCAGCCTCCTGTGGCGCGAGCTCGGAGGTCGATGCTGGATCGGGCTCAGTGGGCGCCACGGGCTCTGGCGCAATTTCGGGGTCCTGGGGCACCTCGGCCGTTGGCGGCGCCTCCGGCTGGTGCTCCGGCTCCGCCGCTACCTCCGCCGCAGGTTCGGGCTCAGATTCAGGCTCCGGATCCGGCGCGCGCTCCGGCTCGTCCTCCGTCTCCCAGAACGGGCGCGAGGTGCGCCAGCGGGTGGCGTCGGGCGCGCCTTCGGGGGTCTCCCAGAATGGGCGTGCCTCCTGCCAGGGCCAGCGCTCGGCTGGTTCCTGGTCGGGCGCATCGGTCGAACCGCCCTCCTGGGAGGCGTCCGCCGGGTGCGGCGCCACGATGTCCTCGGCGGGCCAGTGAGGATGAGACGGTTCGCGGAGGTCGGGCCGCTCGTCGTGACCCTGATCGTCCGTCACTCGAGCGCCCCGCCTGGTTCGCGGCTCACCTTCGCATCATAGCGAAGGCCGACCACCACGATGCCCGCCAGCACGAGCAGCGTGCCCAGGATCAACCGCACGTCGAGGATCTCGCCCAGAAAGATGGTGCCCAGCCCGACGCCGACCACCGGGAACAGGTAGGTGACCATGGTCGCCAGCGTGGCACCCAGGTTCTGGATCAGATAGAAGAAGCACAGGTAGGCGACGAAGCTGCCGAGGATCCCCAGCCACAGCACGGCGACGATGCCGTCCGGCTGGGTCGTCACCCGCAGCGGCCATTCGCTGGCGATCGCCAGCACCCACAGGTAGACGGCCGCGAAGAGGAGTGAGCCACCGGCCACCACATACCGATGGGTGCGCGTGATCCGGTGCCGCGCGTAGCTCGCGCCGAAGGCGTACGACCCCGCCGCGGCCACCACCGCCAGGGCCCCGACCACGCCCATCGGGTCCGCACCCAGTGCCAGTTCCCGCGACGCGAGCAGTGCAGCACCACCGAAGCCGAGGATCAGCCCGGTGACGCGCAGCGCGGTCACCGGCTCGGTGCGCAGCCAGAGGCCGGCGATGATGAGGCTGAACAGCGGGACGAGCGAGTTGAGCACCGCGGCGGTCCCCGAGTCGACGTGGAGCTCGCCCCAGCTGATCAGGAAGATCGGCAGCCCGGTGTTGATCAGCCCGAGCACCGCGAGGGGAACCATCTCGCGCCATGTCCGCGGCAGGATCCGCTCCCCGATGAACGGCAGGTAGATGAGGAACCCGAGCGCGCCGAGCGTCATGCGCTGCGCGACCAGCGTTGCCGGACCGATCTCCTGCAGCGCGATCTTGATCCACAGGAAGGACGAGCCCCAGATGAGGCCGAGCAGCAGGAAGATGGCAGGCGTCAGCCAGCGAGGGCGGGAGGACATCGGCCGAGGATAGCAATGCCCGGCCGATACGTCCGGTTCAGCCTCCGAGCGTCACCGGCACGGCGGTCGGCGCATCGGGAAGGCCGACGTGCTCCACGACCTCCGCCGCGATGGGATCCGCGCCCAGACGATCCGCCAACCAGGCGACGCGCGCCGCCGTGGCCTCGTTGTCCAGCACATGTCCGGCATCGAAGCTCTGGACGGTCGTTCCCTCCGGCGCGGCCGCGGTGAAGGCCTCGACCGCGTCCGGGGTCACCGACGTCGTCGGCGGTGCCGAACTGGAGCAGCAGCTCCTCCCCGTTCGCCTGCCCGATCTGGGCCGTGGCGTCGAATGGGGCGAGGGCGGCGAGATAGGCCTCCCATTTCTCCGCCCCGATCATGGAGACGATGGACGCGAGACGGGCATCCGCCTCGCCCCGCAGGAAGTCGGTCCACGACGGGCGCCCGGTCACCAGCGCGAATGCGATGGGTCGCTCGTCGACGGCGGCCAGGATGGCACCCGTCGAGGCGCCCCACGAGTGGCCCATGAAGCCGATCCGCGCCGGGTCGACGTTCGCGTCGCGCACCAGCACGTCGATCCCCGCGCGCAGGTCGGTGACGGTCTGCTCCATCATCGCCACCTCGTCCCCCGGGGCGAAGTAGTTTCCCGCCTCGCTGCCGCGCGCCTCACCGTCGCGCACCCACGGTGCGTCCAGGACGATGGACGCGACGCCGCCGGTGGCCATGGCCATCGCCTCGTCGAGCAGGTCGTCGCGATCGGTCTCCGAACCGTGGAGGTAGAGCATCCCGGCGAAGGGGCCGTCCCCGGGCGGGGTGACCAGCCACGCGCTGACTTCTCCCCCGCTCGGTCCGGTGTAGCGCAGATCCTGGACCGTGGTCCCATCCTCCAGGACGGCCTGCGGGGTGAGCGATGCCGGCCCAACGCTTCCGACCTCGTAGGCGAATCGGTCGGCATCCGGCGGCTGGGATGTCGAAGCGGCCCCGGACGCGGTGGTCGAGCCGCTAGGCTGGGTCCCGCCGGCGCCACAGCCGGCGAGAAGGGCCGCGATGGCCAGCGGGAGCACACGCGTGCGTGGATGCATGATTGATGGAAAATAGTCCATCGATGGATGATCGTCAATCGTCTGCGGGCGACGAGGCGCGCGACGCGACCCCCGCGGAGGCGCGCGCACTCTCGCACCCGCTGCGCCTGCGCATCCTGCGGCTGGTGATCGATGAGGCGCTGACCAACCGGCAGCTCGCCGCACGGCTGGGCAGGGACCCCGGCACGATCCTCTACCACGTCCGCCAGCTGGTGCGCCTCGGGTTCCTGAAGGCCGAGTCGGTGCGGCGCGGAGACTCGGGCCACCTCGAGCGGCCATACCGGATCACGGGCAAGTCGTGGACGCTGCGCGTCAATCCGGAGGGTACCTGGGCGACCTCCGTGCTCGACGCCACCCGCGAGGAGCTGGTCGAGGCGGGCGCGCGCGCGACGATCGGGATCCAGCGCCTGGGCGTGCGCCTGACCGATGCGGACGCTGCCGAGCTGAAGCGCCGCATGCACGCCCTCGCCGACGAGTTCGCCGGCCGCGATAGCGCCGAGGGACGTCCCGTGTCGATCCTCCTGCTCGCCCATCGACGGCGCGCGTAAGATCGCCGGCATGACGACCGTCCGCGTGGCCGCCGCCCAGATCGACCCGACCCTCGGGGAGGTCGATCGCAATCTCGAACGCATCGGTCGCGGCGTGGCCGAGGCGGCGGCGGCCGGCGCGAGACTGGTGGTGCTGCCGGAGGCCGCCGTGACCGGCTACGCGTTCGCTTCGCTCCGTGAGGCGACGCCTGTCGCGCGCCACGCCACCCGCGTCGTGCCACAGCGCCTGCTCGAGATGGCCGCCGTCCACGGCGTGGCGATCGTGTGCGGGAGCCTCGAGGCGATCGGCGACGAGATCTTCAACGTCGCGCACCTGGCCACGCCAGACGGCCGGCACCTCGTCTATCGCAAGATGCACCTGCCCTTCCTGGGGGTCGACCGATTTGTGACCCCGGGTCCGGAGCCGCCGTTCGTGGTCGAGGCGGCCGGCATGCGGGTCGGCATCCTCGTCTGCTACGACCTGCGCTTCCCGGAGGCGGCACGCGTCTGCGGCCTGGAGGGCGCGGACCTCATCTGCCTGCCCACCAACTGGCCGGTCGGGGTCGAGTTCCATCCTGACCTGTTCGCGCCGGCCCGCGCCGCGGAGAACCACTGCTACCTGCTGGCCGCCGACCGGGTCGGAACGGAGCGCGGGGTGACCTTCATGGGCCGCTCGGTGTTCATGGATCCGGATGGCACGCGCCTCGGTGCGGCCTCTGACACCGATGAGGACCTGCTCATCGGCGACGTGGACATCGAGCGCGCGCGTACGACGCACGTGCGCCGACGACCAGGCGAGCACGAGTGGGACACCATCGCCGATCGGCGTCCGGGCCTCTACGCGCGACTCGGTCAGCCGGGCGTGGAGCGGCTCCACGCGGCCGTTCCCGGCGTCGTCACCGGGGAGGACTGACTCAGTCGAGGGCGCGGACGGCGATGTCGCGCCCGGGGCGAACCACCTTCTCCACCCGGTCGTACGCCTGCTCGACGGACATGCCCACCGATTCGTAGAGCCGCGTGGCGCCGGTAAGCGAACTGGCATCCACCCCGAGCGCGACGGTGCGGATCCCGCGACCCCAGAAGCGGCCGAAGCTGTGGAGCAGGAGCGCGCGGGCGAGCCCCCGGCGCCGCCATGGACGGCGCACCGAGAGGCTGCCGACCCAGCCTGTGCCCGGGATCGTGCTCGACAGCGACATGCCGGCGATGGAGCCGTCCGTGTCCAGTGCCAGCCACCACAGCTCCGGGTCGAAGTCGTCGCGCTCGAGGCGCCGGCGCCAGTCCTCGAACGGGGTCGGCAGGAAGCCCCAGTGGTCCGCGAAGGCGTCCTGTGATGCCTCGTGCGTGGCGCGCTCGTCGACGCCGGGTTGGAAGGTGCGAACGCTGATGCCCTCCGGCCAGTCGGGCGCCGGCGGCGCATCGGTCATGTCGATGCGCATGCGCAGGTAGCGCCGCGTGACGTCGTAGCCGTGGCGCGCGGCGAATGCCTGGCCGACCTCCCAGCCGCCCTTCATCCATCCGCGGATGGAGACCTGGACGCCGTCGGGAGCGTCGCCGATGCGCTCGGCTGAACGCCTCTCCACGCGCCGCAGCAGGTCGCTCCCGATGCCGCGGCGCCGCCACGCCGGATGCACGCAGAGGTTCATGTCGTGCGCGACGCCACCGCGCACGCTCAGATTTGCCTGCGCCACGAGCTCGCCAGCGGCGCTGACAAGCCAGCTGTCCCGTGCAAGGTCGATGGCCGACATCTCCTGGACGACGTCGTCGCGCGCCAGGTCGGCGATGCCGAAATCGTGCAGGTCCACAGCGTTCACCAGCGAGACGATGGCGTCCGCGTCGTCGATCGTCGCGGAGCGCACCTCGAGGCGGGCGGCCCCTGGGTCAGGCAATGGCATGGGATGCTCGGTTCCGTGTTCCGATGACGACGTCGAGACCGACGTCGCGGGCCGCTAGTCGGAGGCGGCCCACATGATCAGTCCGACGGTGATCACGCCGCTCACCAGGCCCACGAATGCGGCCGCGCCGTCCGGTCCCTCGCCAAAGCTGGTGGGCGCGATGGCGTTGATGACCAGCAGGCCCACCGACATGTAGCCGAGCCACAGAACGGTCGCGATGGCGGCGATCATGCCGCGCCGTCCGCGATCACGAATCATGCTGGTCCTCCTGGGCTGGCCGGGGGTGGTCGGGTTCGCATCGTAGCAAATCGATCATGTGGCGGCTGCCACCCCGGCGGCCAGCCGCGCGCGCGCCGGGACGCGGTGGAAGAGGCTCGCCGGGGCACGCCCTTCCAGGATCCGCAGCTTCGCGGCGGCAGCGAGGCCCATGGTCACGTCTCCGCCGGCGCGGTCGATGGGCTGGAGGGTCATCGTCCCGACGTGCTCGGCGAGGTCGATGACGCGGAACATGCTCCCGGGCCGCACGTCGTTCTCCTGGAGGAAGGTGAGGAGCCGCGCATCCTCCTCCGCCTCCTCCGTCACGCGGAGCAGGGTGATCTCGCTGCCGACGGGTGCGTCGCTCATGCGGATGCCGGCCGGACGCTGGGGGGTCACGCCGTCGCGCGGGATCGGGTTGCCGTGCGGGCAGGTGGGCGGGGTGCCGAGCAGCCCGTCGATCTTGTCGGTCACCCGCTCGGACAGCGCGTGCTGGAGGTGGTGCGCCTCCTCGTCCGCCTCGGCCCACCCGAGACCGATGACCTCGGTGAGCAACCACTCCGAGAGTGCGTGGCGGCGGAAGGTCCGCTCAGCGGCGGTGCGGCCGGCATCGGTGAGGGTGAGCTGGCGCGAATGGTCGTCCACCATGACGAGCTGCTCGCGCACGAGCCGGGTGATCATTTCCGACACGGTGGCAGCGCTCACGCCCAGCCGCTCCGCCAGGCGGGCGCCGATCACCGGCTGTCCCTCACCGTGCATGTAGCGGATGGTCATGAGGTACTCGGCCGCCGTCTCGGTCAGCTCGCGGGGGATGGTCGCCATTGACCGATTCTAGCCGTCGGGTTGGACGCGGAGCTCCTGCTGCACGCCGGCTTCCTCCACGACCACCCGGCGCTCGCCGAGCACGCGCCAGCCGTCGGCACCGACCAGCAGGCCCGTCATCCCGTCGATTCCGAGCAGGTAGTGACCCTTTGGGACGCCGAAGCGGGCCAGCGCCCCGAGGCGGCCGAAGAACTCGTCGAAATGCGGCAGCACGATGGAGTCCGGCACCAGGCCGAACCCCGCACGGCGCCGATTGACCATTGGGAAGCTCGGTACCAGCGAACCCATGATCATGGCGCCAGCGCTGCAGCCGGCGACCACGCCGCCGCCCGCCAGCACGCGCAGCACGCCGCGCCACGCCCGGGTGCCGTCGAGGCTGTCGAGCAGGTGCTCCGGCTTGCCGCCGGACAGGTAGACGAGGTCCGCCGCGCCGACGGTCTCCTCCAGCTCCGCCTCCTCGGCGGTGGCGCGGTCGATGACCCGGAGCGCCATGGCGTCCGCGCCGAGCCCACGGAAGTGCTCGATGCCCATGCTCATCCAGCGACTGACCACCGTCTCGCCCTCCGTCCCGGCGGCGGTCGGCAGGCAAATGACACGCGGAACCCTACCCTCGCGTGCCGCGGCGGTCAGCGAGAGCAGCACGCGGTCGACCGGCGCCATGGCGGGCAGGTACTCGCCCGCCCCGACCAGGCAGACGTGGCCCGGACCGACGCCGGCGGACGCGCGGATCGGCGGGGGGTGATCGCTCATCTGGGCGGAGGGTAGGCCAGCGCGCGGTTCGGCGCCGGCCGCGCGTGCGCACCGCCATCCACCGACCCGAGAAGCTCGGGCTCGGGACGCCAGCCAGCCCAATCTACACCCGCCGCCGAGGAGTGGCGTCGTGCTGCCCACAACGTCCGGACCCGGAAGGCCGGCCGGCGCGGGTATGGGCGCCGACCGTTGCTCCGCGGGCAACAGACGCACAACGAACGGGGGCTCGGACTCCGGACGTTGCCGGGCCGGCACCGCCGGAGGGCCGGATCGTCGGCGACCCCTAGTCCTCGCCCTTCCCGGACCCGTCACGGATGGTGTTGACCACGTTCGCATCCGCCAGCGTGGTCACGTCGCCCAGGTCGCGCTGCTCGGCGATGTCGCGGAGCAGGCGGCGCATGATCTTGCCGGAGCGGGTCTTGGGGAGATCCGGGGTGAACATGAGCTGCTTCGGTCGCGCGAACTTGCCGATGGTGTGGGCCACGTGCTCGCGCAGCTCGGTGGCCAGCGCGTCACCCGGCTCGTTGCCGGCGCGCAGGATCACGTAGCTGAAGATCGCCTGGCCGGTCAACGGGTCCGAGCGCCCGACCACGGCCGCCTCCGCGACCGCCGGATGCGAGACCAGGGCGGACTCCACCTCGGTGGTGGAGATGCGGTGGCCCGACACGTTCATCACGTCGTCGACGCGGCCCAGGAGCCAGTAGTACCCCTCCTCGTCGCGCTTGCAGCCGTCGCCGGGAAAGTAGCGGCCGGGATAGCGCGACCAGTAGGTCTGCTCGTAGCGCTCCGGATCCCCGTAGATGCCACGCAGCATGGCCGGCCAGGGCCGGTCAAGGGTCAGGTAGCCGCCGCGGCCCAGCGGAACGGATGTGCCGGCCTCGTCGACCACGTCGGCAATCACTCCCGGGAAGGGGAAGGTGGCGCTCCCCGGCTTGAGGGTGGTGATCCCTGGCAGCGGCGCGATCATGATCATGCCGGTCTCGGTCTGCCACCACGTGTCGACCACCGGGCAGCGGCCTCCCCCGATCTCCTTCCAGTACCACGCCCACGCCTCGGGGTTGATCGGCTCGCCCACGCTGCCCAGCACGCGCAGCGCTGACAGGTCGTCGCCGGAAAAGGCGTCGGCGCCGTACTTCATGAGCGCGCGGATGGCGGTGGGGGCGGTGTACAGGATCGTGGCGCGGTACTTCGCGGCCAGCTGCGCCCATCGGTCCTTGTCCGGGAAGTCGATGGCGCCCTCGTAGATGACGCTCGTCGTGGCATTGGCGAGCGGCCCGTAGACGATGTACGAATGACCGGTCACCCAGCCGATGTCGGCCATGCACCAATAGACATCGGTCTCCGGCTTGAGGTCGAAGATGTACCGATGGGTGGCGCTCACCCCGGCCAGGTAGCCGCCGGTGGTGTGCATGATCCCCTTCGGCTTGGCCGTGGTGCCCGACGTGTAGAGGAGGTAGAGCAGGTCCTCCGAGTCCATCGGCTCGGGGTCGGCCGTCGCCGGCTCGTCGGCCACCAGGTCGTGGTACCAGTGATCGCGCGCCTCGTCCCACGCCACGTCGTCACCGGTGCGCTTCACGACCACGCAATGCCGGACCGATGACGTCCGCCCGATTGCCTCGTCGGCGCTCGCCTTGAGGGGCACGGTGGCACCCTTGCGGTAGCCGCCGTCGGCGGTGATGACGACCGTGCACGACGCGTCGTCGATACGGTCGGCGAGGGCGTCGGCGCTGAAGCCGCCGAACACCACGCTGTGCGGTGCCCCGATGCGGGTGCAGGCGAGCATCGCGACCGGCAGCTCGGGGATCATCGGCATGTAGATGGCGACCCGGTCACCCTTCCGCACCCCGAGGCTGCGCAGCGCGTTGGTGAAGCGGCACACCTCGTCAAGGAGCTCGCGATAGGTGATGGTCCGCGTATCGCCGGGCTCGCCCTCCCAGAAGTAGGCGACCCGATCGCCCAGCCCGCCGGCGACGTGGCGGTCCAGGCAATTGGCGCTGACGTTGAGCTTGCCGCCGAGGTACCACTTCGCGTACGGCGCATTCCAGGTATAGAGCTCGTTCCACGGCTCCATCCAGTCGAGCCGGTTGCCCTCCTGCGTCCAGAAGTCGCGGAACCCGTCGTCGGTCGCCGTCCGCTCGTAGATCCCCGGATCGTCGATGAGCGCGGTGGCGGTGAACGCGGCCGGCGGCGGGAAGATGCGGTCCTCGCGCAGGAGATTCTCGATCGCGTCGGCGTTGCCGTTCCGCTCGTCGCTCATCCGGTCACGCTCCTTCGTTCGACTCTGGGCTTTGGATTCTATCCGCGCAGCACCCCGCGACGGAGCCGAAGCGAGGCCGGCCGAGCCGCCCGCGGCGACGACCGATAGCATGGCGGCATGCATCGTTCGCTTCCGGCGGCCATCGGCGCCGCCGTCATCGCCCTCCTGCTCGTCGTCCTCCTCCTCCAGGTCGCAGGCCTGCGCGACGACGTGGCCGATGCCCGTGCCGACGCATCGGCGGCGGCGGCGGCAGCGGCTGCCGCGAGCAGCGGGCTCGACGAGGTGCGGACGACGTTGGATGGGCTGAGCGACGAGCTGGCGGCGATCCCGCGCAGCGGCGTGGTGCCGACTGATTCGTCGGGCCTCATCCTCGAGCGCATGGACGAGATCCGCGACCGGGTGGCGGAGCTGGCCAGGCGCGTCGACGACATCTGCCGGAACGCCCCCATCGACCTCTGTTGATCCCGTTCCTTGCCGCCGCCGCGCTCGCCGCCGGCGCCGTATTCGTCGCCGAGTTCGGCGACAAGAGCCAGATCCTGATCCTCGCCTTCGCAACACGTTACCCGGCGGGGCCGGTGATCCTGGGCCTGGTGGTCGCGGCGGCGTTCATCCAGGGTCTGAGCGTACTCGTGGGAGCCGCGATCGGTGCCGTCCTGCCCGGCCAGCTGGTCGCGGTGATCGCCGGGCTCTCGTTCCTTGCGGTTGCGGCGTGGACCCTGCGCGGCGACGACGATGACCAGCCGGAGGATGCGGTCGCCGGGACGCGGGGTCGGCGAATGGTCGGGCTTGGACTGGCCGCAACCGTGGCGGCGACGTTCGTAATCGGCGAGCTCGGCGACAAGACGATGCTGGTCACCTTCGGGCTCGCCGCCAGCCAGGGCGCGCTGGCAACGTGGATCGGGTCCACGATCGGGGAGGTCGCCGCCAACCTGGTGGCGGTCGTGGTGGGGCGCCAGGTTGGCGCACGCCTGTCCCCGCGGGCCGTGCGACTGGGCTCAGCCGCGCTCTTCGCGCTGGGCGGGGTGGTGGTGCTGGTGGGTGCCGCGCTCGGCGGGGCGGGCTGAGCGCTCGAGATCTCGAACGAAGGCAGCGCCCCGGGGTGCCGACGTCAGATTCGTTCGATAGATCGACCGGGCGCCAGGGGCGGCACGGCCCGCAGCAGCAGCGCGGCGACGAGGTACGACGCGGCCATCACCCCGAATGCCCACGGATACCCGAAGCGCTCCACCACCTGGCCGATCACCAGCGCCCAGCCGGCACCGATCCCGAAGGCTGCGGTGAAGTACACGCTGAACGCCACATCGCGGATCGGTCCGTCCGCCCGGTCGGCAAGGTACGCCTGCAGGACCGGCGACTCGCTGAACACCGCCGTGCCGAAGGGGATCAGCAGCGGCACCAGCAGGACCAGGTTCGAGCCCGCCAGCAGGAACGCGATGATCCCAACCGCGCTGACCAGGTAGTAGGCCACCAGGATGCGCTGACGGCCGTATCGGTCCGACATCCAACCCGCCAGCAGCGGACCGATGACCGCGCCCACCAGCAGGATCAGGTACAGCATGCTCACCGTGGCCCGGTCGATCCCCAGTGGCCCGGACAGGTAAAGGAGCATGAACGGCGCAACGATGTCGAGGCCGCGGCCACCGGCGGCGGCGAGTGACGCGAGCAGGATGTAACGCAGGTCGCGACGCGCGGCCACGTCCCCCAGCTGCGCACGGACCGATGGACCGGAGCGCGCGGCGCGACGGTAGGCGCGGTGGTCCTCGCGCACGAAAAGGCCGATCAGCACGCCGATCACGAGGGCCGGCAGCCCGATGAGGCCGATCGTGCGCTGCCAGCCGATGCTGGCCAGCAGCCCGGCACCCAGCAGGCCACTCCCCGCCAGCAGGGGCACCGCGATCGTGCCGAGGTTGCCACCGGCGATGTGGGCGCTGATGGCGAAGCCGCGCCGCTCCGCCGGGAAGGCGTCCGAGAGCAGGGCGTTGCCCACCGGATGCTGGGGCGAGGCGCCGATGCGCGACGCGCTGATCCCGGCCAGCAGCTGCGCGACCGAGGTCGAGCTGCCGGCGAAGAGGAGGCTCAGGCCGAAGACGAGCTGCCCGCCGGCCAGGAGCAGCGGGCGCGCCACGTACCGGGTGACGAAGCCGTACGCGATCTGCATGAGACCGCCGACCGCGGTGGTGACGGCAATGAACGTCCCGACGTCGGCGGGGCGCAGCGCGAACTCGACGATGATGATCGGGTAGACCAGTGGCAGCAGCGCCGAGAGGGCGTGGATGACGGCGTGCCCAGTCGAGAGCAGCGCGAGCGTGAGCGCCGGGTGCGAAGGAGTCCGTTTGGTAGCATCAGGCACCATGTCGGCCAGTCCCCGCGGCGCGGCGCAGCCTCCCACCTCCGACGGCCTCGAGGCACGCCTCGTGGCGACCATCGCGCCGGTCTTCCGTCATCTCCTCTCCCATGCTCGACGCCGCCCGGCGTGGAAGTCGCTCACGTACCAGCAGTACAACGTGCTGCGCATCATCGATGGCGAGAAGCCCATCCCGCAGGCGGAGATAGCGCGGCGCCTGCTGGTGTCTGCGCCGGTCGTGACGCGCCTCGCCGCCAGCCTGGTCGAGAGCGGATACGTGGAACGTGGCACCGATCCCCGGGACCGTCGCGCGGTGCGCCTGTCGCTCACCCCCAAGGGCAGGCGCAAGGTGCGCGCCATGCGCCGCGAGCTCCTGGAGGCGGCGGCCGAGCTGCTTGCGCCGCTGCCCGACGATCGGCGCGCCGCCATCGGCACGGCGCTCGACGAGCTGCAGGTCCTGCTCCCCGCAGGTCCCACCCCCTCGCGTCCGCGCTAGAGCGGGTCGCTCAGCCCCCCGCCGCCGCGGGGCGCTCCCCCGACGCCGCCTCCGCCTGCGGGGTGGCATCCACCTCGGTCACCAGGGTCGGGCCGAGTCTCCGCACGCGATCCTCGCGCCGCGCACGCTGCACCAGCTTCCATGCAACGAGGGCGAGGACCGTGCTGGACACCAGCGAGCCGGCGATGAACGCGGTCGGCGCATCCCAGATCTCCGCCAACGCCCCGGCGAAGAAGCCGCCGATGGGCGCGCTGCCGGCGAAGACGGTGACGTACAGGCTCATCACCCGCCCGCGCAGCTCGTTGGTCACCGTGTTCTGGATCGTGACGTTGATCGTGTTCACCATCAGCATCGACGACAGGCCGATGAGCGGAACGAGGACGAACGAGGCGACCGGCGCGCGGGTGAGACCCAACAGCAGCTCCAGGACGAGGAACGCCAGCCCGCCCAGCAGGATGAGGCGCAGCATCGGCCGGCGGCCGCTGGTGAAGGCCAGCGACAGCGACCCGACGAGCGAGCCGACCCCCATCGACGCGAAGAGCGCGCCGTAGCCATCCGCACCGAACCCGAGCGTGTTGCGCGCGTAGAGCGGCAGCAGGGTCTGGAAGTTCATGGCGAACGTCGCCATCCCACCCAGCAGGACGAGCGGCCAGAGCACGTTCGGGGTGCGTGCCGCATAGGTGATCCCCTCGGCAAGGCTCGAGCGGACCGATGCATACCGCGCCGGTCGCACGATCCGGTTGAGCAGACCGCCATCGATCATCCACAGGCCGAGCAGGACAGCCAGGTAGCTCACGGCGTTGATCCCGAAGTTGAACGCCGGGCCGAAGAAGGCGAGCGCGAGGCCAGCCACCGCCGGACCCAGCACGCGTGCCGCGTTGAAGGATGCCGAGTTGAGCGCGATGGCATTGACGAGGTCGCGCGGGGGCACGAGCTCGGCGGCGAACGACTGGCGGACAGGCATGTCCACCGCGCTGATCAGCCCGAGCACGGCCGCCAGCACCATGATGTGCCAGATCTGGACGACCCCGGTGAACGTCAGGGTGAAGAGCACCACCGCCTGGATCATGGCCGCGGCCTGGGTAGCCATGAGGGCGCGGCGCTTGTCGATGCGATCGGCGAGGACGCCGCCCAGCGGCGCCAGGACCATCGCCGGCGCGAACTGCAGGGCGAGAACGGTGCCGAGCTCGAGCGGCGATCCGCCGAGCAGCAGGACGAGCCACGGCTGGCTGACCGACTGCATCCACGTCCCGACCAGGCTGACGACCTGGCCGTACCAGTAGAGGCGGTAGTTGCGGTGCTCCAGCGCGGCGAAGCCACGGCGCAGCCTGCCGCCACCTGGAGTTCGTGGTGGTGGCGGGGGCGTGCCACCCGGCGGCGGCCCCAGGACGCGCAGCGGCGGGACCGCGGCGAGCAGCAGCCGAGGCAGGCGGGCCGAGATCATAGTTAGCAATGCTAACAACATTGCAGCCCGCTGCCAAGCCCCCCGGCCCTTGCGCGAGTGGGTGTGGTGGGCCAGAATCGGCCGGCATCCATGGTCCACCGTCGCTCGCATTTCGTCGTCCGGCTATTTCTCGGGGGGTTGCTCGCACTGACCACCCTGGTCACCCCTGCCCTGGCAACCGGCCCGGGCATTCGCGACGCCGGCGAGGACCCGCTGCCGCCCTTCTGGCTCATGCCGGAGCGTGTTGCCCAGCGCTTCGGGTCATCTCCGCCGCCACCGCGGGAGACGGAGCGCAGCGCGCTCCAGGGCGCGCTGGATCACGCCCGCAGCGTGGCCCACTCGTACGGCCTGGCAGTCGCGGTGGTGCGCGACGACGGGGTCACCTGGCTGGGCGCGACCGGCGTCGATCGCGACGCCAGCACGCCACTGGCGCCGGACCACGCGTTCGTCATCGGCAGCGTCACGAAGACGTTCGTGGCCGCGGCAACCCTGCGCCTGGTGGAGGAGGGATCGCTCTCGCTGGATGACCAGGTCACTCGCTGGCTGCCCGACCTCACCATCGCGAGGGGCGCGACAGTGCGCGACCTGCTGGCGCACACGAGCGGCATCGCGGACCTGTATCCCCCCCTCAAGTCGATGCTCATCGACGAACCGGGGCACGTGTTCACCCACCAGGAGGTGTTCGATCATCTCGGCGGCGCGTGGTTCGCGCCCGGCAGCGCTTGGGGCTACTCGAACACGAACTACGTGATCATGGGGATGCTGCTGGAGCAGGTCACCGGGCGCCCAGCGGAGGACGTCATCGCTCAGCAGGTCACGCGCCCGCTGGGACTCCGCGGCACGTGGCTGCTCGCCGGCCGGCGCGCCGACCCGGAGATGCTCAGCCCGTCGTGGGCAACGTCGTTCTGGACCGCCGGGGCCATGCGCTCGACGGCGGGCGACCTCGCCCGCTGGGGCGCCGCGCTCTACGGCGACGGCTCGGTCGTGTCACACGCCGACCTGACCGCCATGACGACCTTCAACAAGGATGACTACGGCCTCGGCACCCGCCGATTCGTGTTCGGCGAGGAGGTAGGCATCGGGCATACCGGCCTGCTCGGCACAACGACCAGCTTCCTCGTCTATTTCCCGCGTCAGCGGGTCAGCATCGCGATCATCGCCAACCGCGCGGAGGTCGACCTCCCCGGTGTGCTGCTCGCCGAGCACGACGGCCAGCCATCGCTCCTCGAGCTCGCGCTCGGCCCCGACGCCCACCTGGCGCCGCTCTCACCGACCCCGTCGCTGGCGCCGGCACACTGACCGATCCCGCGCTGACCGTCAGCCGAAGAGGATCTCCCGGATGACCGGCGTCGCCGGGGTCCCATGCGCCAGCACGGACTCCAGGAACGGGCGGTAGACGAACTCCTGCCCGGCGGCCTCCGCACGGCGACGTGCCTCGGCCTCCAGCTCGTGCATCTCGACGCTGCCGAGGTAGTACTCGCACAGCTGCGTCGAGCTGAGGCGTGCCCGCGACCACTTCTCGGTCGCCTCGGACCGCTCCTGCCAGCCGCCGTCAACCATGAGGCGCATCGCGTCGTCCTCATCCATGGCGCCGGCATGGATGCCGATATCCATCATCGTGTTGGTGATGGCGCGCAGGTAGAACTTCCAGTGGACGAGCATGAGCGCCGGGTCATCCGCACCGTAGCCGACGTCCATCATCACCTGGGTGATGTACACGGCCCAGCCCTCCGCGAAGACGCCGGACTGGAAGATGGCACGCACCGGCGAAGCGGTCCGGTTGGAGTACGCCAGCTGGAGATAGTGGCCGGGCACCGCCTCGTGGATCGTCAGCAGGCGCAGCATCCGCGCGTTGTCCTCGCGCAGCATCGACTCGACCTGCTCGTCGGTCCAGTCATCCGGCGGTGGGGTGATGGCGAAGAAGCTGTCGAGCCCCTTGTCGAGCGGGCCTGGCGGAATGAGCATCGCGCCGCCGAAGGCGCGCAGGAATGGCGGCGTCCAGATGATCTGCATCGGCTCGTCCGCCAGACCGACGAGGTCGCGTTCGCGAATGAAGCGCTCGATACGCTCGTTCTCGGCCCGGCAGAAGTCGAGCAGCTCGTCGGCACGTGGGTGATCCGCGCTGATCGCATCCAGGACGCGCGCGACCAGCTCGCGGTCATCATCGGGAGTGGCCTCGTCGCCAATCCACCCCGGCCACAGCTCGCGCGCCAGGCGCACCATCTCCGCGCGCACCTGGGCGAACGCGTGCGTGGCACGTGACTCCAGCTCATCAGGGCTGATGGTCGTCTTCAGCGCGTGCCGGAACTTGGCGGCGTAGAGCTCCGGCCCCAGGCGGAAGTCGCCGGTCGCGCGGGGCGCCAGGTCGTCGCGCAGCCAGTCGCGGAACGCTTCGACGGCGCGCACCGCCGCGTCGGCCGCCTCGGCCACTTCGTCCCGCAGCGCAGCATCACCAGCGCCCTCGGCCTCGGTGATCGCGGTGCGCGCGAGGTCGGCCACGCCGCCGATGGTGGCCACTGCCTTCTCGGCGTGGAAGCTGCTCACCGGGCGCGGGCCGCCGGCCTCCAGGGTGGCGCGTGCCTGGTCAATGGCCGCCGGCAGGCCGCGCAGCCGCTCCGCGACGCTGCGCAGCCGCTCCGGGAGCGGCGCGAATTCGCGGGCCAGCAGGCCGAACAGGCCCCCGCCGAAGACGTAGACGTAGGTCAGTGGATTCCACGTCTCATCGCGCAGGGTCTCTTCCCCGAATCGTGCTGCGGCCAGGTTCTCGAGCAGGATGCGGCGGTCAATGGCCTCGTCCCGCGTGAGGGCCCCGAGATCCAGATCGGTCACTCGACGCTCGGCGTCCTGGAGGAATGCCAGCCGCGCGGCGCGACCACCGGGTGAGAGGTCCGGCCAGGCGCCGTCGTGCTGGTGGTGACCGAGCTCGGTGGCGAGCACGGGATAGTGCCGGAACCAGCCGGCGAGGATCTCATCGACGAGCGGTTGCATTGACATGCGCGGATGGTAGCCGAGGCATTCCGATGCGGTGCGCAGGGTGCTACGGTTCAGCCTGACTTGACCGCGCATCTGACAGGGTGACCGAGCCAACCCATGACACGTCGCGATCGCCGCAAGGCGCAGACCCGCGAGACCCTGGTCGCGACCGCCGCGCGCCTCTTCGCCGAGCGCGGCGTCGACGCCACCACCATGGACGAGATCGCCACCGGGGCGGGAGTGAGCCGGACGAGCGTCTTCAACTATTTCGGCTACAAGGAGGCGATCCTCGTCGAGATCGGGGCAGGCTTCGTCCAGGAGATCGCTGCGGCTGCCGCCCGCTTCCAGCGCCGCTCTCCGCGACAGGCCCTGTATGACCTCGCAGATGCCGTGGCGGCCATCGCGGAGCGTGATCCGCAGCTCATCAGCGCCGTGGCGCACGAGATGATGCATCCCGATGCGTCGCGCCGGCACGCCGCGCTGGAGCGGATGCAGTACCCGGTGCTCATCGAGGGCATGCTTGCCGACCTCGCCGCCTCCGGGAAATTGCGCCACGCCCGGCGCGTGGCCGCGCACCTGCGCCAGCTGGTGGACCTGACGGCGGGAACGCTGGTGCGCGTCGGCGGCGAGGTGCCGCTGGGACAGCTGCGCGGCGAGCTGCGCGCCAACGTCGATCTCTTCTGCGACGGCGCCCTGCGCGAGGGCGCCGCGTGACCGAGAGCCTCGCGGCCAGCGACGCGTACGCGGCATCCGTCACCGCTCGTGTCACCGAGGTCGCCGACGGCGCGGTGGCGCTCGATCGCACCGTCGTCTACCCCGGGGGCGGTGGCCAGCCGGCGGACCACGCCTGGCTGACCGCTGCCGACGGTGACCGCTGGGCGGTCACATCGGTTCGCAAGGATGGAGCGACGCTGTGGCATGCCCTGGAGCACGTGGAGGCCGGCATGCCGGCCGTGGGGGACGTGGTGGAGGTCGAGATCGACTGGGAGCGCCGCCATCAGCTGATGCGCACCCACTCGGCGCTGCACGTCCTGTGCGGGGTCGTATGGCGCGACCACGGGGCGCTGGTCACCGGGGGCAACATGGAGCCGCTCGCCGGGCGGATGGACTTCGAGTTCGAGACGATGTCCGGCGAGCTGGTCGGCGAGATCGAAGCCCGGGTGAATGCCGAGATCGAGGCCGACCGCGAGATCAAGGTGGCGATGCTGCCGCGCGACGAGGCCTTCGCAATCCCCGACCTCATCCGGACCAAGATCAACCTGCTGCCGCCCGGCATCGAGACGGTGCGGGTCATCGAGATCGTCGGGCTCGACCTGCAGGCGGATGGCGGAACCCACGTAGCGCATACCGGCGAGATCGGGCGGGTCGAGGTGACCGGCTACGAGTCGAAGGGCCGCACCAACAAGCGCATCCGGATCGCGGTTCGCGACGCGTGAGTGACCCCACCCCGGCGACCGATGCGGTGGCCGCCGCCGGCATCCCGCACCGCGTCGTACGGACGCAGCCGGCGCACAGCGCCGAGGAGAGCGCCGAGCTGCAGGGCGTGCCCCTGGCTGCGCTGCTGCGCACGATCGTTGTGCGGCGCGCGCAGGATGACTACGTCATGGTGCTGGTCCCCGGCGGCCGGCGCTTCGACTGGCCGAAGCTGCGCGCCCACCTGGGCGTCTCGCGCCTCTCGCTTCCGGATGCAGAGGAGGCGCGCGGTGCGACCGGCTACGAGCGCGGCGCGATCACTCCGTTCGGATCCGCCTCGCCGTGGCCGGTGATCGTCGATGCCGCGGCGCTCGATCACGCCACGGTGGCGATCGGCGGCGGGGCGAGGGGCGTGAACCTGCACCTGGCCCCGACCGACCTGGTGGCGGCCACGGGTGCCGCGGTGGTGGACGTCACCGCTCCGGAATAGCCGCCAATTCGTCGAGGCGGCGCCGCAGCCCGTCCAGCGGGCCCGTGCCGCGGAGACGACCGACGAGCCACATGACCGGCATCACCAGGTACAGCAACCGCCCCACCCCGTGCAGGTTGATCTCCGCCGCGTAGTGAACCGTCGCGCCGCCGCCGCCAGCCGGCTCGAAGGTGATCTCGTCCCAGCCGTCGAAGCGCGTCCCAGATGACGCATCGAGTCGAACCCGGCGCGGCGGCTCGAGGTCAGTGATCACGTAGTCGAGTCCGAACTCGCGACCCAGCGGGCCTCGCGCCACGAGGTGGTAGCGGCTCCCGACCCGCGGCGGTCCGGAGTCAAGGCGCTCGGCGGAGCGGATGAACGGGTCCCACTCCGCGATGGTGGCGAAGTCCGCGACGTAGGCGTGCACGCGTTCCGGCGCGAGGCGGGTCGGGAACGAGGTGGCGACCCGCATCGGGCTAGGCGGGTTCGCGGTCCGGGATCTCGTCGACGAGGTCGGCCACCGAGCCGATGACGCGACCCGGCAGGTAGGCGAAGCCCCGGGCCTCGTCCTCCCCGGTGATCCCGGTCAGCACCAGGATCGTCTCGAGGCCGGCCTCGATGCCGGTGACGATATCGGTGTCCATGCGGTCGCCGATCATGACCGTCGAACCGGAATGCGCGCCGATCTGGCGCAGTGCCGAGCGGACCATCAGCGGGTTCGGCTTGCCGATGTAGTAGGGCTGCACGCCGGTGGCCGCGGAGATCAGCGCCGCGACGCTGCCCGTGGCCGGCAGCGGGCCGAAGGGGGACGGGCCTGTCGGATCCGGGTTGGTGGCGATGAAGCGCGCGCCGCGCGAAATGAGCTGGATGGCCCGGGCGATCCGCTCGAAGCTGTACGTGCGCGTCTCGCCCAGCACCACGTAGTCGGGATCGGTCTCCACCAGCGTGTAGCCGACCTCGTGGAGGGCCGACGTGAGGCCCGACTCGCCGATGACGAAGGCCGTCCCGCCCGGCCGCTGTGCCGCGAGGAACTTTGCGGTCGCCAGCGCCGAGGTCCAGATCGCCTCCGCCGGGACGTCGAGCCCCATTCGCGCGAGGCGCGCGGCGAGGTCACGCGCCGAGTACATGGAGTTGTTGGTCAGGATCAGGAACGGGTAGCCGGCATCGCGGAGCCGCGCGATGAACCGGTCGGCGCCCTCCACGAGGTGATCCTCGCGGACGATCACGCCGTCCATGTCCATCAGCCAGCTGTCGCGCCGGCGCTCCGTCTGGTCTTCCATTCGGACCGATGCTAGCCGGATCGGTCGCTCGGTGGCTACGCCCTGGCCAGCGCCGCCCGCTCGGCCAGCGCGATCGGGAGCGTGCCCGCCCCCGCGATGGCGTCGTGGAAGTCGCGCAGGGTGGCCGTGTCGCCGGAATCCGCGCCACGAGCGGCGAAGAAGGCGTCCCGGATCCGGGAGATCTCCAGCGCACCGGTGAGGTACGACGACGCCTGGGTCGGCCACGAGCAGTAGCGGGTCACCTCGGCGATGGCCGTCGGCTCGGTGAGCGAGCTGTGGGCCAGCATGTAGGCGACCGCCTCGTCGTGGGTCATCTCCCCCATGTGGAGCGATGTGTCGACCACGATCCGGGCGGCGCGGAAGAGGCGCGCCTCGACCTGGTAGAAGACGTGGCGCGGATCGTCGTAGAAGCCGTCGGCGGTCATCATCTCCTCCGCGTAGAGCGCCCAGCCCTCCGCGAAGTAGCTCGTCCCGAACTCGGCGCGCATCTCCGACGGGTTGGTCTTGGCCATGGCCAGGTGCCAATGATGGCCCGGGTACGCCTCGTGGACCGCGGTGGTCGGGATGCCGGGATACGAGTTCGACTCCAGCCGCTTGCCGATCTCCTCTTCGCTCGCACCATCCGGCGGGAACGGGACGAAGAAGTGCCCGCGGAACGTCTTGGCATAGTGCGGCGGCGCCACGTAGCTCGCCACGGCGAGAACTGGGCGCTGGAACGGCGGCGAGGGTACGACGAGGCAATCCTCGCCCTCCGGGAAGCTGACCAGGCCGCGCTCGTGGAGGTACTGCCGCGCGCGCTCGGTCCACTCCTCGTAGCCGACGCGCATCGCCTCCGGGTCGGCGGGCCGGTCCGCGTTGAGCTCGGTGATCAGCTGCTTCCAGTCGTCGTGGCCGGCGATCTCGGTGGTGATGCGACGCATCTCGCCCAGCAGCAGATCGACCTGCTCGCGACCGCGGGCCTGGAGGGCGCGGGTGTCGAAGGCCAGCAGCTCCGCGTCACGCAGGATGGCGGTGTAGTTCTCCTCCCCGAACGCCCACTCTCCCGCCGCGTCGGGCCGCATCTGCTCCAGGAAGTCCGCGTAGGCCTCGAAGGCGGTCGCGGCCCCGGCGCCTGCGGCGGCGAGGTCCTCGCGGTTCTCCGGCGCGACGTCGGCGGGCAGCAGCTCGCGCACGTAGCGCGCGCCGGCGCGCGCCTGGTTGACCGCCCGATCCAGGATCACCGGCGGCACCATCTCGGCGCGCAGGTTGGCGCGCGCCGCCTCGAGATTGGCGGGCACCTGCCGGAGGCGAGCGGCGGCGGCCGCGGCCAGCTCCGACTCGGGGCGCAGCTGGTGGAGGAAGAGGACGAAGACGCCGCGCATCCCAGGGTTGAGGTACAGGTCCGGCTGGCGGCGCCACACCTCCCAGGCGTGGTACACGGCGCGCTCGCGCAACGAGGCGATCGCAAGGTCGCGGTCGATGCGCTCGTCCGGCGTCAGCTCGCCGTCATCGAGGGCCGCGAAGCGCTCGATCCAGGCAGCCGAGCGGGCGGCATCGGCCTGGATGGCGGCCTCGGAGAGGTCATCGAGCTTGTCGTCGAACTCGGTCAACCCCAGGTAGGAGGCGCGGACCGGGTTGGCGGCGTGCTCCTCGTCGAGGAACTGGCGGGCAAGGTCTGAGAACGAAGGCACGGCGGCGGGCACTCCAGCATGCTTCAGATGGACCGATGGGCTCGGGCCCAGCATAGCCCGATGGTCCTCCCCGTGGCGGTCCACCTCGCGCACCCGGTGGCAGACCGCTCGGCCGGTCAGCGGGCTGGGGGGACCAGCCTTCCGAAACGCACAGGGTCGGCCGCGGCGGCGCATTGGATCGCGTTGAGCGCCGCGCCCTTGCGCAGGTTGTCGCTGCTCACCCACAGCGCGAAGCCACGCTCGCGCCCGGGAATGGCGCGCAGGCGCCCGGCGAGAACGGGGTCGCGGCCCTCGACGTCGAGCGGCATGGGGTGGCGCTCGCTGCCGTCGGCAGGGCGGTACTCCAGTCCCGGGGCAGCGCGCAGGGCGGCCTCCAGGGCGTCGACCGTCGTGTCGCGCTCGGTCCGCAGGTGGAGCGCGACACTGTGGCCGGTGTGGACCGGCACCCGAACGGTCGTCGCGGCCACGTCGAGCTCGGGCATCTCCAGGATCTTGCGGATCTCGGCGTGGATCTTGCGCTCCTCGCCAGTCCAGCCCGTGTCGTCGAGGACGTCGATCTGCGGCACCACGCTGTCCGCGATGCGGCCGTGGAAGGGGGACGTCGTCGCCCGCTCCCGGTGGTCGCTCCCGCGCTCCGTCAGGAAGGCATCCAGGCCAGCCCGGCCCGCTCCGCTCACCGCCTGGTACGACGCCAGGTCGACCGATGCCAGGCCGGCCGCGTCGCGGATCGGGGCAAGGGCCACCACCACCGCGGCGGTCGTGCAGTTCGGGTTGGCGATGAGGTTGCCGGCGCGGTTGACCGCCGCGTGCGCGTTGGCCTCGGGCACGACCAGAGGCACGCCTTCGGCGAGGCGGAAGGCACTCGAGTTGTCGACCACCAGCGGGACCGATGCACCCGGCCCGGCCATGATCTCGCGGCTCCCGACCGCGTCGACCGCCAGGAAGAGGACATCCAGCTCGGCCGCGCGCGCATCGTCGAGCACCTCGACCGCCACGTCGGTGACGCCGTACGGCGTCCGGTTCCCGGACGCGTGGCCGAAGGCGCGCAGGTGCGCGGCCGGAAGGCCGGCATCCGCCAGGATGGAGAGGAAGACGCCGCCCACCACGCCACGCGCGCCGGCCACGCCGACGACGGGCCAGGACTCCGGAGGCTGGGGCTCGGGCTCGAGCTCGGGCATGGGCCTGACGATATCAGCCTGATGTGGCGAAGAGGATCGGCCGCTCCCCGGCGACGAGGCGCGCGACGTCGGCGTACACCGCGCCGGCGGTGGCCCGGCCACCGGCGCCGGGTCCGCTCACCGTGAACGTGCCCGCGCCCGCGACCTCCACGACCAGGGTGCTCTCGATCCCCGTCGCCGCGGCGAGGGGATCCTCGGGATCCAGCTCCATCGGTCCGACGGTCAGCCGCTCCGGCGTCGCGGCCGCGACCAGGCGAACGAGGCTCCCCTGCAGGACGTCGAACCCCACGATCCCGCGGGTCGCCACGTCGGCCTCGGGGCGCCAGCGACCCCACGCCACCGAGGCGAGGATGGCGAGCTTCTGCGCGGCGTCGCGCCCGGTGACGTCGAAGCTCGGATCCGCCTCCGCGTAGCCCGCCTCCTGCGCGGCGCGCAGTGCGTCGTCGTAGCTCCTCCCCTCGCCCATGGCTGAGCAGATGAACGTGGTCGTCGCGTTCAGGACCCCCCGCAGCCCGGTGATCTCGCCGGTGGCGGCGAGGTGGGCGACGGTTTCGAGCATCGGCGTCCCGCCGCCCACCGACGCGCTTCCCAGCAGCGCCGCCCCGTTGGCGGCGGCCAGCTCGGCCAACTCTCCGCCATGCGTGGCGAGCAGCGCCTTGTTGGCGGTCAGGTAGGGCTTCCCGGCGGCCAGCGTGGCGCGCGCCCACGGCAGGGGCGCCTCCGCACCGCCGGCCAGCTCCACCACGATGTCCGCGCCCAGCGCGTCCTCCGGCCTACCGATGCGCACGCCATGCGGCAGGCTCGCGCCGCGCCGCTCGCGACCGGGGTCGCGCACGGCCACGACGGCAAGATCGAGCGGCAGCGGTCCGGTTGACACCAGCTCCCCGAAGGCGGCGCCCACGGTCCCCCACCCGATGAGCCCGATGCGCGTACGTTGCATCCGGGGATCGTGGGGGCCACCGGTGGATCGGTCAACATCGGTCCGGTTCGGGCGGACCGTCTAGACTTGCCTCATATGGGAGCCACCGAGACCGTCGACCTGTTCATCGAGCTGATCAACGACGACCGCCGCGACAAGGCGGTCGAGCTGTTCGCCGAGAACGCCATCCTGGGCATCAGCGTGCCCGGGTCGGACGAGCGCACCAACCTGCGCGGTCGCGACAAGGTGGGTGGCTGGTTCATCCGCGCCGGCGACGGGTTCCGGATGTTCACCAACGACAGCCGCAACATGGGCAACAGCTATATCGCCGAGGTGACGGTCATGCGTCCCGGGGTGCCGCCCATGAACGTGGAGGCCAACTTCCGCGTCGAGGGCGGCGAGATCGTGGCGCTCTTCCTCCAGCCCAACTAGGGCCCGTCCGCGCTCAGTCGCCGCCGCACTCCTCGATCAGCGGCTCGAAGTAGTCCTCGGCTGCCTTCTTGTTCATCGACCCGAGGTTGCCGGGCAGCGGGGCGCCCTCGCCGCACGCCTCGAGGTACTTGCGCACCTGGTCGCGCACCGGTTTCGACAGGGTACCGATGTCGAGGGTCGGCGCGACGGTCGGGGTTGGCGCGACCGTCGTCGTGGGGCTGGCACTCGGCGTCGCCAAAGCCGATGACCCCGCCCCGGGCAGGCCGCCGCGCGCCGCATTGAAGGCGAGGAACGCGACGACGAGGACCGCGGCCAGCAGGGCAAGGAGGAGCGGCCACGAGGCATTCGTGCGTCGTGCACGCGGGACGTTCCCCGAGCGCTCTGGAGCCGGCTGCGCGCTGGCGACCATTGGCACGGCCGCCGTGTCCGCGTCGGGTGAGACGGTCGCCATCGGTGCCAGGAGCGCACCGTCCACCGACCCGCTCCCCAGCCAGCCGCGCAGCGCGGCGGCGACCGCCCCGACGTGGCGCGGCCGGTCCTCCGGCTCAACGGCCAGCGATGCAGCCGTGATCGACGCGACCCCCGGAGCCACGCCGGCGAGGTCGGGGACGACGGTGCGCTGCTCGTCGGCCAGCGCGACCTGGTTCGGGGCACTGAATGGCGGCCGGCCCACGAGCATCTCGTACAGCACCGCGCCCAGGGCCCAGATATCGGTGCGCGGCCCGATCTCCCCGCCGGCCAGCTGCTCGGGCGCCATGTAGCGCAGGGTGCCCATCACCGTGCCGGTCATGGTCAGGCGTTCCGCAGCCTCGTCCAGCAGGCGAGCGATCCCGAAGTCGACCAGCCGGGCCCGACCGTCCGCCGCGATCAGGATGTTTCCGGGCTTGACGTCGCGGTGCACCACTCCGCGCCCGTGGGCGTGGAAGAGCGCCTCGCCGATCTCGGCCGCGATCCGTGCCGCCTCGCGCGGGGGCAGGGCGCCGTCGCGTGCCAGGCGCGCCGCCAGCGACTCGCCGTCGACGAGCTCGAAGACCACGGCCGCGGCATCGCCGGTCGTGTCGACGTCATAGACACCCACGATGCCGGGATGGGAGAGGCCCGCCGCCGCCCGCGCCTCGGCCGCGAGACGCTCTCGCGAGCGCTCATCGGGGAGGAGGTGCGGGTGGAGGAGCTTCACCGCCACGTCGCGGTCGAGCTGCTCGTCCCGGGCGCGCCACACCTCGGCCGAGCCGCCGCTGGCGAGGCGCTCGGTGAGGCGGTAGCGGCCGAGCACGCGGCGCTCGCCGTCGTCGGCGGAATCGGGAGGCGCTTGGCCCGTCATCGGTCAGGCGCTCCGTGCAGGAAGCGTGCTAGGTGAGCGGTCAGGGGAAGAGGTCCGCGGCGCGGTCCATGATCAGCGCCGCCGCACCGCCATCCCCCGCGAGCCAACCATAGCCGCGCACCACGACCACCGGGCGCTGCGTCACCTTGCCGCCCGCCAGGTCGGCCGCCGAGGCGAGCTGGTCCGCCGCCGCGGTGACCGTGGCCTTCATCTCGCGTCCCGCGGCGTCGGGGGTACCGCGCAGGTCGAGGAGCGGCTCCATCCCCGCCACCCCGATCGCCACGTTCACGATCCCGTTGCGCCACGGCCGCCCGAACGAGTCGCTGATGATCACCGCCGGCGCCACCCCGGTTCGGGATCGGATGTCGTCGCGGATGCGGCGTGCCGATGCATCCGGGTCGAGCGGCAGCAGGGTCGCCGCGTCGCCGCTCCCGACGTTCGAGAGGTCCACCCCCGCGTTGGCGCAAACGAGCCCGTGGTGGGTGCGGCTGATGATCAGCCCGCCCGGACCGAGGCGCACGATCTCCGCGGACTCGCGCAGCACGAGCTCGACCTGGCGCGGATCGCGGTGCCAGCGCGTCCCGAACTCGACGGCCCACGGGCGCGGCTCGACGGTCGCCAGGTCGATCAGCCGGCCCTCGGCCTTGCTGACCACCTTCTGCGTCACCACCAGCACGTCGTCGTCGTCAAGACCGATGGCGGCGGTCTCCGCCGCCTTGACGATGAGCTCCCCCAGGTCGTCGCCCTCGCGCACCTCGGGAATCCCGTCGAGCGCGACGAGCTGGATGGACGCGGCCTCGCTCACGCGGCGTCGCCCATCTCGAGCCACCGGGCGAGGTCGGCCGGGGTGTCGAGGTCGAACTCGAGGCCGGGCCGGTTGACGATGGTCGCCGCGCCACCGGCCGCAGCCGAGTGGGCCGCGAAGCTGCCGATGCCAAAGGCGAAGGGCATGGCGTCCGGCGGACGCAGGGCCAGGCCGTTGGTGCCGCTCCCCGAGCGGTCGGGCGCGATCGCCACCCCACGCGGGTCCGGTGCCGCGGCCAGCAGGGCAACGATGTCATCCGTGTGCAGATTGGGGAGGTCGCCGTGGAGGACACCAAGCAGAGCGATCCCCGCCTCCAGCGCGTCGGCGCGCGCCTGGTCGAGGCCGGCGTTGAGCCCCATCCCGCGCTGCACCACCAGGGTGGCGCCGATCGGCTCGACCACCGTGATCAGCTCGGCCGACGGGGTGATCACCACCACGTCGTCCACCGCCTCGCGGGCGACGCGCAGGACGCGCTGCAGGAGCTCGCGCGCGAGGCTGACCCGCTCCTCCGGGGCGAGCACCGGGGCGAGGCGCGTCTTCGCGACGGCGAGGCCGCGGTGCGGGACGATGATCCGGACGCGCTCGCTCACGCCGTGATGGTACCGCCGCCCTCGAGGATCGCCGCGGCGAGCGCCGCCCGGTCGGCGTCCGTGCGCATCACGGTCGGCAGGACGCGAGGCTCGAGCCCGAGCTCGGCGATCCGCGGCGCCAGCTCGGCGTCGGCCTCATCGAGCACGAACGCGGCAGCCACGCCCGCATACCGCCGCGCCACGCCGACCGCGGTCACCTCCTCGCCCAGGGTCTCAAGCATCCGGTCCGCCGGTCCCTTGAGCGCCCGACCGGCGATGATCGGGCTGACCGCCACCGCCCCCGCGTCGCGGACCGCATCGCGCAGCGCCCCGAGGGCCAGGATCGGACCGATGCTGACCACCGGATTCGACGGCCCGATCACCACCAGGTCCGCCGCCCGAATCGCTGCCACGGCCGCCGCCGAGGCGCGGGCCGTATCCCCTCCGTCCAGCCGGATGCCGGTCACCGCCGGCTCCTGGCGATGGCCGACGAAATAGTCCTGGAAGTCGAGCTCGCCGGCCTCGGTGCCGATCATGGTGCGCAACCGATCGTCGGTGGCCGGCAGGAGGTGGGCGGTGATGCCGAGCGCGGCGGCCACCGCGGCGGTCGCATCGGTCAGGGTGGCGCCGTCGCGCAGGAGCTGCGTGCGCCGAACGTGCGTCGCGAGGTCTGCGTCGCCGATCCCGAACCATGTCCGCTCGGCGCCCAGGCGCTGGAGCATGGCCAGGGCGGTGCGCGTGTCGCCGGCGACGCCCCAGCCGGTGTCGCGATTCAGGAGGCCGGCCAGCGTGTAGAGGATGCTGTCAATGTCCGGGCTGACGTGCAGGCCATGGAGCTCGGTGTCGTCGCCGACGTTGACGATGACGCTCAGCTCGCCGTGTCCGAGGACCTGGGCGAAGCCGTGTGCCAGCTTGGCGCCGCCGGTCCCGCCGGCAAGCAACGCGACCTTCATGGGACGTGGACCGTTCCAGGCCACCGCTGGGGAGCCACTCCGCGGCCAGTTGGAACATCAGACGTGCCAACCGAGCCGGGAAGGACGCCGGTTCCGCGGTCGCCGGTTGCTTGGAACATGCGGCGTTGCATCGGAGGCGGTCAGGCCGCGAGGAGCGGCTTGACCTCGGTCACCATCCGCTCCATCGACTCGGCGTCGTACGGCGACGGGAAGCCGATGATGAAGTGCCTATACCCGATTCCCAGGAAGGGCCGCATCTTGTCGGCCACCTGCTCCGGCGTGCCGACCAGCTGGTTCTCCCAGGTGCGCGCCTGCCCGTTGTGGGCGAACGTGCCCTCGAGGACGCGCTGCGCCTCTGCCGGATCGTCGCGGATGATGCAGGTCCCCATGCCCACCGTGCGCTCGATCTCGGACGGGTCGCGGCCCACCTCCTCGCAGTGGCGAAGCAGGATCTCCTCCTTGCGCCGCACGTTGTCGAAGCCGCCGCCCAGGTTGCAGGCGTCCGCGTAGCGCGCCACCGTCCGCAGGGTGCGCTTCTCGCCGCCCCCACCGATCAGCAGCGGCAGGTGGGCCTGGACCGGCGGCGGGTCGTTGCGCACATCCCGGGTCGCGTAGTACTTCGAACCGGAGACTGGCTCGCCGTGGAGCATGCCGCGCATGATCTGCACCGACTCGTCCAGCCAGCGCAACCGCTCGCCCGGCGACGCCCCGAACTCGATCCCGAAGGCGGTGTGCTCCGTCTCGAACCACGCCCCGCCGATGCCCAGGATCGCGCGGCCGTTGCTGATGTGGTCCAGGGTGGTCGCCATCTTGGCAACCAACGCCGGGTTGCGGAACGTGTTGGCGCCGACCATGAGGCCCAGCCTGGCCCGCGAGGTGGCCTCCGCCCAGGCGGCCAGGGTCAGCCAGCCCTCGAACATCGGTCCCTCGTGGGAGCCGACGATCGGATAGAGGTGATCCCAGGTCCAGATGTCGTCGAAGCCGAGCTCGTCGGCGCGCACCGCGGCGGCACGGAACGGCTGCCAGTCGCTGTACTGGCCCCAGGCGATCATGCCGAGCTTGAGGGTGGGTTCGGCCATGGTGGGCGGGGCTCCTATCGGTCAGTCGTGGCGGATGACGCGCTCGATGCGCATGTCGATGGTGATCCGGTGCTGCCCCACGAAGCGCTCGGGAGGGTCGTCGTAGCGGCGTGCCAGATCCTGGATCACCTGCAGGCCGCGGACCGGGTCGTCGTCGAGGTCCGCCCGACCCTCCAGGGTCACGTAGTCGTAGCCGTCCTCGAAGCACAGGGAGAGTCGGGCGTCGCGCTTGAGGTGGCGGTGCTTCACCCGCCCCGACAGGGTGTTGAGGACGATCGTGTCCTCGCGCTCCGGATCAAGGTCGAACCACACCACCGACAGGCTGGGGAACCCGTCGCTGCGGATGGTGGCCATCACCGGGTAGCGCGGCTCGGCCACCAGCCACTCGCGAAGGTCGGCAGTGAGCCGCTCCCCCGTCTTCATCGTCTCCGCCACTTGCACTCCTGTTCCGCGCTCTGTTTTTCGGAGCGCAATGGTAGCCCGATGCTGGCCGGTAGACTTCCGGCCATGTTGAACAGCTCCGGACCTGGTGGCGCGCAGCGGTGGTGACCCGCGTTCGGCTGCTGAGCATCGGCAGCGAGATCCTGCTCGGCGAGACGGTCGACACCAACGCGGCGCACCTCGGCGGAGAGCTGGCCCGCTTCGGCCTGGAGGTGGAGGGCGTTCGTGCGCTGCCGGACGACCGGGCGCTGATTGCCGCAGCGTTCCGCGAGGCCCGTGAGGCGGTCGAGGTGGTGGTCGCCACCGGCGGGCTGGGCCCGACGCACGATGACGTGACCCGCGAGGGCCTGGCCGACGCTCTCGGGGAGACGTTATCCGAGGACGCGGCGCTGGCGGCGCACCTTCGCGACCGATGGCGCGGGATGGGCGACTTCCCGGCCAGCAACCTGCGCCAGGCGCAGCGCATCCCGTCGGCTGAGCCCCTCGACAATCCGGTCGGCTCCGCACCCGGCTGGTGGGTGCATCGCGACGGGTTGGTGGTCATCCTCATGCCCGGCGTCCCGTCCGAGATGCGCCGCATGTGGGCCGAGCAGGCCGCGCCGCGCCTCGCCGAGCGCTTCAGGCTGGCCCCGCTGCTGACCCGCACCGTGAAGTGCTGGGGGCTGGGGGAGTCCCGCATCGCCGACCTGCTGGGAGAGCTGCTCGCCGAGCCGGGCGCCGGCATCGAGGCGGGGATCTATGCCCGCGACGACGGCGTACACCTGCGCTTCTCGACCCGTGACGCAGCGCTGGCCGGTGACCTGGACTCGTGCGCGGACCAGGCCCTCCATGCCCTTGGCGGCGATGCATGGGGCGTGGACGGCGAGCGGCTCCCCGAGGTTGCGCTGCGCGCAGTGGGCGGGACGCTGTCAAGCCTCGAGCATGGTCTGCACGGGGCCCTCGCGGCGGTGCTGGCGGGGACGTCCGGCTACGTGGGCGGAATCGTCGCGGAGGCAGCCGCCGATGTGTCGCCGCTTTCCGCCGACGCGCTGCTCAGCGTGCGACTCGGCGATCCCGGGGCGCACGGGCGCAGCATGGTCGCCTGCGAGCTGCGTACTGCCAACGGCTCCCAGGGATGGCGACTTCGGATCCACGGCAGCGGGCCGCAGCGAGACCGGCGCGCGGCCTACGCCGCGCTGGATGCCGTCCGGCGGGCCGACCTTACGCGCTAGGGGTTACGGCTCGGAAATCGGCCCTACACAGGCCAGCGCCTGCGCCTGACCGTCGCCGTTGATGTCCGACGAGCCGGGTCCCTCCCAATACCGCGCGGCCGCGGCGTTCGCCGCGACGATCGTCGACCCGGATCCCATCCGAATGTCGCTCACCACCCACAGGCCTACCTGCGGACGAACGCCCACCCCGTTCATCGCGCCAGCGACCCAGACCGGGGCGACGAAGTCCTCCTCCGTGACAGCCGCCGGCAGACCTGTCAGGCCGGCTACCGGCAAGGTCACGGTGCGCCCCAGCGTCGCGCCAGGAACCATCAGCCGCGCCTCGATGGCACTCACCAACCGCGCCGGCGCTGTCACGCAGTCACCGTCGTTAGCCGAACCCGGGGACAACGAGGAGGACGGCCGCATGGTCGAGACCTGGCAGGCGGCGACGGCGAGAAGCAGGCCGAAGACAAGCGCGAGGACGGGCCGGTGGCCCGCCCTCGCGCGCTGCACGCCCTCGTCAGCCGTCGTCAGGGCCCGAAGAAGGCCATGACGCGGGTGACGAGATTCGCCTTGGCGGCCGCATCCCCATAGGCCTCGAACGGGAAGGCCAGGAACACGACCTTGTACACGCCGGAATCGTAGGTCAACCCATCCGTCTGGCCCGTGTCATCGATGAACGCCGACAGAGCGGTGCCATTCAGGGTCAGCCGATCCTCGAAGTTCGCGCCGAGCACCGAATGGTCGAGGGCCGTCGCGGCGATCCCGTTGGAGACGGGGTTGCCGGCAACGCCGGTGACCGTCGCCGTCGCCTTGTCGTTCTGCGTCTCCGAGCCGTCCCACGTGATGTGCAGGTAGTCGTGGACGAAGGTGGTCGTGCCGGCCTCCTGGTCCAGGATGTCCTGCCCATTCATGAAGAGCCGCCCGCCGCCATCCAGGAAGGCAGCCAGCTCCTCCTCGTAGGGAATGATCGGATCCGGATAGCTGTTCCCGGTGAACCACACCACGTTGGTGTACGAGTTCAGGAACGCCGCCGGCAGGTTGGTGTCCGCCCGCAGGTCCCACGTGTTGAACTCGACGCCCGCCGTGGTGAGGGCAGTCGCGTAGTACGACTGCACATCCGGGATGTCGCCATCTCCGTCGACGAGCAGCGTGTCGGCGGCTGCCGCCGTGGTGCGCACGGTGGCGCTCGCGGAGACAGCGGGATTGCCCGTCGACGTGGCGGTCACCGTGGTCGCGTCGACCCCGTTGTTCGCCGCGCTTGCCGGGATGTGGACCGAGACGCACAGGTCAACCGTCGCGCCCGGAGCCACCGGCCCGACCGTGGCGCCCAGATTCGTCGTGCAGTCGGCCTGCTTCAGCTGCACATCGAACGTGCTACCGGCCGAGGTGACCGTGTAGGTGTCCGGGGTGTAGCCGAGGTTCCGCAGATGAAGCGGGTAGGTGACGGTCGCGTCAGGACGCTCCTGCTGGGCCTGGTCGGCCGGAAGCAGGCTGACCGCGTACTTGGGCGCGATCGGGGTGATCGTCGGGCTGCCCGTGGTCCCTGGGCCTTGGGCCGACGTGACGACGATTCCGTCGTTGGTGATCGACTTCTCCTTGTTCTTCAGCGCCGGCGCGATGCTGACGGTGAAGTGCACCGAGGCACTTGCACCGGGCGCGATGCTCAGGCCGCTCCAACGGACCTTGCCGCCGCTGAACGTGCCACCCTCCGCCACCGACACGAACGACGTGTTGGCCGGGATTGGGTCGGTCACCGTCACGCCGGAGGCGGCGGCATTGCCGATGTTGGTGACGGTCACCGTGTAGGTGACGTTGCTGTTGGGTCCGACCGGCACGCCGGCATCGACCTTGGAAACGGTCAGCGCAGGGACCGCCGTCGCATCGAACATGCGGAAGGCGCCGCGGCCATGGGTCCCGGCAAGCAGGACACGCGGTCCGGCGGCATTCGTCCCCGACGGGACGCCGGAGTCGAAGTCCATCTGCCAGATGCTGACGACCGGGAAGCCGGTCCCCAGCGCGACCCAGTTGACGCCACCGTTGTAAGTCGCGAACGGCCCGACATCGGTCCCGACATAGATCGTGTTGGGGTATGCCGGGTCGAGGATCACCGAGTTCACCGGCGAATCGGGCAGATTGCCGCTGATGTTGGTGACGTGCTTGCCGCCATCGGTCGTCTTGAACACGTGGCCGGGCTGGCCGGGCGTGCCCGCGTTGAAGCCGTTGTAGCCGAAGTAGGCGATGCGGTAGTTCGAGCGATCCACCGCGATCTGCGAGACCGGTCGCTTCGGCAGGCCGCTCTGGTCCAGCCGCGTCCAGGTGGGCGCCGCGTTGACCTGGGCATCGGTGCTGACGTAGACGAGCCCGTCCAGGGAGCCGGTGTACACGGCGTCGCCGCCGCCGATCCCGATCGCCGACAGTGCGCACGTCCGGGCCCCGTTCGGCGCTGTTCCTGCGCACCCGCTGGTGAGGTCGGGGCTGATGGGATTCCAGCGGACGTCCGCAGCAGCATCGGCCTTGGCGTTATCGGTTCGGTAGAGCCGATGGGTCCCGAGGAAGAGCTGGTTGGGATTGTCCTTGTTCAGCACCCAGGGTGCGTAGAAGTCGGAACGGTCGCCAAGGTTCAGACCGGTCCTGATGTACTGGTTGACGAAGAATGCCCCGCCACCGTCGGTGGCGCGGTAGGGACTGATGCCGAAGTACGTGCCATAGACGTAGTGCCAGTCGGTTGGATCGACGAGCACCTGCCCGCCGTCGCCGCTGTACATGTCGAACCACGTCGTGGACACCGTCGACTTGCGCAGTGTGCCGTTGTCCTGCGTCCCGCCCCAGATCCGCTCGCGGCCGGGGAAGTTCGGGTTGGTGGCGATGCTGGTGAACTGGGCGATCTGCAGACCGCCGAGGTTGACCGGAAGCCAGGTCGCCGCGGTGCGGTCGCCCTCATCGGCGGCGCCCGGGAGCCGGCCACCCCGATCGGTGCTGTGCCACACGCCGCCGTCCGACCCGATCAGAACCTCGTCGGGGTCGGCGCCGAACGCGAAGGCGTGATAGTCGGGATGCTGGTTCCAGCCGAGGTCCTTCCAGGTCTGGCCACCATCATCGGACCGGTACTGGCCGCCCGAGCCGATGCCGTAGTTGAACTGGCCGCCGGCGTACACGATGTCGGTGTTGGACGGGTCGACCTCGACCACGTTGTCGTAGAAGCACTGCCCACCGCAGTAGTCCTCGACACTGTCATTCGGTCCGCTGAACCCGGTCACGGGCAGCGAGTCCCAGGTCGCGGCGCCATCGTCGCTGCGCCACAGGTGGGACGGGTGGTAATCGCCTGCGTCGTCGATGTAATCGGTGCCCACGTAGAGCACCGCGCCCTGGCCAGCAGGGTGCGACAGGCCGATGGAGAAGCGGGTGAGATTGTCGGCATTGAAGTGCGACGGCAGGCCGTTCATGGCCTGCGCCCAACGGGCGCCTCCGTCCGTGCTCTTGTAGACGGCGTCGCCCCAGAAGCTCGCGTACATCGTCGCAGGGTTCTGCGGGTCCATCTCGAGATCAGTCGCGCCGTTGGTGTCCTTTGGCGCTGCCTTGATCAGGGTCCATGTCGCGGCACCGTCGCGCGACTCCCAGATGCCGAACTTGGAGTGCATCGCCGGCGAGGTGCGGCGAGCGCCACCGCGACCGCGAAGGACGGCGGCATACAGGTGATTGGCGTTGGTCGGGTCGACGACGAGCCGCGACATCGAGACGGAGACGAAGTAGTCGCCAGAGACGTGGCTCCAGGTCGCTCCCCCGTCCGTCGACTTGAGGACGCCGTTCCCGAAGTAGCTGTCGCCCGAGAGCGCGCCTTCGCCGGTGCCGGCGTAGATGATGGCGTCGTTCGAGGGCGCGATGGCGAGCGCGCCGATGGCCAGCGACGGCATGTTGTCCGTCTTGGCGGTCCAGGTCGCGCCCGCATCCGTCGAGGTCCAGATACCACCCTGCGCCGCGCCCAGGATGAAGGTCCCGGTGCTCGGCCGAATGGCAAGCGCACCAATGCGCCCGTTCATGGTCTCGATGTAGGTCTCACTGCGCGGAATCTCGCCGATCGGCTGCGGACCGGGGGCAGTCCATGTTCCCTGGAAGGTCGACGGTCCACTGGCGGGGATGCCCTGCTGGCGAATGATTTTGGCCTGCTTGGCAGCCGCGGATCGCATCGCGCCGATCTGGTCGATGGTCAGCGGCCTATCGCCGGCGAGACGCCTGCTCAGCATCGCGAAGTCGAGCTCCTCGAGCCGCTCCTCCTGCTCCTCATCGAGCTCGAGCCGGTTGGCGAAGGCCCTCGCGACCGGCGCATCCGGGTCACCCCCCGGAGGGGGCTGGGTTACCGGATCGACGCCCAGCGTCGTGGACATCGGCACCACCACGAGTGCCATGACGAGAACCAGGGCGCGCCACCACGTGGCTCCGCGAGTTGCGTGCATCGAGCGATACCCTCCCACGGGATTCCGAACGAATGGGCAGGCATGGTTGCCGGAAAGGGGACCGGTTCGTGACTGCCCGAGCGGACCGGTTGGCAGCCTGGGCACGATACGCCGAGTGCAGCGCGCAGTGCAATCCGCAGCCGAGCTTGTGGTGCCGGGCCGCACCGGCTGTTTGCAGCGCGCTACCAGCGACCGATGAGCCTGACCGCCCGCCGGCGCACCTCGAATCGCCACCACGCCGCCGTGCCGATGACGTCCCCGTCCGCCTGGACCGGAATCTCCTCCTCGTCATCCACGTGCAGCTCGATGACCTGCGCCGGGTGCCCGACCGCGCGGGGCATGCGCCGCGTCGCCCAACGGAGCGCCTCCATCGCCAGCGCCGTGGCCGGGCCGGGATAGACGCGTGCGAGCAGCTCGCCGGCATCGGTCCGCGCGCCGGGATTCACCTGCAGTCCGCGGCCGAAGTACGGCGTCGTGCCGACCACCAGCAGCTCCATCGGTCCGTGGTGGATGGTTGAACCGTCCACCTCGACACGGACCGACGGACGGCGCCACAGGTCGGGGATCGAGCGCGTCACCGCGGCCGCCCAGCCCGGGAGGCGCCGCGCGCCGGCGCGCGTGTAGCGGTCTGCGACCCGCGCGTCCCAGCCCGCGCCGGCGAACAGGGCGAGGTGGCCATTCACCGAGAGCATGTCTACGGGGCGCGCCTCCCCGGTGGCCACCACGTTCGCCTGCTCATCAGGGTCCTTCGGCAGGCGCAGGAGGTGCCGCGTGGCGTTGCCGAAGCCGGCAGGCAGGTAGCCGATGGTGACGTCACGCCCGGCGAGCGCGTTGTAGGCCACCGAAAGGGTGCCGTCGCCGCCCGCGACGACGATGGTGTCGTACCGGGCCGCCGCGGGGATCGTCTCGCCGAGCCAGGCCGTCAGCGTGGCCGCGTCGCGGGTGCTGGTGACGTGCAGGTCGGCGTCGAGCAGGCGCTGCGTCGCGTGGACGGCGCGCCGGACGTGCGCGGTACGGGCGCTGCCGGCGCCCTCGTTGAGGATGATCGCCGCGGAGCCCGCGCGGGGCGGCGGCATCCTCAGGGCAGGCCGCCGACGACTTCCGCGGCGAGCGCCGGATCGTCGGTGACGGTGATGAACCCGATGTCCTGCACGCCGTGCAGGTAGATGAGCGCGTTGCCCGCGTCGGCGGGCGTCCCGAGGCGAACGGGACGCCCGGCGAGGGTCGATTGCGTCCATGTCACGCCGGCCGTCGCCTTCTGGGCACCGATGGCTGCCTGCAGCGCGTCGAGCAGACGCTCGGACGCGGTGTCGCGGACCTGGTAGGCGAAGACCTGGACTTCGCTCTCTAGGGTGTAGGCGTACGCGACCGCGACCCCCTCCGGATCCGCCCCCAGGCGCTCGACGAAGTCGGCGAAGGTTGGATCGCTGCTCCCCGCCCCGACCAGCCCGGGACCGCGCAGGGAGAGCTTCTCGGTGGCCTCCGCGCCGATCTCATCGGGGAGGAGCGCCTCCAACGCCGGGTCCTCGCTCGGCAGGCCCGAGGACGCCGGGCTGGGTGACGGCACAGCCGCGGACCCGCCCGCCAGGCCGCAGCCGACCAGCAGGACCGCGAGCGCCGCCACCTCGAGTGCGTGCCGGATCACGGCAGGTTCGAGAGCACCTCCGCGGCCGCATCCTCATCGGTCGTGGTGATGAAGAACACGATGTCGCCGACGCCGTACAGGTAGACAGACCCCTGCGCCGCGTCGCCGGCAGCCGATCGCTGCACGTCCTTGCCACCGAGATTTGCGTTCTCGAAACCCGAGGCCGTGCCATCGTCCTCGAGCGAACCGGCAAGCTCGGACATGAGCTCCGAGTTGTCCGTTCCGCGCACCTGGAAGGCGAAGACGCCGGTACCCGATTGGCCGGAAGCCATGCTCACGCCGAATGCGACCGACACGTCATCCGCCGATGCCCCGAGACGATTGAGGAAGTCGGTGAACTCCTGGTCGCCCTGGGTCATGAACTCGGCGCCGCGCATGGAGAACTTGGTGAGCGTGACGCCGCCGATCTCATCGGGAAGGAGAGCCTCGAGCTCGGCGTCGCTGTTCGGGAGGTCGATGGACGGCAGGGCGTCGCTGGCCGAGGCATCGGCGCTCGCGGATGCCGCTTCGGAGGAGGCCGCCGTGGTCGGGCTGGCCGTCGCGCTGGCACTCGTCCCGCCGGACGAGCAGGCGCCCATGAGGATGAGGAGCGCCAGCAGGCCGGCGGGTGCGAACCGGAGTCGAAGCATGTTCAGTCCTTTTCGGAATGGAAGTTGGTCATGATGGACGGTCAGCGCAGGAACTGCGAGCGCTGGCGTCGCAGGAACTGCCCTGCACCCGCCGTGCCCAGCCAGTCGGCTCCGTCCACGATCACGGTGCCGCGGCTCAGCACGACGTCCGCCCCACCCGTCACCTTCCAGCCCTCGTAGCAGGAATAGTCGACGTCCATGTGGTGGGTTGATGCGCTGATGGTGTGCTCGCGGTTCGGGTCGTAGACCACGAGATCGGCGTCGAGGCCCGCCGCGACCGCACCCTTCTGCGGCAGGCCGAACATGCGTGCCGGCGCGGCGGAGATGACTTCGACCCAGCGGTTCGGGGAAAGCCGCCCGCCGCGCACCCCGGCATCGTGGAGCAGGTCCACGCGGTTCTCGACGCCGGGCAGGCCGTTCGGGATCTTGCGGAAATCGCCCTCACCGAGATCCTTCTGGCCATGGAAGTCGAAGGGGCAGTGGTCCGTCGAGACGACCTGCAGGTCGTCCTTCAGAAGGCCGAGCCACAGGTCCTCCTGGTGGTCCTGGGGACGCAGGGGCGGCGAGCACACGAACTTCGACCCATTGAACCCGTCGCCCATGTCCTCGAGTGACAGGACGAGGTATTGCGGGCAGGTCTCGGCGAAGGCAGGCAGGCCCTGGTCACGCGCGCGGCGCACTTCGTTGAGCGCCTCGCGCGCCGAGAGGTGGACGATGTAGACCGGCGAGCCCGCGACCTCGGCGAGGCGGATGACGCGGTTCGTGGCCTCGCCCTCCAGGATCGGTGAGCGCGAGGTGCCGTGGTAATAGGGATCGGTGTTGCCGGCGGCAACGTTCTGTCCCGCCACGACGTCGATGGCCATCCCGTTCTCGGCGTGCATCATGATCAGCCCGCCGTTCTTGGCGGTCTGCTGCATCGCGCGGAAGATCGCCCCGTCGTCGCTGTAGAACACACCCGGGTAGGCGGTGAACAGCTTGAAGCTGGTGACGCCCTCGTCGACCAGGTTGTCCATCTCCGACAGGACGTCGTCGCGGACGTCGCTGATGATCATGTGGAAGCCGTAGTCGATGCATGCCTTGCCGTCGGCCTTCTCGTGCCACGCGTCGAGGCCCTGGCGCAGCGAGCCGCCACGCGGCTGCACGGCGAAGTCGATGATGGTCGTGGTCCCGCCGAACGCAGCTGCGCGCGTGCCCGTCTCAAAGGTGTCCTTGGCGAAGGTCCCGCCGAACGGCAGCTCCATGTGGGTGTGGACGTCGATGGCGCCGGGGATGACCCATTTGCCGGCCGCGTCGATCGTGCGGTCCGCCTCGACTCCCAGGTCGGTACCGATGAGCGCGATCCGCTCCCCGTCCACCAGGACGTCCGCCTTGGTCGTGGCGTCGGCATTGACGATGGTTCCACCGGTGATGAGCGTCCGCAATGGAGAACCTCCTGTGAGATCGGCGGGCCGCGCGGGCTGGCGGGCTCCATATCGTAGGCCAGCGCCGACCCGACGGGCGCGCGCAGCGGCGCGGAAAATGAACGATCGGCCGCGTCGCTGCGCCTCTGGGGCATGAAGACTGCGCGTCGCCCCCTGCGGGCCCTCCTGCCGATCGCCATCGTCTGGCTGACCGCGTGCGGCGGTGGGCTCACCCCCACGCCGTCCATCGGGGTCAGCGCCGCTCCGAGCGCGACCGCACTGGCCTCCGCGGCAGCCGATTCGGGGTTCGAATCATTGGCGCGCCCAGTCGGCGAGACGTACGACGGCCACTGCGACGGCGACGCCTCGTGCCTGGGCCTGCTGGACGCCGGCGAGCACGCGTCCGTGGGCTTTCAGCCGGAGCTGACCTTCACGGTGACCGAAGGCTGGGGGAATCCAGAGGATCGTCAGGGCATCTTCACCCTGCTGCCGCTCGAGATTCCAGGCGACGCGATCGTCGTGTTCGGCAAGCCCCAGGCAACCGAGAACGACGGACGGATCGTGGCCGGGGCCGACAACACGGCCGCCGGCCTGGCCGCCTACATTCGCCAGCGACCCGACCTTGATGTTTCGGCGACCACGACTTCGGTGGGAGGCATCGACGCGTTCCAGCTCGACATCGCCATTCGGCCGGGCACCGTTGCCAAGGCGCGCGGGTGCGAAATCAACGTGTGCGTCACGGTGGCCAGCGGGCGCGGCGTGACGTGGGACTACTCCATGGGTCTGGCGGGCACCGAACGGGTGCGGGTCTACCTCGTCGACGCTGCCGGCGCGACGATGCTGATCATCGCCTCCTCCCTTGATGGCACGACGTTCGCGGACCTCACCCAGCTGGCGGACCCGGTCGTCGGGTCGATGACCTTCGGCTGACCGGCCGAGCACGGAGCATCATGCGGCGGTGGACCGAGACCTTGTCGAACGCGCGCGCCACGGCGACCGGGAGGCATTCACGGCGATCGCGGCCGCATCCGTCGATCGCCTCTTCGCCATCGCCACGCTCATGCTGCGGGACCGCGGGGCGGCCGAGGACGCCGTCCAGGAGGCGCTCATCCGGGCCTGGCGCGACTTGCCCGCACTGCGTGACCCGAGCCGCCTGGATGCGTGGCTCCGGCGTCTCGTCGTCCACGCCGCCTACGACGAGGCGCGGCGTGGAAGCCGACAGCGCGCGAATCTCACCATGCTGCGTGGGTTCCATCCGATCGTCGCCGACGGGACCGATGCCGTCGCGGATCGCGAGGTGCTGAGCCGGGCATTCCGACGCCTGTCGGTCGAGCATCGCGCCGCGATCGTCCTCCGTCACTACGTCGGGCTCAGCGTGCCGGAGATGGCGAACAACCTCGCCGTGCCGCTGGGGACTGCAAAGTCACGCCTCCATCACGCCGAACGCGCTCTGCGCGCGGCAGTCGAGGCCGATGCACGCGGTGGTGAGCATCGCCGCGAGGAGGCAGGTCGATGACCCGCGACGAGCGACCGCTGGAGTCCCAGCTGGGTGCGTGGCTCCGCGACGAGGCCCCGGACGAGGCCCCGGACGCCATCCTCGATGCCGTGAGCGCCAGGATCGACGCACTCGATCAACATGCCGCACGACACGGCTGGCGCGCGGCGGCTCGCCTGCTGGCTTCGGCAGCCGTCGTGGCGGCACTCGTCGTGGGAGCGTGGACGCTGCGGGGAGCGCAGGCGCCGGGGCAGCAGCCCGCGGCGTCGCCCGCTCCACGCCCGCTCGACATCCCGCGGGACGGGACCTGCGCAGAAGGGAGCGCGTGCTTCGGCCTGCTGGAGCCGGGGCAGCACGCCACCACGCTCTTCACGCCATCGTTGCGCTTCACTGTCCCCGCCGGCTGGGAGAACCTGGAGCAGCGCGTGGGGTTCATGGACCTGCGCCCCGTCGACCGGCCTGGCGACGTGATCGAGCTCCAGGCGCTTCCGGCCCCGCAGAATCCGGACGGGACGCTCGAGACAGGCGTCGGGACGACGGGTGACGCCTTTGCGGCGTGGCTCGCCTCCCGGCCCGATCTCGCCGCGGGCGAGCTCCGCCACCTGACGGTCCTCGGCACCAGCGTGCCGGTCGTCGAATTCGTCGTGGCGGACGGGGTGGAGTCCGGCCCGACGGATTGCCCCGCCCTGCCCTGCGTGGCCGTCGCCGCCGGCCTCGATCCTCGGCCACGCCCGACCTGGTCGTGGAACTTCAGGGCCTGGCGCGGTGCTGCGTACCGGGTCTACGTGGTCGGTGACGGCGACCGCCAGTTCCTCGTCACCGCGGTCGCGTGGTCGTCGGCGGATCGGGAGCCGATCTTCGACGCCGCCGAGGCGATCGTCGCCAGCCTCGCGCGGGGAACGCCGTGACGCCGTAGCATCTCGGCATGGGACGCATGACCACCGACCGACTGCATTTCACGGGCGATGACGACGCCGACCGGCTCCTCGTGACCGACCCCATGGCGCTCCTGATCGGCTTCGCGCTCGACCAGCAGGTGCCCGTCCAGAAGGCCTTCAGCGGGCCGAAGGTGCTCCTCGGGCGGCTCGGCACGCTCGATCCGCGGCGGCTCGCCGAGCTCGACGACGCCACGCTAGACGCGGCGGCCAAGGGTCCCCCGGCGATCCACCGATTCCCCGGCGCGATGGGCAAGCGGGTGCGCGAGCTGGCAGCCCATATCGCCCGCGAGTACGACGGCGACGCCGCCCGCGTCTGGACCGATGCCACCGATGCCGCGGATCTCAAGCGCCGGCTCGGGGCGATGCCCGGCTTCGGAGCTGCCAAGGTGGCCTCCCTATTCGCCGTCCTGGTCCGCCTGCTCGACGTGCGACCTCCCGGCGCGGAGGAGGCCTTGCCACCCCATCCGACCCTCGGCGACGTGGACTCCGCCGCTGCGCTGGCGCACTACCAGGCCACCAAGCGTGCCGCCAAGGCGGCGGCCCGGGAGCGAGACGCGAACTGACGCCGCCGCGGATCGGCAGATGGCCCATGGGCAATCGGCGCGCCGTGGCGCATGGTGGACGCACGCGCAGCCCTCAGGGCACTGTCGCGGAACACCTCCTCAGTGGATCGGTCATCGATCGTTGACGGGGCGCTCATCGCCCGCCTCCTCCCGCACACCCAGGTGACCATCCATGACACAACGATTTCTCCCCGCGCGCGCCGGCATTGCCGTCGTCGCCAGCGCCATCCTCATCGCCGCCTTCGGCGGACCGGTCCTCGCGACCAACATCGTCGTCCAGGAGATCACCGGTAGCGGCCTGACCGCAAGCCTCTCCGACCTCGTGCTCACCGACGTCGCCTATCAGAATGCCGCGCACCCGGTGACAGGCACGATGGTGCTGACCGCCGAGGACAACACCGGCACCGGTGCCGGCTGGAATGTGACCGTCTTGGCGTCGGACCTTGTCTGGGTCGGCAGCGCCAACGGCGGCGCAAACATCCCCGCCGCAGCCCTCGCCCTCACTGCGGCCGCTGCCCCAGTGCTCGTTTCCGGCCAGCTCATCGGCGTCGCCGCAGCCACCGGGCCGCAGGTGCCGCCCACCAGCCCACTCGGCAGCCTCGACACCCCCCGAAAGGTCCTCTCGGCGACCGCCGCGTACGGCGCCGGCACGTACACCCAGGCCCTCGGGATGACGCTCACGATCCCCGCCATGAGCCGCGTGGGGACCTACACGGGCACGCTGACCACAACCATCACCGCGGCTCCGTAACGGTGAGTGCTCGCCGCACGGCGCGGCTGGGCGCAGTGGGCCTCGTGCTCGCGCTGGCCGGCGCCGTCCTGCCGGCCGCCGCGCTGGCCGAGACGACACCCATCCGGCTTGTGCTGCACCCGGTCGGACAGCCCGGGGCGTTTTTCGACCTCGCCATGCAACCCGGCGAGACGCGCCGCCTGGACATTCAGATCGGGAACGACGGCAGCACGCCGATTGCCGCGCGGACCTATGCGGCGGACGTCTACACCATCGTCAACGGCGGGTTCGGCGGCCGCCTTCGCGACGATGCCACGACCGGGACGACGCGCTGGCTGACCTACGCTTCCGAGACCATTCAGCTCGCCGTCAACGCCACCTCGAGCCGACCGATCATCGTCGCCGTGCCGATCGACGCGGCGCCAGGCGAGTACGTCACCAGCATCGTCCTGGAGAACGACCAACCATTGGTCACTGGCGACGCGACCCCGATAGACCAGGTCATCCGGCAGGCCGTGGCCGTGGTGATCACCATTGCGGGGCCACGAGTCCCGCGGTTGGGCATCGGCGCGGCCCATCACAGCGTGGTGGCGGGCCACTCGGTCGTCGCGGTGGCGGTCAAGAATCCGGGCAACGTGCGCCTCGCGCCGCTTGTCGATGTCGAAATCTTCGATATCGGCGGGAATCGGGTGAGCGTTGCACCTATCGAGATGGGCACGTTCTACGCCCGAACCGCAAGCTCCGTCGAGCTCGCGCTGGCTGGCCTCCTGGCGCCCGGCGACTACACGGTCAGTGTCTCCATGAGCGACGCTTCCCAGGGTGCAGCCGCGAGCGCCGGCCGCATTCCGTTCACCGTGGCGGCCGCCGCGCCCACTGCTCCGGGCCCGGCCGTCCCGGGCCTGGTGCCAATCTCGCAGGGCGACGGACCGCCGCTCCTGCTGGTGATCGTGGCGTTGCTTGCCGCCGCGACACTCGGCGCGGTCGGCGCCCGGCTTCCATGGCGCCGCCGGCCCTGAACCGCTGAGTGTGCAACGAGCCCGCCGGACGGATCCCGCGGGCTCGTGGGACGGGCTGAAGGGGACAGCAGCTGAACCGATTCATCGGCAGTCCACTTGGCGACGGGCTGACCAGCCCAGGTGGCGTTGGGGTCCTACGCGCTAACGGGCGCCTCGTGCTGCCACGGCGTGAACGTGATGCCCACGAGCAACCCCTCCGGGCTCAGCAGCCGCGAGGTGGTCTGGCCCATGGCTCCATCTGGGCACGCCGCAGGACGCGATGGCCGGCGGCCCTGAGCTCGTCTACCGCGGTGGCGACGGCGCTAGCCGACGCGACGTCCAGCTCCATCCAGCTGCTCGGGGCGGGAACGTCGTCCGGCCATGCATCAGTCCCGAACGTCGCCTGCGCGGCCTGGCTCAGCGGCCAGAGGCCGAAGTAGCGGACCCCATCGAGGCTCTCGTTGGTGAAGTAGTCCGGCGCCTGCTCTGCGAGGGTGATGCCGAGATCGCCGCCCCAGAACCGGCGGGACGCATCGACGTCGCGGACGACCGGGCCGAACCCGGCCACGTGGCTGATCTGCATCGCGTCAGCCTAAGACCGATGTCCCGCTACTGCACGCCGAGCGGTGCGGTTCGCTTGAACGTTTCTGCATGCCGCCGCCTCATGCGACATAGAAGCGCTGGAACCGCGGTGGATAGCCCTCCCCGAGCACATGAGGACCAAGCCATGACAACTCTCGAACGGACCGGTGGCCGGGTGAACATCGCACCGATGGTGGTGGCGCTTGCCATCGCGCTGTCGCTCGCGATGGGCATCGTGATCGGCGGGCCGCTGTTGCACCTCACCCTGCAGCGGGCACCGTGGTCGCCCAGCCAACAGCTCCGGGACGCCGGTCGCCAGTGGGAGCTCGAGCACACACAGCAAACCCCCCGGCACTCGACCCTGTCGGGCATCGACGCCAGCACGCTGACCGGTGGTCAGGCGTGGGAGGCGCAACGTCAGCAGGTCACGCCGCGCCATCGGTGACGGGTCATGCACCGATGACGAACGTGGTGACCATGAGCTGGCGTGATCGAGCGAGCGCCGCAGTGGGCGGGCCGAGCCGGCCCACTGCGGTCCGCCGGTCTCCCCGGCACGCTGGACCTCTGGGCTCATACTCCCCGGAGGCGGCACCGACCGCGGAGGGGTGGGACGTGCAGGCAGACCTCGTCCGGCGAGCCCAACGCGGCGATGAGCATGCGTTCTCCCAGCTCGTTCCCGAGGCTGCCGCGCGGCTGCTCGGCGTGGCATATCGCATCCTCCACGACCAGGGTCTGGCGGAGGACGCCACCCAGCAGGCCCTGCTCGAGGCATGGCGTCACATCGGTGAGCTGCGCGACCCGACCCGGTTCGACGCGTGGACCTACCGGCTGGTCGTCCGGTGCTGCTACGCAGAGTCCCGACGACGGCGCATCCTCCGCAACCCCCTGGGACTGCTGGCCCACCTGCATCCCGCGGGTCGCGACGAGACCGATGACGTGGTGAATCGTGACCGCATCGAGCGCGGCTTCCGGCGCCTCTCCGTGCAACATCGAGCGGTGCTCGTTCTGCATCACCACGCGGGCCTGCCGCTCACCGAGGTGGCCAGGGTGCTGGACGTGCCGGTAGGAACAATTCGGTCGCGCCTCCACTACGCGAGTCGTGCGCTTCGCGCCTCAATCGAAGCCGATGAAACCCCAACACCTCGAGGCGCGCCACGATGAATTCCGACCGCCCGTCCAATCCACAGGTGGAGGCCGAGATCAGGCGCTGGATCGAGGATCAGGAGCCGCGCCCCACCGCGGACGACGTCGCCGACGCTGTCATCGCGCGTGTGTCCACCACCCACCAGGGAGGGCGACCATCGGTCATGCTCACGCTCGCTACGGTCGCCCTGGCGACCGTCGTCGCGGTCCTCGTCATCGGCAACGGAATGCTCCTGCAGCGGGGCAACCCCGGCGGCATTGCGACGCCCACTCCCGGCCATTCGCCGGCGACGGACGACCGGCTTCCAGCCGGTGCTCGTGTCATCCCGATTGGTGAGCCGGTGGCAGATCCCGTCTGGCGCGTGATGGCGGCTCGGGGCACCGTCTGGGTCGAGGTTTCCTTTCTCGGCGGTAAGGATCTCGTTCGGATCGACCCGCGTACCAACCTCATCACCGCCCGGGTGCCTGGCGTGATGGGCGAGGCCTTCCGAGGTGACGAGCTGTGGGCAATGCGGACGGCGGAGCCCGGCCGGTGCTGCCTTCCCGCACCGCTGGTACAGCTGGACCCGCTCACCGGGGCCGTGCTGCGCACCATAGACGGGGTGGAGGGCATCAGCCTCGTCATCGACGGCGATACGGCATGGACGCTGAACGGGACGACGCTGCTCCGCGTGGACCTGCGGCGAGGCGAGCTTGTTGCCACCGTCGAGCTCGGGGCTCCAACCCGTTCGGCGGCCGCGGTGGTCGTCGGGGACGCCGTCTGGGTTCCAACGAATGCCGGCCTCAAGAAGGTGGCGGTGGCGACGAATACCGTCGTCGCCACGACGGACGTCCCTGGCCAGACGATCGACTACATCACCTCCGGCGACGGGTCCGTGTGGGGGGTTCTGCACCCCAGCGGAAACATTGTGCAGATCGACGGGGACTCGGCGACCGTCGCGAAGCAGATCGAGCTGCCACGGCAGACGGGCGGCGTCTGGGGTGGCCTCACCGTGTCTGACGGCTACGTGTGGGCGGCCGCCCCTGGGGGAGTCGCACACATCGACGCCGTGAGCGGACGGGTGAGTGAGGTCATCCCGCTGCCGTGGGATATCTACGTGGGCGTCACAACGCTTGACGGGGAGCTGTGGGTCACCCTCGAGGATGCGTCCAGCGTGGTGCGCTTTCCGATGCCGCTCGACTGAATCTCGCCATGGCGGCGCGGGACAGTGCCTCGGCGTCGTCGGCCCAACGGCTGCGAGCGGGCCAGATGCTACAGTCCGCCGCGATGGATAACCGCCTGCTCGCCTGGGTCCGCATCGGGTTCGCCGTACTGGTGCTGGCGGCCCTCGGGACCCAGATCAGCAACCTGCTGGACAACGGCGTATTCAATCCCACCCGCTTCTTCCTGTTCTTCACCGTCCTCTCGAACCTGTTGGCGACGGCGGTCTTCCTGGAGAGCGGGCGGCGCCAGCTCGCCGGTGGGTCACCGGTGCCCGATCTGTGGCGCGGCGCGGCCGTCGTGTTCATGGCGGTCACCTTCATCGTCTTCGCGGTGCTCCTCCGCGACCTGCAGGAGCAGCTGCAGACCAACGTCGCATGGGTGGACACGGTGCTCCACCGGATCATGCCGGTGGCAGTGATGGCCGACTGGCTCATCGAGCCGCCCCATGGCCCGATTGGCTTCCGGCGCGCGGTCTGGCCCTGGCTGATCCCACCGGTGGCCTGGACGGCGTTCACCCTGGTGCGCGGTGCGGTCGACGGCTGGTATCCGTACCCGTTCCTGGATCCGAAGAACGGCGGGTACGGAACGGTGGCCGTCTACGCGGTCGGCATCATGGTCCTCTTCCTGGGCGTGGTATGGCTGGTGGCCACCGTCGGCCCGGCATTGCGCGCCCGGCGGAGCGACGCGTAACGATGGCTGTGCTGCGCATGGACCACGTCAGCGTGGTCGTGGAGGATCTGGAGGCGGCCATCACGTTCTTCAGCGACCTCGGCCTGGACGTGGAGGGCGAAGCGTCCGTCGGGGGCGAGGCGGTGGATCGCGTCAATGGCCTCGACGGCATCCGCGCCGACATCACCATGATGCGTACCCCGGACGGCAACGGCAGGTTGGAGCTGACCAAGTTCAACGCCCCCGCGGTCAGCGATACCGGGGCGGGCGCACCGCCGAACACCCTCGGCCTGCGCAGCGTGATGTTCGAGGTCGATGACATCGACGAGACCGTTGCCCGCCTGCGCGCCGGCGGCGCCGAGCTGCTCGGCGAGGTCGTCCAGTACGAGGACGTCTACCGGCTGTGCTACGTACGGGGACCGGCCGGGATCATCGTCTCGCTGGCCGAGAAGCTCGGCTGACCTGACTCAGCGGGTGAGCTCCGCTCCGTATCGATCCAGCTGGGCTTCCTCGTCCCCGTTCATCAGGTACACGTTGAACTGGGTCACGCCCGCGTCGGCCAGCTCGGCGAGGCGCTCGCGATGGGCGGCCGCCGACCCGACGATCGCGAATCGGTCAACGATCTCGTCGCTCACGAAGGCGGCGTTCGACGACCCGACCTCGGCGTGGTGCAGGTAGTCGTAGCCCTCGCGGTTCTCGACGTAGTGCCACAGGGCCTCGGGGAGGTCGGCCTTGTCGTACTTGTTGATGAGGTCGACCACGTGGTTGCTGACCAGCGCCGGGAACCAGCGCACCCGCTCGCGCGCCTCGGCCACGTCGTCGGAGATGTACGCCGCCGCCGCGGCCATGACCTTGATGCTGTCGGGATCCCGACCCGCCTCCTCGGCGGCGGCACGGACGAAGGACATGCACCAGCGGATGATGTCCGGGTCGGCGAGCTGGAGGATGATCCCATCGGCCACGCGTCCGGCGGCGGCGAGCGCCATGGGTCCGTACCCGGCGACCCAGATCGGTACCGGACCGTGGCTGGCCCAGGTGAGCTGCAGCTCGGTGTCGTCCACGGAGACCTTCTCACCGGCGGTGAGGGCACGGACGATGCGGCAGCACTCCTCCATGTAGGCGACCGTCGTCGGCTTCTTGCCCATCACCCGCCGGGCGCTGTCGCCGCGGCCGATGCCCAGGTCCATGCGCCCGCCGCTGATCTCGTTGAGCGTCGCCAGCACCGACGCGGTGACGGTCACGTCGCGGGTCGCCGGGTTGGTGACGCAGGTCCCGAAGCGCATCCGCTCGGTGGCCGTGGCCATCAGGGTCAGCAGCGGATACGGCTCGCGCCACAGGACGTGGCTGTCGAACATCCAGCCGTAGCCGAACCCGTTGGCCTCCGCGCGCCGCGCAAGGTCGACGGCGCGGTCATAGCGGTGCTCCGGCTTGACGGTGAACCCGAAGTCCATCGGGCTAGGGACGGACAAGGTCTTCGTAGGCGTCGGGGCGGCGGTCCCTGAAGAACTGCCACGTCTGGCGCACCTCCTCGATCATGTCGAGGTCGAGGTCGCGGACGATGAGCTCCTCGTCGTGCGCGTCGCCGACGTCACCGATGAACTGGCCGCGCGGATCCACGAAGTAGGACTGCCCGTAGAAGTCGTCGTCGCCCAGCGGCTCGATGCCGACCCGGTTGATGGTCCCGACGTAGTAGCCGTTCGCGAGCGCGTGGCTCACCTGCTCCACCCGCCACAGGTACTCGCTCAACCCGCGGGAGGTCGCGGAGGGGATGAACACGATCTCCGCGCCATTGAGGCCCAGCGCCCTGGCGCCCTCCGGGAAGTGGCGGTCGTAGCAGATGTAGACGCCGACCTTGCCCACTGCGGTGTCGAACACCGGGTAGCCGGTGTTGCCAGGACGGAAGTAGTACTTCTCCCAGAAGCCCTTGACGTGCGGAATGTGGGTCTTGCGGTACTTGCCCAGGTAGGTCCCGTCGGCATCGATGACGATGGCGGTGTTGTAGTAGATGCCTGTCGTCTGGGTGTCCTCCTCGTACATCGGCACGATGAGGACCATCCCGGTCTCCTTGGCCAGCTCCTGCATGCGCTTGGTCGTGGGACCCTCGGGGATGTGCTCGGTATAGCCGAAGTACTCGGGATCCTGGACCTGGCAGAAGTAGGGCCCGTAGAAGAGCTCCTGGAAGCACATCACCTTGGCGCCCTGTTCGGCAGCCTGACGGGCGTACTTCTCGTGCTTGGCGATCATCGATTCCTTGTCGCCGGTCCACTCCGCCTGCAGCAGTGCCGCACGGACGATTCGCGCCATGTGCTCTCGACCCTCCTGAAGAACCCCTCGGCCCACGCTGACGTGTGATGGGAAGCCGATACAGTACACCGGAGCAACGGCGCCACGACCTCTCGCCGTCGCCCGCCTGTCGGGCGGCGATGACTGCCGGCCGCTAGGCTGGGCGTCCCATGAACCTCCTGGACCTCGCCATCCTGCTGCTGCTCGTGGTCTCCCTGGTGGCGGGCGCGCGCGCCGGCTTCCTGGGGCCGGTCCTCGGGCTCGTCGGGGCAGTTGCCGGCTTCGCCCTCGCGCTCGCAGCCGCCTCCCTGCTACGCGCGCAGCTGGCGGAGATCGAGCAGCCGACGCGCGCCCTGGTCACGGTCCTCGGTCTCGGCGCCGTGGTGGTGCTGGGCGAGGCCACCGGCGCCGCGGTCGGCACGCGGCTCAGCCGTGGCCTGCGGGCAAGCCCCCTCCGGCCGCTCGAGGCCGCCGGCGGAGCGGTCGTCGGGGCCGCCCACGTGGTGCTGCTGGTCTGGCTGGTGGGCGGGATGCTCGCTGCCGGGATGACGCCCGGTCTCGCCTCCGCAGCGCGTGACTCCTCGGCGCTCCGCATCGTCGGCGAGCGGCTGCCGGCACCGCTGACGGTGGCCGGCCAGCTCGGGGCGCTGCTCGACACCACCGATCTGCCACCCCTCTTCGGTGGCCTCGAGCCACCGATCGCGGCGCCGGTCGACCTGCCCGCGGATGCCGAGGCGCGCGCACTGGCGGACTCGGCGCTTGCCAGCACGACGCGCATCACCTCGAGCGGCTGCGGGAGCACGCTGTCGGTGGGGAGTGGCTTCTTCATCGGGCCCGAGCACGCGGTCACCAACGCCCACGTCGTTGCCGGCGCGACGGGGGTGACGGCGACCGTGGGCAGCGACACGTTGACGGCGACGGTCGTCGCCTTCGACCCGGTGGCGGATCTCGCGCTGCTCCACGTGCCCGGCGCGGCAGCGGCACCGCTGCGCCTCGCCATCACCACGCCCGGACGCGGCTCAACCGCCGTGGCGCTCGGCTATCCGGGCGGTGGCGACCTCACCGTCACGGCGGCCGGCGTGACCGCGGTCCATGACATTCTGGGTCCCGACATCTACGGCAACGGACGGCACAGCCGCGAGATCGCGGAGCTGCGCAGCGAGGTGCGTCGCGGCAACTCGGGCGGCCCGCTGGTGGTGGAGCCGGGGATCGTGGGCGGGGTCATCTTCGGGGCGTCGCGCATCGATCCGCAGGTCGGCTACGCGATCGGCTCGGCGGAGGCCGTGGCGCGCCTCACGCCGTTCGTTGGCGCCACCGCGGCCGTCGACACTGGCGCCTGCCTGTAGGCTCAGCGCATGCCCTGGAGCCGTCCCGCCAAGATCGCCTTCATCGGCTCGCACTCGGTGCGCAAGTCGAACGCGGTGCACGCCTTCGCCTCGACGATCGGTCGCGCCGGACGGAGCGTGGAGGTCGGGCGCGAGGTGGTCCGCTTCAACCCGCTGGGCCTCAACGAGGGCGCCACCCCGGAGGCCCAGCTGTGGGTCCTCATGGCGCAGGTCCAGCAGGAGCTCGAGCTGCGCAACCGGGCCGAGGTGCTGGTCACCGATCGGTCCGTGGTCGACAACTTCGCCTATTTCCTGCGCGTGACCGATGGTGCCGACCCGTTCGGCGTGGAGCCGCTCATCCGGGGCTGGGCCACGACCTACGACCTGTCGGTGCGGCTGCTGCCCGATGTCGCGCTGCTGGCAGACGGGGTGCGCAGCACGAACGATGCGTTCCGTGACGAGATCGAGGCGATCCTCGACCGCATCCTCCCCGACTACCTTCCCGGCGAGCGACTGGTGGAAGTGCGGGCCAGCGAGGTGACCGCCGACTTCGACTGGTGGGCGATCGCCGAGCGGCTCGCGTCGGTCGTGGGCGAGCCACTCGTCGACGGGCAGCTGCGCGTGCCGATCGCCTAGGCCGCGCCGCGTGGCGCGCGGAAGCGGAACCACGACCAGAAGGCGACCGAGACGATGCCAAACCCGACCAGCAGCGCCACGATGGTGAGGAGTGATCCGCGCGTCGTGTCAGCAAGGTAGCCCGATGCGGGGTTGATGAGGATGTGGAAGAACGCGAAGGCGCCGATGCCGAGCAGCACCGCCCAGGCCGGCCGGCTCCACCCGTACAGTCGCTCTCCGGGCAGGAAGCGCAGCGGCAGCAGCCCGAAGACGACGCCCTCCAGTCCCGCGACCAGCACCGCCGCCAGGGCCGTGTCGAGCGCGATGCCCACGGGTCCGAGATCGCGGCCGGCCAGGGCGCCGAGCAGCGCCCACGCGCCGAGCGCGGCGAGCAGCATGACGACGGCCGCCAGCGCCACCTGGCGGCCCTCCTCCTCGCGAGCCAGGTCGAGCCCCACCACCAGGCCGATGACCAACCCGTACAGGTAGCCCGGCGCAAACCCGGTGAGACGCGAGATCCCGACGCACGCGATGCCGACCAGCAGCGTCCCGGGGAGGGCCCGGAAGCGGGCAGATGCACCACGCCGCCGCGCCAGCAGGAGCATCGGCGCGACGAACAGGAAGGTGGTCAGGCCGATGCCGACGACCATCCCGGTCAGCTCGGCGAGCGACGCCAGGTCAGCGCCGAAGGTGGGATCGAGGAGGCCGTAGAGCAGCCCCGAGAGCACCAGGAAGCCGACGATCCCGATGGGCGTGCTCCAGGGGTCTCGACGCTCCGGCGGCGGCCCCGCGTCTCGCGGCCGAAGCCGGAACCAGCCGCGCACCTCGTCGTAGTGCTCCTCCAGCGTGCTGTTGAAGAGCTGCGCCGGGAACGGCATCAGGGCCACCACCAGCAGCGCCAGCAGGACGCTCTCGACGATGGTCAGCGGGTCGCGGCTCACCGACGCAGGCGTGGCGACGGAGCGGACGAACGGCGGTGGCAGCGCGCCGGAGTCCGGGTTGGCTGGCGTGTCGTCCGGGACGCCGACCGGTCCCGCGCTTGGACTGGCAGCCTCGGATGCCGCTCCGGACGCGGACGCGGAGCTCGTCGGCGCAGCCACCGCGCCCGTGGCGAAGGCGAGGACCCGGCCGGAGGCGAAGGGCGGGGAGGTGGAGGCATCGCTGGTGACGGCCATGTCGAGGCGGCAGCCATCTGCCTCGTAGGGCAGCGAGGTCTGGGTGGTTCCGCTCCCCATCGCGCCATCGATGAAGGCAGCCATCGCGTTCGCATCGGCGCAGAACGGCGCCGTCATCTCGCGCAGGAATGTGGTCGCCTCTTCAGGGAGCGGCGCCGTCCCGTACGCCGAGGCCTCGAGCACGAGGGCAGGATCGGTATAGAACGTCGCCACCAGGGTCAGGCCATGGTCGTCTGCCGAGCGGATGCAGAAGAGCTCCGGACCGCCGATGCCGGCATCCGCCTGACAGGCCAGGCCATATCCCTCCGCCACCTGGCGCAGGGTGTCGCCCCCCGGTCCGTCGGTGACCCCCGCGAGCGGGGGCGGGAGCCCGTCCGCGACGGCGATCGCCGTCATCGATCCGAGCACCAGGAGGGAAAGGGCTGGCGCCACCGCCAGCGAGCGAACCACACGCGACACCGCGCAGCTCCCATCCGTTCTGCGCCGCTGGAGGTCGCCCGCTGCAAGGCGCGCGGTGCGCCGCGGCAGGCCGGATCATGCGACGGACGACGGCGGACTGGCAAGACCCACGTGCTCAGCCCGCGAGCGACGGCGTGTTGGCGAGGGGGCGACGGTCGACGGGCGCAGCTCCGGCGTCAGCTCCCCGCGAGAGCTCCGGCAAAGACCTGCCAGGCGAGGGCCGACTTGGCCACCAGGCTCAGCACGATGTACACGGTTTCCCCGAAGAGGTACGTGCGCCACGGACCGATGCGCCGGTACTGCAGGACCATGTTCACCGCGAAGCTGTTGAAGAAGATGAAAAGCGAGACGAAGATCGCGTAGACGAAGGCCGGCGGCTCGGCCGCGCTGCCCGGGCTCCACAGGTAGATGCCGATGACGACCCACGGCACGGCGCCCGCGACGACGCCGAACCAGTAGGCGAGCCACGATGGCCGGCCGGGCTCCTCGTACTTCTCCATCACCCAGCCGAACAGGATCATCGCCGCGTTCACGCCCGCGATCGCGATCAGCGCCGCGATGTCGGCGATGCCGGTGAGCATGGCGATCAGGACCACCATGAGCGACGAGCTGAACGAGTACTCGACCCAGCGGAAGTAGTTGCGGTTCGCGAGCAGACCGGACCGATACACGCCGAACACGCCGGGCGACGCGATGACCAGGTGTGCGACCGCGCTCATGAACAGGAACGCCGCCACCGCGGGACCGATGGCGATGGAGAACAGCTCGGTCAGCTGCAGGGGCGTGCCCGGCGGGCCCTCCATGAAGGTGGCCGTCACCGGAAGCGCGAAGTCGTTGGACAGGATCAATACGGCCGCTCCCTGGGCGGCGTGCAGCAGGCCCATCACCAGGTTGTAGGCGCGGAGGCGGCCCAGCGCGGGATCGTCAGTTCGGATCGTCATGTCTCTCACTCTACGGTCTGGACGCACACCCGGATCGCAAGGGCGCTCGCGCGGCCGGGCGTTCGACGCCCCGGCGCGGGTGGCACAATGCGGCGCACCCAGCCGCCGAGACGGCTGGTGCTGGCCAGGAGGTACCGATGCCGCGGCCGCTGCAGGCCATCTTCGCCGCCCCATTCATCCGCCGCCTTGGCTTCCACGTGCAACGCATCAGCTCGCAGGTGGACCGCCAGTTCTTCACCTCGCTGCTGACCGCGGTGGTGGGCTTCGTCGTCGTGGCCGCCCTCGCGATCACGCTCCTCGAGGAAGACAAGCGCACCATCGGCGGCTTCGGGCGAAGCTTCTACTGGGCAATCACCACCGTCATCGGCTCCGGCGACAGCAGCTATGTCACCACCCCTGGCGGCTACATCATCGGCTGGCTGCTGGCGTTCTTCGGCGTTGCCATCGTGGCCGCCATGACCGGCGCGGTCGTCGGCTTCGTCATCGATTTCCTTCTCAAGGAGGGTCAGGGCATGGGCGCCGCGGGCTTCCGCGATCACATCGTCGTCTGCGGCTGGAACACCACGGCTCGCGACCTCATCGAGGAGCTGCGCGGCGACGAGTTCACCACCAAGGTGGTGGTCCTCCACGAGGCGGAGCGCAACCCCGCCGGTGAGGGCGTGTACTTCGTGCGCGGTGACATCACCAGCACCGAGGACCTCGAACGCACCGGGATCCGGGAGGCGCAGTCGGCGATCGTCTTCCCCGCCGACCGTTCCAACGAGGCGGACATGCGCTCCATCCTGGCGGTCATGGCCATCGAGTCCATCGCCCCCGACGTGCGCACCGTGGTCGAGGCCAACAATCCCACCCACGTCGCCCATTTCCGGCGCGCCAACGCGGACGAGATCCTGGTCACCTCGCAGCTGGCCTCGCGCCTGCTCGCACGCTCCGCGCTGTACCCCGGCCTCACCGGCCTGGTCACCGATATCGTGTCGGGCGGCGAGGGCTCGGAGCTGTACCGCGTCGCGTTGCCGGATGCCTACGTCGGACTCTCCATCGACGACCTGAGCGCCAAGCTGCGCGGCGAGCACCACGCCACCCTGCTGGCCGTGACCCGCGACGGCTCGAGCATCACGAATCCCCCGACCGATTTCCACCTCAAGGCCGGCGACGACGCGGTGGTGGTCGCCGAGGGCCTCGGCACCCTGCGGCCGCTCGAGCTGCAGCACGAATAGACGATGGAGCTGGGCATCCGCGGTCGCACCGCGGTCATCGGCGGGGCCAGCTCGGGGCTGGGCCGTGCCAGTGCCGAGGCGCTGGCAGCGGAGGGCTGCCGCCTGCTCCTCTGGTCGCGCCGCGCCGATGCCCTGGAGGCGGTGGCGGAGGAGCTCCGCACCGCGCAGGGAGTGGAGGTGGCCACGGTCGCTGCGGACGCCGCCACGCCGGACGCGGCCGCCACGGTGGCGGAGGCAGCCGCCGCCTTCGGACCGACCGACATCCTGATCCTCAACGCCGGCGGACCGCCGCCGGCGGGCGCCACCGAGACCGACGGCGCGGGTTGGAATCGGTCACTGCAGCTGCTGACCGTCACGCCCATCGACCTGGCTACGCGGCTGCTGCCCGGCATGCGCGAGCGCGGCTGGGGACGGGTGATCGGCTTCCTGTCGAGCGGGGTGCGGCAGCCGATCCTGGACCTCGTCTACTCGAATGCCGGCCGATCCGCGCTCGCCGCGTGGCTCAAGACGACGGCGCGCACCGTCGCCGCTGATGGAGTGACGGTCAACGGGGTGATGCCGGGGCGGATCTCGACGCCGCGCATCACCGAGCTCGACACCGGCCGCGCGGCGCGCGAGGGCACCACCCAGGACGAGGTGCGCGCCGCCCACCTGGCGACCATCCCGGCCGGCCGCTACGGGGAGCCGGCCGAATTCGCGGCGCTGGTCGCCTTCCTCGCGTCCGAGCGAGCGTCGTACGTCACCGGTCAGCTGATCGCCGTCGACGGCGGCCTCATCGCCGGCATCTAGGAGCACGACGCAGGTGGACGATCGCCGGGCAGCCATGCGCCGTGCAGCGGAGCTGGGCCTCGAGTTCCTGGACGGGCTCGACGAGCGTCACGCCGGCCCGCGGACGGACGCCACCTCCCTGGGGCAGCTGATCGGCGGGCCGCTTCCCGAGCACGGCAGCGACCCGGTCACAGTGGTCGAGGAGCTGGCCGCGACCGTCGACCCGGGCCTGGTCGCGTCGGCCGGCCCGCGCTACTTCGGCTTCGTCATCGGTGGCGCGCTCCCCGCGTCGGCGGCTGCCGACTGGCTGACCACCGCGTGGGGCCAGAACGGGGCGCTGCATGCACTCTCCCCCGCCGCCGCGGCCACGGAGCAGGTCGCCGGGGCGTGGATGCTCGAGCTGCTCGGCCTGCCACGCGACGCGAGCTTCGGGCTGCCGACCGGTGCGGGGCTGGGCAACGCCATCGGCCTGGCGGCGGGACGCCACGCCGTCCTGAAGCGGGCCGGCTGGGACGTCGAGGCCCAGGGCCTCTTCGACGCCCCGCCCATCACCGTGGTCATCGGGGACGAGGCGCACGCCACGGTGCTCAGCGCGCTCCAGTACCTGGGCCTCGGGCGGGAGCGAGTGACTCGCATCCCCACCGACGAGCAGGGCCGCATGCGAGGGAACGCGGCGCGCCAGGCGATCGCCGCCGTCCAGGGACCGTTGCTGGTGGTGGCGCAGGCGGGCAACGTCAACACCGGCGCCTTCGATCCCTTCCCCGAGCTCGCCGACGCAGTCCACGCCCACCCCAATGCCTGGATGCACGTCGACGGTGCCTTCGGGCTGTGGGCCGCGGTGTCGCCGTCGCTGCGCCACCTGGTGGAAGGGGTCGAGCGCGCGGACTCGTGGTCGACGGATGCGCACAAGTGGCTCAACGTCGGCTACGACTGCGGCTTCGTGGCGACCCGGGACCCGCAGGCGCACCGTGCCGCGATGGCGGTGGGGGCCTCGTACCTCATGGCCAGCGAGCATCGCGAGAACTGGGAGTGGACCCTCGACAGCTCGCGTCGCGCGCGCGGCTTCCCGCTGTACGCGGCCATCCGCTCCCTGGGTCGCGAGGGCGTGCAGGCGCTGGTGGAGCGCTGCTGCGCGCTCGCGGTGCGGATCGCGGACCGCCTGCGCGGGACCGATGGCGTGCAGATCCTCAACGACGTGGTGCTCAACCAGGTGCTCGTCCGCTTCGGCGACGACGAGCGAACGCGCGCCGTCATCGCCGCGGTGCAGGCGGACGGGACCGCGTGGATGGGTGGCACGACCTGGCACGGCGTGGCGGCCATGCGGATCAGCGTCTCCAACTGGTCCACCACCGAGACCGATGCCGACCGCACCGCCGACGCCATCCTGCGAGCCGCAGCCTCCGTCTGAGCTGAGGGCCGCGATCCCCGCGCTCGATGCGCGCGGTTGCGATGCCGCGCCGCGACCCTGGACGGGTGGCCCCCCGGAACCTTCTGGCGCAAGCGCTTGACATCGCGTGGATACTAGGGGGGAGTATCGCAGCAGATGAGATCGATGGATCATTCCGGGCACACCTCGGCCCCCCACGCCAGTCACAACAAGCACGCCGGGCACGATCCCGACGCATTCCGACGCCAGTTCTGGGTGGTCCTGCTGCTGACCATCCCAGTGGTGGTATGGAGTGTCGAGGTCCAGCACTGGCTGGGCTACATGGCGCCCGAGTTCCCCGGCTCTACGTGGATCCCGGCGATCCTGGGAACGGTGGTCTTCGCCTATGGCGGGAAGGTCTTCCTGGACGGCGCGCGGGCCGAGTTGGCGGGACGTCAGCCGGGGATGATGACCCTCATATCGTTGGCCATCGTGGTCGCCTTCATCGCGTCGTGGGCCGCCAGCCTGGACTGGTTCGAGGTCGACGTGTGGTGGGAGCTGGCGACCCTCATCACCGTGATGAGCCTCGGCCACTGGATCGAGATGCGCTCGATCATGCAGGCCCAGGGCGCCCTCGGCGCGCTGGCCGAGCTGCTGCCGGACGTCGCCGAGCGCATGGCTCCGGACGGAAGCGTTGAGACGGTCGCGCTGAGCGCGGTGGCCACGGGCGACGTGCTGCTGGTGCGTCCCGGCGGCCGCGTACCTGCCGATGGCGAAGTGGTGGAGGGTGCGGCGGACGTCGACGAGTCGATGATCACCGGGGAGTCGGTCCCGGTCGCCAAGGAAGTGGGACACGCGGTGGTCGCCGGGACGGTGGCCGCCGGCGGCAGCCTGCGCATCCGGGTCACTGCCGTCGGGGACGCGACTGCCCTGTCGGGAATCATGCGCCTGGTGGCCGAGGCGCAGGCCTCGCAGTCGCGGGCCCAGGTGCTCGCCGACCGCGCCGCGGCGCTGCTCTTCTTCGTCGCCCTCGGGGCGGGGGTGATTACCCTGGCGGCGTGGATCGTCGCCGGCCATCCGCAGGAGGCTCTGATCCGGACAGCCACGGTGCTGGTGATCGCCTGCCCGCACGCGCTGGGGCTGGCGATCCCGCTGGTGGTCGCTATCAGCACGACACTGGGCGCGCGCAACGGGCTGCTGGTCAGGGACCGAATGGCGCTCGAGCGCGCCCGGGAGCTGCAGGTCGTCATCTTCGACAAGACCGGCACCCTGACCCGCGGAAGGCCGGTGCTGGCCGGCGTTGCGGTGGGCCGGGGGATGGACGAGGCGGACCTCCTCTCGCTCGCCGCCGCGGTGGAGGCGGACTCCGAGCATCCGCTGGCGCGCGCCATCGTCCGCGGCACAGGGGAGCGCGGCGTGGTTCCCGTCCGCGCTTCGGCGTTCGAGGCACTTCCGGGGCGCGGCGCAGTGGCCACCGTCGATGGACGGCGGATCCAGGTGGGCGGCCCGCGCGCGCTGGCCGAATCCGGCGCTGCCGCCGACCCTGTTGTCGCGGACGCGGCCGATGAGTGGAGTGCCGAGGGGCGCACCGTCCTCTACGTCGTGGAGCGTGCCACCGTCCTGGGCGCGCTGGCCGTGGAGGACGAGATCCGGCCCGAGTCGGTCGAGGCCGTGCAGCGTCTGCACGCCGCCGGCCTGCGGGTGGCGATGATCACCGGTGACGCGCAGGCGGTGGCCGACTCGGTGGCGCGCCGTATCGGGATCGACGAGGTGGCCGCGCAGGTCCTGCCCGCCGACAAGGCGGCCGCGGTGAAGCGCTTCCAGGCCGGTGGCGTGCGGGTTGCGATGGTCGGCGACGGAGTAAACGACGCGCCGGCACTCGCCCAGGCGGACGTGGGCATCGCCATCGGTGCCGGGACCGACGTGGCGGTCGAGTCGGCGGGGATCGTGCTGGTGCGCGACGACCCGCGCGACGTGGCCGGCGCCATCCAGCTCTCCCGTGCGACCTACCGGAAGATGGTCCAGAACCTGGTCTGGGCCACCGGCTACAACGCGCTCGCCATCCCGGTGGCAGCAGGCGTCTTGGCGCCGTGGGGCTTCATCCTGCCGATGAGCATCGGTGCGCTGGTGATGAGCGTCTCGACCATCGTGGTGGCGCTCAACGCACAGCTGCTGCGCCGCCTCGACCTGCGACCCGGTGGGCCGCCGAGCCATCCGCCGGTGACGCAGGTCACAACGCAAGGGGTTGGTCGCTCAGCGACTTGACGGTCCGCCTAGGCTGGACCGATGCATCAGGCATTCGTGGTCGCCCACGTGCTGGGCGCCTTCCTGTTCATCGCCGCGCACGGCGTCTCGATGGGCGCCGCGCTGAAGCTCCGCGGCGAGCACGACCGCGGCCGGGTCGCCGTGCTCCTGCAGCTCAGCCAGGGCGCGATCGGGATCATGTACATCGGGCTGGTGCTGCTCCTCGCCGGCGGCATCGCGGCGGGATTCAGCGGCAACTTCTGGGGTCAGCTGTGGCTGTGGGTGGCGATCGGTGTGCTGCTGGTGATCGCGGTTGCCATGTACGCCATGGGCTCGACCTTCTACATGCGGCTGCGGAATGGGCTTGGCATCCCGGCCGCCGACGGAAAGATCCGCGAGTCGAAGGAGCCGCCGCTGTCGGAGGCGCAGGTCGACGCGTTGCTCGACTCGTCGCGGCCCTACGTGCTGGCGCTCATCGGCGGCATCGGCCTGGTGATCATCGTGTGGCTCATGGTGGCCAAGCCGTTCTGAGGTGCAGTGGGAGGCCGTCTCCGGCCTCCCACATCGGTCCGGTTCAGGCGGTTGCCGCTGCGGGCTCACCGATCTTGAGCGGCTCGCCGGTCTCCAGCAGCGTCTTCAGGCCGGAGAGGATGAAGCTCCAGCCGCCCGCCACCTCGCGGTAGGTTGCGGTCTCCGACGCGAATCCGTCGTGGATCATCGTGAGCTTGCAGGTCGCGCCCATGGGCTCGATCTCGTACGTGATCCTGGACGGGGGATCGGCCGCCATGTCCGGGCTCCACAGCGCCGAGAATGTCGTCACGAGGCGCCGCGGTGGGTCGATCTCCAGGATCTCGCCGTCGAGGTGCATGACGCCGTCATCGCCGAAATACTGGAACGACTTCCCCACTTCGAGGTCGCTGCGGACCGCGGTGTTGAAGTAGTACTGGCGGCTCAGCTCGCCGTCGGTCAGCGCCTGCCAGAGACGCTCGGGGGTGGTGCGAATGAAGATCTCGTACACCTGCTTGGGTGCGGTCATCGGTGAATCAGCCTCCAGGGTCTGCTTGAGGTCGGCCAGCCCGGTGACCCACGGCGCCGCGTAGCGGCTGATCCATCGGTCTGCAATGAGCTGGATGGGAACCGGGTTGAGGAAGTGGAGCTTCCGGCGGCCGTCGCGGCGAGTCGTCAGCAGGTGCGCGTCCTCGAGCACGCGCAGGTGCTTCATCACCCCGAAGCGGGTCATGCCGGGAAGTGCCGCCTCGAGCTCCGCCAGCGCTTGGCCGTCGCGCTCGCGCAGCCGATCCAGCAGCCGTCGACGGTTCCCGTCGGCGAGTGCGCGGAAGGCGGCTTCCAGTTCCTCTGTCATGCGCCCGATCTTAGGTGACTCATTAGTCACCTGTCAAGTCCGCGCGGTGCGCTTGTGAGTCATCTTGCGTTGTTCCGGTTGAGGCTGGAGGCCGGGGCTTGACTCGAACGGCACATCGTCGGACGCTCAGCACATGCGTGGAGTGCTCTTGACGATCTCGCTGGTGCTTGCTGGGTGCGGTGCGAACATGTCGACGCCGACCGACTTCCCAGTCGGCGGCATGCGTCCGCTGATGACGCAGCAGAACCTGGTCGCTGCTCGAGAAGGAATGCCCGGCGGCTTGCTGGAGCCCGGTTGGCTCCCCGACGGCTTTGTTGTCGTGAACGCGGACTACATCGAGGCCAATAACCAGATCGAGTCGGTGGACGTTTACTACCAAGGTCCCAGCCACTATCTCCACATCTGGCAGACGAACGCTTCACCCGAACACCTTGGCGACAAGGATCCCGTGCGAATGGGCGAGCCGATCGCCGGTACCGTGTGGGGCGCCAATCCGCTCCCCGCTGCCCAGATTGGCCGAGCTGGCGTGGTCGAGTACAGCGCGCGCCTGGCGGATGGCCGCACGGCGAGCGTCGACAGCGACTTGGATGCGGACACGATGAAGCCGGTTCTCGAGTCGCTCTACCTTCGCGGGACCGAGGGTCGTCGGCGCGCTTGGTTGAGCAGCGGCGGCAACGCAGCAGGCGGGTGATCCGGTCCGACACGGTAGCCTGCCACTGGTGTCCCGCCTCGCATCGCCACCAGACCTTCTCGGCGTAGTGGCCAGCCTTGACGCCCTCGGAGCTACGGCCGTTGAGGTCCGTCGCCCACTCGTCTGCGAACTCGAAGAAGTCAGTCAGCAGCCTCCCACGCACTGACACAGCAGCAACGCCACCCTTGGACAGCCTCACTTCGATTAGCGGTAGTCCACGCCGGGCGCGCTCGACGTTGAGAAAGTCTGCCCGTCGTTGGACCTCGTCTTGGCGCTCACCCAGTAAGCCCGGTTCGCCGCTTTGCGCTGCTGCCCACCGCTGAGCAGCAGCGAGGCGATGGATCCAACCGATGTGGCCGCCGGGTCGTTGACCAGCGCTCCTCGGTCCATGCCTGGATCGCCGAGGAGGTGGGGTGCGGTACCGCTCTCGATAACGTCCCGCACGACGCGAGCGAGCGTCAACGGATCCGCGTCTCCGCGCATCTCGACCGCCATCAGCCTGACGACGGTATTGAGCCGTCGGGCATTGCGGAAGTTGCGCCGGCGCTTGCCGAGCCGTTCGTCGACCTGGGCCACCAGACGCTCCGCGGCGCCGTTGCTGCGAGGTCGATCGGGGAAGCGAGCGCGCAGCTCGATCTGCTTCACGATGAGCTGCTCGTTTTCGAGCATCCAGACCAGGACGTTCTCGGCCTTGTGCTGCTCCGCCAGGTCCGCGAGCGCCGCCGGCCCGTAGTCGCGCTCGCAGTGGACGCAGACCGCGCCATACGGGTGCCCATGGGTCGGCTGTCGCCGAGCCGGCATGAAGGTGTGCTCCAGGCTGCCGTCGCTCGGGAAGCATCGGAACCGCGGCCGCGAGTAAGCCTTGTCGGCTCGCACCTGCCGACCAAAGGCGATGACCCGTCCCGGGTGTCCCCGGGGGCAGGTCGGCCGCCCATCGATGCGCGACGCCGGTATTGCCACCTCTCCCTCGGTAGCTCGCTGGACGGGCGAGCCTACCTCAGCTCAGTGCAACAACGCAAGATGACTCACAAGGCGGTGCGGCTCCCTATTTCGATTCGTTGCGGCGGCAGCAACGTCCGGATCAGGAACGGAGGGTCGTTGGCACGTCGTTGCGCCCAGGCGGCAACCACCGACCACGGACCTCCGCTGGGACCCGCTTCAGGGTCCGGACGTTGCACCAGATGAAACATAGTCAGCTGACGAATCGCGCCCGGCCGATGCAGCGGCGCCGCGCACGCGGCAGATGCCATCTCCACACGGGCTACCGAAGATTCCACAGCAGCAGCGGAAGCCCAATGACCAGTGGCGTGCCGATGATCACCGCGCCGAGCAGCGTCAGTAACCGCGTCCCTCGGGAGCGAGCACGCCGGTAGACGGCGAGCGTGACGAGGGCCACGAGGACACCGCCGACCAACATCCCACCCCCCAGGCGATAGAGCCACAGCTGAAGCTCCCGCAGATCGGAGAACGCGATGCCGCCCCACGCCAATGAGGCGAGCGCCCAACCCACCAGCACGAGCGCGATGAGCACGCCTACCGGAATTAAGACTCGACGCCACCCCATGGCTCGCGTTTCCTCAGCTGACCGATTGCACGGCCGATGCGACTGCCGCGCGCAGGATCGCGTCCCGGCTGAAGCGGCAGCGCATGCGCTCCTCGTCCGTCTGCTGGAAGACGGTGTGGTCGTCGGCGAGATTGTCGATGAGGAAGAACGCGCCAGCTGCGGGCACGCCCGCCGAGCCCGCCATGGCCAAGGTTGCGGCGCACTCCATGTCGACCCCCGCGTGGCCCGCGCGGCGCCAGCGGGCCACATCGGAGTGGCGCTCCAACGCGATCGTGGTGGTCGTCACCAGCGTTCCGCCGCGAACCGGCATCCCGGCGGCCGCAAGACCGCGCCGCAGCCGATCAGCAAGCGAGGCATCCGGGACGACCGGCGCGCCATCGGTCAGCTGGCGCGACACGCCGTCGCGGCCGACCACCGACGACGGCACGAAGCAGTCCCCCACCGCCCAGCCGTCGGCGAGGCCGCCGAACGAGCCGACCTGCACCACCGCCTGCGCCCCCAGCCGGACGGCGAGATGCGTGTAGGTGAGTGCCTGGGCGGCACCGAAGACGCCGGCGAGCCACACCTGCCGGCCGGCCACCTCGACGAGCATGATCCGCTCTTCCACCCGGCGCGCAGACGGCCACGTCCGCTCCACGTCGGCGAACAGGCTGGCGGTCGACCAGCGGCCGTCGACGACCAACACCTCCGGCAGATCCCCGTCATCCAGGCCGAACGTACGACGCAGGTCGGCGGGATCCGCGTCGATGTACAGCGGCCCGCTCACACGTAGCGCACCGCATCGGCCTCGGCGTCGTCGACCATCCGGTCGCAGGTCGGACACCACAGTCGCGCCTCGACGGGCGTGCCGCACGTCGCGTGGCGCGTCGGCTCGGATTCGGGCGCGCCGCGCCCGCCCCAGTCGGCGAGCAGGTGCAGCGCCCCGGCCAGGTTGGCGCCCTCCTCGGTGAGCTGGTAGGCGAAGCGCGGCGGCCGCTCCGAGTAGGGCGTGGCGCGCAGGATCTTCTCCGCCTCCAGCCGCCGCAGCCGATCGGTGAGGATGTTGGGCGCGATGCCGCGCACCGCATCGGTCAGCTCGTTGAAGCGCCGCGGCCCGTCGAGCAGCGCCTCGATGAGGAGGAGGCTCCATCGGTCCCCCACCCGCTCGAGGGCGGCGGCGAGCGGCGACGGCTGGGCGGGCATGGGCGGATCGTACGCCATCGGTCTTGACAGGCGGTTCGTCAATGGTAACTTGCACATTGCAAGTTACGGCATTGCAGACCGATGAAGGAGCGTTCCATGGCAGCCCTCGCAGAACTGGGCAGCGAGATCAAGGCGATCGGCGAGAAGGTCGGCCCGTCAGTGGTCGGCATCGGGAACCGATGGCGCGGCGGGTCCGGCATGGTCCTGGAGGACGGCCTGATCCTCACCAACGCGCACAACCTCCACGGCGACGAGGTGTCCGTCACCTTCGCCGATGGCCGCGAGGTGACCGCCACGGTGCGTGGCCTGGACGCCGACGGCGACGTCGCGGTGCTGGCTGCGGACACGGCTGGCATCGCGGCGCTCGCATGGGCCGATGGTGCGGCACCGGCGAGCGGCGACCCGGTCGTCGCCCTCGGCAACCCTGGCGGTCGCGGCCCGCGCGCCACCTTCGGCTTCGTGAGCGGCGTCGACCGATCCTTCCGCGGCCCGCGTGGCCGCCGCGTCTCCGGCGCGGTCGAGCACACCGCTCCCCTGCTCCCCGGCTCGTCGGGCGGCCCGGTTGTCGACACCGAGGGACGCCTGCTGGGCATCAACACCAACCGCCTGGGAAGCGGCTTCTACCTGGCGATCGTGGCGGACGCCGCGCTCCGCGAGCGGCTGACCGCGCTGGGTCGCGGTGAGGCGCCGACCCGCCGCCGCCTGGGCGTTGGCCTCGTCCCGTCCCGCGTTGCGCAGCACCTGCGTCGCGCGGTCGGCTTGCCGGAACGCGAGGGCATGCTGGTGCGCGACGTCGAGGACGACTCGCCCGCCGCAGCGGCCGGCATCGCGGAGGGCGACCTGCTGGTCGCCGTCGGCGGCGTGGCCATCACGTCGGCCGACGACCTGTACGACGCCCTCGCCGGCACCGGACCCCTCGAGATCACCCTGGTCCGCGGCACGGACGAGCGCACCGTGAGCGTACCTGCGTGATCGCCATGGACGAAGGGGTCTCCGCGGCGCTGGCACAGGGCGGGGTGATCGACATCACGACCACCGGCCGCCAGAGCGGGGAGCCGCGGCGGCTGGAGATCGTGCTCCACAGCATCGACGGGCGCTGGTTCATCAGCGGCAAGCCCGGCTGGCCACGGAGCTGGATCGCCAACCTCGCCGCCGATCCTCGGCTGACCGTCCACCTCAAGCGCGGGGTCGTGGCGGACCTGCCGGCGCGCGGTCGCGTGATCACCGATCGTGCGGAGCGCGAGGCGGTCCTGCCCCCGATCGCGGCCGGGTGGGGCTATCCGCTCTCCGTGATGGTCACCGGGTCCCCGCTCATCGAGGTCACGTTCGACTAGCGGCCGCATTTGCCGGCGTGGCAATGTCCGGCGCGGGAACCGTGCTGTGGAGCCGTTTCCGGGTCCGAACGTTGCAGGCTGGGCGCAACGTTCGGCGATGCAACGCCAGTTGGGAGTCCGGACGTTGCTGGCGGCGCAACGCGCCCTCGTGGGCCAGTTGCGCCGCTGCTCGGTTGCACGACGCGCACGTAACGGCCACCGAGAACCCTGGATCGCCCGTTCGTTGGCCGCGGCTTGCGTGTCGTGCACGCGCCAGCCACGGAGACTGCTGCCGATGGCCGTTGTGTGCAGCTGACGCAACTCGCCGGGGCCTCAGCGCGGCGCGGGCAGGCCCCGGATGTCCGCGTCCTGGAACGTGGCTCGCGCCCCGTCGGCGCCGATCACCGTCACGCGGCCGCGACCCATCGCCCGCCACGCCATGCCGTCCCAGGCCGCGGCAGTGCCGTAGTCGAGTCCGAGCAGCACGACATCGGGACGCGGACGCGCAGCCTCGGCCGATGGCGCCCAGGTGGCACCGAACTCGTCCCAGTGCGGAATGACGGCCACGCCGGGCACGAGGTTGAGGGCATCGGCGTAGCGCCGCTCGTGGTCGCCGGGCATGCGGCCCTTGAGCAGGGTCCACTCCCCGAGCGCCATGGCACCGGCCGATGAGCCGGCGAGCGCCGCCCCATTGCGCCACCCGGCGACGAGCGCCTCCCAGCCTGCGGTCTCGCGCAGGATGCTGACCACGATCCCCGGGTCGCCGCCGCACAGGTAAGTCGCGCCGGCCGCACGGGCCGCCTTCACCGTGGCGTCGCTCTTGGCCTGGGTCCGGTTGCGCATCGGCAGCTCGGCCATCTGCAGGTCGAGCGCCGCGAACCAGTCCACCGCGTGGCGCACCGCCGCATCGGGGTCGTGGCGCACCGCGGCGGTGACGACGACGTGCGCCGGCCGCCCGCCGCACCAGGCAGCGAGGGCGCGGTCCTGCGGCTCGTTTCCGGGCCGGAACTCGTTGCCACCGACGAGCAGGAGCGGACCGGGTCGGTCTGGCATGCCCGCAACCCTACCGCGCGCGGCGGGTACCGTTACGACATGACCGACCCGCGACCGCTGGACGCCATCGTGGTCGGCGGCGGGCCCAACGGGCTGGCCGCCGCCATTACCCTCGCCCGCGCCGGTCGCAGTGTCGAGCTGGTAGAGGCCCGCGACGCCGTCGGCGGCGGCTGCCGGACAGCGGAGCTGACGCTGCCGGGGGTCATGCACGACGTCTGCAGCGCGGTCCACCCGCTCGGTCGCTCATCACCGGTCTTCGCGGCCATGGACCTGGGGCGTCACGGGCTGGAGTGGATCGAGCCACCGGTGCAGGTCGCGCACCCACTCCCCGACGGACGCGCGGCGCTCGTGCGACGCGACATCGCGGCCACCGTGGAAAGCTTCGAGGACGAGCACGACGCGCGGATCTACGAGCGCTGGATGCGACCCATCACCCGCGATTGGCCGCTGATCGTGGACGCACTGCTGGGGCCGCTGAACGTACCCGCGGCGCTGGGCCACCCGATCGCCCTGTCGCGCTTCGGCATCCCGTCGCTGCTCCCCGCGGGAATCGTCGCCCGTCGCTTCCGATCGCCGGTGGCGCGCGGCCTCTTCGCGGGAGCCAGCGCTCACTCGTTCCTGCGCATGAGCGACCCATTGTCTGCGGGCTTCGGCATGGCCCTGCTCACCAGCGCGCACGCCGTGGGCTGGCCCATCCCGCGGGGCGGCTCGCAACGGATTGCCGACGCGCTGGCGGCGGAGCTGCGCGAGGCGGGCGGGACCATCCGCACCGGCGTCACCGTCAACGACCTTGGCGAGCTGCCAGCCCATCGGTCCACCCTGCTCGACCTGACGCCCCGCCAGGTGCTGAGGGTTGCAGGCCCGCGGCTGGGCGGGCTGTATGCGGCACAGCTGCGCCGCTATCGGTATGGTCCGGCGGCGTTCAAGCTCGACCTGGTGCTCGACGGCCCGATCCCATGGGCGAATCCGGGTGTCGCGGAGGCAGCCACCGTGCATCTGGGAGGGACGCTGGAGGCGGTGAGCGCGTCGGAGGCCGCCGTGGCGCGTGGTCGGGTGCACCGCCGGCCGTTCGTGCTCCTCAACCAGCCGTCTGCCTTCGATCCGACCCGCGCGCCGGAAGGCAGGCACGTGGTGTGGGCCTACTGCCACGTTCCGAATGGATGGAGGGGGGACGCCAGCGAGGCCATCCTCGGCCAGGTCGAGCGCTTCGCCCCCGGGTTCCGGGATCGGATCCTGGCCCAGCACGTCCTGCGGCCGGCCGACCTCGAGACGTACAACGCCAACTACGTGGGTGGCGACATCAACGGCGGTCTCCAGCACTGGGCGCAGTTCCTCACCCGTCCCGCGATCCGCCTGGATCCCTATTCCACGCCCGATCCGGCGCTGTTCGTGTGCTCTGCCTCAACTCCGCCGGGCGGCGGCGTGCACGGGTTGTGCGGCGCCCATGCGGCGGCGTCGGCACTGCGGGGCGTGATGGCATGACGCCCCGCCTGATCGGAGCGATGCTGGCGCTCGTGCTGGCTTCCGCCGCCTGCACGCCGGCGCCGGTCGAGGTCGTGCCATCCGGGGGTGCCCACGCCGCCCACGACCCGCAGCTCGACCGGGCGCGCGCCGCGCTCGAGGCGGACGGGTTCGCCTTTGAGCCGGCCGGCCCGCACCACGTTGTGGGCACCGACGCGGACGGGAACCAGGTTGACCTCGTCGGGGTGCCGGTCGAGCAGGTGGTCATCACCGTCGACGCGTCGGACGGGGCTGCGGCGCTGGTGGCCGCGCGCCGGCTAATGTCCCACGCACGCGACCTGCTCCACGGCCCGCGCCGCGTCTGGGACTGGGCCGACGAGGCACTTGCCTGCCGCGCAACGGGTGCCGACGGGTGTGAGGATCGGGTGACCCAGGGTGGGCTGTCCGCGACCTTCACCGACGACGGACCGGAGTACTGGGTGCTGGCGATCAGCCGCGACTAGGCCGCGGGCGGCAACGCGACCGATTCGGCGCCGAGCCACTCCCCGAGAGCCTGCAGCTGGCCAGCGACGGCCCGCCAGGTCGCTGCCGTGGCACCGGGCTCCGGGAACCACGGCATTGACGTTCAGCGCCCGCGCCTTGCGATCGATGCGCGCGTCGACGCGCCCCACCAGCTCGTCGCCGTCGAGAGCGACGAGCGCGTACGGGCCGTACTGCCGCTTCGCGGCTGGCTTGTAGAGCTCGAACGCGTACATCATCCCGAACAGTGCCTCCGTGCGCTCGCGGTCCGCGATGAGCGGATCGAACGGACCGATGAGCGAGGTGCGCGGCGCCCACGGCTCACCGTCCAGCTCGTCGAGCGCGTCGCGGTGCGCCACCCACTCCCCGGGGACGCCGTCGATGGTAACCGGCACCGCCACGCCATCGGTCAGGAGCGAGTCGAACGCCAGCTCGCGGGCCGGGAGCTCGTAGTGGATCCCGCCGCCGAGGGGCGGGACAGCGATTCCCCTCGCCCGCAGGCGGCGGTCGAGGAGCTCGATCGCGACGACCTCGTCGGGGAGCGGCTCCGCCTCGGGCCAGATCCGCGACGTGAGGTCCCAGACGCGTTGCGCGCCCTCGCGGCGGCTGATGCCGATCGCCCCCGAGCGGGCGAGCGCCTCCAGCATCTGGCCGACGTTCTTGCCGTCGTTCCAGCCGCCGGTCTGCCACGGGACCTCCGCGCGGTCGTCGAAGGCGCCGCTGGGCAGCGGTCCGCGGCGTTCCAGCTCCCCAAGCACGTACGCCCGGAAGGCGACGTTGTCGCGCAGCCACTCCGCGGTGAGCCGGCCGCGGGTCGTGGCCGGGCTCGGAAAGCGCGCCATGGTCGGACGATGCAGCTCCAGGTCGGCCATCAGCAGGATGAAGGCGCGGTATTCGAACAGCTCCCGCGTCTCCTCCAGAAGTCGCCGCAGGTCGTCGAGCTCGAACGCGCCGAGCCGTGACCAGAGGGTGAGGTGCTCGGCGCGCGCGACGATGGAAGTCGGATCCACCTGCAGCGCGCCCAGCCGGGCGAAGACCTCCAGCAGCGAGCCGGGCCGCGGGCCGGCGAGCAGCTGGGACTTGATGGCGATGCGCCGGGCATCGGTACGGGTGAGCGTGCGCATCGGTCGCAGTGTGGCACGCTAGCCGACGTGTTCGAGCGAGTGCAGGTGATCGGTGCGGGAAGGGCGGGCGGCGCCGTGGCGGCACGCCTCGCCGAACGCGGGCTCACCGTCTACGACGGGCCGCGACCCCGACCCGAGTGCCGAGCTGGTGATCCTTGCCGTGCCCGACGCGCGGATCGGCGAGGTGGCGCCGCGGGTCGAGATCGGTCCGTGGGTGGCCCACCTGAGCGGCGCGACCAGCGTCACCGCCCTTGCCCCGCATGAGCGGCGCTTCGTCGTCCATCCGCTGCAGACCTTGACGCGCGACCGCGGCGCGGGGCAGCTCGACGGCGCGTGGGGCGCCATGACCTACGAGACCGATGCGGCCGCCGCCGCGGCCGACTGGCTGGCCACCACGCTCGGCCTGCGCCCCTTCGTGCTGGCAGATGCCGACAAGCCGATCTACCACGCCGGCGCCGCGGTGGCCTCCAACTTCCTGGTGACCCTCGAACGCGTGGCGGCGCGGCTGGTGGGCGAGGCGGGCGTGCCCGCCGAGGCGCTGATTCCCCTGATGCGGCGCACCATCGAAAACGGCTTCCAGCTGACCGGCCCCATCGCCCGCGGCGATGTCTCGACCGTCGAGGCGCACCTCGCCGCGCTCGAGGCCCGCGCCCCGGACCTCGTGGAGCTGTATCGGGCCCTGGCCCTGGCGACGAAGCCGTGACGGGCGAGTCGCCGCTCCCGATCGCGAGGACCGTCCACGAGGTCCGCGCCATGCTCCAACCGCCCCGCGAGCGCCGCGAGCGGATCGGCCTGGTGCCGACGATGGGCGCCCTCCACGAAGGCCACCTGGCCCTCATGCGCGCGGCGCGCGCCGAGTGCGACGTCGTGGTGGTCAGCCTGTTCGTCAACCCCGCCCAGTTCGGGCCCGCCGAGGATCTCGACCGCTATCCGCGGGACGAGGCCGGCGACGCGCGCGCCGCAGCCGGGGTGGGCGTCGACCTGCTCTTCGCCCCGACCGTCGGGGAGATGTACCCGCCCGGTTTCGACACGTGGGTGGACCCCGGAACCCTCGCCACCGTGCTGGAGGGCGCGGTACGGCCCGAGCATTTCCGCGGCGTGGCCACCGTATGCACCCGTCTCTTCGGCATCGTCGGGCCGAGTGCCGTGTACTTCGGACGCAAGGATGCGCAGCAGGTCGCGGTGATCGGGCAGCTGGTGCGCGACCTCGCCCTGCCGATCTCGGTGGAAGCGCGCCCCACGGTCCGCGACGCGGACGGGCTCGCCCTCTCGAGCCGCAACCGGTTCCTGTCGGCCGACCAGCGCCGGCAGGCCCTCGCACTGCCGCGCGCCCTGGAAGCCGGCCTGGCGGCGCATCGGTCCGGGGAGGATCCGGTCGCGGCGGCGAGAACGGCGCTGGAGGGCGCGCCGGGGATCAGCGTCGACTACGTGGAGCGCGCCGATCTCGGTGGCGACACGCTCGCCGCCGCGGTGCGTGTCGGCCCGACCCGCCTCATCGACAACGTGCTGCTCGGAGAGTGACGCCGCGGGCTGGACACGACGGCATCACCGGGTGGAAGATCGGCCCATGAGCACCAACGGCGCACCCGTCGCCATCACCGACTTCGCCGAGATGAAGCAGAACGGCACCAAGATCGTCATGGTCACCGCGTACGACGCGCCGTCCGCGCGGTTCGCGGACGAGTCGGGGGTCGACATCGTCTTCGTCGGGGACTCGGCCGGTAACAACCTGCTCGGCTACCCCGACACCACGGCAGTGAGCATGGACGAGATGATCATCCTGGGCCGTGCCGCGCGACGCGGGACGCACCGTGCCTTCTTCCTCGTCGACCTGCCGCTCGGCGCATTCCAGGCCAGCGACGAGGACGCGGTGCACAACGCCGTGCGCCTCGTGAAGGAGTCGGGTGCCCAGGGCGTGAAGCTCGAAGGTGGAGGACCGATGGTCTCGCGCGCCCGCGCCATTGCCGCGGCCGGGATCCCGGTCATGGGCCACCTGGGGGTCACCCCACAGTCGGCGTCGGCGCTCGGCGGCCACAAGGCGCGGGGGCGGACCGCCGCGCAGGCACGCCAGATGTACGCGGACGCGCTGGCCCTTCAGGCGGCGGGCTGCTTCGCGATCGTGCTGGAGGCGGTGGCGGCACGCGTCGCGACCCGGGTCAGCGAGGCGCTGCGAATCCCGACCATCGGCATCGGTGCGGGACCCGGCTGTGACGGGCAGGTGCTGGTATGGCACGACCTGCTGGGCATCAACGAGGGGCCGGCGCCACGCTTCGTGAAGCGCTACGCGGACGTCGCCGGCGAGACACGCCGCGGCCTAACCGCCTTCGTGGCCGAGGTTCGGTCCGGCGCCTACCCCGCCGACGAGCACGTCTACAAGATCCCGGCCGAGGAGCTGGCGCTCTTCGAAGCCGAGCTCACCCCCGGTGTCCTGGCCGGGGACGACTGGCTCTAGTCGACCCTGCCCGAGCGAGCGTTGGAGGCCGACATGCGCCGCACACCGACTCCCCTCCTCGTGGTCCTGGGCATGGCGCTCGGTATCGGGGGCTGCAGCGCGGCCCCGCTGACGCAGCCCAGCTGGGGGGCGCCGGCCGATGCGGTCGCGGCAGCCACGGAGGCCGGATTGACGGCCACCGAACGCGAGTTCCTCACCACCCATACCCATGCGCACCTGGACGTCTTCGTGGATGGCGTGGCGGTCCCCGTGCCTGCCGGCATCGGGATCGACACGACCGCGGACGGCGTCACCGAGCAGCCGACCGATGACGGCACCGGTTCGGACTTCGAGGTCGAGACGTGCGGCGCGCCATGCCTCTCCCCGCTCCACACGCACCTGCCCGATGGCATCATCCACACCGAGTCCGCCGATGCCGATCAGGCACCCTACACGCTGGGCCAGTTCTTCACCGAATGGGGCCTCAAGCTGGATACGAGCTGTGCCGGCGAGTTCTGCGCCCCGACCCCGATCGCCGTGTACGTCGACGGCACGAAGCAGGATGGCAATCCCGCCAACGTGGAGCTCGGCCGCCACCAGGAGATCGCGGTGGTCATTGGGAAGGCACCGGACGTGATCCCCGACAGCTGGGTCTTCCTCACCCCCGACTGAGCGGCGTGGGCCACGCTCATCGGTGCGGTGGATTGCGCTCCAGGAACGCCTGGCGGTCGATGTCATGGACGAGCTCCAGGCCGTCGTGGGGATCCCACTGCTCGCCGACCTGCACGAAGCCGAGCTTGCCGATGATGCCCATCGATGGGCTGTTGTCCGGCGCCACCGACGCGCGCAGCGTGCGCACCCGCGGATCGGCCGCTGCCCATGTGAGGGCCCCACGGGCCGCCTCCAGCCCGTAGCCCAGGCCGCGCCACGCCTCCAGGAGGGCGTACCCGATCTCGACCATTCCCTCCTCGTTCGGGGGCGCGTGAAAGTTCACGTAGCCGATGGCCTCGGGCCGCTGCCCTGCCTCGCGGCGCAGGACCGGACGGATCAGCCACGGCAGGTGATCCGGGTGGTCGCGCAGCTGCTCGCGGCGCAGGGCGATGAGCCAGGTGGCATCCTCCAGCCAGTCCAGCCCGATAGCGGCGCCGAGGTCGGCACCGACGCTCTCGCGATCACCCGCAAGGAGGCGGTCGTACTCGTCGACCGTGAAGGCGGGCAGCTCAAGGCGAGCGGTCCGAATCGGCTCCGAGGCGGTCACGCCCCCACTGTAGCCGAGAGGCGCGGCGCGACAGCCGGCGGGGCCATCGTCCGCGGGGTGGCACTCTCCGGAGCCGTTCGCGACAGGCCCCGCCACGGAAGGTAGCGGGTCGGACGGACGATGATCGGCTGACGATACGTGGCCGCGTAGGTGTCCCAGTCCATGCCGATGCGTTCCAGCCACGTGCCGTAGGCGCGCTTCATCTCGTCCGGCAGGACGGCCGCGGTCGTGGTCGGCAGGGTGTGCGCCGCCCCCTCGACGAGCTGCACCGCGAAGTCGTCGCTCGGATCGCCAACAGCCAGCGTCACGCGTTCGAAGCGCCGGATGTTGCGGATCTTGCGCTGACCCGGCTTGGCGAAGAGCCAGAACGCGTCCCCGTCGAACCAGAACCAGGTCGGCACCAGGGCCGGCGAACCGTCCGCGTTCACCGTCGAGAGCCACGCGACGCGCGCGCCACGGATTGCCGCAATCGCGCTCGGAGGCGCGATGGCGGTCGCAGCGACGCTGGCGCCGCCGCCCGGTGCGAGCCGGCGGCCGCGAGACCGAAGGACGTTGAACGGGTTCATGCCGCACAGGGTCGCCGCCGCGGACTCCGCCCCACATCGGCCGAGGGGCGGCGCCCGGGCGCGGCAAATGACGTAACGAGGCAGCGTCGTGGGACGCCTCCGGCTGGCGCCGCGTGGCCCCTCGAAGGCGCGTTCGCGAGACCCTGTGCGGCGCGAGTGCGGGCGCCTATACTCCGCGGCGATGCGTCGCGCTGCGGTGTGCCCCGAGCGTCTCCGACCGGTCCTCGACCGCGCCGCCGCGTGCGGTCGCGTCGTGATCGCCGGCCTCGTGGTGGTCGCGCTCATCAGCCTCCTCCATCCTGCCACGGTGGGGGCGGTCGACGGCGCCATCACGTCGGACGGGCCACTCACGCAGATCATCACCACCCCGGACCTGAACTGCCAGGTGGCGCACCGCGACGACACGACGATGGAGTTCTTCGGCGGTCCCATCGGCTCCTGTGGAACGTTCCTGGCGGCGAACGGGACGCTGTACGGTCCCCCGATCCTCGCCGGCTCCGTAGGCGGCAGCACGCTGCCATGGACCCCGGCGAGCCAGGCGCCCGTGGCGGGCTCGGGGAGCCGGTCCGACCCCTACCGGCTCGTCACCGTGGCCGAGGCCGGAGACAGCGGTATCCGGCTTGAGCAGACCGATTCGTACGTCGTCGGCGACGAGGCCTATCGCACCGACCTGCGCTTCACCAACAGCACGGACGCCGATGTGCGCGCCATCGTGTACCGGGCTGCCGACTGCTTCCTCCAGGACTCGGATACGGGCTTCGGTCGCGTTGATGACGGGGCACCTGCGTGCGTGATCGCGCCGGGGCAGGACGCCCGGATCGAGCAGTGGCTGCCGATCACCGAGGGCAGCCACTACCTCGAGGCGGGGTATCAGGCCGTGTGGACTGCCATTGGTGAGCAGACCTCGTTCCCCGATACCTGCGCGTGCGACGAGGCCGTCGACAACGGGGCGGGCCTGAGCTGGCAGGTCACCATCCCGGCCCGCGGCAGCGTGACCGTGTCGCACGAGACCTTCTTCTCGCCACTCGGTCGGCGCGGCAGCGTCACCTCCCTGCGAGATGCGGTCCCCGGGCCGGCCGAGATCAACCTCGATCCGGTCGTGATCGCCTCGAGCGTCGCCATCGCGGGGACGATCGTGTTCTTCGTTCCCTTCCCGGCCACGCTCTTCAACAGCACGCTCGAGGAGCACTATGCGGAGGTCACCGCATGGGTCAGGCGCGTCCGTCGCCGCGCTGCCTCCATCGTCGCCGGGCTGTTGGCGTGGTGCCGACGGGCGATCGCGTCCCGACTTGAGCGATCCAGTCCGCCGTCGGCAGGGACACGTGGAGCGGAGCTCACTGCGCCCGCCGCAGCCGCCGACGGCGCGGTGCCGGATGGGGGTGCGTTCTGGAGCTCGCCGGCCGGGATCCTGGCCTTCGTGGCCGCCAGCGCGCTGCTCTACGGGTTCCTGGATCCGACCTTCGGGCTCGACGTGCTGTCGCTGGCGACGTTCCTCGGCCTGGGGCTCGGCATGCTGGTCATGCTCGGCGCGATCGCCGTCCCGCTGTGGATCGGGTCGCGCGGGCAGGGCCTGGGAATGAATGCCAGCGCCCTCCCGGGAACCCTGCTCATCGCGTTGGGCTGCGTGATCTTGAGCCGGGTGGCTGACTTCCAGCCGGGATACCTGTACGGGATGATCATCGGCTTTGGCTTCACGCGCGAGCTCGCACGACGCGAGCAGGGGCGGCTCGACGCCTTCGCGACCATCACCGGGCTCGTGGTTGCGGTGGGCGCGTGGCTCCTGCTCCCCATGGTCCGTGGCTCCTCGGGACCGGGCGAGCAGTCATTCGTCAATGCCATGCTGGAGACTGGCTGCGCCACGGTCGTCGTCGCCGGCCTCGAAGGGGCCGTGTTCGGGATGATGCCGCTTCGCTTCCTTCCGGGAGAGCGCGTGCGCGCGTGGAATCGCCGGGTATGGATGGGCGTGCTGGGGGTGGCGACGTTCGCGTTCGCACACATCCTCATCAACCCGAGCTCCGGTTACCTTGCCGATTCGTCGCGCACCTCGATGCTGACGATGCTGCTGCTCCTGGTGATCTTTGCCGGCGGATCGGTCCTCTTCTGGGCGTGGTTCAGGCTCCGCGCACCCGTGGTTGCGCCGCCCCCGATGGCGCCGCCCCAGGACCCGGCTTAGCCGACCAGGACGGCATTGAAGGTCGCCAGCCGTCCGGCGCTCTCCGCGATTCTTGCTTCGGATATCCGCCCGTCGCGAACGAATCCCTCGATGAGGTCGATGGTCGTGGCGACGATCCCCTCCTCGTACACCTGCTGGTTGGCGATGGTGAGCAGGTCGATCCCCGCCTCGATCGCCAGCGCTATCGCTTCGGGGTACCCGTACTGCGCCCGGATGGCGCCCATCTGCATGTCGTCGCTGATGACGAGGCCCTGCCAGCCGAGCTGATCCCGCAGCAGGCCGGTGACGATGGGTTGCGAGAGCGTGGCGGGATGCTCGGGGTCGAGGGCGGCATTGAAGACGTGCGCGGTGAGCACGGCATCCGCGAGCCCGTCACTCACCAGGCGGCGGAACGGCTCGAGCTCCACTGCCCGCCATACCGATGTGACGTCCACGACGCCCAGGTGCGTGTCGGCGGTGGCACTCCCGTGCCCGGGAAAGTGCTTGAGCGCTGTGCGGACCCCTACCTGGCGGTGCGCGGCGACGAACGCCTCCGCCTGCGCCACCACGAGGTCGGGATCGGCGCCGAAGCTGCGATCGAGGGCACCGATGATCGGGTTGGAGGGGTTGAGATTCAGGTCCACCACCGGAGCGAGGTTCAGGTCGATCCCCACACCGCGCAGGGTTGTTGCCATCTCGCCGGCGCGGGCGCGCGTGAATGAGGGGTCATCGCGCGCCCCAAGGGCCGCCGCGGAGAGCGTCGCCGGGAACCCGTGGTCGGGATCGAGGCGCGCCACCCGGCCGCCCTCCTCGTCGACGGCCACGATGAGCGGCCGGTCGCCGGCCGCCTCGCGCAGCGCAGCGATGAGCTCGGTGAGCTGCGCGGGCGACACGATGTTGCGAACCCGTTGCCCGGTCGGCGTGTCGAAGTCGAAGAGCACCACCCCGCCGAGCCCGAGATCGCGAATATCGGCAAGAGTGGCGGCCGCCTCGTCAGCCGTGGTGCCGCGAAAACCGACCAGCAGCATGCCGGCGATCTGTTGCCGCAGCGTCAGGCCGGGGGTGGCGGCGGGGGTGGCCGCTGGTGAAGGGCTGGACGTAGCGGTCGGCGACGCCGAGGGAGTCGGCGCGGCTGAGCCGGATGGCACGGTCGAGGGCGAGACCCGTCCGACGTCGCAGGCTGCAAGCGCGGCCGCGACGCCGGCCCACCCGGCGACCTTCAGGAAGCGCCTGCGGGTCAGGCGCGCGGGGTCGCGGGTCATGTCGCGACGAGCCTACTCCTCGGCGGGCTGACGTGTCAGCACGTAGTCGGTGGCCGCTGGCATCGCGTCCGGCGTGGGCCGCTTGGCGTACCGCGATTCGCGCCTCAGCCGATGGCCATCCCGACGAGTCCGGGCAGCAGCTCGCCGATCTGGCCGCGCAGGACCGCGTCGGCGTGAACGTCGAGCACCGTCGGCTCCGCGTTCAGGATCACGAGGCGCGCACCCGCGGCCAGCGCCTGCATCGGCAGGTCCGCGACGGGATACACGGTGAGGCTCGTACCGATGGCGAGAAACAGGTCCGCGGACCGCGAGGCGGCGATCGCCCGCCGCAGCAGGTCCGGGTCAAGCGACTGGCCGAAGCTGATGGTGGCCGACTTGAGGATGCCGCCACACGCCAGGCAGGCCGGCTCCGGTTCTCCGGCGCGCACCCGCGCGAGCGCATCATCCATCGGGCCGCGGGCGCCGCAGGCGAGGCAGAGGTACTCGCGCGCCGTGCCGTGAATCTCGATGAGGCGCTCCAGGGACGAGCCGGCATCGCGATGCAGGCCGTCGATGTTCTGCGTGATGAGCGTATCGAGCCTCCCCGCCGCCTCGAGGCGTGCCAGGGCGAGGTGGCCCGCGGACGGGCGCGCGTCGAGCGTCGTGCCGGCGGCCCGTGCCCGCCAGCCCGCACGACGAACCTCGGGATCGCGCAGGTAGTGCGAGATGTCGGCGCGCTTCTCGGCGGCGGGATCCCGCGTCCATACGCCCTGCGGTCCGCGGAAGTCGGGGATCCCGGAGTCGGTGCTGATCCCGGCACCGGTGAGCACCACGGTGCGCTGCGCTTCGCGCAGCCACGTCGCGACGGTGGTCAGCGGGTCCATCGGTCCATCTTGACGAACCGTGTATAGTTGACTACGCAACTAGTTAGACGGCACCCATCCCATGCCCGCCATCACTGCGGACCTGCTCACCCTCCCTCGACTGCCTTCCCCCGCGCCCAAGAGCGTGTCGCGGCCGGTCGTCACCCGCGTCACTGCACCCTCGCTCCTGGAGGGCGAGGGCTTCCGGGTGCGCCGCCCGTTCGTGGCCATCCCCCACAGCCTCACCGACCCGTTCATCCTGCTCGACCAGATGGGCGAGGTCGAGTACGGCCCGGGCGAGGCAAAGGGCGCCCCGGATCACCCGCACCGTGGCTTCGAGACTGTCACCTACATGCTCGACGGCAAGCTCCAGCACCGCGACTCGACCGGCGGCGGCGGCCTCATCAGCGACGGGGCCACGCAGTGGATGACCGCCGGCTCGGGGCTCGTCCATTCCGAGATGCCTCCGCCGGAGCTCGTCGCCACCGGCGGCCTCTTCCACGGCGTCCAGCTGTGGGTCAACCTGCCGGCCGCCGACAAGTGGATCCCGCCGCGCTACCAGGACATCGATCCCGGCAGCGTGCGGCTGGTCGCCTCGGCCGACGGCGCCGCGCTGGTGCGAATCATCGCCGGCGAGCTCGACGGCTTCCTTGGCCCGGGCTCGACCCGCACGCCCATCGCCTACGCCCACGCAACCCTGCACCCGGAGGCGCGCCTCAGCGTCGCCTGGCCGCGCGAGTTCAACGCGCTGGTCTACGCGCTCGGTGGCTCGGGAACGGTGGGACCGTCGCGCACGCCGATCCAGGCCGGACAGATGGCGGTGCTGGGTGACGGCGAGCATCTCGAGGTCGCCGCCGACGCGCTTCCCGAGGGACCTTCGCGACGCCTCGAGCTGCTGCTGCTCGGCGGGCGACCGATCCGCGAGCCGATCGCCGCCTACGGACCGTTCGTCATGAATACGCGCGACGAGATCATCCAGGCGGTCACCGACTACCAGGCAGGCCGGATGGGGGTCATCCCGCCGGCGAGCGTCTCGGTGGAGGCGGCCGCGGACCCCAACGCCCAGCCGGGCCACATCCCGCAGTAGCGGCTCAGGCGCGGGCGACGGTCAGCAGGTCGTCCAGGATCTCGTCGCGGTAGGCGATGGGGAGCGACAGGTGACCGTGGCCGGGGGCCATCGAGAACTGCGCGCCGGGGATCTGGTCCGCGAGCCAGCGGCCATGGGCGACCGGCACCAGCCGATCCAGCTCACCCTGCCAGATGCGCACCGGGCGGGTGATGCCTTCCAGGTCGAAGCCCCACGGTCGCGAGAACGCGAGGTCGTCGTCGACCCAGCCGTCAAAGCCGTGCTCGAGCGCGCGGCGCATGCCGGCCGCCTGTGACTCCGCCTCCTCGCCGGTCAGCACGTCGCGGTCCACGGGCGGGATCGCCTCGCCCAGCGCACCGGCCAGCTGGTCGCCGGTCACGTGGCGGTACTCCTCTCCGTGGGCGGCCATCCACGCGCGCAGCGTGTCCTCGCCCTCCAGGGCAGCGCCGAACTCGTCGAGGTTGAGCTGCGCCATGCCGTCGAACCAGTCGAGCCCCGGCGCCGCCCACGGGGCGACGGTGACCAACGCGGCGGCGGCGCGGCACCGATCCGGCAGCATCGCGACGCAGGCGATCGAGTGCGGGCCGCCGCCCGACCCCCCGATTGCCATGAACTCGCCGATGCCGAGCCCGTCGGCCAGCGCTGTCACGTCATCCGCCACGTCAGCCACGGTGCGGCCGGGCCGGCGTGTCGAGGTGGCATAGCCTGGCCGGCTGAAGGTGACGAGCCGCAGGCCGTGGCGGGCGGCGGCCCCGCTCCAGGCGGCGAAGCGGCTCGCGTCGCCGGGGGTGCCGTGATGCGCGATCAGCGCATCACCGGTGGCGGCGCCTCCCACGAAGACGTCAAGCGTACGGCCATCCGGCAGCGTGAACGCGCGGGTATCGAGTGTCATGCCATGAAGTATGGCGCGGCCTCAGCGCAGGCTGGCGGCGATGGATGCGATCTGGGCCGGGTCGAGCTCCCCGACCATGCGGCCGGCCACCGTCCCATCGCCGTTGACGAAGACAAAGCCGGGGAAGCTGGTGAAGCCCAGGGCCGCGAGACCGCTCGACGCGGCGTCATCGGTCAGCACCGGTGCCGTCCACCCCTCCGTGCGCAGCCACGCGGACGGCGGGAAGTTGGGGCGTGCGGGATCAATGCCGGTGGAGAGGGTGGTCATCGTCACCCCGGAGGGAAGGCTGTTGCCCCGCAGCCAGGCCACGATTCGCGGCACCTCCGCGCGGCAGTGCGGGCACCAATGCGCGACGACGACCACGATCTGTGGCGCGCCCGTTGGGCCGATCTCGGCCGGCGCGCCGCCTGGACCAGTGCCGCTCAGGGTCGGCAGGGCCACCCCGACCGCCGGATCGGTGCCGTCCGACGAGAACGCCGGCAGCGCCGATCCGCTGACGGTGAGGCGCGGGGCCGGTTCCGCGGTTGCTCTGCCCGCTCCCGACGAGAGGAAGATGGCGGCTACCGCGGCGACCGCCACGAGGATCGCCACGACGATCCAGACCACGAAGCCGGGCAGGCGGCGTGGCGCGACATGTTGGGAGCTGCGGCGCGGCATCCCGCGGCTGCGTGCGGAGCTCATGCGATTGGATCCTCCTGGGTGGGGCCGGGACCGCGCACGCCGAGCAGCACGAGAATCGTGAGGAAGGCAACGAGGGCGAGCACCGGGATGGTGACGAAGCCGAGCACCTCTACCTGGATGGCAGAGCATGGTGCGGTGATGGAGCAGCTGGTGGACGGCATGCCGGGGAGGCGCTGCACGGCGATGTGGTAGGCGCTGATGGCCGCGCCGACGGCGGCCAGCGTCATGCCGTACGGCCGCACGGCAGGGTCACGACGCACCGCGGCGAGGCCCAGCAGGAGCACGAGCGGATACATCGCGATCCGCTGGTACCAGCACAGCACGCACGGCTCGAGGTGCGCGACTTCCGAGAAGTAGAGGCTGCCGGAGACGGCAGTCACGGCGACCAGGGTCGCCAAAGGCACCGCATACGGGGTGACGATGTCGCGAAGCGCACCGCGCGCCTCGCGACCCATGAGCACGCTGCCGGAGATGAGGATGAGGTCGACGACCACCGCCACGGCTCCCAGCAGGGCGAGGAAGGTCGCGACCGCGACGACGGTCATGGCCCGATTCTAGGCGCCCGGTCCTCCGTCGGACCGCTGCCCAATGGCCCCGGGCGCACGGGTCGCATGGCCCGTTGGCGTTCCCTCAGTCGCGGTGTGTCGTCGGCACCCAGAAGCGGAGCTTGCCGTGGCGCTCGTCCTCGAGCCGGCCGCCGTTGCCCTCGATCACCTTCCGTGAGCCGACGTTGTCGACGTCACAGGTGACGAGTGCCGGATCGATGCCCAACCGCCCCGCCATCGGAAGCGCCTGGCGCAGCATCTCGGTGCCGTGGCCCCGCCGCCGCGCGGATGGCCGCACGTCGTAGCCGATGTGGCCGCCCACCTCGAGAAGCATCTCGTTCAGGCGATGGCGGATGCTGAGCCGCCCCAGCCAGTCGGTGCCGTCGGCGAACCAGAGCAGCGTGTCCGGCACGTACCCGGCGGGACGCGGCGTCTCCGGCAGCGCGCGGGCGCGCAGGCCGGCGACGTAGGCGGCAACGCCATCCGGATCGTCGAGGCCGGGGATGCCTGTTCGCACCTCGTGAGCGAGGCCGGTCGAGTCGGCCGGCCCCAGGCGGCCCTCGGCGCGGAACTCGGCGAGGGCGGCAAGGAACGATGCGTGAAGGGCGGTGTCGGGCGCGGCGAGCGTGGGCACGCAGCGCATCGTAGCGGGTGGGACGTTGCCGGCCGTCACCGCTCAGATGAGCGCCTTGCGCATCAGATGAGCGAGCGCCTACGATGCTGCCTCATGACGGCTGAAGATCTGCGCCGCTCCCCGCCCAGCGCCCGCATTCGCGCGGAGCGCCTGGTCGTTGTCTTGCGCCGCGTCGAGCCTGTTGAGCGCCTGGCGTCCATCGCCGCCGAGCTGGCGGCGGCGGGGGCGCGGGTCTTCGAGGTCACCATGGACGCCACCGACCCTGCGGCCGCATTGGCTGCATGCCGCGCCGTACTCCCCGGCGATGCGCTGCTCGGTGCCGGCACCGTGCGCAGCGCCGCCGACCTTCGAACGGCGGTCGAGGTCGGGGTGGACTTCTCGGTGAGCCCCATCTTCGACGCCGACCTGCTCCAGGCGGCGGTTGCCATGGGCATGCCCTTCATCCCGGGCGCGTACTCCCCCACCGAGATCGCCACGGCGTGGGATGCCGGCGCCACGTTCGTCAAGCTGTTTCCGGCCTCGTCGCTCGGCCCGTCGTTCGTGCGCGAGCTGCGCGGCCCCTTACCCGACGTGCCGCTCATCCCCACCGGTGGGATCGATGGGACGAACGCGGCCGCATTCCTGGGCGCCGGCGCGGTCGCGGTCGGCATCGGCTCGGCGATCGTCGCGGCGGACCCAGCCGGACGGCGTGCCATTCTCGACGCCGTGCGGTCCGGGTCATGAGCATCGCGGAGCGCGGCACCACCGGCCTTGCGACGCAGGTCGCGCGGCTGTACTACGACGGGGGCCTGAGCAAGGTCGAGATCGGCGCCCGCCTCGGGATCTCCCGCTTCCGCGTGGCGCGGCTGCTCCACGAGGCACGCGCCACCGGGCTCGTCCGCATCGAGTATCGAGATGCGCCGGAGTCGGACCGGGCCGTGGCGCAGGCCCTGGAGACGCGCTTCGGGCTCGACCTGTGTGCGGTGGCAGCCGGCGGTGGCGACCCGACCGATGCCACGGCGCGGCTGGCGGCGGATGTCGTTGCCGAGCTGCTCGCTGCGGTACGCACCGTCGGGGTGGCTTGGGGCTCTACCCTCGCCGCGACGGCCCGCTGGCTGCCGGCCCGTCGCCATCCCGGCCTGACCGTGGTCCCCCTGGCTGGCGGCTCCGTGCACCTCGAACGCGACCATGCTCCGGGCGAGGCCGCGCGTGTGTTCGCGGAGCGACTGGGCGGCAGACACCGTGACCTGTACGCCCCGGCCTTCGTGGCGACCCCTCGGTTGCGCGACGCCCTCGCGGCCGAGCCTGAGGTGGCCAGCGTCCTGGCTGCCTACGTCGGGCTCGACGCCGCGGTCATCGGCATCGGCGCGTGGGAGGCCAGGGGCGGCCGTGCCGGGTCCTCGCTCATCGCCTCCGGCGCGCTGGAAGATGACGAGCTGGACGCGCTGCGAGCCAGGGGCGCGGTTGGCGAGCTGGTCGTGCACCCATTCGCTGCCGACGGCACCGTCGTGGCGCCGGAGCTTGCTGCGCGGGCGATCGCCATCTCCATCGATCAGCTGCGCGCCGTGCCGCGCGTCATCGCCGTCGCGGCTGGAGCCGCCAAGGCCCCGGCCATCCGCGGCGCGCTGGCCACCGGGATGGTCGACGTCCTCGTCACCGACGCAGCCGCGGCGGCGGCGCTGTGAGCGGGCGCGTCCACATCGTCACCGGGTCGACCGGCATCGCGGCCGCGGCGGCGGCCGCCCTGGTCGATGCTGGCGATGCCGCCTTCGTCGTCTCGCGAACCCCCGGACACGCCGACCAGCTGGCGGCGCGCCTGGGGGAGCCGGATCGGACCGGAACGTTCGTCGCTGACCTGACCGACGAAGCGCAGGTGGAGGCCGCGATCGCCGCCGGCATCGCGCGTTTCGGTCGCATCGACGGCCTCCTCTCGGTTGCAGGTGGCAGTGGGCGGCGCTTCGGCGATGGGCCCATCCACGAGCTGAGCGTCGAGGGATGGGACCGCACGCTCGAGCTCAACCTCCGCTCCCAGGCGCTCGTCGCGCGCGCTGTCGTGCGCCGGATGCTCTCCCAGGACGCCCAACCGGACGGCGGGCGTGGGGCCATCGTGCTGGTGTCGAGCGTGCTGGCCTCGCACCCGGTACCGGAGCTGTTCGCGACCCACGCCTACGCCGCCGCCAAGGGCGGGATCGTGGCGCTGGGCACCGCCATGGCGGCCACGTACGCCCGCGACGGAATCAGGGTCAACGTGGTGGCACCCGGTCTGACCGATACACCGATGGCTGCCCGCGCCGCCGCCGACCCCGCCACGGTCGCCTTTGCCCGGCGCAAGCAGCCGCTCGCCGGGGGCCTCGTGGCGGCGGACGACGTCGGGCGCGCCGCGGCCTTCTTGCTGGGCCTGGACGCGCGCAGCATCACCGGCCAGGTGCTCGCCGTCGACGGTGGCTGGTCCGTCGTGTCGGCGGAACCGCGATGAGCATCCCGCTGCTGGCGGACGTGGACGTCTGCGTCATCGGCTCGGGATCGGCTGGCTCGACGGCCGCCATCGCCGCCGCCCGCGGCGGCGCATCGGTCCTGCTGGTGGAGAAGCTGCCGTTCCTGGGTGGCACCAGCACGGCGGTCCTCGACACGTTCTACGGCTTCTTCACACCGGGCAGCACGGCGCGCAAGGTGGTCGGCGGCATCGGCGACGACGTGGTCGCGGAGCTGCGCCACATGGGTCCGGTGGTCGAGCGTCCAAACACGTACGGCGCGGGCACCGGGGTGACGTACCACCCGGAGCACCTCAAGGTTGCGTGGGAGCGCCTGGTGGAGGGGTCCGGCGCGCGCATCCTGCTGCACGCCACCCTCCAGGATGCGACGGCGCGCGACGGACGCGTGGGCGAGGTGACGCTCGCGACGCGCGCCGGGCTGCGACGGGTGGCGGCGCGCACCTTCGTCGACGCGTCGGGCGACGCGGACCTCTGCCATTTCGCCGGCTTCGGCTACGAGACGGCGGGGGAGCGCGACCCGGCGCAGACGCTGACCACCACCTTCCGCATCGGGAACGTGGACGTGGCTGCCCGGCGCGGCATCGACCGCGCGGCGTTCCACGCCCTCATGGCCGAGGCGGCCGAGTCCGGCGCCTATGACCTCCCGCGCCGGGAAGGCTCCGATCACATCACCCCGCTCGACGGGGTGATGGCCACGGTCATGACCCGCCTCGACTCGACCGAGCGGCGCAACGGCCAGATCGTCAACACCACCGACCCCGAGTTCCTGACCAGCGCCGAGATCGCCGGCCGCCGCCAGGCGCTCGAGTACGTCCGCTTCCTCATCGACCGGGTGCCGGGCTACGAGCGCGCCGCGCTGCTGGCGCTGAGCACACAGATCGGGGTGCGCGAGACGCGGCGCGTCTACGGGGACGCACGGCTGACCCGCGATGACGTGCTCGCCGCGCGCCAGTTCGACGACCAGGTGGGGCTGTGCGGCGCTCCCATCGAGGACCACCACGGTGGCACCGATACGGCCTGGACCTACCTCCCCGACGGCCAGGCGGTGGGGATCCCGTATCCGAGCCTGGTGGTCCGCGACGCGACCAACGTGCTCGTCGCCGGCCGCTGCTTCTCGGCGACGCACGACGCGCACGCGTCGGTCCGCTCGATGGCCCAGTGCATGGCGATGGGCCAGGCTGCGGGCACCGCTGCCGGTATGGCCGCCGCCGCGAAGGTGGACGCGCGCGCGCTTGCCGTCCCCGCCCTGCGCGACCGGCTGCGCGCCGCCGGCGCGATCCTGGAGCTGGCCGCATGAGCGTCGTGCGCACGGTCCTCGGCGACATCCCCGCCGGCGAGCTGGGAATCACCTACGCCCATGAGCACCTCGTGATCGATGGCGGACGCGCGGTGGAGCTCGAGCCCGAGTTCCTGCTCAACGACGTGGGCCGCCTCGCGGAGGAGCTGCGAGGCGCAGCCGCCCACGGCCTGCGTTCGGCGGTCGACGCCATGCCCGCCGACGCCGGCCGCAACGCCGTCCTCCTCGCCGAGCTGAGCCGGCGGACGGGCGTGCAGATCGTGGCGCCCACCGGCCTGCACCACGACCGCTACTACGGGCCGTCGCATTGGAGCGCACGGATCGGGGAAGACGAGCTGGCGGAGCTGTTCGTCGCCGACCTCGAGGAGGGCATTGACGCCAACGACTACAGCGGCCCGGTGGTGGCGCGCACGGCGCATCGCGCCGGGATCATCAAGGTCGCCGGCAGCGAGGGCGGACCGTCGGAGCGTGATGCGCGCATCTTCCGCGCCGCGGCAGCCGCCCACCTGCGCACCGGCGCACCGATCATGACCCACTGCGAGCATGGCACCGGCGGGCTGGAGCAGGTCCGTCTGCTGATCGATGCCGGTGTCGCCGCGGACCGGGTGGTCCTCAGCCACGTCGACAAGGTCGTGGACCGCGGCTACCACCGCGAGCTGCTGGCCACCGGCGCGACCGCCGCGTATGACCAAACGTTCCGCTGGGGCGATGCGCCCAATGGGACGCTCACGCTCCTGGAGCAGATGGCCGAGGACGGGTTCGCGGACCGGATCGTGCTCGGCATGGACGCGGCGCGGTCGCGCTACTACCGCGCCTACGGCGGCAAGCCGGGGCTCGACTTCCTGCTCACCGGATTCAGCGACCAGATGGCGAAGCGCGGCCTCGATGGTCGCTTCCGCCAACGGCTGTTCATCGATACGCCGGCCCGCGTGCTGGCGCTCACTCCCCCGTCACCCGCAGCTTCCCGAGGAGAGACATGAAGGCACACCAGATCACGATGCTCGGCACCGGGCTCATCGGCGACTTCTACACCGCGACCCTCCACGGCCAGCGTGGACGCGACCGGGTGCGGGTGGTGTACTCGCGCAGCGAAGAGCGCGGCGCCGCGTTCAGCGAGCGTTGGTCCGTCCCCGAGCACACGACCGACATGGCGGCCGCCATCAACCATCCCGAGACGGATGTCGTGGTCATCGGGCTGCCGAACTACCTCCACGAGGAGGCGGTCGCCGCCGCGGCGGCGGCCGGCAAGGCGATCCTGTGCACCAAGCCCCTCGGCAGGAGCGCGGAGGAGGCGAAGCGGATGCTCGACACGGTCGAGCGCGCCGGCGTCTTCGGCGGCTACCTGGAGGACCTCGTCTACACCCCCAAGACGCTGAAGGCGGTGACTGCGGTACAGGGCGGAGCGATCGGGCAGGTGACCTGGGTGCGCTCGCGCGAGACGCATCCCGGGCCGCACTCGGCATGGTTCTGGGACGGGCGGCTGACCGGCGGCGGGGCGATCATCGACCTCGGATGCCACTGCATCGAGATCATCCGCAGCTTCGTGGGCAAGGGCAACCGTCCGGTGGAGGTGCTGGGCGTGCTCGACACCCTGGTGCACCCCATCGACGACGAGGACAACGCGATCGTCCTCATCCGCTTTGAATCGGGCGCCATCGGTCAGTTCGAGGTGAGCTGGACGTTCCGCGGCGGGATGGACCTGCGCGACGAGGTGGCCGGCACGCACGGCACCGTGTGGATCAACCACTTCCTGCGCACCGGCTTCGAGATGTTCACCGCCGGCGGCGGGGGTGGCTACGTGGCGGAGAAGGCGGAGACCACCGCCGGCTGGCTGTTTCCGGTGGGCGACGAGGTTGCCGAGCTCGGCTACGTCGATATGTTCAGCGACATGTTCGACTCCATGGAGGCGGGGCGCAGCCCGCGCGAGTCGTTCTACGACGGCTACGTGGTCAACGCGATCATGGACGCGGCGTATCGGTCCTCGAAGGAGCATGGCTGGGTCCCGGTGGAGCTGGAGGACTGGCGCGGGGAGACGACCGCGCGCATCAGCAAGGAGCCGGAGACCCACGAGGGCCAGGTGGTCATCAAGCGCGAGATCCTGCCCGACGGTCGGCACAAGCTGATCCTCAAGGACCCGGCCAGCGGCGACTTCAGCGACCGCGTGATTGGGTCAGGCGGATGACGCGCGAAATCCTGCCCACGGACCGATGGGCGGCCAGGGTGGCCGCCGAGCTCGCCGCGCGTCTCGCGGACCCGGCCGGGCAACGCATCTGCCTCCCCACCGGCGGCACCCCGGCGCCGATCTACCTCATGGTGCCGGCCGCACTCGCCGAGCTGGGTGCCGATGCCGGTACAGCGACGGTGGTGCTGCTCGACGAGTACGTGGGACTGGCGCCCGACGACCCGGCGCGCTGCGACCGAATGCTCCGCACCCAGCTCATCGACCGGCTGGACCCACCACCGCGCTTCGTGCCGATCCCGGTCGACGACCGCAGCCCCGAAGAGGCTGCCGCGGCGCTCGATGCGGAAGCCGCCGTGGGCCTCGACCTGGTGGTGCTGGGCCTGGGGCGAAACGGGCACGTCGGCATGAACGAGCCGGGATCGGCTGCGGACGCCCCGACCCGTGCCGCGCCAATCGAGCCAGGCACGCTGCGCACCGCGGTCGAGGACTACGGGGCGGTGGGCCGGCCCGCCGGCGGCATCACCCTGGGGCTGCGGCGCATCCTCGAGGCGCGGGAGGTGTGGCTGCTGGTGAGCGGGGCCGCCAAGGCGGAGATCCTCGCCCGCGTCCTGAACGGCAGGATCGGGCCAGAGGTCCCCGCCACGTACCTGCGCCAGCACCCCGCGCTGCGGGTCATCGTCGACGAGGCTGCTGCCGCGGCGCTCTAGGCGGACTCCGGGAAGAGGTCCGCCAGGCCGGCCGCCGGGTCGCCGGCATCGATCCAGCGCGCGAGCGCCTCGCGCGCGAACAGCTCGTCCACGACCATCGAGGCGGCGCCCACCACGCCCGCCAGGCCACCGAGCGACGACCGGCGGATGAGCAGGTCACGTGTCGCCAGCGGCAGGCTGCGCCGGTACACCGTCTCGCGGATGGCGGAGAGCAGCTGCTCGGGCCCCTTGGCGACGCCACCGCCGATCACGATCAGCGACGGGTTGAAGAAGTTGACGATGCTGGCCAGCATGGCGCCGACCCGCTGCCCGCCCGCCAGGAAGAGGCCCATCGCGACCGTGTCGCCGAGCGAGGCCGCGCGTGCCACGTCCTCGGCGGAGATGCTGCGGCGCAGGTCGAGCGTCGAGCGGAGCTGCGCCGAGCGACCGTCGAGCGCGGCCGCCTCGCCGTCGCGCGCGAGCGCGGCGCCACCTGCCAGCGCCTCCAGGCAGCCGGTGTTACCACAGCGGCACACGACCGCCGGATCGTCCACCACCTGCACGTGCCCCACGTCGCCAGCGGCGCCGCGCGCCCCGCGATGCAGCCGTCCGTCGGAGATGATTCCCGCCCCGATGCCGGTGCCCAGCTTCACGACCACCACGTTGTCATGACCGGCGGCGACGCCGGCGCGCCACTCCCCGAGGGCGAGCACGTTGACGTCGTTGTCCACCCACACCGGCGCGCCGTAGCGACGCGCGAACCGGTCACGGATGGGATAGCCGTCCCAGCCGGGCATGATCGGCGGCGAGATGGGCCGCCCGGTCTCGAACTCGACCGGACCGGGTACCCCGATCCCGATCCCCCATAGCGTGCCGGGGATCCACGGCGTGGTGCGGCGCAGCGACTCGAACAGCTCGTCGACGCGGCCGAGCACCGCCTCTGGGCCATCCTCGATGCGCGACGGCTCGTCGTGGTGACCGAGGATGCGACCGTCGATGGTGGTGATCGCGACGTCGATGCTCGTCGCGCCCAGGTCGGCGACCAGCAGGTGGCCCGCCTCGGCGCGGAAGCGCAGCTGGCGCGGCGGCCGGCCGCCGGTGCTCGGTCCCACGTCGCCCTCCACCACCAGCCCGCGCTCCAGCAGCTCGCCCACGCGGCGTCCGACCGTGGCGCGTCCGAGCCCGGTGCGCTCGACCAGATCGGCGCGCGACCGTGACTGGCCGAGCCGGATTTCATCCACGATGACGGCCAGCGAGTCGAGTGCTTCAAGGGGCAGTGCCATACGGCGGATCATAGCCCGCTGCATTCCGCCGACGAGGGCTTTTGCTCTTGACATGCCAAAGTATGATGACTGTCAGTCAGGGCGAACTGAGCGCACGGGCGCCTCGATCTGACGCCCCACCCCCGATTCAAGGCAAGGATCGGGTGTGTGCGGCTCCCAGGTTGTCTAGACAATTTCGGCACGAGGCGAGCTGCGGATGCGCGAGCGGATCACCGGGTCTTGAACGGGCGAGCGGGCATCGGCAGCGCCGTCATCGGCACGGGCTTCATCGGTACCGTCCACGTGGAGGCCCTCCGGCGGATCGGGGTCACGGTCACCGGCGTCCTGGGCAGCACCCCGGAGCGCGGCGCGGCGAGCGCAGAGCGCTTGGGGGTACGCCACGCCTACGCCTCCCTGGACGAGATCCTCGCCGACCCGACCGTGGACGTGGTCCACGTCACCTCGCCGAACGACCTCCACGTGACCCAGGCGCGCGCGATCCTCGAGGCGGGCAAGCACGTCGTGTGCGAGAAGCCGCTGGCCATGAGCGCCGCCGAATCGGGCGAGCTGGTCGCCCTCGCGCAGCGCAGCGGCCGGGTCAACGCCGTGAACTTCAACATCCGCTTCTACCCCTTGAACCAGCACGCCCGCTCGGTGGTCGCCGATGGTGGCATCGGCGAGGTGCGGCTGGTGACCGGCCACTACTTCCAGGACTGGCTGCTCCTGGAGTCGGACTGGAACTGGCGCCTGCTGCCGGAGCGCGGCGGCGCACTGCGTGCGGTCGGCGACATCGGCTCGCACTGGCTCGACCTGCTGACGCATGTCACGGGCCTGCGGATCACGGCCGTCATGGCCGAGCTCGCGACCTTCGTCCCGCTGCGCAGAGAGCCGGCTGGCCCGGTCGAGACCTTCTCCACCGACCGAACAGCGGCGACGACCGAGCGCGCCATCAGCACCGAGGACACCGCCACCATTCTGCTGCGCTTCGAGGGTGGTGCGCGCGGCGCGGTGAGCATCTCCCAGATCAGCCCGGGCCGGAAGAACTCGCTGCGCTACGAGGTCGACGGTTCCGGCGGCGCCATTGCCTGGGACTCGGAGGAGCCGGATCGCCTGTGGCTCGGCCACCGGGAGCGTGCCAACGAGATCCTGCTCAAGAACCCGGCTTTGATGGGCGAGGAGGCGCAGCGCGCCGCGGTCTTGCCCGCCGGGCACGTGGAGGGCTTCGCCGACACGTTCGGTGCCCTCTTCCGCGCCATCTATACCGATGTCGTGGCCGGCGCACCGTCCGCCCGCCCACCGTACGCCACGTTCGCCGACGGGCATGACGAGATGCTCATCGGGGATGCGATCCTCGAGAGCGCTGATCGCGGCGCCTGGGTCGAGGTCGCCAGCGGCGCCGCCATTCCGGAGGGTTCCCTCGCATGAAGCTCGGCTTCCTGACCGCCCCACTCCCCGACCTCGAGCTCGGGCACATCGCCACATGGGCCGCCGCCAGCGGCTTCGAAAGCCTGGAGATCGCGTGCTGGCCGCGCACCACCGGCACCGCGCGGCGCTACGCCGGGACGTCGCATATCGATGTCGCCGACTTGTCCGTCGCGCGCGCGAGCGAGATCCGCGACGAGGTCACGGGCACCGGGCTCACCATCTCGGGGCTCGGCTTCTACCCCAACCCGCTGCACCCGGACCGCGAGACGCGGGAGGCGGCGATCGCGCACATCAAGCTCGTCATCGAGGCGGCCGGCAAGATGGGCGTTCCGTTCATGAACACCTTCATGGGCGGCGACTCGGCGAAGTCGCAGGATGAGAACTGGGAGTCCGCGCTCGCCATCTGGCCGTCGATCGTCGATCACGCGACCGAGCACGGGGTGAAGATCACCATCGAGAACTGCCCGATGATCTTCTCCCGCGACGAGTGGCCGGCCGGCAACAACATCGCGTGGTCGCCGTACATCTGGCGTCGCATCATCGAGCAATGGGGCGGCACCATCGGCCTCAACTACGACCCGTCACACCTCGTCTGGCTGATGATCGACCAGGAGCGCTTCATCCGCGAGTTCGGGCCCCACATCCTCCATGTGCAGGCCAAGGACGTGGAAATCGACCGTGACGGGCTGTATGAACGCGGCAGCCTGTCGGGGGGTATCGGCTGGCAGATCCCCCGCCTCCCCGGCCTGGGCGAGGCGAACTGGGGCCGCATCTTCGCGGCGCTGTACCGCGCCGGCTACGACGGCGACATCATCATCGAGCACGAGGACCGCGACTTCGAGGGCTCCGAGGCGCTCGTCAAGCGCGGCTTCCTCATCGCACGCGACGTTCTGCGGCCGTACATCAAGTGAGCGACATGCCACGTTCCATCGACGATCTCACCGAGCGTGACATCGCCAAGACCATCGACCACTCCCTGCTGCGTCCCGAGCTCGACGATGCCTTCGTGGCGGATGGCTGCCGCCTGGCGGCGCGATACGACGTGGCATCGGTCTGCGTCCGTCCCGCCGACGTCGCGCGTGCCCGCGAGCTGCTGGCCGGCACGGACGTCGCGGTCGGCACGACCATCGGCTTCCCGCATGGCAATCACCTCACCTCGACCAAGGTGTTCGAAGCGGAGCAGGCACTCGGCCACGGGGCGACCGAGCTCGACATGGTCCTGCTCATCGGCGCGCTCAAGTCGGGACGCGACGCAGAGGTGCAGAACGACATCGCTGCGGTGGTGGAAGTTGCCCACGCGCGCGGCGCGATCGTGAAGGTGATCTTCGAGAACGCCTACCTGACCGATGACGAGAAGGTGCGCGCCTGCCGGCTCACCGAGGCGGCCGGTGGCGATTTCGTGAAGACGTCCACCGGCTTCGCGCTGACCGGCGCCACCCACGACGACCTGCGCCTCATGCGCGCCAGCACCGGCTCGCACATCGCGGTCAAGGCGGCCGGTGGGGTGCGCACCCTGGACGCGCTGCTGGAGGTGATGGCGTTGGGCGTGACGCGCATCGGCGCGACGGCGACTGAGGCAATCATCGAGGACTTCCGCGCTCGCAAGGCGGGCAAGGCGCCGGCGGCGACCGCGACTGGTGGCGAGGGCGCGTACTGATGACCGATGTCGTGGCTGCCCCGGTGCTGCGCTGGCTCGGCGAGGCGGATCAGGTGCTGGAGCGGCTGGCTCGCACCCAGGCCGGCGCGCTCGAGAGGGCCAGCACGTGGTGCGCGGACGCGATCGCGGCCGGCGGCCTGGTCCACCTGTTCGGCACCGGCCACTCCCGCATCCCGGTGGAGGAGATGTTTCCGCGCTACGGCTCGTACCCCGGCTTCAATCCGCTGGTCGAGCTGTCGATGACCTTCCATACCCAGGTGGTGGGCGCCAACGGGCAGCGCCAGGCGATGTTCATCGAGCGCGTGCCGGGCCTGGCCGAGGTGATCCTCGACAACTTCACGTTCGGCCCGCACGATCTGATGGTCGTCTTCTCCGCCGGCGGGCGGTCCGCGGTGCCGGTCGAGATGGCGCGCGGTGCGCGCCGCCGCGGAATGAAGGTCATCGGCGTCACGTCAGTCGAGCAGTCGATGTCGGACGAGCCGGCCCCCGAGGTCGGGTCGCGGCTGCTGGACGAAGTCGATCTGGTGCTCGACCTGTGCACCCCGCACGCGGATGCGCTGTGCACGCTGCCCGGGCTTGACACCCCCGTCGGCCCCGGCTCGACGATCGCCGCCACGGCGATCGTCAATTCCATCAAGGTGCGCGTCGCCGAGCTCCTCACCGAGCGCGGCGCCATGCCACCTGTCATCACGCGCCCCTCGGTCGTGGGTGCCGAGCGGTCGCGCGAGCTCTTCGACCAGGCCTATCGAGAACATGCCCGTCGGATCGCCCGCGCGATCGACCAGCGATCAGGAGGTGACTGACGAACCGTCCAGCCAGACCAGCGTCTCGCATCGAGACCAATGACCACCCGAGTAAGGAGTCCACGTTCATGAAGGTTTCCCCCAAGGCCCGCATCGTTACCGCGTTCCTCGCGGTAGCGCTCGCCGCGACGGCCTGCACCTCGACCGGCTCGACCAGCGCGTCGGCCAGCGCGAGCGGCAGCGCGAGCGGTGGCGGCGAGGCCGCCTACCGCATCGGCGTATCCAACACCGTCCAGGGCAACGGCTGGCGCGAGGAGATGATCTGCTCCATCAAGGCGCAGGCCAAGGCTTCCGGCGAGGTTGCCAGCCTCAACATCCAGCATCGCAACACCGATGCGACCGGCCAGCTCGAGGACATTCGCAACCTGATCGCCGATGACGTCGACGCGATCATCGTCAACCCGGTCAGCCCGGACGCGGTCAACGCGGCGCTGGATGAGGCCATCGCGGCCGGCATCACCGTCGTCTCCGTGGACCAGGCGGTCACCGCCGAAGGCGCGTACCTGCTGGCCAACAATCAGGAAGAGTACGGCTACCTGGGCGCCAAGTGGCTGTTCGAGCAGCTCGGTGGCTCCGGGAACGTGGTCTACATGCGCGGCGCCGCCGGCGCCACCGCGGACACGGATCGGGACACCGGCTTCAAGCGAGCCCTCGGCGAATACCCCGACATCGAGGTCGTCGCCGAGGTGCAGACCGGCTGGGACCAGGCGACCGGTGCTCAGCAGATCAATGACGTCCTCAGCTCCAACCAGGACTTCGACGGGGTCTGGACCTCCGGCATCGACAACGTCATCGTCGACGCGCTCGTCGCAGCGGACCACGTCGTGCCGGTCGTCGGCGCCGATAATGCCGGCTTCGTCCAGCAGCTCCTCGACATCGATGGGCTCGAGGGCGCAGCGGTCACCAACCCGGCCTCGGTCGGTGGTGCCGGCGTGACCCTCGCGCTGCAGATCCTGGATGGCAACGCGCCGGCCGAGGCGGCCACGCTCGTCAACCCGGAGGTCTGGGACAACGTGAGCGAGGACGGGAAGGCGAAGCTCGAAGAGGCCGCCGACCCGGATATCGACGCCACGTGGCCGCTCGGGATCAGCATCCCGGACTGGACCACCTATACCAAGGAAGACCTCCTCGCCTGCGAGGACCTGTAGGCGCCTCCGCGCGCTGTACCGATTGGGGACGCCGGCCATGTGCCGGCGTCCCCATACTCACCACCAATGACTGAGCTGCTGCTCGAGGCGACCGGGATCGCCAAGGCATATGGCGCGGTGACCGCCCTGCGGGATGCCTCGCTCGCCGTCCGACCCGGCGAGGTGCATGCCCTCATGGGCGCCAACGGCGCCGGCAAGAGCACCCTGGTCAAGATCCTCACCGGCGCGGTCTCCGCCGATGCCGGCACCATCCTCATCCGCGGTCGCACGCGCGACCTGCACTCACCATCGCTCGCCCGACGCAGCGGCCTCGTGTCGGTGTACCAGGAGCCGGCGATGATTCCCGACCTGACCATCGCCGACAACCTGGTGCTCACCGCCACCCCCGCCGAGCCGTTCCGCGCCCACGTTGCCGACCTCGGTATCGCGAAGCTGGACCTGCGGGCCACGCCGCGCGAGCTGCCGCTGGCCACGGTGCGCGTCCTCGACCTCGCCCGCGCACTGGCCCAGGACCCCGAGGTGCTGCTGCTCGACGAGATGACCGCCGCGCTGCCAGCCGACCTTGCCGCGCACGTCCTGGAGGTCGTCGGCCGGCGCCGCGCGGACGGCCACTCGGTGATCTTCATCTCGCATCGGCTGCTCGAGATCGCGGCGCTCTGCGACCGCGCCACGGTGCTCCGCGACGGTCGAACGGTCGGGGTCGTCGACATGACCACCGGCGCCGAGGATCGGATCGTGGAGCTGATGCTCGGCCCGGCGCGCGAAGAGCGTGCAACCGAGGCGGCGGCCGAGCCGGTGGCCGCGCCCTCCACGACGACCGCGCGAGACGGCGCTGCCCCCCGCCTCGCGGTGCGCGGCCTGCGCGCCGGCGCACAGCTGCACGACGTCTCGTTCGAGCTCCACGCCGGGGAGGTGCTGGGCGTCGCCGCGCTCGAGGGACAGGGCCAGGACGCGCTCTTCGAGATCCTCGCCGGCGAGCGGCGCCCCGACGGCGGGGAGCTGCTGGTCAACGACCGCCCGGTGCGCTTCCGCCATCCCGCCGACGCCATCCGGGCGGGGGTGGTCTACGTGCCTGCCGACCGGGCCGACGCGCTGCTCCCGCAGCGCTCGGTGCGCGAGAACATCGCACTCGCCTCGATCGCGCGGCCGAGCGCGTGGGGCCTGGTCAACCTCGGCCGCGAGCGCAGCCGCGTCCAGCGCGCCATCGAGCGGCTCCAGATCGACACCCGCGTCTCGTCGGAGGTGCGCCGCCTCTCCGGCGGCAACCAGCAGAAGGTGACCATCGCGCGCTGGATCGCCGGCGGCGTGCAGACGCTGCTCTGCTTCGACCCGACGCGCGGCATCGACATCCGGACGAAGCGTGAGATCTACCAGCTCGTTCGCGACCTCGCGGCGGCGGGCGCCGCGGTGCTGCTCTATACCTCCGAGCTGGACGAGATCCAGCGCGCGTGCGACCGCGCGATCGTGATGTTCAACGGCCGCGTGGTCGGCGAGCTGCCAGCCGCCGAGGCCGACGAGCCGACCCTGGTTCGCGCGGCGCATGGCATCACCGCGCGCGCAGCGGCCGCTGCGGCCGAGGCGGTCAGCGGAGCATCCGCGTGACGACCGCCACCGCCCAGCCGGCCGAGGGTCGACGTCCCGGCCCGCTCGCCGGCGTGCTGCGCTGGATGCGCCGCGACCCGTGGATGGTCGGCCTGTGGGCCCTCCTGATCGCCCTGCTCGTGTTCACCAAGCTGATCCGTCCCACCTACGGCGCGGATGGCCTCGTCTCGCTGGCCATCGCCGCCCTGCCGGTCGCATTCGCCGCCGTGGCGCAGGCGGTGGTGGTGATCTCCGGTGGGATTGACCTGTCGATCGGCTCGACCATGGCGCTCACCAGCGTGACCGCCGCGGTGCTGATGAAGGACGCGAGCCCCGAGGCGGCGATCCTGATCGTGCTGGCCGTGCTGGTGATGGGCCTCGTGCTGGGGCTGGTCAACGGGACGCTGGTGGTCATCACCCGGGTACCGGACATCGTCGTCACCCTGGCCATGCTGTACGTGTGGGCCGGCGCCGCGCTGCTGATCCTCAAGGCGCCTGGCGGCGGCGTGGCGGACTGGGTCGCGGAGCTCGCGCGCGGGCCGCTGCTGGTCGAATGGCTGCCGCGCGCGTTCGTCCTGCTGGCCGTCGTGGTCGCCGCGCTGTGGCTGCCGCTGCGCCGGACGCGGCTCGGTCTCTCGCTCTATGCCATCGGCAGCAACCAGCTGGCTGCATTCCGCAGCGGGGTCAACGTGCCGCGGACGCGGATCGCGGCCTACGCCATCGCCGGCGTTTTCGCCGCCTGCGGTGGCCTCGCGCTGACGATGACCACCGGCATAGGAACCCCGATCCCCGGCCCGTACACCCTGCAGAGCGTGGCGGCCATCGTGCTCGGCGGGGTGAGCCTCGTTGGAGGGCGGGGCGGCCTGCTCGGGCCCGTCGTGGCGGTCTACATCCTCTCCCTGCTGCGCACCGACCTGACCTTCCTGCGCGTCGATCCCAACCTGACGACCATCATCCAGGGCGTGATCATGGTGGTGGTGGTCATGATCGGTGCGTACCTGACGCTGCGTCGAAACCGACCGCTATGACCGCCCCCGCAACGCCCGTCACGCCGGCTGCCCGCATCGACTGGCGCCGCACGCTCCGCGACCGCCCGATCATCCCGCTCATCATCCTGCTGCTGGGGCTGGTGGTGATCCTCCAGGTGACGAGCCCCGGGACGGTGAGTGCTGCCTGGGCGAGCACCACCATCCGCTTCGCGATCCCGCTCGCGATCCTGGCCGCGTGCCAGACGCTGACCATGCTGACCGGTGGCATCGACCTGTCGGCCGCGTCGGTTGCGTCGATGTCCGCCTACTTCGTCTACACCCAGTCGCCCGAGCAGGGACCGTGGCTGGCGATCGCCATCGCCCTCGGCGTGGCCGGTGTGGCGGGCCTGATCAACGGCATCGGGATCGGCATCTTCCGCGTCCACCCGCTCATCATGACGCTGGGCATGAGCCTGGTCGTGCTGGGCTTCGTCACGGTCTACCAGCGGATCATGGTCGCCGCCGGGTCGCGCGTACCGCCCGAGGTGGCCTCGCTCGGCGCAGGGACGTCGTTCGGGTTCGTGCCCAACAGCCTGTTCCTGTTCCTTCCGCTGGCGGTGCTGCTCGTCGTCGCGCTGCCACGCTCCGGATTCGGGCGCTTGCTCTACGCGGTCGGTGACAACGAGATCGCGGCGCGCCTCTCCGGGGTCCGGGTGTGGCAGGTGCACGTCCTGCTGTACGTGGTCGCCGCAGTCCTGGCGGGGATCGCCGGGATCGTGCTGAGCGGCGTGACGGCGGCGGCGAGCGCCACCCTGGCGGATCGCTACCTGCTGCCATCGGTCGCGGCGGCGGTGATCGGCGGGACATCGATCTTCGGCGGGCGCGGCGGCTACTCCGGCACGATCGTGGGGGCGCTGATCCTTACGGTGCTGACGACCCTCCTGACCGTCCTCGACATGCCCGAGCCGGTGCGCCAGATCCTCTTCGGCCTCATCGTCCTGGCCGTCGCCACCGCCTACACCCGCGTGACCGACGAAACCTGACCGGCCCGACCGATGACGACCCTGCACCTGGGGATCGACCTCGGGGCGACGAACATCAAGTGGGCCGTGGTGCGCCGCGACCCCGGCTGGGAGACGCTCGATCGCGGACAGGTGCCGACCCTTCCCGCCGAGGGCGCGGATGCCGTCGTCGCGCGCATGGCGGGCCTCGCCCGCGACGCCGCCGCCAATGGACCGATCACCACGGTCGGCGTCGGCGTACCGGGCCTGTACGACGAGCGCACCGGCTGCACGGTCCTGCTCACCAACCTGCCCGGCGGCTGGGTCGACCAGCCGGTAGCCGCGCCCATCGGTGCAGCTGTCGGCCTCCCGGTGGCGCTCATCAACGACGCCCGTGCCTTCGGTCTCGCCGAGCTGCGGCTGGGCGCCGGACGTGGAGCGCGGACGATGATCGGCCTGACCCTGGGTACCGGCATCGGCGGCGTGGTGGCGATCGATGGCGCCGTCCACCAGGGCCACGACGGCACTGCCGGCGAGCTGGGCCACCAGACGCTGGCCGCCGACGGCCCGCCCTGCACGTGCGGCAACAACGGCTGCCTGGAGGCCTTCGCGCGCGCCGACCGGCTGGCCGCTGCCTGCGGCACGGAGACCGCCGAGGAAGCGGTCGAGGCGGCCCGGGCGGGCGATCCGCGCGCGGGTGCCGGGATGGCCGAGATCGGTGCCTGGCTGGGGATAGGGATCGCCAACCTCGTGGTGGCCATCACGCCCGAACGCGTGGTCCTCGGCGGTGGCGTTGCCGGCGCCGGCGACCTGCTGCTGGAGCCGATCCGCGCCGAGCTGCGGCGTCGCGTCTTCGTCACCTCGCTCGACGGCGTGGAGGTGCGGCTGGCCGAGCTCGGCACCTGGGCCGGGGCGATCGGGGCGGCCATTCATGGCGCCGAGCGGGCGGCGTCGTGAGCACATTCGGCGCCGATCCGCACTACCGGCGCATCGAGCAGAGCCTGCGCGAGCGGATCGCGGCGCTCGACCCGGGGGCGCGCCTCCCCTCTGACACGGAGCTGTGCCGCGAGTTCGGGGTCAGCCGCATGACCGCGCGACACGCCATGCAGCGTCTGACCGATGAGGGCCTCGTGGCCCGCGAGCCGGGCCGCGGCAGCTTCGTCGCCGTGCCAGCCGCGCACCGGCGCGCGGACCGATTGATGACGTTCAGCCACGAGATGCGCCGCCAGGGCCGCATGCCACGCTCGCAGATCCTCGAGCGCGTCATCCGCCCCTCCTCGGAAGACGAGGCGGCCGCGCTCGGCTGCCCGACCGGGCAGCCGGTGGTCGTGCTGCGCCGTGTCCGCTACGCGGACGACCAGGCAATCGCTCTGGAGACCACGATCCTCGACCTGCGCTGCGCCCCGTCGGTGATGACGGCGGACCTCGAGCGCGGCTCGCTGCACGAGACGCTGGCCGCGGCGGGCCACACCCTGCGGCGCGGGGCGGGCACGGTGCGCGCCGCGGCCGCCACCGCGGAGGAGGCGCGGCTGCTCAGCCTGCGCACGGGCGACCCGCTGCTCGTCGAGCGGCGGATCATCGAGAACCACCACGGCGAGCCCATCGAGGCGACCGAGTCACGCTATCCCGCCGACCGCTACGCTCTCGACGTGCGGTTCGAGGTCGAATCGATGGCACCCGACGCATGATCGAGCACCTGCTCGGCCGCCTCGTCCTCGAGGAGGGCATCGTCCCGGGACGGGTGACGATCGCCGACGGCCGCATCGCGGCCATCGAGCCGGACGCGTCTGGCGCGGCTGGTCCGTACGTGGCCGCGGGCTTCATCGACCTGCACGTCCACGGGTGGGGCGGTCACGACGCGATGGGCGGCGCGGAGGCACTCGCGGGCATGGGCCGCGCACTCCTGCGACGCGGCGTCACCTCGTTCCTGCCGACTGCGGTCAGCGCCCCGCTGCCGGCCCTTGCGGCCTTTGTGCGCTCGACCCGGGAGATGGGCGTGATGGGCGTCAACCTCGAGGGCCCATTCCTCTCCCCAGGGCGCCGCGGTGCGCATGACCCGCGCCATCTCCTGCGTCCCGCGGACGTCGGGCGAGCCGCACTGGAGCCGCTCCTGGACGGGCTGCGAATAATGACCGTCGCCCCGGAGCTGGACGGAGCGCTGGATCTCATCGGGTGGCTCGTCGAGCGGGGCGTGACCGTGGCGCTCGGCCATTCAACGGCGACTGCCGTCCAGGCACGCGCCGGCTTCGCCGCCGGTGCGCGCTCGACGACGCACCTGTTCAACGCCATGACGGGTATCGGGCATCGGGCACCCGGCCTCGCCGGCATCGCCCTGGGCGAGGACACCGCGACCGTCGAGCTCGTGGCCGACGACGTCCATGTCGACCCGGCCCTCTACGCGCTCGTCATGCGCGCCAAGCCCCCCGGTGGGGTGGTCCTGGTCAGCGACGCGATCTCGCTTGCCGGCACGGGTGACGGGCGCGCCAGCATCGGCGGGCTGCAGATCGAGGTGCGAGGACATCGGTCGACGCTGGTGGGCAGCGATGTGATCGCCGGGTCGGTGATCGGCCTGGACACCGCGGTGCGCAACCTGGTGCGGGGCGGCATCGGTCTGACCGATGCGCTGGCTGCCGCATCCGCCAACCCGGCGCGGCTGCTGGGGCTGGACGATCGGGGCCGGATCGCGGTCGGGCTGCGGGCCGACCTGGTGGAGCTGGACGACGACCTCCGGGTGACCGGTGTCGTGGCAAACGGAGCGCGCTCCGAGGCCTAGTGGCGCTGGGCGACCTGCGCGCTGCAGTCAGAGCACACCTGCTCAAGCTCGTCGAGATCCCCGCGCTCGGCGTCCGCGGCGTAGTTGCGGCCGCAGAACGTGCGATGGCCGATGAGCGCGCCATCACTCCACCGCTCCGCCGAGGCGATGTGCCAGATGTTCTCGTACGGGCCCTGGACCCCGAACGGATCCTGCGGCCGCAGCTCCTCTGCCATCCCGCGGAGTGTACTCGCCCGATCCGGATGATCCGTTCCGGTGCCAGGCGACGTACCACCGGAGCAGGTACGGAATTTGCAATCGCTGCGCGGCGTCCGGTTCATCGCGGACCGCCGCGGCCGGCCGATATCGGAGACATCCTCCACGGGACGAATGCCATGACCGAGCAGCCGACTGATCCTTCGCGTCCCACCGTGCTCTGCGTGGACGACGACCGCGACGTCGCCGAGATGATCGAGGCCGTCCTCGTCGACGAGGGCTACCACGTCGCCTTCCTGTCCAACCTTCATGACGACGCCCTGCTGCGAGCCGTGGGCAGTGTCGAGCCGGACGTCATCCTGCTCGACAGCGCCGGCGCCGGCCACTTCGGCGAGAGCTGGGAGTCCGCGGCGGCGATAGCGCAGCGCCCCCGACCGGTGGGCGTGATCATGTTCACCGCCCACGCGCGCGACATCGAAGAGGCACAGGCCCGGGAGACGGACCGCGCGAGGGCCGCCCGCTTCGCCGCGGTCATCCCCAAGCCGTTCCACCTGGACGAGCTCCTGGAGGCGGTGGCGACGGCTGCCGGCCGCTCCAAGCGCTTCGATCGCAGCTCGGCCGGCGAGACACGGCGCACACGCGACCTCGTGAAGGCATTAGAGGCGCGCGGCGCCACCGAAATCCGACCCTCGAAGATGCGTGAATGGGCGATCTTCAGGGACCGCGACGGTGCACTGCTGCAGCTCTACTGGTGGCAGCAGCGCGGGGTCTACCAGGTGGGCCGATACCGGGAGACCGGACAGATGGTGATGCTCGGGCAGTTCGTCGACCGCGACGCGGCCATTGAGGCGGCACTCCCCGCCTGACGCTCCCTGCGGTCGCGGTCGCTGCCTCCCGCTCGACGCTGTCGCGGCGGCACCGTCCGGCGCCGGGGAGGCGCCCGGGGGGTCCGATTGCTGCATCGACGCGGCACAGATGATGGGCGAACCGCACGAGGGGCGATACTGGCCGAGGAAGTGGTCGGGGCGAGAGGATTTGAACCTCCGACTTCATCGTCCCGAACGATGCGCGCTACCTGGCTGCGCCACGCCCCGACCGGCTCACGTGCCCGCATCGCGCGGGCTCGGGAAGGTGACCGATGGTAGCAGTCGCACCAATATCGGTCCACACCGGGTGACGGCGGCCGCAGACGTGTCATACGCCTCCCTGGTGTGCACTAGCCGGGCGCCGGCGATGATCGCGCCCGATTCCACGCTCAGCGGGGGTATGGCGCGTGTCCATCGGTCCGCTATCGCGAATCACGGCGACAGATGACAACTCGGCCCGGCCCCGCGACCCGGGCAAGCCCGTACACTCCGCGCCATGCGGCGATTCCTGCCAACGCTGAGCGATGACGACTGGGACCTGATCGGCCTCACGCTGCTGATCAAGGTCGGGCTGCTGGTGTTCGGGGTCATCGCCTTTGTGGTCGTCAACGACGAGAAGCTCACCGATCCGCATCGGATCCTGGACATCTGGAATCACTGGGACGCGCCGCACTACCTGGACCTGGCTCGCTACGGGTACAACGCGGATGGTCCCGGCGACGTGCCGCTGTTCATCGTCTTCTACCCGCTCTACCCGTGGCTGACCGGCGCCGTCAACGCCGTGCTGGGCGACGCGGTGGTGAGCGGCTTCTTCGTCACCACGGTCGCCAGCCTCTTCGTTGCGCCGCTCCTGGCGCGGGTGGTGGGGCGCGACTTCGGCGCCTCTGTCGGTCGCAACGCCGCCTGGTTCCTGCTCATCTTCCCCACCGCCTTCGTGCTCCACATCCCGTATACCGAGGCGGTCTTCATGGCCGTCGTGCTGGGGTCGTTCCTGGCGGCACGCAACGGCAACTGGCTTCTCGCGGGGTTCCTGGGCGCGCTGGCGACGCTGGCCCGCGTCAACGGCCTGATCCTCATCCCCGCCCTTGCCGCCGAGGCGTTCACCGAGTGGCTGACCGACCCGGAGCGACGCCTGCGTCCGGCGTGGGCATGGATCGCGTTGGTGCCGCTCGGCTTCCTGGTGTACCTCGGCGTCAACCAGGTGGTCTACGGCGACCCGCTGCACTTCCTCTTCGTCCAGCAGGACCACTGGTACAAGTCCCTCGCGGCGCCGTGGGTGGGCATCGGGGGCGTCATCTCGAGCATCGAGCACCGCGAGGCGTGGGAGTCGATGATGCTCGGCTGGATGGAGCTGGCCTTCATCATCCTGGGGCTGGCAGGCACGGTCTACGCGGCGTTCCGCTTCCGCCCGGCGTGGTTCGCGTGGATGGCCGGCAACTGGCTGCTCTTCGTGAGCACCAGCTTCGTGATGAGCGTGCCGCGATACGCGCTGACCCTCTTCCCGCTGTTCGCCTGGTTCGCGCTCGCCGGCCGCTCCCCGCGCTGGTGGATGGCGCTCACGTTCGTGTCACTCATCATGCTCGGGTTCTTCGCCAGCCGCATGGCGGTCGGTGCATGGGCGTTCTGATCCGGCTCGCCCTGCTCGCGATCGTCCTGTGCGCGTGCGCGGCACAGACCGATGCGCCCACGGCCAGTCCACCCTCGTTCGCCGCGACGCCCGTCATTGCCGAGGCGCTGACGCTCTCCGACGGCTCGGCGGCGCGCGCATGGGGCGATGGCCCGTACGGGGTGGTGCTCATCGGCGGGGCGTGGGATCCGGTGGCGGAGGAGCTCGCCACGCACGGGATGCGCGCCGTGGTGCCGGAGGACGCGACCGCCGACGTGCTGCGCGCCGCCATCGGCGACCTGCACGGGGCGGGCATCGAGCGGGTTGCGGTGCTCGCGGCCGACGACGGGGTGCGGGCCGCGTTCGACGTCGGCACCCGGGAGCCCGGCCAGGTCGACCAGCTGATCACCCTTTCGGCGGTGGGCAATGTCAGCCCGCTCGGGGAATTTCCCAAGCTCTTCGTGGCGTCGCGGGACGAGCCGGCGGCGCGCGCCGCGGCGGAAATGGCCGATCAGGCTGCCGGGTCGTGGAACGTGGAGCTGCTGGTGCCCGGCGACGCCAGCGGGCTGGCGATCCTCGACGGTCCCGGAGCGGATACGCTGCTCGACGGGATCCTGCGTCGCCTCGAGGAACGGCGCTGAACACGGAAGTGTCCCGAAGGAACCGTCGCGACCGTTGATGTGATCTCCGGTCGGCTGACTGCCCCTTCGGGACGGCCTCAGTATCGGCGGCGGCGTAGCCGCGGGCAATCCCCTTTCTCCACGACTTTCGCCCCGCCGCGCGGAGTTATCCACAGCCCATCCCCGAGCGGTCCCTCAATCGGGTTGGATCCTCCCCGGGTGCGACGGCTCGGCCAGACGCCCGGAGTTGACGCGCCGCCGCGCCCACGCCAGGCGCGGCGAGAGCCGCAGGATCAGGTCGCGCCGCACGCGACGCCACGGGCCGTGCGGGACCATGAAGCGCATCGTGGCGTCCGTGACCGCCAGGTTCTGCTCCGCCACGGCTCGCCGCTCCGTGGCGTAGGTGTCGAGCAGCGCGTCATCGTGCTCCCCGCGCAGCACGGCAGCCAGCTTGACCGCCAAATCCTCCGCGTCGCCCACCCCGGAGTTGAGGCCGCGGGCGCCGAACGGCGACATGACGTGCGCTGCGTCGCCGGCCAGGAAGACACGCCCCACCCGGAACGTGGCCGCGAGGCGCTGGCTGAACCGGTAGCCGGTCAGCCACACGAGCTCGTACGGGGTGTGCGGACCGATGACGGCGCGGATGCGCCGCTCCAGGCCGCCGTTGGCGAGCTCGGCATCGGCATCGGTCTCCGGCGGCACCTGCCAGTCGATGCGCCACACCCCGTCCGGCTGGGGATGGATCAGCACCTGCCGGCCGGGGTTCCATGGCGGGTCGAAATAGAAGCGCCGCTCGTTGGGGAAGGGCAGGTCGGCGCGCACGTCGGCGATCAGGAAGCGGTCCTCGAAGGTATGACCCTCGAAGGTGAGCCCCATGGCGTGGCGGACCGCCGAATGCGCGCCATCGGTCCCGACCGCGTACGCGGCCTCCCCGACGCTGCCGTCCTCGAAGGCGAGCTCCACGCCCTCGGTCTGCTGGCGCACGCCCGTCAGGCGGCGGCCCCACTGCACGCGCACGCCCAGCTCCTCGAGGCGGCCGAGCAGGAGCGCCTCGACATTCGTCTGGCTGATGTTGACGAACGGCGGGAAGTGGTCGCTGCCTGCGCTCGGGAGGGTGACGCTGAACAGCTCGCGGTCGCGGAAGTAGGTGCGCCCGATGCGCCACTGGACACCGCGCTTCGCCACCGGTTCACCAATGCCCAGGCGATCCCAGATGTCGAGCGTCTCGCGCTGCATGCAGAGCGCCTTCGACCCCTCCCCGATGTGCTCCGGTGCTGCGTCGAAGATGGCGACCGCCACGCCCTGCTGCGCCAGGCGGCCGGCCAGCGTCAGGCCCACCGGCCCGGCGCCGACCACCGCCACCTCAGGCCTGGAGGGCGTCCCAGACTTCCCGATCACGCTCAGCGGTCCAGATGCGCGGGTGATCGATCCCCATCAGTTCGTCCCACGCGCGCTGGACGTTGAACGGCATGCAGTGCTCGAAGATGGGGAAGCCCGCGTAGCGGGGTGCCAGCTGGGCGTGGACGTGCTCGAATGCCTCCTTCAAGCTGCCGCCGTCGTTCATGACGGCATGCGTTCCATCCAGCGTGGTGCGCAGGAAGGCGCGCGTGTCCGCGATGGCGGTCGCCACCTCATCGCCTCGCACCACGGGGCCCCGGCCGCCGACCAGCTGCTGTGCGCCGAGGGCGGCGACATTGTCGAGCGTGGTGGTCGACCAATCAGCGACGTGGGCATCCCCCATGTACGGCGCCGCCTGGGCCTCGACGAGGTCGCCGGCGAACAGGATCCGCTCGTCGGGGAGCCAGACCACGAGGTCGCCGGCCGTGTGGCCGCGACCGACGTGGCGCAGCTCGACTCGGCGGTTGCCGAGGTTCAAGGTCAGCGCCTCGTGAAAGGTCATGGTCGGCCGTGTCAGCCCGGGGATCGACTCGGCCCCCAGGAAGAGGCGCGGCATCCGGCCCTGCTCGCTCGCCCAGTCCTGCGCGCCGCGCTCCTCGATGAGCGCCGCGGTGGCGGCGGTGGCGATGATGCGTCGCGCCCCGAAGGCGCTCGCGCCGAGCGTGCGCACCGCGTGGTAGTGGGTCAGCACCAGGTCACCGAATGGCAGGGCGGTACGGGTGCGCAGCACGTCGATCCAGCGCTGCGCCATGACCGGCGTCGCACGCGCCTCGATGGCCAGCACGGCATCCGTGCCGACGATGGCGCCGACGTTCGGATCGCCCTGGGCGGTGAAGGCGTAGACGCCGTCGGCGAGCTCTTCGAGTGTCGCCTCCTTCTCGGCAAGGTCAGCTGTGGAGGCGAACGGCTTGCTGCTCATGCGCGAATTGTAGGTTGCGCCCCGCCGGGACCATCGGTGGATGCCCGCGCGGACCATCGGTCGCGTACAATCGCCGCCAATTTCCCCGGAATCTTCGCCCCTTGGTCATGGCCGACTACCGACTGACCCACCTCGAGATGCTCGAGGCGGAGTCGATCCACATCTTCCGCGAGGTCGCGGCCGAGCTCGAGCGTCCCGTGCTGCTCTTTTCCGGCGGCAAGGACTCGATCGTGATGCTGCGCCTCGCCGAAAAGGCATTCTGGCCCGCCCCGATCCCGTTCCCCGTGATGCACGTCGACACGGGGCTCAACTTTCCCGAGGTCATTGCCTTCCGCGACCGTCGTGTGGCGGAGCTGGGGCTGCGTCTCATCGTGGCCTCGGTTCCCGACGCCATCGAGTCGGGCCTGGTGCGACCCGAGCCCAACGGCTCGCGCAATCGGATCCAGACACCCGTGCTCCTGGCCGCGGTGCGCGAGCACCGATTCACTGCGCTCTTCGGCGGTGCGCGCCGCGACGAGGAAAAGGCCCGGGCGAAGGAGCGCGTCTTTTCCTTCCGTGACGAGTTCGGCCAGTGGGACCCGAAGAACCAGCGCCCCGAGCTGTGGAGCCTCTACAACGGCCGTGTCCACCTCGGTGAGTCCATCCGCGTCTTCCCGCTGTCGAACTGGACCGAGCTCGACATCTGGCACTACATCGGCGTGGAGGAGCTCCCCATCCCCGAGCTGTACCTGGCCCGCGAGCGCCAGGTCTTCGAGCGCGACGGCATGCTCTACGCGGCCAACGAGCTCTCCATCCCGCGGGATGGCGAGGCGATCGTCACGGCCACGGTGCGCTACCGGACCATGGGCGACGCCAACCTGACCGCCGCGGTGCGCTCCGAGGCAACGACCGTCGCCCAGGTGATCGAGGAGATCGCCGCGACGCGCCTCACCGAGCGTGGTGCGACTCGCGGGGACGATCGCGTCAGCGAGGCGGCGATGGAAGATCGCAAGAAGGAGGGCTATTTCTGATGGACCTCCTCCGCTTCGCGACAGCAGGATCGGTCGATGATGGCAAGAGCACGCTCATCGGCCGCCTCCTGTACGACACGCGCCAGATCTTCGCCGACCAGCTGGAGGCCGTGGAGCGCACGAGCCGCGAAATGGGCAACGAATACACCAACCTGGCGCTGCTCACCGACGGCCTGCGTGCTGAACGGGAGCAGGGCATCACCATCGATGTCGCCTACCGCTACTTCGCCACTCCCCGGCGCAAGTTCATCATCGCCGACACCCCCGGCCACGTGCAGTACACGCGTAACATGGTCACCGGCGCCTCCACCGCGGACCTGGCCATCATCCTGGTCGATGCCCGCAAGGGCATGGTCGAGCAGAGCCGGCGGCACACGTTCCTGGTGACGCTGCTGCGCGTGCCTCACGTCGTGGTCGCGATCAACAAGATGGACATGGTCGACTTCAGCGCCGATGTGTACGAGCGCATCCGGGACGAGTTCGCGTCGTTCGCGGCGAAGCTGGAGATTCCCGATCTGACCGTCATCCCCATCTCGGCGCTGCACGGGGACAACATCGTCACGCCCTCGGACCGTCTCGGCTGGTACGGCGGCTCGACGCTGCTCCACCACCTTGAAAACGTCCACGTCGCCAGCGACCGCAACCTCATCGATGTGCGCTTCCCCGTCCAGTACGTGATCCGCCCGCAGTCGTCCCGGCTGCCCGACTACCGCGGCTACGCAGGCACCGTCGCGGGCGGCATCCTCAAGGCCGGCGACGAGGTGGTCGCGTTGCCGAGCGGGTTGACCTCGACCATTACATCCATCGAAACCGCCGATGGCGAGGTGGACGAGGCATTCCCCCCCATGTCGGTGGTCGTCCGCCTGGCCGACGACCTGGACATCTCACGCGGGGACATGCTGTGCCGCCCGCAGAATGCGGCAGTGGCCACGCAGGACATCGATGCCATGCTGGCGTGGATGTCGGAGCGCCCGATGCAGGTCGGCCAGCAGCTCGCCATCAAGCACACGACCCGTTCCGGGCGCACCGTGGTGCGCGAGCTCCAGTACGGGCTCGACGTGAACACGCTGCACCGCGAGGTGACGGCCACCAGCCTTCGCATGAACGACATCGGCCGCGTGCGACTGCGAACGACCGCCCCCTTCTTCGTCGACAGCTACCGTCGCAATCGGTCCACCGGCTCCTTCATCCTCCTGGACGAGGCAACGAATGAGACGGTTGGCGCCGGGATGGTGATCGGCAACGACTGAGGGCGACGCTCAGAACGGGAAGACGATGGGGATGAGCAGGAGCTCCATCACGAGACAGCTCAGCGTGAGCGGGACGCCGATCCGCGTGAAATCGGTGAAGCGGTAGCCGCCCAGCGCATAGACCATCAGGTTGGTCTGGTAGCCGATCGGCGAGAGGAACGAGAGGCTGGCGGCGAGGGTGACGCCGACCACGAATGGCCGCACATCCAGGCCGCTGGTTGCCGCCGCTGCCAGCGCAACCGGGAACATGAGCGCCGCGGCGGCGTTGTTGCTGAGCAGCTCGGTCAGGATCATGGTCGCGACGATGACGCCCGCCAGCAGCCCCACCGGGCCCAGGGGCGCGAGAACGGTTGCGAGGCCATCCGCGATCAACGTGGCCAGCCCCGACGAGCCGACCGCCGCCCCGAGACCGAATGCCGCGCCGATGAGCACCACGATGTTCAGGTCAACGGCCTGCCGCGCCTGCCGCACATTGAGGACGCGGGTGACCAGCAGGGCGGCCACCGCCGCCAGGCTGGCGTGCAGGATCGGCATCACCCCCGTGCCCGTGAGCGCAATGAACAGGGCCCCAATTGCGAGCACGACGCCGCGCTTGTGGGTCCGTCGGGGAATGACGCTCGAGATCGGCGCGATGAGGAGAAAGTCGCGACCGTGTCGCCAGCGCACACCGAACTCCGGATCGGCCAGCACGAGCAACGTGTCGCCGAGCCGGAGCGTGACGTCTCCGAGCTTCTCCTCCATGCGTTGGTCGGCCCGGTAGATGGCGAGGACCGCCGCGTTGTAGCGCGCGCGAAAGCCGATGCTGCGCAGGGTGCTGCCCTCGCCCGCGAGGTCGGCACCCACCACCGCCTCGTGGAAGGCGTGACCGCTCGAACCGAGGGCGTTGATGTGCTTGGCCTCCGCCCAGGTGAGACCTGCCATCCGCTGCAGGTCGATCACCCGGTCAACGCGGCCGACGAATGTCAGCAGGTCGCCACCGTGGAGCAGATGATCGGGCCGCACGGGCGCGGTCACCGCCTCCTCGCGCTCCACCGCGACGAGGTACACCCCGGCGAGGTGCCGAAGGCCGGCCGCCTCGACCGTGCTGCCGGCGACCGGGCCGCCTTCCTCGACCCGCATGGTCACCGTGAAGTCCCGGCCGCTGCCGCCCGCCGGCTGGCGCATTCCGCGCTCGGGGAGCAGCCACGGAACTGCCACCACCAGGAGCAAGCAGCCGACGAGCACGATCGGAATGGCGACCGGCGTCAGCTCGAAGAGCGCGAGCGGTGGAAGGCCCGACTCCGCCAGCAGCCCGGAGACCGTGAGGTTGGTCGAGGTGCCGACGGTGGTGAGGACTCCACCCAGGATCGCCGCGTAGCTCACCGGCAGAAGAAAGCGTGACGCATCGAGCCGTCGTCGCTGGGCAACGTCCATCACGGCCGGCACGGTCATCGCCACGAGGGTCGTGTTGTTGATGACTGACGAGACGGCTGCCAGCGGAAGCACGATCCTCGCGAGGATGCCTCGCGTCGAGGCGACCGTGCCGAACAGCCCTTGCACGACCGGCTGCATCGCTCCCGAGACGTCGACGGCTCGAGCGAACACGAGCAGGGCGGCGACGACGATGGGCGCCTCGTTGCTGAACCCGGAGAATGCCTGCTCACCATCGATGACGCCGAAGAGCAGGAGGGCGATATCGGCGCCAAGCACGGCCAATGCGGGCGGCCAGAGCTCCCGGACCAGCGCCACAATGAGGGCGACGATCACGATGCAGGTGACCAGTACGGGCCACTCCAGCATCAGCGGCTGCTCATGCCAGATAGCCCTTGGATCGAGCCCGTTCGAGGATGCGCGCGGCGCCGTCCTGCGGCGTCTCGCTGCCGTCGCTGTGGATCTCGACGTCAGCGTCGAGCGGCGGCTCGTACGCATCGTCAATGCCGGTGAATTGCGCGATCTCGCCCGCACGGGCACGGCGGTAGAGGCCCTTGACATCTCGCGCCTCGAGGAGATCCAGCGGCGCCGTGATATGGACTTGGACGACCCTGCCAAGTCGTCCGAGAACGTCGTCGCGCGTGGCGCGGTACGGGCTGATGGCGGCGACGACCACGATGACGCCGTGACGAGCCAGCAGCTCACAAACCCAGCCGATGCGGCGCACGTTCGTGTCGCGGTCCTCGCGGCTGTACCCGAGCTCGGACGACAGGTTTGCGCGCACCACGTCGCCATCGAGCACCTCGACCGGGTAACCGGTGGTGCGGAGCTCGTCGGCGACGATGCCAGCGACCGTGCTCTTGCCGGCGCCCGACATGCCGGTCAGCCAGATGGTGAAGCCCGGGGTGCGAGGACTGGATGGATCCGAATGGGTCGCCGTCACGTGCGCATGCTAGCGAATGCCCGGCCACGAGGACCTTCTTGTGGCGCTGCGTCCGCGGCGGCCCTACCATGGCCGACCACCGCGACGCGCCGTCGTCGCGGATCCCAGCACCCAACTGCCCCGCTGAGACCGCTGCCGATGCACACCGACGAGCCACGCTTCCCAGTCCCGCCACCGGACCACGCCGCAGCGGCCGCGACCCTGGTCGACACGCTGCGGCGCGCGCGCCACGTGGTCGCGGTCTGCCACCGCAACCCGGACGCGGATACCATCGGTGCGGCCGTGGCCGTCGTGCGCGTGGCACGCGGGCTCGGCACCTCGGCGGAAGTGGTGGCGCTGGACGCGGTGCCGAGCATCTTCGACTTCCTGACCGATGATGTCCCGGTCGGGCGGGGCCCGTCCGCCACGCCAGACGTGGTCGTACTGTGCGACGCGGCCAACCCGGACCGGATGGGCGACGGCGGGTCCGGCGCGCCGTGGCTCGAGGGGACGCTGATCGTCAACATCGATCACCACCTCACCAACGATCGGTTCGGCCATGTGGTGCTCGTTGATCCGTCCGCCTCCGCCACGTGCGAGGTCCTGGGACGAGCGTTCGCGGCGGCCGGCGTGGACGTCGACCCCGCGACGGCCACCGCGCTGCTGGCCGGCATCCTCCGCGACAGCCATGGCTTCAGCACCAGCGAGACCTCGCCGGCCACGTTGCGTCTCGCCGCGTCGCTGGTGGAGGCCGGTGCCGTGCTCCACGACGTCCACCAGCGGGTCCTCAGCGGGCTGCCGGCCCGTGCCCTTCGCCTGTGGGGCATGCTGCTCGAGCAGCTGGAGACCTCGCCCGACGGACGGGTTGTCTCGACCACCCTGCGCCGCCGAATGCTGGAGCTCACCGGGGCGGAGGACCACGAGGCGGATGGGGTCGCGGAGCACGTCGCCCGCAGTCCGGGCATCGACGTCACCGTCCTGCTGCGCGAGATGGGAGACGGCCGCACCCGGGTGTCGGTACGGACGAGCGGGATGGTGGACGCCACGCGGCTGGTGGCCGCCATGGGTGGCGGCGGCCATGCCCGTCGGGCGGGGGCGATCACGGAGATGGCCGCTGAAGACGCGCGGGCGGCCATCGAGGCCGAAGCGGAGCGCCTGCTCGGCCAGGGCTGAGCCCAGCGGCATGGTGCCGCTACCAGGCGGTCCAGCCTCCGTCGACGGCCAGCACCTGCCCGGTGACGTAGGCCGAGGCGTCCGACGCCAGGAAGGCGACGGCGCCCTTGATGTCCTCTTCCGACGCCATGCGACGCATCGGGGTGAGCCGCTCATAGCGCTCGACGAACGCCGCATCCTGGCCGCGTGCCACGCCCCCGGGCGCGATGGCGTTGACCCGCACGGCTGGCGCCAGCACCGTCGCCAGGTAGCGCGTCAGCTGGATCAGGCCTCCCTTGGTGGCCGCGTACGCCGCGGGGTTGCCCATCGCGGTGTCGGCGTAGAGGTTGAGGTTCGGACCGACCAGGCCATAGATCGACGCGATGTTCACGACCGACCCGACGCCGTGCTCGGCGAGCGCGTCGCGGGCAGCGTGCACGATGCCGAACGCGGCGGTGAGATTCACCTCGAGGGCAGCGCGCCAGGCTTCGAGCCCCTGCTCCGCGAACGGCACCGCATAGCCCGGCAGGCCGCTGGCGCCGGTGAGCGCCGCGTTGTTGACGATGATGTCGAGCCGCCCGAACCCGTCGTGGGCGCGACGCACGAGCGTCTCCGGCGCCCCGTCCTCGGTGATGTCGATGCCGATCGCCTCCGGCCTCGCGCTGCCGAGCGAGGCGATCTCGTCGGCGGCCGCGTCGGCCGCCGCTGCGTCTCGGTCGACGACCATCAGCGCGGCACCCAGCTCGGCCAGCGCGGCGCCCATCGCGCGGCCAAGGTGACCGCCGCCGCCGGTGATGAGGGCCACGCGGCCATCGAGTCGCTGAAGATCGGCGAGCGTCCGCATCAGGCGGCATCTCGCGCATCGAGCCACGGCAGGTCGACCACCCCGGCCCGGACGAGCGCCTCGAGCTGCGCGAACTCCTGCGCGTCGTCGATGGAATAGGAGCGCCCCTCGGGAATCTCGACGCCGATGTGCGGTCCGGCGTCGAGCCACGCATCGGGCGCCGACCGCAGGAACGAGGACCGCCACAGGTAGAAGGCACCGTTGATGCGCAGGAAGCGCGGAGCGTCCTGGCGTCGGTCGCGATGCTCGGCACCCGGCGCGCGGGCGAGGTGGCCCTCGCGCTCGACGACGCCCACCCACAGCGGGTTGAAGTAGGGCTCCGAGACCGCCACTGCGCCAACGGCCGATGCATCGGCTGCGAGGCGCCCGGCGGCGGCAAGCAGGTCGGATGGGAGACGGCAGGGGCTCGTCGGATCCAGCAGGAGGACCGATGCGTACGCTCGCCCTTCGGCAGTCTCGACCTCGCTCAGCGCGTGCCGAAGGACCGGCATCATGGGTGCGTCGTCGGTCGCCAGCTCCGGGGGCCGCAATCCGGGGACGTCCCCGCCGTGCTCGCGAGCGACCCGCGCAATGTCCTCGCTATCCGTGGACACCACGGTGCGATCGATGACCCCGGTCATCGCCGCGCAGCGCAGCGAATGGACGAGGAGCGGGACGCCGGCCAGCGGGAGGATGTTCTTGCCCGGCAGCCCGCGCGACCCGCCACGGGCAGGGACGACCGCGAGCATCGGTCGCAGGGCCGCCAACCCATCGGTATCAGTCACCCGTCTGCACTGCCTCCCACGCACCGCGGTTGCTGGAACGACGGGCGGCGTCACACACCGCCAGCGCCATGATGCCGTCTCGGAGCGTCGCCAGCGGGGCCGGATCGCGGCCCGCCACGGCACCCAGGAACGCTCGGTCCTGCGCCATCAGCATGTGCCGACGGGCCTGGCGGAAGCGACGGCTCCGCGTCGACCCGTCGGCGTGAGACAGCTCGACGCGCTGGGCGATCCCGTCCCAGCGGAGGGTGCCCAGCTCCCCGTCCGCGACCATGGTGCGGCGGCCGGGACGGGTCAAGTAATCCAGTCGCAGGCTCACCTGCGCCCCGGATGGCGCGGTCCACGCCAGGTCCGCGCTCTCCTCAGCCTCGATCCCGAGCCTGCCGGTCGTGCCCAGGTGCCCGCGCACCCGGTCCGGCATGCCGAAGATCCAGGTCGCGTAGTCGATCTCGTGGATGAGATCGCGGAGGACGCCGCCCTCGTCGGCGCGAGCGCTGTAGTTGGTCCGGTGGTCGCGGCCCGGTCGCCAGTCGGGAAGGTGCGTCTGGCATTCGATGCGCACGGCGTGGACCGCGCCGATTTCCGGGAGCCAATCGACGAAGGACTGCAGCGCGCGCTGGAAGCGCAGCACGCACCCCACGAACACCCGCTGCTCCGATGCGGCAATCGCCAGCAGGGCACGGGCGGCCTCCGCGTCCACGGCGAGCGGCTTCTCGACGAGCACGATGGCGCCGCGCGCCAGCGCGTCGAGGGCGTCGGCCACATGGCGCTTCGTATCGGTGGCAACGATGACCGCCAGCGGCCCGTGGGGGGAGGCAAGCGTACCAGGCGCCTCGCCGCGTGCGGGCCAGCCAGCCACCCGGTCGATGCCGGGGAGGGCATGCAGGGCATCGAGATGCTGGCGGCCCATGGAGCCGGCGCCGCGGACGATGACGGTGGGCGGCGGCATCCGACCAGTCTAGCGGTGCGCGTTCGGGGCGTGGCCAGCCGCGAGCGCGAGCGAGCGAATGAGCGTAGCGGCCCGCTCGCTCGCCCGTCCGTCAAGGGGGCCGAGGCGGTCTGCCAGCGTCCCGCGGGCCCGGTTCAAGGCGTCCCGCGCATGGCCCGGATCACGCAGCGCGACCGCGGCGGCCGCGGCATCCCGCTCCCCCGTCGCACCGGTCGAAAGGCCGTCGGCGGCGAAGTCGACCGGCGAGACGCCGCCCGGATTGACGGTGATCGAGGGGATGCCGGCGATGGCGGCCTCCATGACCGAGTTGGACCAGCCGGTGACAAGCAGCCAGGACGCGGCGAGCGCGGCGTGCAGCCCGCCATCGGCCGTCCTGACCCTGACACCGGCGGGAGCCGGATTCTCGGCCATCAGCCGCTCGATCGTGCCTGGCGGCTGCGCGGGGTGCGGGACCACGTCCAGCGGGCTGTCCGTGGCCCCAGCGGCGGCGAGGGCGGCTCGATACGTGGCGGTGAGCACCTCGGCGGTCAGGCGACCGGTGACGTACTGCGCCGCGAACAGCACCGCGCGCCGCGACCCTGGTGCGATCTCCTCGCGGGCGGCGGCGATGAGAGGGTCGAAGCGGGGCGCGCCGATCGCGTGGATGCGCTCCGGCCTCACCCCAGCCGCCAGGAGCACCTGGCGCGCCCGCGGGCCGTAGACCGCGAACGCGTCATAGCCCGCCCCCGAGATGGCGACGGCATCGGCTGCCTCGGCGTGCGGCAGGTCCAGCGTCGGGACGCCGGCACGCCGCGCCACGGCGGGGATGAGGCGCGCCCATGTCCCGATTTCGTCGAACGAGACGAGGAGGCTCGGCCGGTAGCGGCGGATCACCGATTCGACCCCGATCGCGCCTGCCGCGATTCGGGGAAGCTCGCGGCGGGTGAAGGCCGCGATGGCCGGCGGTGCCGCCGGCGACGGACGCAGCCTCAGCACTCGACGCTGGTGCGCGGCGAGCGAGGGCGCGAGCCGTGGATCCATCACCTCGAAGATCGCCGGGCCCTGCAGCGGCCCGGGTTGGGGCGGGGTCTGCCTGGCCGCGGGACCGATCCGCACCGTGTGCACTCGTGGGCCACCCTGCCGACGCAGCTCCTCGTCGATGCCGGCCAGCGCGTCGACATGCACCGGCTGGCGTACCATCGCGACCACCACGCCGGGCGGTGGCGGCCGGCGAAGCAACGCGGTCATCCCGGCACCGGCGATCCCGGCGACGCGTACCCAGGCACGCAGGCCGTCGAAACGACCCGTGGCGGCCGCGGCAAGGTCGCCGGCCCGGAGCTGGAAGAAGAACTGCTGCTCCAGGGCGGCGCCGAGATCGGCACCCCGGAGCTCCAGGATGCCGGGATGGTGGCTCCGCAGCCGCGCAACGATCGCTGCAGCCTCCTGGCGCGCCGCGCCGTCGCGGTCATGCGGGCCCCGTGGGCCGTCGGTCACCGCCACGTCAGCGGCCGGGGAGCTGGACGACCCGCGCATCCGCGATCCCGCCCGAGGCGCGGATGGCGTCCAGCACGGCATCGTCGACCGGATCGTCGACCGACACGAACATCATCGCCTCGCCGCGCTCCGAGAGCCGCGACAGCTCGAGGGACGAGATGTTCACGCCTGCGCCAGCCAGGAGCGTGCCGACCGCGCCGACGACCCCAGGCCGGTCGTCGTGACGCGTGACGAGGATCAGGCCGCTCAGCTCGGCGTCGATGGCGAAGCCGTTGACGCGCGCCAGGTGGGGCCGCCCGTGGGCCGTCGAGCCGGCGAGGATCACCGTCGGGGCGCTGCCCGTCGATCCGACCCCGAGCTCGACCAGGGATGCCCACGGCTCGGTCGTCGGGGTGCGTGTCTCGGTGACGGTCAGGCCACGCTCTCGCGCCACGAGGTCGGCGTTGACCGCGTTCACCCGCTGGTCGGTGATCGCCTCCAGGAGGCCGGAGAGGGCCGCGGTCCGGATGGGCGCCGTCTCGCCACCGGCGATCTCCCCGGCGTAGGTGAGGGACAGCTCGTCGAAGGCATCGGGCGCCAGCTGGCGCGCCAGGGTGGCGAGCCGCCGGCCGAGCTCGACGTAGGGCCGCAGGCGTGGAGCGGTATCCGGCGCGATGGACGGTGCGTTCACCGCGTACGGCGGAGTCACGCCTCCGAGGGCGAGCAGCATCTGCTCCGCCATCTCGACCCCCACCCGGTCCTGTGCCTCGCTTGTCGAGGCGCCGAGATGTGGGGTGAGCACCAGGTTCGGGGCGCCGCGCAGCGGGTTGTCGGGCGCCATCGGTTCAGCCGTGAAGACATCCACCGCCGCGCCACCCACGTGACCGGAGTGGAGCGCGTCGGCAAGCGCCCCCTCGTCCACGATCCCGCCGCGGGCCACGTTGAGCACCACCGTGCCCCGCTTGGTCGCCTCCAGCTGCGCCTGGCCGATGAGGCCGCGCGTCTGCGCCGTCAGCGGCGTGTGGACGGTGATGATGTCCGAGCGGTGGAGCAGCTCGGCGAAGCCGACCAGCTTGGCCCCGAACTCCGTCGCCTGTTCCTCGGTCACGTACGGGTCGGTGGTGAGCACCCGCATCTCGAAGCCGGCGGCGCGACGCGCCACGGCGCGCCCAATCTTGCCGAGGCCGACGATGCCCAGCGTCTTGCCGCGGAGCTCGTGGCCGGTATATCGGCCACGCTCCCACTCACCGGCGCGAATCGACGCATCCGCCTCCGGGACGTGCCGCACCAGTGCCAGCATCAGGGCCATGGTGTGCTCGGCCGCGGCGATGGTGTTGCCGGTGGGGGCGTTGATGACCATCACCCCGGCACGGGTGGAGGCCTCGATGTCGATGCGGTCGATCCCCACGCTGGCGACACCCACCACCGAGAGGCGTGGCGCGGCGGCGCCGAGCAGCTCGGCATCGACTCGCGTCTGCGACCGGACGACGAGGGCGTCCCAGCCTCCATCGTGGCCCAGCAGGTCGAGCACCGCGGGCCGCGGCAGGCCGAGTTGCACGCTCGTATCGTGTGCTCCGGCGAGGAGATCGATCCCGGGTTGGGTGACCGGCTCGAGGACGAGGATGCGGGCCATCTAGCGAAAGTGCTCGGCGAAATCCGCCTGCGCGCGCTCGAAGTCCTCGAGGTGGCCGATGTCGAGCCAGTACTCGCGGATCGGGAAGGCGCTGAGCGTGCCGCCACGCTCCAGGATGCGATCCGCCAGATCCGTCATGTCGAGCCGCTGGCCGGGAGCGATCGTGGCGAGCAGGCCTGGCGCGAGCACGTAGATGCCGGCGTTGATGAAGTGGCGGGTGATCGGCTTCTCGACCAGCGAGGTGACCTGCTCGCCGTCCACTTCCACGACCCCGTACGGAACCTCGACGTCGTACTCCCGCACGCACATCGTCATGTCGGCGCCGGTTCGGGCATGGAACTCGACCAGCTGCCCGAAGTCGACCCTGGTGAGGATGTCACCGTTCATGACCACCACCGGATCGGCGGGTGCCTCGGGGAGGAGGCTCAGCGCACCGGCCGTGCCCAGGAACTCGTCCTCGCGCAGGTAGTCGATCGCCACTCCCAGCCTCGACCCGTCGCCGAAATGCTCCTCCACCTGCGCGGCACGGTAGTTGACGGACAGGAAGAAACGGCGGAAGCCATGATCCGCGAACGCCTCGATGATCGTCTCCAGGAGTGCGCGGCCGCCGACCCGCAGCAGGGGCTTGGGAAGCTCCTCGGTGAGCGGGCGGAGCCGCTTGCCGAGCCCTCCGGCCATGATGACCACCGCGTTCGGGCGCTCCGGCGTCGTGCCATCGTCGAGCAGCTCCAGCCCCGCCGGGCGCCCGTCGTCATCGAGGAGCGGCAGCTGGCGCACCCGCGCGTCCCGCATGGCACGGCGCGCCTCGTTGTGTCCCACCCGGGCGGGGCGCGTGGTCGGAGCGCGGTGCATCACCGCCGCCACCGGCCCATCGAGCGGCCGCTGGGCGAGGATCCCGCGGCGCACATCGCCGTCGGTGACCGTCCCGATCAGCAGGCCGTCGTCATCCACCACGAGCAGGATCTGGAGGCCGGTCGCATCCAGCGCGGCAATCGCCTCCAGCAGGGGCGTGTCCGCCGGCACCACGGCGTCCCGCCAACGGTCGGTCATTGGCCAGCCGCCGGCAGCTCGCTGAGGTCGAGGAGCTCGTCTGCCTCGTATGCCCGCGATGAGACGCGGGCCAAGAGCTGCCCCATGCGCATCGGCGAGATCCCCGTTCCGGGGCGCTTGACTGCCACGTTGGCGGCCGTGAACGCCTCGCCGCTGGCGATTGGGCGGGCCGCGACCAGGCTCTTCCGCGCCACCGCCAGGTTCGGCAGCTCCGACCGCGTCGGGCGCTTGATCCCGTCCCCGAGCGCCGCCTCCACGGTCCGCACCGTGGCCACCAGCTCGGCCAGCTCCCCGGGCTCGAGCGACGCAGGATGATCCGGGCCGGGAAGTGTGCGATCGGTGGTGAAATGCTTCTCGATCATCGTGGCCCCCAGCGCGACGGCGGCCAGGGTGACGGTCAGACCGATGGTGTGGTCGCTGTAGCCGACCGGCACCCCGAGCGCGTCGGCCATCGTCGCCATGGCGCGCAGGTTCACCTCGGCGGGCGGCGCCGGGTATTCGGTGGTGCAGTGGAGCACGGTGACATCGGCCGCACCTGCCGCGCGGACCAGGCGCACGGCATCGGTCACCTCGTCGAGGGTCGCCATGCCGGTCGAGAGGATGAGTGGCAGGCCGGTGCGCGCCGCAGCCTCCAGGAGCGGGCCGTTGGTGAGCTCACCCGAGCCGAGCTTGAGCCGATGGACCCCGAGCCGCACCAGCAGGTCGAGACTCTCGTGGTCGAACGGCGCGGACATGAATTCGATCCCGCGGTCGGCGGCGCGGTCCGCCAGCCTCCGGTGGGCGGCCTCGTCGAGCTCGAGCCGCTCGAGCATCGCCCGTTGCGTTCCGTCGCCGGTGGTGCGTTCCTGGTAGGCAGCCTTGCCTGCGCCGCCCGTGACCAGCGCTGCGGCACGGAAGGTCTGGAACTTCACGGCGTCCGCGCCCGCTGCAGCAGCCACGTCGACCAGCTCCAGGGCCAGCTCTGCCGACCCATTGTGGTTCACGCCGGCCTCGGCGATGACGAACACGCTCATCGGTCCGCCACCGGCAGGTCATGGAAACTGCTTGCGCAGCAGCGCGCGCGGGTCGACGATGGCGCGCAGCGCCGCCATGATCCGCGGAGTCGCCCGCCCATCGCCATATGGGTTGACGGCATCGCGCCAGTCACCGGCAAGGGCTCGCTCGATCCCGGCGCGGATGGCTGCGCGGTCGACCGGCACGTCGATGACCGAGCTGGCGCGCAGCCGACCGTGCTGACGGTCGCCGACGTTGACCGTCGGCACCCCGAACGACGGAGCCTCGTACAGGCCGCTCGACGAGTTGCCGATCACCACCGCTGCGTGATGCAGCAGGCCGTGATAGCGCGTCGCACCGAGCGCGTCGAAGGCGCGCCAGGCCGGCTGATCCGCCGAGCCAGGTGTCGATGCGCGCGTTGACCGCCCGTCCCTGCGGGTCGGCGTTGGCCCGGGTGATGACGACGGTCAGCGCCGGGGCCACGTCGGCCACCGCGCCCAGCACGGCGTCGAGCTGCTCGGGAGCGGGTTGCGCGTCCAGCGTCGCGGGGTGGAAGGTCACGACCGCGGTCCGGCCGTCGAGCGGCATGCCGAGATCGTGGGCCAGTGTCGAGCGCTGCGGCGCTTCCGCGGCGAGCATTTCGTCGAGGGCGGGGCTGCCCACGCTGTGCACCCGGTCGGGCGCCTCCCCCAGCTGGATGACCCGCCGCCGAGCATCCTCGTTCGAGACGAAGTGGAGGTGGGCGAGCTTGGTGATGGCGTGGCGGATCGCGTCGTCGAAGGCGCCTTCGGTCACGTCGCCGCCATAGAGGTGCACGATCGGAATACCCATCAAGAGCCCGGCCTGCGCTGCGGCGAGCTGCTCGAAGCGATCCCCGACGACCAGCAGCAGGTCCGGCCGCCACGCGTCGAGCGCCTCGGCCATCCCGATCGTGCCGCGCCCGGTGGCGCGCGCCGTGCCGAGGCCCGTGTCGTCAGCCTCCAGGGTAGGGATCCGCGCCGCAATGGGCAGCCCGTCCGCCTCTATCTGCTCCACCGTCATCCCGAATTCCGGCGCCAGGTGGGCGGCGGTGACCAGCAGCCCGAGTTCCCAGGCGGGCTCGTCGCGGATTGCGCGCGCGACCGGACGGATGAGCCCGTAGTCGGCCCGGGTGCCGGTGACGATCGCGACGCGCATCTGGCGTGGCAGGCGCTCAGCGCCCCAGGCGCGCGCTGCTGGGGATGTTCACGATCCGCGCCTCGAGCGCTTCCGCGACCGGGAGCGGCATGCGCGGGTTGTCGGCATACATCGGCAGCCGGTGCATGAGCCGCCACACCGGCCGGGTCATGAGCCCGGCGTCGTTGGTCGCGGCCAGCACCTCGTCGCGCAGCGCCATGTCCGGCTCATCGAGGAGCAGGACGTTGAGCCAGTAGTTGCTGCGTGCGAATGACGGCTCGCGGAAGAGGCGCAGCCCGGGCACCTCGGCGAAGGCCGCGGCATACCGATCCGCCAGGCGACGCTTGTCGGCGATGAACCCATCCAGCTGCTCGAGCTGGGCGCAACCGAGCGCCGCGTTGATGTTCGGCAGCCGATAGTTGTAGCCGATCTCGTCGTGGATGTACTCCCAGCGGTTCGGCACCTTGGCCTGCGTGGTGAGGTGCTTGGCGCGGCGACCCATCTCGGGGTCCGTGCAGATGACCGCTCCGCCGCCGCCGGTGGTGACGGTCTTGTTGCCGTTGAAGCTGATCGCCCCCACGCGCCCGAAGGTGCCGGTGTGGCGGCCCTTGTACGACGAGCCGATGCTCTCCGCTGCGTCCTCGACGAGCACGATGCCATGCCGCTCGCACACCTCCAGCAGCGCGTCGAGGTCGACCGGGTGGCCGAAGGTGTGCATCGGCAGCACGGCGCGAATGGGGCGGCCGGTGCGGCGGTTGACGAGCACGTCCCCGCGGCGTTCGCCGATCTCGGCGAGGTAGGCGTCGAGCGCTGCCGGATCGACGCCCAGGGTCTCGTCCGTGACGTCGATGAAATGCGGGATGGCGCCGCAGTAGGTGACCGCGTTGGCGGTGGCGATGAAGGTCAGGGCCGGAGTCAGCACCTCGTCACCGGGCTGCACCCCGCCGAGCAGCAGGGCGATGTGCAGGGCTGCCGTGCCATTGCCGGTGGCGACGGCCCGCTCCGCCCCGACGATCTCGGCCAGCAGCTGCTCGAACCGGTCGACGTAGCTGCCAACCGAGGACACCCAGCCCGAATCGATCGTCTCGAGGACGTACTCGCGCTCCCGGCCCGCGAACTCCGGCTCATGGAGCCCGGCACGGCCACCGGTGACGCTGCGGATCGCCTCGACAACGCGCTGCGGATCCGCGCGGACCGGCGTAAGCGCGGCCGCGGCGGCGCTGCGATCGGACGTTGGGTTCACGGCTCCTCCGCGCTTGGGGCGCCCTGCGGGGACCGGGCGCCGTGGGCCATTCGCATGATAGGCGATCGGCCCCCACTTCCCGTTCCAGCTGCCTCAGCCACTCCCGAGCGGGCGGGCCGGCACACCTCCGACCCGCGCCCGCGGTTCGACATCGTCGATGACCGCCGCCCCCGCCGCCACCACCGCCCACGCGCCGATGCGGCGGTAGGGAATCACGCTTGCGCCGGTACCGATGAAGGCTCCTTCGTCCACGCTGACGGCGCCCGCGAGGTGAGCGCCGGGCCCGACGTGGACATGCCTGCCGATCCGGCCATCGTGATCGATGGTCGCCCCGGTATTCACGATCGCGTCCGCCTCGATGCGGGCATCTACGCCGACCACCGCCGTCGCGCAGACCTGCGCCCCGTCCTCGACCACCGCCCCGGTGAGGAGAACCGCCGTGGGGTGGACGAGAGGGACCGCCCGCATGCCGAGCTCGACGCAGCGTGCGAAGGCGGTGGCGCGGCGCCCATTGTCGCCGAGGGCCGCCGCAAAGCCAGCGCCGGTCGAAAGCCATGGATCGGGAGCGTCGAGGCTGCCGAGGATCGGGAGGCCGGCCACGGTCCGTGTGGCGTCATCGTTCGACGCGACCGGCTCGACGAACCCGGCGACGCTCCAGCCGGCGGCGCGCGCCAACTCGGCAAGCACCCGACCGTGGTCGCCGGCACCGATGATCACGATCGTCGAGCCGCTCACAGCGGCTGCAGTGTATCCGCACGGCGCATACTGCGGGCATGGTCGACGCCACCGAACGCGCCGCGAAGGGGGACCTGATCGAGGTCGTCGTCGAGATCCCTTCGGGGAGCCGCAACAAGTACGAGTACGACCACGGCAGGCATCGGTTCGTGCTCGATCGGGTGCTCTACTCGAGCGTTCACTACCCTTGCGACTACGGGTTCATCGAGAACAGCCTCGCCGAGGACGGCGACCCGCTCGACGTGCTGGTGGTCATCAGCGAACCGACCTTCCCCGGCTGCGTGGTACGCGCCCGCCCAGTCGGTGTGCTCGACATGGCCGACGAGAAGGGTCACGACCACAAGATCCTGGCGGTTGCCAACGACGACCCCCGGTGGGAGGAGACGCGCAGCCTCGTGGACCTGTCCCCGCACCGGATGCGCGAGATCGAGAACTTCTTCCAGACGTACAAGGCCCTCGAGAAGCGCGAGACCGATGTCCGCGGCTGGCTGGGGGTCGAGGATGCGTGGCGCATCATCGAGGCGTCCGTCGAGCGAGGTGCTCGGCATGCCGCCGGCGACGGCCCTCGGTCGGAGGCCGGTACCTGGCGGTGAGCGTCGCGGGCCACGCCAGCCGACGGACTCAATCGCTCGGGCGCCCAACCGCCTGCCTATAATGCCGACGGTGATGACGCATTCGACGCTCGTCCCATGCGCTTGGCGGCACCGAGGCCCTCCATGACCACCCCCGGCGTCACAGGTCGAGCCCTCTCGCGGTTCCTTCCGGGTGGCATCTCGATCGCGCCTGCCACCCTGCGGCTCCTCGGGATCCTGGCCGTCCTGCTGGTCGCCTGCGTCGTGGTCTCGCGGTTCTCGACGGCGGTCTTCATCGGCATCGGGATCGCCCTGCTGGGCGTGCTTGCGACCATCTCGTGGCGGTCGCCGCGGCTGGTGCTCATCGGCATGGCGCTCATGCCGATCTTCGATCGCTACTTCATCAGCCTGCTGGTCCCCCATTCCCTGGCCAGCATCACCAACTTCTTCAGCGAGGGGCTGCTGCTACTGGTCGCCCTGGTCGTCTCGGCCCGCGCCTGGCGCGACGGAACGCTGCTGAGCGCACTGCGCCACCCGGCCTTCCCAATGCTGATCGGCTTTGTCGCGGTGGGGCTGGTGAGCCTCGTGATCAACGGCGTCCCCCCGGTCATCGGACTCGCGGGGATCCTCTTCACGGTGGACGCCGTGGCGCTCTTCTTCCTGCCGCGCATGGTGGGGTTCCCGCCGCGCCATGCCGCGATCGCGGCAGCGGCCTTCGTGACCGTCGCCGGCGCCGCCGCGCTGCTGGCGATCGCCCAGATCACCCTCGCCCCGACGATCCTGGGGATGCAAGTATCCCAGGGCAAATTCTCGGAGGGGCACCGCGTCACCGCCTTCTTCGACGGCAACCCGAACATGCTCGGTGCCGTCCTTGCGATGGGCGTCCCATTCCCCGCCTTCGCCGCGCGGCACCTGCGGGGGAAGTGGCGCGTCGCTGCATGGGCGCTCGTGGTGGTGATGGCCCTCGCGCTCTTCTACACGTTCTCACGGGGCGCCTGGCTGGGCCTGGCGGTGAGCATGGTGCTGGTCGGCCTGATCCTCGACTGGCGGGCCCTCGCACTGGTGATGATGGCCGGCCTCCTCGCCTACGGCGCGGCGCACGTGATGCCGCGCAACCTGCTCACCGGCATCCTCTCGGGCGGTCCCGGCGAGGAGGTCCCGGAGGTCAGCTTCGACCTGGGCGGCGCGCTGGGCGATCGCCTCGGCACCATTGGCCAGGGTCGCGACCTTCGCGTGCTGTTCATCTGTAACGCAATGCCCATCATTCGCGACCACCCGGTGGTGGGCGCGGGACCGGGCCGCTACGGCGGAGCGGTGTCTGCCAGGTTCCCGACCTCGCCCCTGTATGACCAGTACACCGATTGCGCCGTCCCCCGCGGGCGAACGGTCGACAATTTCTGGCTCCACCTCGTCGTGGAGTTCGGCGTGCTGGGCACGCTGCTGTTCGGCGGGATCCTCGCGTTCGTCATCGCGCAGCTGATCTGGGTGGCGCGCAGGGCGGAGCGCCTGACGCGCGTGCTGCTGTCCGCGTTTGCCACTGCCGGGATGATCCTTGTCCTTGACTCGGCGACCGAGATGCTGCTGGAGGGGAACACCACCTCGTTCAGCATGTGGCTGTTCCTGGGCATCGGAGCGGCGCTCGTCATGGGCGAGCGCCACCAACAGGCGGAAGCGCGCGGGCCGACGGCCGCGCTCCCACCGATCAGCGAATCAGCAGCTCAGACGTTGTAGTCCTGCCAGCGGTAACGCGCCAGGTTCTCCGGCTCGCCGAACCAGGTCACCGTCTCGCGCAGCCCGTCCTCCAGGGTATGGGCCGGCGCCCAGCCGGTCGCCTCCTGCAGAGCCGATGCGTCGGACAGCAGGCGCATCACCTCCGACCCCTCCGGGCGCAGGCGGCGCTCGTCCTCGACCGCGCGGATCGGGCGGTCCATGATCGCGCCGATGGTCGTCACCAGGTCGCCGATGCTGATCTCGCGCCCGGTGCCGGCATTGAGCACCCGCCCGGTGACGCGATCGGCGGGCGCCGTGCCGGCGGCGACGAAGGCCGCCGCCGTGTCACGCACGAACGTGAAGTCGCGGGTCGGCGTGAGCAGCCCGAGATGGATCTCCTCCTCGCCCGCGGCGGCCTGGCTGATGATGGTCGGGATGACGGCCCGCGCCGACTGCCGCGGGCCGAAGGTGTTGAACGGCCGCAGGGTGACCACCGGCAGGCCGAAGCTGAGGTGGTAACTCTCGGCGAGCTTGTCAGCCGCGATCTTGGAGGCGGAGTAGGGTGACTGGCCCTGCAGCGGATGCTCCTCGGTGATGGGCACGCTACGAGCCGTGCCGTAGACCTCGCTGGTCGACGTGTGGACGACTCGCGGAGTGCCGAGCATACGCGCCGCCTCGAGGACGTTCAGCGTGCCGCCGGCGTTCGTGTCGAGGTAGCTCCGGGGAGCGAGGTACGAGTACGGGATCGCGATCAGCGCGGCGAGGTGGTAGACGATCTCGGCATCCTGCATGAAGGCGAGTACCGATCCGGCATCGCGCACGTCGCCCATGACGATCTCGACGGATGCGAGGGTCTCATCAGGCAGCGACGAGAGCCAGCCGTGGAAGCCGAACGAGTTGTACTGGACCATGGCGCGCACGCGCTGGCCGGACGCCACGAGCGTCTCGACGAGGTGCGAGCCGATGAAGCCCTCGGCTCCAGTGACGGCCACGAATCCGGACAGCGAGCGACCTCCGCGGGAGTTCGGTGAACGGCCGGTAGTATGCCACGCGCCGCGGACTGACCCGTGCGTCGCGGGCTCGATGCCCGCGGCGCACACATCGGTTCAGGTGAGAGTCAGAAGGCCTCCAGGTAGCGGTCGAGCTCCCAGGCGCTGACCTGCATCCGGTACTCGTCCCACTCCTCGGTCTTGGCCTCGACGAAGCGTTCGAAGACGTGCTCCCCGAGCGCCTCGGCGACGACCTCGTCGTTGCGCAGCTCGTCGAGCGCCTCGCGCAGCGTGCCCGGCAGCTGCTTGATGTTGCGGCTCTCGAGCTTGGCGGCGTCGAAGTGGTAGAGGTTCTCCTCCACCGGATCCGGCGGGCTCATCTTCTTCTCGATCCCGTCGAGGCCCGAGGCGAGCATCACCGCGAAGGCGAGATACGGGTTCGACGATGGATCCGGGCAGCGCAGCTCGATGCGGGTGCTGTTGGTGCTGCCCTTGCTGATCTGCGGGATGCGGATGAGCGCCGAGCGGTTGATGCGCGCCCAGCCGATGTAGACCGGTGCCTCGTAGCCGGGGACCAGCCGCTTGTAGCTGTTCACCAGCGGCGCGAGGATGGCGATCATGCCGCGCGCGTGAGTCAGGGTGCCGGCGATGTACTGGCGCGCCGTCTCGGACAGGCCGTACGGGTCCTTGGGATCGCGGAAGGCGTTGCTCCCCTTCTTGGTGTCCCACAGCGACTGGTGGACGTGCATTCCCGAGCCGTTGATGCCGAAGAACGGCTTGGGCATGAAGGTGGCGTACAGGCCGTGGCTGGCGGCAACGGCCTTGAGGGTCGTCTTGAAGGTCACCGCGTTGTCGGCGGTGCGCAGCGCGTCCGCGTACTCGAAGTCGATCTCGTGCTGCCCGGTGGCAACTTCGTGATGCGCCGTCTCCACCTTGATCCCCAGATCCTCGAGGCCGTTCATCATCTCCTTGCGGACCTCGGTGCCGAGGTCCTCGGAGAGGTCGAAGTAGCCCGCGCCGTCGTGCGGCAGGGTCTCGACGCCCTCGGCGGATCGCCGGAGCAGGAAGAACTCGAGTTCGGGACCCGTGTTGAGGACGTAGCCCGAGCTTGTTGAGCCGCTCGAGCTGGCGGCGCAGCACCCAGCGCGGGTCACCGGGGAACGGGTCGCCGTTGGGGGTGAAGACGTCGCAGATCACCCGGGCGCTGCCGGTCGGCGTCTGCTTGCCTTCGGCATCGATCCCCGGCTCCCAGGGAATGGCGGCGAAGGTCGACAGGTCAGGGACCAGGAACATGTCGGACTCGGCGATGCGCGCGAAGCCCTCGATGCTCGAGCCGTCGAACCACTTCCCGTGCTCGACCGCCTCCTCCAGCTGGTGCATCGGTACCTGCACGCTCTTCACGTGCCCCACGATGTCGGTGAACTGCAGGCTCACGAAGCGCAGGTTGCGCTCCTCGGCGAGCTTCAGGGCAGCGGTCAGTTGCTTTGTGGCCATGGTGACTCCGGGCGGATGATTCGGTGGACCGATGCATCATCGGTCCGGGGCGGGTCCGCCGAGCCATGGGTTTGCCGATGGTTGGCACGACTTGTTGTGCATTTTGCACAGCCAGCGGTACCCGGCGGTATCCGCCGATCAGCCGCGCCGGCGCTCCTCGTCAGACCGCAGCAGGCGCAGGGCGTCGTCGGGGCGGCGCGGATCGATACCCAGCTCCAGCCGCGCGCGCTGCAGCCGGTACAGCACCGTGTTGCGGTGCACACCCAGCGCTCGGGCAGCCGGTGCCACTCGTCCATTGGAGCGCGCCACCGCGAGCAGCGTGTCGGTCACTGCGTCACCGGTTGCGGGTGGCGTCCGGTCATCCAGGTCACGCCGTCGGGCCGCCGCCGCGGGCCGTCGCAGCAACGCGCGGAGGGTCACGGTCAGCGCTGCCGCGCCAGCTGTGTCGACGGCCGCGAACGGAAGATCGTCGAAGATCCAGACCGATGCACCGGGGCGCACGTTCGCCTCGTGCAGCCACAGGCCGTCGCGCGTGCGCCGCGTGCCACCGCGCCGCGTCCCGGCATCAAGCAAGCGCGCGCGCAGGGTCGCGCTGAAACGGGCGGCGAGCGCCTGTCCGGCGGGGCGGGCGTGCAGCGCGACGAGCTCACCGTCCGCGATCACCGCCACGCCACGTCGCAGGCGCGCGGCGACCAGTCCCGCTGGTGCCGCCGGGGTTGGGTCCGCGAGGGCCGCCTCCGCGCCGGCGAGGCGGAGCTCGGCAGCGAACCGGTCGATGGCCGACGCCTCGTCGCCGAGGTACACGGTCGCCGCGGCAACCAGCGGCTGTGCAGCGCGGCCCGAAACCAGGATGGGCACTGCAGACGTGGAGACCGGCAGCTGGGCGTCGTCCGGAACCGCGGCGAGGAGCAGGGCGGCCGGAGCCAGCCCCGCGTCGCGAAGGGCGGCCACCAGCACGTCGGTGGGATCAGCAGCGACCGATGCCGCGTCGACCACCAGGAGCTGGCCGTCGACCTGGGACGGGAGGTGCGGTGCCGCCGTGCGGGTGCGTGCCACGCCGCGCACCACGACCTGGTCGACACCATCCGCCGAGGTCAGGAGGCGAGCCTCCGGATCCACGGCGCGCCACAGGTCCACGAGGCTGGTCATGGTTCGGACACTGCGCTGCGCACCCGCTCGAGCTCCGCCGCCGGGGTGTCGAATCGCTCGCCACGCACGGCGACGCGCACGCCCCCTTCGACCGTGCTTGCCGACACGCGACGGCGGGGCAGCCAGAACACCACGGCCAGGCAACCGGTCAGCAGCGTCGCACCGATGAAGAGGACGCCCATGCCGGGGTCGCGGCGGGAGAGGAAGGTGACCCATGATGTGAAGCCGTCGAGCCGCACACGGAGCCCGCCGACGCGGGCCGACTCGCCGGGCGCCAGGAGGACCGTGTCGGCGGCCACTCCGCTGCCCGAGGCAGAGACTGCGAGCGTGTTGGCGGCAGGATCGACAAGCGCCATGGCCAGGGTCATCCCGCCCGCCGGCAGGTCGAGCAGTGCGGCGGGACTCCCGTTGCGGGTCGTGTCGAGCGGGATCGGCGCATCGTGCAGGACCCGATCGGCAAGAGAGGTGATGCGCAGCCGAGCGGCGGGGCCATACGTCCAGCCGTGGACGAGGTAGCCACCGAAGCTGCCTGGCGCATTGACCCGGAGGACGGTCGCCCCGGCCGACGCTCCGTCGCGGAGGAAGGTGACCGCGGTATCCAGCCGCGTTGGGCGGCCATCGGGCCCGAATGCGGCGTCAAGCCCATCGAATCGGATGGCGTCGGTGAAGCCGGGGCGCGGGGCATCCAGGAGTGCCTGCTCGCCGGGGAGCAGTGAGAAGGTGGTCTCGGTGGCGAAGGCGGTGCCGATGCCGGCCCCGACCACGGTGAGCACGAGCGCGACATGGGAGAGCAGCCCGGCGAAGCGTGTCCAGCCACGGCGCACGCCGTGCACCGCCCAGCCGCCGCGCGCCGGAACTGTGGCGACGCGATAGCCGAGGCCGGACAGCCGATGCGCGACGACCCGCGAGCTCATGCCATCCGCCGCGATCGTGACGCTGCTGGTGCCGCGTCCCTCGGCAACGGGGCCTGGATGGCGCCACTCACGCCACGCGGCGGGCCAGCGAACCGCCATGCCGGCGAGGCCGGACAGGAGCAGCGCGCCCAGCAATACCGCGTACCCGGGCGAGTCCAGCGAAGCCATGCCCGCGGGCGCGATCGCGGCCGCGGCGTTCCACGCGGCACCGACCATGAGGAGCACGGCCGCCAGGCGGACGTCACCCAAGAGCCGGAGCGCGCGGTCAGCGCGCATCGCGACCGGAGATCCTGAGCGCTGGCCCGTGCCGCGAGCGGTTGATCCGTCCATGGTCGCCTCCGGATGATCAGCCGGCGGCGGCGCGCGCAGCTCCCAACAGGTCCTCCGCGAGGTCAGCCGCATCCTCGAGGCCGATCGACACCCGCACGGTTGCCGGTGACATCCCCGCCGCGGCGAGGTCGTCGTCGCTCAGTTGCCGGTGGGAGGAGGACGCCGGGTGGCTGCACAGGGTTTCGATGCCACCCAGGCTCGTCGCGTGCACGGCGACCTGAAGGGCATCCAGGAAGCGCTCGCCGCCAGCGCGCCCGCCCTCGACCTCGACCGCCATCATCCCGCCGGCCATCCCGCCGCGCAGCGTGCGTGCCGCGAGCAGGTGATCGGGATGCGAAGCAAGGCCGGGATAGCGGACCCTTCGCACGCCGGGAGCTCCCTCCAGGGCGCTCGCCACCGCCATCGCATTGGCCGAGTGGCGCTCCATGCGCAGGGAGAGGGTCTTCAGCCCGCGCAGGGCAAGGAACGCCTCGAACGGGTGCGCGTTACCGCCGGCGTTGACGAGCACGTGCCTCGCAGCGTCCACGAGCGCGGCGTCGCCAAGCAGTGCCCCGCCGATGATGTCGCTGTGGCCCCCGATGTACTTCGTGGTCGAGTGGATGACGAGGTCCGCGCCGAGCGCGAGCGGGTTGGCCAGGTACGGTGAGGCGAACGTGTTGTCGACCGCCAGCAGCGCACCGCCCTGGTGCGCCAGCCCGGCGATGGCGGCGATGTCGGCGACCGCGGTGGTGGGGTTGGCGATGGTCTCGATCCACACCAGTCGGGTCGTCGGACGCATGGCATCCGCCACGGCCGACAGGTCGGTCGAGTCGACCGCCCGGTGCGTGATCCCGGACCGATCGAGGATGGCGGACGCGAGGCCCACCACGCCGCCGTACACGGCGCGTGGCATGAGCAGCTCATCTCCGCTGCGCAGGACGCTGAGGGCCACCGCGTGCGCCGCCGCCATGCCCGAGCCGGTGACGAGTGCCGCCTCCGCTCCTTCGAGGTCGGCCAGGGCAGCTTCTAGAGCGGCGTGCGTAGGATTTGAATAGCGGGAGTAGCTGTGGCCCGGCCGCGCGAATTCCAGCAGCTCGGCCAGCTCCGTGGCATCCGCCACCTGGAACGTGCTGGTGGCGTAGATTGGCACGCTCAGGGGCGGCTGCGGCGCGTCTGGGGTGTGGCTGGCGGCGCGGATGGCCCGCGTGGAGAAGCCCGGCATGGGTGGCGAGTCTACCAGCCGTCGAGACCCGGTCAGCGGGTGCCTGACGGGCTCGGCGATGCGCTGGCGCGGGCGCCCTCGCCGAGCAGGTCGTCGGCGAGCCGCCGGATCGCGTCAAGGTCCGGGATGAGGATGTAGCCGGCCGCCGAGCTGGTGTCCACGGACATGTACTCGGGCGGCTGGAGAACCACGCGTTCGACGCGCCGGGTGTCCGTGTCCTGGATCGCCTGCGCGATGCGGGGCAGCTGTGCGGCCGGGATATCGGTGGTGATGGTGTTGCGCACCGCGTCGAGCAGCCCGGGCAAGGCGACGACGAGATTCCCTGCGGTGAGCTCCGAGCGCAACGCCTCCAGGAGCTGCTGCTGCCGGTCCGCGCGCGTGAAGTCGCTGTCGCCGGCACCCTTCCGCGAGCGTGCGTAGGCGAGCGCCATGTGGCCGTCCATGTGATACGACCCGGGACCGATCACAAATCCGGTGCGCACCCCGGACTCATCGACATACGTCGGGTCGTCGACGGCGCGCAGAACGGTGATGTCGACTCCGCCGACCGCGTCGATGGCGTCCTTGAAGCCCAGCAGGTTGACCGCAGCGAAATAGTGGATCCGAATGCCCATGAGCTCGCCGACCGCGCCCTTGAGCGTCCCGACGCCGCCGAGCGGGAAGGTGGCGGGGTCGCCAGCGGCGACCGTCATGAGCGAATTCAGCTTGCCGTTGAACACCTGGCCGCCGGGAAGCGGCACGCCGTACAGGTCGCGGGGAACCGAAACCATGGCCGTGCGCCCGCTGCTCGGATCCAGGCTCACCACCAGCATCGTGTCCGTCAGGGCGGTCGTCCGGCCGGGGGCCGCGTCGACGCCGACGAGCAGGACGTTGATGCGCTCGCCGAGGCCGAGGTCGGGCTGATCGCTCGGCTCCGGCAGGCTGGAGAACCCCGGCAGGCCGCCTCCGCCACGTGGCGGCGCTCCGCCGAGCGCCACGGCATTGAGCGTGTCGATGGCCTTGGTGGCATACCACGCCGGCACGACATGCATCAGCAGCGTCAGCAGCACAAGGACACCGGTGGCGTAGGTCGTCCATCGGCGGCGGCCGAGGGGCTCACGCCATCCGTGCGCCTGCAGGATCGCAACCAGGCGCCAGGCGAGCAGCGCCACATCGAGCACGATGATCGCTACCAGGACGCGGATATCGAGCAGCGATGCGACGAGCTGAGTCCCGCGCATGGCGAACCCCAGCGCCACCACCGCGATCAGGACGAGCATCGGCCCGAAGAGCGCGGCTGCCAGCAGCCCCTGCCCGTTGTAGGCCTGTCCGAGGCCGGGGAGCAGGAACGAGAAGAAGGCTGCGAGGCTCGACCGGCCGTCGGTCGGCTCGGTGCGGGCGGAATGGGTCATGTGCTCAGGAAGCCTCGGCAGGCTGCGGCAAAACCGGCCGCCCGGCTGGGCGGCGGCGAGTATAGCCGACCGACCCCACGGATATCCGACGTTCGGGGTCCGGATTTCGTTGCGGGTGCACTCCCCCTCAGCTCCCGGTCAAGCCGTTCGACGCCCGCGGCGGAGGGCCCTACGCGTCGGGGCCGCGGCCGGGGTCGCGCGGCGTCGACAGGAAGGCGTCCATCGCACGGCGGATCTGATCGTCCGGGTCAAAGGTCAGGCGAGCGGCGGCAATCTGGCGTCGCACGACGGTCGGGTCCGGCTCTTCGTCGCCGCCGGTTGGCAGGGTGGCGGCGACGGCGACTCGCGGCGCAGGCGGATCGTCAGCGAGGATCGGGATCGCGGTCGACGGCATGGCCGTGGAGGCCGATGCTGAGTGACCGTTGCCGTGGGCAGCCTCACCCGGCGCATCTGTCACCGAGGGCGGCGCCGGCGAGGGCGGCACGTCGGGCGCGGGGGGCTGCGGCGCTGGTTCTGACGGAGGCTCGGACGCCACGACCGGACCAACCGCAATTGGCTCCGCGGCGGGCAGTCCGCGGGCGATGAGCCGTCGCGGGCGCGGGTTGCCGCTGATCTGGTTCTTACCGAGGCTCTTGGCCTGGTACATCGCGCGGTCAGCGGCGATCATCAGCTCCTCGGCCGAGAGTCCGTCCTCCGGGTGCGAGACCAGCCCGATGCTGACGCTCGTGTCAGCACCCGAGCCGGCGACCGAGAGCCCGACCTCCTCGGCGCCGGAGCGGATCTTCTCCGCCACGACGAATGCCCCGGCGATGTCAGTCTCGGGAAGCAGGACGAGGAACTCGTCGCCGCCGAAGCGGTAGGCGGTGTCGACGTTGCGGATGGAGCCGCGGATGACGCCACCCACCGCGCGCAGCACCTCGTCGCCGCGATGGTGGCCGAGCGTGTCGTTGATCGCCTTCAGGCCGTCGAGGTCGATCATCAGCAGGCAGAACCCGCGATCACTGCGGCGGGTGCGGCTCACTTCCTGCTCGAGCGTGCCCGACAGCTGCGAGCGGTTGAAGAGCGTGGTCAGCGGGTCCGTGCGCGAGAGCTCAAGGACGTGGCTGCGCATGCGCCGCTCCTGGACCGCGAAGACTGCCGCGAGGTAGGCCAGCAGCCACACCGAACCGATGTTGAGGCCGAACTGCAGGAGATCGAGGCCGCCCCAGGTGCCGAGCCCCGGATCCACCAGCAGGACGCCGACGTAGGCGAGCGTGGCAATGGCGCTTACGAGCACGGCAATGCGCCCGCCGTGGGCCAGAGCAGCGGCGACCGCCACGACCGCGTAACCGAAGAAGAATGGCGAGTCTCCGCGGCCGGTGAGCAGGATCAGCCCGGTCACCAGGGCCAGCGCCAGGAGCATCTCCACGAAGAGCACGGGCGCGGTGCGACGTGCGACCGGCAGCAGCTCGTGCAGGGTGATGACCGCGATGACGGCAGCGCCGCCAAGGGCGTAGATCGCCGGGTGGACGGAGGCATACGCCCCGGAAACGCCCACCCCGACGAGGACCACCGCGATCGTCAGCCACCACAGGATCCGGAGCACACCGGCGTACGCGGCGCCGCTGGCCGCAGCCTGCGAGGCCATCGAGGTTCCGTCGTACTTGGCGTCGCCAGGCGCCTCAACCGGCACGGGCTGCATCGCCGCCATGGCTCCCGGTTCGGCGCGCGTGCGCTCGCGGCGGCGGTCGCGCCAGACCACTGCGGCGGCGACGACGCCGATCAGCGCCGCGGCGGCGGCGCTGATGAGCAGGAAGATCTGGATGCTGGACACGTGCCCCGTCAGTATGGGTACTGGCAGGGGGTGGCGCAAACGTACTAACCCAACCGTACTGCCCAATTTGTGCGGTGCGGACCGCTCATGACCGCTCCGGGGAGCACGTGAAGCCGCTGCTACAATGCCGCTCCCTCTCCGCCCCCGGTCCATCGAGGCTGTCAATGCCGGAGCCCAGTACCCCACCCCGTCTCTGGCTCGCCGCGATCCTCTCGTTCGTTTTCCCGGGCCTCGGTCAGACCTATGCCGGCCGATGGCGGCTCGGTGCGGCCTTTGCCGCTCCGGTGCTGCTGCTCCTGGTCGCGGTCGGCGCGTTCGCCTTCTTCCGTGGCCGGTTGCGCCTCGATGTCTTTTCGACCGCCTTCATCGTTGGCGCGCTGGCCCTCGACGCGGCGCTGTTGGCCTGGCGCGCCGCATCCATCGCCCAGGCAGGCCTGGTTCCGGCGCCGGCCAGCGGCGATCAGGCCGGCCGCCCGCGACGAACGCGCGACGTGGCCGTCGTGGCTGCATTGCTCTGCGTCACCATCGGCATGCACGCGTACGTGGGCCTCGTGCTCGGCGCTCTCGACCAGACCCTCCAACAGGTCTTCGGCGGTGGCGAGCAGCGCCCGCAAGCCAGCGGCGTCCCGAACGGTGGGGACGACCCGATCAATGAGCCTGACTATCACTGGGACGGGACGGAGCGGATCAATTTCCTGCTGCTGGGCATCGACTCGGGGCCCGGACGCGACGAGGCGCTGACCGATACCATCCTGGTCGTCAGCATCGACCCGGCGGCGGGGACGGCGGCCATGATCTCCATCCCGCGCGACACCGGCTTCGTTCCGCTCCCCGACCGCAGCCTCTTCCCGGACGGGCTGTATCCCGACAAGGTCAACGCGCTTTCGAGCGTGGCGGCCGCCGATCCGGAGCGCTGGTGCCCGGACCTCGTCTCGGCCCGCGCCTGCGGGCTGCGAACCGTCGAGCGCACGGTGGGCCTCTACCTCGGGATCCAGATCCACTACTTCGCGACGGTTGACCTGACCGGGTTCGCCGAGCTCATCGATGCGCTGGGCGGGGTGGAGCTGTGCCTGCCGGGCAAGCTCGTAGATCCCGACTATTCCGGGCCCACCTGGGCGCCGCGCCGCGGCATCGAGCTGCCGGCCGGTTGTCATCGGTATGGTGGTCCGGAGGCCCTTGCCTTCGCCCGGATTCGCAAGGGCTGGATCGAGATGCCGGACGGCTCGCTGGACTACCAGAACGACTTCCAGCGCGCCGACCGCCAGCAGGAGGTGCTGCTCGCGCTGCGCTCAGAGGTCGCAGCCGCGAACCTCGTCTTCGAGCTTCCCGGCATCCTGGATGCCGTCGGCCGCACCGTGACGACCGACTTCCCCCGCGAGCAGGCCGGCGACCTCGCAAGTCTCCTCCCGCTGATCACCGGACCGGACATCGAGCGCAGCGTGCTCAGCTACCCGGACTTCGTGGATGCGCCGGTCGACCCGGATGTCAACTACCTCCTCATTCCGAGGCGGGACGCCATTCGGGACGCGATGAGGCGCCTGTTCGGTCCGGAGCTGCAGGGGTGGTATCTCGGGTCGTTCGACGAGCTGCCGCCGGTCGAATCGGAGCCTGCCGACGCCGCATGACCCCGCGGCTCAGCGGGAGAGCACAACTCCGATCAGGCCCAGGACCGCCGAGGCGGCCACCAGCAGCATGGTCACCTGTCCGTGGCCGAGCCCGCAGCCGATGAGCTGGTGGTGGATGTGACTGCTGTCTGCGGCGAAGACCGACTTGCCCGAGGCCAGGCGACGCAGGATCGCCCAGGTCATGTCGGCGAGTGGCACGCCGAGGACCACCACCGCCGTCGGGATCGCGATGTGGTCCGGCCGCGCCCCAACCAGCGCCACTGCCGAGATGCCGAGCAGCATGCCCAGGAACATCGAGCCGGCGTCACCCATGATGATCGACGCCGGCGGGCGGTTGAAGACCAGGAAGCCGAGGACGGCACCGCCGCCAGCCGCTGTCAACAGCAGGACAGCCGGCACGTCGAGCGTCGCGGCCATTGCCGCGAACGCCGCGAGGCAGGCGAGCGACGCCCCTCCGGCCAGGCCATCGAGCCCATCGATGAGGTTCACCGCGTTGGCAACCGCCACCAGCCATCCAACGGTGATCACCGGCCCCAGGATGCCCAGCGAAACCCCACCCCAGGGAGTGCTCACCTCGCTGAATGACAGACCCAGGACAACAACCGCCACAGCTGCAGCGACCTGGCCGGCGAGCTTGACAATGGGGCTGAGATCGCGGAGGTCGTCGACCAGCCCCACCACGCCGATGATCGCGATTCCTGCCAGCGCAGGAACCAGCGCACCATTCGCCATCGTCGCGAGATCCATCCCGGCAAGCGCCGCTGCGAGGAGCGCGGCCGCCACGGCCAGGCCGAAGGCGCCGAGCATGGCAGCCCCGCCGAGGCGCGGGACGGCGCGTACGTGGATCTTGCGGCCGCCGGGCTCGTCGAGCAGGTCCGCCTCGACCGCAGCCCGGCGGACCAGCGGCGTCGCCACCAGGGTCACCGCGAGGGCGACCAGCAGCGCGACCACCGGCGCAAGCATCAGGCGCGCTGGCCGATCATGCGGTCGACCAGCGCCACGTAGCGCGCCTTCTGGGCGCCCCACGCGTAGGCAGCGCCCTGGCGCTGCGCCTCCCGGGCGCGCGTCGCGGCTGACGCGGGATCGTCCACCGTGGCGCGGATGGCATCCGCCAACGAGAGGGGGTCGCCCCCGCGCACGAAGAGGATCGCGTCATCGGTGAAGTGAGCCCGATTGGTCGCAAGATCGCTGGCGATGGCCGGAAGGCCCATGGCCACATACTCGAGGAGCTTGGTCGAGAGGGAGTACTCGAGGTACGGCTCATGGATCGACGGCACGATCCCCAGGTCGTGCTCGCTGATGACCCGCGGCAGCTCGTCGAGTGGCACGCGGCCGTGGAGCGTCACAAGGTCTTGCACGCCCTGCTTCCGGATGGCGGCCTCGATCTGCGGCCGCCACGGGCCGTCGCCGTACACATCGAGGTGCAGCGGGACCTCGTCGCGCAGGGAGGCGATCGCCTCCATCGCGCGGTCGAGGCCGTAGATCCGCTGGAGGTTGCTGTGGTGGATGATGCGCAGCGTGCCGTCGGCCATGAAGGGGCGGCGGGGGTGGCGCGACGGGTCGAAGATCGTCTCGTCGGCGCTGTTCATGACGATCTCGATCTTCCCCGGATCCACCCCGCGCTCGATCGACAGCTGGCGGAGCGGCTCGTGGACCGTGACCAGCTCGGTGCTGATGGCCGCCGAGGCACGGGCCACCGCGGTCACCACCGGGACCAGGGGGCGGAGGGCCGGCGCGGCGAACCGGTCGCGGAAGAACTCGGGCATGTCCTCGTGCAGATCGAGCAGCATCGGCACCCCCATCCACTTCACCGGCAGGGCGGCGAAGGCCAGGAAGTCCGGCACCGTGGCCACCTGCACCAGGTCGTAGCGCCTGGACCGATGCGCCGCGGCGAGCCGCGGCGCCGCCACCGCCGTGAAGGCCAGGTACTCGGCGATGTGCCCGGCGAACCCCGTGAACCAGCGGCTCACGGGGAGGCGGACGATGCGCAGCGCCCCGTCACGGGTCTCCGGGTCTTCACCCTTCCCCCGCAAGGCGAAGACGTCGACCTCGTAGCCGGCCTCGATCAGGGCATCAGTCTGGCGCCGAATGCGCGTGTCGCCGGGGACCAGGGCGTGGACGAGGATGGCGACGCGGCCACGCGGTATTGGCGCGGCCGCGGGGACGGAGGACGGTGCTGCGATGGCTGTGACCTCGGTCATGGTCCCCTGTTCGGTCGCGGATGCGAGTGGTCGGGGCGGCCGGATTCGAACCGGCGACCTCCTGCTCCCAAAGCAGGCACGCTGCCAGGCTGCGCTACGCCCCGATATGGCAGGGCCGATGCCTCGGCACCACCGCGCGCATGGTATCGCAGCGCGAGGCGGCGGCGACGTCAGCCGGAGGCCTTGACCTCGTCCCACAGCTCGTCCTTGCCCGCCAGGTCGAGCTGCGCCAGGTCCACGCCGCGTGATGCCGCCAGCGCCTCGACTCGCTCGTAGCGCTCGATCCAGCGCCGGTTGGCGGTGCGCAGCGCCTCCTCCGGGTCGAGCCTCATCCAGCGCGCCAGGTTGACGAGCGCGAAGAGCAGATCCCCCACCTCGTGGAGCTGCTCTGCGGGGCCATCGGCCTCGCGCAGCTCGGCGAGCTCCTCGGCGACCTTCTCCCACACGCCGTCGATCGCATCCCAGTCCCAGCCGAGCGCGGAGGCGCGCTCCTGGATCTCGCGGCTGGCCGGCAGGGCGGGCAGCGCACGCGCGACGCCACTGAAGGCGCCCGCCGCCTCGTCCTTGCCGCGTTCGGCCCGCTCACCTGCCTTGATCGTCTCCCAGTTGGCGAGCACCTGCTCCACCCCGTCCACCTCCAGGCCGCCGAAGACGTGCGGATGGCGGCGCACGATCTTGGCCGCAATGGATCGGTACACATCGGTCAGGTCGAAGGCGCCCTCCTCCGCCGCGAGCTGGGCATGCAGGATCACCTGCAGCAGCACGTCGCCGAGCTCCTCGGCGAGCTCGCCGGGATCGCCACGCTCGATGGCGTCGACCGTCTCGTACGCCTCCTCGAGCAGGTAGGAACGCAGGGTCAGGTGCGTCTGCTTCGCGTCCCACGGACAGCCGTCGGGGGCGCGGAGGCGGGCACTGATGGCTGCCATGCCGTGCGGGCTGGCCAGGTTGTCGGTGGCGGCGAGCGGCGGCACGAGCCACGCCCCGCCCGCCAGCGCTGCGTCGTCGACCGCGTCGAGGCGCAGCTGGGTGCCGTCCGCGAGGAGGCGCAGCGGATGCGCGGCCGGATACAGCGCTGCCAGCACGGCGTGCGGGGTGGAGCGTGCGTGGCGGCCCGGCAGTGGCGTGGCTTCCCTGTCACCGCGCGCCGGCAGCAGGAGGAGCGGCAGGCTGGGATCGAACGCGACGCCGATGAGCCGGTCGACAGCCACGATCTGCAGGCCGTCGCCGGGATCCAGGCCGCTGGCCGCGACGAGCGCCGCCACCTCGTCCGGTCGCGCCGCGCTCACGTCACGCCTGCCGCGACGTCGTCAGCCGGGCGTGCCGGTGGTCGCCGGCGAGGTGTTGCTCCCGCCAGCCGAAGGATCCACCCAGATGTCGGCCTCCGCCTTGCGCTCGGTCACCCATCGGTCGAATCCGATGCTGCGGATGGTCTTTCGGCGCGCCTCGGGCACGAACATCGCGTCAGATCGGTCCACCAGCTTGAAGATGTAGTAGCCGTTGCCGCTGGTGATCGGATCGCTGATGTCGCCGGGCGCCTCCAGGGCGAAGATCGCCGCCTCGCGCTCCGGCGCCAGCTCGTAGCGTGCGACCCAGCCGATGTCGCCGCCCTTGCGCGCCGAATTGGGGTCCTCGCTCTGGTCAGCGGCGACGTCGGCAAAGGAGTCGGGATTGTCGCGCAGCTGCGTGACCAGCTGCTCCGCCTGATCGGCGGCAGTCGTCCGCTGCTGCGTCGCCTGGATGACGTGGTAGCCGAATTGGGTGCGCACGGGCTCGGTCGTCTCCCCGACGGCCAGGCCGACCACCGCCTGCTTGAACTCCGCCACGAAGGACGAGGTCGAGGGGTCGTACCAGCCGAGGTCGCCGCACCGGTTGCGCGACCCCGGATCGTCGCTCTGCTCGGCGAGCACACACCAGTCCGCGTTATCGGCGATGGCCTGATCGTGCAGCGCTGTCGCAGTGGCCAGGGCCGCTGCCCACTGCGCGTCCGTGGCCGCCGTCTGGTCATCTGCGCCGGGGAGCGGCTGGACGAGGAGATGACGCAGGCGGATCTTGGGGATCGGCACGCCCTGGTCGCCACTGATGAAGATCTGCGAGACCTCGCGCTGCGGCTGGTAGGTCGTCACGACATGCTCCTCGAAGTAGGTCCGCGCTTTGCCGCGCAGCACCTCGGAGCGCACGTAGTCGCGGTAGGTGTCCGCGGAAATGTCGTGCGCGTTGAGGAGGTCGGACAGGATCTTGAACGGCCCCGCCGCCTGGCGGTCGTCCACCCGCAGGATCACGTAGCTCTCGCGGTCCTCGAACGGGCCGACGAGCGACTCGGTCTCCGCCCCCTTGGCCTGGTCGAACCAGCGCCCGTAGGTCGCGTCGCCGGGCTCAACCCAGCCGACAACCCCGTTCAGCGTCTTCGTGGCGCCGTCGTCGCTCTTCGCCGCGGCGGTCTCCGCGAAGTCGGCGCCGCCCTGCAGGTCGGCAAGGATCTGGTCGGCCTCGGCCTTGGCGGCAGCCATCTGCGCGTCAGTGGGGGTATCGGCCGCCGGCGCGTCCTCGGGGAGGGCATCCACCACGATCGCGGAGAGCTTGGCGCGCTCCGGCAGGTTGCGGCGCTTCGCGATCTCGGCGTCGATCTCGGCACCGCTGACCGACAGGCCATAGGTCGGTGCGAGGTCGTCGTAAAAGGCGCCGTCCACGATGGAATCGGTGGCCGTCGAGGCGAGGTTCTGCAACTGGTCGTTGACGACCTGCATCTGCTGCTGGAGGATCGAATCCCGCGCGCCGCCGACCTGGTTCTGGAAGTCGATACCGCGTGCCGACAGCTCTGCCCCGATGATGTTCAGCCGTACGTTGACGTCGTCGCTATCGATCGGCGTGTCGTTGACGAGCGCCACCTGGCGGAGGTGGGCGTCGTAGTAGGAGCTCCACATCGTCGCGCCGAAGATGCCGACGGCGACGGCGATGGCCACCGCGAAGCCGGCCACGATGAACTGCTGGGTTCGCAGCTCGTCCTGCCAGCGCGGGCGATGCTTGCGGTCGAGGATCGGTTTGCGGATCGACATGCGGTGTGAAAGCCTCGCAGGGGGACGTACGGATTGGCGTCCGGGCGGAGGCGCCATGCTAGCCGATGAGCGCCGCCGTCGCTAGCCGGGCCTCGAGCGGCCACGCAGCGCGTCCCAGCGCAGCCGGACCACCATCAGCATCGCCTCGCGCACGATGCCGCCGTGCATCTTGCTGTGCCCCGCCACCCGCTCGCGGAAGACGATCGGCACCTGGACGATGCGCGCGCCGCGTCGATGCGCCCACCACGTCAGCTCCACCTGGAAGCCGTACCCGCTGGCGTGGGCGTCACGGAGCCGGATCTCCTCGAGCAGCCCGCGCCGCCATGCCTTGAAGCCACCGGTCAGATCTCGGTATGGCAGGAGCAGCACGGTGCGCGCAAAGGTCGTTCCGCCGCGGCTGATGAGGCGCCGCAGCAGCGGCCAGCCCACCGTGCCGCCACCCTCGATGTAGCGGGTCCCGAGCGCCAGGTCGGCATCCCGCATGAGTGGCGCCAGGAGGCGGGGCAGGTCGCGCGGATCGTGGCTGAAGTCGCCGTCCATCTGGACGACGGCCTGCGTCTCGGGACGGTCGAGCGTCCAGCGGAACGCATCCCGATAGGCTGCTCCGAGCCCGTCCTTGTTGGCACGGTGCAGGACCGAGACGCGCGGCTCACGGGCCGCGATCTCGTCGGCCAGCGCCCCGGTGCCGTCCGGCGAGGCGTCGTCGACGATGAGCAGGTTGGCCTGGGGGAGTGCCGCCAGCACGGCCGAGCTGATGGGACCGATGTTGTCGCGCTCGTCGTAGGTCGGGATCACGACCCACACCCCTCGCCCCGCCGCCAGCCCAACCGCCGGCGTGGGGCCATCGTCAGTGACCGATGCCAAGGTAGGCGACCTTCGCGGCCGTCCATCGGTCGCGATCGAGGGCGTTGCGACCGTCGACGAGCAGCTCCAGGCCAGGCAGGCTGGCAGGGTCCAGGTCGCGATACACCGCATGCGGCGCCTGGACGATTGCCACCCGCACCGGTTGCGGGTCGTCGAGGCTGAAGGGCTCGAAGCCGCGCTCGCGGAGGTGGTCGTCGCTGAAGTACGGGTCGTGCGCGTAGACGCGGGCCCCCGCCGCCACCAGCTCGTCACGCAGCCGGAAGGCGCTGCTGAAGGCGTCCTCGCGCACGTCGGCGCGGTAGGCGATGCCGAGCAGGAGGACCGGCTGATCCTCGAGCGAGCCGATCCGCTCCTCGACCTGGTCGACGGTGAACGCGCCCATCCCCTCGTTGATCTCGCGGGCCAGCGGGGGGATGCGCAGGTGCGGATCGCCGTTGAAGAGGAAGTGCGGATATACGGGAATGCAGTGGCCGCCGACCCCGACCCCCGGTTGGTGGATGTGCGAATAGGGCTGCGAATTCGCCGCACCGATGACCTCGAGCACGTCGATCCCACGCTCCGCGGCAAAGCGCGCCAGCTCGTTGGCATAGGCGATGTTGACGTCGCGATACGTCGTCTCGGCGAGCTTGGTCATCTCGGCCGTCTCAGCGTTGGCGACGGCCCACACCTGGGTGCCCTCGTCGAGCACGGACCGATAGAAGTCGGCCGCCCGCGCGGTGGTCTCATCGCTCGTTCCGCCGACGATCTTCGGGTAGCGCTGCAGGTCAAGGAAGACGCGCCCCACCAGGACCCGCTCCGGGCTGAAGGCGAGGCCGAACTGATCCAGGCTCAGACCGCTGCCCTGGGCCAGCATCGGTCCGAAGCGGTCTCGGGTCGTGCCGACCGGTAGCGTGGTCTCGTAGACGACCAGGGTCCCGGGTTGCAGGCCTGCGGCGATGTCGCGCGTGGCGCTGTCGATGGGCCCGAAGTCGATCTCGCGCTGCGCGTCCACGACCACCGGGACGATGACCACCACCGTCTCGGCCTCGCGCACTGCATCGGCGGTAGTGGTCGTCGCGCGCAGGTTGCCCGAGGCGACGAGCCGCGGGACGCGCTCGAGGAGCGCCGGCTCATCGTCATGCGGACTCTGCCCGCCATTGATGGCCTCGACGATGCGCGCGTTGATGTCCGCCCCGACGACGGTGTGGCCACGGCCGGCGTACTGCACCGCCAACGGCAGGCCGATGTGCCCGAGCCCCACCACGGCGATCTTCATGCCAGTGCCTCCTGCAACGCGCTCCCCGCGATGACCTCGCCGGTCCGTCCGGCCTCGACCATCTTGCGGGCCAGCAGCAGCGCGACCATCCCGTCCTGCGGGCTGACCGGCGCGGGGCCGCCGCTGCGCACCGCGGCGGCGAACTCGCCGAGCTCCACCACCAGCGGCTCCTGCTTGCGCACGTAGCGCCGCGTCATCTCGCCCTCGGCGACCGACGTGATGGGTGCGGAGGCGCCGTCGCCACCCCGGTTCTCCCACGTGTGGGCGGCATCCGGGTTGGCGTAGTGCACCAGGTCCTGGCTGATGTAGTCGGCGACATACATGCCCCGCTCGCCCGTGACGGTCAGGGTGCGCTTCTTGGTGGGGGTCAGCCAGTTGATGTCGAGGGTGCCGACCACGCCGTTGGCGAACTTCATCATCCCGTTGAACAGGTCCTCGTGATCGGTGTGGATGCGCTGCTCGGTCTCGGCATACAGGCGCACCGGCTCGCTGCCGACCAGGTAGCGCATGACGTCGAGGTCGTGGGGCGCAAGGTCGATCACCACCCCCACGTCGCGAATGCGAGCCGGGAACGGGCCGAGCCGCGTGGCGGCGATCTGGAAGATGCGCCCCAGCTCGTTGTCGGCGAGCCGCCGCTTCAGCTCGCGGATCGCCGGGTTGAAGCGCTCGATGTGGCCGACGGTCAGGATCAGGCCGGCCTTCTCGGCAGCGGCGATCATCGCCTCCGCCTCGGTGCGATCCGACGCGATCGGCTTCTCGACCAGCACGTGCACGCCGGCCTCGAGCGCAGCCAGCGTCACGGGCAGATGCAGCGATGTCGGTGCCACGATGCTCACCAGGTCGAGCTGCTCCTCGGCGAACATCGTCGCCGGGTCGGGATAGCCACGGGCTGCGCGGCCGGTGGTCGCGCGGCGCAGCGCATCCGCGTCCGGGTCGGCCACCGCGGCCAGCTCGACGCCGTCGATCACCTCGTCCCAGACGCGGACGTGGTTGCGCCCCATCATCCCCAGGCCCACCACGCCGGCGCGCAGGGCGCGCGGCGCATCGGTCACGCGGGCACCTCGACCGCCAGGTGCCCGAGCTGGTCCGCGGTGGCGTTGACCGCCGCGATGACGGAGTCGACCTCGGCATCGGTCAGCGACGGATGGACCGGGATGCTGAGCACCTGCTCGGTTAAGAGGTCGGTCACCGGAAAGGCCTGGTCCCCGTACCCGAGGGCCACGAACGGCTTCTGGCGATGCACCGGGATCGGATAGTAGATGCCGGTGCCGACCCCGCGTTCGCGCAGCTGCTCCATGAACGCGTCACGCTGCGCCACGCGGATCGTGTACTGGTGGTAGACGTGGGTGTTGCCCGGCGTGACGTACGGGGTGACCACGCCGCGCAGCTCGGCGTCGTAGCGCGCGGCGATGGCGCGACGCCGCTCGTTGTAGCCCGGCAGCTTGGCGAGCTGGGCAAGACCGATGCTGGCGTGGATGTCGGTCATCCGGAAGTTGTAGCCGATGGTGTCGTGGTGGTAGCGGACCTTCATGCCGTGCTCCCGCAGCAGGCGCACCCGCTCGGCCAGCTCCCCGTCGGCAGTGGTCAGCATCCCGCCCTCGCCGGTCGTCATGTTCTTGGTCGGATAGAAGCTCCACGTCCCGGCGCCCCAGCTGCCCGACTTGCGGTCGCCGATCGCCGCGCCGTGGCTCTGGCAGGAATCCTCCAGGACCGCGAGGCCGTGACGCTCAGCGATGGCCATGATCGCCGGGAGGTCGGCGGACTGGCCGTACAGGCTGACCGGCATGATCGCCTTCGTCCGCGGGGTGATGGCCGACTCGACCTGGTCGACGTCGATGTTGAAGGTGCGCTCGTCGATGTCGACGAAGACCGGCCGCGCGCCTGTGTACAGGATGCTGTTGGCGCTGGCAATGAACGTGTACGGGACGCTGATCACCTCATCGCCGGCGCCGACGCCGTAGCCCAGCAGGCCAAGGTGCAGGGCGGTGGTCCCGGAGCTGGTGGCCACCGCGTGCGGGACGCCGATGAAGGCCGCGAAGCGCTCCTCAAGCTCCTTGACCCGCGCACCCTGGGCCAGGGCGCCCGACTCGAGAGCGCTCCATACCAGGTCCTTCTCCTCCTGGCCCATCTGCGGGCGTGCGATCGGGATCACGTGGTGAATGCCTCCGTCATGCCGCTCTCGCCGAGCGGATCAGCCCTGCCGCCTGAAATGGTGCCACGCGACTCGGCACCATCGGCGGCAGTGGTGGCACGTTCGAGGGCCTCGACGATGCGTGCCGCGGTGCGCCCGTCGCCGTACAGCTCGGGGCGGGCGCGCGAGCCGGACAGGAATGCCTCGTCTCTGAGAGCCTCGTCCAGCAGGCCCGGGTCCGTGCCCACCACGCGGTTCCACCCGGCATCCACGGTCTCGACCCACTCCGTCTCCGTGCGCAGCGTGATGCACGGCACGCCGGCCAGGTACGCCTCCTTCTGCACGCCACCCGAATCGGTCGCAATGAGTCGCGCCCCGCGCTCCAGGGCGACCATCTCCAGAAAGCCGACCGGGTCGATGGCGCGAACCACGGATGGCAGATGGACGCCGTCGCGGTCGAGGATGGCGCGCGTTCGCGGGTGCACCGGGAAGACGACCGGCGCCCCCAGCCGGCGCGCCGTCTCGGCGAGCGCCTCGAGCAGGGCGGCCAGGCGCGCCGGATGGTCGACATTCTCGGCGCGGTGCATGGTCAGCAGGATGTAGCCCGGGGTTGCGGCGGCCCCCGCGGGAAGATGCGCGTCCGCGCGGGCCGCCGCCCAGCGCCACGCGTCGACCATCACGTCGCCCACCAGCAGCGCCCGGTCCGCGAGCCCCTCGCGTCCGAGGTGCTCGACCGCGCCCACGGTGGGGGCGAGCAGCAGGTCGGCAAGGTGATCGGCCACGACCCGGTTGCGCTCCTCCGGCATGGCGCGGTTGAACGAGCGGAGCCCCGCCTCCACGTGTGCCAGCTGCGGCCGGCGGCCGCTGGGATAGGCCACCTTGACGGCCGCGATGGCGGCGGCGAGCGTCGAGTTGGTGTCGCCATAGACCAGCACCCAGTCCGGCTCGTGCTCGAGGATGACCGGCTCCAAGCGGCGCAGCATCTCGCCGGTCTGCTCACCGTGCGAACCCGACCCCACCTCGAGATTCACGTCCGGGGTCGGAATCTCCAGGTCGCGGAAGAAGGCGGCGCTCATTGCGTCGTCGTAGTGCTGGCCCGTGTGGACCAGGAGCTCGGTGTGGGTGGCACGCAGTGCGCGGCTCACCGGCCCGGCCTTGACGAACTGCGGTCGCGCGCCGACCACGGTGAGGACCTTCACCCGCCGTTCCCCGGCGGGAACGGGTTGCCACATCGCGGGCATTGGCCGACGAACGAGGCCCCGTCCATATCGCGCAGTGGGCTGCCGCACGGGCAGGCGCTGCCCAGCCGGCGGGCCGGATTGCCCGCCACGAGCTCATAGTCGGCAACGTCGCGCGTGACCACGCTCCCCGACCCGACGAGCGCCCAGCGACCGATGGTCACTCCCGGCAGGATCGTGCTGTTGGCCCCAAGGGCCGCGCCATGGCGGACGAGGATCGGGCTGACCTCCCAGTCGTCATCCGTCTTCGGCGAGCCGTCGAGGTTGATGGCGCGCGGGAATCGGTCGTTCGTGAAGCACACGTGCGGACCGATGAAGACGCCATCCTCCACGGTCACACCGTGGAACACGCTGACATTGTTCTGGATCTTGCAGCGGTCACCGATCACGACGTCGGTATCGACGTACACGTTCTTGCCGATGATGGAGCCGGCCCCGATCCTGGCGCCCTCGCGAACCTGGGCCTGGTTCCAGATGCTGCTGCCGGGACCGATCTCCGCCTCGGCCGAGACTTCCGCGGTCGGATGGATCCGCACGGGCGAGCGCTCGGTCATGGATTCTCCTTGGCGGCCGTAATCATACCGTCCCCACCGTCTCGGCCCGCGTCGCCACTCCCGCCATCAGCTCGCGCAGGCGCGCCACGGGTCCGCGGACCACGAGCAGCACCCCGGCGCCGAAGGCGACCGCCACCCCGAGATGCAGCAGCCCGTTGCCCGCCAGGCCGAGCCCCGGGAAGAGCAGCAGGCGCGCCACGCCCATCGCCGCCGCGGCCCCACCGAAGAGCAGCGCCAGGCGCGGCGCATCGAGTTGCAACGGATACCCACGCCGAGCGTAGACCGTCGTCACCACCGTCAGCACCGTATAGCCGATGAGCGTCGCGGCCGCGGCCCCCAGGATGCCGAAGCGCGGGATGAGCAACAGGTTGGCGGCCACGTTGACCAGCCCGGCGACGAGCGTGAGGAGGGGCAGCAGCCGCGTGCGGCGAACGAGGAACACGGCGCTCACGACCATGAAGTAGACGCCGTAGGCGAGCGACGCCAGCGCCACCAGCGGCACCACCGTGGCAGCGTCGTCCGCGGCGGCACCCCAGCGATCGGATGCGAGCAGCGTGGTCGCCTCGGGCGCGATGGCGGCCATGCCCACGGCCAGCACCGCCAACGCACCGGTCGCCAGGGTCGTCATCTCGCGCAGCACGGCCGGCCCGTCGGGCTGCTCGCCGTTGGCGTAGAAGTAGGGCACCCACGCGGCGTTGAAGGACAGGGCAACCAGGCTGACGACCTGGCCGAGCTGATAGCCGAAGGAGTAGATGCCGATCGCGGTCTGCGCCTGTACCGCGCTGAGGCCGATGACCAGGCTGATCAGGAATCGGTCCGACAGGTTGAGGACCCAGGCGGACAGGGCGTGCGGGACGAGCGGCAGCCCGAAGGCGAGCGAGCGGCGCAGCAGGTCGGCATCGAGGCCGGTGGGCCGGAGGCGCAGCAGGACCGCCACGGTCACGCCGATGATCCCCAGCGCCCCCGTAACCTGGCCAAGCAGCGCACCCGCCGCGCCGAGGCGCAGCCCGAACAGGAAGAACAGGGTGCCGGCGACGCCAAGCACGAAGATGCCGGCCGTGAGTGCCACGAACCGCCCGGGCTGCTCGGTGGCACGGAAGAACGAGGCCGGGACGTACTGGAACGCCATGAGGAAGGTCAGCAGCAGCGTCAACGCCCCGATGGGCCAGAAGGCGACGCCCGCGAAAAGGCGCTCGAAGAGCGGTCCCGCCGCAACACCGAGCAGCAGGGTTACGACCACGCCGGCCAGCAGGGTCGCGGCGGCGAGCGTCAGATACAGGGATGGCCGCTGCCGTTCGCGGACGTCGAAGTGGAAGCGCATCAGCGCTCCGTCGAGGCCGAGCCGGTAGACGATCGCGAGCAAGCCCGACAGGCTGAGCATGAGGCTGAACACGCCGAAGTCGGCGGCGTCGAGCGTGGCGGTGTACACCGGCAGCATCAGGAACGCCCCGACGCGGGGCAGGAAGTTACCCAGCGTGTAGAGCATCGAGCCGCGCAGGAGGCCGCGCAGCCCACCGCGCGTGGCACGCGGAGGCACGGGCCCCGTCCCGCGATTCGGCCGCACGTTCACCGGCCGGATTCTAGCGGTGCGCGATCACCACTCGAAACGCTCGACCACCTCGGCGGGCAGCCAGGTGTTGGCCCAGATGCCGTTGACGATCCAGAGGTACGGTCGTCCGTTGATCACGGCGAATGCCGCCGCGCTCGCGCCGGAGGCCGTCCTGAGGGTGTCCGTCTTCGTGCCGGTGACGGTCCCGTTCGCGGCACGAGTCGTCCCGGTATGCGTGCCGATCGCGATGATCACGCGCCGCTGCCGCCCAAAGTCGAAGCGGTCAACGATCCCCGGCCGGTAGGCAATTGCGGTCTCCGCGAGCCAGTAGCCGTCATATGAACCGCCGGCCAGATGCAGATATGGCCGACCGTCGATCATCGCGCGGCGGTCCACGCTGCGCGTCGCGGACCCCAGGGTGACGACGCGTCGCTGGATCACCGCAGCGTCGGCATCCAGGCGCACGATGCGATGGCTGCCGGGCAGCGTGGAGATGGTCGTCGCCAGGTCGCGATCTGGCATGCCGCCGAGCAGGCGCCGCGTCGGGCTCTCGGCGATCCACATGCCGGCCCAGATTCCGTCCTCGACGTGCAGCCAGAAGCCGGGTAGCCCCGGGAGCGTGGAGCGCTGCCCGACATGGGCACCCGACTCACGCACGAGCACCACCGTCTTGGATGCGCGGATGGACCCGTTGCCGGCGACGGCGTACCCGGTATGCGAGCCCGCTGCCAGCCAGACGCGCCGGGCCGGCGCGAAGACCAGCCCGTTGGCCGTCGTCATGGACCAGGCGCGCGTCGTGAGCGGGTTGCCGCCGAGATCGACGACTGCGGCACTCAGCTGGAGGTACACCCGCGCTGATGCGGGCAGGGGGGAGGTTGGCGTGACCACCGCGGCCCGACGAGCCGCGTCGTAGCTGACGATGGCGGGATGCACGGTGCCTGCACCGTTGGTGAGCTGGACGCTGCTGGCGTCGACTCCGGTGACGGGCTCGGTGAAGCTGAACGTGAAGCGCTCATAGGCCGTCACCAGGGCCGCTCCCGGTGCCGGCGCCAGGCCCGTCACGGCGGGCGCTACGTCGTCGATGAACGTTCCGGTGATGGTGTACGGCGTCGTGGAGCCGTTCGGGTACCAATTGGTGACGCGGACGAAGAAGCGCGAGGCGCCGCTCGCCCGGACACGCGCGACCTCCGTCACCGCCGGATCGGCATGGTCCATGCGCACGAGGCGCGTCCCGGCCGCGTCGAAGACCTCCACGATGGGATCGACCGGCAACGCGCTCTTCGGCATGCGCACGCCATCGATGACCGCCGTGACGACGAACTGCACCAACCCGGCACGCGGGGCGTCGAGCGCGAACAGGTCGGCGTCGCCGGCCGGATAGATCGTCGGCTCGTAACGCATGCCGCTCGTCATGCGTCGCGCGCCCGACAGCACGTCGTTGGGCTCGAATGCATCCCGGGCAGGCACCTCCGCCGCGGGGGTGGCGCCGCCGAGCGCGCGGAAGGCGTTGACGCGCCCGTGCCCATAGCGACTGTCCCAGCCGGGGAACCCAAGGTCGTCGACGGCGTCGATGAGCCGATTGATGGTCTGCTGGTTGGTGTCCGAGGGGAACCGCGCCATCAGGAGCGCGACGACTCCCGCCGTGTTGGGCGTGGCGAAGCTCGTCCCGCTGATCGCGGCATACCCGGGAGTCCCCGCCGACGATGACGAACACCCACCGCAGTCGGTGGTCGTGACGGCTGCTCCGGGCGCGGAAACGTCGACCGTCGCGCCGTAGTTGCTCCAGTTGGTGAACTCATCGTCGGCCTGGGTTGCGCTGACCCCGACCACGTGGTCGTACGCCGCTGGATACGAAGGAGCCGAAGTGCGCTCGTTTCCCGCCGCCGCCACGATCACTGCTCCGCGCTGCCACGCGTGCAGGACGGCCTCGCTCAGGAGCTGGGAGTAGCCGAAGCCACCCACCGAAAGGTTGATCACCCTGGCGCCGCGGTCGACGGCATAGTCGATACCGAATGCCAGGTCGCTCGAGTAGCCCGTTCCGGCGGCATCCATCACCTTGACGGACAGAACTGGGTTCGTCCAGGTAATGCCTGCCACGCCGATCCCGTTGTCCGCCACCGCTGCGATGATGCCGGACACCCAGGTCCCGTGGCCGTTGTCGTCGCGTGGGTCGTTGTCGTCGGACACGAAATCCCAGCCATGCCAGTCGTCGACAAGACCATTGTTATCGTCGTCGCGGCCGTTCGATTGCTTGCCGGAGCCATACTCGCCGATGTTGATCGCGTGTCGGCCGGACAGGTCCGGATGCGCCCACTGGACCCCCGTGTCGAGGACCGCCACCAGTGCGGTGCCACCTCGGGCAATGGACCAGGCATCAGGGACTCGCATGCGATTCAGCGAATACTGCTCACCGAGGCGGGGATCGTCCGTACCCACTGCGGCCGTCGTCCCGTCTCCGGCACTCGTTGGGCCCGAGGCGGTGTCAACGGTCTCGTCCGGCAACCCGATGAGATAGTCGGGCTCGGCCCACACGACGGCTGGATCGGCCCGCAGATCGGCGAGCACGCTTGCGACGCTGCGCCCCGCGGTTCGGAGCACGCTCGCACCGCCCTGCCCGCTCTTGGATCGCTCGCTGCCATTCACCGCTCCGGCGCCGCGGATGACGCCGACCCCATGGGCTCGCGCTCGGCCGGCGGCGGCCTCTGGGTCGCGGAATTTCACCACCACCCGGTCGGCGGCACTCGAGGCGGGAGCGGCTGTCGCCCCGCGGAGCGCGCTTCCCGCGCTGCGTGCCGTGGACGCTGCGGCGGCCGGGAGTATCGCAAGGGTCGCGACCGCGACGATGACGAGCGCGACGAGCAAGCGGGAGCGGGTCACGAGTTGCAGACTCCGATTAGCTTGTCGCTGGCGTGATCGTGACCGTGCCCGGCCCGCGACGACGGCAGCGGCTCACAGGCTATCCGACGCGCGCCCTCGTCCACAGGCGACGAAAGTCCCAGGGACCGTTCATGCGCGCGCGCCGGCGGCGGCGGCACTCAGCAGTTCCACGAGGCGCGGCGTGGCCGCCTGGATCGCGCGCCCGCGATGGCTGATCCGGTCCTTTTCGGCCTCCGGAAGCTCGGCGGTGGTGATGCCAGACGGCAGCAAGAAGATCGGGTCGTAGCCGAAGCCGCCCGTTCCACGTGGCCGGGTCGCCACCAAGCCCTGGAGGACGCCGCTGAAGAGCTCGATCCGTGGTGAGTCGCCTCCCGGGCTCGCCAGGGCAAGGACGCACACCATTCGGGCTCGCCGGTCCGAGGTGTCGCCGACCGCCTCCACCAGCCGCTCGGCGTCGCGGCCGTCGCGCTTGCCGAATCGTGCGCTCCGAACGCCGGGGCCCCAGTCCAGGGCGGCGACCTCGATGCCCGAGTCGTCGGCGAGGGTCAGCAGGCCCGATGCACGCACGTATGCATCTGCTTTGGCCCGGGCGTTCTCAGCGTACGTGTCGAACGGCTCCTCGACCTCCATCTGGATTCCCAGCTCGTCCGGGGTCACGACGCGCGCGGGAACGTGGGCCAGGAGGCGCGAGAATTCGCGACGCTTTCCGGGGTTGGTGGTCGCGAGGAGGAGGTCCGTCACTCGGCGGGTTCGGCGGCGACGGCGGCCTTCTGAAGCTCGAACAGCTGACGGATACCAGCAGCCGCGAGGTCGGTCATGGCGTTCATCTGCGACCGGTCGAAGGCGCGGTGCTCGGCGGTGCCCTGGATCTCCACGAACCGGTCGTCGCTGAGCATCACGACATTGAAGTCGACATCGGCGCTCGAGTCTTCGACATAGTTGAGGTCGAGATGCGGCGTGCCTCCCACCATGCCAACGCTGACAGCGGCGACCTGCGCAGTCAGGAGATGCCCCATCCCGTACTTGTTCATCGCCCGTGCGAGGGCCACGTAGGCGCCGGTGATGCTCGCCGTGCGCGTGCCACCATCGGCCTGGATGACATCACAGTCCAGGGTGATCGTGCGCTCGCCGAGCCGATCCAGCGCGACCACGCCGCGCAGGCTGCGCCCGATCAGGCGCTGGATCTCGTGCGTTCGGCCGCCGATCTGGCCACGGGCCGCCTCTCGCTGGCTGCGTTCGGTGCCAGCCCTGGGCAGCATGCTGTACTCGGCAGTCACCCATCCCGCCCCCTTGCCGCGCATCCAGCCCGGGACGCGGTCCTCGATGGTCGCCGCGCAGATCACTCGCGTGTCACCGACGCGAATGAGCACCGAGCCCTCGGCGAACTTGATGTAGTCAGGGACGATCTTCACCGGGCGCAGCTGGTTGGGGGCGCGTCCGTCCGGACGACGCGCCGCGGCGATGCTTGTCATGAGACCCGGATTCTAGCGGTGCTCCGCGATGGGTGCGCCGACGGGAGCGGGCGACGCGACCTAGATCTGGCTCACCGCTGCCGTGTCGGGTACCCAATAACCGGCCCAGACGCCGTCGACGACGTAGAAGTGGGGACGTCCGTTGATGATGGCGCGCGCCGATGCGCTTGCCCCCGAAGGATGGGACAGGGTGACCTTGCGTGACCCGATGACCCGGCCTGCCGCGTCATATCGATAGCCGGTGAACGTGCTGGCCGTGAAGGCAAGGCGGCGAGGCGTCGCGTACGAGACACGGGCGACGACGCCGGGGATGTAGACGTACCTCGATTCCGGCACCCAGTACCCAGCCCAGATTCCGGCGCTCACCAGGAAGTAGACGCGGCCGCTGATCGCGCGGCGCTCGGTGATCGGGGCCCCGGAAGTGCCCGACAGACGCGCGCTCTTGGAGCTTGCGACGACGCCGTTCCGGAATCGGTATCCGGTATGCGTCCCAGCCGTGAAGGTGATGCGCGTGGTGCCCACCACCGCCGTTCCGACCGGCGCATCGCCGACCGTGAATGACCAGGCGGTCCATGGCAGTGGCACTCCCGATGTGTCGTAGATGCGGGAGCTGAGGCTGACCCGGTACCGGCCGTCGGCCAGGCGCGCGCTCGGGACCAGGGTGGCCGCCCGGGAGGCGCTGTCGTAGCTCACCGACGCGGGCACGACGGCGCCGGCCGGGTCACGCAGGACGAAGCTGTATCGGGAGATGCCGGCGACGCTCTCGGTGAAGGTCGCGCGCACGCCCGTGCCGCTTCCCACATCGGTGGCATCCGTGCCGGGGGTGTGCGAGCCGACGCTGGGCGCGACGATCGATGGCGCGCTCGAGCCGCACAGATGGACAAAGACCATCACCGAATAGGTGCCAGCCGATGCGCTGATGGCGTAGGACCCCGCGGCGCCGTTGTAGCGGCCGACGATGATGTCGTGGTGACCCTGACTGCCCCACCACTGGTCGACGGTCCGCAGGTACGAGTGCTCACCGTACCCCCGCTCGAAGGCGATGATCTCGCCGACCCCGTCCCAGCACGTGCCGGATTGGTCGAGGCGACGCATCACGTAATCGAGGTCGTGCGCCATCTGGTCGGCGCGGGCCATCTGGTCGGCGCGCTCTTGGGCGATGGTCTCGACGACGGAGATGTTCGCGACCGGACGCAGGCCGGCGCTGATCCGGTAGACATTGGCCGCAGCCACGAACTGGACGCCGCCCGCCGCCGCGGCGGCGGCGGGCCTCGCGCTCATCAGGCTGCTCAGGAGCACGGCCGGAGCGAGGAGGAATGCGCCCAGGCGTCGGGCGCGGTGGTGTGGGTGGCTTGGCGCCATGGGGCGCGACTCCTTTTGGATCGGGTAGTGGGTCGCAGTCATCGTCACCGTCGGGACTGACGACGCCTATGGCCCATCTGATGGGGTACTGAAGTCAGGTGCGGCGGCGCCGCCTAGGGGACCAGTTGCAGCCGTGCCTCGACGGGGAGCCATGTGCCGGCCCAGATCCCCGCGCTGACGTACCAGTAGGTCCGGCCGTTGATGACCGCCGCACCCCCAATGGGGGCACCCGAAGGCCGACGAAGCGTCGCGGTGTACGTCCCGGTGCGGTGCCCGGTCGCGTCGAACCGGTAGCCGACATACGTTCCGGCCGCGAAGCTGATCCGCGGCGGCGCGGCGAAGGTCTGGCGGCCGACATACCCGGCCCGGAAGACCGCGGTCGACTCCGGCACCCAGGTGCCGCGCAGCGGGCCGTTGGTGATGAGCCAGTAGGCACCGCCGTTGATGACGGCTCGTGCGCTCGTGGTTGCCGACGTGGCTGTACCAAAGGTGGTGCGACGCGTCGTCAGCACCGTCCCAGCCGCGTCGAACGTGTAGCCGACCCGCCGCCCGGCGGCGATGGCGACGCGCGATCCGGCCGCCCAACTGATGCGCTCCACCTCCCCGGCCAACCGTGCCGACGGCGACTCAGGAAGCCAGAGGCCGGCGAATGCGCCGTTCTCGACATACAGCCATCGGCCTGGCAGATTCGGCAGCGAAGCGCTTTGGCTGACGCTTGCGCCTGACCCGACACCGAATGACATCTGGCGCACGGACAGCAGGTCGCCGGCCGCACCGATGCCATAAGCGCGCTGGGTGCCGCCGACGATCGCCCTCGGCCATGTGGCATACGCCGTTCCGGGCGCCACGTCGAAGGTCCACGTCGCCGGAGGCACGGGATTTCCCGCCGCATCGGTCGAACCTGCCCGCAGCTCGATGGTGACCCGCTCCCCGGGGGGCAGCGGCTCGAGCGGACGCAGGGTGGCCGCACCGGCGGTCGGGATGGTGATGGTGGACGAGATGGGGTTGCCAGCACCGTCCGCGAGCCCGAGCACCTCACCGGTAAGGCCGCTGATCGGCTCGTCGTAGCGCACCGTCACGGACGCGCTGGACGGCACCATCGCCGCGCCGGGGGCGGGCGTGACGCTCACCAGCCGCGGCGGATCGAGGTCGGCCGCGACCCCCCAGGTAGCGCGCACGTTCCACGCAGCCGACGCCGCAGGGGCGACATGCGTCGCGCCCGAGCCCTCGGTGGCAACCACGCGCACCAGGTAGGTGCCGGCAGGCGCCCAGGCGCCGCCGGAGAGACGCCCGTCCCACGCAGCGATGTGATCGCCGGCGGCCAATGGGCCGAGCCCGACGGTCTGCACCACGGAGTTCGACGGGTTCACCACGTCAAGGCGCGCGGCGTCGACCGCTCCGCGCAGGCTGAACGAGACCGATACGCCATCGGCGGATCCGTCTCCATTCGGGCTGAAACGTCGCCGTGACACGCGGTAATCCGCGACGAATGGCGCCACCCGCGTCACCCCTGGCGCGAACGACGGCGACAGGTAGGCGGCGCCCGAGGCGCCATCCACCGCCCAACCGATGCGCGGGTAGTCGGAGGAGGGCCACTCGGCGAACGCATACTCGATCTGGAACCAGCGGTAGCCATCGCTGCTGACCGGCCCGGAGATGACGTTGACCCGATCGCCACGCTGGATGGTCGCAGCGATCCCGTAACCGATCCCGGGACCGGAACGAACGTTGAGCGCCGCGGTCGTCACCGAAGCGAAGGTTCCTGGCCGGACCGACGGCGCCTTGGCGGGCGCGATGAGCCACGGCTGGGCGTTGCCGCGGCGGTCGATGCCCTGGACGCGGAACTCGTAGACCGTATCGGGCTCGCCAATCCAGGTGGCGGTGGTAGCGGTCGTGCCCGGCAGCCAGCTGGTCCAGGTGGACGACCCCCATTCCCGCACCTGCACGTTGTAGCGCGACATCCCCGACTGGTAGTCGAGGGCAAACCAGCTCACGTCGAAGCCGAGCGTGTCGGTCAGCGGCGGCAGGATCCGGATGCCGCCGTTCGGCGGGTTGACGTCGGTGACGAACTTGTCGGCGATCTGCCGCCACAGCTCCTCGCGCCCGTTGTCCATGAGGAGATGCCAGATCCCGGCACCAGCAAGGCCCCGCTGGTTGACGAGGTCGTACTTGTATCCCAGCGAGATGGCATCGTCGTAGTAGTTCTGGACCCACTTGCCGGTCCCGCTGTTGTAGTAGGTGTACCAGGGCACCTTGCCAACCGGGTCCCAGCGGCGGCCATACGTCGCCGCTTCGCGCAGGTGGCCGGTGTAGTAGTAGCTCCACGAACCCCCGGTTGTCGTCGCGTTGAGGAGGCTGGACGTCGTGTTCCAGCCGCGCCCGTAGTACGGCACGCCCCAGACGAGCTTGGACGGCGAGGTGCGGGCGACGAAGTTGCTCATCGCGGTGGCGGTATCGAGCACGTAGGGACTGTCGATGGGGGCCACCGCACCAGCGCGCGCGGAGCCCGACCAGTTGAAGTCGTAGCCCATGACGAACAGCGCATCCGCGGCGCCGCCGGCGGTCAGCGCGGCCACGTCGTAGCCGGTCGCCCAGGTCGCCGCGCCAGCGGTCACGCACACGGTCAGCGCGCTGCCGACCCCCGCGGCCACCAGGGCGGCCTTCACCTGGCGCACGAACGCCGTGTACGGCGCCTTCATGTCGGTGGGCACCATCTCGAAGTCGAGGTTGACGCCGTCGGCGCTGCGGCTGCGCACCGCATCGACGATCTGCGTCGTGAGGCGCGCGCGGGCGGTGGAGCTGCCGAGGAAGGTGCGCATCCGGTCGTAGCCGGCGGTGTCCCAGGCCATCATCGTGACGGTCAGGACGACCTTGACGCCATTGGTGTGTGCGCGGTTCAGGACATCCGTCATCTGGGACGAGGTCCAGCCGGACCAGCCCGTGGTCGGTGAGCTGGCGGTGCCCTTGGCGAGGTTCCCATCCGTCTGGGCGCCGACGCTGAAGTAGGCGATCGTGGAGACGAGCTGATAGTTCAGCTCCGCGAGGTCAACGTCGTTCAGCAGCCAGTAGGGCAGGAAGCCGATCACCTGCTTCCGCAGCCCGTTCGGTAGCGCGCTCGTGCCACCCGCGGACTCGACCGTGGCCGCGAGCCCCGAGACGGTGCCCGCGCCTTTGATGGCCGGTGAACCTGCCTCGTCGAGGGTGACGGCCGGAGCGCCGCCGGTAGCGAAGGTCATCGCGTCGTTCGCATGGTCGGCCAGCATCTGGGCGTGGGTGGAGGGCTCGTCGAACATGCCCGGCGGAGGTGGTGGCAGCTCGCCTGCTCCCGGGGCCGACGGCGTTGCTGCAGGCGACGGCGTTGCTGCAGGCGACGGCGTCGCCGATGCCGCTCCCGTCGGCTCGGCCGAGCTGGTGGGGAACGGGCTGGATGCTGCGGGCGGGGTGCTGTTCGACGGGACGGCGGAAGGAGTGGCCGCGCCAACACTGCCCACGGGCAGCACCGTCAACGTGGAAAGGAGAACAAGCAGCAGAGGGGCGAGCAGTCGACGAAGCACGGGATCAGCACCTGTTTTGCGGGGATCGGACGCGACGCCGCGGCGCAGGCAGTGCCCGAATCCGCAGCGGACCCAACCCTACCCAACCGCCCACGGTGCGGGAGATAGTACCGATGGGCCACGGAGATGGGGCCGATGGCGCATCGGCCCCATCCATCAAGGGAGGTAGATGACGTCCGACTCGCGAATCCAGTAGCCGGCCCATGCACCGTTGGTGATCGAGAACCAGTTGCCGTACTGGTTGACGAGGCTGACGCGCGACGAGGCGTTGGCGCCGCTGTCATTGCCGAGCGTCACGGTCCGCGAGGCGAGCATCGCACCGGCACTCGAGAAGCGGTAGCCGGTGTGGGTCCCGATCTTGAAGGTGAGTCGCACCGCCGGTACGAAGGTGACATCGTCGCTTCCGGCCACCGCCGTTGCGCCAGGCAGTGAGATCGCCGACGACTGGCGGACCCAGTAGCCGGCCCACGCGCCATTCACGACGTAGAACCAGCTGCCAGCCTGGTTGGGGAGCTGGCGCAGCATGGAGGTGTTGGCGCCGCTGTCGGTGGCGAGCGTGGTTGTCCGGCTGGCAAGGAGCGCGCCCGAGGCGCTGAACTTGTACCCGGTGTGAGTGCCCTGACGGAAGGTGAGCCGCACGGCCGGGCTGTAGTTGGCCTCGCCATTTCCGGCCGGAGGCTGGCCCGCCGTGGTGAAGGACCATGACTGCGGTCCAACCTGACCGGTGGCGCCACTGATCCCGCTGCCGATGGCTGCGACATACGACGTGCCGGGGAGCAGGTCCGCCGACGGGCGCAGCTCGGCGCGCTTCCAGTACGGGGTGTAGGTCACCGTCGCCGGCACGACCTGACCGGTGCTGGTGCGCAGGCTGAATGTGGCGTCGCTGACGCCGGAGACGGCCTGGTCGAATGTCGCGGTCACGATCGCGCTGGTGGCAGCGTTCACGCTTCCCGCGCCGGGGTAGCGGGTGACGACGCGCGGGACGATGGCGCCCGACGGCGTCCGGTTGGGATCTCCGGCAAAGGCATCGTGATAGCCATCGTTCTGGAGCCAGATGCTCGCGCCTGCGACGTCGGTGTGGGCGAAGGTCCGCAGCGCTGTCGCCGAGAAGGCGCGCGTGGAGCGGAAGATGTCCCCGTACGACGTGCCCGGGCTCGTCAGGATCGCGCTCACCAGGCGGGTCTGCTCGCTGGTGGTCGCGAAATACGCCCCGGCGCCGAGGAGGAGCGGCGGATAGGAATAGTTCTTCGCCCGCGCCAGGTAGGTCGACTCGGGCTGGGCAGCTTCACCCGGCTCGCCAGCGCCGGCCGTATAGCAGGCGTGGGCGTAGATCATCGCGAAGCCGGGCGCGGGTGTGATGCCATCGGTGTTGGTGGTTCCGCCGCAGTACTTCCACGAGTCTCCGTCGGCTGAGGTGAGCGTGCCCAGCAGCGCCCGTTCGCCGCAGTAGACCATCGTGGACGACCAGCTGTCGGCGTCACCGTTGGTGGTAGTGCGGTTCAGGCCCCAGCCATTGGTCTTCCAGGTGGTCTCCGTCGCGTTGTACGGGTTCGGATAGCCGCTCCCATGGCCCATATAGACGACGATGTCCGCGCCATTCACGGCGTTCTTCACGTTGGCCCAGGTCGCATTGGGCGAGTAGACCTTGACGACGGTGGCGCCGGCCGCGGTCGCGGCGCTGGCGACGGCATCCGCCGAGCTGCGGTAGCTATCCGTCTGTGCGCCGGTCGGGCCGACGATGATCGCGACCTTCTTGGCGGCGGCGTGGGTGGGCTGGGGAAGGACGGCGGCAAAGGCCGCGGTCAGGACGAGGGCGGAGAGAAGGGCTGCTCCGAGTCGGTCGCGCAATGAAGGGCTCCTGGGAGGGCGGTGCAGGGGTGCGGCGGCGACTCACGGCGAATCACCATCTCGACCCTACGGCCGGCCCTGGGTCCAGGCCTATGGCCCCATGGTCCCGCGGCCCCCGGTCCCTTCGGACGGCGCGCGCCGTCGGTATGCCCTACTCCTGGGTGAACGAGAGGACCACCAGCAGCCGTTCCAGCCGACGAAAGTCGAGCGCGGGCTCGACGAAGGCGGTCTGCGTCAGGCCCTCACCAGGATCAGTCTCGACGGCCTGCACGCGACCGATGAGCAGCCCCGCCGGGTAGCGGCTGCGAACCTCGTCGCCGCCGGCGAGACCGGCGCTGATGATCGTGTCGCCGACCGCGACATGGTCCGTGACGTTGATCTCGACCATGAGCAGCTGTCCGCCCAGGCGGCCCTGGACCAGGCCGAGCGCCCGGCTTTCCTGGTCGAGCGCGATGACGTTGGAGCGCGTGTCGATCACGAACCGCACGCGGGCTGTCTCGGCATCCACGCGCACCACCGTGCCGGCGAGCGCGCCCGCACCGTCGGCGCTGCCCACCACCGCCATCCCCTCTGCGAGGCCGTCGTCGCTGCCGGCGTCGACGGCCACCTCCCACGTGAAGTTCGACGGATCGACGCTGACGACACGCACCGGCAGCAGCTCCATGTCGAGCGCCTCGCGGAGGTTCAGGAGGTCGCGCAGCTGCGCGTTCTCGTGCGCGGCCTCGCTGAGCTCGGCGATGCGCTGCTCCATGCCCGCTGCCCGGGCGCGCAGCGCCTCGTTCTCGGTCCGGAGGCGATCGATCTCGCCGAGGGTCCCGAACAGGCCGGCCACCGACTCACCGATGCCGGTGACCGTGTGGCGCACCGGGTCCAGGGCGCGGGCGCCGACCTGCTGGACGGCCCGCGCCTGGGGCGTGCGCGAGGCGAGCAGCAGGATCAACGAGACGATCGTGAAGGCGGCGAACAGGAGCCCGCTGCGCGAGCGGCGGGGCGTGCCGCCGACGTACATCGGCCCGGTCCCGTTCGGTTACCGCGGGGCGCGCGTGAACTGCTCGGTGACGAGGACGCGCTCGAGCGTGTCGAGATCCTCGAGCACCTTGCCGGTCCCGCGCACGACGCAGGTCAGCGGGTCCTCCGCGACGTGCACCGGCATCTGGGTCGCCTCCGCCACGCGGCGGTCGAGGCCGGCCAGCAACGCGCCACCGCCGGCGATGACGATCCCCTGGTCCATGATGTCAGCCACCAGCTCGGGAGGGGTCTCCTCGATGGTCTCCTTGATAGCGTCGATGATCTGTGCCACGGACGGCTCGAGTGCCTCGCGAATCTGATCGCCGGCAACCTCGACGCTGCGCGGCAGGCCCGTCAGCAGGTCGCGGCCTCGGAAGGTCACCGTCCGCTCTTGCGCTCCGGGATAGGCCGACCCGACCGCAATCTTGATCTCCTCGGCGGTCCGCTCCCCCATCAGCAGGTTGTACTCGCGCCGCGCGAAGCTGACGATGTCGGCGTCCATCTCGTCGCCGCCGATGCGAATGCTGCGCGCAACCACGATGCCGCCCAGGCTGATGACCGCCACCTCGGTCGTGCCACCCCCGATGTCGACGATGAGCGACCCGGACGGCTCGCTGACCGGCAAGCCGGCACCGATGGCAGCCGCCATCGGCTCCTCGATGAGCCGCGACCAGCGAGCACCGGCGTTGATGGTCGCGTCGCGCACCGCGCGCTTCTCAACCTCGGTGACCCCCGACGGGATGCCGACCAGCACCCGTGGCCGGCGCACCTGCGCGAAGCGATCGTGGACCTTGGCGATGAAGTAGCGGATCATCTGCTCGGTCACGTCGAAATCGCTGATGACGCCGTCGCGCAGTGGCCGGATGGCGACGATATTCGCCGGCGTGCGGCCGACCATCCTCTTGGCCTCCGCGCCGATGGCCAGCACACGCTTGGTGCGCGTGTCCATGGCCACCACCGATGGCTCGCTGATGACGATCCCACGATGGCGGACGGTGACGAGCGTGTTCGCGGTGCCGAGGTCGATCCCGACGTCGTGGCTGAGAAGGCCGAGCAGGCCGTCGAAGAGTCCCAAGATCCCTCTCGTGAATGGGCGCGAGGCCCGGGCCGTGGCACATCGGCGCGGGCCGGATGGTGTGTTCTAAAGGCCGTGCGCCCGGGCATGCGAAGCGCGATGCAACCCTAGCACAGGCCCCGCGCCGGCCCACCCGGGCATGCAACGTGCGGCCACCAGCGAAGCGTATGGTTAGACCGATGACAGCGACCGGCAGCGACACGCTCGCCCCATCCCCCGACGATGCGTCTCGCCTCGTCGCCGGCGTGCACCACGATCCGCATTCGGTCCTGGGCCGCCACGGCGGAGTGGTGCGAGCCTTCCACCCGGATGCCTCCGACGTCAGCCTGCTGCGCGCCAGCGGGGCGGTGGCCATGCAGCCGCTCGGCGCCGGGCTGTGGGGCGCCACCGTCACCGAGGGCGGGCCGTACCGGCTGCGCTTCAAGTTCCCCGACGGCAACTCCTGGGAGCACGACGATCCGTATCGCTTCCTGCCAACCTTGGGCGAGCTGGATCTGCACCTGATCAGCGAGGGCGCGCACGAGCGCCTGTACGACGTGCTCGGCGCTCACCCGCGAAGCGTCGACGGCGCCGCAGGGGTCGCATTCGCGGTCTGGGCGCCCGGCGCGCGGGGCGTGCGGCTGGTTGGCGACTTCGACCGCTGGGACGGCCGTCTCATGCCGATGCGCTCCCTCGGCGCATCCGGTGTCTGGGAGCTCTTCGTCCCGGACATCGGACCTGGTGAGCTGTACAAATACGAGGTCCTGGGTGCCGACGGCAGCCTGCGTCTGAAGGCCGACCCCCTGGGCTTCGCCATGCAGCTGCGTCCCGAGAGCGCATCGCGGGTGTGGGACACGACGGCATACACGTGGTCCGACGACGAGTGGATCCGAGATCGTGCGGCGCGTGACCCGCTCCGCACGCCGATGGCGACCTACGAGGTGCACCTGGGCTCGTGGATGCGCAACCCGGATGGCAGCTGGCTCACCTACGCGGAGCTCGCGCCGCGCCTCGTGGAGCATTGCCGCCGATTCTCCTTCACCCATGTCGAGCTGCTGCCGGTCGCCGAGCATCCGTTCGACGGCTCGTGGGGCTACCAGGTCACCGGCTACTACGCGCCGACCGCTCGGTTCGGCAGCCCGGACGACTTCAAGGCGCTTCGTCGACGAGCTGCATCGTGGTGGCATCGGGGTGATCGTGGACTGGGTGCCGGCCCACTTTCCGCGCGACGACTTCGGGCTGCGCCGCTTCGACGGCAGCGCCCTCTACGAGCACGAGGACCCGCGGCTGGGGGAGCACCCCGACTGGGGGACCCTGATCTTCAACTATGGGCGTCCCGAGGTCCGCAACTTCCTCGTCGCCAACGCCCTCTTCTGGCTCGACGCGTACCACGTCGATGGGCTGCGGGTCGACGCGGTCGCGTCGATGCTCTACCTCGACTACTCTCGCAAGGCCGGCGAATGGCTTCCCAACCGCTACGGCGGCCGCGAGAACCTCGACGCCATCACCTTCCTGCGCGAGGTGAACGAGCGCTGCTACGGGCGCCACCCGGGGACCTTCATCGTCGCCGAGGAGTCGACTGCCTTCGGCGGCATCACGCGGCCGACGTACGCCGGCGGGATGGGCTTCGGGATGAAGTGGGACCTCGGCTGGATGCACGACCATCTCGACTACTTCAGCCGCGATCCGGTCCACCGCCGCTGGCACCACGATCGGCTGACCTTCCGCAGCCTCTATCAGTACAGCGAGCACTTTGTGCTGCCGCTCTCGCATGACGAGGTCGTGCACGGCAAGGGCTCGCTGCTGGGCAAGATGCCGGGCGACGAGTGGCAGCGTTTCGCCAACCTGCGCTGCCTGCTGGCCGACCTGTACACCCAGCCGGGGGCAAGCTGCTCTTCATGGGCACCGAGCTGGCGCCGATGGAGGAGTGGTCGCACGACCGCCAGCTGCCATGGCACCAGGCGAATGATCCGCTCCGCGCCGCCTTCGCCCGTTACCTGGCCGACCTGGGCGCGCTGTACCGATCCGAGCCCGCGCTGTGGGGTGCCGACCCGGACCCCGACGGGTTCGGGTGGATCGACGCGACCGATGCGGATGCCTCGGTGTACGCGTACCTGCGCGTCGATCCGGCGACGGACCGACAGGTGGCGGTGGTCATGAACCTGACGCCTCTGGCGCGCCCGGGCTACCGGGTCGGACTGCCAGTGGCCGGTCGCTGGGACGAGGTGCTCAACTCGGACGCCGAGGCGTACGGCGGCTCGAACGTCGGCAACCTGGGCGGTGTGGAAGCGGCAGGCCATGCGTGGCACGGCCAGCCTGCATCGGCGGAGCTGACCCTGCCGCCCCTGGGCGTTCTGATACTGCGGCCCGCCTGAGCCGCCGGGCCAGGGTCAGCGGCGCAGCGCCGCCACCAGCTGCGTCACGAACGGGTCGACGCGCCAGCGACTCGATGGGACGCGGGAGCGCGGTCGACCAGTTGCTGCGTGCCGGCGGCACCGTACCGGGCATGTTCGGCCGCTCGGCAACCAGCATGGCGTCCTCGAGGGTGGCGCCCACCAGGGCCGGAGGCGCCGCAGCGAGCACCCGGTGGGCGGACAGCACCACCGCTGCGGTGTCCGCGTCGGCCGGCACGCCGGTGAGTGACGCCACCCGCCGGCGCAGCCCCTCCAACTCGGCGGCATCGGGTGGCTGGCCGGCGGCGACCTGGTCCGCGAGATCGGTGCCGGTCCACAGACCGGTGAGGGTCGGCAGGTCATGGGTCGTGATCGCGGCGAGCGCGCCGCGCGGATACGCGGCCGGGGCGCGTCGCTCGAAGTAGAGAAGGCGAGTCGACAGGACGCTCGCCCGCGCGAGGCGCGTGCGCACTCCACGCGGCACCGTGCCGAGGTCCTCGCCGATGATCAGGGCGCCGGCGCGCGCGCTCTCGATGGCCAGCACTGCCAGCAGCTCATCGGTCGGGAACCCGACGTAGGCCCCAAGGGTCGGGTCGAAGCCTCGCGGGACCCACCACTGGCGGAAGAGCCCGAGCACGTGGTCGAGGCGGACACCGCCCGCGTGGCGCAGTGCGGCCCGCACAGTGGCGATGAAGGGCCCGTGGCCGCTTTCACGGAGGCGGTGCGGCACCATGGGCGGGATCCCCCAGTCCTGCCCGGCCAGGTTGAAGCGGTCCGGCGGTACGCCCATGCTCGCTCCGTCGGCGAGCAGGTGCTGCCACTCCCAGGCGTCGAAGCCGTCGGGCGCTGCGCCCACGGGCAGGTCGTTGATGATCGGAATCGCGGCCCCCGCGGCGGCCAGCTGGCGGTCGCTCACCCACTGCACCCATTCGTGGAACGCGATACGTGCCGCCGAGTCGGCCGCGAAGGCGCGAACCGCCGCGCCATCCGGATCGCGCAGCTCCGCGGGCCACGATCGCCAGCCCACTCCTTGCCACTCCGAGATGGCGGCGAAGGTGGCCCAGCGGCGCAGGCTGGGACCGATCTCGCGGCGGAACAGCTCCGGGACGCCCGGCCGATCGGCCGCCATCCAGATGGCCGCCAGGCCGCGTAGCTTCAGTTCCTGGACCGCCGCCCGGTCGATGCGCGGCGACTCGTTGAGGGCGCGCCCGGCGGCGGCGAGGCGAACCAGGTCGGTGCCCAGTGCCTCGGCACCCGGAACCGCCTCGAGGCGGACGTAGAGGGGCGACTGAAAGCGGCGGCTGGACGGAAAGTAGGGGCTCGCCTCCGGGTTCGCCGCCCCGGGGTTGGGTGCCCACGTCGGCGAGGCGGCCACGAAGCCGGCGCCGTGTGATCGCGCCAGCTCCCCGAGGAGGCGCAGGTCGGCAAGGTCGCCGTGGCCCCAGCTGCCAGCCGAGCGCGCGGCGTACAGCTGCACAATCCAGCCCCACTCCCGCAGTCCACGCGGCAGGTGGCAGCGCTGCGGGGCGACGAAGAGGTGCCGGTCGTCAAGCCGGTGATAGCCGACCGGCAGATCCGATGGCAGCGCGTCCAGCGGGCCGAGCGTCGTCCCATCCTCCAGTCGCAGCTCCCCGGCGACCGGCAGCGATTCGCCTGGACGGGCAAGCACCACCGGGGCGCGTGCGTCAGGGGTCGCGTCGGGATCAAGGCCCATCGCCGCCATGACCGCCCGGCGCGAGCGCATCGGCACGTTGCGCCGTCGCTCGAGCGCGTCACGGTAGCTGCCGGGGATGCCCCACGCGGCGGGTCCGGCGGGGCGTCCCATCAGCCGCTCCCGGGGCGCCGTGGCCGTGGCAGCCGGCGCAGCAGCACCACGGCCCGATCCGCGATCTCGATCGAGACACCGCCATCGTGCTCGCCATGCGCTGCGCCAACCGTGGGCTGGACGGTGTCCAGCACCACCTCCCAGCGCCGCGCCTGGCCGTGGTTGGGCACGACGAACGAGACGGGGCTGTCGGCGGCGTTGAGGATGAGCAGGAACGTGTCGTCGACGATCGGGCGATTGCGTTCGTCGCGCTCCTCGATGGCGTCGCCGGCGAGCTGGAGTCCGACAGTGCGCACGCCGTCGGTGTTCCATTCGTCATCGGTCATCTCGGAGCCGTCCGGCGCGAACCAGGTGAGGTCCTTGACCTTGGAGCCTCGGATCTGGCGGCCCTGGAAGAACTGGCTGCGGCGCAGGACCGGGTGGCGGCGGAAGAGGCTGATCAGGCTGCGGGTAAACGTGAAGAGCTGGCGCTGCGACTGCGAGAGCTCCCAGTCGAACCAGCTCGTCTCGTTGTCCTGGGCGTAGGCGTTGTTGTTGCCGCGCTGGGTCCGGCCGATCTCGTCGCCGCCGAGCAGCATCGGCACACCCTGGCTCAGCAGGAGGGTGGCGAGGAAGTTGCGCACCTGGCGCTGGCGCAGCTCGTTGATGTGGGGATCATCGGTCTCGCCCTCCACCCCGAAGCTCATGGCGCTGTTGTCGTTGTCGCCGTCGCGGTTGTCCTCGCCGTTGGCCTCGTTGTGCTTCTGCTCGTAGGTCACCAGGTCGTGGAGGGTGAAGCCGTCGTGGGCGGTGATGAAGTTGATGCTGGCGTGCGGGCTGCGTCCCGAGGCCGCGTACAGGTCCGACGACCCGGTCAGCCGGTACGCCAGCTCGCCGGCCTGGCCACCGACGCCCTTCCAGAAGCGCCGCACGCTGTCGCGATACTTGCCGTTCCACTCGGCCCAGCCGACCGGGAAGTTGCCGACCTGGTAGCCGCCCGGCCCGACGTCCCACGGCTCGGCGATGAGCTTGACCTGGTTGATGATCGGGTCCTGGTGGATGATGTCGAAGAAGCTGCCCAGCTTGTCCACGTCATGCAGCTCGCGGGCGAGCGCCGAGGCGAGGTCGAAGCGGAACCCGTCGACGTGCATCTCGGTGATCCAGTAGCGCAGCGAGTCCATGATCAGCTGCAGCACGCGCGGGGAGGTCGCGTCCAGCGTGTTGCCGGTCCCGGTGTAGTCGACGTAGTGCCGCGGGTCCTCCGGGTCGAGGCGGTAGTACGCCGCGTTGTCGATGCCGCGGAAGCTGAGCGTGGGCCCTGCTGGTTGCCCTCGCCGGTGTGGTTGTAGACGACGTCGAGGATCACCTCGATGCCCGCGTCGTGGAGCCGTTTGACCATGGTCTTGAACTCGCTGACAGGCTCGCCGGTGGCGCTGTACCGGCCGTCGGGCGCGAAGAAGCCGATGGTGTTGTAGCCCCAGTAGTTGCTGAGCCCCAGGTTCACCAGGTACCGATCGTCCACGTGCTGGTGCACCGGCAGCAGCTCGACCGCGGTCACCCCCAGCCGCTCCAGGTGCTCGAGCGCGGGCGCCGATGCCAGGCCGGCGTAGGTGCCGCGCAGCTCCTCCGGCACCTCGGGGTGGCGCATGGTGAAGCCCTTGACATGGACCTCGTAGATCACCGAGTCCTCGAGTGGCGTGCGAAGGGGGTGGTCGTTGCCCCACACGAAGCCGGGGTTGAGCACCACGCTTTTCGGCATGCGCGGCGCGGAGTCGCGGTCGTCGGGCACGTCCTCGTCGTCGCCGACGCGGTAGCCGAACAGGCTGTCGTCCCACTCGATGGCACCGTCGACGCGCCGCGCATACGGGTCCAGCAGCAGCTTGGCCGGGTTGAAGCGGTGGCCCTGTGACGGCTCGTACGGCCCCTCCACCCGGTAGCCGTAGCGCTGCCCGGGCCGCACGTCGGGCAGGTAGCAGTGCCACACCTGGTCGGTGGTGGTGGCGATTCGGATGCGCTCCTCGCCGCCGCCGTCACGCTCGAAGAGGCACAGCTCGACGCCCGTGGCGTGCTCGCTGGAGAGCGCGAAGTTGACGCCGCTGCCGTCCCAGGTCGCCCCCAGCGGATGAGGGCGTCCGCGCCACACCCTCATGGACACGGGTGGCGTGGGCGACTCATACCCTCGCAGGATAGGCTCATCGCGAGCCGGCCGCGACGCTGCGCTCCAGTGCCTCCAGCGGCAGCCACAACCAGGCGGGGCGGTTGTTGGCCTCGTAGCGGACCTCGTAGCAGGCCTTCTCCAGCTCGAACGCCTCGATCAGGGCCGCCTCGGATGGGCCGATGCCTCCGCAGGCAGCGATGAACGCGGCACGCGCCTCGCGCAGCCATCCCTCCGCCCCGATCACGCGCCGCTCCCCGCTGCGGGCGGCGTAGTCAAGCGAGCGGAGCATGCCTGCCACGTCGCGGAGGGGCGACCCCGGCGCCCGGCGGTCGGCCAACGGCCGTGCCGGCTCGCCTTCGAAGTCGATGACGAGGTGCCGGTCACCGGCCACCAGCACCTGGCCGAGGTGGTAATCGCCGTGGATCCGGCTCACAGTGGCCGCGCCGGTGGCGCGGCCGAAGGCGTCGGCGAAGGCGGCGCGCATGGCGGGCGCGATGGCCACCAGGCGTTCGTGATCCGAGCCTCGCAGCGCGGCGACGGCAGCGGCCAGCTGCCCCTCGGCGGCGGTGCGCCACGCGGCCGTCTCGCCGCTCGTCGCCGGTCGGGCGGGGAATGCCGGATCGTCCGGCCGGCTTGCCAGGGCGTCATGGAGGCGCCGTGTCACCGCCCCGATCTCCGCCGCCACGTCCGTTGCGCCGCGCGTGTGTCCGGCAGAAAGCATGCCGGTGACCTGCGCCCACGCGTCGCCGGTCGAGTGCGCATATTCCTGCAGGATGGCGGCGGTGCACGGCTCCCCGCTGGCGGGGAGGTAGGTCGCCGACCCCGCGAGGCGCGGAGCGTCGGCGAAGCCGACCTCGCCGAGGAACCGGCCGATCTCGACGTCCGGGCTGACGCCCGGCTCCACGAGCCGGATGAGCTTGAGGATGAGCCGCTCCCCGAGGACGACGCTCGTGTTGGTCTGCTCGACCCGCAGCCGGCGCTCCTCCAGCGCCTCGGCCGCGACGCCGCCGCTCGGGAGCAGGTCGGCGAGGGCCGGCGTCGCGTCGCACCGTAACCGCCCGTGGGTGCCGTGCAGCTCGGCGCCGTCGGCCATTGCCTTCAGCAGGGCGCGCCACGCGCCGTCGCCGTCCAGGGGCTCGACGCCGCCGGCCAGCGGCAGCAGGTAGCGGTCGCCCGAACCACCGTCGATGTAGGCGACCTCGACGACACGCAGCTCCGCCGCATCGGTCAGGGGTATGGCGTCCACCGTGGTGACCGATGCCACAGGTCGCGCCTTGGCGCGGAACCAGCGCTGGGCGGTGATCCATCCCGGGTCGGGAAGGACGGCGTCAGCCGTCGCCATCGGTCAGCTCGAACCAGTAGAAGTCGTGCGGGCCCATGGTGAGCAGGTACGGCAGCTCGCCGATTGGCGGGAAGTGGACGCGCCCGATGAGCTCGACCGGCACGCGGCCCTCCCAGGCGCGGAGGTCCAGCTCCACGTACTGCGCGAACCGCGACAGGTTCGCGACGCACAGGATCGTGGTCCCGTCGTGCTCGCGCAGGTAGGCGAGCACCTTGCGGTTCTCGGGGTGCAGGAAGCTGAGCGAGCCGCGGCCGAAGACCGGGTACTGCTTGCGGACCCGGATGAGGCGCTTCATCCAGTTCAGCAGCGAGCCCGGCGTGCGCTCCTGGGCCTCCACGTTGACGGACTGGTAGCCATACACCGGGTCGCTGACCAGTGGCGAGTAGAGCGCATGCGCGTCGGCGCGGCTGAAGCCGGCGTTGCGGTCGCCGGTCCACTGCATCGGGGTCCGCACCCCGTTGCGGTCGCCCAGGTAGATGTTGTCGCCCATTCCGATCTCGTCGCCGTAGTAGATGACCGGGGTGCCGGGCATGCTGAACAGGAGCGAGTTGAGCAGCTCCAGCCGGCGGCGGCTGTTGTCGACCAGTGGCGCGAGGCGGCGGCGGATCCCCAGGTTGATGCGCGCGCGCCGGTCGGAGGCATACTCCGTCCACATGTAGTCGCGCTCCTCGTCGGTGACCATCTCGAGTGTCAGCTCATCATGGTTGCGGAGGAAGATCGCCCATTGCGCGGAATCGGGGATCTCCGGCGTCTGGTTCATGATGTCGACGATCGGATGACGGTCCTCGCGGCGCAACGCGATCCAGATGCGCGGCATGAGCGGGAAGTGGAACGCCATGTGGCACTCGTCGCCGTCTCCGAAGTAGGGCCGCACGTCGGGTGGCCACTGGTTGGCCTCGGCGAGCAGCATCCGACCGGGGTGGCGGCGATCCATCGCGGCGCGCAACCGCTTGAGCACGCCGTGGGTCTCCGGCAGGTTCTCGCAGCTCGTTCCCTCGCGCTCCACCAGGTACGGCACCGCGTCCAGCCGCAGCCCGTCCACGCCGAGGTCGAGCCAGAAGCGCATCACCCGGGTCACCGCCTTCACTACCGCCGGGTTGTCGAAGTTGAGGTCCGGCTGATGGCTGAAGAACCGATGCCAGTAGTGCTGCTGCGAGCCCGGGTCCCAGGCCCAGTTGCTGACCTCGGTGTCGGTGAAGATGATCCGCGCGTCGGCGTATCCCGTGTCGTCGTCGCTCCACACGTACCAATCGCGCTTCGGGTTCTCGCGGCTTGCCCGCGATTCGGTGAACCAGGCATGCTGGTCGCTGGTGTGGTTGACCACCAGCTCGGTGATCACCCGCAGGCCGCGCCGATGCGCCTCGCGGACGAAGCTGCGGAACTCCTTGAGCGTCCCGTAGTCGGGATGAACGCTGTAGTAGTCGGCGATGTCGTAGCCGTCGTCGCGTAGCGGTGATGGGTAGAACGGCAGCAGCCAGACCGCGGTCACGCCGAGGTCCGCGATGTAGTCGAGCTTCGAGGTGAGTCCCGCGAAGTCGCCCATCCCGTCGTCCGTCGAGTCGTGGAACGCCTTGACGTGGAGCTGGTAGATGACCGCGTCCTTGTACCAGAGCGCGTCGTCGCGGTGGACGGGCACGGTGCCGTCGATCATCGGGACCGCGGCGGGCGTGGGGGCGTCGTCGGTGGGAGTCATCGGTAGGTGGGGAGCCTCCTGGCGTCCTAGACGGGAGTGAGGGTGAAGATGCGGAACGGCTCCCCCGCGGGGTTGAGATCGACCGCCAGGTCCGCACCTCGCTCGGTGCGCTGCGTGCCGGTGAGCAGGTCGGTGACCCGGTACGGCGCATCCCACGGAATGCCGATCGCCGGCAGGTCGGGATGCAGGATGGCCGTCTGTCCGGTGGTGGGGTCGCAGTTGACCGCGACATAGACGGCATCCGTCCAGCGCGAGGGCTGCCCGCTCATCAGGTCGACGTCCGCGGTCGGATCCGGCAACCCCTTGCGGTAGAAGAGCGTGCGCTCGCCGGTCACCGCCTCGAAGCGCAGGTTGTCGTAGAGCTGCAGGGCGCGATGAGCGTGGCGCAGCCGGTTGAGCGCCCCGATCAGCTCGCGGATGTTCCCCGGCGCATTCCAGTCTCGGGCACGGATCTGGAACTTCTCGCTGTCGAGGTACTCCTCGCGATCGCCGAGCCGCGCGTGCTCGCAGAGCTCCCAGCCGGAGTAGATGCCATAGCTCGGCGAGAGGGTGGCGGCCAGCACGCTGCGCACCACGAACGCGGGCCGCCCGAGGTCCAGGTGATGGGGGTTGATGTCCGGGGTGTTGACGAACAGGTTGCCGCGGTAGTACTCGCGCATCTCGCTCTGGGTCAGCTCGGCGAGATACTCGCGCAGCTCGGCGGCCGTCTCGCGCCAGGTGAAGTACGTGTAGCTCTGGGTGAAGCCGATCTTGCCGAGCACCCGCATCATCTTGGGCGCGGTGAACGCCTCGGAGAGGAAGATCGACCTCCGGGTGGTCCCGCTGCACGTCCCGGATGAGCCACTCCCAGAACGGGATCGGCTTGGTGTGTGGATTGTCCACCCGGAAGATGCGCACCCCGCGCCCAACCCAGGTGGTGACGACGTCGCGCCACTCCTCCCACAGCGCGCGCCTGGCGTCCGGGTCGTCGCCGTAGAAGTCGATCGGGTAGATGTCCTGGTATTTCTTCGGCGGGTTCTCCGCGTACTTGATCGTTCCATCCGGCGCGTGGCGGAACCACTCCGGATGGCTGGCCACGTAGGGGTGGTCCGGGCTGGCCTGGATGGCGAGGTCGATCGCCAGCTCCATGCCGCGCTCCTCGGCTGCTGACCGGAACGCCTCGAATCCCTCCAGCCCGCCCAGCTCGGGTGCGACTTCCCGATGCCCGCCGTCTGCCGAGCCGATGGCGTACGGGCTCCCCGGATCGTCCGGCTCTGCCACGAGGGTGTTGTTGCGGCCCTTGCGGTGGGCCGTACCGATGGGATGGATCGGCGGCAGGTACACCACGTCGAAGCCCATCGCTGCGATGTCGTCGAGGCGCCAGATGGCATCCCGGAAGGTTGTCGCCGTCGGGGTCTCGGGATCCCGCCCCTGCGACCGCGGGAAGAGCTCGTACCAGGCCCCGTGGCGCGCGCGCTCGCGGTCGACGATCAGCTCCAGCTCGTGCCGGTAGCGCGTCGCCGTGCTGCGATCGGGATACCGACGCACGTGGGCCAGCAACGTCGCGCCGGTGAGGGCTGCCACCCGCTGGGCCTCGGTGCCATTGCCGTCGAGTGCCGCCACCGCGGCGTCGATGGCGGCGACCGCGGGAGCGTCAGCGGCGGACGAGGCGCGGGCGCGGGCGGCGCGCAGGAGGACGCCACCCTCCGCGAGCTCGGTGGTCACCGCGACCGCCGCCGCGACCTTCTTCTCGACCGCCTCGTGCCACGAGCCCCAGGCGTCGCGCCACGCCTCGATGGTGTAGCGGTGGCGGACGTTGCGGGTCACGGTGGCGCGACCCGACCAACGGTCGTTGTCGACGAGGCGCATGGGGCTCTCGGACCAGGTGCCGGGCGGGTCGTCGTCGGCGCGGACGAGGAGGGCCGCGGCCAGCAGGTCGTGCCCGTCGGCGAAGATGTCGGCGGTCACCGTCAGTTCGTCGCCGACGACTCGTTTCGCCGCATGGCGCCCGCCGTCGAGCTCCGGCTCCACGCGCTCGATCACGATGCTGCGCCGCGTCCCGACCTCGTCGGCCGCGGGCTCGACGACCGCTGCGCCGTCGGTGGCGGCGGCGAGGCGCTCGGCGAGCGCACGTGCGGCGCGGACCCCGGACCTGGTGGTTGTCATCGGTCAAACCCTACCCCATGCGCCGGACGCGTTCGAACCCCGTGCGTCGCAGCGGGGTACCCTCGACGCACCGATGACGACACCGCAGCCCACCCTCCGCGTCCTCGTGGCGGCCATGGCCGTCCTCCTGGCCCTGAGCGCCTGCTCCGCCGCCCCACCGCCCGGGTCCGGTGCCGGTGATCGGCTGGCGTCAGCGAGCGAGCCAGGCTCCACCATCCCGCCTCTCGACACGGGACCGGATGCCGTGGCACTGGAGCATTTCGCAGCCGGCCTCGACGCGCCCATCGGCATCACCAACGCGGGAGACGGCAGCGGTCGCCTCTTCGTCAACGAGCGCGGCGGGCGGGTGCGCATCGTGGAAGCCGACGGAGCGCTCCGGGCGGACCCGTTTGTCGACCTCGCGGCGGTCGTGACGGCCGGTGGCGAGCAGGGGCTGCTGGGCCTTGCCTTCCACCCCGACTTCGCCACCAACCGGCGGCTGTTCGTGTACTACACCGCCGCCGGTGACGCAGCCGACACGCTCGCGGAGCTGACCGCCGACCCGGACGGCACGCGCGCCGACCCCGCCACGCTGCGCGTGCTCGCCGCCATCCCCGATCCGTACCCGAACCACAACGGCGGACAGCTCGCCTTCGGACCCGACGGCTACCTGTACGTCGGGATCGGCGACGGCGGCGGCGGTGGTGACCCGGAGGGCAATGGCCAGGATCCGGACGTGTTGCTCGGCAAGCTGCTGCGGCTGGACGTGGACGCAGCGCCGTCGGGCGCCTCCGCCTACGGCGTTCCGGACGACAACCCGTATGCGGCCGGCGGCACCGCCCCAGGTGCGGGCCTGCCGGAGATCTGGGCGCTCGGCCTGCGCAATCCATGGCGCTTCAGCTTCGACCCGCGCTGGGGGGACCTGTACATCGCCGATGTCGGCCAGGGCACGTGGGAGGAAATCGACCGCCAGCCGGGCGACTCGACCGGTGGCGAGAACTACGGCTGGAACGTCATGGAGGGACGCACCTGCTTCCTCGATCCGAACTGTGACCAGCGACCCTTCGTCAAACCCATCGCCCAGTACGCAACCGGCCGGGACGGCACGTGCGCCGTGGTCGGCGGCCACGTGTACCGCGGCCGTGCACAGCCCGATCTGGACGGCGTCTACGTCTTCGGCGATTACTGCTCGGGGCGCATCTATACGCTCCAGGTGGACGAGGGCACGACGACCCCCAAGGAGGTGCTCGACAGTCCCGCCTCGATCTCGGCGTTCGGGACCGATGAGGCTGGCGAGCTGTACCTGGCCGACCTGGATGCAGGAACCGTGTCGCGCGTGGTTGCGGCCGACTGACCCTCACCACGCTCCGAGCGCTCGCAACGACACCCAGCGGCCGTGGCCGATCACCAGGTGGTCGAGCAGGGCGATATCGAGCAGGGCACCGGCGGCACTGATCTCACCGGTGATGCGCAGGTCCTCGCCCGATGGGCTCGGGTCGCCGCTGGGATGGTTGTGCACGACCACGATCCCCGCCGCGCAGCGGCGCACCGCGTCACGGAACAGCTCCCCCACCCGGACCGATGATCCGGCGAGGTTGCCGACGTACATGGTCCGCATGGCGATCACCGCGTTCTTGGTGGTCAGCAGAAGGACGCGGAGCTCCTCGCGCTCCAGCAGGCCCATCTCGGCAACGAGCCGCTCCGCAATGTCGGCGGGGCTGCGGATGACCCATGGCAGCTCCGGCCAGGCAGTCACCGCCCGGCGGCCGAGCTCGAGGCCCGCGGCGAGGGTCGCCGCCCGGCGCGGCCCGATGCCCGGCAGCCGCGCCAGCTCGTCTGGCGCCATGCGGGCCAGCTCGGCGAGCTCAATCCCCGCCAGCGCACGAGCCGCCTCGCCGCCGACTATCGCACACAGGAGTGCGTGAGGCGACCCGTCGGCAGGCGGGCCGGGCTGCAGGAGGCGAACCGGTGCGCGAAGGGCCATCTCGGGATGGTGCGCGCGGTCGCGTATCGGGCGGTTAGCGGACGCTTATCACGAGGGCACGGCGCCGAGCACCAGGAGCACGGTGCTCACCGCGTTGAAGGTGCCGTGCAGCGCCACCACCAGCGGCAGGCTTCGCGTGCGCTGGTACGCGAAGCCGAGCAGCAGGGCGAGCACGAGGATGGGCGGAACGATCAGGATTCCGCCGTCGGGGACGTGGATGGCGGTGAACAGCAGCGCGGATCCCCAGAGCGCGCGTCGCGGCCCGAAGTCACGCTCCCAGGCATTGAGGACCACGCCGCGGAAGAAGAGCTCCTCCCCGAACGGGACGATGACGGCCGCCGCGACGATCGCCACCGGCGGCGGCACGTTGGCAAGCAGATCGGCGACCATCTGCTGCCCCTCGACCTGCATGCCCGCCGCGCGGGCCAGCGCCTCCACGGCGAGCGACAGCAGCGCCACGAGGACCCACGCGCCGGCCCCCGCCAGCACGCCCGCGGTGACCCGGGACAGGGTGCGCCGCCCGTCATCGAGGCGGAAGCCCACCAGCGCCCGCGGCGCCAGCACGAAGAGGAACGCGGCACCGATGAACGCGATCGGGGTGAGCAGCAGCAGGATCGTGCCGGAGAGGGATGAGAGGCGCCGCCCGCTGGCCAATCCGCCGAGGTCGTCGAGCAGGAACGCCGCGCTCGCCACGTTGCCCGCCACGAGGACGATCAGCAGCAAGACGAAGATCGACGGCCCGCGGTAGCGCTCGGGCGGCAGGACGCGCTTGACGCGGATCGCCCGCACCGCCAGTCCGACCAGGCCGATCAGCAGGATGCCCGCGCCGGCCGCGGCCATCCACAGGTAGGTCGTCGCGCCGCTGCGCGGGACGTCGCCGGTCGAGATCAGCGCGATGCCCACCAGGGCCGCGATGAGGAGCACGGAGCCGACCACCACGGCCAGCACCCAGGGCCAGCGGACCGGCTCGCGGGGGGCCGGCTCGGGCGTCAGGAAGGCGGGGCCCAAACGACGAATCGAGGGGGGGTGCGGCTAGGTGTTGGCGCCGCCCAGGGCGCCCTGGTCGGCGGTCACGTCGCGGCGGCCTCCGGCATCGGTCCGGGTCGGGACCGCGGCGGCCGGTGCGGTCGCGGCGCGCGGCGCGCGGCCGAAGTCACGACCGCAGTACGCGCAGAGGGGCCACGTCGGATCCGCCAGGCGGTTGCAACCCGGGCAGACGCGATGGAGGCGCGTGCGGCAGTTGGGGCAGACCAGCCAATCGGTCTCGACGCGGTCGCGGCACACCGGGCACAGCTCGTTCTTCTCCACCTCGGCGAGGAGCGACTCCTCGGCCAGGCTGCGCTCGTAGACCTCGGCCATCGTCTCGCGCGGGCGCACGATGAGGTACAGGATCACCGCGAAGACGAAGAGCAGCGGGGTGAAGAAGATGATCAGTGCCGCCGCGAAGTACGGCAGGATCGGGTTCTCGGTGCGTGCCTGCATGTCGCGGAACGCCCAGTACGCGGTCCCGAGCCAGAGCAGCACCACGTAGATGACGATCAGCTGCCCGGCGAGCTGCACGATCGGGTTGTTGATGAAATCGTCCCAGATCTTCCCCGGATCCGGAAGGCCCTCTGGCATGGGAAGTACGCCTCATTCGGGGGTCAGGGCCGCGTCCGCGATCGGGCGACCAGCGGTCATCCTAGCACGGGGCGCGCCAGAACCGGCTCAGCCGGCAAGGTCGCGCAACGTGCTCACCAGGAGCCGATGCTCCACCTCCAGCACCCGGTCCGCCAGCGCCTCCGCCGTCTCCCCCGGCACGACCGCGAGTCGCTCCTGCGCCACGACGGCGCCCGCGTCCAGCTCCTCGGTGACCTCGTGGATGGTGACCCCCGTCTCGGGATCGCCCGCCGCCAGGACGGATGCGTGGACCGCCAGCCCCAGCATCCCCGCCCCGCCATGCGCAGGCAGCAGGCTGGGATGGATGTTGATCGTCCGTCCCCCGAAGGCGATGAAGTACGACGGGCGCAGCTGCTGGTCGTAGCCGGCGAGGACGGCGAGCGTGACGCCGGCATCGGTCAGTGCCTGGCCGATCGCCGCATCCCGGGCGCCGGCGTCGCCGTCAAAATCCGCTCGACGCAGCACGCGGCAGGGCACGCCGCGGGCGGCCGCAACGTCGAGCGCGCGCACGCCCTCCCGGTTGCTGACCACGAGCTCGATCGGCAGGCCGGCGTCCAGGATCGCGCCCAGGTTGGACCCGCGCCCAGACACGAGGACTCCGATCGTCATGGTCATCTGGCGCGCGTCACGAGTCGTCGCCGCCCGGAGGTAGCATGGCTCGATGAGGCTGCTGCTCGCGTCGCTGGCCATCCTGCTCTCGGGTTGCGGGCTCGTTGCACCTCGGTCCGAGGCGCCTCTCGCGACCCGCGACCCGCTCGTCGACGCACGCGCCAATCCACGCAATGGCTGCGAGGCCGCGCTCGCGCTGCCCACCCCTCCCGACGAGGGCGCGGCGCAAGGTGCAAAGCGGACGGCCTTCGACACGTGCAGCTACGCACAGATGGTGGCGGCGATTGCGTACCTCGGTATGGAAGTCCAGGTGCCGTCGGATTACGTGACGTTGGAATGCAGCCATCACGCCTGGCTCGCGGAGACGCGCCTGTGCCGGGAGATCCGGCGCTAGGGAACGAGCTGTCCAACCACGAGGCCGTTGGTCTATTGCCGCCGTGGTTCGCATTACGAAGCAGGCTCGATCGCACGGAGACGCCCACCACGCTCGCTGAGCGTGGCCGAGCGCTCGACGATGCACAACCGCCGGGTAATGCGAATCAGGAGTGCATACGACCAGTCGGGCATTCCCCGGCGGCGCTGCCTCACCGGCGACGCGTCAGTCGAAGCGGACGCGCGGGGCACCGGGCTCGACCGCCACGACGCGGCCCACGGCCCGCGCCTCGGGGAGCGCGGCAAGGGCGGCATCGGTCGCGTCCGCCGGCACGACGGCCGTGAGGCCAATCCCCAGGTTGAAGGTGCGCGCCATCTCCTCGTCGCCGATGTCGCCGGCCGACTGGATGAGGGTGAAGATAGCGGGCACCGGCCACGAGCCGGTCTCGACCTCGATCCCCAGCCCGTCGGGAAGGGTGCGCGGCACGTTCTCCGTCCAGCCACCGCCGGTGATGTGGGCAAACGCCCGAACCTGCACCGCGCGGCGCAGCAGGCGGATCTCGTCGAGGTAGGACCGATGCGGCTCGAGCAACGTCTCGCCGATCGTGCGCTCCCCCCCGGGCATCGCGCGCTTCCACGTGTCGGGCGGCAGGACGCGCCGCGCCAGCGAGTAGCCGTTCGTGTGCAGGCCGGATGACGGCAAGCCGATGACGGCGTCGCCGGCCACCACCGCGGACCCGTCGATGAGCTCGGCGCGGGCGACGACGCCCACGATGAAGCCGGCCAGGTCGAAGTCGCCGCTCTCGTAGATGCCGGGCAGCTCGGCCGTCTCTCCGCCGACGAGCGCCACGCCGGCCGCGGCGCAGGCATCCGCGATGCCGCCCACGATCTCCGTGACGCGGTCCGCGTTGAGCTTCCCGACGCCCAGGTAGTCGAGGAAGAAGAGTGGATCGGCCCCCGACACGGCGATGTCGTTGATGCAGTGGTTGACCAGGTCGATCCCGATGGTGTCGAAGCGTTCCATGGCCTGCGCCACGCGCAGCTTGGTGCCCACGCCATCGGTCGAGGCGACGAGCACCGGGTCGGGATGGGTCGTCGGATCGAAACGGAAGAGCGAGCCGAAGCCGCCGACCCCGCCCAGGACGCTGGCGTTGCCGGTCCCCGCCGCGGCGGCGGCGATGCGCGGCAGCGCGCGGTTCCACTCGTCGATGTCGACGCCGGCCTCGCGGTAGGTGCGGCTCATCCGCGTTCCAGCACGAACTTGTCGACGTCCATGGGCACGTCGAGCGGGTAGCGGCCGTTGAAGCAGGCCGTGCAGCGCGCCTCCTTGCGTCCACCCACGGCGGCCAGCAGCCCCTCCTCGGAGAGATAGCCGAGCGTGTCGGCACCGATGGCCATCCGGATCTGCTCCAGCGAGTGGGTCGCCGCGATCAGCTCGTTGCGGTTGCCGGTGTCGACGCCCATGTAGCACGGGTGCCGCATCTGCGGGGAGTGGATGCGAACGTGCACCTCCGCGGCTCCGGCGCGGCGCAGCATGGCCACGATCGGCCCGGTCGTGGTGCCGCGCACGATGGAATCGTCGACCACCACCACCCGCTTGCCGCGCAGCACCTCGGGCAGGGGGTTGAACTTCATGCGCACCGCCGTCTCGCGCCCGCCCTGCGCCGGCTGGATGAAGGTGCGCCCCACGTAGCGCGACTTGATCAGCCCCTCGCGGTACGGCAGGCCGATCTCCTCCGCGTAGCCGATGGCGGCCGGAATCGCCGAGTCGGGCACCGGAATCACCAGGTCCGCCTCCGCCGGGTGCTCCTGCGCCAGGCGGCGCCCCATCTCGAGGCGCGCCTCGTACAGCAGCCGCCCGTCGATGACGGAATCCGGCCGGGCGAGGTAGACGAACTCGAAGACGCACAGCTTCTCGTCGCGACCGCGCACGGTGGACCGATGCGAGTGCACGCCTTCCGCGTCGATGGTCAGGATCTCGCCCGCCTCCACGTCACGCACGAAGCGAGCGCCGATGGCATCGAGCGCCGCGGACTCGGATGCGACCGCCCAGCCGATGGGATGGCCGTCCTCGTCCTCCACCCGGCCCAGGGCGAGCGGCCGGAAGCCGATCGGGTCGCGGGCCGCGACCATGGCGTCATCGGTCAGCATGGTGAACGTGTAGGCGCCCATCGCCCGATGGAAGGCGTGCTCGACGCGCGCCGACCAGGTCCGCCCCGGGGCATGCGCGATGAGGCGAGCCAGCACCTCTGTGTCGCTCGCGGTGGTGAACTCGACGCCCTGCTCCCCCAGCTCGTCGCGCAGCCACGTGGCGTTTACGAGGTTGCCGTTGTGGCCGAGCATCAGCTCGCCGATCTCGCTCTGCGCGTACACCGGTTGCACGTTGGGCAGGGAGTTGGAGCCTGTGGTGCTGTAGCGGGTGTGTCCGATGGCGATGCTGCCGTCGCCGAGGGTGCTCAGCGCCTCCTCGTCGAAGACCGAGCTGACGAGGCCGAGGCGCTTGTGGAGTCGCAGCCGCTGCCCGTCGCTGACCGCGATGCCGGCCGATTCCTGCCCGCGATGCTGCAGCGCATGGAGGGCCAGGTAGGCGAGGCGCGCGACAGGGGCCCCGGGAGCGTAGATCCCGAACACGCCGCACTCCTCGCGCGGACCGTGGGGCTCGTACATCGGCAGCGGTTCGGGATGCACGTCTCCCGCCGGAGCGTGATTCTGGACGCGCCGCCGGGCCACGGGATCAGGCGGGCGCGTGGGCGTGCAGCACCCGCCGATGATAGCGCCTAGGATGCCGGGCATGCGTTCGATCGAGCTGTTCGCGGCGGTCCTGGCGGCCGTCCTCGGCTGGGCGGGGATCGGCCTGCTGCTGCTGGGGCCGGCTACTGCCGGCGCCTCGCTCTCGATGGAGCCGAATGGCGGTGCCACCGCGACGGCTTCCACGGGCAGCCTCCTGCAGGCCGGCGTCCCGACGCTCCTCGCCCTCCAGCTCGCGGCCGCCGCGATCGGCTTCGCGGGCGTGCTCGTCGGCGCATGGCTGCACGCGCGCGGCAACGGCCGGGCACGCTGGCTGGTGGTCCTCTCCGCGGTGCTGGCCGTGATCGCCACCATTCCCACCGCGACGGCATCGGCGTACCTGGCGCCGGGCGCCGCTGTTGCGGTGATCGCCGCCGTCACCGCCCTCTGGCCGGAGGGCCGTCACACCTCCGCCTAGCCACGAGTACGGGGTCGGTACTGCACCGGACCGCCCTGCGCCTCAATTGGCTCGGTGGCGCGGTGCTCGGTTGCACCCAGGTGACCATCGACCCATAGCCGGCGACAGCCCGCGCACCGATCCTTGCGTCGATGCCTCAGACCCCCCCGGCGGCGCACTAGATGCTCCGCTTGGCCCGATTCCTCGGTTTCCTCGCCCCGCTCGCCGTGGCAGGAACGGCGGTAGCTGTGTCGGGGATCCTCACCATGGCCGGCAACGACGACCGAACGGCGCTCTTCGCCCTGATGACACTCGCCGCGGTGGCCGGTATGACGAGCATGGCGCTCTTCGCTTGGAGCTACATGGGCTTCCGCCTCAATCGCATCGCGGCCGCGCTCGAGGCCACCCTCGCCGCCGATGAGCCAACCCTGCTTCGCGAGCACGGCGTCCCCGCCGAACGCCGCCTCGCCCGCGCGTTCAACGCCGCGGCAGGCGCCTTCCTGCAGGTCGAGGCGCGGGCCACGCACGACCGCCTGACCGGGGTGCCCAACCGCGAGACGCTGCTCACCACGCTCGTCGCCGAGGTCGAGCGCGCGCACCGTCACCACAAGCCATTGAGCGTCGCGTTCATCGACATCGACCGCTTCAAGCCGATCAACGACAGCCATGGCCACAACTCCGGCGACGCCGTTCTGCGCCAACTCGCCAGCCTCGTGTCGGACAACATCCGCGCCTCCGACCTGTTCGGACGTTACGGCGGGGAGGAGTTCATGCTCATCCTCCCCGAGACCGGCGTCGAGGAGGCCGTCGTGCTGGCCGAGAATCTGCGCACCCTCGTCATGTCCGAGCGGATGCGAATCGCGCGCGAACAGACGATCCAGGTGACCATCAGCATCGGGATCTCCGGCGGCGTCGGACACGAGCTGCAGACCGATGCCCTGGTCGACCAGGCCGATGCGGCGATGTACGCCGCGAAGTCGCTCGGCCGCAACCGCACCTACATGTACCGCGACCTCGACGAGGAGGCGCCCATCCGGCGCTCCCCGATCAGCGCCGAACGGCGCGCGGCCGCGACCTCCATCGGTCAGTGGGCCAGCGACACCGCGACACAGGCGCTCGCCTCCGTGCTGGCTCCGCAGCCGCACCATCGGGGGCGGCCGTCGGACATGATTGCCTCGCTGGCAACCGGCATCGGGCTCGAGATGGGCCTCCCGGCCGACGAGATCGAACGCATCCGCATCGCCGCGCTGCTGCATGACCTGGGCAAGCTGGCCGTACCGCCGGACATCCTCGACAAGCCGACCAAGCTCACCGACGGGGAGTGGCAGGCCATCGGCGAGCACCCCCGCATCGGCCAGGTCATCCTCGAGCAGGCGTCCAGCCTGCGCGAGGCGATCCCGGTGGTCCTCCACCACCACGAGCGCTTCAACGGCGGCGGTTATCCGCACGGCCTGCGGGGAGCCGAGATTCCGCTCGGCGCGCGCATCGTGGCGGTCGCCGACGCGTATCACGCCATGGTCCACGACCGACCCTACAAGAAGGCATTCGGCCACGCCTCCGCGCTCGCGGAGCTGCGGCGGAACGCCGGCACCCAGTTCGATCCCGAAGTGGTGCGCATCTTCTGCAGCGCCTACGCCGAGGGCGTGCCGCCCGACGGGCTCGAGGAGGTGTACCGCCTCCACGAGCGTGCCCGCGGCGGACTCGAGCGGATAGATGCCGAGGCCGCCGCGATGGTCCTCTTCGGCGATGTGCCCGGCTCGAAGTCAACGACCAAGCGGCGCCGTCCGCGCCGCGCCGCGCCGACCCCCGCCGACGCACCTGCTGCTCGGGAGGCGGCAGGATGACCCTCCGGCGCGCGGCCATCCTCTCCGCGATCCTGACGGCGCTCATCGCAGCGCCGTCCGCCGTGCTCGGCGCCCCGTCCCCCGTCCTGAGCGGGGCGGCGGAGAACATGCCAACGGCCGTGACGTGGAACGCCATGATCGGCGGGCTCGCCGCCGTCGGCGTGGTTGCGGTCATCGGCGGCGCGTGGCTTTTCGCCGGCCGTCGTCGACAGCCCGCCGCTGTCGAGCGCGCCGAATCCCTCCCCGACGGGCTCGCCGCCGAGACGACGGATGAGTTGCTCAGCCGCCGCAGCCGCAGCCGCAGCCGCAGCCGCAGCCGCAGCCGCATGAAGCCGAGCGAGGATCCGGTGCTGGCGGCGATGGGGCTCGACGAGCTGCCCGGGCGGTCGCGTGCCTCGCAGGTCGATCGCGGGTCGACGATGCGCGACGCGACCCGACGCCGCGGCACCAATTCCTAGAAGAGCGTCTCCCAGGCGGTTCGCAGGCCGTCCACCCGGGCGGCCAGGCCATCCACTCGCAGGTCCGTGCCGCCCACGGATCCCAGCCGCCGAAGGCTGACCCGCGCCCTGGTGCAGCGCGCCACGAGATCATCGCCACGACCGGGGTCCACTGCGAGCAGCACCCGCCCGGCGCGCTCCCCGAACCAGCCGGCCGTCGCTCCCCCCAACGTGATGTCGGCTCCACAGCCAGCCGCGATGGCCATGCGCGCCAGCGCGATCGCGACACCGCCCACCGAGGCGTCGTGCGCGGCGCGTAGCACCCCGTCGGCGGCGAGAGCGCCGAGCAGGTGGACTGCACGAGCGGCGCTGGCCGCGTCCAGGGCCGGTCGGCCACCCGTCGCCCCGCGGCGCCACGCCAGCTCGCTGCCGGCGAGCGCGTCGGGATGGGCGGCATCGTCGCCGAGCAGCCAGACCTCGTCGCCGGGAGCCCAGGCGATGCCCACCGCCCGTGATCGGTCCTCCAGCAGCCCGATCATGCCGACCACCGGGGTGGGGATGATCGGCCCCGCTTCCGTCTCGTTGTAGAGGCTCACATTGCCCGACACGACCGGGATGCCGAGGGCGTCGCACGCCTCGGCGAGTCCCGCCACGACCTCGCTGAGGCGCCAGTATCCGGCGAGTGATTCGGGCGATCCGAGGTTGAGGCAGTTGGTGATGCCGATCGGCCGCGCGCCGCTGCAGGCCACGTTCGTGGCCGCCTCGATCACCGCCGAGATCGCGGCAAGCCGGGGATCCAGCTCGCCCACCCGCGACGGCGAGGGACCATCCAGGCTGACCGCCAGGGCGCGGGTCGTGCCCTTGACGCGCAGCAGCGCCGCGTCACCCGCCCCGGGACCGACCAGCGTATTGGTCCCGTTCATGTGGTCGTAGCGCCGCCACACCTGTTGCCGGCTGCGCACGTTGGGGCTGGCCAGCAGCTCGAGCAGCGTCTCGACCGATGGCGGCTCCGCCGCGAGTGGTGCCAGGCTCACCGCGCGCCGCGCTTCAAGGTCCGCCGGCGGGCCGGCGGGGAGCACGTAGCGCGGCGCCTCGTCGGCCAGGGCGGCACCGGGGATCTCGCACACCACCTCCCCGCCCGCGGTGCAGCGCACCACCGGCTCGTCGATCACCTCGCCAATGCGCACGGCATGCAGGTCGTAGCGCTCGAAGACGGCCTGCACCTCCGCCTCGCGGCCCGCGCGGACCACGATCAGCATCCGCTCCTGGCTCTCGCTCAGAAGCACCTCGTAGGGCGCCATTCCCGGTTCGCGGCGCGGGACCAGATCGAGCTCGACGGCGGCCCCCACCTCGCCGCGGGCGCTCACCTCGGCGAGCGCACAGGTCAGCCCCGCCGCGCCGAGGTCCTGCATGGCCACGACCGCGTCCAGCCCGGCAAGCTCGAGGCAGGCCTCCATGAGCAGCTTCTCGAGAAACGGGTTGCCAACCTGCACGGCCGGCCGGCGTTCCTCGCGCTCGGCCTCCGCGCCGAGGGTCGCTGACGCGAAGCTGGCGCCCTGGATCCCGTCGCGGCCAGTGGTGGCTCCCACCAACAGGAGGGCGTTGCCCGCACCACCGGCCCGCGCCAGGGTGATCTCCTCGTGCCGCGCGATGCCCAGGCACAGGGCGTTGACGAGCGGGTTGCCGCTGTAGCTCGGGTCGAAGACGATTTCCCCCGCCACATCGGGAATGCCGATGCAGTTGCCGTAGCCAGCGATCCCCGCCACGACCCCATCGAAGAGGTAGCGGTTGCGGGTGGCCGTCGCGACATCGGTCCGCTCGTCTGCCTCGATCGGCCCAAAGCGCAGGCTGTTGCCGAGCGCCATCGGTCGCGCGCCCATGGTGAAGATGTCGCGGATGATGCCGCCGACGCCGGTCGCAGCGCCCTGGTAGGGCTCGACCGCCGACGGATGGTTGTGGGACTCGACCTTGAAGACGACCGCCAGCCCGTCACCGATGTCGAGCGCGCCCGCGTTCTCCCCGGGTCCGACCAGGACTCGCTCCCCGGTCGTCGGCAGGCTGCCAAGCAGCGCGCGCGAGTGCTTGTAGGCGCAATGCTCCGACCACATGGCTCCGAACATGCCGAGCTCGACCGGGTTGGGCTCCCGTCCGAGGCGGGTCACGATGGCGCGGTATTCGCCCTCGGTCAGCCCGTGGCGCTCGGTGGGAATGGCGATCGTCATGCGCCGATGGGGAGCGAGTCGGTCGCGCTCAGCGCCGGTCCATGGGACCTGCCATCGGCTGGTCGCGCCCGACCTCGAGGATCACAGCGCCGGCGGCGGCTGCCCCCGCACCAAGCAGGACGAAGAGGGTTCCGAAGCCGGCCGCGTTGAAACCAAGGCGGTCGAGTGCGATGCCGAAGGCGATGAACACGATGCACAGCGTGGCGAGGCGCAGGTGCGGAACGGCAGGCACGGTCGCGCTCAGGAAGACGGTTGCCGCGATGCCGAGGGTGAGGAGCAGAAGGATGATGCTGACCGCGCTGCCGGCCCCGCGAAAGGCGAACAGGTCGGCCAGGAATCCGATCGCGGCCACGAACGCGCCGCCACCGATGAGCCAGCCGGACATCGTCACCGGCCAGGTGATGGGCAGGTCGATCTGGGTGCCGCCGATGGCGCGGGCGGGTTGCCGCGTCGGGGATAGCCCCGGCCGCGCGGCCGATGACCGGATGGTGGTGGCGCGCTCGGTGGAGGCGCCTCGGCTCGGGGCTCTGGCTGCGGCTCGTCGCGCTCGCGCGGCGGGTGGCTGGGTGGGTTCGGCTGGCGCCGCGGGCGGCCTCAGGCTCCGGGCTCCGGCTCGCGAGCCGGGCTCGGGCCATGCGGGCGCGGCGGGGATCGGCCGCGGTCTGGCCGGCAGAGCCGCTCCCGACCCGCCGGGTCGATGGCACGGCCGCAGGACGGGCAGAACGACGCGTCGTCGTCGACCTCGGTCCCGCAGTTGCCGCAGAAGCGTGTCGCCATGGGTCGTCGTCAGCTCCGTGCGAAGCGGGTGAGCGTCCCGATCAGCACGATCAGCGACGCGAGGAAGAAGATGATGCCGCCGGGCGTCAGCGCGCGCAGCAGCTCGGTGATCGGGCCGCCGGCATTGCCGAGCACCTCGACCAGCACGAAGAGGGCGGCGAGGCCGATCGCCCAGACGAGCGAGATGATCAGGCCGATCCCCTGGAGCATGCCGGGTCGGGCCCGCACCAAGCCCGCGATCACGAGCACCAGCAGCAGGGCCGCGAAGATCGGCGACGGGGGCGGCGAACCCGAAGTAGGCCTGGTCGGCCAGCCCGCCGGTGACATCGGGATAGGCGCTCCAGAACGAGGCGCCGTAGCCGCCGGCTGCCGAAGGCGCGGTCGAACAGCGAGGTCCCGCTGCCGTACGGGAACGGCAGCAGCCAGCCCGCCACGATCCCCGCCGCCCCGATGAGCAGCACGATGGGTCCCAGCACGGCCCGCGCGGCGTCGTCTACCACGACGGTCGCCGGCTGGTCGGCTGCCGCCTGCCCAGCGGCGGGCGGGACGTAGCCGGGTGTCGCGGCCGCCCGCAGGTTGGCGCCGCAGTTCTGGCAGAAGGCCACGCCGGCGCGGTTGTGCGTGCCGCAGCGCGGGCAGGCGCATCGTCCCCTCGGGGGTGCCGGGCCGCTCGACGGTGGCGGCCACGCCCGCCGCCACGAGGCGCTGCCCGCAGTTGCGGCAGAACGCCAGGCCCGGCCGGTTCTCGGTCCCGCAGCGCGGACACTGCGTGCTCTCGCCCATCTCGCTGGCGGCGGGGACGCTGTGCGCGGGGCGTTGCGCCGGCGGCGGCCATCGCGTCGGTGCCGTCCGCTGGCACGGCGGCGGGTCGACGGGTGGCGCGTACGCCTCGGCCTCCGATGGCGGGTGCTGCTCGGCCGGCGTGTCGTCGGCGCGCTCGGTGTACGCTCCGCGGGCGGCCAGGTGTCACCTCGGCGGCCGGGGCTTCCGCCTCCAGGCGCGCTCGTCACTGCGCTCGGGCGCGCGGGTCGGCCGTGTCGGCGTCGCCGGAGCCGGCAGCGGGCGGTTCGGTCGGCCACGCCTCGCGCGACGCATCATTCTCCGGCCACGCATCGGCGCTGGGCGGTGGAGTCTCGAATTCGCCCTGCGCGGCCCGCGATCCGCCGGGGGCTCGGTGGCCGGGTCGGGCGCCGTCTCCTGGGCGCGCGCAGGATCGGAGGCGACGGGCCATTCCTGGGTCGACCCGTCCGCATCGGGCTGGGTCTCGGACGGCTGTCCGAGGTCCTCGTCGCGGCGGTCCCGCTCGTCGTTCATCATCGGGCGTTGTGCCTCCTCAGCGGGCGAACTGGGCGAGGGTGATCATAGCCGACGCTCGACGACGGCCGGCTGCCGGGTCAGCCACGTCGCGATGGACCGGAACAGGCGGAGCCCATCCACGCCGCCGATCTCGTCCTCGGCAGCGCGCTCCGGGTGCGGCATCAGGCCGAGGATATTGCCACGGCCATTGGTAACCCCGGCGATACCGCGCAGCGACCCGTTCGGGTTCGCCTCGGCCGCCACGGTGCCGTCCGGCAGCGCGTAGCGCAGCGCCACCTGGCCATTGGCCTCGAGCGCGTCGAGGACTGCGGCATCGGCGTGGTAGCGCCCCTCGCCATGCGAGATCGGCAGGCTGATCACCTCGCCCGCTGCGAGGTCGCCGAGCCAGGGACCGTCACCCGCCTCGACGCGCAGCGTCTGCCAGTCGCAGCGGAACTCGAGGTGGTCATTGCGCAGCAGCACGCCGGGGAGCAGGCCTGCCTCGCAGAGAATCTGGAAGCCGTTGCATGAGCCGAGGACCGGGCCGCCGGCCCCGGCGAAGGCCTCGACGGCCCGCATGATGGGCGAGAAGCGCGCGATGGCCCCGGTTCGGAGGTGGTCACCGTGAGCGAAGCCGCCGGGCAGGACCACCGCGTCCGGCTGTGCCGAGATCGCGTCTCGGCGTGCCACACCAGGTCTGCCTGCCAGCCGATGACCTCGGCCACATGGGCGAAGTCGCGCTCGCTCCACGTGCCGGGGAAGACGACCACGCTGATGCGCGGCGCGCCTCAGCGCGCGGGATCGCCTCGTCCGCGCCCGGCGTCTCGTCGGCGCGCAACTCCCAGGTGGCGACCTCCATCACCGGGTTGGCGAGGAGGCGACGGCACATGTCGGCGACAGTCGTCTCCGCGGCGGCGTGATCCTCAGCCTCGAACGTGATGCGCAGCGACTTACCGGCTCGCACCTCGGCGACGGTCGCGTAGCCGAGGGAGCGCAGCCCGCCGGCGATGGTGGTCCCCTCCGGGTCGGCGATGCCGCTCCTGAGGCTGACGTGCACCTCGGCGAGCCAGCTCACGGTGCCGCGTCCTGCCCTGTGCCCCAGGGCGTGCCGGTCAGCCGCTCGTAGGCGGTCGACATAGCGCTCGCGCGTGCCGGCGATGACCTCGTCGGGCAGGGTCGGCGCCGGCGGCTCCTTGTTCCACCCACTGCCTGCCACGAAGTCGCGGACGTACTGCTTGTCGAAGCTCGGCGGCGAGGCGCCCGGCGCGTAGAGCTCGGCGTCCCAAAACCGCGATGAGTCCGGGGTGAACACCTCGTCGATCAAGGCCAGCTCGCCGTCGATCCAGCCGAACTCGAACTTCGTGTCGGCCAGGATGAGGCCGGCGCGTTCGGCGATCTCCGCGCCCGGCGCGGTAGATGGCCAGGGATCGCTCCTCCAGCTGCGTGGCCAGCTCGGCGCCGACCATGTCCGCCAGCTGGGCCCGGCTGATGTTCTCGTCGTGTCCCTGCTCAGCCTTGGTCGACGGCGTGAAGATCGGCTCCGGAAGCTTGCCCGCCTCCTTCATCGCGGCGGCAGGCGTGCCCGCACACCGTCGCCGGTGCGCTGGTACTCCGCCCAGCCGGAGCCGGCCAGGTAGCCGCGCACCACGCATTCGGCATCCACCCGCTCTGCGCGCCGCGCGAGCGTCGTGCGGCCGGCCAGCTGCGGCATCCGCGCCTCGGGTGGCAGTCGGCGTCCGTCAGTCGACAGGAAGTGGGTCGGTCCCAGGTCGGCCAGCCGGTCGAACCACCACGCGGAGAGCTGGGTGAGGATGCGGCCCTTGTCCGGGATCGGCTGTTCGAAGACCACGTCGAAGGCGGAGAGGCGATCCGTCGCAACCAGCAACAGCCGGTCGTCGCCGACCGCGTACGTCTCGCGGACCTTCCCGCGATGGATGAGCGGCAGGCCGGGAATCTCGGTGTGGAGGAGCGTGTCGGTCATGTCAGTCGCCACCTTCGGGTTCGTCGGCCCGCGGGCTGCGGACCTTTTGGGGGATGTCGAGACGGCGCTTGAGCATCCGCTCGAAGCGATCGAAGACCTCGAGGCCCACGATCACCAGGATGGTGCTCACCGCGGCCATGATCATGAGGCCCGCGCCGGCGGCCATGCCGACCGCGGCGACCGCCCACAGCGATGCCGCGGTGGTGAGGCCGCGGACGGTCCCGCCGTGATGGAGGATCGCGCCGCCGCCGAGGAAGCCGACCCCGGACACGATCTGGGCGGCGATGCGCGTCGGATCCGACTGCGGGCCGGTCAGGCCGTAGGCACTGACGACGGTGAAGATGGCCGCGCCCAGCGAAACGAGGGCGTGGGTGCGGAAGCCGGCCGGCATGCGCTGCAGCTCCCGCTCCCAGCCGATGACGCCGCCGAGCACCAGGGCCGCGATCAGGCGCATGGTCAGGTCGAGCTCGGTGCCGGCGTCGAGGGCGTTCATGAGGGTGCGCGGGCTCCAGGATCGGTGGCGACCGGTTGCTTCGGCAGCTCCGGCGGCGCCGGCCGATGCCGCAGCTCGAGCGACCACCAGGCTGATGCCCACGCGTGGAGCGCTCCGGCGGCCAGGACGAGGCACAACCAGATCGCCACGAAGCCTACCAGCAGCAGGGCGGTTGGCGGGCTCGCCAGCTCACCGCCGCGCAGCGCCGCCCCGATGGGCGCCCACAGGACGCGAAGCAGCAGGGTGGCCAGTACGGTCAGCGCCACCAGCGCGAGGAGTGAGACGAGCGCCGTGCCGACCATCGCCACCGGGCGACGGCGCAGGTCGCGCCCGGCGTCCGCGAATGCGGCTGCCAGGGGCTGGGGGCGCGGTCCCACGGCCCGGCGCTGCGCGCTCGAGCCGAAGGCCTGTCCCAGCAGGATGAGCAGGAGGACGAGCGCGATGAGCGGCGCCACCGCGCGTGCGATCCGCACCAGCACCGGGCCGCCGATATCCGGCGACTGGAATTCGCCGGGCGCAACAGTCGCGATGCCGGTGGCGAGCCCCATCACCGCAGCTGCGGCGGGCAGCAGGGCGACGAGGAATACGACGAACGTGACCGCCGCCTCGCCGGTGAGCGTCTCCTCCGGGGCGTGGCGTTCTCCACTCACCGGCAGCTCGTCGAGGAGCGGCCGCAGGCCACGCTGGAGCGCCGACTCGCCGAGCGCGCCGACGAGGCAGACCGTCAGGATCCCGAACAAGGTCGCGATCGACAGGAGCAGGACGTTCCACGGCCAGGCGCCGGACGAGTAGAGGTTCTCGCCGAAGAATTCGAGGTCGCTGGCATCGGGGAGCGGCACGATCGCCAGCGCCAGCGGCAGCCAGCCGATGAACGCGAGCGCCGCCAGGGCGCCGGGGATCCACAGCTCGCCCCGGTTCGACACGAGGCGCGCCGCCCCGGATGCCCCACCCAACCAGCGACGCATCGGTCAGTGCTCCATTCGCTCGATCAGTCGAGCTCCAGGGCGCGGTACGACGCCCCGATGCCGGCCAGGTGGTGTTCGAGATCCATGGCAGCGGCGATCTCGTCGTCGTCGAGCCACTCGGCCACAGCCGGGTCCTCGCGCAGCGCGTCGCCGAAGCTCGCCTCGCCAGCCCACGCCCGCTTGGCCGCGCCCTGGACGAGACGGTACGCCGCCTGGCGGTCCGCACCCTTGCGGATCATGGCCAGCAGCAGCGCCTCCGAGTAGACCATTCCACCCAGCTGCTCGAGATTGGCGCGCATACGGTCCGCGTCCACCTCAAGCCCGTCGAGCAGGCTGGCCAGGGTGCGCGTCGCGTACGCCGCGACGCCCAGCGCGCGCTCGAACACGAAACGCTCGGCGCTCGAGTGGCTGATGTCACGCTCGTGCCATAGGGCCATGTTCTCGAGCCCAACCAGCGCGTCAGCGCGCAGCAGGCGTGCCAGGCCGCTGACCCGCTCGGCGAGGATGGGGTTGCGCTTGTGGGGCATGGCGCTGCTGCCCTGCTGCCCGGCGCCGAACGGCTCGAACGCCTCCCCCACCTCGGTGCGTTGGAGGTGGCGGATCTCGATGCTGATGCGCTCCAGCGTGCCGCCCAGGATGGCGAGCGCGGTGAGCAGCTCGGCATGCCGGTCGCGGCTGACGACCTGGGTCGAGGCCGCGTCGGGCTCCAGCCCGAGCTCGCGGCAGACGTGCGCCTCCACCTCGGCGCTGACGTTGGCGTGCGTCCCGACGGCACCCGAGATCTTGCCGACCGCGATGCCCACGCCTGCCCGCTGGAGGCGGGCCCCGTCGCGCCGGAGCTCCGCGTACCAGCCGGCGACCTTGAAGCCGAACGTCATCGGCTCCGCGTGGATGCCGTGGCTGCGGCCGACCATCGGCGTCGTCCGGTACTGGTGGGCGAGGCGCTCGACGACCTGCACCAGCCGCGCCAGCTCGGTCTCGACCACCGCCGTCGCGTCGCGAAGCACCACCGCGGTGGCGGTGTCGAGCACGTCGGAGCTGGTAAGGCCGAAATGCAGCCAACGGCCCTCCGGCCCGAGCCGCTCGGTGATGCTGCGCAGGAACGCGATGACGTCGTGCTGCGACTCGCGCTCGATCTCGCGGGCGCGCTCCGGATCGACCTCGCCGGCCGCCGCTTGGATCCGCTGCCAGTCCGCCTCCGGCACCACTCCCGCCTGGTGCAGCGCCTCGGTCGCCAGCAGCTCGATCCGCAGCCACAGCTCCAGCTTTCGGCGCTCCCCGAAGAGGTCGCGCAGCTCGGGCAGGGCGTATCGGTCGATCACGCGACCATGGTACGAGAGCGAGGCCCCGGTCGGGTCAGGGTGCGAGGATGCTCGCCGTCACGCCACGCACAAGGAGGCCAGCCCATGTCCATGAGCCACCATCCGGTCAATCGCGAGATGTTCGACGATGCGCCCTTCGGCGCGCGGATCGCGGACGCGGTGACCGGCTTCCTCGGCAGCTGGCGCTTCATCATCCTGCAGACGGTCATCGTCGTCGCGTGGATCGCCGCCAACGTGGCGCTGCTGTTCCACTTCGACCCGTACCCGTTCATCCTCCTCAACCTCGCGTTCTCGACGCAGGCGGCCTACGCGGCCCCGCTGATCCTGCTGGCCGGGAATCGGGCGGCGCGACGCGACCGGCTGACCCTCGAGCACGCGGCCAGCGAGGCTGACGTGGAGGAGCGGCAGAACGAGGAGCTGCTGCGCGGCAACACCGAGATCCTGGCCAGGGTGCAGCGGCTCGACGAGCAGATCCTGGCCCTCGAGAAGCGGATCATGGTGCGCCTCGACCAGCGGCGCTGACGCTGCGCGGGTGAGCTCCCGAGGGCCACCCGCCCGCTACCGCGCGGCGTCCACCGCACCCCGCGCGTCAAGCGCGGGGATCGATCCTGACCTCCGCCTTTCCCGCCTGCTCGTCGCGGAAGGCGGCCACGCGCGAGGCCACCTCCGGGTCGCCGAGGGCAAGGATGCGCGCCGCCAGGTGCCCCGCGTTCTTCGCCCCGGCCGAGCCGATCGCCACGCTCGCCACCGGCACTCCGGGCGGCATCTGCACGACACTGTACAGCGCGTCCGCGCCACCGAGCGCCCCGCCGTCGAGCGGAATCCCGATGACCGGCTTCCCGGTCAGCGAGGCAAGCACGCCGGGGAGGTGGGCCGCGAGCCCCGCCGCACCGATGAACAGCTCCACCCCGGCCGCCTCCGCCTCGGCGACGTAGGAATGCAGGGTGTCGGCCTGGCGATGGGCGCTGATCACGCTCGCCTCCCAGGGGATGGCGTAGGAGTCGAGCACATCGAAGCAGCCCTTGAGGGTGGTGAGGTCTGAGCGCGAGCCGCACACGACGGCGACGCGGGGATGATCGGTCATGCGCGGAAGGATACCGGCGTCACGTGCCGGCGAGGCGCGCAACCAGCGGCGCCAGCTCGTCCACCTCGCCCAGCATGAGCGAGGTGATGCCCAGCTCGGCACGCAGGCGCTGCGCCTTCTCGACGAGCTCGTCGAGCGACCCGATCCAGATGTGCGGGGAGTGGCGCAGCTCCCCCTCGTCGGGCCGCGTGCCGAATCGCGCGCCGATCTCGTCGGCCGCCTCGCGAAGCGCCGCGCGCGCGTCGTCGGTGATGCGGGGCGCGACCCGCGACGGATACACGTTGAGCTCCAGGTCGTCGAACCGCTCCCCCGCCGCCTCGCGCACCCAGCCGATCTTCTCGACCGTCGCCGCCCAGGTGAGGCTGGCATTCTCGCCGCGCCCGTCGGGTCCGGCACGCGGCGCGAGGCTCACGATCTGCGCCTCCCGACCGGCGAGGCTCAGCACGCGGCGTCCGCCGCCCCCGATCATGAAGGGCGGGTGCGGCCGCTGGACGGGCTTCGGCTGCCCGTCGAGCTCGGTGATCGTGTAGTGGGTGCCGCTGAAGCTGAACGGCTCGTCGGCGAAATAGCCCTTCAGCACGGTCACTGCCTCGGTCAGCCGGTCGACCCGCGTCCCCGGCGTGTCGTAGGCAATACCCATCGCCTCGTACTCGGGCCGGTTCCAGCCCGCCCCGATGGCCACGTCGAGGCGCCCATCGGAGAGCACGTCGAGCGTGGCCAGGTCGTGGCCCAGCACGGCGGGGTGGCGGAGGTCGTTGTTGATGACGAAGGGCGCCACCCGCAGCGTGTCCGACACGGCGGCCACGATCGCCATCGCCGGCACCGGTGCCAGCTGCGGGACCACGTGGTCGGGAAAGACGAGGGTGTCGAAACCGAATGCTTCCGCCCGCCGGATGCGCTCGCGGAACTCCGCCGCGGAGACCGGCTCGGTGGCGCCGGCGAGGAATCGGAATGGCTTCACGACGAGGTCACCTCCTGCCCGATGTCGGACCGATGCTGCCCGCCCTCCAGCTCCACGCCTGCCACGCCGCGGTAGGCCACCGCCCGGGCGCTCGCCACGTCGTCGCCGAGCCCCACCACCGTCACCACCCGGCCGCCCGTCGTGGCGTGGCCACCCGGGCCGAGTCGCGTCGCCCCGTGGAAGTACAGCAGCGGGCCACCGTCATCCGGCCCCGACGGATCGACCCCGCCGATCGGCCGGTCACGCACCGGATCTTCGGGGTACCCCTCGGCGGCGACCACGACGCCGACCGCCGCGCCGGAGCGCATCACGATCGAGTCCTCCATCAGCCCGCGATCGCCAGTCGCCGCGCCCAGCAGGGCGCCGGACAGGTCCCCGTCGACGAGCGGCAGCAGCACCTGCGCCTCGGGGTCGCCGAAGCGGGCGTTGAACTCGAGCACCATCGGTCCTGCATCGGTGAGCATCAGGCCGGCGTACAGGACGCCGCGGTACGGCATGCCGTCGCGCGCCAGGCGCCACGCGACCGGCGCAAAGATGCGCTCGGCCGCCTCCTCCAGCTCGCGTGTTCTGAACCCGGCGACCGGCGTCAGCGCCCCCATGCCGCCGGTGTTCGGGCCCGTGTCGCCGTCGCCGAGGCGCTTGTGGTCGCGCGCCGCTGCCAGCGGAACGACGTGCTCCCCGCTCACCAAGGCGAAGGCACTCACCTCGACGCCTGAGAGGCGCTCCTCGAGCAGCACGGTGCCACCGGCAGGGGCGGCTGCGAACAGGTCGCGCACCGCATCGCGCGCCTCCTGCTCCGTCTCTGGCACCACCACCCCCTTGCCCGCGGCGAGCCAGTCCGCCTTCACGACCGGCGGCGACGCCCAGCGCGCCAGTGCAGCGATGCCCTCCTCGATGCCGCGCACGCTGACCGATGCCGCGGTCGGCACCTCGGCGCGGCGCATGACCTCCTTGGCGAAGGCCTTGGATGACTCGAGGCGCGCCGCCGCGCGGTGCGGGCCGAACGCCGGCGCGATGCCACCTAACGCGTCCGCCACCCCGGCCGCCAGCGGCGCCTCGGGACCGATGACCACCAGGTCGTAGCGTTCGCGGCTGACGTGACGTGCCAGCGCCACAGGGTCGAGCGGGTCGAGGCCCTCCACCGTCTCCCCGCAGGCCGGCGTGCCGCCATTGCCCGGGGCGATTCGCACGTGCCGGGCGCCCTCGTCACGCGCCAGGCGCCACGCCAGGGCGTGCTCGCGCGCGCCCGATCCCAGGACGAGGATCCGCATCAGGGGGCCGGGGAGGCTCCGGTGATCTCGGCGAGGGCTGCCAGCACCGATTCGAGCTCGTCAATGCGTGCCTGATACGTGCCCAGGTCGCCGCGGTCGAGTGCCGCCTGTGCAGCGTCGTAGAGGCGCTGCGCCTCGATGACGAGGCTCGTCGCGTCCGACGGCAGCGGGTTCGGCGAGGCGCTCGGCCCCGGCGAGCCGCTGGCACCCGGCGTCGGGGTCGGGGTCGGCTCCCCGGTCGGCGGTGGCGGCGCCTCCTCCCCGAGCAGCTGCGCGAGTCCCGATTCGACGTCGTCCGCGAATGCGACACGGTCCTGGCTGACCATGATCACCCGCACGAACTCGGGGAATGGTGCCCCTTCCGCCTGGAGGAAGATCGGCTCCACGTAGACGAGCCCATCGTCACCGACCGGCAGGACCAGCAGGTTGCCGCGCACGACGCGCGACCCGGACTGGTTCCAGAGCGTGAACTGGCCGCTGATCGCGTCGTCCTGGTCGATTCGCGCCTCCACCTGGGCCGGTCCCTGGGTCGAGGTATCGGTGGGAAACTGGAACGCGATACGCTCGCCGTAAACACCGGGGTCCATTCGCGCCGCCACCCACGCGATCATGTTCGGCCGACGCTCCGGTACGAGTGGCTGGATGAGCGTGAATTCCGCGGTTTCCTCGCCGGGGATGCGCATGATCACGTAGTAGGGCTCCATCGGCTCACCGGTGCCCTTGGCGACGTCGACGGGGAACGCCCAGCGGTCGTCCTGGTTGTAGAACGTGGTCGCGCCACCATCGGTCGCGGGCAGGTGGTAGAGCAGGTACTGCGTGTTCTGGGCGCTGAAGAGGTCCTCGGGATAGCGCAGGTGCGGAACGAGGTCGGGAGGCATGGCATCTGCCGGCTCGAAGAGCCCGGGGAAGACGCGGCTGTAGGCGGCGAGGATCGGCTCGGTGGGGTCGAGGGCATAGAAGTTGACCGTCCCGTCGTTCGCGTCCATCACGACCTTGACGCTGTTGCGCACGTAGTTCTGGCCGGCGAGCGGCGTGCCGTCGGGGAGCGGCTGCGCATCGGGATAGCGATCGGTCGAGGTGTACGCGTCCCAGACCCACAGCAGCCGATCGTCGGCGCTGACGAGGTACGGGTCACCATCGTAGGCGAGGAACGGCGCGATCTCGGGGACGCGCTCCGCCAGGGTACGACGGAAGAGGATCTGCGAGTCCGGCGTGAGCTGGTCGCTGATGAGCAGGTTGAGATCGCCGAAGCGCATGGCGAAGAGGAAACGGGTGAGGAGGTTGCCGATGCCGACGCCGGTCGTGCCGGTCCAGCTCGTCGTGGCCCCCGAGTCGGTGGCGGTGTCGCTGAGCGGGTAGTCGAACTCGGCCGTATCGGTCTGGGTGACGACGTACGTGTCGGTCGTCTCGCCGAAGTAGATGCGTGGCTCCCCGACGGGCAGCTGCGGCTCGCGGTTGATGCCACTGACGAGGTAGTCCGGCGCTCCCTGGCGCGTCACCGCGTCAACGGGCACGGCGGTGATGCCATAGCCGTGGGTGAAGACGAGACGCTCGTTGGTCCAGGTGCGGGCCTGGTCAGCGAGCCGCTCGACATCGAGCTCGCGGGCGCTGAGCATGATCTGGCGCTGCTGCCCACCGATCTGGTAGCGGTCGATGTCGACGTCGGCGAAGTTGTAGTAGCGGCGCAGAATCTGCTGCTGACCGAAGGTGGTGAGCAGCGGCGTGTAGTCCCACAGACGCAGGTTGTCGATCGTCGCCGCGTCGCCGTCGAAGACCGAGCGCGTCAGCGTCTGCTCGCCGGTGAAGCGCCGCTCCTCGATGGTGTCGAGCCCGAAGGCGGCGCGCGTCGCGCCGATGTGAGCGGCAATGAATGGCCGCTCCGCGTTCTGCTCGTTCGGATTGACCTGAAAAGTCTGCACGAAGCCGGGATAGATGGAGCCGATGAGCAGCGAGGCGGCGATCCATGCCACGGCGGTGAGGCTGAGCAGCCACAGCGTCCGGAACCAGATGTTGGCGAGCAACAGCACCGCGGCCACGCCGGCCAGCGCGGTGAGGATCGTGTAAGCCGGCACCTGCGCGTTGAGGTCGGTGTAGCTGACTGCCTGCATCGCCTCGTAGCCGTTGGTCGAGTAGCTCAGCTCGGCGATATCGAACTGGAAGCCGATCCCGATGGCCACCAGCAGCAGCGCGCCGAGCACCGAGAGGTGCGCACGCACCGGGGCAGTGAGGCGGAACTGCCAGCGCAGCGCGCCGGCGGCGTAGGTGCCGAGGGTGAAGATGATGATCGCGATCAGCGTCGTCACCGCGAAGCCCTGCAGGAACCGGTACAGGGGCAGGTCGAAGACGTAGAAGCCGACGTCGCGACCGAAGTGCGGGTCGACCGTCCCGAAGTCGCCGCCATTGATGGCGAGCAGGATGCGCTCCCAGCTGGACGCCCAGGCGGCGCCCGAGCCGAGCGCCAGCAGCACCACCACCCCAATGATGGCGACGGTGATCCAGCGCGCCGCGCCGCTCGTGTCGGGCAGCTCGAAGGTACCGATGCGCCGCAGCGGCACCTGCGGCGCCACGCGACGGGCGACCAGGATGCTGGCCACCGCTGGCAGGGCAAAGGCGGCGAAGCCGACGGCGAAGAGCACGACCTGCGCGGTAAGGCGCGTGGTCAGGATGTCGCGGCGGCCGAGGGCCTCGTACCACATGAGGTCGGTGAGGAGGTCCACCAGGCCTCCGGCGAAGCCCAGCAGGAAGAGGCCAAAGAAGACGGCCAGCCCGATGAGCACCCAGCGCCTGATGCGCCGCCCGTCCCAGCCGCTGGTTGGTCCGCCGAACGGGCTGCCGCCGCCGCGACCGCCGGCCGCACGGCGTCGAGCCAGCTCCTCGCGCACGTCGCGCGGCGGGCCGTCATCCCCGTTCGAGCGTGCCGCGCGCGGAGGGGCGGGGCGTCCCTCGCGAGCCGCATCGGCCTCCTGCTGGCGCCGCTGCAGCTCCTCGAGGAGCTTGTCGAACCACGATGACATCTGCGCTGATCCTAGCCGCTACCATCCGTCCATGCTGCTCGAGGGCTCCTGCCACTGCGGCGCGGTGCGCTTCAGCGTCGAGACACGCACCCCCGTGCCGTACCGCCGCTGCTACTGCGCGCGCTGCCGCAAGACCGCCGGCGGGACCGGCGCGGCGGCCAACCTGCTTGCCCGATCCTCGACCCTCCAGCTCAGCGGGGCCGAGGCGCTCACCGAATATGCGGCCGCCGATGCCACCCGTACCCGCTTCTGCTCGCGCTGCGGCTCGGCGCTGTGGCTCACCCTCGACGCGGCGACCGATGCGGTCTACCCGTTCGCATCCGCCATCGACACCCCACTCCCCGAGCCCCCGGAGCGGGTCCACGTCTTCACCGCCGAGGCGCCGGCCTGGGCGCGCCCGGCCCGCGGTGAGCAGGACCTCGTGCTGGAGCGGAATACGCCAGAGTCCATCGACGCCTGGCACGGCCGCCACCGCCTCCGCGAGGAAGCGCCCTAGCCGCCTACTCCCACTCGATGGTGGCGGGCGGCTTCGAGCTGATGTCGTACACGACGCGGTTGACGCCGCGCACCTCGTTGACGATGCGGCTGCTGATCCTGGCCAGCACCTCGTACGGCAGGCGCGCCCAGTCGGCGGTCATGCCGTCGTCCGAGGTCACCGCGCGGATGGCCACCACGTTGGCGTAGGTCCGGCCGTCGCCCATGACCCCGACGCTGCGCACCGGGGTCAGGATCGCGAACGACTGCCACAAGGACCGGTACAGCCCCGCCGCCTTGATCTCGTCGATGACGATCCAGTCCGCCTCACGCAACGTGTCGAGCCGCTCGGCGGTGACCTCGCCCAGGATGCGGATCGCGAGCCCCGGACCCGGGAACGGCTGGCGCTGGACCATCGCCTCGGGGAGGCCAAGTTCCACGCCGACCTTGCGCACCTCGTCCTTGAAGAGGTAGCGCAGCGGCTCGATGAGCTGGAAGCGCAGGTCGGCCGGCAGGCCGCCGACGTTGTGGTGGGTCTTGATCTTCTGGGCCGCCTTGGACTCCGACGTCTTCGACTCGATGACATCGGGGTACAGGGTGCCCTGGGTCAGGAAGTCGATCTGGCCGAGCGTTGCCGCCTCCTCCTCGAAGACGCGGATGAACTCGTCGCCGATGATCCGCCGCTTCTCCTCGGGATCCTCGACCCCCGCCAGGCGCGCCAGGAAGCGCTCGCGGGCGTCGACCATGACGAGGTTCATCCCCAGGTCGCGCTCGAAGGTGACGCGCAGCAGCTCCGACTCGCGCTTGCGCATCAGGCCGTGGTCGACGTAGATGCAGGTCAGCTGGTCGCCGATCGCGCGATGCACCAGCGTGGCCGCCACCGCCGAGTCGACGCCGCCGGAGAGCGCGCAGATCACGTGGCCCGCACCGACCCGTTCCCGGATCTCGGCGACCGTGGTCTCGATCAGGTTGGCGGGCGTCCAGTTGGGCCGCACCCCGGCGATGCCGACCACGAAGTTGCGCAGGACGTCGCGGCCGCGCGGGGTGTGGACCACCTCGGGGTGGAACTGAATGCCGTAGAGGCCGCGCTCCGGGTCCGCCAACCCGGCGTAGGGAGTCGAGTCGCTCTGCGCAGTGGCCCGGAACCCGTCCGGCGGACGCAGGATCGAGTCGCCGTGGCTCATCCACACCGGCTGCTCGCGGTCGATGCCGGCGAAGAGGCCCTCGGAATCGGTCAGGCTCACGGTCGCCGGCCCGTACTCGCGCTTCTCGGACGCGACCACCTCGCCGCCGAGCTCGTGCGCCATGAGCTGCAGGCCGTAGCAGATGCCCAGCACGGGGACGCGCCCCGACCAGAGGGAGGGATCGGCCTTCGGAGCATCGGTGTCGTAGACCGATGACGGGCCGCCCGACAGGATCACGGCCTTCGCACCGCGCCGCTCGAGCTCGGCCATCGGCGTGTCGTGCGGGAGCAGCTCGGAATAGACGTTCAGCTCGCGCACGCGCCGCGCGATGAGCTGGGCGAACTGGCTGCCGAAGTCGAGGACCACCACCGTGTCCGGCCGCTCCGGCGCTTCCGTCTCGATGCGCTGCGGCGGCGGCGCGTTGAGCGCAGTCTCGAGATAGGCCTCGACCTCCGCGTCGTCGGGGGCGAGGACGCGATGTCCCGCGTTGGCCGCCTCGCCATGGACGGTGCGTCCACGATCGGACGCTGACACCTCGGCCTGCTCCTCGCCCTGCTCCGTCAATGCGCCCGTCCGCTGCTGCTGCTCGTCCGGCAAGTGTAGCGGCCGCCTAGCGCGCCGCGGCGATCTCGGCGCGGCTGGCGGCCGCCAGCACGGGGCGGTCGATGCGGAGCAAGCTCAGCACGCCGGCAGCCGTGCCGTGCTCCATCTCCGCGACCGCCGCAGTGACGTGCGCGCCGAGCAGGACGCGGTCGCGGCGCGCCATCGTCGCCATCGTCCCGAACGCCTCGCGTGCCGAGGCAGCCGAGCGGTACACCCCGCTGCCGTTGGCCGGCTCGATCGGCTGCGGGGTGCCGAGCGTCGCCCCATCGATCCCGACCTGGGCCAGCGCGGCGGCGTGGTACTCGATGATCGCCCCGCGCAGGCGCTCGCGGTCGACGCCGAACGTCGCGAGCACGCGGGTCGCCGTGCCATCGGGCAGGTCGAGCGCGGCCAGCAGCAGGTGCTCGGCGGCCGGCTCTGCGTCCCCCATCGCGCGGGCCTCGCGCTCGGCATCGGTCAGGAGCTGCTTGACGGCGCGCATCTGGCGAAGCATGGCAAGCGGGTTCACGGGGCGTCCTCCAGACGGTTGGTGCGTATTCGATCGGCGTGGCGCTTATGGGCGGCCTGTCGCGTGATGCCCAGCGCCTGTGCCACCTGCGCCCACGTCCAGCCGCGGCGCAATGCCGCCTCGACCGCGGCGCGCTCCATCCCGTCGGCAAGGCGGCGCAGGGCGATGACCGCCGCCATGGCAGCCGCAGGATCGTCGGGGGGCCTGTCGGTGGGGCCGGGCATGGCGGGATTGTTATGCCCTCAGGCCGACGTTGTCAACCTGGGTTGACAGTTGATACGCCTGACCCAAGTCTCACCTGTCAGTGCTAGTTGACTATTCGAGCCACTCCCTGGGATGCGCGCCGAGGAACGCCTCGAGCTCGATGCCACCCGCACCGATGATCAGCGGCCGCGCCCGGTGCGCATGGGCGAAGGCGACCAGCCCAGGCGTCCCGCGCGGCCCGCGGGTCTTGACGGCGAGCGCAACCGGGCGGTCGTGGCCGCGCAACAGCTTGCCCGGCGCGACGACCCAGTCGACCTCTGCATTGCCCTCGCGCCAGTACGAAAGCTCGGCTGGATCGGCGTGCGCCCACAGGTGCGCGCCGACCGCAGACTCGACGAGGCGTCCCCAGAACTCGCGGTCGGCGCGCGCCCGCGCGAAGGTGGTGCGCGCCGTGGCCGTGATGAGCCCCGTGTTGAGCGCCAGGAGCTTCGGGCTCGAGGCACGCCGTCGCACTACCGAGCCGGCGTACTTGCCGACCCCGGTCACCATGCCGGCGTCACCCAGCAGGTCGAGGTAGTGGGAGAGGGTCACGGTGTTGCCGGCATCGGTGAGCGTGCCCAACATCTTGGTGTACGACAGCACCTGCCCCGAGTAGGAGCAGGCGAGCCGAAAGAGCTGGCGCAGGAGCGCCGGCTTCTCGACACGGTTGAGCAGCAGGATGTCGCGCGACAGCGTCGTCTCGACCAGTGAGTCGAGGATGTACTCCTCCCACCGGTCGTGGCGCTTGATGAGCGGCGCGGCTCCCGGGTAGCCGCCGTAGAAGAGGTACGTGTCGAGGTCCCAGCCGAAGCAGTCGCGCATCTCGGCGAAGGTCCAGTGGGTCACCCGGATAACTTCGAAGCGTCCCGCCAGGCTGTCCGACAGTCCCTGCCGGACGAGGAGCGGCGCCGACCCGAGGAGCATGACTCGCAGCGGCAGCTCCGCGGCGGTGTCCTCGTCCCACAGCTGCTTCACCAGGTCCGACCAGCCACGCACTTTCTGGACCTCGTCGAGCACCAGCAGCCCGCCTGCGCGTCCCCCGTTGCGCGCCGCCTGGCGGCCGATCGCCCACTGCGTCTCGATCCACGCGGCGTCCTGGAGGTCCGGTGCGTCGGCGGATGCGAAGTGGCCGGGAATCCCGATGGCATCCATCACCTGCCGGGCGAGGGTCGTCTTGCCCACCTGGCGCGGCCCGGCGAGGACCTGGATGAACTGGCGCGCCTCGTGCGCGCGTTCGAGGATCTCGTCGAAGACGGGGCGCCGGAAGACGCGGGGCTTGGTCTTCACCGCGCACCTCGCTGAGTTCTTCTACTCACTGTGGTGAGCAACTTTACTCAGTCGAGAGCCTCGATGCGCGCGCGGCGCAACGCGTGTCGAGTCGTGACCACCGAATACGGGGAGCTGCGGATCGCGTCGTCCGCGGCCATCTCGCCGGCCACGACCGCGCGGCAGAGGGCGGCCACCTCGCCGAGCTCGCGGGTCTGGCGGTCGGCAAAGGCCCGATCGGCCGGCTCGCCGTGGCCCGGGACCACGACGCCCTCCACCAGCGGGGCGAGACGCGCGGCGGTCGCCGCCCACGCGACCGGGTACGCGTCACCGAACGAGGGCGGCGCGCCGTTCTCGTACAGGTCACCGGCAAACAGGACCTGCGCGCCCCGCACCGCGATCACGACATCATTGTCGGTGTGGCCGCGACCGAGGTGGCGCAGCTCCAGCACCCGGTCGCCGAGGTCGAGCTCGCGGACGTCGTCGAAGGTGACGTCGGGCGGCGTGATCTCGACGCGCGCCAGCTCGTCGGCGAGGGCAGGCATCTCGCGCATCACCCGCTGCCGGTCGTCCTCGCCACGCTCACGCAGCGTGGTCGCACAGCGGGCGTGTCCCCAGATGGGCGCCGGGAGGAAGGTCGCGTTGCCAAAGCTGTGATCGTAGTGGTGATGGGTGTTGATCACCGCGGCGAGCGGTGCATCGGTCAGGCGGCGCAGGTCGTCGCGCAGCTCCTCCGCGTGGGATGGCACCGCGCGTGTGTCGATGACCACCGCACCTGCCGCACCGATGACGGCGCCGATCGTCTGGTCGAAGAACTCGTAGCGCCGCACGAATACGCGGTCGGCGATCTCACGCCACGGAGCGCTGGGGTCCACGGCCGGCTCCTAGGCGTCCGGCATCGCGCGAGCGGGACCTACTCGCGGCCGGCGAGCTGCCACGACTTGCCCTCGGTGGCGATGGAGGGCGCGATCACCATCTCGACCCGGTGCATTTCGGCGATCGTGCGAGCCCCGAGGGCGGCCATCGACTGGCGCAAGGCGCCCACCAGGTTCTGGGTTCCGTGGGTCGTCTCGGCGGGGCCGAAGAGGATCTGCTCGAGCGGGAGCCGCTCCCCGATCTTGATCCGCGTGCCGCGCGGCAGGGTCGGTGACGGCGCCGCCATGCCCCAGTTGAAGCCACGTCCCGGCGCCTCGATGGCGCCCGCGAACGGCGAGCCGAGCATGACCGCGTCCGCGCCCGAGGCGATCGCCTTGGCGATGTCGCCACCGGTCTTCATCCCGCCGTCGGTGACGATGGGCACGTAGCGGTCCGTCTCCGCCAGGTACCGATCCCGTGCCGCGGCCACTTCGAGGGTGGCGCTGACCTGCGGCACCCCGATGCCGAGCACCTCGCGGGTCGTGCAGGCCGCGCCTGGCCCGACCCCGACGAAGATCGCGGCGGCGCCCTGGTGCATGAGCTGGTAGGCGGCGTCGCCACTCACTGTGTTGCCGACCAGGACCGGGAGCTTCAGCGCGCCGGTGAGATCGGCCAGCGACAGCACGCGCCCCGAGGTGGAGATGTGGCGCGCGCTGCTGACCTGGGACTGGACGAGGAAGAGGTCCGCTCCGGCGTCTGCGGCCACTTCCGCGTGGCGCCACGCGACGGCAGGCGTGGTCGAGACGGCGGCAATGCCGCCGCCGGCCTTGATGCGCCGGATGAGCTCGGCGATGAGCTCGTCGCGGACGGGAGCCTCGTACGCCGCGGCGAGGATGTGGGCCGCTTCGCGACCGGACTCGGCGGCGGCGACGCGATCGATGATCGGGGTGGCGTTCTCGTAGCGCGTGTAGAGGCCCTCGAGATTCACGAAGGCGACCCCGCCGGCATCGGTCATGCGGATCGCGAACTCGGCGTCCGCCACCGCATCCATCGCGGCGGCCAGGAACGGGATGCGGAGCTGGGTGCCGGCCAGGTCGACGGCCAGGTCCACTTCGGCGGGATCGGCGGTCACGGCGCCGGGGACGAGCGCCACTTCCTCGAAGCCGTACGCGCGCCGCAGCCGCGTCTCGCTCCGGATCGCCGGATCAGCGACGGGGGTGATCTCGATCAACGGCGGGCTCCCGGGGCGGCTGCGTGCTCAGGGTCGGAGTATACCGGCGCCCACCGGATCGGAGCCCGTCACCGCCGCGAGGAAGCGGTCGTTCTCGTCGCGCGTGCGCACCGTGACCCGCAGCCAGCCGCCTTCACCCCTCACGGATGCGCTCGACCGGTCGGCGGCGCCATGGCGACTCGCGCGGCACCTCGACGAGGTGCGCGCCGGCGAGCCGCGCCTCGACCGCGAACATTCGGCAACAGGCGCAGCGGATCGCCGGGTCACTCATCGATGGAATCGTATCGACTCAGGGGACCGTCCAGCGGATGGAGGCGAGCAGCGCGTCGAGCTCGGCGAGACCCGCGCCGGCATCCGGGCCGGAGCAGACGACCAGCGTATCGGTGCGCTGCGGCGTGACCCGCACCGAGATCAGCTCACGGCGCGCCGCGGCGACCCCGCAGTCGCCGTTCGCCAGCTCGCGGGCCGCCTCGCGCCCACCGACCAGGGTACGGCCCGCGTCGGGCAGCGCGCAGTCTGGCAGGCAGTTGTAAGTGAACCACCAGACGAGCAGGCCATCGGTCCCCAGCGAGCTCACCGGTCGATTGCACGCGCCCGGTGCGCAGCCTGCGTCGAGCTGCCGGTTGGCGAGCCAGCCCAGCAGATGCCGGTCCGCCTGGCCGGTCGGGTCCTCGAGGAGCACCGACCAGCCTGGTGGCGCCACGAACCGCACGCCAGGGCCGTCCTGGCTGGTCCCCGGGAACGCTGGCGCGCTGCATGCGGCCAGCAACAGGACGCCAATCGTCGCCAGCCTGCCGAACACGATGCGGGTCAGCCGGATTCCTGGCCGGCCAGGCCGCGATCCGTGGCGGCGACCGCTGCCGGCCGCCGGTCCATCTCGCGCCACACCGGGAAGACGAAGGGGATGAGGGTCGTCAGGAAGTAGATGACCGCGGCGATCCACAGTGCGGTCGTCAGGCCGGCTGCCTCGGCGACCGCGCCGCCCAGGATGCCGCCGAACGGGATGCCCGCCCAGGCCAGCGCACCGATCGCCCCGAGCACCCGCGCCTGCAGGTGCCGTGGCACGCGCTCGTATTCCACCGCACCCAGGATGGGATTGATGCTGCCGGCGCCCAATCCCGCCACGAACGCGATGACCAGCATCGGCTCGACGGTCCACGACACCGCCGCGACCGCCAGCCGCGGGCCGCCGCAGATGAGGAACCCGACGGCATACACCAGGCGACGGGGCAGCTGGGGCGCCAGCCAGGCCAGCAGCGCGTTGCCGAGCACCGCACCCAGCCCGAAGACCCCCGAGATGAGCCCGACGCCGACCGGGCTGCCCAGGCGCTCACTGCCCCACAGCGGCATCAGGACCGATGCATTGGCAGCATCGATCAGGTTCGTCACCAGCACCATCAGGGCGATGCCCATCAGCAGGCGGTCGCGACGCAGGTAGCGAAACCCCTCCCCCAGCCGGGCCAGGTACGAGGCATCCGCCTCCTCGGGGTGCGGCGCGGGCTGCGAGGAGCGGGGCACGAGGGCCAGGATGATGGCGCCCGAGACCATGAAGCTGGCCGCGTCGATGACGATCACCACCGGCGCGGACGTGGCCGCGATCAGCAGCCCGGCCAGCGGGACGCCGATCATGCCGGCCGTGCGGCTGATGCCGTCGAAGAGTCCGGAGGAACGCTCGAGTGGCATGCGCGCCTGCTCCGCGAGTGCCGGCACCAGCACCCGGTTGCCGGTGTCGCCGGCACCGCGGACGCCGCCCGCGATCGCGGCCAGCACGGCGAGCAGTGGCAGCGACAGGTGCCCGGAGAAATGGAGCAGCGGGATGGCGCCCATCGCCACGCCGGCGACGACCTCGGACGCGATCGCCACCCGCCACGCACCGATGCGATCGACCCACGGCCCGCCCATCGCCATGAGCACGACGTACGGCGCGGTCTCGGCGAACGCCACGATGCCGGTCTGCGCCGCGGATCCGCTGGTGGTGAGCACGAACCACGGGATGGCGAGCATCGACATCCGGGTACCGAGTGTCGAGATCCCGTTGCCGGCGAGGAGGGCGAGGATGCCGCGCCGGCGCCGCTCACCCATCGTCGAGCACACTCCGCGGATCCGGCAGGACCTGGAACTGGAAGTTGACCCGCCGCGCGCCGGGCTCCGGCGGCGCCGAGTCGTCGATGCGCCCCGCGACGCCGATCCGATCGAGCTCCGCGATCAGCGCCATCGCCCCCTCGGGGGTCAGCTGCATCCGGTAGTCGCTGATGCTGCCGGCGTCGCGCCACTCCTGCGGCAGGCCGGGCATCGCGTCGACCCACGCTTCCATGCGGCTCGCCGCCCCACGCACGACGCCGCGCAGGTATTCCAGCCCAAGCAGCTGCGCCTCGCCCGACGCGTCGCCGGTGGTGTCGAAGTAGGTGGAGCGGTGCGCAGAGCGCCACCAGCGCTGCCTTCCCGACGCAGGTCGCTCGTCGTCGACCACGAACCCGTAGGCCGCCAGCTGGCGGAGGTGGTAGCTCGTCGCGGCGCTCGACTCCCCCAGCCGCTCGGCGAGCATCGTCGCGGTTGCAGGCCCTGACTCGCGAAGCATGGTCAGCATCCGCGCCCTGAGCGGGTGAACGAGCCCGCGCAGGTTGCGCGCGTCGAGCATGACGTCGCGCTGCGGGTCGAAGCCGGGGGGACGGCGCGCATCGGTCATGCGTGCAAAGATATCTTTGCAAAGCATTCTTTGCAAGCTGCGGGCTAGACCAGGGCGATCCCCGCGGTTCGGGCGTCCTCCGCCAGCAGCTCCAGGGCGTCGTCCGTGTCGGCGGATGCCTGGAGCAGGCCGATCACGCGGCTCACGCCGAGCGCCGCGTACGCCTGCAGGAGCTCCACCCGCGCGGCGCCGGCATCGCGCCACGCCTCGGTTCCCCACCACACGTGCACCGACACGCTCAATGAATCCGGGTCGCGGCCGATCTCCTCGCAGCGAGCCCGGATGGTCGGCAGCGCCTCGGCCACCTCGGCCGGCGACATGCCGTCGACGTTGAGCTCATCCGCGTAGCGCGCGGCAAGTCGCCACGTCACCTTCGGACCGTTGCCACCGACCATGATCGGCATGCCCCGCGGGTTGACCGGCTTCGGCAGGTTGATGGCGTCCCGCACGCTGTGGTGCTCGCCCTCGTGGGTCGCGTGGATGTGCTGCCCCGGTTCGAGCATGCGGCTGATCACCTCGAGCGCGTCGTGGAGCATCGCCAGGCGCGTCGCGGTCCTGGGAAAGCCATAGCCGTACGCCAGCCACTCATCGCGCTTCCAGCCCGCCCCGATGCCGAGCTCGAAGCGGCCGCCGCTGATGGCGTCGATCGTCGAGGCCATCTTCGCGGTGAGCGCCGGGTTGCGGAAGCCGTTGCAGATGACGATCTGGCCGAGGCGCACGCGCTCGGTCGAGGCCGCCAGGGCCGCGAGGCTGGTAAACGACTCGAGGGTCAGCTCGTCGGTCGGCTTCGGCACGGTGTGGAAATGGTCGAACAGCCACACCGATTCGAAGCCCAGCCGCTCCGCCTGTTTGGCGACCGCGACGGTTCGTGCCCACGCGCGCCGCGCATCCCACCCGTCGTAGTCCCCCGTCCACCCCTGCGGCGCGATCACGCCGATGTGCATGGCAATTCTCCTGGCAGTGTCATCGGACGATCATCTGGTCGCGCTCGGGTCCCACGCTGACGTGGCTGATCGGGACACCGGCCAGCGCCTCGAGGCGCATCACGTAGGCGCGCGCCGCTGGTGGCAGGTCGTCCCAGGACCGGCAGGCGGTCGTATCGGTCTGCCAGCCGGCAAGCTCCTCCCATTCGGGCTCGAGACGCGCATAGACGTCGTCGGCGGCGGGGATGGTCGTCCAGCGCTGCCCGGTGGCGGGATCGCGGTAGGCGGTGCAGATCGGGATGCGCTCGAAAGCGTCGAGCACGTCGAGCTTGGTGAGCGCGATGCTCGAATAGCCGGCCAGCCGGACGCTGAAGTGGACCGCCACCGCGTCGTACCAGCCGCATCGGCGCGGGCGCCCGGTCGAGGTGCCGTACTCCACGCCCCGCTCGCGGAGCAGCTCACCGTTCGCATCCTCCAGCTCGGCGGGGAGCGGCCCGGCACCGACGGCGGTGGTGTACGCCTTGGCGACCCCGAGGACGCGGTCGATGCGCACCGCGGGCAAGCCGGCCCCCAGGCTCGCCCCACCGGGGATCGGGCTCGAGCTGGTCACGTACGGGTAGACGCCCCAGTCGAGGTCGCGCATCGTGCCCAGCTGGCCCTCGAGGAGGATCCGCGCGCCGCTCTCGAGCGCCTCGTCGACCAGCTGCTGGCCGTCGACCACGTGGCGCCGCAGGCGTTCCCCCGCAGACAGGTAGGCGTCGGCGATGGCCGCCTCATCCGTGGCGGCGACGATCGCGTCACGCAGCTCATCGTCCGGCCCGCCGGCTCCGAAGTAGCCGGTCACCATGCGACCGATTCGCTTCAGGTTGCCGGCCAGCCGCTCGCGGAACGCGTCCGGCTGCATGAGGTCCACGATCCTGATGCCGCGCCGCGCAACCTTGTCGACGTACGCCGGACCGATGCCCCGAGACGTGGTGCCCAGCTTCGCCGCCCCACGTTCGCGCTCTTCCAGCTGGTCCAGCAGCACGTGATACGGCATGACGAGGTGGGCCCGGTCACTGATGAACAGGTTCTCGGTCGCGATCCCCGCGTCGCGCAGCTGGTCGAGCTCGGTGACCAGGGCCGGCGGATTGATCACCACCCCGTTGCCGAGCAGGTTGCGTGTCGCCGGGTAGAAGATGCCGGACGGGATCAGGTGCAGCTTGAAGTGGCCGTGGCGGTTGACCACCGTGTGTCCCGCATTGTTCCCGCCCTGATAACGCACCACCAGGTCCGCTTCCGCAGCGAGGTAGTCGACGACGCGACCCTTTCCCTCGTCACCCCATTGGGCGCCGACGACGGCAATCACGGACATGGCGAACGGAACGGACCTGCGCTGCGGGGGAGGCGGTCATCCTAGCGTCATGTATCGCGGTATGCGCCGCGGAGATCCGACCTGCGAGCGCCGCCCGGCGAGCGGCGCTCATCGGTCATGAGAGGCCTGGGGTTCAGGCGCGTTCGCGCACCTTGTCGAAGCAGCTCGAACAGTAGACGGGACGATCGTTGCGGGGCAGGAAGGGGACGAGTGCCTGGCCGCCGCACTCGGCGCACACCGCGGCGTGCATCTCGCGACTGCCGCCGCCATTGCTGATGCCGAGCGCCCGGTTCTGGCGCGCCGTGGCCCGACAGCTGTGACAGCGCTGGGGCTCATTGGTCAGCCCCTTCTCGGCGAAGAACTGCTGCTCTCCTCCGGAGAAGACGAACTCCGCTCCACAATCGCGACACTGGAGCGTCTTGTCTGCGTACACCTTGATCCTCGCGCGTTCGTGCACCCCGGGCCGGCCATTGCCGGCCAGACGGTAACCGCGCCCGAGTGTACACCCGCCCACAAGGTGCTCGACCGCTCGGCATCCGAGCGAGCGAGCGGGGATATCAGTAGGCCGCGACCTCGCCCTGCGAGGCGACCGAGTAGAAGCGCGTGTTGGCCTTGCGGAACTGGAGCGGGACCTCGCCGATCGGTCCATTGCGGTGCTTCGCCACCTTGGCCTTGAGGGTCTCCACCTCCGACTCCGGGTTCTGCTCCCCCTCGCGGTACAGGAAGATCACCACGTCCGCGTCCTGCTCGATGCTGCCCGACTCTCGCAGGTCCGACAGACGCGGCTCGGCAGTCGTGCGCTGCTCGACCCCACGCGACAGCTGCGAGAGGGCGATGACCGGCACCTTCAGCTCGCGCGCCAGCTGCTTCAGACCGCGGCTGATCTCGCTGACCTCCTGGACCCGGTTGCCATCACGCGACGGCGTCGAAGCCTGCATCAGCTGCAGGTAGTCGACGATCACCAGGTCCATGCCGTGCTGCTCCGCCTCCAGGCGCCGCGCCTTGGTCCGCAGCTCCATGACCGAGAGTGCCGGCGAGTCGTCGATCCACATGGGGGCGGCATGCATGTCGTTCATCACCCGCGCAATCTTGCTCCAGTCCGTCTCGTCCACGAACCCGGTCTGCAGCGGCCGCGGGTTAATGCCGCTCTCCGCGCTGAGGAGGCGCAGGGCGAGCTGCTCACGGCTCATCTCGAGGCTGAAGACGGCCACCTTCTTCGCCTCGCGCACCGCGGCGTGCTGCGCGATGTTGAGCGCCAGGCTCGTCTTTCCGACGCTCGGCCGGGCGGCCAGGATGATGAGGTCCGACGGCTGGAAGCCGCCGAGCAGCGCGTCAAGCTGGGAGAGCCCGGACGGGATCCCCAGGATCTGCCCCCGATGCTCGTGCAGGTACTCGAGGCGGTCGTACGCCTGTCCGAGCAGCGTGCCGAGCGATTCGAAGCCCTGCGCCGTCCGGCGCTGGCTGATCTCGAAAAGGATCGACTCCGCCCGGTCGATGGCCACCTCGGCGTCGTTCGACTCCTCGTAGCCGACCGCCGCGATGCGCCCCGCCGCGCCGATGAGATTGCGCAGCACCGACTTGCGCTCGACGATCCGCCCGTAGTGCTCCGCGTGGACCGCGGTCGGCACCGCGTTCATCAGGGTCGCCAGGTAGCCCGGCCCGCCCACCGCCTCCAGGCGGTCTCGGCGCTCGAGGTCTTCGGCCAGGGTCACCAGGTCGATCGGCTCGCGCTGGCCATGGAGGGAGAGCATCGCCTCGTAGATGCTGCCGTGGGCCGCCTTGTAGAAGTCGGCGGGACGCAGGAAGTCCGCGACGCGCAGGATCGCGTCGGCATCGATCAGGATCGAGCCGAGGACGCTCTGCTCGGCCTCGAGGGCCTGCGGGGCAAGCTTGTCCAGGGCGTTGGCGGACGAGGAAGCGACGGTCAGCATCGGGCTGGGCGGATCTCCGGATAGGGTCGGGGCGGTCCAGGGCCAGCGGCGGCCCGGTGTCACGACGCTAGCGGATCGCGACACGCGGCGGCCGACCTGTCCCCATGGTTATCCCCGGCTTTCGAGAATCGCTGGGGATAACCGGTGGGGTGGTGTGGATTTCATGGCCCGATGCTGCCTGCCGCTCGTGACAGGTAGGGTGTCGCGACCGCTCGCTGCTCGGTCTAGCGGCCCCATCCGTCGGGCGGCTCGTGGCGCCCGGGTGCCATGTTCCAGGTGTCGCGTTGGGCGACCACGAGGCCGTCCGCGTCGAACTGCAGCGAGGACGTGCCGGCGAGGGTGACCTCCGCCCCGTCCTCGAGCAGCGCCGCCCACCATTCGACGCTGGCGCGGTCGCCATCGATGACCGGCTCGCCGAACCAGGCGCGCACCTCGCGCTCCTCGGCGAAGGCGCCGGTGACGTACTCGGTCACGCCGGCCTTGCCGAGGTCGTCATCGCGGAATGGCTGGGTGGTGAACCGCGCGTCATCGGCGTACAGCGCCGCGATCGGACCGACATCGAGCGCCTCCCACGCGCGGCGCCAGGTGTCCGCCCAGCGCGCGGCGGCCGCGCGGGTGTCCATCGGTCCGGCGCTCAGGCCTCGGGGACCACGCTGACGGTCAGCATCGTCTCGACGCCCGGCATCAGCTTCACCTCCACCTTGAAGTCGCCGAGCGTCTTGATCGGCACGCGGAGGTGGAGGTTGTGACGGTCGAGCTCGACCCCGCTGCGATTGATCAGGTCGGCGATCTGGTGGTTGGTGACCGCGCCGAACAGGCGACCGCGCTCACCGGCCTTGACCGGGATCTCGAGGTTCAGCTCCTTGAGCTGGGCGATGGTCGCCTCGGCATCGGCGCGCATGGCGCGCTCGCGCTCCTCGCGCTGGTCCTTGTGACGCTCCCAGTTGGCGAGCTGTCCCTTGTCGGCCAGCACGGCGGCGCCGCTCGGGAAGAGGAAGTTGCGCGCGTAGCCGTCCTTCACGTCCTTGAGGTCGCCCTCGTGGCCGAGGCCCTTCACGTCGCGCTTCAGGATCACCTTCATGTCGGTTGGTCGTCTCTCTGCGGGTTGATGGTGGGGTCGGGCCTGGCGGCGTCGCTCCCCAGGCGACGGAGGCGCCAGCCAGCGAGCGAGTGCTTGAGCTCGTCCGGATCGCGGAGCCGGCCATACCGCTCCAGGAGGTCGGGCAGCCGGTCACGGATCGTGTCGAATCGGTCGCCGAGCAGCAGGCGCATGCGCGCCAGGTCGCGGTCGAGATCCGCCGTCCCATCCGTCGCCCTGCGCATGTGATCGCGGCGGACATCCTCTGGCGCGTTCTGGATGAAGAGGTCCAATACCAGCAGCACGACGGTCAGGTCGTCCGCCTGGCCGAGGATCGGGATCGCATCCGGCACCAGGTCGAGCGGCGAGACCACGTACGCCACCGCCGCCGCCAGGATCGCCTTCAGGCCGATGGGCGTGCGCGGGTCGCGCATGATGCCCCACACCAGGCGGGCGTAGGTGGGTAGCTTCCAGACGAGTCGGGCGAGGCGCACGTAGCGCCATCGGCCTTTGAGGTTCACGCGGGCGTGGCCCCTTGCTGCGGCGGGTCGGTGGGCTGCGGATGATACCAGAGGCGATGGTTCCCGACGGTTGACAATAGAACACCTGTTCTGCTAGGGTCGTCGGCATGACCAGGCACGACGCGGAGCGGCGCCGCCGCATTCTCGACTGCATCGCGCATACGGTGGAGGAGCGCGGCTACCCACCGTCCGTGCGCGAGATCGCGGATGCCGTCGGTCTCGCGTCGACCTCCGCGGTGCATCACCACCTCATCGCCCTCGAGCGGGACGGGCTGCTGGAGCGTGGCATCAACTCGTCGCGGGCGTTGCGCCTGACCTCGAGCGGCACCTCCGCACGTCGCCCGTCGCCCGGCCGGGTGACCCCCTTCCGCATGCCGATGGAGCGGGATGTCGCGGCCCTGCCGGTGCTCGGTGAGATCGCTGCGGGCCAGCCCATCGAGGCATACGCAGACGGTGCCGAATCGCTGGAAGTGCCGCGCTCCATGGTCGGCCCTTCGGACGCCTACGTCCTGCGCGTCCGAGGCCGCAGCATGATCGACGCGCTCATCGACGACGGCGACTATGTGGTCGTCCAGCCGCAGAGCACCGCGCATGACGGCGATATCGTGGTTGCGCTGCTCGAGGACAACGGAGTGACGCTCAAGCGCTACTACCGCGAGCCGGATCGCATCCGCCTGCAGCCTGCCAACGCGGAGATGGAGCCGATCTACGCGACCGATGTCCAGATCCAGGGCAAGGTGATCGGCGTCATTCGCAAGCTCGCCTGACTCGGCGCGCCCGGTGGCCGCACCGCGCATCTCCCGACGAGCGCTGAATCGCGCAACGCTGGCGCGGCAGGGCCTGCTCGGCACCACCGACCGGGTACCGACGCCCGCTGCGGCCGTGGCCGGGGTCGGGTCGCTCCAGGCCCAGCACCCGGAATGGCCGCCCATCGCGCTCTGGACGCGGACCGCCATCACGCCCGCTGCCTTCGCCGGCGCACTCGAGGACCGCAGCCTCGTGCGAGCGGCGCTCATGCGCATCACCGTGCACGTCGTCTCGGCGGATGACTTCTGGCCGATGGCCACCCTCACCCAGCCCCTGCGCCATTCCCAGTTCCGCACCCTCTTCAAGGCCGATGTCGCCAACTCGCCCGTCGGCCGCCGGCTGACGGCAACCCACGCGGCGGTGCGCGCGGCCCTTCGCGAGGGCCCGCTCCGCATTCGCGACATGGACGCGATCATGAGGGCAGGTTCGAAGCGCGATGCTGATGCTCCGAACCGCATGCATTGGCGCCACCTGGCGGCGACAGTCCCGCTCGTCCACGTGCCCTTCGAAGGCGAGGGCTACGGGCGCTCCCGCTACGTCGCGGCGGAGGATTGGATCGGTCCGCCGCCGGCGGACCTGGACGAGGCCAGCGCGATGCGACTGGTGACGGAGCGCTACCTCGCGGCCTTCGGACCTGCGAGCCTGGCCGACCTCATGGCCTACGTCGGCCGGCGCGGAGCGAAGACGCCGTGGCGCGAGGCGCTGGCAGCCCTCGGCGACCGGCTCGTGACGTTCGCGGCCGAGGATGGACGCGAGCTCCACGACCTGGTCGACGCGCCGCGTCCGCCCGAGGCCGTCGCCGCACCGCCGCGGCTGCTCGCCCGCTGGGACAGCCTGCTGCTGTCGCACTCGGCACGCGCCCGCGAGCGGATCATCGACAATCGGCATCGCACGGCCGTCTACACCAGGAACGCCGATGTCCTCCCCACGTTCCTGGTCGACGGCATGGTGGCCGGCACGTGGGACCGTGACGGGGGAACGGTGCGGCTGCGGCCCTTCGGGCGGCTCGCGGCGGGGGAGCGCCAGGACCTCGAACGACAGGCCACTGAGCTGGTGGCGCTGGTGGCTCCGGAGGACGAGCCGCACGTCACCGTCGATTCCTGATGACCGTCCCGGGCGCGGCGTCGCCGCGCACGATCATCCACGCGGACATGGACGCCTTTTACGCGAGCGTCGAGATCCGTGACGATCCCAGCCTGGCCGGCAAAGCGGTCATCGTCGGCGGCGACCCCATCGGGCGCGGCGTGGTGAGCGCGGCCTCCTACGAGGCGCGCCGCTTCGGCGTCCACTCGGCCATGCCGCTGCGCACCGCCCAGCGGCTCTGCCCGCACGGCGTCTTCCTCCCCGGGCGGCCGGACCGCTACCGCGAGCTGAGCGACGAGGTGATGCGGATCTTTGCCTCGTTCACGCCACTCGTCGAGCCGATCAGCCTCGACGAGGCCTTCCTCGACGTGACCGGCAGCGCAGCCGCCTTCGGCGACGGGCCGACCATCGGTCGTCGCATCAAGGAGCGGGTGCGCGACGAGATCGGGTTGGTCGTCAGCGTCGGCGTGGCCAGCAACAAGCTGTGCGCGAAGGTCGCGTCCGACCTGCGCAAGCCGGACGCGCTGGTGGTCGTGCCCACCGGCGACGAGGCGGCCTTCCTCGCGCCGCTGCCGATCCGACGGCTATGGGGCGTCGGACCCAAAGTCTCCGACGCGCTGCGCGATTTCGGCGTCACCACCGTCGGTCAGCTGGCGGCGATGCCACCCGCCACCCTGGCGCGACGCTTCGGGCAGCACGGCGCCGCGCTGGCGGAGCGGGCACGGGGGATCGACAGCGCGCCCGTCGTTCCCGGCTCGGCTCCCAAGACGATCGGCCACGAGCACACCTTCGATCACGACGTGCTCGCCGACTCGGTGCTCGAGACGACGCTGCTTGACCTGGCCGATTCGGTGGCGGGGCGCCTGCGGCACAACCATCTCGCCGCCCGCGGGGTGCAGCTCAAGCTGCGGTACGAGGGCTTCGACACGCTCACCCGTCAGCTGCTGCTGCCGCGGGCAACCCGCGAGGCACGGCCGCTGTACGACGCCGCCCTGCGCCTGCTGCGCGGGGTGCGCACCGGCGGGCGCGGCGTCCGGCTCATCGGGATCACCGGCATCCACCTGACCGATGCGGAACAGCTCACCCTGTTCGACGCCGCCGCGGACCGCAACGCGGTGCTCGAGGCGACGGTCGACGCGGTGCGGGCGCGGTTCGGCGACGGGTCGATCACCCGCGCCCGGCTCCTGCGCGACCGGCCGCAGCGGCGCTTCGACTTCGGGGAGCGGCCGGCCCCTCCTCCGTCCGGCGAGGGGCTTGACGAATAGAACAGCCGTTCGTATGATGCTCGTCCAATCGAACGCCTGTTCACATGTGCCCACCACAGGCGAGCAGCTGACGAGGAGACGAACATGGCGCTCGTGAAGATCAATCCGCTCCAGGCACGCGTCCACTGGGACCGCGCCGCCGACCATCCCACTCGCATCCGCGTCGCGGATCGCGACCTTGCCGTCACCGGACTCAAGGCGGTGCGCGACGAGATGTCGGCGTACCCCGCCGGTCGTGGCCCGCGCGTGACCTACCTGCTGTCCACCGTCCAGGGTGAGGCTTCGCTCGTGTTCGACGGCCGGCGGCGGCGCTGGTTCCTCGAGGCCATCGACGAAGCCGCCTGACCGCGACATCGGTCCCGGCCGGGGGGTCGGGTACAATCGCGCCCCGGCGCGGGTCGAGTGGCATCGCCGAGGCCACGACCCACGCAGCGCGGACGAGGACGCCCGCCATGGCGGATTCGGGAGGCTCCACCACCACCACATCACCTGACGGCACGCCGCTCCAGCCCTTCGACCAGCTCACCCTGCATGCGCTGCTCGAGCAGCTGTCGAGCCGCGAGCCGATTCCCGGCGGAGGCAGCGCGGCCGCCCTGGCCGGCTCTCTCGGCGCCGCACTCCTGTCGATGGTGACCGCGCTGACGGTCGGGCGCACCGCCTCGGCTGCCGATGCCGACCTGCTGGCCGAGATCGCCACCTCGGCGGCGGATTCCCGCGCAGACCTGCTCTCGCTGGTGACCGTCGACGCGACTGCCTACCGCTCGGTCGTCGAGGCACGCCGGCTGCCGCGCGTGACGGAGGTGGAGCAGGCGGAGCGGCGACAACGCATCCACGACGCGACGCGGGCCGCGACCCAGGTTCCACTGCGCGTCGCGCGTGCCGCGCTCGACGCGCTCGAGCTCGCCGAGCGCCTGGTTCCCATCGGCAATGCGCACGCCATCAGCGACGTCGGCGTGGCGGCGCACCTCGCCGCCGCCGGCGTACGCGGCGCGCTGCTCAACGTGCGCATCAACCTGCCTGCGCTCGGCGACCTGCCGCCCGATGATCCGCTGGCCGCCGCGCGCGACGAGGTGGACGAGCTGCTGGCGCGCGCCGCTGCTGCCGAGGGCCGCATCGCGGTGGCCGTTTCGCACCGCATGGAGGGCTGAGCAGAGAGCGCCATGACAGCCAGGATTCTCGACGGTCGTGCGGTCGCCTCTCGCCTGTGGCGGGAGCTGAGCGACCGCGTGGCGGTGCTCAGCGAGACCAGCGGCGCCGCGCCGCGGCTCGCGATCCTGCGCTTCGCCGCCGATGGACCGGCGGCAGTGTATGCCGACAGCCTGGCGCGGGCCGCGCGGGGCATCGGGATCGACCCGGTGATCGTCTCTCCGCCGGTCGGGGTGGCGATGAGCGACCTCGCCGCGCGCGTCGGTGCCCTCAACCGCGACCCCGGGGTTGCCGGCATCGTCGTCGCCCAGCCCATCCCGGAGCACCTGCCGCTGCACGATGTCGCCGCCCTGATCGAACCAGCGAAGGACGTGGATGGCGCCACGCCCGCCAACGCCGGGCGCGTGGCACGCGGCGACCCGTCTGCCTTCGTGCCCGCCACGTCAGCCGCCGTGATGAGCATTCTTGCCGCCTACGAGATCCCCGTCGCCGGCAGGCGCGCGGTGGTCATCGGTCGCTCGGCAGTGGTCGGGCGGCCGGTGGCCTCGCTTCTGAGCGCCGCCGACGCCACGGTCGTGGTCTGCCATCGCCAGACCCGCAACCTGGCGCGCGAGACGCGGCGCGCGGAGATCCTGGTAGCGGCGGCGGGCCAGGCAGGCCTCGTGCGCTCGGAGATGGTCAACCGATCTGCCGTGGTCATCGACTGCGGCATCAATGTCACCGCTGACGGGCTGGTGGGCGACGTCGACTTCGAGGCGGTGCGGCCCGTCGTGCGCGCCATCACCCCGGTGCCCGGCGGGGTGGGGCCAGTGACCACCATGGTGCTCCTCGCGCAGACGGTGACCGCTGCCGAGCGGCTCGCCCCCGACGGTCCGCACGACCTCGCGCGCTTCAGCATCCCGTCACGCCGTGGGGAGCGCGCCTGAGCCTCAGGCGGTCTCCACCAGCCGCCGCACCGCCGCGGCGTCGTCAAGCGCGAGCGCGGCCGTCGCCAGCTCCCGCGTCCGGTCCAGGGTGACCACCCCGAGCGCTCGCTTGACCGCCCCGAACGCGGACGGGTCCATGCTCAGCTCGTCGATCCCCAGGCCGACCAGCACGACCGCGCCGGCCGGGTCGCCGGCCATCTCGCCGCACACCGCGATCGGGATCCCAGCGCGGTGACCGGCACCGGTGAGTTGGGCGATGGCGCGCAGCACTGCCGGGTGGAGCGGGTCCTGGCTTGCCGCCAGGTCCGGGTTGGTGCGATCCGCGGCCAGCAGGTACTGGGTCAGGTCGTTGGTGCCTACCGAGAAGAAGGCGGCCTCGCCCGCCAGCTGATCTGCCATCAGCACGGCCGAGGGCACCTCGACCATGATTCCCAGCTGCGGGTCGAGGTCCGCACGGACGTCCGCCATCGCCTCGTCGAGGAGGGTGCGCACCATGCGCAGGTCGGCGAGGTCGGCCACCATCGGCGCCATGATTCGCGGCGCCTCGACACCGGTCTGGACGGCGGCTTGCAGCATGGCGCGCAGCTGCGTTCGCAGCAGGTCGGGGCTGCGTCGCGCGAGCCGGATGGCGCGCACCCCGAGGAACGGGTTGCTCTCCGGTGGCAGTGGCAGATAGGCGAGCGGCTTGTCGCCACCGACGTCGATGAGGCGCATCACCACGGGGCGTGAACCGAACTGGCGAAGGACCGATGCGTAGGCGGCCGCCTGGGTCGCCTCGTCGGGCTCGACGCCGCGGTCCACGAACGTGAACTCGGTGCGCAGCAGGCCCACCGCCTCCGCGCCGGCTGCGATCGCCCGCGCCGCCTCGTCCGGCCCGCCGATGTTCGCGCCGAGGGTGACCCTATGGCCGTCGCTTGTGCGGAGCGGCTCCTCGCGCAGCGCCTCGTCGGCGGCGGTCGCCGCGGCATGCCGCTGGCCGGCCACGACCGCGCGGCCCCGCTCGGCCTCATCCGGATCGAGCACCACCTCGCCGGTGCCGCCGTTGACGATCACCTCGCTCACGCCGGGCAGCGCGTCGAGCAGGCCGGGAATGCCGAGCACTGCCGGGATCTCGAGCGCGCGCGCGAGGATGGCCGCATGCGAGGTCCGCGACCCGGCCTCGAGCGCGATGCCGGCCAGCAGGCTGCGGTCGAGCTCGGCGGTGACCGACGGCGCCAGGTCGCGAGCCACGACCACCACCCGCTCGGTGAGTCGTGGCGCCGGCTCGCCGCGCGATGCCCGCGCGATGCGCTCGGCTACGTCCCGCGCGTCGGCGCCCCGCGCGGCGAGGATCTCGTCGTCGAGCGATTCGAGGACGACCGCCACCGCCTCACCGGCGGCGACGATCGCGGCATCTACCGCCTCGCCAGCGGCGATGGCGGCGCGTGCCGGTCCCAGCAGCTCATCGTCCGCTGCCAGGAGCGCCTGAGCCTCGAAGATGGCCGCCTCCTCGGTGCGCCCGGTTCCGGCCATGCGCTCCGCCACCGCCTCCAGCTCCGCCACCGCCTGGGCGACCGAGGCGTCGAGATCGAGGGCGGGGCCACTGGCGCCGGGCTCACCGTGCTCGAGGCGTTGTGGCCGCGCCACCGCCACCCCCGGCGCGGCGGCGATGCCGTGGAGCCGGATCACTCGGGGATCTCCTCCCCGAGGCCAGCCTCGACGAGCGAGCGCAGCGCATTGAGCGCCTGCTCGGCATCCTCGCCGGTCGCCTCGACGCACAGCTCGTGTCCGCAGGCGACGCCCAGCTGCATGACCCCCAGGATGCTCTTGGCCGACGCGCTGCGCTCGGAATCGCGCGCCAGGTTGGTGACCCGGATGTCCGAAGTGAACCCCGCCGCGGCCTTGACGAACGTCGCGGCTGGGCGGGCGTGCAGCCCCGACGGATTGCGGACGACCACGGTGAGGGACGGCACGCGGCTACCCCGCCACCGGGTTGGTGGCTGCAGCGCGGCTGCGTGGACGCCGCGGCGCCGGGAGAGCGGTCTCGCCAGGAGCTTCCAGGCGCCGCAGGATTGCCTGCGCCGTCGGCTCATCGGTTACCAGGCTGTGCACCAGCCCGGACCGACAGGCACCGATGATGCCGGCGACCTTGTGGGGTCCCGCGGCAACGGCTACCAGCCGGGCGGCGCGCCGCAGGTCGGCCACCGGTGCCGCGATCGTGTGGTCGTCCCACGCATCATTGATCACCTCGCCCCGCTCGGTGACGAGGTAGCCGACCACGTCGCCGACCACCCTGCGCGCGCCGAGCCGCCGACGCTCGCGATCCGACACGCGGTCCATCACCGTGGCATAGCCGGGGTGGTCACTGGGCCCGCCGCCGACGCCGATGATCCCGACCGAGAGTCGCGCCCAGTACTCGGTGGTGGCGCGGATGGTGCTCTCGCGCATGAGCGCGGCCTTGACCTCGCCCGAGTCGAGCCGCCCCGGTGCGTGGAGCAGGAGGTAACGACACGACAGGCGGTCGGCGGCGCGCCGGGTCAGCTCGTTGATGTCCAGGTGCGGCGTGCCGGGGTCCCAGCCGCCCACCAACGGCACGATGGTCAGGTGGGCGCGGGTGCCCGGTGGCAGCGCGTCGATGGTGGCCGACACGGTGTATCCGCCCGCGATCCCCAGCACCCCCGCCTCGGGGATCGCCTCCGCGATCCATGGTGCGGCAGCGACGGCGCACAGGCGCGACGCAGCCGCCGGGTCGTCCCCGCGTCCTGGCGTCACGCGGGCCTCCTCGATGGCGAGCGCGCGAGAGAGCCGGGTGGCGACGCGCGCGAGCATGTCGGGTGCGGCCTGCACGGTGATCTGCACGATCCCGGTGTCGCGGGCCTGTGACAGCAGGCGGCTGACCTTCGAGACGCTGAATCCGGTGAGGTCCGCGATCGCGGATTGGCTGCGATCGCGGAGGTAGTACAGCTCGGCCACGAGACGCATCATCTCCTCGTCGCCGGAGCCGCCGAGTGCCGCCGACGCGCGTGCCGCTTGCGCCATGCGGACCCCCTCTCCGTCGCCTGTCGTCATTGCCTCTCGAACCTTGACACTCCGCCAGTGGCCGGAGTATACAGATGCGACTTGCAAATCCCGCGTGCAAATTCTTGCACGTTCCCCGAGACCGCGCGCAGAAGAGGTGCCGTGAGGCCGTTCACTGTCCTGGTCGTCGCACACGGAGGGCTCGCCGAGGCGATGGTCGCTTCGGCGGCCATGATCGTTGGCGAGGTCGAGCGGGTGCGCTCCGTGGGCCTTGACCCGGCCGACTCGCCCGAGAGCTTTGCCGAGCGCGTCGAGGCCGCGATCGACCCGGAGCGCCCAACCCTCATCCTGAGTGACCTGTTCGGGGGCACGCCGCACAACGTCGCCTGCGCCCTCGCGCGCCATCACGAAGTCCGCTGCATCTCGGGCTTGAACCTGGGACTCCTCATCGAGATCCTGACCACGACCGATGCGCTGGACGACGAACTCGTCGAGCGCCTTGTGGCGGTCGCACGGGACGGGATCGTCGACGTCACGAGCCGGCTCAGCCTCATGAGGGACTGAGCCACCAGCATCCGAACGTGGAGGTCGCGCGGTACGGAGGCACGCCGCGACCGATGGGCATCCATTTCGAAGCGAGGTACGGATTGGGACTGCGTCTTGTCCGGGTCGATGACCGGCTGATCCATGGCCAGGTGGCGACCATCTGGCTCAAGGCGGTCGGTGCGAGCCGCATCATCATCGTGGACGATCGGACCGCCAAGGACGACTTCCTCCGCGAGGTGATCGAGCTGGCCGCTCCGGCGGGCGTGGCGGTGGAGATCCATGACGTGGCTGCCGGAGCGCAGCGCATGACCGAGGCGAGCCAGGCTGCCGAGCCCGCCTTCGTCCTCATGCGCAGCCCGACGACCGCCCTCCAGCTGCGGGAGGCGGGCGTTTCGTTCGACGTGCTGAACGTCGGCGGGATCGGCGCGGGCCCGGATCGGAAGCCGTTGTACCGAAACATCTCGGCCTCGCAGGCCGAGCTGGAGGCGATGCGGCGGCTGGAGCAGATGGGCACCCGGGTCGAGCTGCGGATCGTGGCCGACGACAAGCCGGTGGCCTTCTCATCGGTCGATCGCGGATAGCGGGGGTTCGGAGGGACGGAGTTGACTACGAGGTGCTGCACATGCTGGGAGCGATGATCGCTGCCCCCGCCCGCCTCAAGGTCGCCGCCGGGGTGAGCTTGGCAGTCTTCGGGCTGCTGCTCATTACCGGGCCTGTCTTCGGGCAGGACGGATCGGACGGCGACACCGGGGTGAGCCTTATCCAGGCCATCCTGATCGGGCTCGGGTACTACCTCTCCAACAGCCCATGGCTGATGGGCAACGGCGGATTCTTCGGCTTCTACCGGCCGCTGGTCGCCGGTTTCATCGTCGGCATCATCCTGGGTGACCCGGTAAAGGGCGCGCAGATCGGTGCCGCGATCAATATCCTCTACCTCGGCTTCATCAGCGCCGGCGGGTCGATTCCCGCCGACCCGTCGGTGGCCGGCTGGGTGGGCACCGCGCTCGCCATCGGTGGCGGCCTCGACGCGAGCCAGGCGATCGCCCTCGGCGTCGCGGTTGGCACGCTGGGCACGTTCATCTTCTTCACCCGCATGAGCGTTGACGCCACCTTCGCGCACTGGGCGGATGCCCGCGCCGAGGCGGCGGACATCGGTGGCGTGGCACGCATGAACTGGCTGCCGCCCCAGATCTTCCTGTTCATCATCAGCTTCTTCCCGGCCACGATCGCCGTGTACCTCGGCGCACCGGTGGTGCAGGACGCCATCGGGTGGCTCAACACGAATGCGCCATGGGTCCTCTCCGGGCTCCAGATCGCCGGCGGGCTGCTTCCGGCCATCGGTATCGCGATGAACATGCGGTTCATCTTCCGCGGCACGGTATGGCCGTACTTCTTCATCGGGTATGTCATCGCCGTCGCCTCGGGCGGCGGGGTGAACATCGTGATGATCGGCCTGATCGGGATGGCGCTGGCGTTCATCCATGTCGCCCTGGTGGGCGGCTCCGGCACCACGCCACGAGGCATGACCGCCGGCCGGGTCCAGGCGACGCAGAACGCGGCCGCCCCATCGGAGGGCCTGTGAGATGACTGCCGACAATCGCGCTCGCGTCGAGCTCACCACCGGTGACGTCCGCCGCGCCTTCTGGCTGTGGACCTTCTTCAGCCACGCCAACTACAACTACGAGCGCCTTCAGGGGACGGCCTTCGCGCACGCGATGACGCCCATCATCCGGCGCCTCTACACGTCGGAGGAGGAGATCCGGGCCGCGCTCAAGCGACACCTGGTCTTCTTCAATACCGAGCCGAATGTCGGCGCGGTGATCCACGGCGCCGTGATCGCCATGGAGGAGCAGCGCGCCAACGGCGCGATCGAGATCGACGACGACGCCATCAACTCGGTGAAGACAGGCCTGATGGGCCCGCTCGCCGGCGTCGGCGACACGATCACCCAGGGCACCATCACCCCCATCCTGCTCAGCATCGGCATCGGGCTGGCGCAGGCGGGCAACGTGATCGGCCCGATCCTGTACTTCGTCCTCGAAGTCGCGATCATGACCGCCCTCTCGTACTTCGTGTTCATGCAGGGCTACGTGCGCGGCCGCGAGGGCGTCGTCTCGATCCTCCGCTCCGGGCTCCTGGACCGCGTCGTCCTTGGGGCCAGCGTGCTGGGAAACGTGGTGCTCGGCGCCCTGACCGCGCAGTTCGTGACGGTGTTCATCGTCTCGACCATCCACGTCGACCAGAGCTCGTTCAACATCGGCGAGCTCCTCAACGACATCATGCCGGGCCTCGTGCCGCTGCTCTTCACGCTGCTGACGTGGTGGTTGCTGGCTCGACGCCGGGTGTCACCGATCACGCTGCTGGTCGCCTACCTGCTCGTCGCCATGATCGGGGCGTTCCCGTTCTTCGGCGATGCCAATACCTGCGGCTCCTCGATCCTCCACGCCTTCGGGCCGTGTCCGCCGCCGGCCGAGGCCGCGTCGGCATTCCTGATGCCGTGACGGGTGCCTTGATCCGCATCCAAGACCGATGGCCCGGGCGCGATGCCCGGGCCATCGGCTGTCCCCCATGAGCGACCGACGCGCCCCTATCGGTCCGGGCGAGACGTGGGCGATCATCACCGCCCTGAGCTACACCACCGTCAACGTTCTGCTGCGTGCTGCGGCGGTGGAGATCGACCCGTGGCTGGGCTCGATGCTGCGCCAGGTGCCGGTCGCGCTGCTGGCGTGGTTCGCGGTGCTGTGGATCGATCGCGGCGCGATCACCCCGGCCAGCGATCGGTTCCTGGGCTGGCCAACCCTGGCCGGCCTCGTCTTCGCCGGCTTCACGTCGTTCGTGGTCGGCAATGTCCTCTTCTTCGGGGCGCTCTCGAACGGCGGGCTGGGGGTTGCCGCCGCCGGCGCCCAGGGCGCCGTGGTGGTGGCGGGCGCGCTCGGCAGCGTGCTGCTCCGCGAGCGTCCCAGCCGGCAGGCCTGGATGGGCATAACCCTGGTGGTGATCGGCCTCTATTTCATTGCAACGGCCCAGGGCGGTGGCAGCGGGCCGTGGGTGCTGGGCGTGCTGCTGGCGATCGGTGCCGGCAGCGCATACGCGATCAGCAATCTCGTGACCCGCACCGTGCAGCGCCGCCGCGCGGCCCTCTGGGTGACGCTGGCAGCCAACAGCCTCGGCGGGCTCGGCGTCCTGCTCGTCGTCCAGCTGGTGCGTGGCGCCGGCAACCCGATCGCCGGCGCGGACGCCAACCAGCTTTGGATCGTCCTGCTGGCGGGGTGCGTCAACGCCCTGGCGCTGATCGGGATCGCCCAGTCGCTGCGCCACATCAGCGTGGCCGCCTCGAGCGCCATCCAGACCGCGACCGTCGTCTTCAGCTTCCTGGCGGCAGTCCTGATCTTCGCCGAGTACGCCACCTGGCCGATGGTGGTGGGGGTGACCGCCGTGGCAGCCGGAATCCTCGTCGCCAGCTTGCGCCGCCGCGGGTCCGACGCGCGGGCTACTCCCCCTTCAGCGGGGTCGTGAAGCGCACGAAGTAGCCGTCCGGGTCGGCGATCCGGAAGTCGCGCGCGCCCCAGCCGCGCTCGGTGATGCCCTTCACCACTGCGCCATCGACCGCCGAGGCGGCCTCGAACGCGGCATCCAGGTCGCTGACCTCCACCGGCACCTCGACCCCCACCCCGCGCGGGCCATCCAGGTTGGGCGTGAAGTAGTGGTCGTGCGAGCGCGCGTAGGCATCGGCCTGCAGCGAGAGGCGCGCGCCCTCGCGGTCCAGCAGCGCCCACCCCTCCCAATGCTTGACCACCACGAAGCCGAGCGAGCGGTAGAACGCGAGCGAGCGCTCCATGTCGCTGACGAAGAACTCGACGTGGGTGCGCATCGGTCCGGCCTCGCCTAGGTCGGGTCGTTGACCCGGGTGAAGACGTTCTTGGTCTGCTGGTACTTCTCCATCCCGACGCCGCCGTAGCCGGACTGCTTGTAGCCGTGCGACGGCGCCTCCAGCACGGAGCTGAACCATTGGTTGATGTACACCTGCCCGGCCTTCAGGCCGCGCGACAGGTACGCCGCGCGGTCGAGATCCGAGGTGAACAGGCCCGACGCCAACCCGTAGCTGGTGTCGTTGGCGATGCTGAGCGCCTGGTCGAGGGTGTCGAACGGCTGCAGCGCCACGACCGGTCCGAAGATCTCCTCGCGCATGATCCGGCAGCTGGGGTCCGTGTCGGCGAAGACGGTCGGCGGGATGTAGGTGCGTCCAGACCGCGACCCGTCGTCGTAAGCGGCGCCCCCGGTGACCAGGCGACCTTCCGTCTTGCCGACCTCGATGTAGCTCCACACCTTCTCGGCGTGGCCGCTGCTGACCACCGGGCCGAGCTCCGTGTCGGGGTCGAGCGGGTCGCCGACCTTCATCTCTGCCGCCGCCGCGCCGAGGCGGTCGACGAACTCGTCGTAGATGCCGCGCTGCACCAGGATCCGAGACCCGCAGACGCAGATCTGGCCGGTATTGCCGAAGGCACCGAGGCGGCTCCACCACACCGCTCGCTCCAGGTCCGCGTCGTCGCACACGATGTTCGGGTTCTTGCCACCCAGCTCCAGGCTGATGCGCTTGACCTGCGGCGCGGCCAGCTCCAGGACTCGCGAGCCGGCCTCGATGCCGCCGGTGAAGCTGATCAGGTCGACGCCGGGATGGGTGACCAGCGCCTCGCCCACCACGCCGCCCGGGCCGGTGAGCACGTTGACCACGCCTGGCGGCAGGTCCAGCTCGGCCATCAGCTGCGCCAGCCGAGCGAAGCTCAGCGACGCCATCTGGGCCGGCTTCATGATCGCCGCGTTGCCCGCCGCCAGGATGGCGGCCATGCGCTGCACGCCGGTCCACAGCGGACCGTTCCAGGGAAGGATCTCGGCGACCACGCCCATCGGCTCGAGCAGCTCATGGTGCAGAACCGATGCGTCCGGGAGGCTCGCAGCTCGCCCGGTGACCGCTTGCGCGCGCCCGGCGAAGAAGTCGAGGGCGTCGAGGCTGATGCTGATGTCCGAGTAGTGGACGCTGCCGATGGGCTTGCCGGAGTCGATCGCCTCCAGGAAGGCGAGCTCGTCCGCATGCGACTCGAGGGTCGTGGCGATGGCATGCAGCGCCTTGCCTCGCTCCCGACCGGTGGAGCGGCCCCACGGTCCGCTGTCGACCGCGGCGCGGGCCGCGGTCACCGCCGCCGCCACGTCATCCGCGCTGGCCAGCGCAACCTGGGCTACCGCCCGGTCGTCGCGCGGGGAGATCGCGTCGAAGGTGGCGCCGTCCGCGGCGGGACGCAGCTCGCCCGCGATCAGGAGCGGGTACGGCTCCGCGCTGACGAGCTGCCAGCGCGGGTCGTCGGCAAAGCGATCGGTGGTGGGCGGTGCGGTGGCGGCCATGGTCTCCTCCTAGACGGCGGCGGGCTGCTCGACCCTGGTGAGCGCCTCGTCGACCGATGCGCCGTGGTGGATCACGGCCGCGATGGCCGCGGTCATGTCGCCAGGACGCTCGTGGGTCCAGATGTTGGTGCCGAATGCGACGCCCGCTGCGCCGGCGACGATGACCGCGTCGTGCACGACCTGGAGCACGTCACGCGCCGAGTCCATCCGCGGCCCGCCCAGCACTACCACCGGCACGCCGGCGTTCTCGATCACGGTTCGCATCGACTCCGGGTCGCCGGTGTAGAACGTCTTGATCATGTCCGCGCCCAGCTCGACGCCGATGCGCGCGCCGGCGGCGATCTTCTCCGGGGTGTGCAGGTCGCCACGCCCAAAACCACCCGGGATCGTCTCGGCGATGAACGGAATGCCGTACCGCGCCGCCTGCGCCCCGAGCGCGCCGTTCTCGGCCACGCTGTTGTCGTCGCCGAACGGGTAGACCATCGTCTTGATCGCGTCCGCCCCGAGCGCGAGGGCCCGCTCGATGACGTGCTCCGCGTAGGGCGAACCGGTCGGCACGCTGGCGATCAGGGCGGCGGGCCCGACCTGCTCCGCGTAGAGCGCGGCCGATCCCAGCGGGGCCAGGAAGGCGTCCGCACCATTCTCGACGGCCACGGCGCACGTCTCGCCGTAACGCGCCAGGGCCGGGATCGGCTTGTCCATGAACGAGGTGTGGTCCATGGCCACGATGAACAGCCGTCCATCGGCCGGCATCAGCCGGCGCATTCGTCGCTTCATCGGTCGGGGGTGCTCCTCTGCATCAACGGTCGGTACTTACGGGGTGACGATCATTCGGTAGGTTCCGGGCTCGATCGACGCGTCGAGCGCGGCGGCGAGATCGGTCAGTGGAAAGCTGCGCTGGATCAGCGGTGCCAGGTCGACCTGCGCCAGGCCGATGAGGCGCGCGGCGGCCTGGAAGTCGGCCTGCTCGCTCGACAGCGAGCCGATCACGCCGGTCTCGCGGTTGTGCATCTGGTTCGGCTCGATCTCGAGCGGGGTCACCGGATGGGCCGATGCGAAGAGGACCAGCCGCCCCCGATCGGAGAGCATCTGCATCGCCTGGTCGTTGGCACGGCCGCTGCCGATGGCCACGATCACGTGCTCGGCACCGCGGCCGTCGGTCAGCTCGCGAACGCGGGCCACCGGATCCTCCACGGTGGCGTCGATCGCGACGTCGGCTCCCAGCTCGCGGGCCTTGGCCAGGCGGTCCGGGTCGATCTCGCTGACGATCACCCGCGCCCCGTGCTTCTTGAGGGCGACCACGTTCATGAGGCCCATCACCCCGGCACCCAGGACGACGGCGTCGTCGGCCACGCGCACGTCGAGCTGCGCCACTGCGTGCAGTGCGCACGACAGGGGCTCAGCCAGCGAGATGGCCTCCCAGGAAGCGTCGCCGGGGATCGGGTAGATGCCCGACGCGGGATGGACCTTGTACTCGGCGAAGCCGCCAGGTCCCCACGCGTCGCCGTAGCTGGCCACGCCGGCGTAGTGCTGCGCGCACATGCGGTCGCGGCCGCTGCGGCACCAGTGGCATTGCCCGCAGGCGGACGAGCCGATGGTGACCCGCGTCCCGACGGTGATCCCGTCGCTGACGCCCGGCCCGACCTCCACCACCTCCCCGGCGATCTCGTGGCCGCCGATGAACGGGAACTTGTTGCTCTGCTGGCCGGAGTAGCTGCGCTGCTCCCAGGTACAGATGGCAGTCGCCCGAATGCGGACGAGGACCTCGTTGACGCCTGGCCGAGGCACCGGTACCTCGCGGATCTCGATGGCGTGCGGGCCGGTCATGACGCCGACGCGCATCGTCGCGTCCGGCGCAGGAGCGGCGGTGCTGGTGGGATCGGCGGTCGGGGCGGCTGTCTGGGTCATACCATTCCTTCCTCGCTCGGGGGCCGAGGCGCTCGCCGGGAACAGGGCTCGCAAGAATTTGCTGCAACTATTCTACGAGGCAACGCGTGATTCGTCCATGACCACCCTGACACCCGGCACCGTGCTGGTCGACTGGGACAACACCCTGCACGACGCGGCTGGCACGTTCTTCGGGGCGCTGCGCCAGGTCCTGGCCGAGCGCGGCATCCGTCTCGACGTGCCGATGTATCGCGCCGCCTACGACCCCGACTATCGCGTCCTCTACGCTCGCCTCGGCCTCGCCGCCGACGAGATCGAGGCGGCGAGCGACGCCTGGCGCAACCTGGTGCGCGATGCCACGCCGCGCCTCATCCCCGGCAGTCGAGAGGCGCTCGAGCGCATCCGCGCCGCGGGTGTGCCGATCCACGTGGTGACCGCGGCGCCGCGGGCCCAGGTCGAGGCGCAGCTCGCCGCCACCGGCGTCGCGTGGCTGTTCGCGGTCGCGGCCGGTGGCGAGACCGCCGCCCCGCGGCCGAGCCCCGCCCCGCTCCAGCTGGCCCTGGAGCGCATCGGGGGTGGCATCGCGCCCGTCGTCTACATCGGCGACACGCCCGCCGACATGCGCATGGCGCAGGCCGCCGGGGTCCACGGCGTGGGCGTCGCCGGCTTCGCCACCTCCGAGGCGCAGCTGCATGCGGCCGGCGCGGTCGAGACCGCTCCGTCGTTCAGTGCGTGGGCGGAGCGCTGGCTCGGCGCGCTAGCCGAGCGCCGGGTCGTCGGTTGAGCGGGTGCGGCTGCCGGAGCGCCACCATCGGTACAGGAGGTAGGCGATGCCGAGCAGGACGAGCGCGTAGATGACGTACTCGAAGGGGCGAATGGCGTCGTACAGGTGCCGGTAGTTGGCACCCAGCAGGTAGCCGGCAAACAGGAGCGCCGCGTTCCACGGCAGTGAGCCCAGGGCCGAGAAGAGGAGGAACCGGCCGAGCGGCATGCGCGCCACGCCAGCGGGGTAGTTGATCAGCGCCCGCACGAGCGGGATGAGCCGCCCGATCAGCACCGCCCAGTCGCCGTGGCGCACGAACCATGCGTCGGCGCGGTCGAGGTCGGCCGGGTGGATGTGCACGTAGCGGCCCCAGCGGTCGAGCAGCGGGCGGCCGCCCCAGGCACCGATGAGGTAGCCCGCCAGCGATCCCGCGACCGCGCCGAGGGTGGCCACCAACAGCGCGATCAGGAAGCTCCACGGTGCGCCGGTGAGCGGCTCGACGACCGACGGATCAAGGGCCGATTGGCTGATCTTCCAGCCGGCCATCGGCACGATGATCTCCGACGGGATGATGGGCACGAACGTCTCGAGGGCGATGGCGACGGCCACGCCGACGTAGCCGACCGCGTCGTACATCGACAGGAAGAACGGGATGACCTGGGAGTCGATGAAGTCGAGCATCCGCTACCGCTCCGGGCCGGCGCCGGGAGCGGCGGATCCCCCGCGCGTTCGATGGTCTGCGGGCGCGAGCTCGACGGCGACCCGACGCCGCGTGGAGCCCTGTGCCGGCAGCACCCGGGCGCGCAGCTTCTCGTCGACGCGCACCACGTGGACCGCGACGATGATCGCGAGCAACGCGCTGCCGGCAATCCAGCCGCCGAGCACGTCCATGGGGTAATGGGCCAGCAGGTAGATGCGGGTCAGGCTGATGGCGCCGATGAGGGCCAGCGCGACGGCGTAGGCGCTCATCCCCTGCCGCCGGTCGTGGCTGAGGCGCGCGACGCAGAAGGCGGCAAGGCCGTAGAAGACGGTGGCGCGCAGGGCGTGGCCGGCCGGGAAATCCGCCAGGTCGTCGAGCCCGACCCCGCCGACGTCGAAGATGGCGCCCATCAGCTCGCCGAAGCTGATCTGCGGGATGGCGGTCATGAACTTGAGCGCCCATTCGATCGGGAATGCGAGCGTGCCGGCGGCGAGGATGACGGCAAGGTCGCGGCGGCCCTTTGCCATGGCACCCAGCCCCAGGACGGCAAACCCGATCGCCACGAACCAGCCCGATCCGAGCCCGCTGATCCCCACCAGGATGGCGTCGAGCGGCGGAAGATTGGTCTCGACCCAGCCGTGAAACGGATCCACCACGTTGGCCATGAGCCATTCCTCGGGGACGAGGTAGGTTGTGGTGCGCTTCAGCGTGACGAGCCAGAAGAGGGTTGGCAGGGCGATCAACGCCAGCAGGAACGCGGCGGCTGGGCTCGGCACGGCGCCGCCGAGGCGATGCTCCGCGTCGTCGGTGACGACCAGGCGGCTGGTTGGGTCCGGGAGGCGTCGCACGGTGCGTAGTATACGGACCCATGCCGCCACTCCCCCTCTCCGGCCGGGATCTCACCCTCGACGACGTGGTGGCTGTCGCGCGCGACCGACGACCCGTCGTGCTCGACGCCGCGGCGGCCGAGCGAATGCGTGCATCGCGGGCAGTCATCGACGGCATCGTCGCGGCCGGCGCGACGGCGTACGGGGTGACGACCGGGTTCGGTGACCTCGCCGACGTGCGGATCGAGCCAGCCCAGACGGCGGAGCTCCAGCGCAACCTGGTGCGCAGCCACGCGGCCGGCGTCGGAATGCCGCTTCCCGACGAGGTGGTGCGGGCGATGCTGCTGCTCCGCGCCAACACCCTGGCGGTCGGGCTCTCGGGCGTGCGGGTCGAGGTGGCGGAGCTGCTGACCGACATGCTCAACGCGGCGGTCCACCCCGTGATCCCGTCACGCGGCAGCGTGGGCGCGTCGGGCGACCTCGCGCCGCTCGCGCACCTGGCGCTGGTGCTGATCGGCGAGGGCGAGGCAACCGTGGACGGCGCTGGCCCGGGCGGCGGGGGCGAGGCCCTCGCGCGGGCCGGCCTCGAACCGCTGATGCTGGAGGCAAAGGAGGGGCTGGCGCTCCTCAACGGCACGCAGCTGATGGCCGGCATCGGATGCCTCGCGCTGGCGGACGCTCGGCAGCTCGTCCTTACCGCAGACGTGGTCGGCGTGATGAGCCTCGAGGCGATGCTCGGCACCGGTGCCGCATTCGATGCGGACCTCGTGGCAGCTCGCCCGCATCCCGGCCAGGTCGCCGCTGCGAAGCACCTGCGCGGCCTGCTGGAGGGAAGCGGGATCTGGGCCTCGCACGCCGGCGACACGGTCCATCGCCTCCAGGATGCGTACAGCCTGCGCTGCATGCCACAGGTCCACGGTGCGGTGCGCGATGCCCTCGATCACCTTGCCGGCGTGCTGGCGGTCGAGATCAACGCGGCCACCGACAACCCGCTGGTCTTCCCCGCCGACGCGGAGCATCCCGACGGGCGCGTCGTCTCGGGCGGCAACTTCCACGGCGAGCCGGTGGCCATCGCCCTGGACCTCGCCAAGGTGGCGGTGACGGAGGTGGCATCCATCTCCGAGCGCCGCGCCGCGCGGCTGGTGGACGCCCACCTGTCCGGGCTGCCGGCATTCCTGGCTGAGCGGCCGGGGGTCGAGAGCGGGCTGATGATCGCCCAGTACACGGCGGCCGCTCTGGTCAACGAGCTCCAGACGCTGGCCCATCCGGCATCGGTCGACACGATCCCGACGAGCGCCAACCAGGAGGATCACGTGAGCATGGGAGCAACCGCCGCCCTTCACCTCCGCGACGTGCTCGAGCGCGCCACGTCGGTGATCGCCATCGAGGCACTGTGCGCCGCGCGGGGCCTCGACCTGCGGCTCCCCCTCGAGCCGGGGCCGCGCCTGGCGGCGGCGCACGCGGCCATTCGCGAGCGGGTGGCCCCGCTCACCGGCGACCGGAGCCCGGCACCGGATATCGCGGCGCTTGCCGAGCTCGTCGGCAGCGGAGCCCTGCTCGAGGCCGCCGGTGGCTGAGGCGACCGCCCGGGATCTCGAGTTCGTGCTTGTCGACGAGGCCACGTTCGACGACATCCCCGACCCGGCGCGCCCCGGCGCCCGATGCCAGACCTGCGACTACTGGGAGCGCCTCGATGGCGGCCGCGAGGCGGCCGATCCAGACGACGCCGGTGCGAAGCGTGCCCTTGCCGCCGGTAAGCGCGGGCGGTTGCTGGCGGGGCGGGAGCTCGCCGGCGCGTTCGGCATGCTCGCCTACCGCACCGAGAGCGTGGAACGCCGCGCCATCGGCTGGTGCCAGTTCGGGCCACTGTCCGCCTACCCGCGTGCGCAGATCATCCGGGACCGATACCCGCAGCTCCCCGAGAGCCCGGCACCGTGGGTCGTGACCTGCCTGCAGATCACGGCCGGCGCGGGCGACCCCGAGGCGCGACGCGAGGCTGCCGCCGCCCTGCTGGGAGCGGTGTGCGACGAGCTCGATCGACGCGGCATCGTGGCCGTCGAGGCCTACCCCGAGCGGGCACCCGACCCGTGGGGGACGTCGCCCGGCCCGGCGGTCTCGTACCTCGATACCGGCTTCGAGCGCGCCGCCGGTGACGACCGCTACCCGGTCTACCGCCGCGAGCTGGCCGGCAGCGGCGCGGACCTTGGCTGGGGTGACCTGCTGGAGCGCGCCCGGCCACCCGACGACGAGGTTGAGTGGCCGCTTCGCGCGCCGTCCGGTCCTCGCGAGGAGGACTTCTTCCGCCTCCCACCCGACAAGCCGAAACGGCCCAATCCGTTCGGCGAGGACTGACCGATGCCCGAGCCGCTGCAGGCCGGTTTGTGGGGGCTCGTCGCCGCGGCCGCCCTGCCGCTGGGTGCGCTCGTCGCGCTGCTCCTCCCCGTCCCGCGCAAGGCGGTCGCGCTGGTGCTGGCGTTCGGTGCTGGCGCGCTGGTCAGCGCGCTGGCCTTCGACCTGTCGGAGGATGCGTTCCGCGCCGGCGGGACCTTCGTCTTCGGCGCGGGGCTGGCGGTCGGCGCGCTGGCCTACTACGCCGGTGACCGGCTCATCGACCGGCTGAGCCCGGGCAAAGGCGTACGTCGCACGACCAGCGGCCCGGCGATCGTGCTCGGGGCCCTGCTCGACGGCCTGCCCGAGTCGCTGGTCCTGGGCGCCACGCTGATCGGAGGCGCCGGGGTAAGCCCATCGTTCCTCGCCGCGGTGCTCGTCTCCAACCTGCCGGAGGGCCTCGCGGGCGCGCGCGACCTGTCCGACGAGGGGCATCCGCGGAGCTTCATCATCGGTCTCTGGGTGGCCGTGGCGATTGCCTCGGGGATCGTCGCCGCGATCGGCAATGCCGCCCTGTCGGCGATGGGCGCTGGACCGCTGGCCTTCATCCAGGCGCTGGCCGCAGGCGCGATCATCACGATGCTGGCCGACACGATGTTCCCCGAGGCGTTCCGTGACGGCGGTGAGACGGCCGGGCTCGCCACGGCGCTCGGCTTTGCAACGGCATTCCTGCTTTCCCGCACCTGAGGCCGCGCGCCGTATCATCCGCGCCATGACCTCCGGCCCGCGTCCCGTCCGCGCTCCCCGCGGCACGGAGCTGTCCTGCAAGGGCTGGCAGCAGGAAGCGGCGCTGCGGATGCTGATGAACAACCTCGACCCGGATGTCGCCGAGGACCCGGACCATCTCATCGTCTACGGCGGCACCGGACGCGCGGCGCGCAGCTGGGAGGCGTTCGACGCCATCGTCGCCGAGCTGCGCCACCTCGAGGATGACGAGACGCTGCTGGTGGCGAGCGGCAAGCCGGTGGGCGTGTTCCGCACCACGACCGATGCGCCGCGGGTCCTCATCGCCAACGCCAACCTGGTCCCGCACTGGGCGACCTGGGAGGAGTTCCGGGAGCTCGGAGCGCGCCGGCCTGACGATGTATGGCCAGATGACCGCCGGGTCGTGGATCTACATCGCCACCCAGGGGATCATCCAGGGGACCTACGAGACGTTCGCCGAGTGCCGCGCGGCAGCACTTCGACGGGATCGCTTGCCGGTCGCAGCCTGCTCACCGCCGGCCTCGGCGGGATGGGCGGCGCGCAGCCGCTCGCGGTCACGATGAACGGCGGCGCCGTGCTCGCCGTCGAGGTCGACCCGCGCCCGTGCCGAGCGCCGCCTCGACCGCCGGCTACGTCGACGAGCTGACCGACTACCTTGACGAGGCGGTCGCCATGGTCGGACCGCTGGCAAGCGCGACGCACCGCCCGTTCGATGGCCCTGGTCGGCAACGCGGCCGAGGTCGAGCCGGAGCTCGTCGCGCGCGGCTGGCAGCCGGACGTCGTCACCGACCAGACCAGCGCCCACGACCCGCTGGACGGCATACGTGCCGGCGGGCATGTCGCTGTCGAGGCGCTCGCACTGCGCGCAGCAGGACCCGGACGCGTACGTGGCCGCGCTCGCTGGCCTCCATGGCCGACCACGTGCGGGCGATGCTCGCCTTCCAGCGCGCCGGATCGGTCGTCTTCGACTACGGCAACAACATCCGCGCGGCACGCTCTCGAGGCCGGCGTCGACCGACGCCTTCGACTTCCCCGGCTTCGTGCCCGCCTTCATCCGCCCGCTGTTCTGCGAGGGCAAGGGCCCGTTCCGCTGGGCGGCGCTGTCCGGCGACCCGGACGACATCCTGCGGACGGATCGCCGCCTGATGGAGCTGTTCCCCGAGGACGCGTCCCTGCACCGCTGGCTGCGCGCTGGCCGAGGAGAAGGTCGCCGTTCCAGGGGCTGCCGGCGCGCATCTGCTGGCTCGGCTACGGCGAACGCGCGAAGGCCGGCCTGCGCGATCAACGAGCTGGTCCGCGTCCGGCGAGCTGGCAGCACCGATCGTCATCGGCCGCGACCACCTCGACGCCGGGCAGCGTGGCCAGCCCGTACCGCGAGACGGAGGGCATGCGCGACGGCTCCGACGCGATCGCCGACTGGCCGATCCTCAACGCCCTCGTCAACACCGCCGCCGGCGCGACGTGGGTCAGCTTCCACCACGGCGGCGGGGTCGGCATCGGCTACAGCCTGCACGCCGGGCATGGTCATCGTCGCCGACGGGACCGATGCCGCCGCGGCCCGCCTGGAACGCGTGCTCACCGCCGACCCCGGGATGGGCGTCATCCGCCATGCCGATGCGGGCTACGAGCGCGCCCTGGAGGTCGCCGCCGAGCGCGGAGTGCGGGTACCGATGGCGCCGGCACGCGAATGAGCTTCGACCCATCGGGACCGCTGCCCGGGGCGCCGGACCCGTGGGCCGGCTCGACGATGCCGGCGGTCCGCAGCGGACCGCCCTATGCGATGACCGAGATGATCGCCGCTGAGCCAGCACTCGCAGACCGGCTGGCGCGCCGCCTCGCGGCGGATCCCGCGCTGTCAACGTTGCGCGACGCGGTGCACGCGGCAGGGGCCGCCGCGCGAGCCGGTCGTGGTGACCGGCTGCGGCACCTCGGAGCACGCCGCCGAGGGGATCGCCGCCATGCTCCGACCCGAGGCAGACGCGCGTCCATGCGCAGGCCCTGGAGCTGCTGGCGCGGCCGCCATCCACGGGCCTGCTGATCGCGGTCTCGCACGAGGGCGGCACCCGCTTCACCAACGAGGCGCTGCGCGCGTCGCGGGCCGCCGGCGCGCGCACGGCCCTGATCACCGTCAGCGACCGGTCGCCCGGCGCCGCGATCGCCGAGATCGTGGTGACCACCGGGGAGCAGGACGAGAGCTGGTGCCACACCGTCGGCTACCTCTCGCCGCTGATCGTGGGCGCCGCGCTGGCCGGCGGGAGCGCTCGACGCGACCGCCCGTCCGCGCCCTGCTGCAGGTCGCCGACGACGAGCCCGGCGCCGAGGCGGTCGCCGCCATCCTGGGCACGTGCGACCGGCTGGTCAGCGTCGGCTCGGGGGCTGATCACGTCACCGCGCGCGAGCTGGCGCTCAAGGTGGCGGAGGGTGCACATCTTCCCGCCCAGGCGCTCCATCTCGAGACACTCCTGCACGGCCACCTCGCCGCCGCCGAGCCCATCGACCGCCCTGGTGCTGGTGCTGACCGGTGGCGACCCGGTGGTCCGCGAACGCGCGGGCGACGTCCTCCGCGCGGCCCGGCGCGCTGGGCATGCCCGCCGCGGCGTGCTGGGTGCAGATATCGGCGACGAGGTTCCGCGTGACCTGACCCCCGCGGGGCGGCTGGCGGTACCGGAGACGCGGCTGCTGCCGCCGCTGGCGGCGGCGCTGCTCGGGGCCGCCATCCCGATCCAGCTCCTCGCCGAGCGCCTCGCCCGCGCGCGGGGCGTCAACCCGGACACGATTGGTCGCGACGACCCCGCGCAGGCTGCGGCGCACGCCTGAGGCTCAGCCGCGCAGCAGCTCGAAGAGACGCGCGTAGAAACGCAGGTTGTGGAGCGTCGCGTACCGCTCGGCGGCGACGTCGCCGACCTTGAACAGGTGATGCAGGTAGGCGCGCGTCAGCCCGGTGCCGCACAGCGGGCAGTCACAGCTGGCCTCGACCGGGACGTGCTCGATTCGGTAGTTGGGATCGTGCATCCGCAGCGCGGCATAGAAGTGGTCGCCGGTGGCCGGGCGCCGCGTGTCCCAGCCCTCGCGAAACGCGTAGAGGCGGCCGTGGCGCGCGTCGCGCGTCGGCAGTGCACAGTCGAAGATCGAGTAGCCGAGCTCGAAGGCAGCCACCACGTGATCCGGCCGGCCGATGCCCAGCGCGTGCTTGGGCGCCGCCCCGGGAAGCGTCTCCGCCACCCAGCGCAGCGGCTCGGCGAGCAGCGCGCCCTCCGCGTCGAGCGGCCATCCGCCGAACCCGTAGCCGTCGAACCCGATCGCGCTGAGCTCCGCGGCACACTGCCGTCGCAGCCGCTCGGAAGCCCCGCCCTGCACGACCGCGAAGAGGAGCGGTCGCTCCCCGGGATCCAGCTTCGCGGTGAGGCGGTCGAACTCGTCGCGGCTGCGGCGCGCCCACTTCACGGTGCGGGCCACGCTGCGTTCCTGCTCCGCCTCCGGGTCGCCGGCATCGGTGCAGTCGTCGAGGCACACCAGCACGTCGCGACCCGAGCTGGAGCTGGAGCTGGATGATCCGCTCGGGCGTGAGGTTCCACTTCTCGCCGGTCGAGGGCTCGCGGAAGATCACCTCGTTGTCGCGAATCACGCCGCGTGCCGGGTCCTGGCGGATGAGGCTCCAGACCTGGAAGCCGCCCGAGTCGGTGAGGATCGGCCCGTCCCAGCCCATGAACCGATGCACCCCGCCGGCCGCCTGCATGACCCGCGCGCCCGGCCGGCGCAGGAGGTGGAAGGCGTTGACCACCACGCCTTCGATGCCGACCGAGCGCAGGTCCGCCGCGCTCACCGCGCGCACCCCGGCGCGGGTGGCGTCGGGCAGGAAGGTCGGCACCGGCCAGGTGGCGCGGCGGGTGACCAGCGGCTCAGCCACGGGCGAGCTCGAGGACGAAGACGAGCTCGTTGGCGACCGATGCCTCGCGCATCGCGCGGCGCGTCGACGTCCCGCGCCAGCCGCGCCAGCCGTTCCCGGTAGGTGCGCTCCATGCCGCGCGATCGGCCACCGAGTGAGCGACGGGTGAAGCTCACCACCGCGTAACGGGCTCGGAGCGCGCCGAGCAGCCGCGCGGCCGCCTCGGGGTCCTGCCGGTCGAGGGTCGTGATCAGCTTCAAAAGCAGGGCGACGTCGGCCGGCTCGTCGGGCGCGGCGGCACAGAGGTCGCGCTCCAGCGTTCGGTGCGGCTGCCCGACCAGGGCGAGGAAGGTCTCGACGGTGGCGAGCGCGCTGCCGTCCACGTCCACCGCGACGAGCGTTGCGTCCGCCGCGAGCCCCATCCAGGGCAGTCCCAGTGGGCCGAGGCCGCAACCGAGATCGAGCATCGCCCTCGGCTTGCCGGTGATCTCCCAGATGGACCGGTAGAAGGACGTCAGGTGCTCGACCCGCTCGGCCGTCGAGGCGTGGGCACGCATCGCCGTGGCACACGCCGCCCGGAAGGCGGGTTCGGCCAGGTCGCCGTGCCACGCGTCGCGAAGATTGTCGATGCGCGCCGTCCCGCGTGCGAACGCGCCCACCGCCTGGTGGAGGCGGCGCTTGACGCGCTTGACCGCGTCCTCGCGCGTGCGCGCCCGCGTCAGCTCCTCGACCGCCAGGCGGCGCAGCAGGCCGCGGTCGACGTTCCGGTAGCGGCGCGAGGTCGCCACCCGCTCGACGACGAGGTCGACCTCATCGATCACCGTTCCGCCCCGCTCGCGATCTCGTAGGCGCGGCGACGCGGGAGACCGTGGCGACGCGCGAGATACGCGGCCACGGTACGCACGGAGGCGCCACTTGCCGCCAGCAGCGCGGCATCGCCCGCAGCGTCAGGCGCCTCCGGCGCCACCACAGCACCGCCGATGACGATCGTCGTCTCGCCGCGCACCGTCGCCTCGCCCTGGAGTGCGGCGAGCAGCCGGCTCACGCTCCCACGCTGATACCGCTCGTCGCGCTTCGTGATGCTGCGCGCGAGGCACGCCGGACGATCGCCCAGCACCTCGAGCATGTCGGTCAGGGTGGCCACCAGCCGGTGCGGCGCCTCGAACGCGACGAGCGTGTCCGGGTCGCCCGCCAGCTCGGCGAGCTGCGTGCGGCGGCGCGCCGCGGTGCGCGCCAGAAAGCCGACGAAGCGGAACGGCAGCGGCGGCAGGCCGCTCGCCGACAGGGCGGTCGTGACCGCGGACGCGCCGGGCAGTGCGGTGACCGCGATGCCAGCCGCCAGTGCGGCGCGGACGAGGGCCAGCCCGGGATCGCTGACGAGCGGCATGCCCGCATCGGTCACCAGGGCGACGTCGTCGCCGGCCTCCAGCCGCGCCACGAGCTGCGCCGCACGGCCGTCCTCGTTGTGCGCGTGGTACGAGATGGCGCGGGTCGTGATGCCGTGGTGCCTGGCCAGGGTGGCGAAATGTCGGGTGTCTTCGGCGGCAACAATCGCGACGCGCTGCAGCAGTTCGCGGGCGCGGATCGTCAGGTCGTCAGGATTCCCGATGGGGACTGCGACGAGGCTCAGGGTTCCGCTCATGCGGCGAGCGTCGGGTGCACGCCGCCGAGCGTAGCGCATCCGTCGCGCCGCACCGCATCGGCCCGGCCGGGCGCAACGTAAGATCACCACGTGGCCAGCCTGATCGAGTGCGTCCCCAACTTCAGCGAGGGCCGTCGCCCCGAGGTCCTCGAGGAGATCGTCCGCGCCATCGGCCAGATCGACGGCGTGACCCTCCTCGACCACAGCCGCGACGAGACCCATAACCGCAGCGTGGTCACCTTTGCGGGTGCCGCCGAGTCGGTGGTCCGGGCAGCGACCGCGGCCGTCGGGCGCGCACTCGAGCTGATCGACATGCAGCAGCACAGCGGTGCCCACCCGCGCATCGGCAGCGTCGACGTCATGCCGTTCGTGCCCCTCGGGCACACGCGGATCGAGGAATGCGTGGACCTGGCGCGGCGCTTCGGTGAGCAGGTCGCGCAGCGATTCGATCTCCCCGTCTACCTCTACGGCGACGCCGCGCTGCGCCCGGATCGGCGACGGCTGGCGGACGTGCGCCGTGGCCAGTACGAGGGCCTGCGCGACACCATCGGCTCGGATCCCGAGCGCGCGCCCGACTTCGGTCCCCACCACCTTCACCCGCGCGGTGGCGCCATCGCCGTGGGAGCTCGCAAGCCGCTCATCGCGTTCAACGTCAACCTGGCGACCGATGACCTGGCCCTCGCCAAGCGCATCGCGCACGCCATCCGCGAGTCGTCCGGCGGGATGCCGGGCATCCAGGCGATGGGCGTCCTGCTCGAGAATGCGGGTCAGCCGCGGATGGCTCAGGTGAGCATGAACCTGGTCGACTGGGAGCGCACCGGCATCCCCCGGGTGGTGCGCGAGATCCGGCGCATGGCGCTCGAGAACGGGACCGATATCGACCACTGCGAGCTGATCGGCCTGGCGCCGACCGGCGCGCTCCTCGAGGTCGCGGCCGAGACGCTCGGCCTGCGCGGCTTCTCCGTCGACCAGGCGCTCGAGCTGCGACTCACCCGCGACCGCTGACACCAGGTGGTGCGCCTGGGCACCACCTCGGATTCCGGTTGGTCCGGGGCTTGCATAGCGATCCGGCAACACGAGCACAAACCGGAACTCGCAGCACGACACAGGAGCAACGAACGCATGTCGCCCCGCGCCCGCGCCCAGGGCATCAGCTGGCGGCTCATCGGTCCCGCGATCGCCATCTGGCTGTTCGCGGTCATCGCCTTCGCGACGGTCACCACCCCCGCCGCCGCGACGAACCAGGCGTCCGCGCACCGCGCGTCCGCGACGATCGCGCACGCCGTCGGCACCGCCAGCGAAGCACCGATCCTCACCCTCCTCTTCGCCGCCATCGGCGTCACCGCACTGGCGGTGCGACCGCTCCTCCGCACCTCGGTCCGTCGCCGCATTCGCTGACCGTCCACGGACACTTGCCCGGCGTCGGGTAGACTGCCGGGCCCATGCCCACCCTCCGCGAGCAGCTCCGCACCGCGGTCGCCACGGCCCGTTCGGCCGCCGTCGCGGCCGGTGATCTGGCGCTCGGCGATACCGCTCCGCCGGACGTCCGGATCGAGCACCCGGCGCGACCCGAGCACGGTGACTTCGCGTCGAACGCGGCCATGCAGCTCGCCCCGGTGGCACGCAACGCGCCGCTGCGGATCGCCGAGATCCTGACCCGCCACCTCGTCCTGCCTGACGGGGTTGCGGCCGTCGAGATCGCGCCACCCGGCTTTCTGAACTTCCGTCTCGATCCAGGGTGGGTGGCAGCACAGGTCACCACCATCCTGGAGGTCGGCGACCAGTACGGACGCGAGGCGGTGAACGGCCCGCGGCGGATCAACGTGGAGTTCGTGAGCGCCAACCCGACCGGGCCGCTGACCATCGGCAATGCTCGCGGGGCGTTCGTCGGCGACCTGCTGGCGCGTGTCCTCGAGGCCGTCGGCCACGACGTGACCCGCGAGTACTACTTCAACGACGGCGGGGCGCAGGTCGTCAACCTCGGCCTCTCGGTCCAGGCGCGCCGCAATGGCACCGAGCTTCCCGAGGACGGGTACCACGGCGCCTACGTCGTGGACCTCGCGGCGGAGGTGCCGGACGAGGTCTGGACCGATGCGATGGCGACCGACGGCAACCCGGGGCTCATCCTGGGCACGTGGGCCGGCGAGCGGATCCGCGCCTCGATCGAGGCCAGCCTGGCTGCGCTCGGCGTCCGTTTCGATGTCTGGACCGGCGAGTCGCGCATCCACGCCGACGGGTGGGTCGAGCGCGGCATCGCCCAGCTCCGTGACGCGGGATACATGTTCGAGGCGGACGGCGCGACTGTGGTTCCGCTCAACCGCCTTCGGCGACGACCGCGACCGGGTCGTCATCCGCTCCGACGGCCGGCCGACGTACTTCGCCTCCGACATCGGCTACGTGGCCGAGAAGTTCAGCCGCGGCTTCGACGAGCTGATCTACGTCTGGGGCGAGGACCACCACGGCACCGTCGCGCGAGTGCGCAATGCCGCCGCCGCGCTCGGCTTCGACCGCGAGGCGGTGCAGATGCTCCTCATCGCGTGGGTGCGCTTCATCAAGGACGGCCACGAGATCGGCGCCAGCAAGCGCTCCGGCGAGTTCATCACCCTGGATGAGTTGCTCGCGGAGATCGGCGTCGATGCCGCACGCTGGTTCTTCGGCGCCCGCGCGACGAGCACCGGCATCGACTTCGACATGGATCTCGCCACATCGCAGAGCAGCGAGAACCCGGTGTACTACGTCCAGTACGCCCACGCTCGCTGCGCGTCGATCCTGCGCCACGCTGCGGAGCAATCGCTGGCGCCGGATCCGTCAGATGCAGGATCGCTGCTGCACCATCCCGCCGAACAGGCACTCGTCAAGCATCTGCTCACGCTGCCCGACGTCCTATCCGATGCGGCCGAGCGCCGCGAGACCCACGACCTGCCGCGCTTCGCCCACGAGGCCGCCGGCCTCTTCAGCCAGTTCTACCGCGACTGCCGGGTGCTCAGCGATGACGCCGCCCTGACCGGATCGCGCCTCGCCCTCGTGGCGGCCACGCGCCAGGTGCTGGCCAACGGCCTGGGCCTGCTCGGAATCTCCGCCCCGGAAACGATGTAGCGGCTGCGCTACCCGGCCGCCTCGGCGAGGGCGTCGAGCTGCGCTGCGTCCGAGGACTGGACCACGCTGATCTCGAGGTCACCGGTTCGGGCTATCCGCCCGGGCAGGGAGAGGGTCTCGACCAGGTCGCCATACGTGGCCTCGAACTCGTCGGCCTGCGTACGCGAGTCGAACGCCAGACGGAGGACGAGCGCCACCTCGCCATTCGCGTTCGACGCGGCGCTGGCCCGATCCCCTCCCCACCCGCGCGCCGCGTTGTCCGCGTCCTCCTGGCTCGCCCCCAGGTGGTGGAGCCAGATGGCGAGGAGACCCTCGCCGAGCGTGGTGGAGGGCACATTCGTCCAGCCACTGCCGAGGGCGGCGGCGACGTCGGTCTCTGCCACGGCGACCGGGGCCTCGCCGGAGACGTATTTGTCGGTGTGGAGAATCTGCTCCGTCGAGTCGGGCGGGTCGGCGTACGCGGCATCTACCGCGTCGAAGCCGCCGTTCTGGTACAGGTTGGCGACGAAGTTGGCGCCCGCGGTATACGGGAACGCAAGCTGGGCGACCATCCAGTCGGGAATGCCGCTCATGTCCGGGACGGGGCCAGAGATTGTGTCGCCGAGCCCCGCCGGATCGTGCTCGATGGCCCACAGCACCATCACCAGCGATGCATCGCCCTCGATCAGGCTGAGGTGGGCGAGGTTGCGGTCGTCCTCCCCGACCGCATCGGTCCCCAGGGCATCGATCCCGAACGCCGCGTCCTGGAGTGCGTGGGTGTACTCGTGGGCGTAGGTCATGCGCGCCTGCGCATCGACCCCCCCGTCGGAGACCACGACCATGCGGCGCTGGTGCTGGTTGTAGAAGCCGATGACCTGGTCGCCCAGCAGCTGGAGCTGGAGCTCAGCGACGTCCTGCCCCTCGTGGAGGAGGCCGAGCGCGCGGAGCTCGACATTATCGGCATCGCGTCGCGCCTGCGGGTAATCGGCGTCAAAGATCGCTCGCAGCTCGGCCGCCAGCTCGTCACGCCCGATGATCTGGGCCGCACCGATGTCCGGTGCCGGGAGGAGGCGCTCTGCGCGAACCTGCGATTCGATCTCGGCGAAGACGGTCTGTGGGTCGCGACTGGCCGAGGGCACCGGGGTCGTCGACGGTGTGGGCGATGGGGTGGCGCTGGCGAACGGCCCCATCGCGATATCGACGCCCATTCCGCGAAGGGTCAGCAGAGTGACCCCTGCCACGAGCAGCAGGATCACCAGGACGGCGACGAGGCGTCGCAGCGGGGCGGACATGCCCCGCATTATCGGTCATCCATGGTCACGCCCCGACGCTCGCAAAGGTTCACGTTTCTTAAGGCGGCAGGGTGTTTGGGATTCACATCGGCTCGGTAGATTCGGTCGTGCGAGATGGGGATCCGCGCAATCGGGTTTTCACCTCCACCCTCCCTCCTTCGAGCGCCGGTGTCATTGGGCGGACACCGGCGCTCGTGCGTTTCCGGCTATCATCGGTGCACCGATGGAAATCACCTGGTACGGGCGCGCCTGCTTCCGGCTCAAAGGGCGCGAGGCGACCGTCATCACCGACCCCTGCCCGCCGTCGACCGGCTTCGTGGCGGGCAAGCACGATGTGCAGCTGCTGACGCTCAGCCACGCGCATCCCGACCACACGTACACGCGCTCGATCACCGCCGGCCTGACCCTCACCCGCCCCGGCGAGTACGAGTCGGCCAACGTCCTGGTCACCGGGGTCCGGACATTCCATGACGGTTCGCGTGGCGCCGAGCGCGGCGAGAACGTGGTCTTCAGCATCGAGATCGATGGCGTCCACATCGCCCACCTCGGTGATCTCGGGCACCTTCTGACGGAGGAGCAGCTCTCTGAGCTGGGACCCGTCGACGTCCTGCTCGTCCCCGCCGGCGGCGTCTTCGTCCTTCCACCGGCCGAGGCGGCCGAAGTCGTGTCGCAAGTGAATCCCAAGATGGTCATCCCGATGCACTTCCAGGTGGACGGCGGATCGACCGATCTGGCCACCGTTGATGGCTTCCTGCACGAAATGGCGGCGGAGCCGATCCGTCAGCCCAAGGCGCAGGTGACTCCATCGTCGCTTCCCGACGAGACGCAGCTCGTTCTGCTGGAAGCGCGCGGCCGGACAGGCTGAGGCGGCGGTTCCCGGAGAAGCGGTGACTACAGTCACCGGCTACACCCCTGCACCGCCCCGGACTACGTCAAACGACACATGTCGTGGGGGACGCCGGTACTAGGCAGCGGGTAGTACTTCCGTATATCCTGCGATTCCTTGCCGAAGGCGGTTCATCTTCTATTCACCGCCGCGCGAGCCAGGTCGGTCCTAGCAGGAGTACTCATCGATGCACCTTCCAACCGTCGAGCGCCGGCGATCCGCGCCGACACTCTTCGCCCTCGTCGCCGTCGCGGCGCTCGTCGGGAGCCTCTTCGTCTCCGTCACCCTGGTCTCGGCCACTCCGCCGCCGGGACTGCATTGCCCGGATGGCTGGTCCGCCAAGGACGAGTCCGGAGCGGATGACAATGACTTCGTGCCCGCTGCGGGCACCGACATCTGCGTCAAGGCGGGCTCGACCGTGTCGAACGACAGCGAGTCCGGCAACACGGGCATCGTCACCGCCGACGGCGAGATGAGCCTCTGCGATTACCTCGCGGCGGCGGGCATCGTGGGTGGCGACGAGCAGTGCCGCAACGTCAGCTACTGGGTCGTCTACGGTGAGTCGAGCGGTTCGGCCAGCGCCAGCGCCAGCCAGTCCGAGGAGGAGTCGGCCAGCGCCAGCGCCAGCCAGTCCGAGGAGGAGTCCGCCAGCGCCAGCGCCAGCCAGTCCGAGGAGGAGTCCGCCAGCGCCAGCGCCAGCCAGTCCGAGGAGGAGTCCGCCAGCGCCAGCGCCAGCCAGTCGGCCGAGCAGTCGGTCGAGGGCGGCACCGGCACTCCGGAGCAGAGCGTGCAGGGCGGGACGGGTTCGCCGGCCGCCAGCATGGGCAACGGTGCCACCAGCGCCGCAGGCAGCACGAGCGCCATCCCGGCGATCGCGTTCGGCATCCTCGCCCTCCTGTCCCTGGGCGGTATGGCCGCTGTGAACCTGGCGACGGTCCGCCGCCGCCGCTAGGACCTCACGGGTCCAACCCAAGACGAGCCCCCGTCGGAGCGATCCGGCGGGGGCTCTTCCGTATCCGGCGACCATCGGTACCGGTACCGCCAAGGACCGAGTACTCCTCCATGACGGTGCCCACGGTCAACGGATCGTGAGCGGTGCCTACACCCAATGCCACCGGACCCCACAGCACCGGGCCACGGGCGGTACCCAGAGGTACTAGTCAACTCCTGGATGACCCAGTACCGTCGGACCATCAAGCGAGGGATGACCAGGGGGCTGGGCCGTCCCGATCCACTAGCAGAACCCCAGAACACGAAAGGGACGACCTGATGCACTCCCGCCGCAATCGCACGCAGCGCTGGATCACCGCGATGGCCGTGATCACGCTCGCACTCTCACTGACCGCCCTGTCGGCTCCTGCCCTGGCCGTCAACGGCAACAACGGCACCGTCAAGATCCACGACGGCGAGACCGACAACGAGCCCATCATCCGGAACGAGCCGCATGTCTGCACGTTCCACCTGCACTTCTTCTTCGGTGACGATGTGCAGACGGGCGACTGGTGGATCGAGTCCTGGCCTCCCACCGGCGACGGCACGATGGTCCTCAGCGGAACCTACGACGCCACCGCTGGCGAGGACGTAGAGCCCAACGAAGGCGTGTTCGCACTGGACGAGGGCCACTACAAGCTCTTCTGGCAGGGCCGGAACGAGCAGAACGTGAAGCACAAGGTCTTCTGGACCGATTGCGAACCGGAGAGCTCGCCGAGCGAGTCGGTTGCCCCGTCGGAGTCCGAGGCGCCGAGCGAGTCGGTTGCCCCGTCGGAGTCGGTTGCCCCGTCGGAGTCCGAGGCGCCGAGCGAGTCGGTTGCTCCGTCGGAGTCGGTTGCTCCGTCGGAGTCGGTTGCCCCGTCGGAGTCCGAGGCGCCGAGCGAGTCGGTTGCCCCGTCGGAGTCGGTTGCCCCGTCGGAGTCGGTTGCCCCGTCGGAGTCCGAGGCGCCGAGCGAGTCGGTTGCTCCGTCCACCAGCCCGGAGGAGAGCTCCAGCGGGACAAGCACCCAGGTTCCATCCCCGAGCCAGTCTGCCGAGCAGTCTGTCGAGGGCGGGACGGGTACTCCTGAGCAGAGCGTCCAGGGTGGCACGGGTTCGCCCGCCGCCAGCATGGGCAACTCCGCCGCCACCACCCCCGCGGGGCACACCTCGAGCGGCACGGCCGCCTGGGGACTGCTGCTCCTGATCTCCGCGGCCGGCCTCTGGATCGGCCGCCGCCGGCCCAGCGAGGACGCCGTCTAGGACGTCCCCGCGGATTGACCTCCGGGGCCGGCCACCAGGGTCGACCTCGGAGCTGATCCAGCCCCCCTGGCAGGGACGGGGTAGAGGTCTTCGACCTCTACCCCGTCTTCTGGTTTCCGCCGCTGCGATCGGGCGGACGATGCAAAGGGGGCGCAGAGGAATCGAGGCGGCAGCGGTCGCTGCCTCAGCTCGGGGGCGACCCGCTTGCAACGGCGCTCCGCGGTGAAGGGCGGGGCGGGAGATCGCTTGCTGCAGGCCGATTCGTCGGAGCAGGCTGGCCGGGCGCGGGGCTTGTCGAGCTGCCGTCCGCCGGACCGCCGCCGCGTGACGGTTCAGGCGAAGCAGCCGGCCCTCCAGACTCGGCGGGCGCGCTCCCCGGACCTTGCGTTGGGCCGCCAGCGTTGCCGGACCCACCGCGGTTCCCCTGGCCACGGCCCTCGACGTGAGACCTGGTCGGCGTGAGCCGCTCCGTCACGGTGGCGGCGGCGGTCGGCGGCGCGTGGGCAAGTACTTGGTCGAGGGCCCGCAGATGCGCGTCGACGCGCGCTGCGACGGCCGGCGTCAAGCCGCCGATCGCAGTCAGCTCCTGCTCGGCGGCCATGACGCGCCACGCAGCCTCCTCGGCGGCGTTCCATCGACCGGCGGCGGCGGCGCGTGTCAGCTCGCTGGCGCGCTCCTCAAATGCCAAGGCCAGTAGATCGTTCCGCAGATCGGCGGGCGCGACTGCCATCCGCATCGCTTCGATGCGCAGCTTGAGGGGGTACAGGAGATCATCGGGGAGGGCGGACTGGCTGAAGGCCCCCACCGTTGCGGCGCTCATCGCGAGCAGCACGCTGCTGACCAGCACGCCGCGGCCGATGGGCGTCATCGAGCTGCGGTGGGCGACCGCCGCGCTTGCCTCCTGAGCCTCGACATGGCGGCTCAACACGATGCCGCGCAGTCGACGCGCAAATCGGGGGTCGGGCTCGAGCTCGGTGCCATGGCGAAGCATGGAGCGAACGCGCGCGTCGTCTGGGTTCGCATCGAGTTCAACGCGGCGGAAGATGATTCGGGGCTCCCGTCGCCGCGCGGCTCGACCCACGCCTAGCCCTCCGCCAGGCGGCGCCGCAGCGACGCGATGGCGCGGAAGGTGAGGCCGCGCACCGTCCCGGCGCGTCGCCCCATCACGACGGCGGCTTCCTCGGCCGAGAGGCCGGACGCGAAGCGCAGCGTGAGGGCCTCCTGCTGGTCAGGGGTGAGGCTGCGGATGGCCTCGCGCAATTCGCGGATCTCCTCGCCGATCATGCTGAGCCGCTCGGGTCCATCATCGTCCGGATGCTCATGCAGCGGATCCAGCGGCTCGTGGTTCCGCTCTCGGCGCACGTGGTCGATGACGGCATTGCGCGCGATCCGGTACGCCCAGGCCTGAAAGGGCTTGCCGCTTGAACGATATCGTGGCAGCGCGACGACGATGCGCTCGAACACGACCTGGGTCAGATCCTCGGCATCCTCGCGGCGGCGGAGCCGAAGGGCGACGTAGCGGTAGATGGGGGTGACGAGCTGGTCGTACAGGCGACCCAGGGCCTCCACGTCGCCGTCGCGGGCTGCCTCCGCCAGCTCATTGATGCCGGCGTCGCGCGAGGGCGATGTGTCGTCACCGGGCCCGCTGAGCGGGCGCGGAAGGGTACCGGCATCAACGGCAAGAGGAGCGGCGATCAGATCCATCGAATTTGGTCGCATGGGCAAGGGAATACTGGCTCAGCTGTGCGGGCAACAACACGCCAACGAGGGCGGCGCCCATCGTAGCGCCGGGGCACCGCCGGGGGAAGATGGCCCGGTGCGCGGAAGCACCGCGCTGCTCAAATGATGGCGAGCTCGCGACCGACCCTGTCGAACGCGTCGAGGCAGAAGTCAAGCTCCTCGCGGGTATGCTCGGCGGTCACGATGGTCCGCACCCGGCTCTTCTCCTCCGGGACGGTCGGGAAGCCGATCCCCATGGCGAACACTCCCTCCTCGAAGAGCCGGTCGCTGAGGCGATGCGCCAGCGCACCGGCGCCCACGATGACGGGGGTGATCGGCGTCTCGGACGCGCCGGTGTCGAATCCGAGACGTTGCAGGCCAGCCTTGAAGTAACGGGCATTCTCCCAGAGGCGCTCGAGGAGCTCCGGCTCGCTCTCAAGCACGTCGATCGCGGCCAGGCAGGCGGCCGCGACGGCCGGCGGGGCGGAGGTGGAGAAGAGGAACGGCCGCCCCTGGTGCTCGAGCACCTGGCGCAGGCTGGAGGGCCCCGCCACGTAGCCGCCCAGCACACCGATCGCCTTGGAGAGCGTCCCGACCTGCACATGGACGCGCCCGTGCAGGTCGAAATGGTCGACCGTCCCGCGACCGTTGCGCCCCAGCACGCCCGACGCGTGCGCATCATCGATGTAGACGATCGCGTCGTGAGCCTCGGCCGCCTCGACGATCTCCGGCAGGCGCGCGATGTCGCCGTCCATGCTGAAGACGCCATCAGTGATGACCAGGATCGTGCGCTCGCCCCCGCCCGGGGCGGCGCGAACGGTGGCAAGGGCCGCGGCCAGCGCCTCCATGTCGCCGTGCGGGAAGATCTTGCGCTCCGCCTTGGTGAGGCGAATGCCATCGATGATGCTGGCGTGGTTGAGCGCGTCGCTGACGATCACCGCTCCCTCCGGCGCGAGGATCGGGATCACGCCGGTGTTGCAGGTGAAGCCGGACTGGAAGGTGAGCACCGCCTCCACGTGCTTGAACGTCGCGAGACGCGCCTCCAGCTCCTCGTGGAGCGACATGGTCCCCGCGATGGTCCGTACCGCGCCGGAGCCGGCACCGTAGCGCTCGACGGCCTCGATCGCCGCGCGACGGAGGCGGGGGTGGGTCGTCAAGCCCAGGTAGTTGTTGCTCGACAGGGTGATCACCTCGCGGCCGTCGATGGTGCAGCGGCTCTTCTGCTCGCTCTCGACCACCCGCAGGCGCCGGTAGAGGCCCTTCGCGCGCAGATCGTCCAGGGTCGCGTCGAGGAAGGCGAGCGGGTTGCGCGTGCGGGCGGTCGCATCGGTCATGGCAGGAGGACCACCTTTCCAGCGTGCCGGGACGCGATGAGCTCGAAGCCACGCTCCCAGTCGGACAGGTCGAAGCGATGGGTGATGATGGGCGTCACGTCGAGCGCACCGGAACGCAGCAGCGCCTGGGTGCGCTCCCAGGTGTCGTACATGCGGCGGCCATAGATGCCGTGCAGGCGGATCCCCTGCTGGATCACCCGATCCGACAGGTCCACCCGCACCGGCTCGCTGAAGATGCCGAGCAGGCTGATCCGTCCGCCGCGATCGATGACGTCGAGCGCCTGCTCCAGCGCGGGTGCGGCCCCGCTCATCTCGAGCACCACCTCGACGCCCTCACCGTTGGTGACGGCCCGGATGCGGTTCGGCGTCTCCGGATCGGCGGCGTCGAGGGCGTGATGGGCGCCCATGGTGCGCGCCAGGTCAAGCCGGTAGGCCTCCGTATCGGTGGCGATGACGACCGATGCGCCGGCCGCGCGGGCGATACCCACCGCGCACAGGCCGATGGGTCCGCAGCCGGTGACGAGCACGCTCTTCCCCTCGATCGGCTCGGCGAAGGCGGCGTGGACGGCGTTGCCCATCGGCTCCTGGAGGGCGACCACCGCGGGATCGAGCCCGTTGGACTCGATGGCGTTCTCCTGGGGGATCACCACGTACTCGGCGAAGCCTCCGTCCACGTGCGCTCCGATGACCCGCAGGTTGCGGCACAGGTGCGGGTCACCGCGGCGGCAGACGCTGCACGTCCAGTCCACGAGGTGGCTCTCGACACCCACCAGGTCGCCGTCCCGCACCCGGGTCACGCCGGCGCCGCTGGCGACCACGCGGCCCGCGAGCTCGTGGCCGAGGATGGTGGGCACCTGCAGCACGTCCTGCGCCCATGCGTCCCACGAGTAGAGGTGGTAGTCGGTGCCGCAGATCGACGCCGCTTCCATGCGCAGCAGCACGTCACCTGGGCCGGGGGTTGGAACGGGCCGCTCGACGAGCTCCGCGCCGGGCTCGGGGCGCGTCTTGGCGAGCGCGCGCATGGTGCGCGGCGGTGCGGTCGCGGTCATCGCGCTGAGTATAGGCAGCGGCCTCGCGCGGGCGCCGCGGCAACGGCAAGTGATTCATTTGGGCGCGGGCTGCGTATCTTCCCCGACGGCCCCCAATGGCCGCGACACTAGGAGATCAACTACTCGTGCGAATCCTGAAGGCACTCCCCCTGCTGCTGGTGGCCGTCGTGGCCCTGGCGGCCTGCAGCAACACGGCGACCAGCTCGTCGACCGCGCAGAGCATGACCCCGTCCAGCATGGCCCCCATGAGCATGGCGCCGGAGAGCATGGCTCCCGACGGCGTGGTGGTCGACTCCGACGCCGCCAACCTGCGCGTCGACCTTGACTACCTGCTCGGCGAGCACCTCATCCTGGCCGCCAAGGCGACCGGCGCCGCGCTCGATGCGCGCAACGACCAGTTCGCCGCCTACGGCGAGCTGCTGAACACCAACGGCACCGAGCTCGGCGCCGCCATCGGCAGCATCTACGGTACCGAGGCGGAGGATGAGTGGAACCGCATCTGGAGCGCCCACAACGGCTTCTTCGTCGACTACACGACCGGCGTCGCGACCGATGATGCCGCCATGGCCGACAAGGCCGTCGAGGACCTGACCACCGTCTACGTCCCCGAGTTCTCGACCTTCCTGGCGGGCGCCACCGGGCTCCCCGAGGACGCGATCACCGACCTGGTGACCGATCACGTCCTGCAGACCAAGGCCGTCGTCGACGCCCAGGCGTCCGGTGACTTCGAGGCCGCCTACGCCGCCATCCGCGCCGCGTACGCCCACATGCAGATGATCGGCGATGCGCTCGCGCCGGCGATCGCCGAGGGCAATGACATCGAGGGCGAGGCCACCAACGCCGGCGTCGACCTGCGTGTCGCGCTCAACCAGCTCCTCCAGGAGCACCTGTACCTGGCCAGCTTCGCGACCGATGCCGCCATCGGCGGACGTAGCGACGAGTTCGCCGCTGCCGGCACTGCGCTGAACACCAACGGCACCGACCTGGGGGCCGCCATCGGCAGCCTCTACGGCACCGAGGCCGAGGATTCGTTCAACCAGATCTGGAGCGCCCACAACGGGTTCTTCGTCGACTACACGACCGGTGTGGCGACCGATGACCAGGCCATGATGGACAAGGCCGTCGAGGATCTCACCACCGTCTACCTCCCCGACTTCGCGGAGTTCCTGGCCGGTGCCACCGACCTTCCGCGGGACGCCCTCGAAGGGCTCATCCAGGACCACGTGCTGACCACCAAGGCCATCGTCGACGCGCAGGGCGCCGGTGACGTTGCCGCGGCGGCCGCGGCCGACCGTGAGGCGGCCATGCACATGCGGATGATCGGCGACCCGCTCGCCGCCGCGATCGTGGCCAAGCTTCCCGACCAGTTCGCAAGCTGACCCACACCCAGGACGAAGGGGCCGGCATTCGCTGCCGGCCCCTTCGACATCGCTCACACCAAGGAGGCATCCATGCCCCGTCGCATCCTGTTCGCGGCCCTTCTGGCCACTGCCCTCGCTGCCTGTAGCAGCACCTCGTCGCCCCCCGCCGCCTCGTCGGCGGCGGCATCGGTCGACCCTGACGCCATCGAGCTGAGCGTGATGGACTTCATGCTCGACCAGCCAGCCCTCGAAGTCGCCGGCCCGACGGTGACCCTGATCGTCACCAACGACGGCCCCACCCCGCATAACGTCGCGGTCCGTACCCAGGATGGCGACGTCCTGATGACGACCACCGACCTGTCGCGTGGCGAGACCGAGACGATCACCGCCGAGCTGCCGCCCGGCGACTACGTGACGTTCTGCTCGCTCCCCGGCCACGAGAGCCTGGGCATCAAGGGCACCCTGACGGTGACCGCCCCGTAGCCGCTACGGCTCGGAGAAATACGTGCGGGAGCGCGAGCGGAGCAACCCGACCAGCAGGACCGCGCTGAGCACGAGGCCAAGCGGGACGGTCAGGGCGTACCAGCCGACTGACGCAGCGCCCGACATGTCGAGCAGCGCGGGCGGCAAGCCGGCGAGGATCGGCACCGGCAGGAGGCTGATGCCGAGCGCGAAGCGATGCGCGATCCGCTTGCGCTGCAGCGCCACCGTGATTCCGAAGAGCAACAGCGCGAGCTCGAGCATCATGAAGATGCCGAGCAGGCTGAACGGTGCCTTCTCACTGAAGTCGGTGAACCCGACAATCCGGGGCAGGAGGAGGCCCGTGATCGCGAGCAGGGAGAACGCCCACCCGAACCACAGCAGCACGCCCCACGGCGTGCGCTCGGGACCCTTCGTCGACATGCGCCGATGGTACCCGCTGCACGCGGGTGGCTCGCAATGAGTGGCCGGCGGCGACGGCTAGCATGGTGCCATGGACTGGCTGCGTGACCTCTTCGAGACGAACCAGCTCGTCGTCCTGTCGATCCACGGCCAGGTCTTCTTCGTCATGGGGCTGGCAATCGCGCTGCAGCGCCGCAAGCGAAGCCAGCTCGCGCTGGCGCAGGCGCTTCCGTGGCTGGCGGCCTTCGGCGTCGCCGATGCGTTCGTCGAGTGGGGTTACCTGTTCATCCCGGTTCAGTCGGGGTTCCTGCCCCGGACGCTGATCGAGGGGTTGCTGTGGCTCCAGCTGGCGCTGCGCGGCATCGCGTTCGCCCTGCTGCTCCAGTTCGGGGCCGAGCTCCTGCTGGTCACCCGCTCCGCCCGGGCGCAATCCGCGCGCGCCACGCGCGTGCCGTGGCTGCGCCTCGTGGCGCCACTCGCCTTCGCGCTGTGGGGCATGGGCACGGTGGCGATCGGGACGCTGTACGGCTCCTCGTTCGTGCCGGATCCCAGCCCGTGGCTGCCCATCGAGCGGATCGGGCCGGCGCTCGCGGGAGTCGGAGCTCCGCTGGCGGTCGGCGACCTGCTCGCACGCTGGATGCTGGCACTGCCCGGAGCGCTGGCGGTGGTGATCGGGCTGCGTCGCAGCGCCACGTCCCTCGAGGCCATCGCCCGACCACCGGTGGGCGGGGCCCTGCGCCTCACGGCCATTGCCTTTGCCGTCTACGCGGTCCTCGAGGGCTGCATCTCGATGCCCGCTCCATTCCTGCCCGGTTCGGTGCTCAACGGGCGGGTCATCCTCGATGGGATCGGCATTCCGGTCGAGGTCTTCCGCTCGCTCATCGGCCTGGCCATGGCGGTGGGTGTCATCCGCAGCCTCGACCTGTTCGAGCAGGAGACCGATCGGCGCCTCGCCGAGGCGCGGCGGCGCGAGCTGCTCGCCCGCGAACGCGACCGCATCGGCCGCGACCTGCACGATGGCATCATCCAATCCATCTACGCCGCCGGCCTGCACCTTGAGGAGGCGCGCTCGACGAGCGGTGACCCGCGTCGCGGCATCGGCATGGTGCTCGGCGAGCTCGAGCGGGTGACCGGCGAGATTCGCCGCACGGTCTTCGACCTGCGCAGCTCGTCACTCGACGCGCGGGATCCGGAGCGGCTGGTGGGGGCGGTGGCGGACGAGCTGCGGGCGCATGGCCTGCTGGACATCACGCAGAGGGTCGAGGGCGAGTGGCGGGCCCAGCTCGACGACGAGCAGGCTGAGCACCTGCGCCTGATCGTGCGCGAGACGCTCTCCAACGTTTTGCGCCATGCCGAAGCGTCGCATGTCGAGCTGCGCCTCGAGTGCTCGGCCGACCGGCTGCTGCTCGAGATCCACGACGACGGACGCGGCTTCGACCCTGCCCGGGCGACGACCGGGGTGCCGGGTGGGCCGCAGGGCCTCGCCAACCTGCGGGGTCGGGCTGCCCAGCTCGGCGGTGCCATGGAGATCAGCAGCACCCCCGGCCACGGCACGACGCTCTCGCTTACCATGCCGGTTGCGGCGGTGCGCCGCGAACCATGATCAATCCCGAGAGCGGCTTCGCCGCACCCGCAGCCGAAATCAAGATCGTCATCGCCGACGATCACGAGGTCGTGCGCATCGGCCTGTCGGCGCTCCTGTCACGCCAGGACGGGATGGCGGTCGTGGGCGAGGCGGGCTCGGGCGACGAGGCGGTGCGCATGGTGCGGGCGCTGCGCCCCGACGTGGCGGTCCTCGACATCCGGATGCCGAACGGCTCCGGGACCGATGCCTGCCGCGAGATCACCCGCGAGATGCCGGATACCGCAGTCGTCATGCTGACCAGCTATGCCGATGCCGACGCGCTGTTCGATGCCATTGCGGCGGGCGCCCGCGGCTACGTCCTGAAGCGGATCGGATCCACGGAGCTGGTGGATGCCGTGCGCACGGTGGCCGCCGGTCAGTCGATGCTCGATCGAGCCGTCACCGGGGCGGTCCTCGAGCGGCTGCGCGCCACGGCCGGCAACGAGGAAGCCGGCGCCTTCGCCGAGCTCACCGAGCAGGAGCGTCGCGTCCTCGCCGAGGTGGCCACCGGCGCCTCGAATCGCGAGATCGGGGCGCGCCTCGGATTGGCCGAGAAGACGGTTCGCAACTACGTCTCGAACGTGCTGGCCAAGCTGGCCCTGGCCAGTCGCGCGCAGGCGGCCACGTATGCCATCCGGCATCGTCTCCGGGAGCTCCACGAGGATGCCTGAGCGGCCGCGCCATTGTGCCCCGGCACTCGCTGCGGGACTGCTGATCCTCGCCGCCTGCAACGTGGTGGCTCCTTCGCCGACCCCCTCCGCGAGCACCGGCTCCACGCCCTCGACGACCGCCAGCGCCGCAGCCACCGCGTCGCCGACGGCGACCCCCGTGCCGCCGAACGGACTGGACCTGCCCGCCATCACCGACCCACGCCGGGTTCGGGTCGCGGTCGCGCCGGCCCTCGACGGCGACGCCGGGCAGATCGTGGTGACGGTCACCAACCTCTCCGACACGCGCATCGGTCAGATCGTGCTGCGCTGGTCGGCCAGCGTCGGTGACACGATCGTTCTGGCGCCCTTCGTTCCCGGGCCCGAGCGGGTCGCGGAGTTCGGACCCCCGCTCACCGTGAGCACACACTGGACGAAGTGGGTCGAGGGGCCGGGCGAGGAGGGCGAGCCAGCCGGGACGATCTCGCTTGGCTACGGGCCGATGGACCCGGGCATGACCCTGGAGATGCCCCTGTACGTCACGCGGCGCGCGCCGGGACCGGTCGACTTCGACCTCCAGGTGCTCGACGGTGAGGCCCTGCTCACGCTCGAGAGCGGCGAGCCGGGCGAGCTGCGCGTCGAGACGGTCCCGTGAGCGCGCCGTACCCGTTCCTGCCGGCCTGGACGGAGCTCGATCCCGCCCTTCACGGCCGGATCTCCGAGGCGATCGACCCGGATCGCAGGATTCTCGCGGCCCTGGAGCGCATCGTGCCGCTCGCCGGGAAGCGGGTCGCGGACGTGGGCACCGGGATCGGGCATTACCCGCTCCTGCTCGCCCGGCGAACGGGCAGGACATATGGGATCGAGGCGGATCCCGCGCTCGTCGACGAGGCTCGGCGGCGCGCCGCCCGGCTCCATCAGCCGAACCTGCGCATCGTCGAGGGATCGGCGAACGCCATCCCGCTTCGGGACGGCGCGGTGGACGTGGTACTGACCGGACTCATCGGGGCCGACGACGCGTCGCTGCCGCTGGTGGCCGAGGCGATGCGCGTGCTTCGTCCCGGGGGACGGCTGGTGGTCATCGGCTACTACGGACGCGACGATGTCGCCGCCCTGCTCGAGCCGGAAGTGGTTCGGCATGCGCTGGAGGCGACCCAGCGCCGCACCGGGTGGTGGTTGCGCAACGGCTTCCGGGTCAAGGTTGTCCATACCCGGCTCGACCTGCGAGACGACGCCACGGCCCACGAGCTGCTCCCGCACCTGTATGGCGATCGGGGCCGCACGTTCCTGATGGGCCCCCATCAGCCGGTGCTTGAGATGAAGCTCGGCCTCTTTCACCGCCCCAAGGCCGGTTGATCGCATCACGACCTGCGGGTCGTGTAACCCCCCCGGGTCCGTGCCGGAAAGCCTCTTGCAATGCGGGCGCGGTGGACCTATCATCAGCGCGGTCGAAGGCCAGGCTCTTCTCCCCCCGGAGCCTGGCCTTCGGCTTTGTCCGCCGCCGGAGCGGTGCGATAATGGCCGCCCTGAGCAGGCCGATGCTCCCCCGCGACGACCCACGGTCGGACGCTGCCACCAATGGAGGCACCACACCCCGCGATGGCAACCACCACGCCCCGGATGAAGATCACCTACGCCACCCTGTCGGCGGACAACGAGGAGCTCCAGGCCGCGTACGACGCTGCGGTCGTCGAGGCCCGCGCCATGCTCGGTACAACCTACCCGATGCTGATCGGCGACGAGGAGCGCGCCGGATCCGAGACCTTCGACGATCGTTCACCAATCGACACTGACATCGTCGTCAGCCGCTTCCCGGTCGGCACGCGACAGGACGTGCGGGATGCGGTGGATGCCGCTCGCGCTGCCTACCCGGCATGGCGCGACCTCGGCTGGCGAACGCGGCTCGAGATCCTCCGACGTGCCGCCGACCTGATCAGCGAGCGCCAGTTCCTGTACGCCGCGCTCATGAGCTTCGAGGTCGGCAAGACGCGCCTCGAGGCGCTGGGCGACGTGGAGGAGACGGCGGACCTGATCCGCTACTACGGCGACACCATGGAGGCGCACGACGGGTTCGTGCAGCCGATGGGCTCGCTCTCGGCGGACGAGCACACCCGCAGCGTCCTCAAGCCGCACGGCGTGTGGGCCATCATCAGCCCCTTCAACTTCCCGATGGCACTCTCCGGCGGCCCGGCCGCTGGTGCGCTCCTGGCTGGCAACACGGTGGTCATGAAGCCGTCGTCGGACGCCCCGCTGATGGGCTACCTGTTTGCGACCGTGCTGCGCGAGGTCGGCGTACCTGCGGGCGTCGTCAACGTCGTCACGGGGCCGGGCGACTCGGTGGGAGCCGAGCTGGAGGAGAACCCAGGCATCGACGGCATGGTCTTCACGGGCAGCTACGAGGTTGGGATGCGGCTCTACAAGAGCTTCACCCGCGACTACCCGCGACCGATCATCACCGAGATGGGTGGCAAGAACCCGGCGATCGTGACCCGCAACGCGGACCTCGACATGGCAGCCGAGGGCGTCATGCGCTCGGCGTTCGGCTTCGACGGCCAGAAGTGCAGCGCCAACTCGCGGGTCTACGTGGACCGCTCGGTGGCCGGTGAGTTCGCGGCCAAGCTGGCGGAGAAGGCGAAGACGATCCGGGTGGGTGACCCGACACGCCGAGAGAGCTGGATGGGACCGGTCATCAACGAGCGCGCGCTGCGCACGTTCACCGACGCGGTGGACGAGGCGCGCCGGGACGGCGGCCAGGTGCTCGCCGGAGGCGAGGTACTCGGTGATGGCGACACGGGGCGCGGCTACTTCCCGACACCCACCGTGGTCACCGGCCTGCCCCTCGAGCACCGCCTGTTCCATGACGAGCTGTTCGTGCCGTTCGTGGTGGTCGGGGAAGTCGACTCGCTCGACGAGGCGCTCGCCGAGGCCAACAGCACGCCGTACGGCCTGACGGCGGGCATTTTCACCGGGGATCGGGCAGAGGCGGAGCGCTTCCTCAACGGAATCCAGGCCGGGGTGGTGTACGTCAACCGCCGCGCGGGCGCCACCACCGGTGCGTGGCCCGGCATCCAGAGCTTCGGCGGCTGGAAGGGCTCCGGCAGCTCCGGCAAGAACGGGCTCGGCCCGTACTACGTGCAGCAGTTCCTGCGCGAGCAGTCCCAGACCGTGATGGGCGACGAGCCGCCGGAGGCGTAGCCACCAATGACGACCAATGGCCACACCCTGACGACGCCGGACGACCCGGCCCTCGAGCCGATGGTGCTCGACGAGGAGACGGCCGTCGTCTCCTCCGGCTGGTTCGCGGTCCAGATGCGCTACGCCTACCTGCTGGGGACCGATGGCGCCCCGTACCTGGTCGAGGATCGGGTCGTGCTGATCGACGGCACGGACGAAGAGGCAGCGCTGGGGCGGGCGGTCGAGATGGCACCCGAGTACGAGGACGAGTTCGAGACCGAGGACGGCCGCCTCGGCCAGATCCGGTTCGAAGGCATCGTGGCGCTCAAGGAGCTCGACGATCCGCCTGCGTCCGGGACCGAGGTGTGGCACGAGTTCATGGCACCTCCCGGCGTCGAGACGGCGATCGGGCCGGACGAAGAACCGCTGCCGTCCCTGCGCCCCATCGACCTCGCGTTCCCCCGCGCTCGCGACGACTGACCCGCCGCTCCGTGCTCCCCGACTGGCGCGCGCTCGTCTACCGCGCCGCTCGACCGATCCTCTTCGGCTTCGATCCCGAGCGCATCCACCACCTGATGCTCCGCGTCCTGCGCGGCGCGGGCGCTCACCCCGCCGGACGGGCGGTCGCGCCGCTCCTCGCGGGCGCGCCGACCCGGGAGAGCAACGGTGTGCAGCTCATGGGCCTGCGCTTCCGCAACCGCATCGGCGTTGGCGCCGGCTTCGACAAGGACGCGGTTGCGCTCCCCGGCTGGGCGGCGCTGGGCCTCGGCTTCATGGAGGTGGGAACTGTCACGCCGCTGGCACAGGCCGGCAACCCGCGGCCGCGGCTCTTTCGGCTGACCGCCGACGGCGCGCTCGTCAACCGCATGGGCTTCAACAACGCCGGCGCGGCGGCGCTGGCGCGCCGGGTGATGCTCGCGCGGCGCGCTCTCCCGGAGGGCTTCGTGGTCGGCGTCAACATCGGGCGCGGTCGGGACACCGATCCAGCCGAGGCGATCGACGACTACCTCGCCTGCCATCGCCTGGTCGCCCCGGTGGCCGACTACCTGGCCATCAATGTGTCGAGCCCCAACACGCCGGGCCTGCGTGACCTGCAGGACGCTCGCAGCCTCGCACGCCTGCTCGAGGCGCTCGCCGAGGCCGGCGAGACGGGCGGCTTCCGGCGCCCGCTGCTCGTCAAGCTGGCGCCAGACCTCGCAACCGATGATCTGGATGAGCTGCTGCGCATGCTGGCGGACTCCCCGGCGGCGGGCGTCATCCTCGCCAACACCACGGTCCGGCGGGAGGGCCTCCGGTCGAACGATGGGCTGGTGGCGGAGGCTGGCGGCCTCTCGGGGGAGCCGCTGTGGGATGGCACCCAGCGACGCATCGAACGGGCACGGGACGTTGGCCAGGCACGGCTCGTGATCGTCGCGTCAGGCGGCATCTCGAGCGCCGCCCGGGCCGCCGAGGCGATCGCCGCGGGCGCTGATCTCGTGCAGCTGTGGACCGGGCTGGTCTACCGCGGCCCGTCGCTCATCGGTCAGGCCATCCGCGCCACGCGCTGACACCCACGGCAGGGGGGTTAGCAAGCGACGGCGCCCCTGCTAGGATGCTGCGATCTAGCCAGGGTGCGCGGGCAGGACGCGCCGCTCCGATTCCGGAGTGAACACCTCATGACCACCATGCAGACCCCTTCCGCGGCTGGCGCTGCCCCGCGGATCACCACCGAGCTGCCCGGACCGCGGGCCCGCGAGATCATCGCCCGCGACGAGGCGGTGGCGAGCCCATCCCTCACCCGCGCCTATCCGCTCGTCGCGGAATCCGGCGCCGGGATGCTGGTGACCGATGTGGACGGCAACACGTTCCTCGACTTCGCTGCCGGCATTGCCGTTTGCTCGACCGGCCACTCGCATCCCAAGGTCGTGGCCGCCATCAAGGAGCAGGCCGACCGGCTCATCCACATCGCCGCCACGGACTTCTACGAGCCGCGCTACGTCGAGTTCATGGAGCGCCTCGCGGCCATCGCTCCCTTCGAGGAGAAGGCGCGCGTCTTCATCACCAACTCGGGAACCGAGGCGGTGGAGGGCGCCATCAAGCTGGCCCGCTACCACACCCATCGGTCCGGAATCATCGCCTTCGAGGGCGGCTTCCACGGCCGCACCATGGGAGCCTTGTCGCTGACCAACTCCAAAGTCAAGCAGCGGGCCGGCTTCGGGCCGCTGCTGCCGATGGTCCACCATGCTCCGTTCCCGCGCGTGCGCTCGTGGCGCGAGGGCACCGGCGGCGACGGCACCGCGGAGCTCGACTACCTGCAAAAGACGCTGTTCGGACGCCAGATTGCGCCGTCGGACGTGGCGGCCATCGTCATCGAGCCGATCCAGGGAGAGGGCGGCTACTTCCCTGCTCCGGCATCGTTCCTTCGCGCGCTGCGCGAGATCTGCGACGAGCACGGCATCCTCCTCATCGCCGACGAGATCCAGTCGGGAATGGGGCGCACCGGTGAGTGGTGGGCCATCCAGCACGCCGGCGTCGAGCCGGACATCATCACCACCGCCAAGGGCATCGCGTCGGGCATGCCGATCGGGGCGTTCATCGCCCGTGAATCGGTGTGGACGTGGCCACCCGGCGCACATGGCTCGACCTTTGCCGGCAACCCGATCTGCGCGGCGGCCGGTCTGGCCACCCTCGACCTGATCGAGGGTGAGCTGCTGGCGAATTCCGGGCGCATGGGCGCCCGCCTGCGCGCCGGTCTCGAACAGGCGGTCGGGGACTCGACCGCGGTGCGCGACATCCGCGGCGTCGGGCTCATGCTCGGCGTGGAGTTCGCATCGCACGATGCGGCCGAGGCGGTCCAGGATGCCGCCTTCAGGCAGGGCCTGCTCACCCTGGAGTGCGGCGAATCGTCGCTGCGGTTTTCGCCACCGCTCATCGTGGGTCCGGGCGAGGTGGACACCGCGGTCCGCATCTTTGGCGAGGCACTTGGAGCGGCGACGGCGTCCGCAGGATCCGAGATCCGCGCCTAGCGCACCTGGACGGTCCGGGCGCCGCACCGCGGCGTCCGGATCTACCGCCCGTCCAGCAGGTCGGAGAGGCTCGTCACCGCCAGCCCGCGCTCGCGGAGCCCCGGCACGATCAGCCGAATGGCGCCGAGCGTGTTGTAGCCACCCAGGTGGAACAGCACGTTCGAGCCTCCCTGGGCGTTGGTGATGACCTTCGACGCGATCTGTTCGGCGGTAGGCCCGCCGTCGGCGACCGGCTTCCAGTCGATCGTGTCGATGTCCCACATGAAGGTCTTCGTGTAACCGACCGATGCGGCTGCTGCCTTCACCGCATCATTCACCGATCCGTACGGCGGGCGCCAGTACGGCTGCGGATTCTGGCCCGTGCCGGCGCGCAGGATCGCCTCCGCATCGGTCAGCTGGCGGCGGATGAAGTCGGCGGTCGGCGCGCCGCCTGTCTGGCACGGGGCAGTGGTCGGCGAACCGCTGCCGCCGCGCACCAGGTCGCAGTGGTACATGGTGTGGTTGGCGATCTCGAACAGCTCGGGGTGCGCACGGATGATGGCCATCACCTGGCGGCCCTGCGGCGTGTCGCTCATGACGCCGGTGGCGAAGATCGTCGCGCACACGTCGTTGGCGACCAGGAAGTTCATGATGTCGACCGCGGGGTCCATGCGGCCGCCCATGTCGAAGGTCAGGGCCACCTCATCGCCCGCATTCGGAATGCGCGCGTAGGTGGCCATTCCGCCACCCGCGCGATTGCCGGCGCGGCAGCCAGCGGCGACGGGCGGCGGGCTGGCCGTGGGGGCGGGCGTGGAGGGGGGAGCGACGCTGGGGCGCGGCGTCACCCCGGCTTGGCCCGCCACGATCAGCTCCCAGCCTGCCGCAAGGTCATCAGGCTCGGCCACGAGGGTGGGGTAGCGCTCGGCGTTCCATGCCTGCAGCTGCTCGACGCTGGTCCCGAAGCGTCGCGCGATGTTGAACAGCGTGTCGCCGCCGCGCACGACGTAGGTGGTCACCTCGGCGCTCGGCGAGGCCGACGGCGTGACCGACGGGAGAGCTGACGCGGTCGCGGACGGCGAGGCGCCGCCGGATCCGGTGGGTCGCAGGGATGCGGTCGGGCTAGCGCTGGGCGAGAAGCTCTGCGAGACGCTGGGGCTGGCGGTGCTGCATGCGGCGAGCAGCAGCAGCACGAGCATGGGCACGACCAGGAGCGGCCCCGGATGGCGGCGCATCGGACGGCTCAATTCGGGTTGTAGCCGAGGTCGCCGGGGCTGATGGGCGGCAGCGCGCCATCCGCCAGCAGGCGCGCTTCGCGGCGCAGCAGCGTCAGCTCGGCGCGGAGACGGGTTCCCGCATCCGGCAGCTCGAGCAGCTCCTGCTTGCGGGCGAGCTCGATCTGGAGCACGCCACCGACCGCGTAGCTTGCCGCCAGCGGGTCATCCGGCAGCGCAATGGGCTTGAGCACCTCGTCGAGCGATCTGGCCACCTGTTGCACCTCGTCATCTGCGTGCGCTATGGACGCAGTGGCGGTGACGAAACGTTTCACGCACGCCATGTACGCATCCAGCGCGCCCTGCACATCGGCGAGCAAGGCGGGCTCGACGGCGCCTCCCTCCTCGGGCAGCTCGCTGGCCTCGACGGTGGCGTACTCGCCGCTCCGCTCGATCTCGGCCAACGTGGCCCGAGCGACGCCCGCGGCGAGCAGCACCCATCGCCCATCTGCGAACTGCTCGGCCGTACGCACCTCGCAGATCGTCCCGACGGAGCGCCCGAGCGAGCGCTCGTCATTCGCCTCTTGCCCTGTGGTGAGCATCGCGACCACGAAGCGACCGCCGTATGGCGATCCCTCCGCGAGGATGTCACGGGTCATGGCCCGGTAGCGCTCCTCGAAGATGTGCAACGGGAGCGGCAGGTGCGGGAAGACGACGGAGTGGAGGGGGAAGTACGGCAGGCGCATCGGTTCGGGGATGCTCCCACCTCCCCCACCGGGGCGCAAGCGACCGAGCGAGCTCGCGCCCCACGAGCCGATGCGTAGCGTCTCGATCACCGGGTGGCCGAGCTCGATCGCCCGCTCGCAGTCGGCGACCGATCCGCCCAGCAGGACGGCGATCGGCGAGGATCGACACTGTGCCCGCCGCCACCTTCTCGGCTAGCATGCCGGGCACATCATGCGAACCTTCATCGGACTCGGCGGCAACGTGGGCGACACGCACGCGGCGTTCGCCCTGGTGGTCGGCGAGCTGCGCACGATGGGAAGCGTGGTCCGCGCCTCCAGCCTGTATGCCAGCAGGCCGCGTGACCTGCAGGGCCAGCCGGATTTCACGAACGCGGCAGTGGAACTGGAGGTGGACCTCCAGCCCGCCGAACTGCTGCTGGCCTTGAAGCGCCTGGAGCAGGCGCTGGGACGCGATCCGCAGGGCACCCGATTCGGCCCGCGCACCATCGATCTCGACATCCTGAGCTTCGATGGACGCTGCGTGGAGGATGCGGGGCTGCCGCTCATCGTCCCCCATCCACGTCTCCACGAGCGGCGCTTCGCGCTCGAGCCATTGGCCGAGCTGGCTCCCGGGCTGCAGCCCTGGCGCGGCTGCGCCGACCTGCGACAGGACGTGACCGTGGCCGACCTGCTGGCCACCGTGGCCGACCAGGAGGTGCGGCGGGTCGCGGGTCCGGAATGGGCAGACCGGAGCTCGACCTAGAGGCGCACCTTCGGCGGATTGTGGTGGTCCCACATGTGGACGGTGTCGAGGAAGCGGACCATCCCCCGGCTGTAGCTCATGACCAGCGAGTGGGTGCGCGCGCCGCCGCCGAAGAACCGCACGCCCCGCAGCAGCTCGCCGTCGGTCACGCCGGTGGCGCAGAAGACGACGTTCTCGCCCGGCGCCAGGTCGTTGGTGAAGTACACGCGCTCCGTGTCGTCGACGTCGACGCCCATCCGCCGGGCACGCTCCCGCTCCTCTTCGGAGCGCCAGGCGAACTGCGCCTGGATCTCGCCGCCCAGGCATTTCAGGGCGGCCGCGGCGAGCACGCCCTCCGGCGCGCCGCCGGTACCCATCACGGCGTGGATGCCGGTGCCGGAGACGGCGGCGTTGATGCCGGCCGTCAGGTCGCCGTCGGAGATGAGCTTGATCCTCGCTCCGGTGGCCCGCACCTCGGCGATGAGCTCCTCGTGGCGCGGCCGGTCCAGGATGACGACCGTGATGTCCCACTCGCGGCGTCCGAGGCAGTCGGCAATGGTGGCGATCGTCTTGGCCACCGGGTCGTTGAGGCTGACCTTGCCAGCCACCGACGGCCCCACCACGAGCTTGCGGAGGTAGGTGTCGGGCGCGTGCATCAACCCGCCAGGCTCGGCGGCCGCGAGGACGGCGGTGGCGTTCGGCGAACCGGTAGCCACCAGGTTGGTGCCTTCCAGCGGGTCCACCGCGATGTCAACGTGGGTGGCCGCCTCGGGGTTCCCCACCTTCTCGCCGATGTAGAGCATGGGCGCCTCGTCGCGCTCGCCCTCGCCGATGACGATGGTGCCGCTGATCTCCGCGTCCTCCATCGCGCTGCGCATCGCTTCGACCGCGGCGGCATCGGCGCCGTCGCGGTCACCGCGGCCCATGAGGCGGGCGGCGGCGATCGCGCCGGCCTCGGTGGCGGCGACCGCTTCGACGCTGATCAGCTTGTCCATCGGTCCGTACCTCTAGTGCCGGAAATGGCGGCGTCCGGTGAAGACCATCGCCATGTGGTGACGATCGGCCACCTCGATGGCCATCTCGTCGCGGATGCTGCCCCCGGGCTGAATGATCGCCGTGACCCCGGCCTGCGCCGCGACCTGGATGCCGTCCGGGAAGGGGAAGTACGCGTCGCTGGCCATGGTGGACAGCGGGGCTCGCTCGCCGGCCTTGCGCAGCGCCACCTCGACGCTGACCACCCGTGACGGCTGGCCTGCCCCCATCCCGATCATGGCGTGCTTCTTGGCGAGCACGATCGCGTTGGACTTCACGTGGCGCACCGCCCGCCACGCGAACAGCAGGTCGGTCAGCTCCTCCAGGGTGGGGCGGCGCTGCGTCACCACCTGGAGCTTGTTGCGGTCCTCCTCGAGGTTGTCGAAGGTCTGCACCAGCAGCCCGCCGCCGATGCGCTTGAAGTCGAAGTTGCCGATGCCCATCTCCGGGCCGTCCACGTCGTTCGGCGGGACCTCGACGATCTCGAAGCCCTTCTTGGTGCGCAGGATCTCGAGCGCCTCCGGGGTGTAACCGGGCGCCACGATGGCTTCGAAGAAGCCTGGCCGGATGGCGCGTGCCGCCGTCTCGTCCACGATCCGGTTGGCCCCGATGATCCCGCCATACGCGCTCACGCTGTCCCCCTCGAGTGCCAGGCGGAACGCCTCCGCCAGGTCGACCACGCTCGCCAGCCCGCACGGGTTGCCGTGCTTGACGATGCACACCGTGGGCGTCTTGAAGTCACTGGCGATGGCCCACGCCGCGTCCAGGTCCAGGAGATTGTTGAACGAGAGATCTTTGCCGGCGATCTGGTGCGCGCGGCTGATGGAGGTGCGCCGCTGCCCCGGATCCGCGTAGAAGGCGCCCACCTGGTGCGGGTTCTCCCCGTAGCGCAGGTCCGCCTTCTTCTCGACCACCATGGTCAGCCGGCTCGGGAAGAGGGTCCCGGCCTGGGCGTTCAGATAGTTTGCGATCTGCGCGTCGTACGCGGCAGTGAGCGCGAACGCCTCGGCTGCCAGCTTCTGGCGTGTCTCCGCGCTTACTGATCCGCGCGCCTTGAGGTCGAGCAGGACCGACGCGTACTGGGTCGGGCTGCTCACCGCCGCCACGCCCGGAAAATTCTTCGCCGCGGCCCGCAGCAGCGAAACGCCGCCGATGTCGATCTGCTCCAGGGCACCATCCAGGGTGGTGCCGGCATTCGCGACGGTGTCGCCAAACGGATAGAGATTGACGACCACCATGTCGATCGTCTCGATCCCGTGCTCGGCGAGCTGAGCGAGGTGGTCGGGCTGGTCGCGGCGGGCGAGAAGGCCGGCGAAGATCGCCGGATGGAGGGTCTTGACCCGCCCGCCGAGGATCTCGTTCGTCTCGGTCAGGTCGGCGACGGGGCGGATGCCGGCGATGCCGGCGTCGGTCAGGTGAGCTCGCGTGCCGTCGGTGGCGAAGCACTCGATGCCGGCCTCGGTGAGGGCGCGCGCGAGCTCGACGATCCCTTCGCGGTCCGATACGGAGAGGAGGGCGCGCAATCGACAACCTCGGTGTTGGGGGTGGCGTGGGCCTGGTGGAGCGTGGCGGGGTGGGGGGGTCGATTATAGGCACGCGCCCACGCCTGGTGGAGCGGCTATACTCGCCCGCGCCATGGGAATCCTGTTCAGCTCGCTCGACACGTTCAACTTCCCCGACCTGTTCACCCTGCTGTGGGTCGGGGCGCTGCTGATCACCGTCGGCGCGATCGTCGTCTACAACGCCGCGCAGCGCCGATACCGGCGCTACCCGACCCTGCTGGCCCTCCACGAGTGGGTCTTCTGGTCGATCGTGGCAACGTGGGGCATCGTGCCGCTGCTGGTGATCATCCACGTGCCGCTGCTGCTGGTCCTGCTGGTGATCGTCCCGGGCATGGCGATCGCGGCCTACGCTACGTTCGTCAAGTTCCCGCCGCTCATCGCCGAGGCCAACGACGGCCTGCGCCGCCAGCGCTACGTCCCACCACCGCGTCGCGACACCCGCGAGCGCAGCAAGCCCACTCCCGCCGGACGTCGCCGCAAGCACCGCTGAGCCGCTCCCGGCCGTCAGTTGATGGTCGTGGAACCCCCCGGTGCCGGCATGTTCCGCAGCGTGGGCGCCGCTTCCGGCGTTCCGTTGAAGGTCAGAACCCCGTCGGCCGCATCAACCACCACGGCTGAGCCCGGGCCGAAATCGCCGGCCAGCATGTGCCGCGCCAGCGGATTCTCGAGCCCGCGCTGGATGGCGCGCCGCAGCGGCCGCGCCCCGTAGACCGGGTCGTAGCCCTCGCGCGCCAAGTGGGTGAGCGCAGCATCGGTGACCCGCAGGCTCAGCCCCGCCTCCTCGACCCGCCGGCCGAGCCCTGCCACCAGCAGCCCGACGATCTCACGCAGCTGCGCTTCGCCCAGCGGCCGGAAGACGATGATCTCGTCCACCCGGTTCAGGAACTCCGGCCGGAAATGGTCGCGCAGCTGGGCGCGCACGCGTCCGGCTGCCTCGTCGAAGGCCGCATCACCGTGCTCGCCGGCCTCGATGAGCGTGGCCGAGCCGAGGTTGCTGGTCATGATCACGACGGTGTTCTTGAAGTCGACGGTACGGCCCTGTGCATCGGTCAGGCGGCCGTCGTCGAGGAGCTGCAGAAGGACGTTGAAGACGTCCGGATGGGCCTTCTCGATCTCGTCGAAGAGGACGACCTGGTACGGCCGACGGCGAACCGCCTCGGTAAGCTGCCCGCCCTCCTCGTAACCGACGTAGCCGGGCGGGGCACCGACCAGCCGCGAGACGGCGAACTTCTCCATGTACTCGCTCATGTCGATGCGCACCATGGCGTTCTCGTCGTCGAACAGGAACTCGGCCAACGCCCGCGCCAGCTCCGTCTTCCCGACCCCGGTGGGGCCGAGAAAGATGAACGAGCCGATGGGCCGCTTGGGGTCCTTCAGCCCGGCGCGCGCGCGCCGGATGGCATCAGAGACGGCCGTCACCGCCTCCTCCTGGCCGACGAGCCGCGCATGGAGCCGGTCCTCCATGTGCAGCAGCTTCTCCATCTCGCCCTCCATGAGGCGTGACACGGGGACACCGGTCCAGCGCGCGACCACCTCTGCCACGTCGTCGGCATCGACCTCTTCCTTGAGGAGCAGCGAGCCGGAGGACTTGAGGCTCTTGAGCTGCTCCTCCTGCTGCGCGAGGGTCGCCTGCAGCTGGCTGGCGCGGCCGTACTGCAGCTCCGAGGCGCGCCCGTAGTCCTGGGCGCGGGTGGCGGCCTCGATCTCCGGGCCCAGCCGCTCCTGCTCCTCGCGGGTGGCGCGGATGCCGGCCACGACCTCCTTCTCCCGTTCCCAGGTGCTCTTCATCACGTCGCCACGCTCTCGGAGGTCGGCAAGCTCGCGCTCGAGCGCCTCGAGGCGCGCCTTGCTGGCCGCGTCCTTCTCCTTGCGCAGCGCCTCGCGCTCGATCTCGAGCTGCATCCGGCGGCGCTCGATCTCGTCGAGCTCGGCGGGCATCGAGTCCATCTCCATCCGCAGGCGTGACGCGGCCTCGTCGACCAGGTCGATGGCCTTGTCGGGCAGGAACCGCTCGGTGATGTACCGATTGGACAGCACCGCGGCCGCCACGAGGGCCGAATCGGTGATGCGGACGCCGTGGTGGACCTCGTAGCGCTCGCGCAGGCCGCGCAGGATGCTGATCGTGTCCTCGACGCTCGGCTGGTCGACGAGGACCGGCTGGAAGCGGCGCTCGAGAGCCGCATCCTTCTCGATGTGCTTGCGATACTCGTCGAGCGTGGTCGCCCCAATGCAGTGCAGCTCCCCGCGCGCCAGCATCGGCTTGAGGAGGTTCGAGGCGTCCATGGCGCCCTCGGATGCCCCGGCACCCACGACGGTGTGCAGCTCGTCGATGAACAGGATGATCGTGCCGTCGCTCTCCGTGACCTCCTTGAGCACGGCCTTGAGGCGCTCCTCGAACTCGCCGCGGTACTTGGCGCCGGCGACCAGCGCGCCGAGGTCGAGGGCGACCACGCGACGGCCCTTGAGCCCCTCCGGCACGTCCCCGCGCACGATCCGCTGGGCGAGCCCCTCCACGATGGCCGTCTTCCCGACCCCCGGCTCACCGATCAGCACCGGGTTGTTCTTGGTGCGCCGGCTCAGGACCTGGATGACGCGCCGGATCTCCTCGTCGCGCCCGATGACCGGGTCCAGGACCCCGCGTTCGGCGGCCTCGGTGAGGTCGCGGCCGTACTTGGTCAGCGACTCGTAGGTCGCCTCGGGATTCTCACTGGTCACGCGTTGCGTTCCTCGAATCTGGGTGAGCGCCGCCAGGACCCCATCGGCCGTTACGCCGGCGCCGGAAAGGATGGTCGCCGCGCGGCTGTCGCCGGCCTCGAGCATGGCCAAGAGCAAGTGCTCGGTGGAGACGTAGTCGTCGTGCATCCGCTCCGCGATGGGGTGCGCATCGGAGAGGACGCGGCGCGCCTCGTTGGAGAGCGTCAGCTGGGCCGATGCGCCCTGCACGGTGGGAAGCGTCGCGAGCTCGGCGCGCAGCGCATCCGCGACCGATGGCAGGCCGATCCCCATCCGCTCGAGCACCGCCGGCACGACGCCGTCCGGCTGGTCGACCAGCACGAGCAGGAGGTGCGCCGCCTCGAGCTGCGGATGGCCCTCGCGTTCGGCGAGCGCCTGCGCGTCGACGATGGCGTCTCGCGCGCGGGTCGTGAACCGTTCGATGCGCATCAGGACCGCGGGTCCGGTTGCGGGTGGGCCTCCGCGAATGCGGCGAACTCGTCGCGGACCTCGTCGTCGAGCTTCGGCAGCACGACGCGGGTGGTCACCACGAGGTCGCCCTTCTCGCCACCGCGCCTCGGCATGCCCCGACCGGGGATGTGGATCTGCTGACCGTTCTGGGTGTTGGGGCGGATGCGCAGCTTGACGCTGCCGGTCGGGGTGCGCACCGGCACCTCGCCGCCGAGCAGGGCCTCGGCAAGCGAGATCGGGAGCTCGGTGTGGAGGTCCGCGCCACGACGCTCGAACCGAGCGTCGCGAGCGATGCGGACGGTGATCAGCAGGTCGCCGGCGCTGCCGCCATGGGCCCGTACGCCGCCGCCGCGGAGCTTGATCTTCGCGCCGTCGGCGACCCCCGGCGGGATCGTCACCTCCAGGCGCCGGCCGTCGACGTCCACCATCCGCTTGGCCCCACGGATCGCCTCGGCCAGGCTGATCTGCGCCTCGGCGGTGGCCTGCGGGCCGCGCACCTGCCGAGGAGCCGCCTGGCTGCGGCCGAAGTCGAACTGCGTGTCGAAGCTGCCGGCATCGGTCGCGAAGAAGGTGCGAAAGAAATCGCTGAATCCGCCCATCTCGTCAGGCGAGACGCTGCGGTACTGCCACCGCGTGCCCCCCGGCGCGCCGCCGAAGCCTGGCCAGTCGGACGCCGCACCTGGGTCGTGGTTGGCATTCTGGTAGTCCCCCCAGTTCGAGCCGAGCTCGTCGTACTGCTTGCGCTTCGCCGCGTCCGACAGGACGGCGTGCGCCTCGTTGGCCTCCTTGAAGCGTCCCTCCGCGGACGGATCCTTGTTGGTGTCCGGATGGAGCTCACGCGCCAGGCGACGGTAGGCCTTCTTGATCTCGGCCTGCGTCGCCGTCTTCGGCACGCCCAGGACCTGGTAGTAGTCCTTGTACTCCATCCGGACTCCGTCGCCGGTCGTCTAGACCGTGCCCGCCGGGGGCTGCGGCTGCGGACCCTTGGGGGCGGGATCATTCCCCACCGGGGCATCCTTGGCCGGTGCCTTGCGGGCCCGTCGCGGTGGCACGGTGGCACGCCGCTGCCGCTGGTCGCGCTCGGCCTTGATACGTGCCGCCGGTCGTGGCGCGTCGATGAGGGCCTCGGCCAGCACCTGGTCCATCGTCTCGACCGGCACGATCCGGAGCTGCGTGCGCACCTCTTCGGGGACGTCCACCAGGTCCTTCTCGTTGCGCTGCGGAATCAGCACCGTCTTCACGCCGGCAAGGTGCGCGGCGAGAAGCTTGGACTTCAGCCCGCCGATGGGCAGGACGCGACCGCGGAGCGTGATCTCGCCAGTCATGGCCAGGTCACGGCGCACCGGGCGATCCGTCAGCAGGCTGGCCATGGCGGTGGCCATGGTCACGCCGGCACTCGGGCCGTCCTTGGGCGTGGCGCCCGCGGGAACGTGGATGTGGATCGTCTGCTTCTCGAACTTGGCCGGGTCGATCCCCAGGTCGCGCGACCGGGCACGCACATACGAGAGGCCGGCGCGAGCCGACTCCTGCATCACGCTGCCCAGCTGGCCGGTGAGGATGAAGTCGTCCTTGCCGTCCATCTTGGTCGCCTCGACCTGCACGATGTCGCCGCCGGCGTCGCTCACCACGAGGCCGGTCACCATACCGATGGTGTCCTCCGCCTCCAGCTCGCCGTACTCGAAGCGCGAAGGCCCAAGGTAGTCCTCGAGGTCTTCGGGCTTGACGGTGATGTTGACCGATGCGTCATCGGCGACCTTCCGCGCCACCTTCCGCGCCACGTTCGCGATCTCGCGCTCCAGGTTCCGGACGCCCGCTTCCTTGGTGAAGGCCTGGATGAGGCGCACCAGCGCCTCATCGGTCACGGTCAGGTTCGCATCCGTCAGGCCGTGCGCCTCCAGCTGCTTCGGCATGAGGAAGCGCTGCGCGATGCCCAGCTTCTCCAGCTGCGTGTAGCCCGCCAGGTGGATCACTTCCATCCGGTCGCGCAGTGCGGCGGGAATGGTGTCGAGCATGTTGGCGGTGGCGATGAAGAGCACCTTGGACAGGTCGAACGGCACCTCCAGGTAGTTGTCCTGGAACGAGTTGTTCTGCTCCGGGTCGAGCACCTCGAGCAGCGCGCTCGACGGGTCGCCGCGGAAGTCCATCCCGACCTTGTCGATCTCGTCGAGCATGAACACGGGGTTCGCCGACTCGGCCGTCTTGATGCTCTGGATGACGCGACCGGGCAGCGCGCCGATGTAGGTGCGCCGGTGGCCGCGGATCTCCGCCTCGTCATGGATGCCGCCGAGGCTCATCCGCACGAACTTGCGGCCCATCGCCTTGGCGATGCTCTTGCCCAGGCTCGTCTTGCCGACGCCTGGCGGGCCGACGAAGAGGAGGATGGGTGAGCGGATCTTGTCGGCCAGCTTGCGCACGGCCATGTACTCGACGATCCGCTCCTTGGGCTTCTCGAGGCCGTAGTGGTCCTCGTTGAGGATGCGCTCCGCATCGGTCAGGTCGAGGTTGTCATCCGTCTCGATGCCCCACGGCAGGCTCACCAGCCAGTCGACGTAGGTGCGGATGACGCCCTGCTCCGGGGAGGCGGACGGGATGCGGGCCATGCGGTCCACCTCCTTGAGCGCCTTCTCCTTGACCTCGGCCGGCATCGCCGACTCCTCGACCCGAGTGCGCAGCTCGCCGGCCTCGGCGACGGCGGGATCGTCCTCGCCGAGCTCCTTCTGGATGGCCTTCATCTGCTCGCGCAGGATGTACTCGCGCTGGGTCTTGTCCATCTCCGACTTGACCTCGGACTGGATGCGACCCTTCAGCTCGAGCACCTCGATCTGCTTGGCCAGGAAGGCACCCACCTTCCGCAGCCGCTCCGGGACGTCGATCGTCTCGAGCAGCTCCTGGCGAAGCTCGGTGTCCATGTCGGGGCTGTAGGCGACCATGTCGGCCAGCAGCCCGCCCTCGCTGATGTTGCGGGCGGCGACGGCCACCTCCGGCGGGACCGATGCGCCCGAGCTGACGTACGTCTCGATCTGTCCCTGGACGGATGCCATCAGGGCCTCGACCTCCAGGGTCTTCGAATGGGCGTCGTCGACGGTCTCGACGCGTGCCTCGAGGTACGGCTCGGTCTGCAGCAGGTCGAGCAGCCGGATGCGGCGCTGGCCCTGCACGATGGCCCGCAGGGAACCGTCCTGCGAGCGGATCACCTGGGCGATCTTGGCCAGCGTGCCGATGGCGTACAGCTCGTCGGCGCTGTTGACCTCCTCGGTCTCGTTGTCACGCTGGGTGACCAGCGCAATGGACGAGCCGGCACGCACCGCGTGGTCGAGCGCCTTCACGCTGCGGTCGCGGCCGACCTGCAGCGGCACGATCATCTCCGGGAAGATGACGGTGTCGCGAAGGGCGACGAGCGGCAGGACCTGGATCGCGTCGACGCGATCCTCGGCTGATGCTGGCGATGTGGCGGCGGCAGGCGCCGTCTCCTCGTCCGGGACGGCCTGCTCGGGCGGCTCCTCGTCGGGGATGTTGTTGCGGTTCTCGGGATCCACGGTGTTCACGTCCTTGCAGGTTCCTCGCCGGGATCGAGCACGTCTGGCTCGTTCTCGACGAATCGTTCGACATCGGCCGCATCGAACAGGTCGAACACCCGGATCTTGCCGAGCTCCTCGAGCTGAAGGATGACTTTGACGCCGGCCAGGTTCACTCCCTGGCGTCGGGTGAGGAAGCGGATGATGCGCACCCGCTGGATATCCGCCTCGGAATAGAGGCGCAGGTTGTTGCGGCGCTGCGGACAGACGAGGCCCTCCTCGTCGTAGATGCGCAGCGTACGCGGATGTACGGCCGCCAGCTCGGCGGCGATGCTGATGAAATAGCGCGGCCGGCGAGGGTCGCGGGCGCTGGTCACCGCGGAGCGGGGACGGCGCGCTGCGCCATCCCCGCCGCGTGCGGGGCGTCCGCGCGGGACGTCACGTTGCGTTGCCATCAGCCGGCGGACCGACCTGGCGCGCCGCCGCCTTGACCTGGATCTGGCGCGGCTTGACCTCCTCCGCCTTCGGGATGCGCAGGGTCAGGATGCCGTGCTCGAAGGTCGCCTCTGCGCTGTCCCCGGCGACACGCACCGGGAGCTGCAGTTGGCGATGGAAGGTGCCGCTGCGACGCTCACGATAGAGGTATGCCTCGCCCTCGTCGCGCTCCTCGGCCGTCATCTCGCCCCGGATGACGAGCGTCTGGCCGGTGATGGTGATGTCGACGTCCTCCGGCTGCACGCCGGGAAGTGCCACCTCCACGATCAGCTCGTCCGCGTTCTGGCGGACGTCGAGTGCGGGGACAATCCCGTCCCCATCCGCTGCGCGCCAGGCGAGCGGACGGAAGAGGCGCTCGTCGAAGAGGCGGTCGACCGTGTCGCGCAGGGACAGCATGTCGCTGAATGGATCGAATCTGGTCAGGTTGGCCATGGTTGTTTCTCCTCGAACCTAGCTTGGCGGGCTGGAACGCGGAGTGACCATAATCCCTGACAATATCGTTGTCAAGTCTTCTGCCCCATTTCCCGTACACGACGACGGAGCTCGGCCAGACGCCGAGGGAGGCGTGCCAGCTCGGTAGCTGCGATCCGGGACGCCGCGTAGCGCTCGAGCTGATACGCCGCCGCGAGGCGGGCCAACGAGCCGTTCCCGATGCCAGGAGAGACCCGTCGGGAGTGCGCGGCGGGCGTCTCAGAGGGACGGCGCGCCGTGACTGGCTGTCCGTCCAGGAGCTCGAGCGCGGCGAGATAGGCACCGGCAGCGGTGGTCGGATCCCACGGCCTGCGGACCCGGGAGGCTGGCGCGAGTGGCGATGGAGCCTCCTCCGGCGGCCGCACGATCGACCGCTCCTCGAAGCCGATCAGCTCTTCTGACTCCTCGCGGCGCCGTTCACGGAGCCGATACCAGAGGTACAGGCCCACCGCAGCGAGCTCCAGGACAAGGAGGATACCGAGGATCGTGAAGAACACGATGGTGGGGGTGGAGGACACCTCGAACGGATCGCCGCGCAGGTTCGGAATCGTGATCCGGGGCAGCTGGATCCCCTGCGGCAGGAGTGGTCCGAGCAGGTCGGTGAGGGCCGCGACCGCCACGATCAGCGGGGTGGTCAGCAGGAGCAGGCTGAGGAGCAGGACCCTGAGCGGGCCTACGACTGCCTCTGTCAGTGCGGCGACCGGGACGCCCAGCAGCGCTGCCGCCGGAATGCCGATGAGCGTCACGGCCAGCGCCACGCCGCCCACCAGCACGAGCCATGACCGCCGTGCCGGCGACCCGTCCGCGCTCCCCCGCCGGACCAGCTCGAGGCGCGCGAGACCGAGCGCCGTGAACGCGCTGGCCGTGAAGAGGAGCGTCGAGACGAACGCGCTGCTGACGAACGCGCGCTCGACTGCGCCGCTGGCCCCGAGATGACCGGCCAGCCACGGCAGCGCGAGCGCCGGGATGCCGAATCGGAGGAGGCGGTCCTGCTGATCCTCGTCGTCGTCGCGCGAGGAGTGGCTCCGGCCGCGCAGGAAGGCGAGTGCGCCGACCCAGCCGGGCAGGTGCAGGATGAACGCCGCGTCGATGTTGCCCGCCACCAGCGCGACGCGCACCTCCGGATCCAGGAACCACGTCATGGCGCCGGCCAGGACCGCCAACAGGATGGTGCCCGGCAGCTCCACGCCCGCCCCGGTCCAGCGGCTGCGGCGCGCCCAGCCCATGCCGACGGCGGCGAGCAGGGCCAGCTCGAGCGGACCAATGAGCGGGCGCGCGCCCGCGAGCGCCTGTGCAGCGGCGTAGCCGACGGCAAGCAGCGCACCGTCGGCGACCACCTGGAGCACCGGCAGAAGGCGGCTACGGCCGTTACCACGTCCAAAATGGATCGGCGGACGGTCGCGGGCGAGCCCGCGGGCCAGCTGCCGCGGGTCAGGAAATCCGAAGACCATCGGCCGTCGCCCAGTCCGCATCAAGGTGCGCCGAGTGCACCGGGAACCCGGCTCCGTCGCCGGACGACGTCCCACCGGCACGGAGTGCCTCCACTGCGAACCCGCTCCGTGAGAGACGGCGCAGCACCGACCGAATCGGCCGCGGGTCGCGGGACGTGAGCGCTACCACGCTCGCGCCGGGGGGAGGCGGCGCGCGAGCCAGGCGAGGAGCGACTCGTACGGCAGGCTGCTCACCGGACCGATGCGCGCCAGCAGCTCCCCGGCGCGCGCCACCTGACCGCGCCCGGCGCGCGGGGCGAGCCATGCGATGCGCTGCGGCGTGCCGGTGAAGCTCGCCGCCGCGACCCCCACCAGCGCCCCGTCGGCGAGGAGATGCCGGGCAATGGAGGCGGCCATCACGCACAGGCCCTCGAAGGCGTCGTCGTCGTACGACATCTCCCAGTGCGGGACGTCGTCAAGGGTCTGGACATCCACGGCGATGACCACCGTCCGGCCGCGCGCCGGTTCGAAGCGACGACTGACCGGGCTGCCCAGGCGAGCCGTCGCGCGCCAGTGGACGCGGCGCAGCGAGTCGCCGGCCTGGAACGGGCGTACCCCACCGAACAGGGCCGGATCGGCCACCAGGCTCCGTGGCGCGCGGCGCTCACCAAGCGGCGACCGATCCTGCGGAACATGGGTGACTGGCACGGACCGAGGCACGACGGTCAGCGTCTCGCGATCGGCGAGCTCCTTCTCTGCGGCGTCGCGCCCGAAGACGTCGCGCAGCAGCAACCGCGCCGGGCCGAGCTCGTATGCGCCACGCCGCAGGTCGTCGAGATGGAAGTGACGCACCACGCGCTCGTACCAGGTGAGCGCCCACGTGTTGCGCAGGAGCCGTCGCTGCTGGCGGTCGTCCGCGTGGTCGAGGTCCGGCTTCTCCCGCACCACCAGCCCATCGGTGAGCATGTCGTCGGCGGCGATCCATGGCAGCGGCAGTGGCTTGCGGTTCCAGATCGTGATGTCGAGCGCCACGCTGTCACCCGCCACCGCGCGCGACGCGCCGAGGTGGCGCTCGTAGGTGACGCTGCGCACCCCGTAGCGCGTCCACAGGCGGGCCAGGGTGCCGTACCCGGCGGTGATGGCCGCAACGACCATGAGTCCCGGTGCGTCGGCAACGCCACCGACCACGACCAGCGTGGCTGCCAGCGCCAGCCAGCCGCTCACGACAGGGCGAGGGCTGGATCCCCCTCCGGCTCGATCGCCAACTCCACGGAGTCCAGGACGTCGGCAATCACCGCGCTCGTCGTCGCGCCGCGCAGCTCGCGGTCGATGTCGAGCAGGAGGCGGTGCTCCAGGACGGCGGGCACCACGCTCCGCACGTCATCTGGCAGCACGAAGTCGCGTCCGGCCAGCAGCGCACCAGCCTGGGCGGCGCGATACAGCGCCACGCTCGCGCGCGGCGATGCGCCGAGGCGCACGTCGGGATGCGCGCGGGTGGCGCGGACCAATGCCACCGCATATGCCTCCACCTCATCGGCCACGCGGACCGTGCGCGCCGCCTCGCGCAGCACCAGCACCCGTCCGGGATCGGCCACCGGGAGAACCGCGTCGAGCGGCTCGGCCGCGGCCTGGTGGCGACGGGAGATCGCCCGTTCGCCCTCCTCGTCGGGGTAGCCGAGGCGGACGCGTACGAGGAACCGATCGAGCTGCGCCTCGGGCAGCGAGAACGTCCCTTCCAGCTCGACCGGATTCTGGGTGGCGAGCACGATGAACGGGTCGGGCAGTGGCCGCGTGACGCCCTCCGCCGAGACCTGGCGCTCCTGCATCGCCTCGAGCATCGCCGACTGCGTGCGCGGGGTTGCGCGGTTGATCTCGTCAACAAGCACGATGTTGGCGAAGATCGGTCCGGGAATGAAGCGGAAGTCGCCGCGGTCGAGGATGGACGAACCGGTGACATCGGTCGGCAGGAGGTCCGGCGTCCCTTGAATGCGGGCGAAGCTCAGGCCCAGTGCCGCGGCCAGCGAGCGGGCGAGGAGCGTCTTGCCGACTCCCGGCACGTCCTCCAGCAGCGCATGGCCGCCGGCCACGACAGTCAGCGCCAGCAGCCGCAACGGCTCCTCGGCGCCCACCATGGCGTGACCGGTCGCGGCGAGCAGGTCCGCCAGGAAGCGTTCGCCGCGGCCAATCGATGGATCGGTCATCGCTACTCCTACTCCCTCAGGGGGCTCGCACGTTCACGATCGTCCAGCGCCGCGCGCCGACCTCGATCCCGCCGATGGGCGCCGGCCGCGCCTCGAGGTCGAAATCGAGGACATCTGCGACCGGCACGGCGACCAGCTCGCTGCCGATCTCGAATCCGAGAAGGCGAGAGGGCTGGCGCTCGTATCGAACGAGCTCCGCCACCGCCCGGGCCCGGGACCCGTCGTCGTCAAGAACCCGCACGCGCACCTCGCGGAGAAGGTTCGCCTCGGTGACCGCGCAGTCGCTCCCGAGCATGCCGCCGGCGCATCGACTTCGCAGGTCATCCAGGGCACGGGCCGCGGCCCGCTCGAGCCGGTCGGGATCGGTCGCCAGCCCTGCCCACGTCGCATGCTCCGCGCGCCGCCGGCCATGCCGTCACGAAGCGGTCCAGCACGGCGGCCGGCGTGGCGGCGGTGGCCGCCACGAGCCAGAAGCCGGTGCCCCACGCGAGCAGGGGCACCGTCAGCCACGCGGCGGCGGTGGCCGGCGATCCGCGCGGCGTCGGCGGAATGGCGCCCTGCGTTCGCTGCGCCTCGCGATATGCGGCCACGGCCTGCACGGTCCAGATGACGAGGAAGACCGCGCCGGCGACGAACGGGACCAGGTACCAGGTGGTGTCGCCCAGCGCCGCGAGCAACGCGCCGACGAGCGCCAGCGCCAGCAGCTCCGCGGCGAGCATCGCGGCCGCCAACCGACGATGGCCGAGAAGCGCATGCCCGAGCCCCCAGCCGATGAGGGCGCGCCGCAGGGCCCGCCCCGCGTCGACCGAGCCGGGCGCCAGCGCCCGGGTCACTCGCCGATGAGGAGGGTGCGGAGCTCCGCCTCGCCGCTCGAGGACGTGACGGCGAGCAGCTTGTCACCGGCGAGGAGCCGCGTGTCGGGACGGGTGAAAATGGCACGCCCGTCGCGGACCAGGACCGCGATGGTGCTGCCCTCGGGGAGCGTCAGATCGCGCAGCTCCTTGCCGACCGCCGGGGCGTTGGCGTCCAGTTGCGCCTCCACGATCTGTAGCTCACCTCCCTCCAGCTCGGCGAGGTGCAGCAGGTCGTGGATCGGGATCTCGTGCTCGATGACGCCGAGGATCGCCTTCGTCGGACTCACCGTGTCGTCGATCGCCAGCTGCCGGAACAGCTTCTCGTTCTTCGGGTCGTTGACGCGCGCGATGGCGCGCGGCACGTTGAACTTCATCTTCGCCACCTGGCAGGCCACGAGGTTGTCCTCGTCGTCGCCGGTCACGGCCGCCATCACGTCGGCCCGTCCCATCCCCGCCTCCGCCTGGTAGCGCCCTTCGCAGCCGTCGTTCGGCACGACGATGCTGCCGAGCTCGTCAGCGATGGTGCGCGCGCGCTGCGGGTCCTTCTCGATCATCACCACCTCGTGGCCCGCGGCCAGGAGCTCCTTGGTGAGGTGGTACCCGACGTTGCCGCCGCCAACCACGACCACGTACATCGTCAGCCCTCCCCCTCGGGTGGCGGCTCGGTGGCGGCGGTGTCGCTGGGCGCCGGCAGGTCGCTCACCGACACGCTGGTGGTCCCACCCGCCGACTCCGCCAGCTCCTCGCGCTCCGCGTGGTGTCCCTCGTGCGCGGCAGCATGCGCCCGTGAGCCGGGCGGTGGAGCGCCGCGCAGCGGTTCCGCGGTCGGGGGCATGACGCCGCCATCCGCCCCGTCGGCGCCGTCGTGAGCGGCACGGATCAGCGCATCGGACAGAATGACCGTGCGGCAGATCGTCTCGAGGCCGAGCGAGCGGAATGCCTCGGCGCGCAGCGGGTCGTTGATCTTGGCGACCACGCGCGGCACGCCGAACGTGTGCTTGGCCATCTGGGCGGCCAGTGCGTTGCGGTTGTCGCCCTCGGTGAGGGCCATCACGAGATCCGCCATGTCTGCGCCGGCACCGCGCTGGATATCCTCGGCAGTGCCGTTGCCCCGCACCGTGGCGCCCGCGAACGTCTGCGGCAGCCGGTTGAAGGCCCGCTGGTCAAGGTCGATCACGGTGACGTGGTCACCGCGCTGGTCGAGCTCCGCTGCGGTCCGCGCACCCACGCGTCCACATCCGATGATGATCACCCTCATGGCGTCCTTGCCAGCTCCTCGGTCTCGACGCGCAGACACCAGACCGGCGCGGTCGAGTTGCGCATCACGTACGGCACGGTCCGGCCGGCGTCCCATTGGCCGCCGAAGCGCTTCTTGTAGCGTAGCCCCATCACGATCAGGTCGGCGTGCTGTTCCACCGCGTCGTCGACGATCGCCGGTCCCGCCGAGCGCGCCTGGACGACGCCGCTGTGGACCGTCACACCGTGCTCGCCGAGGAATCCCTCTGCGCGGCTGATGACCTCGTCCGCGAATGCGACCGCCTTGTCGTCCTCGGCATCGAGGTTGCGCTCGAACGGCACCTCGATGACGTGGATCAGGAAGGCCTCCCCGACTCCGGTGCTTCCGAGCAACATGGCCGCCAGGCGCAGGCCGGGCTCGTCCGCCTCGGTACCGACCACCGGCACGAGGATGCGCTCGAAATGTAGCAGCGAGGGGCGCTCCTTCTTGGAGCGGAGGAAGCTCATGGCGACCGATATCCTACCTGCGACCTAGCGAGACGGCACTTCGATGGTCGCGTCAACGATGAACTCGTCGCTGATCGTGTCGTGCGCACGCGCCGCCAGCCGTCCGGCCGGCAGCTGCGTCCGATCCACCACCGCGCAGTCGGCGGGATACGTGAAGGCCTGGGTGGTCCCCTCCCCGGCACGCGGCCGGCCCTCGCGCGCCAGGATCACCAGCTCGCCGGAGGCGACGCTGATCGACTGGATCGTGACGCTCCAGCCACCGGTCGGCCGTTCCCCCAGCCAGAGGCACAGCAATGCGTGGGTGGGGTAGTCGACCGGCTCGGCCATGGTGGCGAGGCGCGGTGCGTGGTCGGCGTCGAAGGCCATCTCGATGGCTGCCTCGGTCCGCTGGGCAGGCACGGCGTCCGTCAGGCGCATGAAGTCCACGTTCCGGTCACCGGTCGCTCCCGCCGAGCCCGACGGCAGCGACGCGGACGGGTTCGCCCCGCACGCGCATGTCATGACGGCCAGGAATGCAACGACGCCAGCGAGCCGCCCCCTCATCGACCGTAGCCGAGCCGCTCGGCGAGCCGCGGCGGCAGGCCGGCGTCGAGCATCTGCCGCTGCGTGGCTTCGACGTCGTAGGCGACGCGCCGGAATTCGGCAGTCTCGCCGTCGAGGTCGAGGACGAGGTAGCTGGACGCGGGGTTCCCGTCACGCGGCTGACCGACGCTCCCCGGATTCACGAGCGCTCGCCCGTCCCCGATGCCGATCGTGTTCCCGGCCGTGCCCGGCACCGCGCGGATGGCGCCCTCTTCGGTTGCGGCGAAGATGACCGGGAGGTGGGTGTGACCGAAGAGGCAGTAGCGGGTGTCGAACGCGCCGAGGTTGGCAGCCGCTACCTGGGCGCTGACGATGTACTCCCAGATCGGGTCGCGCGGGGAGCCGTGGACCGCGGTGAGCTGCCCGTCCCGGCGCACCTCTGGGAGGGCGGCCACGTACGCCCGCGCGTTGGCATCCAGCACATCCCGCGTCCAGGTGATGGCAGCATGCGCATCCGGATTGAAGTCGGCCGGGTCCACGGTCCCGATGGCGGCGCCATCGTGGTTTCCCAGCACGCTCCGTGCACCCAGCTCCTGGAGGGTCGCGATGACCTCGTTCGGGCGCGGACCGTAGCCGACGATGTCGCCGAGGACCCACACCTCGTCGACGGAGGGCAGGTCAGCCCGAACCGCCTCCAGGGCGACCAGATTGGCATGGATATCCGAGAGCACGGCAAGGCGCATGGGTCCGCCGAGTATACCGATGCTCCGCCGGCGCAGAGCACCATGTGCCAGGCGGCTTGCCCACCCCCAGGCTCAGCCCAGCGGCTGGCGCGCGGGCACGCCAGGCCGCCGCGGGTATCGGTCGTCGGTTGCAACTGCCTTGGTGACGCGCACCAGCGTTCGCCCACCGAGCGCCGCGATGCCGGTCGGTGCCACCTCGGGTGGGGCACCGCCGAGGAGCGCGATGGCAGCCGCACCGCGACGAAGCTCGACATCCTGGGGCGTCATGGGTCCCTTCCAGGCGATGAGCACTCCGCCGTCGCGAAGGAGCGGGAGCGCGAGCTCGGCGAGCACCGGCAGCGGCGCGCAGGCTCGCGCCGTTGCCATGTCGTGCATGGCGCGGTGTGCCGGAGCGCGCCCGAGGGTCTCGAGGCGCTCGGCGACGACCGTGACCTGACGCAGGCCAAGGTCCACGGCGAATCCGCGCAGCTCCTTCGCCTTCTTGGCCACCGAGTCGACGAGGGTCCATGCCACGTCGGGGCGGGCGAGCGCCAGCGGTATGGCGGGCACACCGCCGCCGGACCCGAGGTCGATGATCCGTTGGGCGCCTGAGGCCTCGAGGAGCGGCAGCGCCATGAGCGCATCGAGCAGATGGTCGCGGGCGATGGCGCCCGGCTCGATGACGCGGGTGAGGTTGACGCGGCGGTTCGCCTCGAGCAGCAGATCGACGAAGCGGGCCGTGGCATCCCGCCAGCCGGGTGGCAGGCGGCGCTCAAGATCGGGCTCCTCCGCGAGGAGGCGGTCGAGGGCGGCCATCGTGGCGCGCCCCGCATCGGTCAACAAATGAAAATGCTCCGGGCTGGTCGCGGTTCGGTCTTCCCCGGGGGCGAGCGGGGTGTGTGACCGGCTTTCGCATCGGTCCCGCATCGGCCCTGGTTACCGTACTGGGCGGCCATCCAGAAGCAGGAGCTGGACCGTACCCCGGCACGGCGGTGGAGAACAAGGGGATTGTTCCACAATCGTTCGGTGCATCTATCGGATTGTGGATAACTCCACCCGGCTATACTCGCTGTCGATGACCCCGGAACTGCCGTCAGCGCGTACGATCGAGGTGCGGTGGCCGCGCAGCTGACCCCCGCCCAGCCTCCCCGGTTCGCGCACGCGAGCGAGGCGGAGCTGGCCCGGATCCTCGACTACTACGGGGTCGCATGGCAGTACGAACCCGACGTCTTCCCCATCTCCTGGACCCCCGACGGCGTCGTCGCCGAGTGCTTCGCGCCGGACTTCTACCTGCCCGATATCGACACCTACGTGGAGCTGACGACGCTCAAGCAGTCGCTGGTCCGCAAGAAGAACCGCAAGCTGCGCTGGATGCGGCAGCTGTACCCGGAGGTCCGCGTGAAGCTGTTCTACGCCCGTGACTTCCGCGCGCTGATGGTGAAGTACGGGCGGCTGACGTTCCTCTCCGAAATCGCGGTCGCCAACGGCGCTCCGAACGGCGCGCGGACCCTCCATGGCGAGCCGGCGTCCGCCGCGGAGGGAGCCGCGTGACGGCCGAGACCCGCAGCGCCATGCACCAGGACGTCAGCGAGATCCTCCTCACGGCGACCGAGCTGCGTGACCGGGTCGCCGAGCTTGGCCGCCAGCTCGCCGTCGACTATGCCGACCGCGACCCGATCCTGATCGGCGTGCTGAAGGGCTCAGTCGTCTTCCTGGCAGACCTGGTGCGAGAGATGGACATCCCGCTGGCTGTGGACCTCATGGAGGTGAGCTCCTACGGCTCGGGGACCGAGACGAGCGGCCAGGTGCGCATCCTGAAGGACCTGAAGGGCTCGATCGAAGGGCGTCACGTGCTCGTCGTCGAGGACATCATCGACACCGGACTGACGCTGAACTACCTGCTTCGCTACCTCGGCGATCGGGCGCCCGCCTCGCTCAGGGTTGCCTGCCTGCTCGACAAGCCGGCGCGGCGCCTCGTCGACATGGAGATCGACTACCGCGGGTTCAGCATCCCCGATCGCTTCGTGGTGGGCTACGGCCTCGACTACGACGAGCGCTACCGCAACCTGCCCTACATCGGCGTCCTCAAGCCGTCGGTCTACGGGGCCGCCGAGCCCGGCGAGTAGCCGACGCCATGAGCGACGGGTCGGGCCGCCGGTTCCGAGCCCTCATCCTGCTGGGCTGCCTGGCGATGATCGCCTCCGGCTTCCTGCCGTGGTGGCATGCCGGTGGCGAATCCGTCGGCGGGGTCGACATCCCGCCGCAGTCGGGGATCGGCCTGGAGGGCCCGGGGCTCGTCATCTACGGTGCCGCGGTGCTGGGCCTCGTGCTCCTCGACCTCGGCTACATGCGCGGGCGTTGGGGCTTCGTGCTGGACGCGCCACCGGTCTACCTGGTGCTGGGCCTGGCCGCCGCCGCGGCGCTCCTCTTCCGAGGGTGGGAGCTGTGGCACGTCGGCTTCCTGCCGCTGCCACAGCAGTCGCCGGGGCTGGCGGTCGCGGCCGTGGGAGTGGTGCTCGTCCTGTATGGAGCCGGGACGGGCTTCGGGAGCCATCAACGTTGGTGAAGCTCGTCGTCCTCATGGCGGTGGTCGTCGCGCTCGCCGGCGGCAGTCTCGCCTACCTGGCGACACGACCCGCAAGCGAGGCCCGGCTCGACGACCCGGCCGGCGCGGTCGTCGAGTGTGCTGCCGCGACGGGCATGGATGCGGGTGAATGCCGTGCATGGGGCGTCGAGACGGTGGCCAGTGGGGCACCGTCGAACACGTTCGAGCTTTCAGATCTGGGGCGCCTGCGCCTCGACCGCGGCCTCTTCGGCCTGGCATCGACCTGTCGCGTCGAGTGGTTCACGACGCGGTACGCGGATGAGGCGGCGTGGACCGACGAGGTGCCCTGCCCCGCGCTCTGAGCGGCTGCGGCTGCTACGGCTGGCGCACCCAGGTGCCAGCCTCGAGCTCGTCCTGGCGGGCGCCGTCGCCGCAACGGTCGAGGAGCGCCACGAAGCGCAGATCCTCGCCGCTCGCCCCCTCGTCGTGGACGTGGTACGCGCCGTGGACGCCCGGGCACGCCGGGTCGTCGTCGATCTCGACGGTGAGGCCGGTTCCCGCCCAGCGGCCGCTCCATCGGTCGTCGATGCGGAAGGTGCCATCGCCGATCTTCAGTGTTGCCTCGGGCTGCCCGTCGGTACCGGCCCGCAGGTACGTGCCCTGGCTCCAGTGCTGACCGACCTGCTCGCGCTGCTGGAGGGTGAGCCAGCGCCCGCCCCCCGCGGCGACCAGGGCCACGACACCGGCAAGCATCATGCCCAGCAGCACGGCGCGCGACGGCCGCGCCGCCATCCCGGCCGCGGCGACCATGACCGCGCCCAGCACGAGGCCCGCGCCGCTCACCCAGCCGATGCTCAGATCGACGCTTGAGATGCGCCCGTCGTAGGAGACCGGCACGGCGCCGGCAATGGTCGCCGCCAGCGCCACCACCCCGCCGCCCAGCGCGAGGCGTGGCCAACGTGGCCCGGACCGCCACAGGCCGAGGAGCGCGGCCGCACCACCAATGGCGGCGCCCACGATGCCGGCCGCCAGGACCGGGAAGGCGGGCGCCTGCCACGCGTCGAGCTGGACCTGCACCTGGCGGTAGCCCTCCCCGCGCAGCTCACGATCGTGGACGATCCAGCCGTCGACGAAGGAAAGCGCCACCAGGCAGGCGGCAGCGAGTGCGACCAGGATCAGCCAGCGGGTGGAACGCGTCACGGGAGGTCTTCAGCGAGTGGGCAGGATCATGGGCGACAGGATGACCCAGCCGATCACCACGGCGACCAGGAGGATCCCGACCAGCAGCAGCGGCCGCACGTCGGGACGGTAGTCACGCGGCGCACGGGGCGGCCGCGGAGGACGTGATTCGGGAGCCATGTGACCGGGCTCAGATCTCGCCGAGGTAGGCCTGCCGGACCTGCTCGTTGGCGGCCAGGTTGGCGGCCGTGTCGGCAAGGATGATCTTGCCGGTCTGGAGCACGTAGCCGCGGTGCGCGACGTTGAGCGCCATGAGGGCGTTCTGCTCCACCAGCAGGACGGTGGTGTCCTGGGCGTTGATGTCGGTGATGATGGTGAAGATCTGCTCGGTCAGGATTGGCGAGAGGCCCATCGACGGCTCGTCGAGGAGCAGGACGGTGGGGCGCGCCATCAGTGCGCGGCCGATGGCCAGCATCTGCTGCTCGCCGCCCGAGAGCGTGCCTGCCTTCTGCGCCCGTCGCTCACGCAGCCGGGGGAAGAGGTCGTACACGCGAGCCACGTCGCTGTCGATCGACTGACCCTGGCGGCTGAATGCCCCCATCTGAAGGTTCTCGAAGACGGTCATCCGGCTGAAGACGCGCCGGCCTTCGGGGGCGTGGGCCAGACCGTGGGTCACCAGCTCGTGCGCCGGCAGGCCCTGGATCTCCTGGCCGTTGAGGTGCACCGTTCCCTGCCGCGGACGGTGGGTGCCGCTGATGGTGCGCAGCGTGGTCGTCTTGCCGGCGCCATTGGAACCGATGAGGGTCACGATCTCGCCCTTCGCGACCTCCAGGCTGATCCCCTTCAGCGCCTCGATGTTGCCGTAGAAGGTATGAACGTCGTTGAGCTCGAGGACGGTCGGGCGTGTCTCGGCCGCGGTCGAATCGGTCATGCGCTGGCCGCTCCCTTGCCCAGGTACGCCTCGATGACCATGGGATTGCTGCGGACCTCCTCCGGCGTGCCGTAGGCGATCTTCTCACCGTGGTCGAGGACGGTGATCTGCTCGCTCACCCCCATGACGACCTTCATGTCGTGCTCGATGAGCAGGATCGACAGGTTGAGCTCGTCGCGCAGGCGGCTGATGAGCCGCGTCATCTGCGCCGTCTCGCCGGGGTTCATCCCGGCGGTGGGCTCGTCGAGGAGGAGGAGCTTCGGGTCGGAGGCGAGCGCCCGGGCGATCTCGAGGCGGCGCTGGTCGCCGTACGGAAGGTTCTTGGCCCAGTGCTCCTCCACCCGCCGCCGCAGGCCGACCAGTTCGAGCAGCTCGCGTGCCCGCTGTCGGGTGGCGACCTCCTCGCTTCGCACCCCGGGCAGCTTCAGCAGCGACCCCCACCAGGGTGCGCTCATGCGCACGTGGCGACCGACCATCACGTTGGCGAGGACGGTCATGGCACCGAAGAGGCGGATGTTCTGGAACGTGCGCCCGATGCCGCGCTCCACGATCTCGTGCGGCGTCAGTCCGACGATCGACTCACCCTCGAAGGTGATGTTGCCGCTCGTGGGCGACAGGAGGCCGGTGAGCTGATTGAAGAACGTCGTCTTGCCGGCCCCGTTGGGACCGATCAGCGACACGATCCTGCCGCGCGGCACGCTGAAGTCGACATCCCGGTTGGCGACCAGGCCGCCGAAGCGGATGGTCACCTTGTCGGCGCGCAGGATCGCCTCGTCCGCCGGCGGCGCGTCGGCGGCTGGCGCCGCCATCGTCTGCTCGGCCACGGGCTGGTCGCTCATGGGTTGATACTCGCTTCGCGCGGCATGAGGGTGGTCGGCGCGGTCGGATCCTCGCCCTCGCCCTCCTCCTCCTCAGCGTCCTCGTGCAGCTCGGCCTGGCGCTGGCGCGACGGGAGGAGGCCCTCGGGGCGGAGCAGCATCATGGCCACCAGCACGGCGCCGTAGATGAGGAGCCGATAGGCCTCGAACTCGCGCAGCAGCTCGGGCAGGCCCACGAGCACCAGCGCACCGACGATGACGCCGGCGATGTTGCCCATGCCGCCGAGGATGATGAGCGCCAGGGTGTTGATCGAGATCAGGATGTTGAAGCTGTCCGGGAAGATGGTCCCGATCTTGGCGCTGAAGAACGCGCCGGCGAGGCAGCCGAAACCGGCGCCGATGGCAAACGCCAGCAGCTTGTAGCGCACCGTGTTGATGCCGGACGCCTCGGCGGCACCCTCGTCCTCGCGCATCGCGTTCCACGCCCGGCCGACCCGCGAGTTGGCGAGGCTGATGGCGGTGAGCGCGGCGATGACGCAGAAGGCAAGGATCGGGTAGTAGATCGACTCGGGGTCGCGGCTGAACGGCGCGGCGGGTGGGATGGCGGTGATCCCCTGGGCGCCGCCGAGGTACGGCTGCAGCCACGCCGAACCAACCAGGATCCGCGCGATCTCCCCGAAGCCGAGGGTCACGATGGCGAGGTAGTCGCCACGCAGGCGCAGCACCGGCGCGCCGATCATGAGGCCGATGGTGACGGCCAGCATGACCACGAACGGCAGTGACGCCCAGAACGGGATCTGCGGCGCGAACGCCGGCGAGCCGGGCGAGGTGAGGACACCGACCGTGTAGGCACCGACCGCGTAGAACGCGACGTAGCCGAGGTCGAGCAGGCCGGCGAAGCCGATGACGATGTTGAGGCCCAGGCCCAGCAAGACGAAGAGGCCGACCTGGGTCAGGACGTCGGAGAGGCGGCGCCCGACGATCATCGGCAGGATCAACAGCAGCGCCATGGCCAAGCCGAGCAGGATCCAGCGCACCAGCGTCGCGCGCTCCCCGCCGGTGACGGCGTTCACCCGGGCGCGCGCGGGTCCGTCGCTGCGCGCAACGCGCACCGCCATGACGGTCAATGCGGCGAGCACCAGGGCGGCCGGCAGCTGCAGCGCGGCCCGCTCGTAGACGAGGTCCTCGACCGCCGCGAGGCCGATGTTGCGCAGGATGGCCGAGAGGAACGGCTCCAGCAGCGCGACCAGCAGGACCACCAGGCCGGCGGCCACCGCCGCGCGGGCCGCGAAGCGCGGCAGAACAGTCAGCAGGGCTCCCAGCAGGCCCAGCAGCGTCCCGACGGCGAGCAGCATGATCGAGCCGACCGCCGGGTCCAGCCCGAGCCACAGGATGTCGGCCAGCTTGTTGCGCGCGTTCACGAACATCGAGCCGATGGTCCCGGCGTCCGAGACGAGCGCCAGGGCCGCCATGAACAACCCCGCCACGACGCCCACCAGCGCACCGGCGATGAGGCGCTGGCTCACGGAGGCCTCGCCGATGTCGGTCACGCGGGGCGCGGCGGCCCGGTTGCCGACCAGCAGGATGGCGAGGGCCGGCAGGAGCCAGCCGAGGGCGACCGCCCCGTCCTCGAGCACGACCGACAGGTCCAGGAGCTCGCGCTCCTGGAATGTGCCGACCATGCCGACCAGGCCGAGGTGGACCGCCGCCAGGCCGGCGACGGTGCCGAACAGGAGTCCGCGGCGAACGAGCGGAGGCATCGGTCTAGACGTTCTCCTTTCGCCCGAGGAAGCCGGAGGGCCGGAAGATGAGCACGAGCACCAGCACGGTGAACGCGATCGCGTCCTTGAGCTGGTTCGGTGAGGCAATCCCGAAGCCGTCGAGGAAGAGGAAGGGGGCGACCGCCTCGAGCAGGCCCAGGGCGAGCCCGCCGAGCATGGCGCCCACGATGTTCCCGATCCCGCCGAGCACCGCGGCGGTGAACGCCTTGATGCCGGGCAGGAAGCCCATGAAGAAGTCGACCTGGTTGAAGAGCTGGATGTACAGGACGCCGGCCACGCCGGCCAGCAGGCCACCGATGGCGAAGGTGATCATGATCACCCGGTTGACGTCGATGCCCATCATCGCCGCCACGTCCTTGTCCTCCGACACGGCGCGCATCGCGCGGCCAGTGCGGGTGCGCTCCACGAACAGGTACAGGCCGACCATCAGGCTCACGGCCGCGAGGGTCACGACCAGCTGGTCCGTGCGCAGGCTGAGCCCGAGGATGTCGGTGGTGCCCTGCAGCGGCGGGAACTCAGGGTAGGCGTTGACGCCCGACCCGTAGAAGCCGCGCGCGGTGTACTGGAGGAAGAGCGACGCGCCAATAGCCGTGATCAGCGGGACGAGCCGCGGGGCGTTGCGCAATGGCCGGTAGGCGATCCGCTCGAGCGAGACGGCGATGGCCATCGAGATGACCATGGCGACGGCCACCACGACCACGAACGCGAGCACCGGCTGAGCATCGATGAAGCCGGCATCCGCCAAGAAGCGGGCGGCGAAGAGGGCGGTGAAGGTGCCGAACATGAACACTTCGCCGTGGGCGAAGTTGATCATGAAGAGGATCCCGTAGACGAGCGTATACCCAAGGGCGATGAGGGCGTACACGGAGCCCAAGGCGATCCCGGAGACGATGAACGTCTCCCAGTTCTCGATGCTGTAGCGACCCTTGCTGAGGGTCAGGAATGCCCCGACCAGGGCGATCGCGATGAGGCCGCCACCAAGCAGCCGGAGAAAGACGGTTACCAGATTGAAGCGCCGGGGCGTCGATCCAGCCGGTGCCATCAGGTCTCCTGGGGCCGGGGATGAGGGATGCCGCTCGGGTGAGCCGGGAGTACCGGCTCACCCGAGCGTCAGTTGGCAGGGCCGCGGTGGGCCCAGCGGCTAGGGCCTAGGGCCAGATCCGCTCGAAGGCGCCGTCGACGACCTGGCTGACACTGATCTTCGCGTCAGCGCAGTCGCCATTCTCGTCACAGGTCAGGTTGCCCGTGATTCCCGCGTAGTCCGTGGTTGCGAAGAACGCATCCTTGAGTGCGGTGCGCGGGATGTAGGTCGTGCCGTCATCACCGGTGATGGCGACAGCCTCGATGGCGTCGGCGAGCATGTTGTAGGCGTCGAACGCGTGAGCGTGGAAGACGCTGATCGGCTCGTCCTCGCCGGAGACCTCGCGGTACGCCGGCAGGAACTCGCTCTCGTAGAAGTCACCACTGAAGGCCAGGTCCGGGCCGGAGAGGTACATCCCCTCGGTCGCGGCATCGCCGGCAGCAGCGAGGAAGTCGGGCGAGAAGACGCCGTCGGCAGCGCCGAGGACGGTGTTCTCGAGACCGGTGGCCTCCTTCGCGCCCTGGGCGATCAGAGCGCCCTCAGCCACGAAGACCGGGAAGTACAGGAACTCGGGCGAATCGGTACCGATGCTCTCGAGCACGGGGCCCATGTCGGACTGGCCGACGGTGACCGCCTCTTCGCTCGTGATGGTGCCGTCGCACTGGCTCTGGAACTCTTCGGCGAAGACCGCCGCGAGCTGGTCGGCATAGGCGCTGCCGTCATCGATGGTGGCGGCAGTCGAAAGCTGCAGCTCCTCGCAGACGAACTGGGCCATGGCCGCACCCTGGATCTTGTCGTTGTGGGCGGTGCGGGCGTAGAACGGCTGGTGGCTCTCCGGGAGGGTGAGCGACGGGGCCGTGTTGGAGGGGCTGACGAGCATGATGCCCTCGCCACTCAGGATCTCGGACGCGGCGATGCCGGCGCTCGAGCAGCTGGTGCCGATGACCGCGACGATCGTCTCCTCGGAGGCGAGCGCGTTGGCGGCGGCGGTGCCACCCTCGGTCGAGCAGCCGTCGTCCTGGTGGTTGAACTCCACCTCGTGGCCGGCAATCGTGTCACGCATGGTGCGCGCGACCTCTGCGCCGTACTGGCTGTCGAGACCCAGCGACTCGTTCTCGCCGGTGATCACCAGCGCGGTGCCGATCTCGAGCGGATCGCCCTCGGCGATCTCGACGCAGCCGAACTCGTCGGCCTCACAAACGGCGGTGGGATCCTCGCCGCTCCCCTGGCTGGCCGACCCGCCAGCCGAGCTGCTCGGCGACGACGAGCCGGTGTTCGAACACGCGGCCAGCGCCAGCAGCATGACCGCGAGCATCGCGGTCCATCGGTAGAATTTCATTGAGTCCTTCCTCCAGTTGCTCGGAACGGCGCGAGCATGCGCACCTCGTGAAGAGTGGCGCGCATCATAGCGGTGCCCTCCGGTGGGGTGCAAGGGTCTGCGCGCTGTTCTGGTGACTACCTGCGACCACGGGCAACGGTTCACATGCCCCGCGGGGTACGCGGCGGCCGTCTGGTATCCTCTGTGCGGGAGTCACGCAGCCGCCATGCGCGCTGCCGTCCCGTCCCGAGGGCCCATTTCACTGGAGTTCCACGTCCGCAGCGCCCGCCTGACCGATATCGACACCGCGGCTCGCGTGCTTGCACGCACCGCCGGTACGTCGGCCGGTGGCCGCGATGACGTCGATCTGCTGCGGAGCCTGCTCTACGTCCCCGCCGCCACGGTCGTGGTTGCCGAGATCGAGCACCGCATCGTCGGCGTCGGCGTCCTCTCCATGCGACCCTCGGTGCGTTCGGGTCCATTCATCGGATGTATCGATGAGCTGGGCCTGATGACGGAGGCGGACGCTGCACGCGACGACGAGCCTGACACCACGCTCCGCACCAGGGTTGGTCGCTCGATCATCGAGCACCTCGTCTCGTCGGCGCGTAACAAAGGATGCACGCGCGTGGAGGTCACCGACCCCCTTGCCAGCGCAGAGGCGCCGCTGCTGAATGCGGCAGGCTTCGCCGGCCAGGGGACGCTCATGAGCCGCGCCGCCGGATAGCACCGGAGGCGCGCCGGAGCCGGGATGCCATGCGGGCGCACCGACCATTTACACCAACAGGAGAACAGCTCGACCGTGAGCAAGAACGTGGCGATGTTCGTTGACGTCGCCAACATGTACTACGCAGCGCGCGGGCAGGATGTCGACGTCGATTACGTCGCCCTGCTGAAGCACGCCACCAAGGGACGCGACCTCATCCGCGCGTACGCCTATTCCGGGCTCGACCCGGAGAACGAGAACCAGAGGAAGTTCCTGGATTTCCTCACCAAGAACGGCTACAAGGTCGTCAGCAAGGACATCCGCAAGTTCGGTGATGGACGCGTCAAGGCGAACCTCGATATCGAGCTCGTCGTCGACCTCTTCCGCCTCGGCGACCGGATGGACATCGCCGTCATCGTCTCCGGCGACGGGGACTTCGCCTCCGCCATCCGCGCACTCCAGGACAAGGGCGTGCGCTGCGAGGTGATCAGCTTCCGGCCGAACACCTCGAGCGACCTGATGGCCGTGGCCGACGAGTTCATGGACATCATGAAGGTCGCCTCCATCGAGCGCGGCAAGGGAATGAAGGTTCCGGGCATGGCCGCACCGGAGATGCCGGCCAAGGAGGTCAACCCCGAGTTCGGCTTCCGCGAGGCATCGCGATCCGTCGCCGCCGCGGCACTCTCCGCCCTGCGTGGCGGTGGGGGCGGCGACGCCCCTGCCGCGCGCGGACGCGGGCGTTCACGACCGGCAGCCGCCGCTGCGGCACTGCCGACCGCCGAGGGCGCCACGCCCGACGCTGCGCCCCGTTCGGCCCCCACGACACTCGACGCTGACACCGACGAGCTCGGCAAGCGGCGGCGACGCCGCCGTGGCGGCCGTGGCCGCGGCCGTCGTCGCGAGGAGCCGGGCTTCGGCGACGCCGAGACGCTGGCCACCGGCGATCCCGACACGGAGATCGGCTGGGAGGAGCTGGACGACCTGTCACAGGTGACCGGCGCCACGCCGGCCGACGGACTGGGCGATCCCGAGGCCGAGATCGGGTTCGAGGAGGTCGACGCCGACACCCTCGCCGAGCTGGGCATCGAGGTCCAGGCCGCCGCCCCCGCGGCGGATGCCGAGGAGAAGCCGAAGCGCACCACCCGCAGCCGTGCCCGCAAGGCCGATGCTGAGGGAGCGGCCGCCGCCCCCGCGGCGGATGCCGAGGAGAAGCCGAAGCGCACCACCCGCAGCCGTGCCCGCAAGGCCGATGCTGAGGGAGCGGCCGCCGCCCCCGCGGCGGATGCCGAGGAGAAGCCGAAGCGCACCACCCGCAGCCGTGCCCGCAAGGCCGATGCTGAGGGAGCGGCCGCCGCCCCCGCGGCGGATGCCGAGGAGAAGCCGAAGCGCACCACCCGCAGCCGTGCCCGCAAGGCCGACGGGAGCGGCGACGCTCCGTCCGGTGAGGGCGCCGCCAGCGAGCAGGGGATCTGGCAGCGCTTCCGCTCGGGACGCACCAGCACCCGCTGACCGCTCAGCGCCGCCGGGTAGCCAGAACGGGCCGGCCCAGTTGGGCCGGCCCGTTCGTTCTCGTCATGCGGGGGCTCGGTCAGAGACCCTCGCGCTCGTCGACCTCCTGGGCCACGGCGTCCGTCATCTCGTCGCTGGCCTCTCCGACGTCGCTGGCGACCTCGGCAGCGGCATCGGTCCCGTTGTCGTAGGTGTCAGCGGCCACGTCGATATCACCGATCCCCGCCTCTGGACCCGCATCGGAGGCCGGCCAGGCGTCGGACGTTCCGCCCAGCCCATCGGTACCCGGGGCGGCGTCGGCCGTCTCCGCTCCGTCACGCTGAAAGAGCGGCACCCACTCGCCGGCCGACTCGGCCACCGCCTGTGCCTTCTCGGTGACCGCGCCGGCGGCATCCTGGGCCCGCTCGACGAGCTCCTCGCGGAGCTCGCTGCCGCGCTTGGGCGCAGTCAGCAGGGCGGCGATCACGCCAGCCGCCGCGCCCAGCAGCAGACCGAGGAAGAAGGCGCCCCAATGACGCTCCTCGCGCTGCTTGAGCCCCAGCCGCTCGGCCGCGGATTCGGCGAGCTCGCGGCCCGCTGGAATGGCGGCCCCCGCAGCGCCCAGCGCGACGGCGCGACGCTTCCACAGGTCGCGGACGCGGGGCTGGAGATCCTTGCGCCACGCGCGGTTGCCCCACTTGCCAGCGTCGCGGCTGGCGCGCTGCATGTTCTTGATTGCCTCACGGCGGACGGGCGCGGTCTCGCGCCACGTATCGCTCGCGCGATCCATCGCCGACTCGGTGGCGTCGCCCACGGCTGCCGCGATCTCGCGGCTCCGCTGAGCGACGGTGTCGGTGATGTCCGCCTCGAGGACCTTGTCGATGAACGTCTTGACGTTCGTCGAGATATCGTCGGCCGTGTTGGCCGGCCGGCTGCCGATGCGCATGGAACCTCCTATTGCCTCGACTACTGGCGGTGCACGAAGTATGCCACTCGTCTGTATGCGGGCGGTTCGGACCGCCACGCTCCGCGGCCGTCGGTCGAGGGCGAAACCGGTTGCCGGCCGGCCGCCAGCGCCTGTGCCCGTGGCGTACCGCGGAGCGCGGCGCGCGCAGCATCTCAGGCGGGCTACGCCGCGCCCTTAGCCGTGGCTTAGCGGGCGGAGCGGCGCACGCTCCTATACTCGACCGATGCGAACGAGCACCATGCCTGGTTTCCAGGGCCTCGGCCATGCCACCGCACGCGGCATCGCGAGCGGGGCGTCGCGCCGCGGGCGGCTGGGACGCACGCTGCTGGTCCACGGACCGCGCGCTGCGGGTGGCGCGTCGTTCATCGACGATCTGCTGGCGATGCTGCTGTGCGCGGACGCCGATCTGGAGCGGCGGCCGTGCAACGCGTGCCGCGGGTGCAGCGATGGGCGCGGTCGGGCGCACCCGGACCTGGTGATCGGCTCCACGGCCCTCTGGCGAGGCGCCCGGTCCGGTGGGGAGAGCATCGTCGCCGCAGCGCGCCGTTGGCTGATGGAGGCCGCGGGTGCACCGATCGTCGCCGGCCAGCGGGTCATCCTGATCGAGGGCGTCGACGATGCCAGCGAGCAGGCCCAGAACGTGCTGCTCAAGGCGCTGGAAGAACCGAACCCGCGCCAGGTGTTCGTGCTCACGGCCGAAGAGCCGGGACGCGTCCTGCCGACCATCCGGTCGCGGGCGCAGTCCCTCCGCCTCGGACCGGTGCCGCGTGACGAACTGGTGGCCTGGCTCGTGGAGCGCGAGCACCTGACCGATGACCAGGCACTGTCGATCGCCCGCATCGCCGATGGCATGGCCGGCGCGGCCATCGGCTTCGCCCGAAACTCGCAGCAGCTCGAATGGCGTCGGCGCGTCCAGGGCGAGCTGCTGGCCCTCCTGCCCCTGGGCCGCGCGGATCGCATCGCAGCTGGCCGGGACCTTGTGGCGGAGGCGATCCGGCTGGTGGAGGATGTCGGCGAGGAGCCCCAGGTGTCCGACGAGGACGCGTCTGTTCGGGCGGCGCCTGCGACCGGCCAGCTGCGCGCCGGCGCCCTTCTCGTCCTCGACGCGTGGATCTCACTGGCCCGCGACCTGGCCATGGTGGCAGCCGGTCGTGCCCACCTGGCACCCTCCACCGAGCTGGTCGATGGAACAGAGGCCGCCGGGCGTGCCATCTCGATCGGAGAGGCGGCGCAGGCCGTGCGCGACCTGGAGCGCATCCGCGACGGGATCGCGGTCAACGCGGCGCCGCGCCTCGCCATGTCGGTCGCGATGTTGGCGTGGCCGACGGTGGGACGGTGATGGGCGCGCTGCGCCTGGAAGCGCGTGTCCGCGGACGCGTGCAGGGCGTGGGCTTCCGCTGGTGGGTGCGCCGGCGGGCCGAGGAGCTGGGCCTCAGCGGCTGGGTGATGAACGAGGACGACGAGCGCGCCGTACGCGTTGTGGCCGAGGGACCGGAGGAGCGGCTCGACGTGCTGGAGCGCCAGCTGCGGCGTGGTCCCGACGGAGCACGGGTCGAGGACGTGGAGGCCGTCCGAAGCCCGGCGAGCGGCGAGCACTCCGGCTTCGAGATCCACCGCGGGTGAACTGGCGCGCGTTCGGCTGTCTCGGCGTCGGGATCGTCCTGTTCATCGGCATCGGGGTGCTGGGGCTGAACATGGCGACCTCCCGGGCGGGCTGCCCTGCGCGCCTCGTCTGGCAGGACCAGGTATGGGAGCCGGACCGTGCCGCGACCGCTGCCCCGCGCATCGGGACAAGCCCGGAGGCGCCGGTCGAGATCGGCACGACGCTCATCGGTATGACCAGCCGCCGCGTCTACGGCCCCGCGGGCAGCGCCCCGGTGGCTCGTGGCACCAATGACCTGCCCGCGCAGCTGGCTGTCGAGTGCGGCGACGGGACGTTCCAGAGCTACCACGCGGCGGCGAGCCGCGGAGCCCCGCCGAGCGCCGGAGGGTGACCGTCCGGCGGCCTATCTTCCTGATCGTCAATCCCGCCGCCGGGGGCAAGCTCGGGTCCGGCCCGGACCTGTCCGATGACGCCACCGAGCTCGAGCCCGATGCGCTCGCGGCGGCGCTGCGCGAGCGCGGCCTGGACGTCACCCTGCACGAGCTGTCCGAGGACGACGACGCGCCCGCCCTGGCGACTGATGCCGCCGGCCGCGGCATGGACGTCGTGATCGCCGGCGGCGACGGCACGGTGGGAGCGGTGGCCGCCGCGCTGTGTGACTCGGAGGCAACCCTGGGGATCCTCGCACGCGGAAGCTTCAACAACGTGGCCCGCGGATCCGGCGTGCCGCTCGAGCTCGACCCGGCGCTCGACGCGATCGGCTCCGGCGCGAGCGTCGCTATCGACGCCGGGGTGGCACTCATCGCGGGCGGTGAGGAGCGGTTCTTCGAGGCGGCCGGGGTGGGGCTGGACGCGGACGGGTTCGGAGCGGTCGAGGAGGGCGAGCGGACCCACGCCATCGCCATGGTCCTGCGCGCCTGGCGCGCCCTGCGCCGCCGCCGCAGCCCGATGCGCATCTCGCTCGACGGCGATCGCTACCGGACCGGGTCGCCGGCGGTGACCATCAGCAATGGCCCGTACCACGGGTTCGGCTTCGCGCTGACCCCCGATGCCGATCCGCAGGACGGCCTGTTCGACGTGGCGATCTTCGCGGGCATGACCCGCCTCGACGTGCTGGTCCACTTCATCCGCGTGGCGCGGCACCGCGAGGTGCGCGAGCCGCGGGTGGTCATCCGCCGGGCGCGCGAGGTGAGCGTGGAGGGTCAGCGCCGCCAGCATCCGGTGCACGTGGACGGCCGATCGGTGGGTGTGACGCCCGTGACGTTCCGTGTCGACCCCGGCGCGCTGCGCCTCTTCCGTTCCTGACCCGTCAGTCGGGGGCACCAACCAGGGCGGAGCCCGGTCCACCGATCAGCTCGTCGTGCAGGCGCAGCGCGAACCGATCGGTCATGCCGGCCACGTAGTCGGTGACCTGCACGATCCGGGTGGCATCGGTCTGGCGGAAGGAGTCCGGCAGCTCGTCCGGATGGTCGAGATGCCAGTCCACGAGGTCGCGCAGGACCCGGACCGCGTGCTCCTGCTGCGCCCGCTGCCGAGGTGCCTGGTAGACCCGGTCGAACATGAAGTCGCGCAGCTCATTCATGACCGCCAGCGTCGGCGCGTCCATCTCCACCCTCCCCACCGCCAGCGAATGGTCGATCACCGCCTCGATCATGCGGCCGATCCAGGCCCGTCCCGGCGCACCGAAGCGCTCGACCACGGTGGCTGGCAGCTCCTCGGGGATCAGCACCCGGGCACGCAGAGCGTCGAGCGCATCGTGCGACAGGTAGGCGATGCGATCGGCGAAGCGGACGGTGAGGGCCTCCGGCGTTGCCGGCGGTGGCTTGATCTTCCACGAATGGGCGCGGATGCCGTCGCGCACCTCCCAGGTCAGGTTGAGGTCCTCGAGCACCTCGAAGGTGCGGACACTCTGCGCCGCGTGGTGCCAGCCCTCCGGCGCGAAGTACGGATCGAGCGCCTCCTCGCCGGTGTGGCCGAAGGGCGTGTGGCCCACGTCGTGGCCAAGCGCAATCGCCTCGGCCAGCGGCTCGTTGAGGCCCAACGCGGCCGCCAGGGCGCGCGCGATCTGCGCGACATGCAGGGTGTGGCGTGAGGCGGGTGACGAAGTGGTCGCCCTCCGGGTTGAGGAAGACCTGCGTCTTGTGCTTCAGCCGGCGGAACGCCTTGGCGTGAATGATCCGGTCGCGATCGCGCTCGAAGGCGGTGCGGAACGGATCCGGCACCTCGTCGCGGACGCGCCCACGCGACTCACGGGAGCGGCTGGCGATCGGGGCGAGGCCCGCCTCGGCGGCCTCGCGGGCCGCTCGGTCCCGGCGGCGGAGCATGGGTGGTCCGTCCTGCATGGACCGATGATGCCCGATTCCGCCGGTGGTGCGGCAGGTTCCGGAAGGGAGTGGCGCGCCGGACAGGATTCGAACCTGCGACCTTCGGCTCCGGAGGCCGACGCTCTATCCGCTGAGCTACCAGCGCCACGTCCACCCATCGTACTCCAGCGGACGCCGATCACCAACCGACCGGAAAGACGAAGGCCCCCGCCGAAGCGGGGGCCTTCATTTGCTGCCGGATTCGCTAATCGCAAGGGCATCTTTCACGCACGGTTTCCCGCACTACCCTTACCCAAACCTACCCATGGCCTTGCGACCAGTTGTGAATCGCTGTGCGAACAGCATCCCGAGGATAGACCATCCGTTCACTTGGGGTCAATGGTTGCCAGCGTGAAGATTCCTTTACGAGGAGGGCGTCGGGCTGCCCTCGGCGGCTGCCGGTGAGATCGAAATGCCCTCGATGATGGCCGGATCGAGTGGCACGCCGACACGAGGGTCATTCACCGGGAGGGCGGCGATGGCATCCACGACATCGGTCCCCGATGTCACGGTCCCGAAGACCGAGTAGTACGGCGGGAGCGGCAGCTCGGAGAGCGCGATGAAGAACTGGCTGCCGTTCGTGTCCTGCCCCCCGGTGATCTGGCCCGCGCCGTCGTAGTCGATGCCGTTCGCCATGGCGACCGTGTAGGGCACGTACGGCTGGCTCGCGGATGGGAACTCGACGGTGTACCGATAGCCCGGCCCACCCGACCCGAGACCTCCGAAATCGTCGCGGTTGCTGCGTGTCTGCGGGTCGCCGGCCTGGATGACGAAACCTGCCAGCACGCGGTGGAAGCTGATCTGGTCGTAGAACCCGCAGCGCGCAAGCAACACGAAGCTCGCGGTGGCGATCGGGGCGGTCGATGCGTCGAGGGTGATCACGAACTCGCCCTTGTTGGTACGCACCGTGGCGGTGCCGGCATCCGCCAGCACCCGTTCCGCCTCAGCCTCGGTCGGCGCGGACGTCGGGCAGCCGGGACGACTGGGGGTCGGCTCGGCCCCACACGCCGCCAGCACGACGACCACGCTGAGCGCCGCGATCCAGCGAAGGCTCACCGCGCGGCTCCGGGGAAGAGGCGGCGCGCGTAGCTGACCGGCATGGTGCCGCCGTAGAGCAGCGTGTCGTGGAAGCCCTTGAGCGTGAACGCCCCGTTCCCGCTGCGCTGCACGTCATCGCGCAGGCGCTCGATCATGTGCCGCCCGTACAGGTACGAGAGCTGATACGTCGGCGTCGACGTGTACCGCTTGACCTCGGCCAGCGCGGCGGGCCGTTCGAAGCCGGTCCGCGACTGAAGGAAGTCGACTGCGTCGTCGAAGCCGATCTCGCCGCGGTGGAGGCGGATGTCGAGCAGGATCCGGCAGGCGCGCCAGATCGCATCGGTATGCACGACGTACCAGCCGGCGGGTGTGTCGTCGAAGCCCTGCTCCTTCATCATCCGCTCGCAGTAGAACGCCCAGCCCTCCGCGAACTCGGGTGCGCCGGAGAAGAGGCGCACCAGGCTCGGGTTGGTCACCGCGGCAGAGAGCTGCAGATGGTGTCCCGGGTACGCCTCGTGAACGCTCGTGTTGCTGATGCCGCTGCGGCTGTGCTCGCGCATCATCTCGGGCGTCGAGGGCGGGGTGACGATGTATGTGCCCGTGGGGACCCGGTCGAACTTGGCCGGCTCGTAGTAGGCAGCGAACGGGATCAGGTGCCGGATGAACGACGGCGTTTCGACGACGTTCAGGTGATCCTCGTCCGGAACCGTGGCCAGATCGCGCTCGATCACGAAGGCGCGAGCGGCATCCATGGTCGACCGATACTGGTCGAGCGCCTCCACGAAGGTGGCTGCGTGGTCGTCTTTGACGATGTCCGCGACCTCGGCCAGCGAGACGCTCGGATCGATCTCGGCCGCGACGGCGTCGCGCGCGGCGATGCTGTCGGCCAGCATCCGCTCGCCGACGTCCAGGATCTCGTCGCCGGTGGCCTCGAGTTCGCGCAGCCGGACGATCTCCTCGAACTGCTCGCGCCCGGCGACCCACGCGGCGGTCGCGAGCGGCAGGGCGTGGTCACGCAGCCAGGCGGCGTGCGATTCGAGCGCGCTCGCGGTGGCCGCCGCAGCGTTCCGCAGCCGATCAGTCATGGCCGGGTCGCCACCGTCCGATGCCGCAGCCGACACGATCGTGTCGAGGAAGCCAGGCAGTGCCTCGCAGCTCTCGATGTCGATCTCGGCCCACAGGGCGACCGGATCGGTTACCCGCGCCTCTGACTCGGCGATCAGCTGGGGGGCCGCCTCGAGGCGGGACGCGATCGAGGCCAGCCGTTGGGGGAATGGCGCGAAGTCGCGCGTGAAGAGCGGGAAGAGCGCCTCGCCGATCTCCTCGGCAGCGCCGGAGCGTCCCTGCCAGGTGCGCCGCTCGGTCAGCTCGTGAAGGGCGAGCCGCGACTGATGGATGGCGAGGTCGCGATCCAGCGCGTGGTCGGCCGACAGGCTCGAGGCGTCGAAGCGCTCCATCTCGGCGATCGCGTTGCGGTGATAGGCGACGAGCTCCTCGACGTGCTCGCGTGAGCCGGAGGGAAGCCGATCGTCGTGGTCGTGGATGCCGAGGTAGGTGGCGAAGACAGGCTCGAGGGCCAGGCGGTCACGGAACCAACGCTCGACGGTGCGCTCGAAGCGCGCGTCAGCATCGGTATGAATGTCGGTCATGCGGACTCCTGCGGTGGACCGATGGGCCGTCGTGGGCGCGAGCGCAGTGCCATCGGTCGGTGCTGGGCGGATGTCCGGCGCTCTATCCCCCGAGCGCGGAGTCCAGGAAGCCTAGCACCCAGGCGCGGTAGTCATCAGGGCACGTCTGGAGGAGCTCGGCATGCCCGGCCGCGGGGCAGGTCTCGACGGTCACCGACACGCCGGCCTTCTCGCCCGCGGCTTTGAGCCGGCCCCCCGGATCGTCGCCGATCGAGTCATCCGCGCCCCCCACGAGGACGAGGACCGGACGGTCCCCGAGGCGCGTGATGGCCCGGTCGGGATCGGCGCTCGTCATGTCGAGCCCGGTGCGCAGCAGGCCGCCCATGAGGATCCCCCACGACCCCGGAAGCGACAGCGGGTAGCCCGCCTGGTCGAGGCGCGCCTGCACGGCGGCCTGCAGGGTGGCGTGGGTCGAGTCGAGGATGAGCGCATTGACGCGCTCGTCCGTGCCCGCCATGCCGGTCGCGGTGGCGCCGCCCATGGAAATCCCCAGCAGCGCGATCCGCGTCGGGCCCTTATGGGCCGCCAGCCAGTTCAGCACCGTGTCCAGGTCGCGCTGCTCGGTGAGGCCCTGCGTGGTCGGCCGGTCCGATGAGCTCTGCCCGTGGTGGCGCAGGTCGAATGCGACAACGTTGTAGCTGGGCGCAAGGAGCGCCACTTGGTCGAGCAACTCGCTCTTGTTGCTGCCCCAGCCGTGGACCAGCACGACCGTTGGCCCGGTCGGACCGATGCCGTTCTCCGCCGGTACGTACCAACCCGCCAGGCGCACGCCGTCGGTGGTGCGCAGCGTGTCGTCAGCCGCGGGGCCCTGCTCCGGGCACGCAGCATGGTCCGGGTAGACCGCCAGCTGCTCGTCGGCCGCCTGCGGATAGCCGATCGCCTCGTAGGCGATGCCGAGGTCCAGTGGGGTGCCGCACGCGGAGGACGGGGTGGGGGCGGCAGTGAGCCGCTCGGACCCGACATACCCCACATAGCCGAGGTAGGCAAGGAGCGCGACCAGGAGCACCGCGAGCGCAAAGGTCACCCACTGACCGATGCGGGCGCGGCGACTCTCGCGTTGGGTGACCGGCGGCTCCCAGGGCATGCGCGGCGAGTATACGGCTACAATCCGCGCTCAATGGTCACGACCAAGAAGGCAGCCAAGCCTGCCCCGCGCGTCATTCGCTCCGCCTCGCGGTCGGTTGCGACACGGCACCGTTCGCACACGCTGGCCCCCGAGCACCTCGGCGAGCGGGCCAGCGTCGCCACCCTGGTGATCGGCATCGGCGGGGTGGCGCTGCTCATCACGGCCGCCTCGATGGTCGTGGCCGGCGTCACCATCGGGACGCGCTATGCCGCCTCCACTCCACCGAACGTCGGTCAGCTGGGGACCGGCCAGATCATCGGCGGGGCGGGAATGCTGCTGCTGGCGATGGGCCTCATCGCGGCCGCCGCCGCGGTCTTCCTCGACATCCGCGGCTCACGACGCAGCGCCGCGGCGCTCGCCGCCCTGACGGCGGCCCTCATGGTGCTGGCGATCATCCTTGTCATGACGGTCGGCGGCGGCGATCGGCTGCTGGCGATCGCGCTCCTGGTTGGCGCGGTGATGTTCGGCGCGTCGAGCGTGCTCCTGCTCCGCACCCCGCGCCCCGAGTCGGCCGCCTAAGCGACACGGGTCACCCCATGCCGCGTCGAGGCGTTCGGCGACGATCGCTCGTCATCCTCCTGGTCGCCGCCGGCGTGGCGGTCGCGCTCGGCACGGGCGCTGTGCTGCTCGGCACCGCAGCCCCGGGGTGGATCCTCGACCAGCTGCGCGGCACCGGGATCGTGACCGATGCGGCCGCGGTCGGCGGTGCGACCTCCGCCCTCGGCTTCGCCTTCATCGGCGCCGGGGCGGGCCTCGTGGGGGTCGTGGAGGCGTTGCGTGCCAGGGTCACGTGGGCGCGGCCGCTGGCGGCCGTTGTGGTCGGCGCCATCCTCGCCGCACTGCTCGGCTCGCTGGCCGCGGCGCTCGCCTCGATGGCCGCGGATCCGGCGAGCGGCGGCGCCTACGCGGGGGCCTCCGCGAGCGCCGCAATCGGGCTAGGAGCCTTTGCGCTGGTCCTGTCCGACGTGCTGCGAGGCACCGGGCCGGCGGACTGAAGGTCCCGGGAGCCTCTGCTATACTCCGCCACCGTCACTCCCGCGGGCCCGTGGTGTAGTGGCCAAACATGCCAGCCTGTCACGCTGGAGATCGCCGGTTCGAATCCGGTCGGGCCCGCCACGCGTTCACCCCGAGCGGCGCTGAACGCCTGGGAATGATCCGGCGCTGGACTGATCAGGGGTCGCTGCGGTTCGTTCCCTTCCCGCGCTCGGCGGCCTGCTGGGCATCCTTTGTCGCTGCTCGGGACGCCGCCTCCTTCGACTCCTGTTCCGACGACCGGCGCTGGCGCGTGATCGCCTCGCAGGCCTCCTCCACGTCATCGGTCAGGGTGAGCAGGCGCAGGTCCTCGGGCGACACCTTGGCCTCGTAGAGCGGCTTGGCGCGGATCCAGTCCAGGAGCCCGCTCCAGTAGTCCTTGCCGTACAGCACCACCGGGAAGTGCTCGACCTTGCCGGTCTGGATGAGGGTGAGCGACTCGAACAGCTCGTCCAGGGTCCCGAAGCCACCGGGGAAGATGACGAAACCGTTGGCGTACTTCACGAACATCGTCTTGCGCGCGAAGAAGTAGCGGAACTCCATCCCCAGGTCGACGTACTCGTTGAGCCCCTGCTCGAAGGGCAGCTCGATGTTGCAGCCGATGGAAAGGGCGCCGGCGTCGCGCGCGCCACGGTTGGCGGCCTCCATGATTCCCGGTCCGCCGCCGGTGATGATTGCGTAGCCCTTTTCGCCGAGCTTGGCCGCCAACTGGCGGGCAGCGCTGTAGTAGCGATTGCGGCGTCCGACGCGCGCGGATCCGAAGATCGTGATGGCCGGCCCGACCTCCGCCAGCGCGTCGAAGCCCTCGACGAACTCGCCGAGGATGCGCAGCGCCCGCCAGGTGTCGGTGTCACGGAATCCGGGCCACGCCTCGTGCGAGCGCAGCAGGGCCTGGTCCTCGGTCAGCCGGTCGCGGGTGTGCTCCTGGCCGCGGACGACGACCGCCCCGCGACGTCGCTCCGGCTCCTTCTTCTTGCGTGGCATGTGGCCTCCGCTGCAACCGATGGATGGCGCCCCCGCGGGGTGCGGGTGCTCGACAGGTGCTCGGACCGATGGTACGGTTGGCCCTCGTCGTGCCCTTCCGCAAGCGTCGCGCCACCCGTGCAGCGTGATCACCCGCCACTGTGCGGGCCAGCAATCGACGGCACGAAGAGCGTACTCCGCACTCTCGAGGATTCTATTGCCGGACCTTCTGCGCCGCGTCGCCCTCCTGACCGCCATGAGCATCGTGGGCATCGCATTGCTCGCCCCGCTCGCCGTGCGCGGCACCACCCCGGTCACGCCGGAGATGGATCGGCTGCTGGATGCCGCCGCCGTGGCGCCGCACCAGCTCGCCAGTCGTGGCGACGCCGGACGGGCCGCTTTCGCCGCGGACACCCTGGCGGCGCTCAGCGCGCCGGTGACCGTGGAGGACCTCTCACCCGCCACGTCCTCGGCAGCACGGGCAACCGTCGACCTGCAGGCCGAGCTGCGCGCCATCGCCACGCCACGCCCCACAGCCGCACCGACCCGCGTGGTGACATACCCGGGCGACACGGTGTGGGATCGCCTGGCGCAGTGCGAGGCGAGCGGCAACTGGGCGGCCAACACGGGCAACGGCTACTACGGCGGCCTCCAGTTCAGCCAGCCGACGTGGCTCGGCTACGGCGGTGGCGCCTACGCCACCTACCCGCACCAGGCGACCCGCGAGCAGCAGATCGCCATCGCCGAGAAGCTGCGCGCCGCGCGCGGCTACCAGCCGTGGCCGGCGTGCCGCATCAAGCTCGGGTTGCCCTGACCCACCACCCGGCCCGGGCGTTTCGGCGTCCATCCCGCCAGCGCGCGGGGTAGCATCGGCCGATGCTCCATCCGCAGGGGGTTGGACATGTCGTCCTGAAGGTCAGGGACCTTGACCGGGCGCTCGCGTTCTACCGTGACCTGCTGGGCTTCCAGGTGTCGTCACAGATGACGAACGTGATGATCTTCCTGACCGCCACCGGCGAGAGCCACCACGACCTGGCGCTGCTGCGGGTGGGCGACTCCGCTCCGTCGGCGCTCCCCAACGCGGTGGGCCTGTACCACGTCGCCATCCGGTTGGAGGACGAAGATGAGCTGCGTCGGGCACACGCGCTCCTCACCGCGCGCGGCATGCTGCGCGGAGCGGTAGACCATGGGGTCACCCACTCGGTCTACACCGCGGATCCGGATGGCAACGAGATCGAGCTGTACTGCGACACCCCACGCGAGGGCTGGGAAGGACGCGTCGACCAGGTCATGACGGTGCGCCCCCTCCGCGTCGACTGAACGCCGGGCACGGCCCTTGCTCACTCGCCGAGCGTGCCGTTCCTCCCACTTGTCCTGCTCATCGCCTGGCAGGCGCTGAGTCGCTCCGCCTCCTTCGCCCTGGGTTGGGCCACGTCGCTCTTCTTCGGCCATGTCCCCGGCAGCAAGGGCCGCCTCCTCTCGATCATGGCGCTCGTGGCCGCGGCGTGGGTCGTGGTGGTGCTCGGCTTCGCGATCCCGCTCGGCGCCGGCTGGGTGGCGGAGCGGATCGGGCTGGTGGACCGCAACTTCGACCTCGCCTGGTTCCAGACATGGGGCCTGGCGGCGGCGGTCGTGCTGACCCCACCGGTGGTCGCCGGCCTGTCGGAGATCGCCGGATTCGACGAGCCCGGATCGGTCGGCCACTGGCTCTCGCGGCTGCCGGTCTCATATCCGGGGACCGCGTCACTCGGGGCGTCGGTGCTGATGATGGTCGTCATCGCCCCCTTCCTGGTGGTGCAGCGCCTTCGAGCCGGGAAGGTTCTGCTGGCGATGCCGCTGGTCCTCCGCGAAGGCTCCGACGACGCAAGCGTGACGGATGCCATTCGCGCCGCGCTCGATGATCTCGAGCTCGGCACGTTCGAGCACCGCACCCTCGGCGGCCCACGCTCCTGGCCGCTGCGGACCATGGGCTTCGCCGCGCGCCACTTGCTCGGCACCGTCGTCCGCGGCGAGCCGGATCGGATGGTGGGCGATGGCTTGGAGGTCCTGAGCTTCGCGACCAACGTGGTCGTCCTGGGACCCCCGGAGCACGCCCATCGGGCGCGCGCGGCGATCGCGCGGCAGCTCGCGTTCAGCGACGCGTACGTCACCTGGAGCGACGATTCGCAGGCGCTGGAGGATGCCCTCGTCGAGCTGCGCGAGGCGCGCCTCGGCGGCCACGACATCGAGCCGCTCCTCGACCGATTCCGCGCGCGGCTCGATGCCGCCTCGCTCAACGCCGACGAATGGAACGTCCTGGAGCGGCTGCGGCTCCAGCTCGCCCAGGAGGCCGATGCCGATGCCCCGGCTCCGGGGGCGGAGGAGCTGAGACGGGATACCGAGGTGACTGTCAGCCCTCGGTAGCATGGACGCATGCGGCGCCGCCTCCATCTGCTCCTCGTGTTCCTGCTCGTGGTCGCGCTGGTGCTCCTCGCCTGGAAGCCGGCACGCGTCGCGGTGCAGACCGCGTTCCTGGTCCCGAGCATCCTCGACGCCGGCCCGCGCCCGCTCGACTGGCTGACCGCCGCCCCACGCCGCGAGACCCTCGCCTGGCGCGTGACACCCGACGGCTACCGTGACGAGGCTGACCTGTGGCTCCCGCCGTCGGCCGATGCCGCGCGGCCGCATGGGGCGATGCTGCTCGTGCTGGGTGTCAACAACGTTGGCCGCGGCTACCCCGCGGTCGTGCGCTTCGCCAACGCGCTGGCGCGCAGTGGCGTGGTGGTGATGATCCCCGACTCGCGGAGCCTGCTCGACGGCCGCGTGGCACCGGACGAGATCGACGGCGTGGTGGCGGCATACCGGCTCCTCGCCGCGCGGCCCGAGGTGGATCCTTCCCGGATCGGCATCCTTGGGCTCTCGGTCGGCGGCGCGCTGTCGCTCCTTGCGGCGGCCGACGAGCGGATCTCGGCCGACGTGGCGTGGGTCAACGCATTCGGCAGCTACGCGGATGCGCCGCGCTTCCTCTCGGCGGTGATGGCGGGAGCGTTTCGCGGTCCGGGCGGCGCCACCGTGGCGTGGCAGCCGGCACAGCTGGCGCGCGACACCGCCCTGCGCCAGCTGCTGGACCTGGTGGCCGACCGGACCGATCGGGCCGCGCTCGACCGCGCGTACGGCACGCCCATCCGAACGGGCGACCCGCCATCTCCCGTCGTCCTCCCGCTGCGGACCGATGCAGCGCGCTCCGTGGAACGGCTCATTCTTGCCGCGGACCTCGACGCCGCTGAGGCGGCGGTGCGTGCCCTGCCGGCCGCCGCTCGCGCCACGCTGGACGCGCTCAGCCCGAGTGGGCACCTCGGCGGACTCTCCGCCCGCGTGTTCCTGATGCACGACCTCGGAGATGCCTACGTCCCGTATCCGGAGTCGCGCGCCCTGGCGGCAGAGCTCGGGGATCGCGCCAGCCTGACCGAGTTCCGCCTCTTCGACCATGTCGAGCCCAAGGGCATCGACATCGGCGGTGCCGCGCCGGAAGCGTGGCGCCTGCTGTGGCACATCCGGGCGGTGCTGGCTGAGACGCTCTAGGTCAGCCTCTGCCGCTGAAGCTGAGCACCACGAAGCCGATCACGAGGGCCAGCAGGATCACGATCACCAGCACCCGCGCACCGTTCCCGCCGCGCCGCGGCGGCATCGGCTGGTAGGGACGGCCACGGCGCCTCGAACGGCGGCTCATGCGTCCCGCCTACCAGCTGCGCCGGAAGAGGAACGGCGTGGTCAGCGCCTCCCGGTTCGAGACGCTGCGCAGCTGCTTGCGGGTCCGCTTCAGCAGCTTGCCGTGGTAGGTGCCGTCTCCGTATGGCTCGAGCAGCCGCGCGACGTCCCAGTCATGGGTGCCGGAGACCGCGGTGGCGGGGAGATATCGGTCCAGGATGGCAGTCGCCTCATCGATCGCCACGAAGCGACGGGCCCGCGCGGTGTTGTCGAGCAGGGTCAGCAGGTCCGCGAAGCTGAGCTCCACGTCCTCGACCAGGGTCGAGAGGCGCTCCATGGTGCCGGGCACCTGCTCGGGCTTGAAGAGGCCGGTGAGGAGCGTCTTGCGCTCCGCATCATCCAGGGCGAGGAGCGCCTCGCGCAGGTTCGGGATGCTCGCCGCCGGATCGGCGACGGGCACGGCGTAATCCGTCAGGTGCACCATCATGAGGGGGTCAGGGTACCGATCGCCCGCGGAACGTGCTCAGGAGGTCTCCCCGCCGCGGATCCGATCGGTGAGGATGCGCCCGACGGCGGCGTCGAGGTGCATCTCGCCGCCGGCCGCGCGGCGGATCGCGCTGGCGACCTCATCCGCCTCCGCGTCCTTGAGGAGGTAGCCGGAGGCGCCGGCGTCCAGCGCGGCGGCGACCTTGTGCTCCTCGATGAACGAGGTGAGGGCGACGACTGCGACGTCGGGATGCTCGCGCCGGATGGCAGCCGTGGCCTGGATGCCGTCCATCTCCGGCATCTGGAGATCCATCAGCACCACGTCGGGGAGCAGCCGCGAGACGGCTCCGACCGCCTCTGCGCCGTTCTCCGCCTCGCCGACGATGTCGATCTCGTCCAGCAGCTCCAGGAAGCCGCGCAGCCCGCGGCGCACGACGCCGTGGTCGTCGACGATCAGCACGCGAATCGGGTTCTGCTCCGCCGCTCGGTCAGCCGGCGCGCGTTCGGGCGCCTCGCCGGCGCGACGACGTCCGCCGCGAACGAGCGAGTACACGTGCTCGGGCTGCGCCACGTCACGCAGTCGTTGCTCACCGAGATCACGGAGCCGCGTCCCCCTCGGCAGCGCGCCCGCCAGCTCGGCCACCGTCTCACCGCCGAGAAAGGTCTCTCCGCCGCGGGCGAGGGACTGGATGCGCGCGGCCACGAAGAGGGCGCGCCCGAAGTAGCGACCATCGCGCTCCTCCACGACGCCGCTTGCGACGGCGACCCGCACGCGGAGGCGGCCCACCTCACCCCAGTCGGCACGTTGGACGCGTGACTGCAGCTCCATCGCGGCCGCCACCGCCGAGCGGGCATCGTCGAAGACCACGTAGGCGCCGTCACCGATCCGCTCGAAGACGCGGCCCCCCTCCGGGGCGCTCACCTCGGCCACCAGCTCGTGGTAGCGCGCCAGCACGCTGCCCGCCGTGGCGTACTGCTCCGCCAGGCGGGTGCTGCCCTCGACATCGGCAAAGAGGAAGGTGAGGTGGCGCTGTGGCGCGGCCCGCTCCATGATCGGCACAGGATAGGCGCCGGGGATTGACCCGTCGTGGGGACGCGACTCATGGCCGGCGATTTCGTCGCACCGCCTACAATCGGTACCCCAACGTCCACATGTGAGGTACGAGCGTGCTGCTCGAGGGCAAGAAGCTGCTCATCACCGGCGTGCTGACCGACGACAGCATCGGCTTCGCGGTCGCCCGCGTGTGCCAGGAGCAGGGCGCGGAGCTGCTGCTCACCAATGTCGGCAGGGGCGTGCGCCTGACGGAAAAGGTGGCGCGTCGCCTCCCGACCACCCCCGACGTGATGCAGATGGACGTCAACAACCCGGACGACATCGCCGCGGTCGCCGAGGAGACGATGAAGCGCTGGGGACGCATCGACGGCGTCATGCACTCCATCGGCTTCGCGCCGCAGGACGCGCTGGGCGGCAACTTCCTGAACACGCCATGGGAGAGCGTGGCGGTCGCGTTCCAGACCTCCGCCTTCTCGCTCAAGGCGCTGAGCGTCGGGATGCTGGAGCCACTCAAGGTCGCAGGCTCGAATGGCGGCGCGGCGGTGGTCAGCCTGACCTTCGACGCCCGCTTCGCCTGGCCGATCTACGACTGGATGGGGGTCGCCAAGTCCGGTCTCGAGTCGATCACCCGCTACCTGGCGCGTGACTTGGGCGAGCACAACATCCGCGTCAACACCGTCTCCGCCGGACCGATCCGCACCATGGCCGGCAAGAGCATTCCAGGCTTCGACGCCATCAGCGGCACCTGGGATGCCCGCGCGCCGCTTGCGTGGTCGATGACCGATGCGACGCCGGTCGGCGACATGTGCGCGTTCCTCCTGAGCCCCATGGCCTCGATGACCACCGGCGAGATGATCCACGTCGACGGCGGCTACCACGCGCTGGGGACGGACTTCAAGCCGCGCGGATGACCGACCTCAAGACGGCGGCCCAGCATTTCGACGAGTGGGCGCCGCGCTACGACGCCCAGATCCGCGAGATGGTGCCGCGCTACGAGGAGATCCACGAGACCCTCATCGCGCTGCTCGCCCTGCGGCCGCCGCGCCGCTTCCTGGACCTGGGCGCCGGGACGGGCTACACCATCCACCGCGTCCTGGAGGCGTATCCCGGCGCCACGGCCATCGGGCTCGACGTCTCCCAGGAGATGATCGAGCGGGCGCGCCAGCGGCTCGCCACCCACGGTGAGCGGGCCGAGCTGCGCCAGAGCGACATCGCCGAGCCGGAGATCGACGGCATCCACGACGCGATCGTCTCGGTGCTGGCCGTGCATCACCTCTTCGGCGACCAGAAGCGGCACCTGTTCAGCCGCATCTGGGAGCACATCGAGCCGGGCGGGATCTTCGTCATCGCCGATTACTTCCGGCCCGCCATGGACCGATTGAGCGAGCTCTACGATCTGCCCGACGAGCCCGATGCGCACGAGGTCGAGCACGACCATCCCGATACCGCCGCCGAGCACCTCGCCTGGCTCATCGCCGCGGGCTTCGCCGCCGTCGACGTGGTCTGGAAATACGACGACGTCGGGGTGCTGGTCGCCTGGAAGGCCGAGCGCCCGACTCGCTAGGGAGCTGCCGCGCCGCGATGTGCCCGCCTACTGCGGCGGGCGTTCGCGTCAGCCGGCAATTCGCGCCATGGCGGCCGCCGGCCACGCTTGGAGACCCTCTCGGGGGCTTCCGTTGCCCCGGTAACGCGAACCAGGACGGAAATAGAGCTGATCAGACGGCGGTGCTGGCCTCGAGATCAAGGAGGAGACGCTTGGCCGGCAGCCCGCCGCCGTAGCCGCCCAACCCCCCGCCCGTGGCCACCACCCGGTGGCACGGCACGATGACCGCGACCCGGTTCGACCCGTTCGCCCGGCCCACCGCTCGCCATGCAGCGCCCGCGTCGACCTGCTCGGCGAGCTGGCGGTAGCTGATCGTCTGACCGTAGGGAACGGCACGCAGCTCGGCCCACACGCGCTCCTGGAAGGCGCTGCCCGGGGTATCGAGCGGCAGGTCGAAGTCACGCCGCGTGCCGTCGAAGTACTCGCCGAGCTGCGCCTCCAGTCGATCGAGCAGCGGCGACCTCCCCTCGCCCGTTGGCCCGATGCGGCGGCGCAGCCCCGCCAGCTGGGCGGGATACATGCCCCTTTCGGCGAACTCGAGCAGCACGACGGCGTCATCGGTCGCGCCGGCGACCATCGGTCCGATGGGAGTCGCCAGCCGGCGAATACGTACGGGCCGCGCGGCGTCCGGGTGGCAGCGCAGGCAGGCTCTGTACCCGGCCGCGCGGGCGGTGGCGAGATCCGGCAGGAAGGTGACGTTGCGCAGGAGCGGCTTGCGCACGCGACAGGACGGACGGCAGTAGATGCCCGTGGTCCGGACGGCGGTCACGAACCGACCGTCATAGGTGGCGTCGGTGGCGAGGAAGGCGCGCTCGTACTCGAGCTGTCGTGAGGAGGTCATGCCCGTGAAACGCGCCGCATCGGCGTCGCGTGAGAGCCGAGGCGGGCTACCGGTCGATGGGCAGCCCGGCTCGCTGCCAGGCATCGGTCCCGCCGCGCACGTTGATGGGCCGCTCGAAGCCCGCCTGGCGCAGGAAGGCGGCCGCGTTGTGGCTGCGCCGGCCAGTGGCGCAGATCAGGTAGATCGGTGCGCTGCGCGGCAGGCTGTCGAGACTGGCGGGCAGCTCGGCGAGCGGAATGTGGCGGGCGCCCCGCGCGTGGCCCGCCTGCCATTCCCACGGCTCGCGCACGTCGATGAGCACGGCGTCGCCCTCGGGAAGGGCGGCGGCCACCTCGGCGACGTCGGCCTCCTCGACAGGGGGAAGCAGTGGCTGCATACGGTCGTGCTCGCTCAGGCCTGGGCGGCCTGCTGGGTGCGGAACACCAGGTTGACGGTGAATGGCGAGGTGCCGAGCAGGCGGTCTCCCTCGCGCAGCTCGAACCGATGCCGGCCGATCTCCTTGATCTCGAGCCCCTGCAGGTCGGCAACGATGTTCGCGGTGGTCGCGTTGGGCGGGACCTCGATGTTGAACTTCGGCGGCCGCGGAGGAGCGGCTGGCCGGTTGGCGAGGTGAGCTGCAGGGTCAGGTCATGGCGACCGGGATCCGCTTCCAGGATGGCGACCACGAAGCAGCGGCCGTGGACGGCCGGCAAGCGCGCCACGTTGATCTGGCTGAAGACGCCGAGGGCGCCGAGCTTCCCGTCCTGGGCGGTCAGCGCGTAGTCGCAGATGAGGAGCGTGTGCAGCTGGAGGTCGGCCATGCCCCTCAGTCTACCGGCCGATGGCCGACGTGCCCGAGCGCGAGCTCCACGATCTCGACGATCGGGCGCGCGCCGTGCCTCGTTCGACGGTGAACCAGCGCGCCTCGTCGGTCGTCCCATCCGCCTCGGGTCGCAGCGTGCCGCCGGTGATCTGCACGCGGTACAGGATGCCCACCGAGTGGAAGTCGGTCGCGGTCACGTCTCCCCACGCCGGAAACTGGCGCGACCAGCTGTCCACGTCGAGCAGCTCCGACCACGTCGCCAGTCAACCCGGTCTCCTCGGCCAGCTCGCGAAGGACGCCGTCGCGCGGATGCTCTCCGTGCTCGAGGCCACCGCCCGGCAGCGTCCACCAGCCGTCGCGGTCGCGGGTCGCACCCGGCGCCAGCCGGCAGAGCAGGATCCGCTGCGCCCCGTCCACGCAGACCGCGTACGCCGCGACCCGCGTGACCCGTGGCGGCTCATGCGTCATGCCGACGCGGTGTACAGGTCCGGATCGATCAGCCAGGCCAGCTCACCCGTGCCCGGCTCGGGCACACCGTAGAACTCCAGGCACGCCAGCCCGCCCTTGCGCATGCGGACCGATGACGCGCCGCTCAGCTCGGCAATCGCGCTCGACAGGTCAGGCTCGTGGCCGACGAACATCACGCGCCGCGCGTCGGGATGCGCCGCCATGGCACGCGCCAGGTCGCCCCAGCGGGCGCCGGGCCGAAGACGGTCGTCGACCAGCGGCGCCCCACCGACCGCCTCGCAGAACAGCTCGGCGGTGCGCAGCGCGCGCGGCAGCGGGGAGCTGATGACCACCTCCGGGCGGCAGTTGAGCTGCCGCCACAGCGGACCGGCGCGGCGCAGGTCGTCCTCGCCGGCGGCCGTCAGCTCGCGGGCGTCGTCGTCATGGGCACGTGCCTGCCCCGCCTTCCCGTGGCGCAGGAAGTAGAGGATCACGCCAGGGTCGTCGCGCGGCTGCCGTCGTCCGGGTCGGGATCATCGCCGGCACCGCCCCGCGCGCCACGATGGCCGGCGGCCACCCCACGGGCGTGACCGCTGCGCTCGACCACCACGCGTCCGGGCTGCGTCGCATCCGCTTTCGGGAAGGTGATGGACAGGACCCCGTTGCCGTAGGTGACGTTGGCGCGCGTCGCGTCGACCGCGCATGGGAGCTCCACGGTGCGCAGGTAGGGGCCGTACGACCACTCGCGAAGCAGGTAGCCGATGCGCTCCTGCCCCTCGCCGCGCTGGGCGGAGCGGATGGTGAGCGACCCGTCAGCGGTGACGTCGATGCTGATGTCCTCGGGCGCGATGCCGGGCATCGGCGCCACGACCATCAGCTCGCGGTCATTCTCGAACAGGTTGACCGGTACTGCGGTCGGTTCGGTCATGAGGCCTCCTCAGCTGGCGCGGGGGCTGCGCGGGCGTCCATCGGTCAGTCCGGGAAGGCCTCCGGCCCGCGCTCGGAGAGCTCCCGGGCATGCTCGCCGCCATCCTCGGGCGGGATCCAGGAGTACGGATAGCGGTCATCCTCCAGCTCGCTCGCCTGCTTCGTCAGGTGCAGCGGATGGAACGTGTCGATCATCACCGCGAGCTCCTCGGTCGCCTCCTTGCCGATGCTCGCCTCGACCGACCCTGGGTGCGGACCGTGCGGAATGCCAGCGGGATGGATGGTGAAGGAGCTGATGTCCACGCCGCGCCGGCTCATGAAGTTGCCGGCCACGTAGTAGATGACCTCGTCAGAGTTGATGTTCGAGTGGTTGTACGGGGCGGGGATGGCGAGCGGGTGATAGTCGAACTTGCGCGGCACGAAGCTGCAGATCACGTAGTTGCGCGGCTGGAAGGTGAGGTGCACCGGCGGCGGCTGGTGGACGCGCCCGGTGATCGGCTCGAAGTCGGCGATGTTGAAGGCGAACGGCCACAGGTGCCCGTCCCACCCGACCAGGTCGAAGGGATGGTGCCGGTAGTGGTAGGCCGTGATCCGGCCGCGGGTCTTGACCTCGATCACGAAGTCGCCGCGCTCCAGGTTGGGCGGCATCTCCGCCGGCGGGCGGATGTCGCGCTCGCAGTACGGAGAGTGCTCGAGGAGCTGCCCGAAGTCGTTGCGGTAGCGCTTGGGCGGCACGATGCTCGACGGTGACTCGACCCACAGCATGCGCTGTGCGACGCGCTCGTCCGGCCGCAGGCGGAACGTGGTGCCGATGGGGATCACCAGGTAGTCGCCGGGACCATAGTCGATCGGTCCGAAGTTCGTCTCCAGCGTGCCGGTGCCGGTGTGAACGAAGTACATCTCGTCCGCTTCGCCGTTGCGGTAGAAGCGCTCCATGGGCTCGGCGGGCAGGACAACGCCGAAGGTGACGTCGCCGTTGTAGAAGAGCGGCACGCGGCCGGTCAGGCCGTCGCCCTGCGGCTCCAGGTCCTTCGTGTTCACCAGCCGATGGCGGTGTGCCCCCGACGCCTCGTCGTCGCTCTGCTCGATGCGCACGTCGCGCACCTTCTCGACCTGGTGCGTCTGGGTCGGCGGGGTGTGGTGGTAGAGGAGGCTCGCGCGCCCGCTGAAGCCTTCGACCCCGAAGAGCTCCTCCGCGTAGAGCGAGCCATCCGGCTTGCGGAACTGCGTGTGGCGCTTGTGCGGCACCTCGCCGCGCTGGAGGTAGAACAACGGCGACCTCGCGTGCTGGCCTGGGTCGCCCATTCTACCGATGACGCCCGGGTCTATGACCGGCTGCCGCCTTCCGCTACGATGCATCTCCGAGTGCGCTCGCTGCGCGGAAGCACGAGACGCCATACGCGAGGAGACACCGTTGGCAGCTGACCAGACACTTGCATCGGTCCCGTTGTTCGCCGGCCTCGATGCGCGGGCCCTCAAGCGCCTGAACGAGCAGGGCAAACGGCGCACCTATGAGCCCGGTGATCCCATCGTTCGCCAGGACGCCCCCGCGTCCGCGCTCTACGTGATCCTGAGCGGCAAGGTTCGCGTCCACGAGGGCAACGATGGCCCGACCATCACCGAGCTCCACGCCGGCGACTTCTTCGGCGAGCTGGCGCTCATCGAGGACCGCCCGCGGACGGCCAGCGTGAGCGCGGTCGACGAGACCGAGTGCATCCTCTTCGTGGCGTGGGAGTTCACCGCGCTGCTGAAAGAGCACCCGGAGATCTCGATTCCGATCATGCACGCCCTGATCGCGCGGCTCCACCGCCGCGAGGGCCGCTAGCCCGGAGTTATCCCGGATCCCGCTGCCGGCGCCGCGTTGTCGGCGATCGCGGCCAGGATGGCCTTGACCTCGAACGGCGTCAGGCCCGGATGCTTGGAGCGCAGCAGCGCCACCATGCCCGCGATGTGCGGCGCGGCGAAGGAGTTGCCGGTGGCGAGCGTCTCCGTGCCGCCGAGCCAGGCGACCGGGACGTCGACGCCCCACGCCCCGAACTCGACCGGCGGCGACGGGTTGTAATAGAAGCGCCGCGGCTCCGGCTCGTCGTGCGCGGCCACCGAGATGACCGAGCTGAAGAGGGATGGGTAGGAGGGGCCGGGAACGTTGTTGGCGGCGCTCACCAGGGTGACGTTGTTGAAGTAGGCCTCGTCCGCCAGCTCGTGGAACACGCCGTACAGCTGCTCGCTCTTCGACGACAGCGACAGATTGACGACCTCCATCCGCTGCTCGATGACCCATTCGAGGGCCGCCACGAAGGCCCGGCCCTTGCCCTTCAGGTCGGCTCCCAGCACGCGGACGGATACGAGCTCCACGTCCGGTGCCAGGCCAACGATGATCCCTGCGCAGGCAGTTCCGTGGCCGAACACGTCGGCGGCATCCTGGTCGGTGACGACCTCCGCCGATTCCTCGCCCAGCACCACCGCGTAGCTCTCCTTGAGCCGACCGTGAACCCGCGGGTGGTCACCGTCGACGCCGCTGTCGATGATCGCCACCCGCACCCCCGCGCCCGTGGCGCCGTCGAGCGCCCACTCGCGACTGACGCTCCCCATCCGCGAAGGCCGGGTAAGGCCCTGGCGGACCGCAGAGGCGAAGGGCTCTGTCCAGGCAGGGAGCTCGTCCGACACGGTAGGGTGAGGCTCAGCGATGGCGCGTGACGGGCCGGTGCGCGGCCACGACGTCCAGGATGTCGTTGACCAGGCTCAGCTCACGACCACCCATCGTGCGCAACCGGCTTACCGTGGCGACGAGCGCCCAGAAGGGCACCTCCTCGTCGCGGTCCAGATCGCGGCAGGCCTCGTCGACGAGGGCCTCGAGCGCGGCATCGTCCAGTTCGCCGTCCCCCGCGCCCGCAAGGGCCGCGCGGACGAGGGCCGGCAGCTCGCGCTGCACCCGGCTGGCTGCGATGGCCGCAGCCGCCTGGTTCGCGAACACCGCCATCAGCTCCATGTCGCGCAGCGTGAACGCGGGCGCATCACGCTTGTCGAGCACCTGCAGCACCCCGACGGTGGTCTCCCCGTCGACGAGCGGCACCGCCGCGATCGAACGGGGGACATAGCCGGTCTGCTCGGCCGCCTTGCGATCGAATCGCGGGTCCGAAGCGACATCGGAGAGTGCCATCGGCTCGCCGGTCGAGTAGACGTAACCGACGATGCCCTTCGTGGGTGGGACGGAATGCCCGATCACGCCCTGCCCCTGGGGCCCCGCCGCGACCGCAAACTGGAGGCGGTCCGGATCACGCTCGAAGAGCGCGATCGATGAGGCCTCGGCATCGAAGAGGCGGACCGTCGCCTCCACGATCGACTGCAGGAGCCTCTGCTCCGTATCGGGGACGAAGCGGCGTGCCACAGCACCGCGCCGCGCCACATCCCGGAGGATGTGAAGCGCGGCGTCGGTGCCGTTGTGAGGGCCGGATGAGTCGACCACTCGGGTTCGATCCTCGCTGTCGTCTTAGCGCTGCTGTCCGCCGCGCTGGACGCTGTGGCCTTCCACGTCCTCGTCGTCGAGGCGCTGGATCGCATCCCGCTGGTTGCCGCCACGCTGGACCGCATCCCGCTGGTTGCCGCCGCGCTGGACGCTGTGGCCTTCCACGTCCTCGTCGTCGAGGCGCTGGATCGCATCCCGCTGGTTGCCGCCACGCTGGACCGCATCCCGCTGGTTGCCGCCGCGCTGGACGCTGTGGCCTTCCACGTCCTCGTCGTCGAGGCGCTGGATCGCATCCCGCTGGTTGCCGCCACGCTGCACGGCGTCGCGCTGGTTGCCGCCACGCTGCACGCTGTGGCCCTCGACATCGTCGTCGATCCGCTGGATCGCATCTCGCTGGTTGCCGCCACGCTGTACCGCGTCGCGCTGGTTGCCGGTTCTCTGCACGCTGTGTCCCTCGACGTCGTCGTTGTCTGGTCCGAACTCGCCGCCGACCCGCAGGTTTGTCATTTGGTGTTCCGTTCCTTTCTGCTTATCCGGCCCCTCACGGGCCTCTTGTCTGGTGAGGACCTTACGCTGCCGCAGCAAGCCCTCCCAGCCGGTCGGTGACAGGTGGAGTGTCGTCTGCGCGACAGTCGCACGCTCGGGGGTGCCTCATCGGTCCGCCCGTCGCTCGAGCGCGTCGACATCCATGATGACCAGCCGATCGCGCTCCAGGCGCACCAGGTCCAGGTCGAGCAGGTCGCTCATCAGGCGGTTCACGCTTTGCCGCGTGCCGCCGATCATGCCCGCCAGGTCGGACTGTGTGAAGGGCCAGTCGAGGGTGATCCGGCCCTCGGCATCTGCCTCACCGTCGCGCGCCAGGCGGGCCAGACGGGCCGCAAGGCGTCCGGCGAGGTCGAGGAAGTGGAGCTCCTCGACGTGGCCCGTGAGGCGCCGCAGCTCGAGCGCGAGATCGGTCAGCAGCGCATCCCGGAGGGCCGGCTGCTCGTCGAGGAGGACGCGCAGGGTGGCCCGGTCGAGGACCAGCGTCTCGGTCGTCTCGATCGCCGACGCGGTGGCAGAGCGCTCGCGGCCGTCGAGCAGCGACAGCTCCCCGAAGAAGTCGCCGGGCCGCAGGGTGGCGATGATCGCCTCGTCGCCGGCAGCCGAGGGCAGGACGATCTTCACACTGCCAGTGGCAATGACGTGCAGCGCGTCGCCGGGGTCGCCCTGGTGGAAGATCACCGTGCCGCGCCGATAGCTGCGTCGCCGCATCCGCTGGGCCACGCTGGCCAGCTCCGGCTCAGGGACATGGCGGAAGAGCGGGCAGGCGCGCAGCTGCTCGGGACCGATGTCGGTGGTCACGGCATGGCTCCCCCATAGCGGTCGACGAGGCGGCTCGTGACCGCCGGCGCCGAGACGAGATCGAGGAACGTGGTGCGGTCGATGGCGAGCAGGATGACCGGAGTGACCGCGGTGACGGTGGCGGTGCGTGGCACGCCCGACAGCAGGCCGATCTCGCCGAACACCTCGCCGACCGTCATGCGACGCAGCACGCTGGCTGCCGCCGCGCCGCTCTGCTGCGTCACCTCCACCTCGCCTGCTGCGATCACGTAGGCGAGGTCGGCGGGCTCGCCCTGCCGGATGACGACCGTGGCCGCGGCGATCTCCCGGATCTCGGCGCGCCCCGCCGCCTCCTCCAGGCGAGCGGGCGGCAGACCGGCAAAGGCGGGTGCGGTGAGGAGGACGGCGCGCCGGTCGTCGAGCTTGACGCCCTGGACTGCAGCGTCACCGAGCAACGTCACCGCGGCTCCCACCGCGACGACGATGGCGGCGCCGGAGATGCCGAAGACGAGCGGCAGGCTGCCGAACACGGTCGCGATCGGGATGACCAATGAGCCGATGGCGTACGACCCCACGGTGATGGTGTGGAGGCCACCGAACACCCGGCCACGAACGGCGTCGGGCACGATGCGCTGGATGAGCGTGGTGTTGACCACGTTGAGCAGCAGGTCGCCGACCGAGAGGATCGCCATTCCGACCAGCGCCAGGGCCAGCGAGCCGGAGAAGCCCACCGCCACCAGCCCGCCGCCGAACAGGAGCGCCCCGAGGAGCAGGGGCGGACCGAGGCGACGGCGCAGGACGAGGACCCCGGACAGCACCGCCCCGATCAGGCCGCCAAGACCGATGGCCGCATTGAGGTAGCCGGTCGCGGCCTCGCCGGCCTTCAGGACGTCGATGGCAATGACCACGGTCAGCACGCTCAGGCCGCCGAAGATGAACTGGCCGACGACGTTGACGATGCCGATGCCCAGCAGCGCACGCCAGCGGTCGCCAAGGAGCGTCCTGATGCCCGGGGCATCGCCCGCCTCGCCGGCCTCGTCGACGTGGTGGGGCGGCCGCTTGGGGAGCCGCCACAGGACGAGCGCCACGATCCCGAACGACGCGGCGTTGATCACGAACGCGAGCGTCAGCCCGCCGACCGCGATCAGCAGTCCCGCGATGGCCGGCCCCACGATGAATCCGAGGTTGTCCAGGCTGGCCCACGCGCTGTTGGCGGGACCGATCTCGCTCTCGTCCTTGACGAGCGTGGGCAGATACGCACCGATGGCCGGGCCGAAGAACGTCGACAGGCTTGCCGCCAGAAGGGTGAGGACCAGGATCGCCCACAACGGACCTTCGAGCGCCACCAGGAGCGCCAGGCCGAGCATCACCACGCCGCGCGCGATATCGGTGACGAGGAGGACGAGGCGACGGTCGACCCGATCGACCAGGATCCCCGCCGGGACCGAGAGGAACACATACGGCGCAACGCGGAGCGCGCCCACGATGCCGAGCACCACCGCGCTGTCCTCGCGCTGGTAGACGATGACGAGCAGGGCCACGAGGTAGAGCCAGTCGCCGATCGACGAGACGAACTCGCCGAACAACAGCCGCGCCAGCGCGGCGTTGGCGAAAACCCGACGATAGGTGTTGAGGACGGCCACGGCGGCTCCGTGCGAGGGAAGGGACGGTGCGGCAGCAGGGCGAAGTGTACGGCGCACCAGCATGGCCGATCACGCCGTGACGGCTACACTCCGGAGCGTGCAGCTCTGTCCGCGGTGCGGGGAGGAGAATCCCGACCGATTCCGCCTGTGTGGCTACTGTGGCGCCGAACTCGCGCCGCCGCCGCCCGCGCGTGAAGAGCGGCGCACCGTCACCATCGTGTTCTCGGACCTGAAGGGGTCGACCAACCTGGGCGAGGCGCTCGATCCCGAGTCATTGCGTGAAGTGATGAGCCGGTATTTCGAGGACCAGACTCGCGCCCTGCGGCGCCACGGCGGCACCGTCGAGAAGTTCATCGGCGACGCGATCATGGCCGTCTTCGGCCTGCCCCGTCGCCACGAGGACGACGCGCTGCGCGCGGTGCGCGCCGCCAACGAGATGCAGCGCAGCCTGACCGCACTCAACGACGAGCTGGAGCTGCGCTGGGGGGTGACGCCTCACCAACCGGACCGGCGTCAACACCGGCGAGGTGGTGGCCGGCGACGCCGCTGCCGGTCAGCGCCTGGCGACCGGCGACGCCGTCAACGTGGCCGCGCGCCTCGAGCAGGCTGCGCCCACCGAACGAGATCCTGCTCGGGGACCTGACCTACCAGCTCGTCCGCGACGCGGTCGAGGTCGAGACGGTCGAGCCGCTGGAGCTGAAGGGCAAGGCGGAGCGGGTGCCTGCGTTCCGCCTCATCTCGGTCCGCGGCGAGGAGGGCGTCCTGCGCCGCCAGGACGCTGCCTTCGTCGGTCGCGAGGTCGAGCGCGCCACGCTGCTCGAGCTGTTCGCGCGGGCCACCTCGCAGCGACGCTGCCTCGTCGGCACGGTGGTCGGCGAGGCGGGAGTCGGGAAGTCGCGCCTGGTGCAGGAGACGCTGGGCAGCATCGGTCCCCTGGCGCGCACCCTCCACGGGCGCTGCCTCCCTTACGGCGAGGGCATCACCTTCTGGCCGATTCTCGACATCGTCCGCGAGGCGGCCGGCATCCAGCCTGAAGATCCGGTGGGGACCGCGATGGATCGCCTGCGCGAGGCAAGCGGCGACGACCGAGTGGCGGAACGAGTGGGGGCGGCAATTGGCTTCTCGAGCGAGCCGTTCCCCGTGTCCGAGCTGTTCTGGGGGATCCGCCAGTTTCTCGAACGCGTCGCCGCGGAGCAGCCGCTCGTCCTGGTGATTGACGACATCCACTGGGCGGAGTCGACCCTGCTCGACCTGCTGGAGCAGTTGAACGCGTCGCTCGCAGCGCCCGTCCTCGTCCTCGCCACCGCGCGCCACGACCTCCTCGAGCAGCGGCCGACGTGGGGCGATGGGAGCGATGCGGCACGGCTCGAGCTGTACCGGCTGAGCGAGGCTGAGGCGGGGCAGGTCATCGAGCATCTTCTCGGCGACGCCGGCATCGCGGACGAGGTGAAGCGGCGCATCGTGACCGCTGCCGAGGGCAACCCACTCTTCGTCGAGCAGCTGGTGTCGATGCTCGTAGGCGGTGGCCAGTTGCGGATGGAGGACGGTCGCTGGGTGGCGGCTGGGGACGCAGCAGACCTGGCGATCCCGCCCACCATCCAGGCGCTCCTCGGGTCGCGCCTCGATCAGCTTGCGCCGAACGAGCGGAGCGTCATCGAGCCTGCCTCGGTCATCGGCCTGGAGTTCAGACAGGCGGCCGTCACGGAGCTTTCCCCGCCCAGGTCCGGGCGGAGGTGCCTCGGCTGCTGGGCGGGATGACGCGCAAGCACCTGCTGCGCGAGAACGCGCCTGATGAGAGCGAGAACGAGTTCCGCTTCGAGCACATCCTCATCCGCGACGCGGCGTATGGGGCGCTCTTGAAGCGCACTCGCGCCACCCTGCACGAGCAGTTCGTCGAATGGGCGGACCGCACGAACAGCGAGCGCGAGGCGGTGGAGTACGACGAGATCCTGGCGTACCACCTCGAGCAGTCATACCGCTATCTGGCCGAGCTCGGGCCCCTGGATGCCCACGGCCTTGAGCTCGGGCGACGTGCCTCGCGCCGACTGGCGGGCGCCGGACGGCGCGCCTTCGGCCGCGGCGACATGCCGGCCGCCGCGTCCCTGCTGCGGCGCGCGGGCGAGACGCTGGCACCCGGCGACCCGGATCGGGCGAGCCTGCTCCCCGAGCTGGGCGAGACGCTCATGGAGCTCGGCGATCTGGCCGAGGCCGATACCGTTCTGACAGACGCCCTGAACAGCGCGGCGGCGGCGGGCAATCCAGTGCTGCACGCGCGTGCCAAGATCATCATGCAGCTCGTAACCCTCCATGCCTCCGGTGGGGAGGGATGGGCGGACGAGGCGATCCGCGACGCAGAGGGGGCGGTCGCCACCTTCGAGGCGGCGCGGGATGCCGCTGGGCTGGCGCTGGCGAACCGGCTGCTGTGGGCGGTCCATAGCACCGCGAACCGGAATGCCCTTGCATTGCAGGCAGCCGAGCAGGTCATCGAGCATGCCAGGGCGGCGGGAGATCGGCGCCTTGAGGCGCGCGGTGCAGCCGGCTACGCGCTGACCGCCCTCTACGGCCCGACCCCGGTCGCGGAGGCACTCAGCCGCAGCGAGGAGCTCGTCGGCCTGGTGGAGGGCGACCGCCGCACAGAGGGCTTCATCCTGGGGGCCCTGGCACAGCTTCGTGGGATGCGGGGCGAGACCGACGAGGCGCGCGCGCTGGCCAGGCAATCGGCGGCGATGCTGGAGGAGATGGGCGTCGGTATCCTGTCGGCCGCGACGTCGATCGATTCGGCCCGGATCGAGCTGCTTGCCGGCGACATGGAGGCGGCGGCGGCGGATCTGCGGCGCGACTATGACGCTCTGACCCTCATGGGCGAGCGCTTCCTGCTGTCGACCGTGGGCGGGATGCTGGCGCGGGTCGAGTACCTGCGCGACCGCTTCAGCGACGCGGAGTCCTTGGCGCGCATCGTGCGTGAGCTCTCCGCGCCGGATGACATCGACGCGCAGGCACTGTGGCGCTCGGTGCTGGCGATGGTGCTGGCACGTGCGGCGGCGATCGACGAGGCCGTCACGCTCGCGCAGGAGGCCGTTGCTCTGCGTCGCCAAGCGGATGCACCGGTCCTGCTCGCCGAGGCGCTCGAGGATTTCGGAGAGGTGCTGCGATTCGCGGGTCGCGACCAGGAGGCGAGGTCGCAGCGGGAAGAGGCCCTCGCGCTCTACGTGCGCAAGGGCGACGAGGTATCGGCGGGCCGCCTGCGAACGCTGCTCAGCTGAGCGGCGCCGGGGCGGCCCGTCGTTCGCGAATCAGCCGCCGCGCGTGTACCCGTTCTGGTCGAGCCAGAAGATGAACACGTAATCATTCTTGTCGTCGGCGCTGGTGCCCTTCGACACGCCGCACGGCGCGTTGGTCGGATAGCCATTCGTTCCGAAGGTGCAGGTGACATCGAACGGACGCTCGACGGCGAGCGAATCGGTGACGTGGTAGATCGTCACCTTCTTCGGGGTGCTGACGCTCGCCTTCGCATTGTCGAGGCGTAGCTCCACCTTGAACGGCGTGCTCGCCGAGTTGCCGCCGAGGTATTGGATCTCGGACGCCTGCCCGAAGCAGAACGCCACCGGGCATCCAAAGCCCGCGGTGCCCGCGTCGTGCTCCTTGACATACCCGAACGTGCCGCTGGGGGCATCAGCACCAGGCGCCGCCACGGTGACCCGCGTCCATGCCGGATTTGTCGCGCTGGTGATCCTGCCGGCAGTCTCGATGACGGCGCCCATGTTCGAGGGGATGTACTCCGCCGCACCGCGCTGCGCAGCGCCATCGAGGAAGAGCGGTGCCAGCTGGATCGTTGCGCTGCCTGTGAAGGTGTCACCGCGGCTGTTGCCGGGATCACTCGTCGACGCGCCGCTGCCCTCGCCGGTGACCGCGAAGGTGAGCAGCTGGTTCGGCAGATCCGGCGTGTCGTACACGACGCGCAGGGTGAGCGTGGCGCCCTTGGCCAGGTTGCCCAGCGAGCAGGAGAAGGCGGCGGCGGTCGCGGGCGCGCAGGTCACCTGCCCGGCGGCGCTGCCGCCGGTGACGATGGTGCCCAGGTACGTCGTGCCTGCCAGCGAGGTGGTGCTGGTGAGGTTCACGCTGGTGAACGTGCTGCCGCTGGTGTTCTGGAGCGCGATGTCGAAGGCCGCCAGCTCGCCGGCGGTGACGAATGCGGGGCCGAGCGTATCAGCGTTGTTGGGGTACGGCGTGATGCTGAAGGCCACGCTGGCCGGGGTGGCGAGGGCTGCGAAGGGCACCGCGAGCGTCCACGCACCCGCGGTGAGCGCCGCCAGCAACCGGCGACGGAGAGAGCTCGAGGAGGTCACGTTGGTGGCACTGCCTTTCCATGTTGGGTCGTGTCCGCGTCGGGCAGTCATCCCCCTCCGGGGCGGCTGCTCGTGCGCACGCTGAGCGCATGGTAGGACCATCGGTCAAGCGATGCCAGTACCCGAGTACGAGTTTTCGCTCGGAGCCCGTGTCACTTCGGAGTGTCCGCCGCGGGGATACACGATCAGGAGGTCCGCGGGCGCGTCGCCTATCGCCTCCGCGCTGTGAGCGACGGTGCCATCGATGAGGACATAGTCGCCAGGCCCCGCCTCGATCACATGCTCGCCCTGCGTGATCCTGACGCGGCCACCGAGAACGATGTGGTGCTCGTCGCCGGGGTGCGCGTGGTAGCCGGTGCTGAGGCCGGGCGGCATCGTCCCCTGGAAGATGGCGATATCCCTCGCCAGGCCGCCGTCGACCTGGCTCATCGACCCGCTGCCGCGCGGAAGTTTCCGGTGCGGTCGGTCACCGGCGCGGACGACACGGGGTGCGGAAGACGGGTCGAGCAGGAACCACGTGATCGGCACGTCCAGGGCGCCGGCCAGGGCGGCGAGGGTCTCCAGCGAGGGAGACGCCTTGTCGTTCTCGAGCTGGCTCAGGTACCCGATGTTCAGCCCGGTCCGCGCGGCGACCGCGGCGAGGGTCAGAGAACGGTCGACGCGGCGGCGACGGATCTGCGCGCCGACAAGGGGCCGGCGGCGGGTGACATCGGTCATGCCGCGCAGTATGCCGTAGACCAACAGGTATTGACAACACCCAACGCAACGGTCATGATGTTGGCCACGACCAAACATTCATTGGTCGGAAACATCACAACGCACAAGGAGCTCGACCATGAAGGTCGCCATCATCGGGTCCGGCAACGTCGGCAAGGCCCTCGGGACATCCCTCACCCGCGCCGGCCACGACGTCACCCTCACCGCCCACCACCCACAGCACGCGAGTGACGCGGCCGCCCAGATCGGCGCCAGCTCGAACGGCAGCAACGTCGACGCGATGCGCGACGCCGACTTCGTCATCCTCGCCGCCCCCTACGCAGTGATTCGGGACCAGGTGGCGCCGGAGATCCTCGAGGCGGCGCGCGGCCACGTCGTGATCGACGCGACCAACCCGCTCACCGCCGACTACTCGGGCCTGGCGACCGGCGACACGTCCGCCGCCGAGCAGTTCCAGCAGCTGCTGCCCGGGTCGCACGTCATCAAGGCCTTCAACACCGTCTTCGCCAGCGTCCAGGCTGACCCGAGCGCCGGGGAGAGCACCGTCGACGGCTACGTGGCCGGTGACGATGCCAACGCCAAGCAGGCGGTCCTTGAGCTCGTCGCCTCCATCGGCCTGACGCCGCTCGACGTCGGTCCGCTGAGCTCGGCTCGCTACCTGGAAGGGATGGCGTTCATCAACATCGGTCTGAATGCGGCCAACGGATGGGCATGGAACACCATCTGGCGCCTCGAGCGCTAGGATCCGCGCCATGAGCATCGTTCGTCTCAACCACGCCGTCCTCTTCGTCCGCGACGCGGACGTGGCGGCCGACTTCTACCGGCGGGCCTTCGGCTTCGAGGAGCTGGAGCGCCCGCAGGGCATGCGGGCGGCGTTCATGCGCGCGCCAAATGCCGGCAACCATCACGACCTCGGCCTGTTCGAGGTAGGGGCCCAGGCCGCCAGGCCGCCACGTGGCTCGGTGGGGCTGTACCACCTCGCGTGGGAGATCGACACCATCGAGGCGCTGGCCGAGATGGCGACCCGGCTCCGTGAGCTGGGCGCCATGACCGGCGCCTCCGACCACGGCGTCAGCAAGTCGCTCTACGGGCGCGACCCCGACGGCAACGAGTTCGAGGTGATGTGGCAGGTCCCGCGCGCCGCGTGGGGCGAGTACGAGCGCCAGGCGACGGTGATGCCGCTCGACCTGGAGGCCGAGCTCAAGCGCTGGGGTGCGAGCGCCGCGGTGCAGTAGCAGCCCCACCTGACCGATGCGCAGGGGCGTCACCGACGCCCCTGCGTGCGTGCCTGGCGAGCGCGAACCCCCCGCTGGATGCTCAGCGGTCCTTCGAGAGCTCCCACCAGCGACCGATCTCCTCGAAGCCCAGGCGCTCGTACAGGTGCCGCGGCCAATCCTCGACGTCCGCCACCAGGAAGACCACGTCGTGGCCCTCGTCCCGTGCCAGGCGCGCCGCGTGGAGCACCATCGCGCTGGCCAGGCCTTGGTTGCGGTGACCCTCGAGCGTGTTGACCGATTCGACCTGGGCGGTGCGCCCGTCAGAGTAGAGATCCGCGAACGCCCCCGCGACCTCGGGTGGTGCCGGGGCGGCGAGGTGGCGCAGGTGCGTGCCACGCGCCAGGGCGGAGCGGCGATCTGTGAGCTGGCGCGCGACCTCGTCGTCACCCACCGATGGGTCGCCGCGCCAATGGGCAAGCACCGCTGGACGCAGCATCTCCCACGGGACGACCGCGGCATCCACCGGCGGGTCACGCTGCGGCTCGGCGAGCCAGGCCATGGTCACCAGCTCGGTGGCCTCCCAGCCGCGCTCGCGAAGCGGCCCCGCCAGCCGCGCACCGGCCTCGCCATCCTCGAGCACCGCCTGCAGGTGCGTCCGCCCGATCAGGTCCATGGCGGCCGTCACGGCCGCCTCCACCTCGTCGACCGCAAGGCCGCCCTGCCGGCCCTCGATGCGGAGGAAGTTCATGGAGTAGCTGGCGGGGTAGTCGTCGTTGACGATCACCGTTCCGAGCGGATGCGGGATCGCCCGTGAGGCCAGCGCGTCGTCCATGGCGCGCGTGAAGGCGCGGGTGCGTTCGAAGAGCTCGGATTGGTCGTTCACACGCCCCATTGTGGGGGCGGCGACAGGAGCGCGTGCCACGGCTAGACTCGGCGCGTGCCATCCCCGTTCGCCGCGGTCCCGGTCATCGCCTCGGATGCCCACCTCGCCCACGACGGGCTGGTGGAGCTGGTCGGCGGTCGTGAGGTGCCGTGCTACGAGTCGCCCGCGCGCGCGACCCGCATCCGGGCGGCGCTCGAGGCACGGGGGGGCTACGCCGTCCAGGCGCCGGCTGAGCACGGCCTCGAACCGATCCTGGCGGTCCACGACCACCAGCTGGTCGACCTGCTGGAGCATGCCTGGACCGATGCCATGGCGGCCGGCGCCGACCCCGAGCGCCCCCTCATCCCGGACACGTTCCTGACCCGCGCCTACGACGCCGGGATGGGGCTCGGCACACTGCCCGACCGACGCCACGAGGCGCTGGGCGCGTTCTGCTTCGACACCGCCACCCCGCTCGTCGCCGGCTCATACGACGCCGCCCGCGCCGCGGTCGACGTGGCGCTGACGGCCATGCAGCGCGTGCTCGACGGCGCGCCGCTGGCATACGGGCTGTGCCGGCCGCCGGGGCATCACGCGTCTCGGGGCATGTTCGGTGGCTACTGCTTCTTCAACAATGCGGCCATCGTGGCCGAGCGGCTGCTGGCCGTCGGCGCTGGCCGGGTGGCGATTTTGGACGTGGATTACCACCACGGCAACGGCAGCCAGTCGATCTTCTGGGAGCGGCCGGAGGTCATGTACGTCAGCCTGCACGCCCATCCCCGGGATGCGTATCCCTACTTCTCGGGCGCGGCAGACGAGATCGGCGCCGGACGCGGTGCAGGCACCAACCGCAACCTGCCACTGCCGCGTGGCACGGACGGTGCGGCGTATGCCACCGCCCTCAGCGACGCGCTGGCCATGATCGATGCCTTCGACCCCGATGCGCCGCTGGTGCTGTCGCTCGGCTTCGACACCTTCGTGGACGACCCCATCGGGGGCTTCGCGCTGCAGACCGATGACTACGGGCGGCTCGGCAGCCTGGTGCGTGGCGTGGGACTCGGGGTCGTGGCGATCCAGGAGGGCGGGTACGCGGTCGAGGCGATCGGCGCCAACGCGGTTGCGTTCCTTGATGGGCTGGCCGGCGGCCGGGGGGAATCGGTCTAGGCGTCGGCTCCGCCCAGGATGCGGAGGAGGTGATCTGGATCGATGTTGCCGCCCGACAGGATGACGACCCGCCGATCGTCGCCCGCTGGGCGGGCGGCTGCGCCCGACAGGTGCGCTGCCATGCTGGCTGCGCCGGATGGCTCAATCACGAGGCGCGCGCGCGCTGTCAGCTCGCGCATGGCGCTGGCCATCTGTGCCTCGCTCACGGTGACGATCTCGTCCATGTAGCGCCGCAGGTGCTCGAATGGCAGCGCGCCGAGATGCCCGACCCGCAGTCCGTCGGCCATGGTCCGCAGCGTCTGCCCAGGGGGCCAGGTGACGATGTGGCCGGCACGCAGCGATGCCTGGGCATCCGCCGCCAGCTCCGGCTCCACGCCGATGACCCGCGCATCCGGCACGAGCGCCTTGATGGCCGTCGAAACCCCGGCTGACAGGCCGCCGCCGCTCACGGGAACCACGACGCTGGTCACATCGGGCATGTCCTCCGCGATCTCCAGCCCGCAGGTGCCCTGGCCGGCGATGATCGCTGGGTCGTCGTACGGCTCGACCATCGTGTAGCCGTGCTCCGCCGCGAGCGCCAGCGCCCGCTCGTGACGCGCTTCGCTGGCTGGGCCGGTGAACACGATCTCCGCACCGTCGCGCTCGACGCCGGCGACCTTCACCCGCGGCGCGTCGTCGGGCATGACGATGACCGCGCGGACTCCGTGGAGCCGCGCCGCGCGGGCGACGGCCTGGGCGTGATTGCCGCTCGAATAGGTGATCACCCCGCGCGCCCGTTCCTTGGCGGCGAGTGATGCGAGGCGGTTGTAGGCGCCGCGGATCTTGAACGCGCCGATGGGCTGGAGGCTCTCGGGTTTGAGCCAGGTTCGGTCGTCCCATGGCAGCAACGGGGTGCGCACCGCCACGCCGCGGATTCGCTTCGCCGCTGCCCGGATATCGGCGATCGTCACCAGGTCGTGTCTCACCGTTCTAGGGTATCCGCCGCGCGCCGTACAATTCGGGCCACGTGAAACGGATCGGCTTCCTCTCCTTCGGCCACTGGTCCTCGTCGCCGCACTCAGCGGTCCGATCGGCCTCCGATGCGCTGCTCCAGTCGATCGAGCTCGCAGTGGCGGCCGAGGAGCTGGGTGCAGATGGCGCGTACTACCGCGTGCACCATTTCGCCCAACAGCTGGCGTCGCCGTTCCCGCTGCTCGCCGCCGTGGGCGCGCGGACGAGCCGCATCGAGATCGGGACCGCGGTCATCGACATGCGCTATGAGAACCCGTTCTACATGGCCGAGGACGCCGGTGCCGCCGACCTCATCGCCGGCGGCCGGCTGCAGCTCGGGATCAGCCGCGGGTCGCCGGAGCAGGTGATCGACGGCTACCGCCATTTCGGCCACCTGCCGGCGGAGGGAGAGGACGACGGTGCGATGGCCCGGCGCCAGAGCCAGGTCTTCCTCGACCTGCTCGGCGGCGAGGGGTTCGCGCCGCCGAACCCGAAGCCGATGTTTCCCAACCCCCCCGGACTGCTCCGCATTGAGCCACATTCGCCTGGCCTGCGCGAGCGCATCTGGTGGGGCGCGGCCACGAATGCGACTGCGGCATGGGCGGCACAGCTCGGCATGCACATGATGACCTCCACCCTTAAATTCGACGAGAGCGGCCAGCCCCTCCACGTCCAGCAGCGCGAGCAGATCGACGCGTTCCGCGAGGCGTGGCGGGCGGCGGGGCGCGCACGTGAGGGACGCGTCTCAGTCAGCCGCAGCATCTTTCCATTGGTCGACGACCGCGATCGCGCCTACTTCGGCGGCAGGCAGCAGCAGTCCGACCAGATCGGCTACCTCGACGAGCGGACGCGGGCCATCTTTGGGCGCACCTACGCCGCGGAGCCGGACGCGCTGATCGCACAGCTCGCGGAGGACAGCGCCCTCGCCGCCGCCGACACGATCCTGCTGACGATCCCCAACCAGCTCGGTGTGGATTACAACGCCCACGTCATCGAGAGTGTCATGCGCCACGTGGCGCCAGCGCTCGGCTGGCGCTGATTGCCCCGGCGCCCGAGCGCCCGATGGCCTAGAGGTTGCCCCGCTTGGCCTGCTCGATCTCGATCGCTTCGAAGAGGGCCTTGAAGTTGCCCACCCCGAAGCCGCGCGAGCCATGGCGCTCGATGATCTCGAAGAAGAACGTCGGGCGGTCCTGTACCGGTCGAGTGAAGATCTGGAGCAGGTAGCCCTCCTCGTCGCGGTCCGCCTCGATGCCCAGCTCCTCGAGCGTCTCGATGGCGACCCCCACGTCGCCGACCCGCTCCGGGAGGTTCTCGTAGTAGGCGTGCGGCATGCCGAGGAACTCGACGCCGCGCTCGCGCAGTGCGCGCACGGTGCCGACGATGTCCTCCGTGCGCAGGGCAATGTGCTGCGTCCCGGCGTCCAGGTAGTAATCCAGGAACTCCTGGATCTGGCTCTTCTTCTTGCCGGCCGCGGGCTCGTTGATCGGGAACTTGATCCGCCCGTTGCCGTTCGTCATGACCTTGCTCATCAGCGCCGAGTACTCGGTGTGGATCACCTTGTCGTCGTAGTGGATGAGCTGCGCGAAACCGAGGATGTCGCGGTAGTAGTCCACGTAGGTGTTCATGTCACCGAGCGCCACGTTGCCGACGCAATGGTCGACCTCCAGCAGGACCTGGCCGCTCGCCGCCGGCGGGGGGCTCTTCACCTTGTGGTAGCCCGGCGCGAAGGTGCCGTGGTAGTCCCTGCGGTCGATGAACGAGTGCACCACGTCGCCGTAGGCACGAATGCTGGAGCGGCGCAGGACGCCCTTCTGGCCGGTGAGCTCGGTCGGCTCCAGGGCGCTGACGGCCCCGCGCGAGGTGGTCTCGCGCCATGCGCTCTCGACGTCGTCGACGGCAAAGGCGATGTCCTTCACCCCGTCGCCGTGCTTCGCGACGTGCTCCGCGATCTCGCCGTCGGGCGTCAGGGGAGCGGTGAACACGAAGCGGATGTCGTTCTGCACCATCACGACGCTTGACCGATCCCGCACCCCGGTCTCGAGGCCCGCGTAGGCGACCGGGGTGAAGCCCCACAGGGCGCGGTAGTAGTGCGCCGCCTGCTTGGCGTTCCCGACCCAGAACTCGACGTGGTCGATCCCCTTCAGGGGCAGGAAGTCCTGCGCCTCGTCCTGGGCGTTCTTGTTGATGATCGCGCCTGCCTGGTTGGTGGCGCCGCGGGTGGCGAGTTCGGTCATGGCGAAAAGTCTACTCCGCAGGTGGGATGCCACTGGCACCCAGGGCCAGGTCGATCATGCGATCCACGGACGCCGCCAGGGCATCCGGGCCGAGGTAGCTCTCCTCGGAGGTGACCTCCTCGCTGAGCACGTCGCTGACGACGAGGGCGCACGCCGCCTGGACACCGCTGCGGGCAGCCAGGTAGAAGAGCGCCGATGCCTCCATTTCGAAGGCCAGCACGCCACGATCCCGCCAGCGCTGCGCGTAGTCCGCGTCCGGGTTGTAGAAGACGTCGACGGATGCCACGAGCCCGGTGCGCACCGGAATCGACTGCCGCTCGGCCGACTCGACGAGTGCGCGGGTCAGGGCGAAGTCCGGCACCGGCGCGTACGCCTCGCCGTGGAGGTAGGTGGCGGTGGCGCCATCGGTCGGGCAGGCACCGGTGGCGACGACGAGATCGCCGGTCTTGATGCCGCGGCCGATGCCGCCGCAGGTCCCGACCCGGATGAGGCGCGTGGCACCGAGGCGCAGCAGCTCCTCGACCACGATCGAGAGGCTCGGCGTACCCATCCCGCTGGTCTGGACGCTCACGGGCTGCCCGCTGAAGGTGCCGGTGAAGCCGAGCATGCCGCGATGGTCGTTCACGAGCCGCGCGCTGCCGGCGTCGAAGCGCTCGCTGATGGTGCGGGCGCGGTTCGGGTCGCCGGGCAGCAGGACGGTCGGCGCGTAGTCGCCGGCCTCGGCGTGGAGGTGGAGCTGCGGCATCGGTCAGTTCTGCTCGTCGACGAAGGTCGTGTCGATCTGGGCCCGCTGGAGCTTGCCGGAGTAGTCGACGTAGACGCTCTTCCACTCGCTGAAGAAGTCGAGCGCCGCCTGGCCGACCTCGCGATGGCCGTTGCCGGTCGCCTTGGTGCCGCCGAACGGCAGGTGCGCCTCCGCCCCGATGGTGCCGTGGTTGACGTAGCCCAGGCCCGACTCGAAGTCGCGGATGCTGCGGAAGGCGAGGTTGATGTCCTGGGTGAAGAGCGACGTGGAGAGGCCGTACTTGACCCCGTTGACGATGCGCACCATCTCGTCCCAGTCGGTGACCGGGATGACCGATGTCACCGGCCCGAAGATCTCCTCCTGCGCGATGCGCGCATCCGGCTTGACCTCCGTGAAGATGGTCGGCTGGAAGAACGAGCCCTTGCCCAGCGCGCCGTCGCGCGCCGCCTCGCCGCCGATCACCAGGTCCGCCTCGTCGCGACCGATGGCCGCGTAGGCGGCGATGCGCTCGACGGCCTTGTCGTTGATGACCGGCCCCACATCGGTGGTGTCGTGCAGCCCATCGCCCAGGACGAGCTTCGCGACCCTGTCCCGCAGCTTGCCCACGAACTCGTCGTGGACGGCCCGGTGCACGATGAGGCGCGAGGCCGCCGTACAGCGCTGGCCGCTGGTGCCGAACGCCGACCACACCACGCTGTCCAGGGCGAGGTCGAGGTTGGCGTCCTCCCAGACCACGATCGGGTTCTTGCCGCCCAGCTCCAGGCTGACGCGCTTCAGGGTCTTGGCGGCGCGGGTGCTGATGTCCACGCCGGTATCCGTATGGCCGGTGAACGAGATCACCCGCACGTCCGGATGCTCGACCAGCGTGTGCCCGACGTCGCCGCCCGAGCCGGTGACGACGTTGACCACGCCCTCCGGGATGCCACCCTCGGACAGCAGCTCCACGAAGCGCACCAGGCAGGCCGGGGTGTCGGACGCGGGCTTGATGACCGCGGTGTTGCCGCAGATGAGGGCCGGGAACAGCTTCCACGCCGGAATGGCGATCGGGAAGTTCCACGGGGTGATGATCCCGACCACGCCGATGGGGCGCCGGATGCTCATGGCGAACTTGTCCGGCATCTCCGAGGGCACGGTCTGGCCGAAGAGGCGGCGCCCCTCGCCGGCCATGTAGTAGGCGACGTCGATCGCCTCCTGGACGTCGCCGCGCGCCTCGGGCAGGACCTTGCCCATCTCGCGCGTCATGAGCGCGACGAGCTCCTCCTTGTGCTCGGCCAGCAGCCGGGCGACGCGGAACAGGATCTCGCCGCGCTTCGGCGCCGGCATGCCGCTCCAGGCGGGATACGCCTTCGCCGCCGCCGCCACGGCCGCCTCGACGTCCTCGGGACCGGAGGAGGCGAACTCGCCGACCACGTCGTCGTGGTCGGCGGGGCTGGTGCTGGTGAAGGTGCGTCCGGAGGCGGCGGCGCGCCACTCCCCGGCGATCAGGTTGCGGTACGTGGTGGGCACGTCGGGTCGATCTCCTGTGTGTGGGTCGCGCATCGCGCGGCGCGCGCATCGGTCAGCTCGCATGGACCGATGCGTCGGCGGATAGGTTGCAGTCCAGATTGTACGTCGCCGCAGAATCCCGGCCCGGCAGGGACATCTGTCACTGGCGCCGTGGCGCCGCCGTGGGCAGCATCCGAGGTACAAGTGAAGACCGTCGCGATGGGCCTTGTTTCGTAGTCATACGGGGCTGAAGTAGTGGCACTCCCGTCGCGATGGGACCAAGCGATGGCGCCGGCGCGGCAACGTGCCGGCGTCGTCGTGTCCGGGCTCCCTACTCCGGGCGGCGGGTCATCCCAAGGACGTCGAGCGCCTCGTCCAGCTGTGCCTCGGTCAGCTTGCCGTCGCGGACGTGTCCGCGCTCAATCACGACTTCGCGGATCGTCTTCCGCTCGGCGAGCGCCTGCTTGGCTACCCTTGCCGCCTCCTCGTACCCGAGATGGCGGTTGAGCGGCGTCACGATGCTCGGGGGACCCCTCGGCGTACTCGCGGGCGCGGTCCACGTTGGCGGTGATGCCGTCCACGCAACGATCCGCGAAGAGGCGCGACGCGTTGGCCAGCAGCCGGATCGACTCGAGCACGCTGCGTCCGAGCATCGGCAGCATGACGTTGAGCTCGAAGTTGCCCGCCGCGCCGCCCCATGCGACGGCGGCGTCGAAGCCGACCACCTGCGCGCACACCATCAGCAGCGCCTCGGCGGCGACCGGGTTCACCTTGCCGGGCATGATGCTGCTCCCCGGCTGGAGGTCCGGCAGGTTGATCTCGGCCAAGCCCGCGCGCGGGCCGGAGCCCATCCAGCGCACGTCATTGGCGATCTTGGTGAGGCTCACCGCCACGGTTCGCAGCTGGCCGGACAGCTCCACCAGCGCGTCGCGCGCGCCCTGCGCCTCGAAATGGTCGCGTGCCTCGCTGAGCTGCGGCAGGCCCGTGGCGTCCCGCAGCCGCTCGATCACCGCGGCGGCGAACCCGGCGGGGGTGTTGATCCCGGTACCGACCGCGGTCCCGCCGAGCGGGAGCTCCGCGACGCGCGGCAGCGAGGCCTCCAGGCGCTCGATGCCCATCCGCACCTGCGCGGCGTACCCGCCGAACTCCTGTCCAAGGGTCACCGGCGTGGCGTCCATCAGGTGGGTGCGCCCCGACTTGACCACCGAGCTGAACTCGGCGGCCCGATTCTCGAGCGCCGACGCCAGGTGATCGAGCGCGGGCACCAGGTCGCGCACCACCGCCTCGGTGGCGGCCAGGTGGATACTCGTCGGGAAGACGTCGTTGCTCGACTGGCTGGCGTTGACGTGGTCATTGGGATGCACAGCCCTGCCGAGGCGCTGCGACGCCAGCGATGCGATGACCTCGTTGGCGTTCATGTTCGAGCTGGTGCCCGATCCGGTCTGGTAGACGTCCACCGGAAAGTGGTCATCGTGGTCGCCGCGCGCGACCTCGTCCGCCGCCGCCGCGATCGCGTCCGCGATCTCGCGGTCCACCACGCCGAGCTCGGCGTTCACTCGCGCCGCCGCACCCTTGATGCGCCCCAGGGCGGCGATCTGCGCGCGCTCCAGGCGCACGCCGGAGATCGGGAAGTTCTCGACGGCACGCTGCGTCTGGGCGCGCCACAGCGCCGAGGCGGGGACACGCACCTCGCCCATCGAGTCGTGCTCCACGCGATCGTCGTTCATCGGTCCCGGTCGGGATGCCCTTCCGGCTCGGCCTCCTTGATGACCGGCGGGATCAGGTAGGGGATCTCCCCGGCATTGAGATCATCGAGGATGCGGCCACCGGTGCCGACCAGCTCGGCCACCACGATCCCGCCGTGCACCGGGGTGAACTGCCGCAGCTGACCGAGCCCCTCGCCGAGCTTCGTCCGCGCGCCGCGCAGGTTGCGGCGCTGGAGGTGCAGCAGCCCGGCGGCGACCTTGATGAGGCCCTGGAAGAAGTCGCGCTCCGCGTCCGGCGCCGCGCGCCACAGCGTCTCCCACTCCTCGTGCGCGTGCCAATAGCGCGCCCCGTTGAAGTGAGCCACGCCCTGCCGGAAGATGCGCTCTGCGTCACGCTCGTCGATGGGGGCCGTGCGCCCGCGGGCTGGGGTCGCGGGGATTGCGGTCTGGTCGCTCATGGGCGCACGGATCGTAGCAGGAGGCCGCGTGGCGCCGCGCATCGGGCTAGCCTTCGCGCGTGCAGGCACCGCGAACCCGATGGTGGCAGACCGCCGTCGTCTACGAGATCTACCCCCGTTCGTTCGCCGATGCGAACGGCGACGGGGTCGGTGACCTGCAGGGGATCGCCGCGCGGCTCGACTACCTGGCCTGGCTGGGCGTCGACGCCATCTGGATCGCGCCGTTCTATCCGTCGCCGATGGCCGACTTCGGATACGACGTCGCCGACTACACCGATGTCCACCCGATGTTCGGGACGCTTGATGACTTCGACGCCCTCATGGCCGCGGCGCACGAGCGCGACCTCCGCGTGCTCGTCGACTACGTGCCGAACCACACGTCGCGCGAGCATCCGTGGTTCGTGGAGTCGCGCTCCTCGCGCGACAACCCTCGGCGGGATTGGTACATGTGGCGCGACCCGGCACCCGGCGGCGGCGTGCCCAACAACTGGATCAGCATGTTCAACGGGACGTCGTGGGAGCTGGATCCAGCGACCGGCCAGTACTACCTCCACACATTCCTGCCGGAGCAGCCGGACCTCAACTGGCGCAACCCGGCGGTGCGTGCCGCGATGTTCGACAACGCCCGCTTCTGGCTGGACCGCGGGGTGGATGGGTTCCGGATCGACGTCGCGCAGATGGTGATGAAGGATCCGCTGCTGCGCGACAACCCGCCCAACCCATCGACCGAGGAGTACGACCGGCTCGGAGAATGGTCGAAGCAGCTGCACCTGCACGACATCGGGCATCCCGACCTCCATGAGCTGTACCGCGCGTGGCGGCGCATGCTCGATGAGTACGGGACGCGCAGCGGACGCGAGCGCACGAGCATCGGTGAGCTCCACCACCCCGAGTTCGAGCGAGTGGGCGCACTTCTACGGCGAGGCGCAGGACGAGATCCACGTCCCGTTCAACTTCCACCTCATCAACGCGCCGTGGACCTCGGACGGCGTACGGCGCGCCATCGAGGGCGTGCAGGGCGTGCTGCCGGACGGTGCATGGGCGTCGTGGGTGCTCGGCAACCACGACCAGCCGCGCGTCGCCTCCCGCATCGGTCGACACCAGGCACGCACGGCGATGCTCCTCCTCCTGACCCTGCGCGGGACGCCCACGCTGTACTACGGCGAGGAGATCGGGATGGTCGACGTCCCCGTGGCGCACGACCAGGCGCGCGATCCGTGGGAGCGCCGAGAACCCGGCAAGGGCCGCGACGGCGAGCGATCACCGATGCAGTGGGACGCATCGCCAAACGCCGGCTTCTGCTCCCCGGACGCCACGCCGTGGCTGCCGCTGGCGCCGGACGCCCGGCAGGTCAACGTCGCGGCACAGGCCGAGGACCAGGAATCGCTGCTGACCCTGACGCGGCGCCTCATCCGCCTCCGCCGCGAGCACCCGGTCCTCGCCCTCGGCGACTTCGCGGCGTTCGGTTCGACGCCCGACGGGACCTACGCCTTCCGCCGGATCTCACCCGACGGCGCGGTGACGATTGCGCTCAACCTGACCGATGCGCCGGCCCGACTGGCCGGCGTTGCGGCCGGCCGCGTGCTGGTCGGCACGCACCCGGAACGCGACGGCGCCGGGGTAGGGGGCGAGCTTGTGCTCGCGCCGAACGAGGCGCTGGTGATCGAGGAGCGGAGCTAGTCGACGATCTTGGCCATCACGTGCTTCACGATCGTGTAGTCCTCGATCGAGTACGAGCTCATGTCCTTGCCGTAGCCGGACTGCCCGAACCCGCCGTGCGGCATCTCCGACGCGATCGTGAGATGGTCGTTGATCCAGACCGTGCCGTAGCGCAGTGCCTTGGCGGCGCGCAGCGCGCGCTTGACGTCCTTCGTCCAGACGGATGCGGCGAGTCCGTAGGGCACGCCGTTGGCCCACGCCAGCCCCTCGGCCTCGTCCGAGAACTGCTGGACCGTCACCACCGGGCCGAAGACCTCCGATTGCACGATCTCCGCGTCCTGCGCCACGCCGGTCACGACCGATGGCTGGAAGAAGAAGCCACGCTCGCCGGTGGCCGCGCCGCCGGTCGCGATCTCCGCCCCGTAGCCGCGCGCGCGCTCGATGAAGCCGGCGACCCGCTCCTGCTGGCCGCGGCTGACCAGCGGTCCCATGTCGAGCTCCGGATCCGATGCCGGGTCGCCGACCTTCAGCGACTCGACGGCGGGGATCAGCGCATCAAGCGCCCGCTGGTAGCCGTCGCCCATGACGATGATGCGCGTGGCTGCGGTGCAGTCCTGGCCCGAGTTGAAGTAGCCCGCCAGCTTGATCGTCTCGGCCAGGGCATCCATGTCGGCGTCGTCGTACACGAGGACTGGTGCCTTGCCGCCCAGCTCGAGGTGGACGCGCTTGACGGTCTGCGCGGCCGCTGCCGCGATCTCCTTCCCGGTCGCCGTGTCGCCGGTGAGGCTGATCATGTCGACGTCGGGATGGCGGATGAGCCGATCGCCGACCACCGCGCCGGGGCCGGTGACCACGTTCAGGACGCCCTTGGGAAAGATGTCGGCGGCGAGATGCGCGAGCCGGATCGCCGAGAGCGGCGTGATGGAGGCGGGCTTCAGGACGACCGTGCAGCCCGCAGCGAGGGCCGGCCCCAGCTTCCAGATGGCCATCATCAACGGGTAGTTCCACGGTGCCACCTGGCCAACGACCCCGGCCGGCTCGCGGCGCACCATGCTGGTGTGGGTGCTCAGATATTCGCCGGCCGCCTTCCCCTCCACGACGCGCGCTGCACCGGCGAAGAAGCGGACGTTGTCGACGGTGAACTCGACATCGAAGTCCGCGGTGCCCTTTGGCTTGCCGACGTTCGCCTGCTCGAGCTCGGACAACGTCGCCGCATCGCCCTCGATGGCGTCGGCGAACGCATAGAGGGCCTTGGAGCGCTCCGCCGGCGTCGTCTGGGACCATGTCTCGAACGCGGCGCGCGCCGCCGCCACCGCCCGATCCACGTCGGCCGCGTCGCCCTTGGGGACCTGCGCGATCTCCTCCTCGGTGGCGGGATTGACGACCGCGACTGTCTCGCCGGAGGCGGCATCGGTCCAGTCGCCGTTGATGAACATCTGGTGGCGGGTGGCGGTGACGGTCATGGGGAGTACGACCTCGACGGTGCGGCTGCTCGGTGGATGGATCTTGCGAACCCGACCGATTCTACCCGCATGGGCGACGGATTCGGTGAATCGCATCGGTGGTGCGGCCGGATTCCGCGCGGGGCGTCAGCGCAGTGGCAGGAACCCGCCGTCCGCGACGCGAGCGGCGACGAAGAGCAGGTCAGCGGCGCGGTTGAGCCACGGCACCACGAACGAACCGTCCGGCAGGCCGCCGGCTTCGGCCAAGGCGACGGAGCGTCGCTCCGCGCGCCGCACGCTGGTGCGGGCCACGTCGAGCGCCGCGCCGACGACCGATTCGCCGGGAATCACGAACTCCTTCGGCTGCGGGACGAGCGCCTCCAGGGCATCGATCTCGGTCTCCAGGGTGGCCACCATCTCGGCGGTGACCAGCGTCGTGCCGGGACGCAGGCGATCGCGCTTCTCGAGGTGGGTCGCCAGCTCGGCGCCGACGACGAAGAGCTCACGCTGGAGCCGAAGGATCAGGGTGGCCAGGTGCGCCTCGTCGCGATCGGTCAGCGAACCCAGGGCGGCTCGCGCCACGCCGAGGGCAGATACGGCTTCGTCGGTGGTGCCGTAGGCATCGGTCCGCAGTGCGGCCTTGCTGACCCGGTCGCCGCCGAACAGCAGGCCGGTTGATCCGTCGTCGCCCTTGCGGGTGTAGATGCGCACGGTCCGATCCTACCGCTCGGCAACTGACCGAGTTGGCACCGACGTTGCATCGGGTGGAGGCGTGAGCAAGAAGAGGACGTCCCCGCCTCGCCGGTCCGATGACGCGGCCGTCGCGGGCAAGCGGGTGCTGGTTGTCAACGACACCCAGGAGATCCTCGAGCTGTTCGAGGACATCCTCCGGCCGATGGGCCTCGATGTGACCGTGATGAGCTTCGCCCCGCGCGAGCTCGAGCGCGTCCGCGAAGCCCGGGCGGACGTGATCATCCTCGACCTGGTCTTCGGGGAGAAGGAGCTGATGGGCTGGCAGCTCCTTCAGAAGCTCAAGATGGATCGCACCCTGGCGACAACCCCCGTGGTGGTGTGCACCGCCGCGCTCCGCATGGTGGCCGACCTGCAGGGCTACCTGACGGAGCAGGGTGTCGTCGTGGTCATCAAGCCCTTCAACATCGATCAGCTGGAGGAGGCGGTGCGCAACGCGCTCACCCTCGACCAGGTGGCGATCGGCCTGCGGGCTCGGGGCGCCACTGGCGCCGGCAGCGGCGCTTAGAAGAGCCCGGGCGGGGGCTCCCAGCGGTCGGCCAGGAGGGTCACCTTCACAGTGCCGCCCACGACTTCCTCCGCCTTGGCCTTGACCTCGCTGATCAGGTCGCCGGCCCAGGGGCAGAAGGGCGTGGTGAGGACCATCTTGATCTCGGTGGGGCGGTCACCCTCGCCGATCTCGATCGAGCGAATCAGGTCGAGGTCGACGATGCTCATCCCGATCTCGGGATCGTGGATCTCGTAGAGCGCGGTCATGACCTCGTCGGACTTGCCGAGGTTGGCGTCGATCGTCATGTCGCAAGTGTAGGCCACCGCGCTCGTGAGCACAGCGGACCACTCGGGTTGCGCGGTCAGAGGAGCCGGGTGGTGAAGTCAGGATGCGGCGGCGGAACGAGCGGGCGCACGCGGGTGTAGCCCTCGTAGATCGCTCCGTCTGCGTCGATCTGGGTGCGCAGGTCGGCCAGCTCCTGCTTGGCGTCCGCCTGGCTGGCGTGGCACTCGAGGGCGGCGAGCTTGCGCCCGGCCACGGATGTGACATCGATGCGGTGGGTGGCCGACTGCTCCTCCGCCGACAGGTCGAAGCGCTTGTGGCCAGGGCCGAAGATCGGGGAGACCACGTACAGCGCGCTGGGGGCCATACCGCTCTCTGCCAGCCGCTCCACGGCCCAGCGCGTGGCGCTGCCGACGACGATGTGGTCCGGATGCCCGGTGACGCCGTGCGGCCCGAACGTGATGATCGCGTTGGGGCGACGCTCGGCCAGCCACGCGGTGATCTCAGCGACGAGCTTGTCGAACGGCGCGTCGGCCATCCCGCCATCGGCATAGCCCTCGAGCACGCTGACCTCGTTGAGGCCGATCTTGGCGGCGGCGCAGCGCAGCTCGTCCTCGCGCTGGTCGCCCATGGTCGGGTCCGGGGTGCCATCTGCGGTGCCCGCTTCGCCGCGGGTCGCTATGAGGAGCCGCGTGACGCGACCCGCGTCGGCGGCCAGCGCGAGGGCGCCGGCGCAGCCGAAGGTCTCGTCGTCCGGATGGGCGAAGACCGCGGCGAGGCCGCCAGTCTCGAAGGGAGCGCCCCAGGCGCGATCGCTCACCGCTGCTCCTCGTGATGTGGCTGCTCGTCGTCATCCTCGTCCGAGAGCAGGCTCCAGCCCTGCTTCTCGACGCTGGTCCTCATCGTACGCAGGACGGCCAGCTTGGCGCTCGCCACCTCGACCATGAAGGTGTGCATGCCCGCCTCGTCGAGGTCCGAGCCGGTGGGCGCCGATCCGCGGCCGACGTTCAGCCAGGCGAGGTGGTATCGGTCCATGCGGCCCCACACGCGCTCGAGCAGCTCGTCGCTGTTGAGGAGCCACATGCGGAACAGGTTCCAGTCCGGCTGCTCGACCAGGCCGGCGCCGGTGGCGATGAGATCGTCGGTGGCGGCCAGGAAGGCGCGACGCGACATCACGCTGCGGGTTGGTGGTGGCTGCGGCCTCACGGTCGGCGGAGTATGCCACGCGTACTATTGCCCGCCCCCACGGCGACCCGGAGACTCGACGCCGACTTCGCCCAAGAGCAGCGCCCGTGCCCCTTCGATCAGCTGCGCGTCCCGTGGCGGTGGTCGTGGCCTTCGTGGTCACGCCGCTCGCGGTGGCGATCCTGCGCGCCTCGCCGCCGGTGTCCGTCGCCAGCAGCGGCTGGCTGACGGCGACGGCCTGCGCGGCGGTGACGCTCGCCTCGGCCGTGGCGGGCGCGCGCCACCTGGCGCGTGCGCTGCGCGACGGTAGCCCGCGGGCCGGGCTGGTGGCGCTCGGGGCGGTGACCCTGGCGGCTGCCGCCGGGGTCGCCGGACTCGCCGGATCGGCACCGCCACCGCTCCCCGTGCTGCTGGGCCTGGCGGTCGCGTCGGCAGCATGGCTCGGCGCCTCGATGCTCGACGGCGCGCCACGGATCCCGGCTGCGGTGGTCGCCGGCGGTGCGCTCACCGGCGCCGTGGTCATCGGCGCCGCGACCCTGTTCCCCTCGTGGTCCGCGGCCGGTGGCGTCGGCCTGGGCGCATTCGCCACCCTCGCCCTCGCGTCCGCCGCCGTGCTCGCTGCGCGCCGCGCCAGCCTCGCGGTGGTCCCGCTCGCCATGCTCGCCGGGGCTGCCGCGGGGCTCGCGGCGGCTCGCGCTGGGAGCGTGGAGGGCGTGGTGGCGATGCTGCCGCTGGCGGCGGCCCTGGTCCTGCTCGCCTTCGAGCCGGCGGCCGACCAGCCGGCGATGCAGGCGGGGCCGGATCGCAGCGCGGCGCAGCGACTGCCCGCCATCTCGAGCGCCCTCGCGGAGGGGATCCTGCTGCTCGACGCGGACGAGCGCATCGTGGACTGGAACCTGGCCGCCGGCACGCTGCTCCAGCTGGGGGCGGATCCGCGCGGCCAGCCGGCGGCCGAGGTGCTCGCCCCCCTCGTCGGTGCTGTGGCATGGACGTCGCTGGCCATGCCCTCGGGCGATATCGCGCGACGCATGGTCACCGAGCGGGGCCGGCCGCTCGAGCTCACGGTGACCGACGTTCCCGGCGGGGGACGAATGGTGGTGGCCCGCGACTTGGCGCTCGAGCGCAGCGAGGCGAGCGATGCCTCGCGGTTGGCGCGCGAGCTGCGCGGGACCATCGAGGAGCTCCTTGACGCGCGGCGCACGATCGACCTGCAGCGCGTCGAGATCGAGCGCGCAGCCCGCATCGATCCGCTGACGCGCGCGGCGCGGCGCCGTCCGTTCCTGGAGCGCCTGCGGAGCGAGGTGGCCCAGGCCCGCCGCTACAGCCATCCCATCGTGCTTGCGGTGATCGACGTCGACGGCCTGTCGGAGATCAACCACGCGCACGGATCGGCCGTGGGAGACGCGGTGCTCAGCGAGCTGGCGCTGCGGCTGCGCCTCCGCATGCGTGAGGCCGATGCGCTCGGCCGCCTCGGGGGTGATGCGTTCGCGGTGATCCTTCCGCATACCGATGAGCGTGGCGCTGCCGTCTTCGCCGACGCGGTGCTGCGTCGGATGGTGGGCAGGCCGATCGCGACCCCGGGCGGGCCGCTGACGGTCACCCTGTCGATCGGATTGGCGCTCATGCGCGCCGGAATGGAGCTTGACGACGAGGGGCTCCTGGCCTCGGCGGAGGAAGCCCTCGCCAGTGCGCGACGGGGTGGCGGCAACCGCATCGCCTTCGATCGGCTGCATGGCCTGGCGCGCCTCGAGGATCGGCTCGGCCAGCACGGGGCCGAGGCGACGCCAGGCGACGACGGGGCGAGCGGCCAGCAGGCGTGAGCCCAGGGCATACGGACGCGGATCACGCCACAACATAGGGGCTCCCGCGTTATCCACACCGCAACATGTTGTGGATAAGGTCGCGCGGAGGCGGGGTTGCCGGTGTATCCTCGGAGCCCATGCCATCGACCTCCGACGCACTCTCCGCACGCCTCATCTTCCCGACCAAGGAGATCGTCGAGGAGTACTACCTCCCGATCATCTACACCGCCTGCCGCACCTGCTACTCGGAGCAGGTGCCCGACCAGATCTGGGACAGGGCGGTCAGCCGCCAGGTGGCCGACGAGAAGCAGCAGAACCTGGTGCGCAAGGTGATGGAGTCCGGTCACGGGTCGACCATCGAGCACGTCAACTTCACGTTCGCCATCAGCGGCGTGACCCGGACCCTGTCGCACCAGCTGGTCCGCCACCGTGCCGGCACCGCCTTCGACCAGCAGTCGCAGCGCTACGTCAGCTTCAAGCAGCGCGGCAACTACACGATCCCCGACTCGATCACCAAGGGCGACCTGCCCGACGACCTGGCGGGGCGCTTCCAGTCCGCGATCGACGACAACATGGACCTCTACGGCCAGCTCCTGCAGGCCGAGGTGCCGGCGGAGGATGCGCGCTTCATCTTCCCCAACGCCATGCAGACCAACCTGATCATGACGGTGAACCTGCGCCAGCTCATCCACATGAGCGGGCTGCGCCTGTGCACCATGGCCCAGTGGGAGATCCGCCAGCTGTTCAAGCAGATCCGGCACGAGATCTTCCGCGTCTCGCCGTTCTTTGGGTCGTTCCTGGCGCCCAAGTGCGTGCCGCTCGGCTACTGCGACGAGATGGGCAATCGCGACGAGCATTGCCGCATCCGGCCGCACCGCGACACGGTGATGGCCGTGTGGGAGGCCTACCGCGGCGGCACCGAGCTGGTCGAAACCAACGGACCGATCATTCCCGCCACGTCGCCGTTCCGCCCCAAGCCGCGTCGCACCCCGGTACCGGTCGTGAACGAAGACACGGTGCCCCAGCGCCCGGTGAGCGTCGCCAGCGAGTCAGCCGGAGACGCCGACCGAGTCTAGTTGTCGGTCGTCACCCCGTCGCCCAGGGTGAAGCGCCGCAGCTCCTCGTCGCATGCCTCGGCAGCACGGCGCGCCTCGGCCACCAGGAAGGGCGACATCTTCGTCGAGTCGACGATGAGCAGCGTATGACCGCGCTCGTTGCGGTCCAGCACGATGCGGTCCTCACCGTGGAAGCTGATCGCCCAGTTGGCCTGCAGCTGCACCAGCTCTGCCAGCACGAGCTTCTCGCCGAACTGCCAGTCGAGATAGGTCGCGTTGAGGGCCATCACGACGTCGCGCAGCTGCAGGGTGGTGTTGCGCCGCAGGCGGCCGAGGAACGAGATGAGACGCAGCCGCGCGAATGGGTCGCCGGTGCGGGCGATCTGTGGCGGCGCGACGGTGGCATCCGGCATGCCGTCGAGCGGCGGCCCGACCATGGGCGGAGCGGAGGTGGAATCGGTCATCGGTGCGGCTGAGTCTACCGGCGTCAGCCGATGCGGGTGCCGAGGGGTGCTCCGGGCGTCGGCTCGAGGAGCCAGACCTCGCCGGTGTCGTCGCCCTCACCCATGCCACCGAGCACCAGCACCTCCGACGCGAACCCCGCGATCCGGCGCGGCGGGAAGTTGACGACCGCCACCACCTGGCGCCCCACCAGCGCCGCCGGGTCCGGATAGGTGCGGGTCAGCTGGGCCGAGCTCACCTTCTCCCCAATGGTCGGGCCGAAGTCGATCCGCAGCCGGTACGACGGTTTGCGGGCCTCGGGAAACGGCTCGGCGGCCAGGATCCGCCCGACACGCATGTCGACGCGCGCGAAATCATCGAAGACGATCATCGGCGCAGGGTACCCGCGCCGCATGGGTCAGGGTCGGGATGCCTGCCCCGGAGCGGTGTCCCGGCCGTGTCCGCGCGCCTGGTCGGGGAGGGCGACCGGCTCGCCGTCGCCAAGGGTTGCGGCCGCATCGTCGGCGTCATCCGACGCGTGCTCGCCACGCATCCAGTGGCCGATGCCGGGATGCACCCCGAGCTCCCTGGCGATCTTGCCCCAGCCCATCCCGTCCTCGCGCATGACGGCAATCTCATCAACGCTGCGCCCGGTCTCCTGCGCCCAACCGAGGAGTCGGACTGCTCCACCCACCCCGTGATCGGCAGCCAGGGCCATGAGCGTGGCCGCATCCGTGTCGAGGCCCGCGGCGGCAAGTCGCTCGACGAGCGCCTCGGCAGTGTCCGCGGTCATCGGCTCCTCGGCCTCATCGGCCGCGTCGGCCGCGGAGCTGGCGGCCGGCGAAGCGGCGAGCGGGCCCCGATCGTGGTCGGCGGACGGCTGGCGTGCGGCCAGGGCGGTACCGCCGGCCAGGGCCAAGAGCGCGAGGGCGGCCAGGACGAGGCGGAGTGATCGGTGCATGACACCAGTATGAACGTCACGACACGCCTGCCGACACGGGTACCGGTGCGAGCCGGCAACAGGCCCTGCGTAGTACTCCCGTCAGATTGGCCGCCGCGGCGCGAGCGCATACGGTGTCGGCACGAGTCGCGCGGCTGCCGCGTGACCGCCTTTCCGAGGAGGCATCGTTGACGTTCTGGAATTGGCGCCGGGGAGCGCAGGTGGCGACGAGCTCGGGCAGCGCCGCCGTCTCGATGGCTCCCGACCTCGCGCCGATCGAGCTGTACACCGCCACGGCCCGTATCGTGGGCTGGGTGGCCGCTGGCGGTCGTCGCGTCACGGACCTCCTCAACGAGCAGGACGAACTCCGCCTGTGGCGTCCCGCGCCGTCCCCGATGGAGGAAACCGGCCACCAGGCCCGCGTAACGCCGGACCCGGATGCGGAGCACGGTGAATGGGATTCGATGCCAAGCGCCGAAGTGCTGCTCGCCATGCCGCCCGAATGGCGCGCGTCGCGCCAGCTCCGCCTCCACCGCCGCCTGCGCCGCGTGGCCATGACCGTTGGACCGTTCAGCGTGACCGGCAACCTGCATCTTCACCCCGGCGTCGAGCCCGGCGTTCACCTGCTGACCCGGGGCCAGGCGTTCCTGCCGCTGACTGACGCGTACCTGCTCCATGCCGGCGACCCGCCATTCGAGCACGTGGTGAGCGTCGTGATCGTCAACACCCGGCATGTGACATCGCTCGTTCCGCTCGTCACCCTGGCCTGAGCTCCGGCGTCAGATCGCGGGCAGGATCGTCCCCGCGCAGTTTCCGAGGCCAATCCGCGGCCGATCCGGGGCATCGCCTCCGGCCCAGCCCCGCAGGGTGATGGTGTCGCCGTCCTCAAGGAACGTGCGCTCGGCGCCCGACGCGAGGCGCATGGGGTCGCGCCCGTCCCACGTCCGCTCCAGCAGAGAACCCGCCCGTGCCGGTCCATCTCCCGAGATCGTTCCCGATGCGAACAGGTCGCCGGGCCGGATCGTCGCCCCGTTCGAGGTGAGATGGGCCAGCTGCTGCGGCGCGCTCCAGTAGAGGCCGCGGGCGTTGACCTCGCTGATCTGCTCGGGCGCCGCGTCATCCGCGGCCAGGTCAATGCGCAGCTCGATATCGAGCGCCGATGCGCCAGGCGCGGCGAGGTACGGCAGCGGAGGCGGCTCCTGCGCACGGGCAGCCACCCGATACGGCGCCAGTGCCTCCCAGGTGACGACCCACGGCCCGACGCTGGTGGCAAAGCTCTTTCCCAGGAACGGCCCGAGTGGCTGGTACTCCCAGGACTGGATGTCGCGGGCGCTCCAGTCGTTTACCAGGACCACGCCGAAGAGATGCTCCTCCGCGCGGGCGATCGGCACCGGCACTCCCAATCGGGTCGCGCCGCCCAGCACGAATCCCAGCTCGAGCTCGATATCCAGCTTGCGTGACGGCCCGAAGGTCGGTGCCTCGCCCTTCGGGGGCCGGAGCTGCCCCATCGGTCGCCGGATCGGCGTGCCCGACACGACCAGCGTGCCGGCGCGGCCGTGGTAGGCGATGGGGACCCAGCGCCAGTTGGGTAGCAGTGGATCGCCATCCGGGCGGAAGATGCGACCGACGGTCGAGGCATGCTCGATGGAGCTGTAGAAGTCGACGTAATCGCCGGCGTGCACCGGCAGGTGCAGCGTCACCTCCGCCTGGGGTACGAGGTGCGGTGACACGGCACCTGCGTCCGCCCCCTCGCTGAGCATGTCGGTGAGCCGGGCGCGCAGCCGCTGCCACGACGCACGGTCCCCCGCAAGGAGCTCGTTGAGGCGCGGGGCGCTCAACACGGCGATCGGATCCGACAGGGTGCCCTCGAGGAGCCCGTGGCGCGCCAGTGCCGCCAGGTCGAGCACCTGTGCGCCGATCGCGACACCCACCCGCGGCGCCTCACCCCGACGCGAAAAGATCCCGTACGGCAGGTTGGCGAGCGGAAAGTCGGATCCATCCGGCACCGGGACCCACGAGCGCGGCGTGCTCATGGCAACCAGCCGAGGGCGGCCAGGTCGTCCGTCGGCTCGTCGAAGGAGCAGCTGCCGTACGAGGTGAACGCCTCCGCGCGGACCGATGCGACGGCGGGCGCCTCGACCGTCGTGTCACGCCAGCCGAAGGCGTCGGCGGTCACGACGAAGCCCGACGGATCCTCCTCCGCGACCACGGCCGCGGCCGATACGGCGTCCGTCGTACCGGCGCGCAGCAGGGCGGTCGCGGCGAGGAGGTTGACGAAGCCGTGCATCTGCAGCCCGCTGGTCGAGTCCACCCCGCGCACCGGGTGGTGCAACCCGGCGGTGGCCTTGAACGGCACCTCGTCCGCCGCGCACGCCGCGAGGAATGCGGCCACCGCCGCGGGGTCGGGGACCATCGAGGCCTCGAGGCCGCCGGTGCGGATCTTGGCGCCGGCACGCGTGGATCCCGCCGCGCGCTCGGCGACGACGGCGGCGACGAGATGCCGGAGCGCGTCCGCATCGGTCGAGTCGGCCGCTTCGACGAACGACGCGATTGGCCCGGAAAACGCGGCGCGGCGGATTGCGGGGGCCACCTGGGCCACGGCGTGGGGCGCGGGTACGCGAACCTCCACGAGCTCGACGCGCAGCCGGCTGTCGCCGCGCTCCGCCGCCGCCGCGGTGCCCAGATCCCTGTCGAGCGCGTCTCCGAACGAGGCCTCGTCGGCCCGCCCGGCGCCATCAGCGATGACGGAGAGGCGCAGCGCGGCCAGTCCCGCCGGCCATGCCCGGCCGATCTCGCCGAGCCGCGAGGCGGGGACAATGAACCGACCCTGCACCCACGACAACCGGCCCACGCGATTCGCTGCATGGGAGGCGAGTGCCGCGCCCATCGGCAGCCGCGCGGGCGGGAAGAGGCCCGCATCGTCGACGAGGCGCTCCAGCAGGTGGCGGCGCAGATCGGTGGAGGTCAGCACGCCCCGAGGGTAGCAGCGGCGATAATCACCGCCCATGACCGTCCTGCGCTCTTCACTCGACCCGGCCGCCGAGGCGTTCCGCGCCAACGCGGATGCCATGGCCGGCCTCGTCGACCAGCTGCGATCTCGCACCGCGACCCTGGCGGCGGGCGGCGCTGGCGGTGACGAGCGCTCGATCGCGCGTCATCGCCAGCGCGGCAAGCTTCCCGTGCGGGAGCGTGTCGAGCGGCTCATCGACCCGGGCAGCGCGTTCCTGGAGCTCTCCGCCCTGGCGGCCGATGGGCTGTACGACGGCGACGCTCCGGGCGCGGGGATGGTCACCGGGATCGGTCGGGTGGAGGGGGTCGAGTGCGCCATCGTGGCCAACGACGCGACGGTCAAGGGCGGCACGTACTACCCGATGACCGTCAAAAAGCACCTTCGCGCGCAGGAGATCGCGCTCGAGAACCGCCTGCCGTGCATCTACCTCGTCGACTCCGGCGGTGCCTTCCTGCCCATGCAGGACGAAGTCTTCCCGGACCGTGACCACTTCGGGCGGATCTTCTTCAACCAGGCGCAGCTGTCCGCGCGCGGCATCCCCCAGATCGCGCTCGTGATGGGCAGCTGCACGGCGGGCGGAGCCTACGTGCCCGCGATGTCGGACGAGACGGTCATCGTGCGCGGCACCGGCACCATCTTCCTCGGCGGGCCGCCGCTCGTGAAGGCGGCCACTGGCGAAGAGGTCAGCGCCGAGGACCTCGGCGGGGCGGAGGTCCACACCACCCTCTCGGGCGTCGCCGATCATTACGCGCTCGACGACGAGCATGCCCTGGCCATCGGTCGCTCGATCGTCCGCAATCTCGCCTGGCATCGTCCGGCGCCGCCCTGGGAGGTGGAACCGCCCCGCGAGCCGTCGGTCGATCCGTCGACCCTGTACGGCGCCATCCCCGCCGATGCGCGCCAGTCCTACGACGTGCGCGAGGTGATCGCGCGGCTCGTCGACGGCTCGGAGCTCCACGAGTTCAAGGCCCGCTACGGGGAGACGCTGGTGTGCGGCTTCGCCCGTCTGCACGGCTACCCGGTCGGCATCGTGGCCAACAACGGGATCCTGTTCAGCGCGTCCGCGCTCAAGGGCGCCCACTTCGTGGAGCTGTGCAGCCAGCGCCGCATCCCGCTGGTCTTCCTGCAGAACATCACCGGCTTCATGGTCGGCCGCGAGTACGAGGCCGGCGGCATCGCCAAGGACGGGGCCAAGCTGGTGACCGCGGTGGCCACCACCAGCGTGCCAAAGTTCACGGTCGTCATCGGTGGTTCCTTTGGGGCGGGCAACTACGGGATGGCGGGGCGCGCCTACTCACCGCGTCAGCTGTGGATGTGGCCGAACGCCCGCATCTCGGTGATGGGCGGCGTCCAGGCGGCGCGCGTCCTGTCAACCGTTCGCGGCGGCTTCGAGACTGATGCTGCCCGCGACGCCTTCGAGGCGCCGATCCTCGCCGAGTACGACCGCCAGGGGTCGCCGTACTACTCGACCGCGCGGCTCTGGGACGACGGGGTGATCGATCCGCTCGACACGCGACGCGTGCTTGCGATGGGGATCAGCGCGGCGCTCAACGCGGAGATCCAGGAGACCCGCTTCGGCGTCTTCCGGATGTAGGTGGCCCCCGACCGGTGGCCGCGGCGTATATGCCGCGGCGTATATGCCTCGGCGTATATACGGTATATACGCGCCCAACCGCGCCCGACTACCCGCCGACGGGGACGGTCTGCGCCACGCGGGCGATATCGAAGCGCATCCCAAACAGGTCGGCGATGACCGCCGCCTCGATATCGGCGTCGAGGGTCACGACCGCCGGGTGGCTCATCTCGCGCCGCGGGACGAGGCGAACGACATGCGGCCCGATCTCGACCACCGCGAGATCCGCCACCGCCCAGAATTCCACCCCGAGCTGCGCAGCGTGATCCGCCGCACGCGAGACCGGCTCGGCCGTCGCGACATCGAGGCGCGCGAGGCGCACCGGGGACCCGAGCGGGTGCCGCTGCGCGCCACGCGCCGCCAATCCGGCTGCGTCCCATTCGCGTCCGGTCGGCTCATGCTGAATCAGGAATGGGAGGCCGTCACCGCCGAGGCGCGGCGGAACCGCGATTGCCCACTCCACCCGCTCGCCGTCGGGATTGGTGCGTGAGCCTGCGGTCGGCTCGCCGATGGTGCTGCCGTTGGCGCGCAGGCCGGCCACGACCCCCGCCAGGTTATCGACGAGCAACGCGTACGCCGCAAGCCCGAAACCCTGCTCGTCGAGGGTTCGCACCGCCGCAGCACCGATGGGATGCCGCTGCGCCCGCACCCGGTCCTCCACGGCGATCAGCTCGATGTATGCGCCGTCGGCAAGCCACGCGATGCGGTTGAACGTGCCCGCGGCGGTGTGACGCCCACCCGCGGTGCAGGCGACGCCCAGGCTGGATTCCAGCTCGATCGCCGCGGCGTCCGGGTCGGGCACCGCGATGACGAGGTGATCGATGCCGCGGATCATGCGGATGATCGTAGCACCGCGATTCGGCTAGGCTGCTGCCCAGACTCATGACGACCGACCAGCCGCGCCCCGCACCGGGCTCCCACGACCGCTCGACCCCGAGCGGCTCGCTCGAGGTGAGTGCCGCCAACCTGTTCGAGGCGATGCGAGCGGCGCGCGAGGCGGAGGAGCAGGGTGGGGAGGGCGGCGCGCTCCACGCGTTCTACCGGACCCTCATGACCGGGACATTGCTGCTGCCGGTCCCGCCCGATCACGGGGAGGAAGCCAAGGCGGCGCTCGCCACCGCCGTCAACGACAGCGACGAGGTCGAGATCAGCGTGATGCTCGCGCGCGACGGCAACGGCGACGCGGTAAGCGTGTGCTTTGCCTCGAACGGCGCGATGGCTGCCTGGGCACCGCGCGGCACCGCCTCGCTGCCGCTCCCGGCGCGGGTCGCGGTGGCCAACCTGGCCGCGGCCGGCATGCCTGCGGTGATGGACCCCTCCGGACCGATTCCGTACCGCTTCGAGATCTCGGAGCTGGCCGCGCTCGCCGATGGCCGCCTGCCGGGGACGGACGAGCCGATCTTTGCCGACGGTGCCCGGTCGTCGGTACGGCTGCGCGTCGCCGGACCCGAAGCACTTCCGCTGGAGCGCCGCCTCGCCGCGGCGCTGGACGGCTCGCGGGTGAGCGAGGCGTACCTCGTGGAGTCGGAGACCGATGGACGGTCGCGCCTCCTCCTCGGCCTCGTGGGTGATGCGGGTGCCGCAGTGACCGTCGACGTTCCCGACGGCAGCGACGTGGTATGGCTCGAGGAGCCGCTGCTGGCTTCGGTGCGCGCGGTGAGCGAGCCGTTCTTTCGAGGCCCCGCGCGCTCCGAGCGCCGTCAACGATGAGCGAGCTGCTGCGGGTCGAGCGCGACGGGGTCGTGGCCCGCGTCACGCTGGCACGCCCGGAGATCCGAAACGCGTTCAACGCCGCCCTCATCGGGGAGCTGCGCGCCGCCTTCGAGATCCTCGCCACCGAGCCGCCGGACGCCCTGCGCGCGGTGGTCCTGGCAGGTGAGGGTAAGACGTTCTGCGCCGGTGCCGACGTGGAGTGGATGCGCGGCAGCATCGGTCTGTCGGTGGAGGACAACGAGCGCGACGCGACCGCCATGGCGGAGATGTTCGCGACCATCGATACCTGTCCGGTCCCGGTGATCGCCCGCGTGCAGGGCGCCGCCCTGGGTGGCGGGATGGGGCTGTGCGCGGTCGCCGACGTGGTGCTCGCCACCGAGGACGCGGCGTTCGGCTTCACCGAGACGAGGCTCGGGATCGTCCCGGCGGTCATCTCGCCGTTCGTGCTGGCCAAGATCGGGGCGTCGGCGGCGCGGGCGCTCTTCCCGACCGGGGAGCGCTTCGACGCCAGGCGCGCGCGGCGCATCGGCCTGGTGCACGAGGTGCTGCGTGACGAGACGGCCCTCGATGCCCGCCTGGAGGCCGTGCTCAACGGGCTGCGATCCGCCGGTCCGACCGCCGTTCGGACCGCCAAGGCCCTGATTCGGGAGCAGGCAGGTCTCATGGCAGGCGAGACTCGCGCCCTCACGGTTCGGGCGATCGCCGAACAGCGGACGAGCGCGGAGGGCCAGGAGGGTCTGAGTGCGTTCATCGAGAAACGCCCGCCGACCTGGAGCAGCTGACCCTGCGACAATCGCGACATGTCTGACGCGTCCCTGACCCCGCGCGAGGTGGCCGACGAGCTCGGCGTCACCGTGCGGACCGTCCAGCGTTGGATCGCCGACGGGCGACTGCAGGCGGAACGGGTCGGGACGCGGGTCCGCGTGTCGCGATCGTCGCTTTCCGCCGTGCATGCCGGGGCGGCTGCCGGGGCGGTTCCCATCACGTCGCTCCTCATCGCCAATCGAGGCGAGATCGCGGTCCGCGTCGCGCGAACCGCGCGGCGGCTGGGGATTCGGACGATCGGCATCCACGCGGCGGAGGACCGGCCGCCTGACGGGATGGACGAGACGCACGCCGTCCCCTCGTACCTGGATGGGGAGGCGATCATCGCCGTGGCGCGGCATGCCGGTGCCGCTGCCGTGCATCCCGGCTACGGCTTCCTCGCCGAGAACCCGGCGTTTGCCCGCGCCGTCACCGATGCCGGCATCGCGTGGGTCGGACCGACCCCGGAGGCGATCGCCGCGATGGGCGGCAAAGCCGCCGCGCGCCGGCGGGTCGCGAGCCAAGGCGTGCCGGTCGCCCCCGGCTACGACGGGGACGCGCAGGACGACGCGACCCTCACCGCGGCGGCCGGCAGGATCGGCTTCCCGCTGCTGGTCAAGCCCAGCGCCGGCGGCGGCGGCAAGGGGATGCGCGTCGTCCGTGCCGCGGCAGAGCTGCCGGACGCACTCGTCGGGGCGCGCCGCGAGGCGCATCGGTCCTTCGGCGACGATCGGCTGATCCTGGAGCGCTACGTCGAGCACGCGCGGCACGTCGAGATCCAGGTGCTGTTCGACGCCCACGGCACCGGGATACACCTCGGTGAGCGTGACTGCTCCGCCCAGCGACGCAACCAGAAGGTGCTCGAGGAGGCGCCGGGCCCGGCGGTGAGCATCGAGCTGCGCGAGCGGATGGGCGCGGCGGCGGTCGCGGCGGCGGCATCCGTCGGCTACGTCAACGCCGGGACCGTGGAATTCCTGCTCGCCGATGACGGCAGCTTCTACTTCCTGGAGATGAACACCCGCCTGCAGGTCGAGCACCCGGTGACCGAGGCGGTGACCGGCCGCGACCTGGTGGCGGAGCAGCTGCGCATCGCCGGCGGGGAGCGGATCGCGGCGGTCCCGCCACGCCTGCGCGGCCACGCCATCGAGACCCGCCTCTATGCCGAGGATCCGGAGGCCGGCTTCCTGCCGGCCGCCGGTCGCATCGTGGAGCTGCGCTGGCCGGAAGGGGTGCGGGTCGATACCGGGCTGCGGTCCGGCGACACGGTGAGCGATCGCTACGACCCCATGCTCGCCAAGCTCATCGTCCACGCCCCCACCCGTGCCCGGGCCATCGCCCGCATGCGGGAGGCGCTTGACCAGACCCTCCTCCTTGGCGTGACCACCAACCTGCGCTACCTGCGCTGGCTGCTCGACAGCGACACGATGCGCGCCGGGGAGATCCGCACCGACACGCTTGGAACGATGGGCGTCCCCGACCAGCCATCGCTGACCGATGCCCACTGGGAAGCCGCCGCGGCCGTCCTCGCGCCGAAGGATGTCGATCCGTGGTCCGGCGGCTGGCGCCTCAACGACGCCCCGGCCATCCGGCTGCGCAGCGGCGAAGAGGAGCGCCGCGTGACCATCGCCGAGACCGCGCCCGCGGTGCGTGATGGCGGCACCGCCTTCGTCGACGTCGAAGGCCGCTCGGTGGCCTTCACGGTGGCTCCGGCGCCGACGGTCGAGGAGGCGGTGCGCCACGCGGCGGCATCGAGTGCCGACCACGCCACGCTGACTGCCCCGATGCCCGGCCGGGTCATCGCCCTCCGCGCGGCGGAGGGCGCATCGGTCGAGGCTGGCGCACCGGTGGTGGTGATCGAGGCGATGAAGATGGAGCATGCCGTGGTGACGCCGATCTCCGGCACGCTGAGCCGCCTGGGCGTGGCCGAGGGCCAGCAGGTGCAGCGCGGTGACCTGTTGGCGGAGGTATCGGCCTAGCATGGACAGCACATGAGCCAGCCCGAGGTCCGCATCTACGAGGTTGGCCCGCGAGATGGCCTGCAGGCCGAGGCCACGCCAGTGCCGCTCGAGACGAAGCTGCGCTACATCGAGCTGCTGGGCGCGGCGGGGCTGCGCGACATCGAGGCGACCTCGCTCGTGCGGCCGGATGCGATCCCGCAGCTCGCCGATGCCGACGAGCTCCTCACCCGGCTGACGCGTCGCGCCGGCGTGCGGTACCCGGTGCTCGTCCCCAACGAGCGCGGCCTGGCGCGCGCGATCGCCGCCGGCGTCGACGCCATCTGCCTCTTCACAGCCGCGACCGAGAGCTACGCGCGGCACAACATTCGGATGAGCATCGCCGAGTCACTTGCCGCCTTCGCCCCGGTCGCCGAGGAGGCACGGCGGCGTGGCTGGTGGATCCGCGGCTACGTCTCGACCGCCTTCGGCTGTCCCTACGAGGGCGAGGTGGCCGCCGCGGCCGTTGCCCGCGTCGCCGAGGCGCTGCTGAGCATGGGCGTCGACGAGCTGGCCATCTCCGACACTGCCGGCGTGGCCGCGCCGGTCGACGTGGCGCGGGTGATGGACGCACTGGCGACGGCAGGGATCGCCACGGACGCGCTGGCGTTCCACTTCCACGACACGCGCGGCACCGCGGTGGCGAATGTTTTGGCCGCCATGGAGCGCGGCGCTCGCACCTTCGACGCCGCAACCGGCGGGACGGGCGGCTCGCCGTACGCGCCGGGCGCGACGGGCAACCTGGCCACCGAGGACCTCGTGTACCTGCTCGACCGCCAGGGCGTGCGGACCGATGTCGACCTGGCGGCCGTGGTCGCTGCCTCGCGGTTCATCTCCGCGCAGCTCGGCCGGGAGCCCGCCAGCAGGGTCGGTCGCGCCGGCCCATGGCCCTAGTACCATGAGCGACCGATGAGCTCGCCGAATCCCGACGCACTGCCGTTGATCATGGACGTCGACACCGGGATCGACGACATGATCGCCCTGCTGATCGCGGCCACCAGCCCGGAGCTCAATCTGCGCGGGGTCACCTGCGTCGCCGGCAACGTCGAGATCCAGCACGTGGCGCGCAACACCGGCAAGATCCTGCGCATGGCCGGCCGCGGCGACGTCCCGGTCAGCATCGGTGCGTCGAGACCGCTCCAGCGCCGGCTGCGCACGGCGCAGGACACCCACGGCCCCACCGGCACCGGCTACGTCGAGCTGCGCGGCGAGGACCGCCGCCTGGGGACGACCGAGTACACCGCCATCCCCGCGTCGCGCTACCTGGCGGCGCACATCAACCGCCACCCGGGCGAGATGACCGTCCTGGCCCTTGGCCCGCTGACCAACCTTGCCGCGGCGGCGCTGAACGGCACGGACCTGGCGGGCGGCCTGAAGGACTGCATCTGGATGGGCGGGACGCTCGAGGAGCGGGGCAATACCACCGAGACGGGCGAGTGGAACGCGTGCGTGGATCCGGAAGCGGTGGAGGCGTGCCTCTCCCGCGACGTGCTGCGGCGCATCTTTCCCCTGGACGCCACGCAGGACATCATCTTCACCATGGCGGACCTGGAGGCGCTGCCCGCCACCCATCTGGCGGGCATCGTGCGGGATGCGGTGCGCTACTACGTGGGCTTCCACCAGAAGGCGGACGGCATCGACGGAGCCTACCTGCATGATCCGGTGGCGCTCATCGGTTCCCTGCTGCGCCCTGACCTGGTGACGGATGCGGTGGACCTGCCGCTGGCCTGCGACACCAGCTCGGACCCGCGCCTGGCGGGCTCCCTGGTACGGACGGAGGGGCGGCGACCGGTCACCGCGGCGGTGGCCATCGATGCACAGGGGATGAAGGCAGAACTGCTCGAGCGCCTGGCGATCGCGGTCGCCGCCGGCCGCTCCTGACTCGAGGGTACGGAGGCTCGGAAGACATGATCATGCGTTGGATCGTCGCCGTGGCGGCGTTCTTGGTGGTGGCGGGGATCGGCCTGGTCGGGTTCGGCAACTTCGGCACCGGCATCGACCCGCAGAGCTACTTCGACAGCGAGGGCGCCAACTCGTTCGCCCTCATCCTGGCCGTCGCCCTGGTTGCCGCGTTCGCCGCCTACGCGGTGACCGAGTACCTGCAGACCGGGGGCTTCGGATCCATCTCGCGCCAGTTCGACACGCGGACCATCGTGCTCATGCCGCTGGCCATCGCCTTCAACATCATCCTTGGCCAGGCCGTCGGCTCGGCGCTGAAGATCCCCATCTACCTCGACTCCATCGGCACCATCCTCGTCGGCGCCCTCGCTGGACCGATCCCCGGCGCCCTGACCGGGTTCCTCTCCAACATCCTGTGGACGTACGTCGTCCCGCCGCCCTTCAATTCGGGGATCGCGGGCGCATTCGCGGTGGTCGCCGCGGTCATCGGTGTCCTGGCCGGCCTCTTCGGCCGCGCCGGCTGGCTGCGCCCGCGCCCCGATCGGCCCATGGGCCAGCTCTTCGGCGGCGGCGTGGTGGCGCTGGCGATCGTCGGGTTCCTGGCCTTCTACGCGTACACCCGCTTCTACGGCTCGACGTTCTCGTTCTTCAACCCGGATAACCAGGACCTCCTCTTCTCGATCCTCGGCTGGGTCGTCGCGCTCCTGTTCGTGGCCTTCGTGGTCGGCTTCATCGCGCTGCTCTTCATCCGCCGCGACCTGACCGTCGCGTACGTGGTGGTCGCCGGCGTGCTGACCGGCGGGGTGGCGGCGCTCATCAGCGCACCGATCGCCGCCAACGTGTTCAGCGGCGTGACCGGGGCGGGGACCGACTTCCTGGTCGCCGCGTTCCGCCAGGCGGGATCTGACATCCAGACCGCGACCCTCCAGCAGGGCCTGCTCTCCGACCCGGTCGACAAGATGGTCACCTTCTTCACCGTTTACCTGATCCTGAACGCCATGGCGCGACGCACGAAGGCCCGTTTCCCGCAGGGTGAGCGGTTGCTCGACTCGGAAGGCGAGGGGTCGTTCGACGATGACCTCGACACCCCGCCCACGCCGCAGGGAGCTCCCACCTGACCGACCATCGGGAGCTGCCCCCGGCATGGGCCGGTCGGGGGGATCGGTCTGGCACCGGCTGAACCCGCTCACCAAGCTGCTGGCCGCGACCGGGACGGCCGTGGCCGCGGTGGTGATCGGCGGGTTCGTCGGGCCGCTGCTGCTGGTGGCCCTGGCAGTGCTGCTGCCCGCCGCGCTGGGGGGCGTGCTCGGACGCCTGGTGCGCCTCTCCCTGCTCCTGAGCCTGCCGATTGCGATCAGCGCGGTGCTCATCAACGTCTTCTTCTTCCCCGGTGGCGAGACCATCCTGCTGCGCCTCGGGCCGATCACCGCGACCGCCGAGGGACTCGTGTTCGCGCTCGAGATCCTCATTCGCATCCTCGCGATCTCGGGCGCGATCACGCTCTTCTACCTGACCACCCGGCCCGCCGAGCTGGTGATCGACCTCGAGCGGCGTGGCGTCTCGCCGCGGGTCGCCTTCGTGGCCAATGCATCCGTCCAGACGGTGCCGGCGATGGTCGAGCGCGCCGCCCAGATCACCGCCGCCCAGCGCGCCCGCGGCCTGGACACCGAGGGAAGCGTCTGGCGTCGCGCGCGGGGGATCGTGCCGATCGTCGGGCCGGTCATCCTGGGCGCGCTGGGCGAGGTCGAGGAGCGCACCATGGCCCTCGAGGCGCGCGGCTTCACCCGTCCCGGGCGGCGCACCCTGCTCTGGTGGCCGCGCGACAGCGGCACCCAGCGCCTGGCGCGCTGGCTGATCGTGGCCGTCATCCCGCTCCTCGTGGTGGCCCGCGCGACCGGCTGGCTGGATCGGCTGCCCTAGATGCTGGCCCTGGAATCCGTCAGCTACCGGTACGCCGGCGCGCGACGCGCGTCCCTGCGCGACGTGTCGCTCGAGCTGGACGACGGCGAGGTGCTCGGTATCGTCGGGGCGTCGGAGGCGGGCAAGACGACGCTTGCGCTCGTCGCTTCAGGCCTGGCGCCGCGGGCCATCGGCGGGACGCTGCGCGGACGGCTCCTGATCGACGGGGAGGATGTCGCGGGCGCCCGCATGCACGAGCTCGCGGCGCGGGTCGGGATCGGCTTCCAGAATCCCGGCACCCAGCTGTCCGGCGTCACCGAGACGGTCTTCGAGGAGGCCGCCTTCGGACCGATGAACCTGGGCGTGCCGCGTGACGAGGTGATCGCCCGCACCTGGGAGGCGCTGGTCGCCCTGCGCATCGACCACCTCGCCGAGCGCGACCCGGCGCGCCTCTCGGGCGGGCAGCAGCAGCTGGTCGCGATTGCCGGCCTGTTGGCACTGCGACCCGCGCACCTGGTCCTGGACGAGCCCACCGCGCAGCTCGATCCGGCGGGGACGCGCCTCGTCGCGGACGCGCTGGCCAGCCTGGCGGCCGCGGGCACGAGCATCTGCGTCGTCGAGCAGAAGACCGATCTGCTGGCCCGCCTGGCCGACCGCGTGGCGGTGATCGACGGCGGCACCGTCGCCTTCGTGGGTCCCTCCGCCGCCGTCCTGGCGGACCCGCGCCTGACCGACCTCGGCATCAGCCCGCCGTCGGCGGTGCGCCTCGGCCGCGCGGCCGACGCCGCCGGACTTGCGGCGGCGCAGCGCGCACGCCTCGACACCGCGCTCACCGAGCTGGCCTCATGACCGAGCTGGCGCTCGAGCAGCTCGTCCACGTCTACCCCGACGGCGGGGTGCGGGCCGTCGACGGCGTCTCGCTCCAGGTGCGAAGCGGCGAACGGGTGGCCCTCATCGGTCAGAACGGCTCGGGCAAGACCACCCTGGTGCGCCATCTCAACGGGCTGCTGCGGCCCACCTCGGGACGCGTGCTGATCGACGGGACGGATGCAGCGGCCCTCACCGTCGCAACCCTGTCGCGCTCGGTGGGGCTCGTGTTCCAGGACCCGGATCGCCAGATCTTCTCGCCCAGCGTGCGCGGCGAGGTCGAGTTCGGGGCGCGCAACATCGGTCTCCGCGGGTCCGACCTCGAGGAGGCAGTGACCGCCGCCCTTGCCGACACGGGCCTCGGCGACGTCCCGGCCAGCAACCCGTACGACCTGGGAGGGTCGCGACGCAAGCTCCTCGCCCTCGCATCCGTACTGGCCATGCGGACGCCGGTCCTGGTGCTCGACGAGCCGACCACCGGGCAGGACGCGCGCGGCGTCGAGCGCGTACGTCGGGTCATCGCGGCGGCCTCCGCCGCCGGGCGCACGGTGATCGCGGTCAGCCACGACATGCCCTTCGTGGCGGAGTGCTTCGATCGCGTCGTGGTCATGCGCGCCGGCAAGGTGATCCTCGACGGGGCGCCGGGGGTCGTCTTCGCGGCGGAAGCCTGGGAGGCGCTGCGCTCGACCTTCGTGGAGCCGCCGCTGCCTGCGCTCGCGGGTGAGCGGCTCGGGGTCGGCTCCACCCCCACCGACGCGGATCTGCTGCGCGCGCTCGCCGGGGCCGCGAGGGGCTAGTAGCCGCCGTAGTTGCCGGGTGGCGACGGAAGCGGGTTGCCGAACTGGTCGACCCGCTCGTCGGGGGGCAGGTCGTCGCGGTGCTCGCGGTCCCCGGTGGGTCCGGGGATGGGCTCGGCCATGACGCTGTGCGACACCTCATCGAGACGCTGCCCGATGCCGCGCAGCCCCAGCTGGCGCAGCGCGGGAGCGAAGCGATCCACGAAGCCAGGATCGCGCAGCAGCCCGAAGGTGATGCCGGGGTGCGCCCGGTTGAGCAGCTCGATCGCCCGGGAGGCCTCCGTGCCACTGACCCGGTTGAGGCCCACCTGGCCCTCGAGCGCGTCGATCGCGCGGTTCGCCTCCTTGCGGGCGCCCCGGGTGATGTGCGGCGTACGATTCACCAGGATTCGAACCCGCTTGAGGGCCTCGCGCACCTGGATGTCGCGGGTCGCGGCAGGAGCGGCGGGCAGCCCGGCGCGCTGCGGAGTGCTGGAGGTCATGATCGGCATAGTATCCGCTCCGGTGGGCTGGGAGGAAGCGGTCGCGGACGCGCTCGCCGCCGCGTCGCGGCCCATCGCCATCGACCCGCGGTTCGATCCGCGGATCGCCGTTCGGCCCGCCGGCACCGCCCCGACCCCCACCCGGGCCAGCTCGCCGGACGCGCGGCAGGCGGCCACGCTGCTGCTGCTCTATCCCGCGGCGGACGGCTCGGGGCTGGTAGTGCCCCTCACCGTGCGGCACGCGGACCTGCGCGCGCATGCCGGCGAGGTGTCACTTCCCGGCGGTGCCGTCGACCCAACCGATGCCGACCGCCCCGCCACCGCACTCCGGGAAGCGTCTGAGGAGATCGGCCTGGATGCCGCGCGCGACGGCGTTCGGGTATCCGGCGTGCTCGATCCGATCTGGATCCCGGTGAGCAACTACGAGCTGCTCCCCGTGGTGGCGACCGCGGCCGTCGCACCGTCGCTGACCCTCCAGGCCAGCGAGGTCGAGGCGATCGTTGAGCTGCCACTGGCGCGACTCTTCGCCGCCGACGCCATCACCGAGGAGCAGTTCGAGGTGCGGCGGTTCCGGCTGCGCGCGGCCACGTACCGGCACGCGGACCTGCGGATCTGGGGCGCCACTGCCCGCTCGCTGGCGATGCTGGTCTCGGTGCTGGGCGAGGCCGCGCTCGTCTGAGGAGGCGCAGCCGCTCAGGTGGCGGCGCGATCCGGCGCGGGATCGTCGCGCCGCACGGCGGCTTTCATCTTCACCGTACCGAGCAGCTCCATGAGCGGACCGTGAAGCGCGGGTGCCGCGGCAACGACGCTATGGCGCGCGCCCTTGAGAAGTGGATTCCACCACGGTCCCCCGGCGACGTCGGTGGCCACGCAGCCGCCGCGCTCCGCGATCAGACCGGCCGCCGCCACGTCCCACGCCGAGAGGCCGCCGTTCTGGACGAAGGCATCGAAGCGGCCATTGGCCACGTACGCCAGGGAGAGCGCCGCGCTCCCCATCCGGCGGTGGATCCGTATGCGCGGCGCAATCCGCCGCTCGCGCATGAGCCCGCCCTTGCCGATCACCGCCAGGCTGACCACGGCATCCGACAGCTCCTCCTTGACGGAGCTCGTGACCGGCGCACCGTTGAGCCGCGCCGGGCCGTCCGCGGTCGCGTCGTACAGCTCGTCGCGCGCCGGGTCGAGGACCACGCCGACGACCGGTACGTCATCGGCCACCAGGCCGATGGAGACGCAGTAGAACGGGATCCCGTTGGCGTAGTTGACCGTCCCGTCGAGCGGGTCGATGACCCAGGTCCTGCCGCCGCCGGAATGCGCACCGGACTCCTCGGCCAGGATCGCGTCATCCGGGAAGCGGGCCTTGATGGCATCGATGACCAGCCGCTCGGACGCATAGTCCGCGTTCGTGACCACGTCGCGCTTCGACTTGTAGTCGATCCGCTCCAGGCGCTCGTAGTGGGACAGCAGCAGATCCCCGGCCTGGCGCGCCACCTCGCTGGCGAAGGCCAGCTCATCGGTCCAGGTGCTTTCGGCAGCGCTCATCGCCACCGATCGTACCGTCGCGCCGCTCACCGCGCGCCGGCGTCGTCGTCGTTGGGCAGGTTCGAGGGCGACTGCTCCCCGCCGTCGGGGCTGCGCTCGATGAAGCTCATCTTGCCCTTCGGCTCCAAGATCGCCCAGGCCACATCCTCGAGGTGGCCTATCCCGGCCATGCGCATCTCCGATTCGAGCTCGCTCATCGTGATCCGATCGCGGCGCAGGTTGGCGGTGAGCACCTCGCCGTCGCGGACGATGACGCGCGGCTCGCCGTCCAGGACCCGCTCGGCCCGGCGCGAGAGGAAGGTGACCCAGCTGAGGACGCTGCCCCAGAAGGCGAAGGTGCCGACCGCGAGGATGGAGGCGGTGAGGCTGAAGTCGTTGTGGGTCACGCCCTGCTGGATGAGGTCACCGGTGACGACCAGCACGATCAGCTCAAACGGCGTCATCTGCGCCAGCTCGCGCTTGCCCAGCAGGCGGACCAAGAGGTAGAGGGCGAAGAAGATGACGCTCGCCCTGAGCACGATGTCCATTACGGCAGCACTCCGATTTCGACCGGCAGCTCCACCAGGAGCCGGTCGCCGTCATACACGCGGATCCGGCCGCCGTTGCCGCCCCAGATGTCCGGGTTGACCTGGCCGTCCACCTTGGCGACGAACGTCGTGCCGGCCTCCATCGGTCCGAACGCGAACCGATATTCGCCGTCCACGCTGGTCTCCTCCGACGCGCCGGGAATGATCGTGTTGACGGTCATGTCCTCCCAGACCGATGCGTCGACGCCGATCGTCAGGTCCGCCCGCGCCTCGTCAGACTCCACGCGAAACTGCATCTCGAAGAACTCGCCGTTGCGCAGCAGCTCCGGCAGATGGACCGATGCGCGCGTGCCGTTCCCGCTTGCCACGAGCGTGTGCTCGTGCCCGTACACCCCGAGGAACGAGGCACCCACCAGGACGCTCAGCACGGCCAGCCCGAGCCAGGCAACCCAGCTCTGCCCGCGCCGACGGATGTGCCGCTCCGCGATCCCGTCGGGTGCGTCGCCGACCTGGGCCATGTGTCTCCTTCGTCATGCCGTTGCCTGCGCGCGGCGTGTCGTCGCCGGGCAGTGCGTGCCACCCATCCCATGCAATCCGTTTGCCCGCCCAGGGACCAGCGACTAAAGCGCCCCGGGGCATGCCCGATGCCCGTGGGCGCCCCGGCCCATCTACCTGTCGGCAAACGCGTCGAAAACGCTTCTCGACGTCAGGTGATAAGCGGTCGATAATCGCCCCCTTCATAGACTCCGGCGTCGGATGGGGGATCCACGCCAGGGAGGCGGGGGAGGAGGTTGAGGACGTTGCCCGACGGCCAGGCTCGCGATCCCTATCCGCTCGTCCACAACAAGGTCCTCGCGCCGCACTTCGTCAACCCGACCCTGCGCCGCGCGCGACTCATCGACTGGCTGAACGAGCGCCGTGACTGCCGTGCCATCGTCGTCGCCGCCGACGCGGGCTACGGGAAGACGACGTTGCTGTGGCAGTGGCATCGGGAGGTGGCCTTCGACTGCTACTGGTACAAGCTGGATCGCAACGACCGCGACTGGTCGCTGCAGATCAGCTACCTCATCGAAGCCGTGCGCGAGCGTCACGAGGGCTTCGGGACGCGCACCGTGTCGATGCTCCAGCAGATCGGTGCGGCATCCGCCACCGGCCGAGCGACGGTCACCGCATCGCTCATCGCGGAGCTCAACGAGCGGATCACCGAGCCGGCGACCTTCATCGTCGACGACTGGCAGTTCGTCGCCAGCGTCACCGAGGTGCGTGGCTTCTGGAACCAGATGCTGCGGGACACGTCGTCGACGTGCCGCTTCGTGTTCCTGGCGCGCGCCAAGCCACAGCTCCAATTCGCGCGCTTCGCGGCGCACGACGGGTACGCGGAGCTCCGGACCAATGCCCTGCGCTTCACCGAGGACGAGATCCGCCAGTTGTTCGGCGACGTGTACCAGGATCCGCTGGCGCCGGAGGAGGTCGTCGAGATCGAGCGGCGAACGGAGGGCTGGGCAGCCAGTCTCCAGCTCATCGAGGTCTCACTCCGCGAACGCAAGACGCTGGACGCGCGACGGGCATTCATCGAGTCGATCACCGCGACGCGCGACAGCGACCTGTTCAACTTCCTCGCCGAGGAGGTGCTCGACCAGCAGCCTGAGCAGACGCGCGATTTCCTCCTCTTCACCTCGATCCTTACCCAGATCACGCCGGAGCTTGCCGAGCGGATGACCGGCGTGCACGAGGGCCGCAAGCTGCTCAACGATCTGGAGCAGCGCGGCATCTTCACGTTCCGCCTGGACCCCGAGACCCAGCGGTACCGATACCACGGCCTGTTCCGCGACTTCCTCCAGCGCTGCCTGAAGCAGGAGCGCACCGATGCGGAGGTCGCCGGTCTCCACATCCATGCTGCGTCGTATTTCGAGACCCACTCGCAATGGCCCGATGCGATCCATCACTACCTCGCCGCGGGCCTCACGACCCAGGCCGCGCGCCTGATCGCCCGGTACGGCGAAGACGTGGTCGCCGGCGGCCGTCTCGGTCTCATTGATGAGTGGCTTCAGCAAATCCCCCCGGCGATCGTCCGTGCCAATGCGCGACTGTCCCTGCTGTGGGGCGAGGCGCTCGGCATGCGCGGAGAGTGGAAGCTCGCCCTCGCGACCCTCGAGCGGGCGCGCCGCTTCTTCCATCGCAAGGGCGACAACCGCGTCGAAGCCCTCGCCTGCGTGAAAATCTCGTCTGTCCAGAATGGCCTCGGAGCCCCAAGGCAAGCGCCAGCCGCCGCCGACAGGGCATGGCGCTGGTCCCAATTGACGACCGAACTCCTACGGCCCTGCGGCTCGGGGAAACCACGCCGTCTCCGGGACCTGGGCGGACGGCCCTTCGACGACTCGTCAGTGAACTGCGTCGGATTGGCGCGACGGCGCGCCGCCGAGCGGTGCCCACCACTATGAGGCGATCGCACGCTCGAATCTCGGGATCCTTCGTCCGCGAGATAGCGGGACTTCGACGCGAACGTCGCGAATGCTCTGAGACCAGGCACGGATCTTCTGGTAGGACCTCGATCGCAACCCTTTTGGGACAACACCGACCTCGGCTGTCAACTCTTGCTCAGGACCAGACCGGACCGATGAGGCGTCGGCAAGGGCTGAGAAGGGGATCGGACCGACGCGCCCGTGGCCGCGGCCATTCGCCGAAGCCAGTTTCGGTCGGGCGCTTGTAGACGCACATTTGGGAGACTTTTCTGCCGCTGTCATTTGCGGCCTCGGGGACCTCTCGTGCATCGACCCGGCCGCTTGGCGGGTTGGCTGACGGAGTGCTGCGCACTCTCGTGGAGGCTCACTACCTCGCGGGATCACGACCCTCGCACCGATTACCGCGGTCGGGCGAGGCTCAAGCGCCACTCCGCGGGATAGACGACAGGAGCCGACCAACCTCATCGTCAGAGGCGATGGCCGCCGTTCACGGGCATGAAATTGCGTGATCATTGCCGCGTGGCACGTCGCAGCCTCAACCACTGGGCAAAGTGCGGTGCGACCTGGCTCCACATCGGTTGGGCATGCGAAAACTCGCAGTGCTGGACCTCGACCATCCTTCGGACCGAATGCAAACGGATCGTTGCCGCCTGATGGCTGTTTCGTCGACCGGGGGGGCTGCGCTTCCTTAGGTTCTGGGTACGCCGATTGGCCGGGCATGAAGAGACCCTTGCGCGACAAGCGGAGGCGCGAGTCTGCTGGCGATCGCTCGAATGCAGACCCTGAGTTTTGGCGGCCGCGGGCCACCGGAGTACTTCACAGGGTCTCAACAGAGCACGCGCGGAAATTGCTGACCTCGAGCGGCCGTTCGCAAGAACGGAACCGCTGATGGTCGGGCTCTTGTCTGACATCCCCGGCGATGATGTGACCGAGCTCAGTCGGTCATTGGCCGTCAAGCATGCCGCCGGAGTCTACATGCGAACTTTCGGGCGGCTTGAGATCACCGCGGCTCCTGGGATGGCCCGCCGTCGCTATTGGATGGCCGCGTCCAGGAACTGCTGGGTCTGCTCGCGGCCCACGCCGATCGCGCGATAACGCGGGACCAAGTCCTCGACACACTATGGCCGGACGCCTCGCCAAGCGGCGCGACGAATTCCCTGAACCAAACGGTCTTTCAGCTTCGCCGGAGCATTGTCCCGAATATCGCGACGGCGAGGTCTCCCCTGTACATCACGGGCAGCACGGAGATGGTGGGACTCCAAGCCCCGCTTGTGATTACAGACATCAAGAATTTAGGCGTCTCGTTAGGAAGGCGGGGGAGGCGTGCTCGCCCGGTCCCTGGCCGACGCGCCTGACGCGAGCAGTCGAACTCGTCCGAGGCGAATTCCTGCTCGAATTCGGTACGAAGACTGGGCTGCCGACTCCAAGCTGGGTTCACGCGGAAATCCGCCAAGCACTCTTACCGGTCGCGATTGGGCGGAGCCGGGTACCCGATCACGACTCTCTATTCAGTGCGGCCACGGCCTTCCTCGCGCTCGATCCGTATCGACGAACAGGCGTATATCGCGATCGCAGACGGCCTGCTGAGTCAGGAGAGAGTCGCAGCACGTGAACTGATCACGAGATATGCGCGTCGTTTGAACGTGATGAGCTGGAGACGAGGCACCCTCGACGAGCTTGACGCCGCGCTACTTCAGTTGGGTGTCGCGGTCACTCTCTATTTGACTATTCGCCAGGATATAGCGCGGTTCCCTATTGACTTCCTCCCGCGGTACGCCTACAGTACCGACCGAGGCTGGTACTTTCGTCACTGCGAGGGTCCGCTTCGATATCACTCGTGGGAGCTTCGATCCACCGGCTGAATGTGGGCACTTGGGCCGGTTGGGGAGCATGTAGTGCAACCGACCGTTCCGTCACCGGAGTGTGTCGGTTGTCACTCATCACCGGACAGAAGAGGGCACCTTCTGATGGCTCGATCTAGCGTTAAGAGCTGGTAGGCCGTAGAGCGCATGAGCACTTTTCGGCATCGCATGTTCAGCTTGCTGACTGCTCTTGCGACTCTCGTCACCCTTGCCCTAGCGGGAGGCGCCAGTCTCAAGTCTTGGTAGACCGGTGATAGACTCGCCGGTGTGACCGCGCTTGATGGTGGCGCCCGTTGACAACTCGCCTCGGGCTCGCAATCTTCGTAACCACGGCCGTCGCGGCGTTAGCGCTCGCGGCGGCCGTGTTGTTCATTCCCTTCGCGCCCGACATCAAGGGCTGGCTCGGCGTGGCGTTCTGGACCGCCATGACCCTAATCGCCAGTGCTCTGCCCGTGCAGCTTCCTGCCGGAACCATGGTTTCGGTCTCGTTCGCGACAGTGATCGCCGCAGCCGCCCTCGGAGGCCCAGCGGCAGCGGGAATCGTCGGGGGGCTGGGAACCACCGAGGCACGTGAGGTCCGAGGGCGGATCCCGTGGTACGGCACTCTGGTCAATCACGCTGAGATCGTGCTGCCTGCGGTTATCGCCGGGGTAGTCTTCGAGATCGCATCCGGGAGATGGACGAGTTCGGCGGAACCGACAGGCTCGGTGCGCAGCTTTCTCGCCCTTGTGGCGGCCGGGTTTGCGTACTACTTAGTTAATACCTCGGCAGCCGTGTGGATCACCAGCCTCCGTTCCCAAGTGCGCTTTCTCTCCGTGTGGTCTCAGGACATCCGTGCGATCAGCCCGAGCCTGGTGGCGCTGATCCCGTTGGCATGGCTAATGGCGCAGATTTTCCAGCTACCAAATGGAGTGGGCTGGTGGGCGACGCCTCTGTTCGTCGTTCCGCTTTTCACGACACGGCTCGCCTACACACGTTACGTCGAGACTCGCGACATGTTCGAGCAGACGATCGGGGCGCTCGCGAACGCGGTCGACGCGCGGGATCGGTACACCCGCGGTCACAGCAACCGGGTGAGCCACATCTCCGAGGCGATGAGCCGCGTCATGCGGCTCCCCGAGGACGAGGTCGAGCGGATCAAGTGGGCGGGGCTGCTCCACGACATCGGGAAGATCGGCATCCGCGACAACATCCTCCTCAAGGAGGGGCCGCTCACCCGTGAGGAGCGCGTGCTGATGAACCAGCACCCGACCATCGGGGCGGAGATCGTGGCCCCCGCCACCCAGCTGAAGTCAGAGGCGCCGCTGATCAAGTCGCACCACGAGTGGATCAACGGGTCTGGCTACCCGGAGGGCCTCGAGGCGCTCGACATCCCGCGCGGGGCGCGGATCCTGACCATCGCGGACGCCTACGAGGCGATGACCAGCTCCCGCCCGTACCGCAAGACGCCGCTCACCCATGAGCAGGCCGTTGACCAGCTCCAGAAGTTCGCCGGCATCCAGTTCGACGCCGATATCGTGCCGATCCTCGTGAACCTTGACCGCGAGACGCTCGATCGCCCCGGCACGACCGACGACGCGCTGCCGACGATGCTCCACCAGGACGACCTGCGCGACATGTCCCCCGCGCCACGAGTGCTCGCATCGGACGATGTTCCTTAGCGCCATCGCTGTGGCGCTCATCGCGGGTGCGCTGGCTGGAGGGGGGCTTCCGCGACTGGCGGACCTGCGGCTCAGATGGCTCTGGCTGCTCGGCCTTGCCCTGGCGCTGCGCATCGCGGCCGTCCAGCTGCGCGGCTCCGAGGCGGTAGACCCCGCCACCGGCTCGCTGGCGTTCATCGGTGTGTATGTCCTCCTGTTCGCCTGGATGTGGGGCAACTGGCGCGTCCCGGGCCTCCAGGTCGCCGCGGTGGGCATTGCCCTCAACGCCCTGGCGATCATCCTCAACCGCGGCACCATGCCGGTCTGGTCGGACGCCTTCACGGCGGCCGGCTTCAGCCTGGGCGCCATCGTCAACGACCCGTTCCATACGCTGCTGACGACCGATTCGGTCACCACATTCATCTCGCGCGGTGGCCTCTTCGGCGACGTGGTGCCGATCCCCATCCCGCTCATTCGCGACGTGGTCAGCATCGGCGACGTGCTGCTCGCCTTCGGAATCGTGTGGGCGATCATCGCCGCCATGACGCGGCCCGGCGCGCCGGTGCGGGCCGGGATGCAGCTGGGCCTGAGCACCGGCCGCGGCGCACCATCCGACCAGTTCTCGGCCGGCGTGCCGTACGCCGGCGCGGACCTTGGCCCCCAGCGTGGCCCCAGCGCCGCACGCACCGGGCAGGGCCGCGCCCAGTCGCCCTACCTCGTGCTGGCCCGTAACCGCAACTTCTCACTCCTGTGGACCGGGCAGCTGGTCTCGTTCTTCGGCGACCGCATCAACCAGGTCGCGCTGTACGCGCTCGTCGCCCAGATCGGCGGGTTGGAGCTCGGGATCGTGGCGGCGGCGACGGCAATCCCCAACGTCCTCCTGGGATCGCTGGCCGGCGCGCTCGTCGACCGCTGGGACCGGCGGCGCACGATGGTCGCCTCCGACCTCGCGCGCGCCGGCCTCGTCCTCCTGGTGCCCTTCCTGATGCCCATCAGCATCATCTTCGCCTACGTCATCGCGTTCCTGGTGGCGGTGGTGAGCCTCCTCTTCCGCCCGGCCAAGAACGCGCTCATCCCGCGCATCGTCGAAGAGGACCAGCTCGTGACGGCGAACTCGGCATCGACCGTCAACGAGACACTCGCCGACCTGATCGGCTACCCGGTGGCGGGCGTCCTCGTCGCGGCGCTCTCCGGCCTGGCCTTCGCCGCGTTCGTGCTGGACGCGGCGACCTATGTGGTGAGCGCCGTCCTGCTGCTGGGCATGACCGTCCCTCGCGATAAGATCGAGTCGAGCCCCCTGCGGCCTTCCGCGCTGTGGGCAGAGATGCTCGAGGGCTGGCAGTTCCTGACCCGCCAGGCGGACCTCTTCGCCAACACGCTCGTCAGCACCGCGGCGCAGATCGCGGTGGGCGTCGAGGTGGTGTGCAGCATCCTCTACGCGGAGCGTGTTCTCGATCAGACCTCCCTCTCCCCGGTCCAGACCTACGGACTGCTCATGGCCGCCGTGGGGCTGGGGAGCGTCCTGGGCGGCCTGGTCATCGGCCAGCTGGGCTCGGGGCTGCGCAAGGGGCCGCTGACGATCGTCGGCTTCGTGGGCATGGGCCTCACCTTCGTGGTGGTGGGCCTCGTGCGGGATCCGTTCGTGGCCATCGGCCTGTTCTTCGTCATCGGCGCCATGAACATGGTCTGGCTGATCCCGACCATCACCCTCTTCCAGGAGCGCACCCCGCAGCGGCTGATGGGCCGCGTGGTGGGCACGCGCCAGGCGCTCGTGTTCGGCGTGATGGCCACCGCCATGGCCGTGGCCGGCTGGGCATCGGATGTGATCAGCCCGGCGACCGTCTTCATCATCGGGGGCCTGATCTGCGCCGTGGCGGGCCTGGCGGGGACCCTCGTGCCGGCGATGCGACAGGCTCGCTGACGCGCGTGCTACCCTTCGCGGCGCCGTGGGACTCGTGCTCGATGCCGCCGTCGTGGCGCTTGCGATCCTCGTCTGCGGGTCGCTCGGGCTCCTTGCCTGGACGCTCGTGGTGACGGGCCGCGCCGCCGTCATGGCGGAGGAGCAGCGTGTCTCGGCGGCTCGCGCAGAGCTTGCCGCGGTGGAGCGGACGCTCCACGACCGCCTGGCCGCCACCGGGGCGGCCTTGCGAGACGCGAGCGAGCGCATTCGACCGAAGGGAGACCGATGACCGATCAGCCAGGCCCGGACGGCCTCGACGAAGCCCCCGCCGACGCAGCTGCCGAGGCGCCGCGCACCGAGAGCGCGCGTCCGCGCGGCGATGCCAAGGCGAGCCCGCGCAGCGGGCGGCCGGCCGGCTACCGGGGCGCGCTGCCGGAGCGCGTCGATCGTCTGGCGCGACCGTGGGTCGTCGCCGTCATCGCCATCTTCGTGCTGATGCTGGTCCTGGCGCTCGCCGGCATTCCCAGCCGTCTGACGCCCGAGCCGACGCCGGTGCCACTCCCCTCGATAAACGCCCCATCAGGTTCGGCGGCGCCTTCCGCCTCCTGATCGGGAGGATGGGTCGCGGCTGAGCACATCTTCGGTGCTTGTCTATATTGACCTGAGTCGATAGAATGCGCCGCAGCATGCGTTCCACCGACCCCGAAGTCCAGCTTCTTGCCGCCCTCGCCGACCCGGTGCGTCTCTCGATCGTCCGGCAGCTCGCCGAGGGCGACGGCGTCTGCGCCTGCGACTTCACCGAGTGCTGCGACGTGAGCCAGCCGACCATCAGCCATCACCTGCGCGTGCTGCGCGAGGCCGGCGTGGTGACCAGCGTCCGGCAGGGCACCAACATCGTCTACTCCCTGAGCCCGGACCTCACGGCGCGCTGGTCGGCCATCGGGTCGAGCCTGGCGGGCCTCGTCCAGCTCGCCTGACCGAGAGGAGCCATCCGCGCCATGAGCGATGGAATCCACGAGCTCGTCCGCGAGCGCTATGCCGCGGCGGCAATCCAGGCTGCGACCGGTGCGGGTGCCTGCTGCGGACCCGAAGAGGGAATCGGCGGCGGCCTGTACGACGCTCTCCAGCGCGACGAGCTGCCCGAGGCGGCGGTCCTTGCCTCGCTCGGCTGCGGCAACCCCACTGCGGTCGCCGACCTGCATCCGGGCGAGCGAGTCCTGGACCTCGGCTCGGGTGGCGGTATCGACGTCCTGCTCTCCGCCAGGCGGGTCGGGCCGACAGGACGCGCCATCGGGCTCGACATGACCGACGAGATGCTGGCCCTGGCGCAGCGGAACGCGGCCGAGTCCGGGGTCGCCAATGTCGAGTTCCTCAAGGGCCACATCGAGGCGATCCCGCTGCCTGCCGCGTCGGTGGACGTGGTGATCAGCAACTGCGTCATCAACCTCGCGGCGGACAAGGCGGCAGTGTTCCGCGAGATCGCGCGCGTCCTCAGGCCGGGCGGGCGCATCGGGATCACCGACATCGTCGCCGAGGACACGCTGAGCGCCGCGGATCGCGCCGAGCGCGGCTCGTACGTGGGCTGCATCGCGGGCGCCCTCTCGTTCACCGAGTTCGAGACCGGACTCCGCGACGCCGGCCTGACCGATGTCTCCCTCACATCGACGCACCTCGTCACCGAGGGCATGCACAGCGTCATCGTCAAGGCCACCAAGTCGACCGATCTGACGCCGGTGGCATCGGTCAGCCCTGAGCGTTCCGAGCTGCCGCAGCTGGCCGCGGGATGCGGGTGCGGCTCGGGCGGCTGCTGCTCCTGAGGTCGGGCCTGTACGGTTAGCGGACAAGCCTCTATACTCGGCGGCGCTGGCTGCCCCATTGCGCGCCCCCCAATCCGAGGACTCCACGTACGTGGCTGAGAAACGGCTCGTGCTCGTCGTCGATGACGACGGGGACATCAGGTCACTGCTCGACGACCTCCTGAAAGAGGAGGGCTACGCCGTGCGCACCGCCGCGAGCGGCGCCGCCGCGCTGGCCGAGATTGCCAAGAAGCTCCCCGACCTGGTGATGATGGACGTGAAGCTCCCCGACCAGGACGGGCTGGCGGTGCTCAAGCAGCTCAAGCGCGAGCATTCCGAGCTCGAGGTCATCGTGATGACCGCCTTCGGTGGCAGCTCGACCGCCATCAAGGCCATGGAGCAGGGCGCGTACGACTACGTCACCAAGCCGTTCGAGCTGGAGGACCTGCTGGCGACCCTGCGTCGCGTCTTCGAGCACGCCGACATGGCGTCGGAGGTCTCCGCGCTCCGCCTCGAGCTCGGCACCAAGGCGGCGGAACGCGAGCGGATCGTCGGCTCGTCGCGGCCGATGCTCGAGGTCTACAAGCTCATCGGCAAGGTCGCCTCGTCCGAGGCCACCGTGCTCATCACCGGGGAGTCGGGCACCGGCAAGGAGCTCGTGGCGGAGGCGCTCCACAAGGCCTCGCAAGCGCAATCCGCACCCGATGATCAAGGTCTCGTGCGCCGCCCTCCCCGAGTCGCTGCTCGAGACCGAGCTGTTCGGCCACGAGAAGGGCTCCTTCACCGGCGCCATGGCCATGCGCAAGGGCCGCTTCGAGATGGCCAACAAGGGCACGATCTTCCTGGACGAGATCGGTGAGATGACGCTCGGCACCCAGACCAAGCTGCTGCGCATTCTCCAGGAGCGCGAGTTCGAGCGGATCGGCTCCAACACCCCCATCAAGATCGACATCCGCGTGGTCACCGCCACCAACCGCAACCTCGCCACCGAGGTCGAGAAGGGCAAGTTCCGCGAGGACCTCTACTACCGCCTCAACGTGGTCCACATCCACATGCCCCCGTTGCGCGATCGCAAGGAGGACATCCCGGCGCTGGTCGAACACTTCCTGGTGAAGTACCGATATGAGCCGGGCGCCATCCCGACGACCGTCTCCGAGGAGGCGCTGGAGCGGCTGATGGACTACGACTGGCCGGGCAACGTGCGCGAGCTGGAGAACGCAGTCGAGCGCGCGGTCGTACTGTCGCGCGGCAACGTCATCACCGTCGAGCACCTGCCGTTCGGGGATCGTCGGGAGGCGAAGGATCGCGCCCGCCTCGAGGAGCGCGCCAAGCGCCGCGCCGAGGACGCCGACGAGGAGGAGGCCGCCGCGGTCGCCGAGGAGACGCGCGCCGAGGCAACCGTCGCCGGCCACGGAAACGGCTCCGGCTCCGGCTCCGGCTCGGAGGGCTCGTTCAAGGACGCCGTCTCTGAGCTCGAGAAGCGGCTGATCGCGGAAGCGCTGGAGCGCTCGGGCGGCAATCGCACCAAGGCCGCCGAGGAGCTGGGCATCTACCGCCGCCTGCTCTACGACAAGATCAAGGAATACGGGCTCGAGTAGGCCTGTGGCGCAAGCGGAGCTCCGCGTGCTCGTGGAGCAGGGTCTCAAGGGCAAGCGCTGCGTCGCCGTGGCCGCTGATTGGCCGGGCCTCGAGCGCGGCGCGAAGGACGAGGACGCGGCGGTCGCGAAGCTCGCGGCGTACGTGCCGCGCTACCGCCGGGTCGCCGAGCGCGCAGGGCTGGGAACCGAGTTTCCCGACGATCAGCAACCTACGGTGATCGGTCACTACACCGGCACCGGCTCGACCGACTTCTGGGGCATCTCGTTCGCCCCGTCCGACCTGGACCGACTCCCGTTCGACGCGGCCACCTTCGATCGTGCGGCCGCGCTGCTGCGGGCCGTCTGGGCGGAGTTCGACGAGATCGGCGCTCGCGTCTCGGCGGACCTGCGCCTGGGGCCGCGCGGAGGGGGACGGCATCGGGATCACATCCTCCGGCACGTGCTGGCCAACGAGGGCGCTGACTTCTCGCCGCGGGTCGGCGTATCCGCCGAGCTCGAGGAGCTCCTGCCCCCCGCGGGGCGTGCGGCCTACCGGGACCGCTACGTCGACGCGATGCGTGCCTGGTATGCCGAGGACAAGCCGCTCGGGAAGTGGACGGTCCCGTATCTGCTCCGCCACACCGCCTACCACGCGCTCGACCACGCGTGGGAGATGGAGGATCGCGACCTCACCAACGAGGCTGCCGGCGCCTAGTCGGCGCGTTCGATATTTCGAACGGAATGCGCGCGGGGCCGTGGTTGCGCTGCGTTTGTTCGATATATCGGTCAGTGGGGCGCGCGGGAGCCCGCAACGGGCGCGTCCACGCTCACCAGTGTTCGATATTTCGAACGCCCGCCGCGCCGAGCAGCTTCCAAGCGGAATCCATTCGATACATCGAACGCTAACGGACCGATAAGGCCCGACACGCGACCATCCCCGGCATGAGCCAACGGATCAGCAGCGCCGCCGCGCGACGGATGGCGGGTCGCCAGGCGCAGCGCATCGGACAGGAAGTGGTGCTGGCCCGCGCGAACCTTGGCCTCTCGGCCAGCGCGATCGCCCGGTTGGCGGGCGTGGCGGTCTCCACGGAGCGCCGCGTCGAGCTTGGCGACCCAACGGTGACCATGGCCGTCGCCGCACGCGTGCTCGTCGCCGCCGGGCTGGAGCTCGCGGCGCGCGCGTATCCCTCGCGGCCGCCGTCCCTGCGCGACAGCGGCCAGCTGCGGCTGGCGGAACGGCTGCGCGGGCTGGCAGCTGCCACGTGGCGGGTCGCCATCGAGGTACCGATCGAGGGCGGCCGCTCCGCGGACGTCGTGCTGTTCGGGGCGGACGAGATCATCCATCTCGAGATCGAGCGGCGCCTGGCCGACTTCCAGGCGCAGTTCCGCGCTGCCGCCGCGAAGCGGGACGTGCTTCGGGCAGGGCATCGGCGCCCGGTGCGGCTGGTGCTGCTGATCGAGGACACCGCGGCCAACCGGCACGGACTCGCGGAGCATTCCGCCGTGATCCGGCACTCGCTGCCGTCTGATTCGAGAGCCGTCCTGCGGGCCGTGCGAACCGGCACGCCGCTCGGAACCGACGGTCTGCTCTGGATGCGTCGCCGCGCGACGGCCCAGTAGCCGGGTACCCCGTGGCGGGCACGAATCGGGCCGATGGTATCCTTCTTGCCCTACGCAACCTGACCACGCATCTTCGTACCAGAGGGCCAGCCACGCATGTTCAGCCGCGTGCGAATCGCCATTCGTTTCTTCTTCATGGGCCTGGCGGTGGGCATCCTGCTCGCGCCGCGCAGTGGCACCGAGACGCGCCGCCTCGTTCGCGAGCGCGCGGATCGCATCCTCAACGACGTGCTCGACGCCGCGACGCTGGGCACGTATGACGACGGCTCTGCCGCCGAGGCCGCCACCGCCGTCGACGCCGAGGCCGCGACCCCGCGGACCGGCAACGGCCGGAGTCGCGGGCGCCGCGCCACGAGCACGGCCAGCACCGCCGGGGCCTAGCGCCAACGGACCAGGGGCCCGCGTATGCGCTGGCGCCCCTTCGCGCGGCGTCGGCCACGCAACCGTGACACCGACGGCGGCGGCGAACCCAGCCACGCCGATGCACGGCGTCGCATGGTCCGCGAGCAGATCGAGGCCCGCGGGCTCCGTGCACCGGAGCTCCTCCGCGCTTTCCTGACCGTTCCGCGCCACGCATTCGTCGACGACCCGGCAGCGGTCCCCGATGCGTACGCGGACCGTGCCCTCGCGATCGGGAGTGGACAGACCATCTCGCAGCCCTACGTCGTGGCGGCCATGACCGATGCGGCGCGCCCGCCGCGTGGCTGGCGTGGCGCCCACGTCCTGGAAGTGGGCACCGGGAGTGGCTACCAGGCGGCGATCCTCGCCGAGCTGGGCGCCGAGGTGACGAGCATCGAGCGGCACACGGCGCTCGCCGCGGCCGCCACCGCTCGCCTGGCCACCGCCGGCTACGGCGAGCGGGTACGGATCGTGGTCGGCGACGGGACGCGCGGGCTCCCGGAGGGCGCGCCCTACGAGGCGATCCTCGTCACCGCCGGCGGACCCGAGATCCCGACGCCCCTCGTCGAGCAGCTGCACCCCGACGGCGGCCGGCTGGTGGTGCCGGTCGGCGACCGCGAGGGCCAGACGCTCACCGTGGTGGTGCGTCAGGGCGCGGATGTCACGGCAACCGAAACTGAGCGGGTCGTGTTCGTGCCACTCATCGGTGAGCACGGATTCGTCGAATAACTAGCCAGGTGGCAACTATTCCGGTATCGTTGGAGGGTGCCCGACGCGAGCTCCAACCCTCCCGACGCGTCCCTGACCGACCTCATCGAGCGCATCGTGCTGGGCGGGGTGGGCCTCACCAGCCGTGCGCTGACCGATGCGCTGCCCGGCACGGATCTGACCTTCCCGCAGTGGCGGGTGCTCGTGGTGCTCGGCGACGAGCCGGACGGGGCCACGGTGAGCACGGTGGCCGATCGGGTGGGTGTCACGGTGCCCGCCACCAGCCGCCAGCTGCGCCGGCTGGAGCAGCGCGGTCTCATCTGGACGGCGCCCGACGAGCACGATCGGCGCGCGGTGCGGGTGGGCCTGAGCGCCGCCGGCCTGGCGGCGCGTGACGCGATCCTCGGCTACCGGCGCGAGCGCATCGCCGCCGGCGCGGGACGGGTGCGACTGAGCGACGCCGCCCTGGCCGAGCTGGCCCGCATCGCCGGCACCCTCGACGAATACCGGTGAGCCGCCGGGCAAGCGCTGGGCAGGCGTGGCACGCGAAGTGCTTCTCCATCGGTCTGGCGGTGCGCGCATTCGTGTGCTGCCACGGACTCAACCTCAGGAGGCACACGCAATGACCTACCGTGACGAGCGGGTCGTGAGCGACGAGACCGGCGTGGTCGAGCGCGAGCGAATCGTCGAGCGCGAGGTACCGGTGGCCGCCGCGCCGCCCCCGGCCGGCAGCCAGGTGAACGTCAACTCGGGCGGCTACGCGACGGCAGGCCCCGGCCCGCTGTACTACGTCCGCCGGGTGGTCGTCCTCATCTTCGGCATCATCCTGGCCCTGATCGCACTGCGATTCATCCTGCTGATGCTCGGCGCCAACAGCGACAACGGCCTGGTGGCCGGCATCTACAACATCTCCGAGGTCTTCGTGTCGCCCTTCCGTGGCGTCTTCGGCCTCGACCAGTACAGTCCCAACGGCGTCTCGAACTTCGACGTCAGCGCCGTGGTGGCCTTCTTCGGATGGCTCCTCATCGAGATCCTCATCCTGGCCATCCTGCGCATCGGCGACGGGAGCCGCGCCGCCGCGTAGCTTCGGTACCCCGAGGGCCGGCGTCCGCTTCGGCGGGTGCCGGCTCTTTTCATGCGCGAGAGAGTGCCCGCGGGCCACCCGTCCGGCGTTGCATGGGCTTCCGGCCGCGCCGCGCGCATCAAGCGCGGGTAGGGTGGCGCGTGGGCAGGGCCAGCGTATATACCGTATATACGCGGGCGCGCCCTAGAGCGGTGGCACCTCGAGCGCGCCGCGGTCGCGCGGTCGCGAGGCGCCATCACGGGAAGTGGCCGCTTCGCGCGACACGCCGGCCCGCGCCAGCTCCTCGTCGTACACCGCCTCCACCCGGTGAACCATCGCATCGATGCTGAACCGCTCCTCCACCGTCCGCCGCCCGGCCTCGCCGAGGCGGCGCAGGAGCTCCGGCTCGCGGGCCAGGCGGGTGAGGGCGGCCGCGATCTGCTGCGGGTCCGCCGCGTCGACCAACAGCCCGTCGACGCCATCCGTGATCACCTCGGGGATGCCGCCGACGCGCGACGCGACGACGGGAACGCGACGCGCCATCGCCTCCAGGATGCTGATCCCCTGGGCCTCGCGCAGCGACGGCAGGACAGCCACGTCCAGGTCAGCGGTGAGGGCAGCCACGTCCTCGCGGCGGCCGGTGAAGTGGACGCGGTCGCGGGCGGGAGCCGGGAGCGATGCCACCTGCCCCTGCAGCGCCGCCGCGTCCGAGCCCTCGCCGACGACCACCAGGTGGGCGTTCGGCACCGCCTCCAGGAGGGGTGGCATGGCGGCGACAAGGTGGCGCTGCCCCTTCTCCGCCTCGAGTCGCGCCACGACGCCCACCACGAAGGCGCCGCGCGGCAGCCCCAGCTCACGGCGCAGCATGCACGGCTGGGTGGGGGCGCTGAAACGCGACAGGTCCACCCCGGTCGGGATCACCGCGAACGGCGTCCCGTCGCGACCCTCGCATCGCACCTTGTGCTCGATGCTTGCCGACGGAACGATGAGGCGGTCCATGTGCGGGGTCAGCCGCGCCAGCTCGCGCTGGTCGGCCTCGGAGCGGACGCGGGAGCTGTGAACGGTCGCCATGATCACGGGCGTGGCGGCGGCCACCGCGGCGCGCGTGCCGATGACCTCGGCGCGGAACATGTGGGCGTGCACCAGGTCGATCTCGTTGCGGCGCAGCCACGCGGCGAGCTCACGGATGGCGAGCTCGTCATCGGTCTCGTCGATGACGTCCACGGGGAGGCCGAGGCGGCGCAGCCGCGCCACCGCGCTCCCCGCCGACAGGGACAGGGCGCGGACGTCGTAGCGGGTGCGGTCGAGGCGCAGCAGGAGGCCGGTGTAGCTCTCCTGCGCCCCGCCGTTGCCGCCGGTGGCGAGGAGCTGGAGCACCCGCGGCCGGTGGTGGCCGCGCGATCGGTACGTGCGCCGCGTGCGGCGGTACTCGGCCCCGCCGATGGCGCCCTCGTTGCTCGGCGAGCGCCGACGTCCCGGGTTCATGCAGCTGCTACGCCGCTGCGGGCGGGAAGGATCATTGCGCCGTCAATGGTGCGGCTGGGGCGCTCTGTTCGTCAAAGCGCCTCAGGGCGGCGCGCGCTGGCCTCTGATGCGCCGGGACGCATGCAACAGCCAGGGAGCCGCGGCTGCGTGGTCAGTTCATGCGGCGCCACGCATGAACCGGCCCTGGGTGGCGCCGTTTCGGGTCGATCGTGGCCGTTGGATGCGCGCCGGCGCATCACCAGACGCTAAGCCAGCGGTAAGGGCCACCGACCGACGATGTGGCGCATGGCGAATCGCACGTCGCCGCTCCGCGACGCCACCAGACTCGGGGTGAAGCTGCTCCACGACATCGGCCGCGAACTGGCGGTGAGCCGGATCGCCGCAGGCATGACCCAGCGGGCGGTGGCGGCGCGATTGGGTCGGGATCAGGCGCACGTCAGCCGGGTGGAGCGCGGACGCATCGCGACGCTGGACGTGGTGACACTGACGCGACACGCAGCAGTGGTCGGACTCCGACCATGGGTGCGGCTGTATCCGACGGTCGGACGTCCGCTGGATGCGGGCCAGCTCGCCCTTCTCGGACGGCTGAGAGGGCGACTCCATCCGACGTGGCGCATGGAGCTCGAGGTACCGATGCCCCTTCAGGGCGACCTTCGCGCGGCCGATGCGGTGATCTCCATCCCCGGGTGCCGCTGCGAGGTGGAGGCAATCACCCGCCTCGCCGATGTGCAGATGCAGCTGCGTGCCGCTCGCCTCAAGGGCCGCGACCTTCGCACCGACCGCGTGATCCTGCTCGTGGCAGCGACGCACGCTAACCGCCGCATCGTGCGAGCCGAGGCTGCGCTCCTGGCGGTTGCGCTCCCCGGGTCGACGCGAGACACGCTGCGGGCGCTGGCCGACGGCCGCGACCCTGGTCACGACGGTCTCGTGCTGCTGTAGACGCATGGACCGATGCGTCCGGGCGCATGCATCGGCCAACTAACCGCGGCCCGGGTGTCTGGATATGCGGCGAGGCGCATCAGGCGACCCTCGACCGGGCCGATTCGGGTGCTGCGTGGCCGTTAGATGCGCCCCGGCGCATGCGCCGCGGCGGCGGCGGTCAGGAGAGGGCGGCGACGAGGCGCTCGGCGAGGGCGATGGAGTAGTTCTGGCCGCGGTCGTGGGGATAGACCTGGAACATCGAGGCGACCCACAGGTTGCGGACCGGCGTGCGGAAGGGCGGAATGTGGTGGCGGTAGTCGACGGTGACGATCGGCTGCGCGAAGGGAGCGGCGAAGGACCAGGCATCGGTCAGCCAGGATCGGTCGAAGGCAGGATTGAGGCGGGCGAGGTGGGGGAGGAACTCGTCGAGGGTGGCGGGGAGGGGCTGGGCGAGGAGCGGGTCATCCATCGGTCGATAGTTGCCGAGGTAGATGAGGTGGCGGCCGCCGTAGTCGGCGGCGGATGCGTAGTTGGTGTGCTCGACGAGGGCCATGAACGGGAAGCCGGGGTCGTTGACGTTGAGCCAGTAGACCGATGGGTCGTCGAGCAGTGGCCGGTCCAGGGCGAGGATCACGCAGTGCGCGCCGTAGGCACGTCCCCATTCGTGGCGCTGGCGCCAGGCATCGGGGAGGGCCGGGCACGAGGCGCGCGGTGAGGCGGGTGGCGAGCGTGGAGACGACGCGGTCGAAGGTCTCGGATCCCGCATCGGTCTCAACGGTGAGTGGCTGTCCGGCACGCACCACGGTGACCGACTCGCCCAAGCCGGACCTCGCCACCGCAGCTCGCGGATCCGCTCGGCCAGGCGGTCGTAGAGCGCCTGGAAACCCCCACGCAAGTAGCCGAGCTGCTGGGTACGGTCGTGGACGCGGGCCCAGAACCATGGCATCGCGATCTCCTCGGCGGTCGCACCGAACTTGCCGCGCAGGAGCGGCTCCCAGACGCGTGGCGTACGCCTCGTCGCCCATGACGCGGCGCAGCCAGGTGGCGGCGGTGTGGCCCTCAAGGAGGCGCGGGTTGGGCATCGCCTTGAGGGCGGCCAGGGCGGTGCCCATCCTTACGCGGCTCGGCAGCGAGAGCGGAGTCGAAGCGCAGCAGCGAGGTCGGCGAGTCGAGCTGGTGCATGCGGCCGTCGCGGAGGGTCGCGGTGATGGGTGCCTTCCACTCGAGGCGGTTGCCGAGTCCCAGCTCCTCGATCAGACCGATGGCGCGGCGGTCCGACCGGAAGAGGTGGTGGTAGAACTTCTCGAGCCACATCCCGGGCTGGATCTCGAACCCCGCTGCCAGCCCACCGGGAAGTGGCTCCTTCTCGATGACCGTCACCCGCTGCCCGCGCTGGGCGAGGCGGAGGGCAACCGTCAGCCCCAGGGCGCCGGCTCCCAGGACAGCGGTGCGCGGCGCGGTCGAATCGGGCAAAGACGGCATCGAGGTTCAGGGTAGAGGGTCTTGCGTGGGCGGCGTACGCTGCTCCGCGAGATGCGCTTCCTGTTAATTGTCGTGCTGGTCGTGGTCCTGATCGGAGCCGGGATGAAGCTGGCCGGGCAGCGCCTGCCGTTCATCGACTATCCGATTGGTTCCCTTGGCGGGACGGTTGGCGGCCCGCAGATCGAGATCCATCCGCCCGGCTACGACGTCCCGCTCGGGCAGTAGGGATGGGGCCCATGGGCCATGGTCATTCCGGGCCATGGCGCGGTGCGCGACCAGCGACAATCCTCCCCATCACGCCGCTGCCCAGGCGGTGATCCGAAGGAGGCTCCTCACCGATGCCCGATACGCAGTTCATCGCCGTCATCCTGTTGCTCGTCGCCGCAGTCGTGTTCGGCTACTTCTACTTCAAGCGCGCGCAGGGCCGAACCGTCGAGACGACCGATGTCGACCGCTCAGCTCCTGCCGCGGCGCCGCGAGCCGATTACGCACGCCACGCCGGCAGCCGCCCCCGATGACGATGACGTCGTGTCGTGCGTCGCGACGGCACCGACGGGGCCTGATCAGCCAGCACCACGTTCCAGGCGCCGCGCCGAGCGATGCGGATCGTCCTGCACGACTACGCGGCCTACCCGTTCACGCTCCAGCTCGCGCGCGAACTTGCCGGTCGTGAGCACGAGGTGGTCTATCTCTACGGTGGTGGGGTAAAGCAGCCTCGGGCATCGGTCTTGGCCCTGCCGACTGATCCGAGGACGCTGACGATCGAGCGCGTCGGGATCGACGAGACCCTGGTCTCTTCCGCCGGCCTTCGCCGATTGCGCCAGGAACGCCGCTACGGGAAAGCACTACGGGGGGCGCATCGGCGCCGCCGTTCCCGACGTGGTGCTCTCCGTCCCGAGCTCGCTGGACGCACAGTCCGCGGCGCTCGCCGCGGCGCACCGGGCCGGCGCAGCGTTCGTCTACTGGCTCCAGGACGTGTACTCGGAGGCGGATAAACCGGCTCCTCGGCCGTAGGGTCCCCCGCGGTCGGATGGCTTCTATCGGCTCGCTTTCGCCGGCTCAGAGCGGCGTCTCCTTCGCGCGTCCGACGCGGTGATCGCCATCAGCCCGGACTTCATGCCGATCCTGGACGCCTGGGGGATCCCGGGGGAGCGGGCGGCCGTCATCCCCAACTGGGCACCCCTCAACGGAACTGGTGCATTGCCGAGGTCCAACCCCTGGGCGGTCGAGCACAATACCACGGACCCCGTGTTCCTGTACGCAGGAACACTTGGTCGGAAGCACGACGACCGGTCTTCTGGTCGCTCTTGCGGGGGATCCTGCCGCGCGTTGCGGCCATCTCGTCGGGTCGAGGGCATTCGTCGGATCGCCTGGCCAGGAGGGTCCCCAACATGACCTCCTGCCACTCCAACCCGCCGACCGCTATCGGAGATGCTCGCAGCGGCCGATGTCCTGGTTGTTCTTCTCCAGGCCGATGCGGGCGGTTCTGGGTCCCCTCGAAGTGCTGACCTACCTACGGCAGGCCGCGCCGTACTGGCCGCTATCCCGCAGGAGAACCTCGCCGCAAGAACGATCCTGGAGGCGCATGCCGGCATCGTGGTGGAACCCGACGACCAGCAGGCATTCCTTGCCGCGGCGCAGGCATTGATGACCGACGCCGGCCGGCGGCAGCGAGCGGGTGCTGCGGCGCGTGCGTACGCGGAGCGGACGTTCCAGATCGGCCCCATTACCCATCAGTTCGAATCGATCATGCGGAAAGCGCGCCGTCATACTGCAGACGCATTGCGCACATCCGACACCGAGGCTCGTCCGTGACCAAGAGGGCACTGATCACCGGCATCACCGGGCCAGGACGGCTCGTACCTCGCCGAGCTCCTGCTCGGCAAGGGCTACGAGGTCCACGGCCTCATCCGCCGCTCCAGCACCGTTCAACACGCGGCGGATCGACCACCTCTACGTCGACCCGCACGAGGACGGACGCCCGCCTGTTCCTGCACTACGCCGACCTGACCGACTGCGTCGTCGCTGATCAGCCACCTGCACCGGGTCAAGCCCGACGAGGTCTACAACCTCGGCGCGCAGAGCCACGTCAAGGTCAGCTTCGAGATGCCCGAGTTCACCGCCGAGACAGCGCGGCGATGGGCACGCTCCGCCTGCTCGAGGCGTCCGCCACGGCGGACTGGCCGATCCGCTTCTACCAGGCGGGCTCAGTCGGAGATGTTCGGCAAGGTCGTGGAGAGCCCGCAGTCGCGAGACGACGCCGTTCCAGCCCGCGCAGCCCGTACGCGATCGCCAAGGTCTTCGCGCACTTCATGACGCTCCACTATCGCGAGGCCTACGGCCTGTACGCCAGCAACGGCATCCTGTTCAACCACGAGTCGCCGCGTCGCGGCGGCGACCTTCGTCACGCGCAAGGTGACGCGCGGCGTCGCCGCCATCCTGGCCGGCGACGCCGGAGCACCTGTACCTCGGCAACCTGGACGCCCAGCGCGACTGGGGCTACGCCCCGGAGTACGTCGAGGCGATGTGGCTGATGCTCCAGCAGGATCGAGCCCGACGACTACGTCATCGCCACCGGCGAGATGCACACGGTGCGCGAGCTCGTGCGAGGTGGCCTTCGGCCTGGCCGGGCTGGACTGGGAGCAGCACGTCCGGATCGACGAGCGCTACTTCCGACCGACCGAGGTCGACGAGCTGTGCGGCGACGCCTCCAAGGCCGCGCGACTGCCTCGGGCTGGCAGCCGACGACGCACGTTCCGACGAGCTCGTCCGGATCATGCTCGCAGCACGACCTCGCGGAGGCGGGCCTGTCGACCGGCCGTCGGCGGGCGATCGGACGCGATCGCATGAGCGATTCTGGCACGGGCCGACGGGTCATGGTCACCGGCGGCGGCGGGTTCCTCGGCGGACGGCCGTGTCCGCGCGCCTCGCAGGCGGCCGGTGCCGACGACGTCTTCGTGCCGCGCTCGACGCGACTACGACCTGCGACCGACGACGGGCATCGACCAGGCCCTCGCGGACGGACGGCCGAGACTGATCATCCACCTCGCGGCCGTCGTCGGCGGGATCGGCGCCAACCGCGAGAACCCGGGCCGCTTCTTCTACGAGAACGCGATCATGGGCATCCAGCTGATCGAAGCAGGCGCGCGTCGCCGGCGTCGAGAAGTTCGTGACCGATCGGCACCGTCTGCGCCTACCCGAAGTTCACGCCGGTGCCGTTCCAGGAGGACGACCTCTGGGACGGCTACCCGGAGGAGACGAACGCGCCGTACGGCCTGGCCAAGAAGATGCTGCTCGTCCAGGGGCAGGCCTACCGCGCAGCAGTACGGGTTCGACGTCATCCACCTGATCCCGGTCAACCTCTACGGCCCGGGCGACAACTTCGACCCGACGCAGCTCGCACGTGATCCCGGCGCTCATCAAGAAGTGCGTCGACGCTCGCGATGCGGGCGCCGACTACATCGACGTGTGGGGCACCGGGTCGGCGTCGCCGCGAGTTCCTCTACGTCGACGACGCGGCCGAGGGCATCGTCCTCGGCGCCGAGCGCTACGACGGCGCCGAGCCGGTCAACCTCGGCGTCGGCCAGGAGATCACCATCCGCGAGCTCGTCGAGCTCATCGCGCGGCTGACCGGGTTCGCGGGCGAGATCCGCTGGGACGCGACGCAAGCCCGACGGCCAGCCGCGCCGCGCGCTCGACACGAGCCGAGCCCGGGAGCGTTTGGGTTCGTCGCGCAGACGACGTTCGAGGACGGCCTGCGACGGACGATCGCCGCCTACGCCCAAGCTTCCCGGTGATGCGGAACTCCGAGGGACGCCTGGCCACCCTGCGGCGATGGACCGGGACCGACGACAACCCAGTCGCGGACGGCGACCTCGCGCTCGAGGCACAGCGAAGCAGACGTGATCGGCGCGCGGTTGCGTCGACCGCTGCCGCGGTCGGCGCGCGAGGCATTGCCCTCGCGGGTTCGCTCGTGGCGGTGCCACTGACGATTGGATTCCTCGGTGTTGAGCGGTATGGGTATTCGTGGCGCTGACCTCGCTGACGTCCATGTTCGTCTTTGCTGATCTCGGCCTCGGAAACGGCCTGCTGAACGTCGTGAGCGACGCCCATGGACGCAGCGACCGCGACACGGCGCGGCGTGCAGTGTCGAGTGCCTTCCTCATGCTGAGCGTGGTCGCCGTCGTGTTCGCAATCGTCTTCTTGGTCGTCTATCCGTTGGTCCCATGGGCGAGCGCGTTCAACGTCACGAGTCGGGAAGCGGTCGAGGAGATCGGGCCAACAGCGGCCGTGCTGGCTCTCCTGTTCTTCCTCGCCTTGCCGCTCGGGATAACCGAGCGGGTACGCATGGCCTACCAAGAGGGATTCATCAATTCCCTCGCCGCCGTGATCGGCGCCATTGGTTCTCTGGCTGGGTTGATCGTGGCCATCGCACTGCGTGCCAGCCTCCCGATGTTGGTTCTGGCGGTGTCGCTGCCGCCCGTGATCGCCCTCGCGGCGAATGGCATACGTTTGTTGGTGCGCGACCGACCGTGGCTCCTCCCGCGATTCGCCGAAGCTGATCGGGGCACAGCCCTTCGACTTGCGCGACTTGGCTTCCTGTTCGTCGTTCTGCAGGTGGCCGTCGCGGTCGCTTACTCATCTGATGTCCTGGTTGCAGCGATGGTGCTGGGGCCGGATGCGGCGGCGTTATATGCCGTGACCATGAAGGTCTTTCTGCTCGTCCCCACGCTGGTGGCCATGTACTTGGCCACCCTCTGGCCGGCCTACACCGAGGCACTGGCAAGGGGTGACGTCGCGTGGGTGAAACGAACATTGCGCCGTTCTGTCCTTGTCGCGGCGGCGGCGTCTGGGGCGGCGTCTCTGGTCCTGGTGACGACCGGCGCCTGGCTGATAGGCAATTGGACCGGTGGAGCCATTCAGCCGCCGATGGAATTGCTCATCGGCGCGGCGATCTGGTCGGTCGTGGGCGCCAGCTTCAATGCTGTCGCGATCCTCATGAACGCAGCATCCATCGTCTTCTTCCAGGTCATCGTTGCAATCGTCATGGCCGCCATGAGCATCGTGCTGTCCATAGCGTTCGCCAACGCCTTCGGCGTAGGCGGCATCGTCTGGGGGACGCTGACGGCATATGTAGTGTTCTCCGCGGTGCCCGTGTTGGTCTACCTTCCGCGGATGCTCCGCACCATGACCGCAGCGGCGGGAAGGACCCCTGCGAATGGAACGGCAGGATGACCGACCGCGAGCTTCCGAGGATCCCAGTGTCCAGCCCTGACCTGCGCGGTAATGAGGAGGCATACGCGGCAGACGCAGTTCGCAGCACGTGGATCTCGTCGACCGGGCCATACGTGGACCGCTTCGAGGCCGAATTCGCCGCTGCCTGCAACGTCCGAGCATCCATCTCGGTTTCGAACGGCACGGCGGCCCTACACCTTGCAGTCGTGGCTCTGGGGCTTGGTCCCGGCGACGAAGTCATCGTCCCCTCACTGACCTACATAGCCACTGCAAATGTCGTCCGCTACCAAGGCGCCGAACCGGTGTTCGTCGACGTTGACGCAGCAACGTGGTGTATCGATCCGGTCCTGATCGAGGCCGCCATCACGCCGAGAACGCGAGGCATCATTGCCGTCCACCTCTACGGCCACCCCGCCGACATGGACGCGATCAATGATATTGCCCGTCGGCATGGACTCTGGGTGGTCGAGGACGCGGCCGAAGCCTACGGCGCGACATACAAGGGACGCACGGCGGGATCATTGGCAACTATTGGTACGTTTTCGTTCTATGGCAACAAGATCCTCACTTCGGGGGAAGGCGGCGCCCTGACAGTCGATGACCCAGAGATTGAGCGGCGGATCCGACTCTTCCGGGGACAGGGCATGGATCCGAACCGACGCTACTTCTTCCCCGAGATTGGCTACAACTACCGCCTTACGAATGTCGCCGCGGCGATCCTGTGCGCACAGCTCGAGGTTGCGGATGCGATGGTCGACGCTCGAAGGGCAATATTCCAGCGATATGATTCCGGGCTTTCCTCAATCCCAGGGGTTGCAGTCCAGCCCGTCGCCGAGTGGGCCGCGCCAGCCCCTTGGCTCTACAGCGTTACGGTGGACGAAATGTTGTTTGGAATGTCGCGCGACAGCCTCGCCGCTCGATTGGAGTCCTCCGGCATCGAGACGCGACCCTTCTTTGTACCGATCCATACCCTTCCGCCATATCGCGGGCGTCAAGGGGCGCTGAGTGTTCTGCCTGTAGCAGATTCGCTTGGCAAAACTGGCCTCAGCCTCCCCACGGCATCGCACCTAGCGCCGGCGTCCATAGACCGCGTGATTCGCAGCGTCGCCGAGGCGAGGCGATGACGCTCCAAGGCGAAAAGCGCTTGCGATGACGGTCGACCTTCTTCTCGGATCAGATCTCGGCATGTGGGTTCTGGGGCAGGTGCGGCCTAAGGATGTTGGGCGCGTCATCACAATGGAATCCGAGATCGCCCGGAGGGCACAAGCCATAGGGATCGGGACCGACATACCGTCGCCGATCGCACTGTCGGTACATTTCGGCCGAATCCTCCGATCGGCCGAGTTGGACGGCTGGTCAGCCGCCTATAACCTCCACCCCGGGTTCCTCCCGTGGGGCCGCGGTCACTTCCCGCTCGTTTGGGCGATCTGGCTCGAAGAACCCGCCGGGGCGACTCTGCATGTGATGTCTCCAGAGGTGGACGCCGGCCCAATCGTCGACCAGGCTGCCGTGGAGATTAGCGAGCGAGAAACGGGCGAAACGCTATTCCATAAGGTTCGGCAGGCGGAGCGAACGCTGTTCGAAAGATGGTGGCCTGAACTCGTCGCCGGACGCCGACTTCCCAGCGCGCCGCAAGGTGGCATGGGGAGCTATCACTCCAAGTCCGACTTCGCCGCCTTGCGCGACAATACCGATTGGCGAGGCTTGGACCACGACCAACTAATTCGCCTCGTTCGAGCCCTGAGTTTCAGCGGATATCCTGGCCTCCTAACCGACGGGGTTCGCCTCAGCGCCCATGATTCGACTCAGGCCTGATGATCCGGTCCGCGCACCCAGATTCTTCAGCAATGGTCGATCCGCTCCCGCATCTAACGACGCGGTTGCGCGTCGGCATCGACGCGCGCTTGAGGCACGGTGAATCCGGCGGCGTTGAATCAATCACAATCGGCCTCGCGGAAGGCCTGTCGCGCCTCGGAGGGGATGAGGAGTATGTCTTTCTGACACTCCAGGGAAGTGATGATTGGATACGCCCGCATCTCCGCGGTAACGCCAGCGCCCTCCCCTTACCCAGTGCAACCAAGGGCTGGGTCGGGCGCCTAGGGTCACGATTGGCGCGTAGCAACTCCGTCGCCGCATCAATCCGCCGTTCAGTCCGCAGGCGGGGTAAGCCGGCGATGGACCGCCGCTGTCCGACGGAACCATCGAAAAGGGCCGGCGTCGATGTCATGCACTTCCTCAACCAAGCGGGTTTCCGGACCGTCATCCCGTCGATCTACCACCCGCATGACCTTCAGCACCGTCACCTGCCCGAGCTGTTCACCGCCGAGCAGCTCGCATACCGCGAGATCTGGTACGAAGCAATGTGTGCGCAGGCGGACACTGTGGCCGTGGCCAGCTCTTGGACCCGTGAAGATGTAATCAAGCAACTGGCATTGCCGCCTGACCGCGTAGCGGTCGTGCCATGGGCACCTCCCCTGGACGTCGTGGATGACGTGGGGCAAGCAGAAGTCGCCACAATTGCAACATCGCTCCAGCTACCGGGCAAGTTCGTGATGTATCCGGCGCAGACGTGGGCTCACAAGAATCACATTGGCCTCGTTCGCGCCCTGAGCCTGATCCGATCTCGCAGCGGTCCGGAGATCCCCCTGGTATTGACCGGGCTTCGGAACTCCGGCGCCAGCGTGGTCGATGCCGAGATCCGGCGATGCGGGGTATCCGATCTTGTCACGTGGACCGGTTTCCTTGAGCCCCGGGCGCTTCGAGCGGTGTACCAGCGCGCGACGGCCGTCGTGATTCCATCGCGGTTCGAGGCAGCCAGCGGACCGCTATGGGAGGCTTTCTCAATCGGCACGGCGGTGGCCTGTTCCCGGGTGACGTCTCTCCCCCGACAGGCAGGAGATGCGGCGTTGCTGTTCGACCCCGAATCAATTGAGGAGATGGCCCAGTGCATCCTCCGCATTTGGGAGGATGAGCAGCTCCGCGCGGATCTGGTGTTGCGGGGACGCGCGCGTGTCTCACGGTTCTCGTGGGACCGCACGGCTCGCTTGTTCCGAGCCCACTACCGGCGGGTCGCCGGCCGATCGGTGACGGCCGAGGATGCGGCGCTCCTTAGCGCGACTCCCGAGCTATGAAATGAACCGGCCAATGAACCCGCTCGTCTCGATCGTCACCCCCACCCTGAATAGGGTCGACTTGCTGGAGCACACGCTCTTGTCGGTGCGTGAGCAGTCCTACCGCAATATTGAGCACATCGTTGTGGATGGCGGATCGGACGATGGAACGATCGAGTTGCTCCGTAGGTACGAGACAACGTATCCAATGAGTGGCGCTCCGAACCCGACCGGGGGATGTACGACGCTATCAACAAGGGCTGGCGCAGGTGTAGCGGCGAAGTTGTTACGTATCTGACAGTGACGACCTCTACTTTCCGTGGGCATTTCTGCCGTCGTTCGAGCGATTCATCTCTCGGCCCGACGCTGACTTCGTTTTCGGGTGCGGAATCAACGTTGACGACCGAAATGGGCGGCAGGTGCTGATCCTTCAGCCTCCCTTCAATGTGGACTACATCAGACGCAATTGGATTCCTCTGCCACCTACCGTCTTCTGGCGCCGAAGCGTTTACGAGCGGGAGGGCGGCTTCGACCACTCATTGAAATTCGTCGCTGATTGCGACTATTGGATGCGGACTGGTGATCCGGACAAGTACGTGAAACTCAATGAGTTTCGTAGCCATCGAACGCAACCATTCGTCCACGATCCGCGAATCCGAAAGCCATCGGCTCGAGGCGAACTTCGCTCCGTCCGAGACCGGTACGTCACACTCGGAGGCGCGCGACATTCGACCCTGGCCGCGCTCCACTGGATTCGTGCGGCCTTCTGGAAGCGATTGCAATGGGCCGCATTCGCCGCCTTGACGCTGCTCCCACGGACGCCCCGGAGTTGGCCCTGGTCCCGCATGCTCCGGCACGGGAGGATTGGAAATCCGTTGGCGCCACTTGGCCGTGCGACTTGTGCCGGGGCTGTCTAGTGCCAGTCCAATCTTGCGGCCGAGCAGGCTCTGGCTCGAACGCGACGAGTCTCCATAGTCCCGTGCCATCGATCCTTCGCCGGTTGGTGCAAGGAGTAAACGTTCCTTGCCCACGCCGGGATATTCCGCGATAGAGTGGTCCACTCTATGAGGCACTCCGGCGCGAGCCGCCACCATCTCGGTGCCAGTGTCATCGATGTTGGGGCTTCGAATGGATCATGGTCTCGGATGGCGAAGCGCGTCTGGCCCGACGCGCGCGTCCTGCTCATAGAGGCGCAGCGCGGCCACCTCGCCGCGCTCGAGCGCAGTGGAATGGAATTCGTACTCGCTGCTGCCGGAGACCGGGTCGGACGCGCTCATTTCGACGCCACCGACCTGCTGAGCGGCGTCCGTCGATCCTCCACCGGTCCGGCGACATCGTCGTGCCCATGACGACAGTCGACACCGAGGTTGAACGGCTTGGCCTTCGGCCACCACACCTCCTCAAGCTCGACACGCACGGATTCGAGCGCGAGATCTTCATCGGGGCCGAGAAGGCGCTGGCGACGTCGTCGCTCCTCGTGGTGGAGGCGTACAACTTCGAGCTTCGTCCGGGCGCAATGCGGTTTCATGAGCTGTGCGCGTTCCTTGACAGCGAGGCTTCCAGTGCCTGGACGTCGCCGACCCACTGCATCGCCCGACCGATGGGGCGCTCTGGCAATTTGATCTCATCTTTGCCCGCTCAGATCGACCGGAATTTGCTGATGTGGCATTCCAGTGACCCGTCTTGACGGCTCAAGCTTCCTCGAAGATGTCCTCGACGACGTCGGCGGAGTCGGATGCCGGACAGCTCCGCGTCTCTCGGTGGTCATCCCTTCGCTCAACAGCGGGCGCTTCATCCGTGCCGCGATCGAGAGCGCCTTTCCCAAGATCCGCCGCCGCATGAGGTCATCGTCCAGGATGGTGGATCAACTGACGAGACTCTGGATGTCCTTCGCTCCTTCGGTGACCGGTCGACTGGCATCCGAACGGGACGGTGGTCAGTCGGATGCACTGAACCGGGCGATCGGGCGCGCCCACGGCGACCTCGTTGTGTGGCTCAATGCAGACGACCTTCTCGTCCCCGGTGCGTTCGCCGCTGCCCAGGCCGCGTTGATCAGACAGCCTGAAGCGGCCTTCGTCTTCGGGGACTTCGACATGGTGGACGCCAACGGGGCAACGGTGCGCACGTTTCGCTCGGCCCCGTACGAGCTGGAACGCGTGTTCACCCACGGGTGCTACATCTTCTCCGGGGCCATCTTCTACCGCCGGGAGCTGCTCGAACGAGTTGGGCCCTTCGATGTCCGATTGCACGCGTGCATGGACTTCGACTACCTCATGCGAATCGGTGCCGCCAAAGCGGTCCACGTCGGACGGACCGTGGCCCAGTTCCGAATTAATGAAGATCAGAAATCCGCGACCATGCGATCGCGATTCCTCAAAGAGAGCTACGCGATTCGGCGCCAGGCAGCCGGTTCGTCGATGAAGCTTCGCCTCCTCGCGCTACTGCTCACGGCGCGCGATTCGGCGTACCTCGTCACCGCCCAATCCGCCAGACCCGTGCGTGGGGCGCCGTACGCGGAACACGTCGCCTGTGACAGCCTCACTGCGCGTCGGGGTCAACCTCCTCTGGTGCCGCCCGGGCCACGTGGGCGGGGCGGAGGAGTATCTGGTGCGCCAACTGACGGGACTGAAACTCGCGGCCCCGGATATCGCCACCAAGCTGGCAGTCGCGCGCGGCTTTCGGAATGCTCACCCGGATCTGAGCGAGGCGACGAACGTCGTTGAAGGGTCGTTGTTGACACATCACCTCGCGGGGCGGCTCATCGAAGAGGTTCGGTGGCTTCCGGCACAGGTGGCAGGCTCAGACGTGGTCCACCACGGAAATGCCACGATTCCCCCTCGGTCCCCCCAGCCAACGCTCCTGACGATCCACGACCTGCAACACCGCGTGTACCCCCAATACTTCTCATTCGCCCGGCGACGCTACCTCGAGTGGATGGTTCCGCGATCGGTTCGCGCCGCGACGGCGATCGCGGTTCCCAGCGAGTTTGTCAGGCAGTCGGTCATTCAAGCTTTCGCGGTCCAGCCGGATCATGTCCTGGTCGTCCCTCACGGATTCGAACCGTCCGAGCGGACGATGGAGGATGCAGCGGCACTTAGGGATCGGTACCGGCTCGGAGGGCGACGAGTGCTCGTGTATCCGGCCGTCACCTATCCGCACAAGCAGCATCGCTTCCTCTTGGAGCTCATGGCGGGGCCGCTCGCCGGTCAGGGATATGTCCTCGTACTGCTGGGTGGCAAAGGCCGCGCCCACGCCGAAGTCTCCCGGATGATTGCGGGCCTCGGGCTCGACGCGAGCGTCATCCGACCCGGCCGGGTATCGGAGCCGATCGAGACGGCCTCGTCGCGCTGGCCGAGGCGGTTGTGTTTCCATCCGAGTACGAGGGATTCGGGGCGCCCGTGCTCGAGGCATTGGCTCTCGGGACACCGGTCATTACAAAGTGATCGAGCCGCCTTGCCCGAGGTCGTCGGGGATGGCGGCGTGGTGCTGCCTCTGGACTCCGACGCCTCGGGCCGATGCCATAGCCTTTCTGCCAACGACTCGAGCGGACCTCGTTCGCCGTGGCCGGGAGCGTGCAGCCCAGTTCAGTCTCGTCAATTCAGGTGCCGCCCTCGCCGGCGCCTATAGGATGGCGGCTGGCTAACGTCCTCGAGGCGTAGAGGATCGCGGGCAGGGTCCTCACCAGGATGCCGACGTCCAGCCAGAGCGACCACTGGTCGATGTATTCGAAGGTCCAGCGTGGCGCGTTCATCGAAGTCGGGATCACTTCGCGCATGGATCTGCCAGAGCCCGGTCATGCCCGGACGTACCGACAGCCGGCGCCGATGCCAGATGTCGTAGGCGTCGACCTCGTGAGGCAATGCGGGCCGCGGGCCAACGAGGCTCATGTCACCTGCGAGGACGTTCAGCAGCTGTGGCAGCTCGTCCAGGCTGAAACGACGGAGGAACGATCCGACCTTGGTGATTCTCGGGTCATCCGTCACCTTGAAGGCGGGCCCGCTGATCTCGTTGAGTCCTGCGAGCTCCGCGAGACGGTCCTCCGCTCCCACAGCCATCGTCCTGAACTTCAACATCGAGAACGGGCGCCCATGGAGACCGATCCGTGTCTGCCTGAAGAGCACCGGCGACCCATCGCGAACCAGGATCAACGCTGCGGCAATAAGCCACACGGGCGCGAGCAGCACCACGGCCACCAGCGAACCGGCGACGTCGAAGAGTCGCTTGGCAACCCGGCCCAGCTCCCATTGGCCGTCGTGGACGACGGACCTGACCCAGAAGCCGGGAACTCCTCGCTGTAGGCATTTCTGAGGACCTTCCTCCACCGATCGTGGGACGCGAACCGTCTTGCCCTCGTCCGCAGCAATCGAGACGATTGGCTCGAGGAATCGTTCGGACCCGGGAGGCAGACACCCGCTACCTCGTCGACGACGTGTCGCCGGAATATCGCGGGATCTCATCCACCGCACCGAGCACCGGGCGGGCCACCTCGGGCTTACCGGCGACCAGGCTCGGGGGGGACGCCAAGGGTCCGTCCGACGGTACGGTGAGATGGCCGATGACGCGGATTCCCAGTCCCGGATGGCCCTCCACCTCGTTGGCGAACGCTTCGGCGCCGCTGCCGGTCCCGGCAATGACCATGTAGGTCGAGTTGCGGCCCTGCCGCCCCTGGCTGTCCACCCAGGCGCGGACGGCCCTAAGGAAGATGGCCGCGAGGGGCTGGGCCAAGAGGACGAGGCCGATGAAGAGCCGGCTACGTCGTCCTGGTGGAACAGGAAGAGCAACGAGAGGGACAGGGCGGCCACGGTGATCGTCGCCCGCACCACGTCCCGCGCCTCCGCGAACAGGCTCCAACGCACCCGCAGCCGGTAGAGCCCCAGGAGCCAGCACACGGAGGACCAGGCGATGGCGAAGAGGATCGATGCCGCCCCCGGGCTGATGCCCACCGACCACACGGCGCCGGGATCGGATTCGAAACGCACCACAGAAACGGCCAGGAACACCGCCGCCGCCGTGATGGCGTCCGCGAGCGCAAGGATCAGGGTGAGGGTCATGAGGTGACGCCGGGTCATGAAACGATGTCTACCTTCTCGGGGCGCGCATCGCCACGGTACCTTCAGGCACGCCGCAATGATGGGCCGCAGCGTGATTCACGGTCCCTAGACTACGGGCGATGACGTCACGGACCTCCGCTGCCCCGACGGAACCTAGTCGTTTGGGGTGGGCTGGCATTGCGGCACTTTGCGCGTATTTCTACGTTGTGGCCGTCGGCGGGACTGACGCCGGGCTGCTCGACCCAGCGACGCGAGGGCTGAACGCGGCGATCGCGGCGGTCCTCCTGTTTCACTACCTGCGGGGAATGCCGTCGCATGGCGATGCGATTGATCGCCGCATCCTGCTCGCTTTCATCGTCTTCTCGGTGGCCGGTGTCCTCGCCGTGGCTCCGCGACAGGCGTTTGACTCGATTCTCCTGGCTGGCGCATTTGCGGCCGCGCTGTTCGCAGCCCGCCACCTCTCCAGCAGGCCCGCGCTGCGGCGTGCGTTCGTGCCGCTGTCAATGGGGCTCTTCCTGCTGATGATGACCATCATCTCCGTGCGTTGGATTCCGCAGGTTGTTGGCATCGTGGGCGCCGCCGGTGGCATCGCCCCGCCATTGAACCTGGAGCTCAGTGCGTTTCCGTGGGGCCACCGCTACGACGTGACGCTGTTGGCCCTCATGCTCTATCCGGCTTGGTGGATGGGAGTCACCTCGATGGCGCGCCGCATCGCGGCCGGAGCGGCCGGTACTTGGCTTGCGCTGGTCGTCATCGTGGTGGGCTCACGAACGCTGTGGGCAGCCGTGGCCGTCGCGTGCCTCGCGATTGCGATCCCGCCGGCGAGCCGGTTGTGGACAGCCGCACCTAGCCGGGTCCGCGTAGCTGCAGTTCTGGGCGGGCTACTCATCCTGGCGGGTTTGCTCCTCACCGGCCCCGGAGCGGCGATCACGCAGCGGATGTTCAGCTCCGCGTCGCTCGGGTTCCGAACCGCAATGTGGGGGCCGCTGTTCGAGGTCTGGGCCGCTCACCCGATTGCCGGTTATGGCGCCGGGTCGTTTCCCTGGCTGCTTCAGCTCACCCCCTATTTCGACGCGAATTCATTCGCACCGCGGCATCCTGATAACGCACTCGTGCAATTGCTGGCGGAGGGCGGCATCCTGGGTGTTCTGTCGCTGCTCGTCGTAGCGGCCGGCCTTGTCCCACCATTGCTCCGGTAGGGTTCTGCCGCCATGCGGTGGGTGTTGATCGTGTTCGGCGTTGCTGTGATCGGTTCGAACGCCACGCAGCCGGCGTTCCTCATTGTTGTGCTGATCGGCTGGATCGCCTTTACGCTTCCCCGATGCGCCGGATCCCTCAACAGCGGCAGCCCGGTACGCCCATCAGGCTGGGGACGTACGCCGGCGCCGGTGTGGTGGCTGCGGCGTACGCGCTCACCCTGGCAGCCTCCATCGCGTACGACCGGGGCGCAACAGCGGTCAATTCGCGCGATTTCGCGGCCGCGCGGAGCGCCTTCGACACCGCAGTAGCCCTGGATCCCAGCATGGCGATCTACGTGCGTGAACGAGGCGAGCTGAATCTCATCAGCGGCCGTCCGGATGCTGCCGTGGCGGACCTTTTGACGCCGGACGCATCAACCCGTCGGATAACATCGCCATCGCGTGCGCTGGGCCTGGCCCTGTCGGCCGCGGGTGACGAGGTACGTGCCGGAGAGGCCTTCGATCGCGCCCTCAACATCCAACGAGCGATCCCACCAACCTGCTGCTGGCTGCCTGGTGGTTGGCTGAAACGGGGCACGGAGGAAGCAACGACGATCCTGTCGGAGACGGTGCAATTGTGGCCCGCGATTGTGGCCGCCCCCTCGTGGTCGGAGCTGCTCCCGCAGGGGGTCACCACGGCCGACGTGGCGGCGGAAGCCGCCGAACGATGGGAGACGGGACAGCCCACACCGGAGGTGATGAGCGACCAGGGCGTATGGCTCGCCGCGCTGGCGGATCGCCCGAGCTCGACGCCCGCGCCACCGGCGACTCTACGCTTGCGCTTGCGGAGCTGCGGCTCCTCAGGTGTATGCCGGCCGATGAGCTTCTTGCTAGCGCGACAGCGGCGGACCGTCGAAACCCGTTCTACTGGGTCGTTCGCATCCGAGCCGCAGCGGTAAGCGAACGTCCCGACGAATCGGCGATGGCGGTGTTCCGCCTCTTCACGGGCGATCCCGCGTTCCCCGGCACTCCAACAGGCACCATCAATCCGCTGAATGAAAATTCCGTCTTCAGCGCCGACCTCTGGGGATACGGCAGGTTGCCCACTCAGTGGCCCGATGGCCCTGTCCGGTTGCCGTCCGCCGGCATCGGCAACCTGTTGTGGCTCGTCGATCCTCGTGCGGCGTAGGGCGCCGCCGACCTCGAGTCGGCTCTCCCGGGTTGCGTCAAGGACGGCCCAGCCTGAAGGATGTCCTTCAAACTCACGGACTGATTGCGTAGATTCGGGCCCCGTCTCCACCCGTCTGGCTGGCGAAGCGGCCGTCCGCGTCAAGTGCCGCGACCAACGACTCGCAGCACGCCTCGCTCTCCACCCCGGGCGTCGCCCCATCGGGAGAACCACGTAATCGAATTGAACGTTCCACCGCCGTCCCCAGTCGACGAGGCAGTCGCCGGTGCGAGTAACGCAGTTCGACAGCTCGCCCGCTGCGCGGACGCTGCGCTCCCATTCGTCCGGAGTCGTGAACTCCAGGCCCTGCACGGTCCCGACCGATACACGCGACGCAAGCGCAGGGAACCACTCGGCAGGTCGCGTCCAGCGGCCAGTACGCGCCGGTGACGACGAGGAAGCGGCTATCCGGAGGTGTCTCGCGCGCCACCCATAACATGGCCTCCCGCTGGCTCGGAGACAGGCTGGTGAGGGGAATGAGCGGGTCGTAGCGTGCCCAAATGCTCGCCGCCAGACCCAGGACGAGAAGCGCGGTGCCGATCCGCATGGCTCGGCGCGGGATCGCCACCGTGACCAGGGTGCTGATGGCGGCGACGACCAGAAAGGCCCACGGCACCATGCTGTAGGTGGCAGCGCCGCCGGGGAGCACGGCGAAGATTGCCACGATCCAGGCGGCGAGCCACCAGCGGCCGGTGGCAATTGTCAGTCCGAGGCCGATGATGCCCAGGAGCGCCCCGATCTCGATGAATCGCTCGCTCGTCCACCGCAGGCTGACGAGGATCGAAAGCGCGATGTTCATGAAGGCGAGACGCGAACCACCGGCGCTGGTGAGGGGCCCGATGCCATGACCGGCCAGCACCGCGATGATCCATGGTGATGCAACGATCACGCCGAGGATGGCGACAAGCGCCAGGCGCCGGAAGCTGCGCGCAGACCGATCGTGTGCCACCCATGCCACCGCAAGCGTGACCGCGACGAACGCCGCGGACTCGAGGTGCGACAGCAGGGTCAGCCCGCAGAACAGGGGCGCGAGGATCCACCATCGCCTGTCGCTCGTTTGCAGGAGGCGAATGACGCATCCGATGGCGAGGAACGCGAACAGCATGCCGAGCGACCGGGTGATCCCGCCGCCGGTGACTTGCCACATCCAGCTCCGCGGGATGACGGCCCACGCCAGGGTGGTCATCGCCGCGATGGGTGAAGTGACCCACGGTCGGACCATGAACCAGAACGCCGGAATGGTCATGCAGGTGACCAACAATGGAAGGTAGCGGAGGCTCTCCTGGCCCGGGCCGAACAGCGGACCCAGCAGCGCGTTCAGGTACAGGCCCAGCGGGGGATACCCGAACGGGATGTCGCCACCGTTGTAGGAGGTGAAGGCGGGCAGCAAGAAGCCGTTCTCACGGAGCTCCCGACTCATGACCGCGAAGAGGCCACCGTCGTTCAGCGGGAAATCGGTCGAGAGCACCGGAACGGCTCGCACGAGCACCCCGAGCGCCACTGCGGCGACGAGGAGCAGGCCCGTGGCACGCTCGAAACGTGGTGGAAGCTCGGGACGCCGATGTCCTGGATGGCCGGCGCGGCGTCACCCGACACGCTCCTTCGCCAGGCGCTTCCGGATCCGGCGCAGCCGCAACGGCCAGGAGCGTTACGTCGTAGACGAAGAGGCGGGGGAGCGCCAGCACGGCGGCCGTCGCGGTCGACAGCAGGGCGAAGCGGCGGGGGACGAGCAGGACGGACGCCAGGGCGGCCGCGACCACCACGCCGTACACCACCGGCGACACACCCAGCAGCGAGGGCGCAGCACCCGACTGGACGCCGGCGCGGGTGATCCCCATCAGGTAGCCGGGGAGCAGTAGCAGGCCGGCAATCACGAGGCTCACGGCTGCCTTCCACCACTCGCGTCGGGCGACGTAGGCGGCCACCAGCAGGATGGGCGTGAACTTCATGGAGGCGGCCGCGGCCACGGCGACCGGCCCCCACGACCGATGGAACCCGACGAGCAAGGCGAGCAGCATGAGCGGCTGGATGTTGCCACCCGCGGACACCGCGAAGAGCGGCGGGGTGACCAGCAGGGCGAGCACCGGGCCCCACCCACCGCGCCGCGCCAGCTGCCACCCAACGAGCGCGGTCGCCGCGACCAGCACGGCGCTCCAGCCGACCGCCACCACCTCGCGCGGTAGATAGGTGAGCGGGATCCACGCGACGGCGTACCAGGGGGCATACCAGAACGAGTTGACGGCGACGTCCCCCGCGACGTAGAGCTCCCGGCCATCACGCAGACGGGTGGCTGCGGCCAGGTAGACGTCCATGTCGTGGAGCGGCCAGTCACGAATCGCGAACACGACGTGGCTGATGCCGATACCGGTCAGGATCGCCAGCGCCAGCACCCGCGCACCGCGCGCGAGGAAGGTCGGCGCGGACGGCAGCAGCATCGGCCCAGTGTGCCCCAAGCAACGCAGCGACTCGGGCATGATGCGCACGTGACACGGCGGCAGCTTCGCCTGGCTCGGACGGTGGCGGCCGGGCTCATCATCGGCCTGGGGGTGGCCAACCTCTACTGGTCCGTGGCGCAATGGACGCTCAGCGATGCCGGCGCGTACTGGCAGGCGGCGCACCGGCTCCGCGAAGGGGCGGAGCTCTACCCTATGGTGGCCAACGTCGAGGCATCCGACGTGTACCGATACGCGCCGTGGTTCGCCTGGCTGGCGGTTCCCTTCACTTTCCTGCCGCTGCAGGTCGCCGGCGCGTTGTGGTCCGTGATCCTGGTGCTCGCCTCGGTCGCCGCTGTGGTGCCGCTGGCGCAACGCCGGGCGTGGCTGCAGGTCGCGTTCTTCTTCCCGATCCTGATTGGCATCTCCGCGGTTGGAAACGCTCACGCGCTCATGGTGGCCTGGCTGGTGTGGGGCGTGGAGCGGCGGACGGGGCCGCTGTGGATCGCGCTGGCAGCTTCGCTGAAGGCGGTCCCGATCCTTCTGGCTCTGGTGTACCTCGGTCGGCGACAGTGGTGGCGAGTCGCGGCCACCCTCGCCCTCACCGCGCTGCTGGTCGCGCCGGCCCTGCTCTATGACCTGTCCGGCTACGTGACCTCGACGGGTCAGGCCGGGATGCTGGCTGAGCTGCCCCTCCTCTATGGCGCGGTGGTGGCAGCGGCCTGCGTGGCGGCCGTTGTCATGGCCGCCGGGCGGATGGGATGGCTGTCGGGCGCGTTGGCGGTGGTCCTCGCCACGCCACGCTTCTTCGTCTACGACGTGACGTATTTCCTTGTTGGCGGGGCCGTCGCGGCCGGAGAGCGCACTCGAGCGCGAGCCGTTGCCGGGACCGTGGAAATCCCCCAATCAGCCTATGGCGCGGACGCGCTCACCCGGCAAGATGAAGCGGAGCACGAGCGAGGGTGACGTATCCTTCGGCTCGGCCAATCCCCGCAGGAGCCCCCATGCACAGCCATTCCCACGACGCCGACGTGCTGACCCGCGAAAGCTTCCCGACGGAGCTCGCGTGGGCCGAGTGGGTCCGCGACTACTACCGCGACATCGAGACCTACGACTGGGTCGATGTCGCCGACAACGTTCGTGGGTTGGAGGCCTTCTTCCACCGCAATCGCCGGCGTACCGTCCGAAACCTCTTGCGCCAGTACCGCGCGCAGGAGCCGATGCTCGACGCCGGCTGCGGCACCGGGCTCAACCTCGCATCCATGCCGGCAGGCAGCACGGGCATTGACCTGAATCCGCGCAACCTCGCGCTGATCAGGCAGCGACTGCCAAACCAGACGGTCGTGGAGGGCGACATCGAGTCGATGCCGTTCCCCGACGAGAGCTTCGCCACCGTGGTGTGCACCGAGGTGCTCGAGCACGTCCCGTATCCCGCCAAGGCCCTCGCAGAGATGAAGCGTGTCCTGCAGCCTGGCGGTCTGCTGCTCGGATCGGTCCCGTGCCGCTCCCTGATCTGGAAGCTGCGATTCCTCTCCAGCACCTGCCCGGGCGACGAGCCGTTCCACAACGAATACCGCGTTCCCGAGGTCAAGGAGATGCTCAGCGGCTTCCAGGTCGAGCGAATCTGGTACTCCGCGCTGCACTTCAACGTCCTCTTCGCCGCGAGGCGCGCAGGCTGACCTTGCGCGTCCTCGGCGCGGTCGGGTTCGGGCTGGGGCTCATCGCGCTGGCGACGATCGTGGCGCTGACGCCCGCCGGCCAGCGCTGGAACGGTGACGTTCGTCTCTTCGCACACTACGCCAGCCTGACGTTCAGCGGCGACCTCGGAAGGACTGCCTTCCTGAGCTGGTATCCGCCCCTCGCCCTGGGACCGCTGACGCTTCCGCTCGCCGCGGGCGATGGTCCCGCGTACGTGTTGGCACTGGCCGCCGAGATGGCGGCCGTCGCAACCGCTGGGCTGCTGCTCCTTCTTCGATTCGCGGACCGGCTCGGCGGTGCTCGCCGGAGTGCGACTGCCTTCGCTCTGCTGGCATGTGCCATGGCCGCGGTCGTTGCGTGGCGGTACGACATCGTCCCGGCTGTTGTCAGCCTCGCTTCGCTGGTGGCACTCGTGAGCGGGGGATGGCTCGTTGCCGGCCTGGCGCTTGGCATCACGGCCGGCCTCAAGGTCTACGCAGTCGTCCTGGCGCCGCTGTTCGTCATCTGGGCGTGGCGCGTGGGCGGCAGCGGCGCCGCCCTCCGCTTGTCGGCAGGGCTCATCGCCGCAGGTGCCGTCGCCCTTGGCTCCTACGTCTTCTTTCCCGGTGCGTCCCCGGCGGAGCTGTTGGCGTTCACCGCGTCGCGCCCGGTCCAGGTCGAGTCGCTGCCCGGCGCCGCCATCGCGGCCCTGGCGAGCATCGGTATCGGCACCGCCAGCCTGGGCTACGACGCAGGGGCGTTCAATGTCAGCGCGCCGGCCGCCGATGCCGCACTTGCTGTCCTCAAGGTGCTGCAGCCGCTCGTGGTGGTCGCCGTCATCGGTCTGGGGTGCGCCGCGATCGTGCGCGCGCGCAGTACGCCACCCCGTATTCTCCTGCTCGCCTGCCTGGCAGTGCTGCTCAGCCTCGTGGTGACCAATCGCGTGATCTCGCCCCAGTACCTGATCTGGCTCTTCCCGTTCGCGGCGCTTGCCGGTGGCAAGCTGCGCTGGCTGATCGGGGCTGCCGTGCTGCTCACCGCCGTCGTCTTCCCGTGGCTCTACTCGGCACTGATCGACCTGCAGCCGATGCCGCTCTTGCTCGTGGTGGCACGCAACGGGCTCCTGCTCCTCGCGTGGATCGCAGCGGTTGTGTCGCTGGCCCAGACGCTGGCGGTCGATTGGTCGGCTGAGCCGGTGCACCCCATCGCGAGCGAGAGCGGCTGACCCATGGCGCCCGCTCGGCTGCCCGGCCCGCGATCCCGCACCCGTCCGCTCCGCCCGCTCGCCGGCAACGCCGTCCAGCTGCTGCTCACCAGCGCGTGTCTGCTCTTCGCCGAGCTGACCCTCATCCGCTGGATCCCGTCACTCGTCACGTATATCGGCTTCTTCAGCAACTTCCTGCTGATGGCCAGCTTCCTGGGGATCGGGCTCGGCCTCCTGGCGGGCCGCCGCGGCATGCGTCTGCCGGCCTCGCCATTCCCATTTCTCCTGCTGGCAACCATGCTGCTGGTCACGGCGGCACAGCTCAACGTCCAGGTGCGGAGCGAGGGCGAGATCTTCTTCGGCCTTGCGGAGAGCCACTCCGCGGATGTCAATTTCGTCGTCCTGCCGGTGGTCGTCCTCCTGGTGGTCGCCCTGATGGCCGCCCTCGCGCTGCCGCTCGGTCCGTTGCTACGCTCGATGCCCCCGCTACGCGCCTACGCCATCGACATCAGCGGCTCGCTCATCGGGATTGCCGCGTTCGCCGGCATGTCGCTGCTCGGAACGTCACCGGCGGCGTGGTTCGCGGCGCTCGCCCTGCTGCTGGCCCTGATGGCGCTCGGCCGCGGGTTCTCGGCCTGGTCGCTCGTCGGCGGGCTCGCGATGGTCGCGACCGTCTTCGGTGGCACGCTGACGCCGGCGGAGGTCGAGCAATTCTGGTCCCCGTACTACCGGGTCGACGTCTTCACCGACAGCCGCGGCCTGACCGGCCTCTCGGTCAATGGCATCCCGCACCAAACGCTCCATGCGGCCGACGACCCGCGGAAGAATGCGTTTTATCAGCAGGTGTACGACTGGTTTCCCGGACGGACCTACCCGAAGGTTCTGGTGGTGGGCGCCGGCACGGGCACCGATACGGCCATCGCCCTGGCGCGAGGGGCCGGTGCCGTCGACGCCGTCGAGATCGATCCGGTCATCCAGCGGCTCGGCATCCAGCGACATCCGGACCATCCCTACGACGATCCGCGCGTCACCCGCTACAACAACGACGGGCGGGCGTTCCTGCGCACGCAGCAGGAACGCTACGACCTCGTCATCTTCGCGCTGCCGGACTCGCTGACCCTTGTCAGCAGCACGGCCAACCTGCGCCTGGAGTCATTCCTGTTCACGGAAGAGGCATTCCGCTCGGTCCGCGAGCACCTGACCGATGACGGGATCTTCGTGCTTTACAACTACTACCGCGAGCCTTGGCTGATCGCCAAGCTGAGCTCGCAGCTCGAGACCGTCTTCGGGGAGCGTCCCCTCCTGCGTCTCTACGACGGCAACCAGGCCGCCCTTGCGGCGGGACCCCTGGTTGCCTCGGTGGCGGGGACGCCGCCGGGCGACACCACGGATCCGGTGCCGGCGGTCATCGGTCCGGCCCCTCGCCACGCGACGGATGACTGGCCGTTCCTGTACCTCCGCGAGCCGTTCATCGCCCCGTATTACCTCGTGGCGCTCGCGTTCATGGTGGTGCTCGCCCTCGGCTCCATCGGGGTCGCAGCCCGGCGCACCGGGGCACGTGCCGTCCAGTTCTCGCCGCACTTCTTCGTGCTCGGGGATTGCCTTCCTCCTCCTCGAGACGAAGAGCCTGGTCAGCTTCTCCCTGCTGTTCGGCACGACCTGGATCGTCAATGCGCTGGCGTTCTTCGCGATCCTCGTCAGCGTCCTGCTGGCGATCGGCGTCACGGCCGTCTTCCGTCCTCGGCGCTCGTGGCCGCTGTACGTGGGCCTGATGGTCGCGCTGGGAGTCGCCTTCGTTCTGCCGCCCGAGCAGCTGCTGATTGACCCACCGTCCCTGCGCTACGCGCTCGCGGCGACTGTGGCCTTCGCTCCCGTCTTCTTCGCCAACCTGGTCTTCACCTACGCCTTTCGCGAGGCGAAGGCGGCCGATATGGCTTTCGCCAGCAACCTGCTCGGCGCCATGCTTGGCGGGGTGCTGGAGTACGTGGCCCTGTTGTCGGGCTACCGCTGGCTCATCGTGCTGGTCGCTGCGCTGTACGCGGCGGCGTACCTGCTCGCCTCACGCTGGCGGCGGCTCGGTGATTCCGCGCTGGACGCCGATGTCGTGACCGGAGAGGCGGTCGCGCAGTAGCGCATCGGTCGCGAGCAGGGCCAGCCCGAAGAGAATCGTCGGCGCATAGTGGATCCACAGGTTCCCGATCGGCGCCATCCCCGCCACGATCGCGGCACCAAGCGCCGCACGGCCGCGCAGTGGGAGGGCCAGCAGGGCGATGCACACGAGCGCGCCCACGCCCGCATTCCACGCGTCGCGGAGCCCGGGGAATGCCGTCGGCCCGATCAGCAGGCCGGTCGGCGGGATCGCCACCGCCAGGGTAGCCAGCATGTCACGCAGCACGTCAGGCCCCAACCAGGCCAGCAGCACAACGCCCTGGACGAAGACCGTACCCGCCGTCCAGCGCAGCTCCCGCCAGCGATGCTCGCGGACCATGACGACGAGCAGCACGGCCGGCCACAGCTTCGTGGCGATGGCAAGGCCGATCAGCACGCCCGCCCACCGATCGTGGCCACGAAGGTGGCACCAGGCGCCGACTGCCACCAGGAGCAGAACGAGGTAGTTGTTCGTCCCCAGGTGCAGTCCTTCTAGATACATCAGCGTCACACCCAGCGGCCCGAGGACCAGGCCCGCCCAGAGCCATGGGCGCCGCACGGCGGCAAGGTCGAGGGCGATGATCGCCGTGCCCGCGACCGAGGCTGCCGCCACGACCTGCCAGGCAATGCCGCCGATGGCGACCGGCAGGGGCAGCAGCGGCAGCGGCCACACGGCCGAGAAGGGCGGGAGGCGGAACGCGCTGGCCGAGAGCGGCAGGCCCCCCGCGTCGAGCGGGACGCGATACAGCTCGCGGTCCAGCAGGTCCCGCGCGCCGGCCCAGAAGACGTGCCAGTCCACCTGGAAGACGTGCCCGGTCGAGAACTGCTGGCCCAGAGACAGGGCGTACCAGGTCATGAAGCCGAAGACCAGCCAGCCGGCGACGGCCAGCGCCGCCGCCACAACGCGCGCCAGGCGCATGCTCACGGCCCGACCCGTCGGTCGCGTGCCAGGCCGACCACCGCGAAGCTGACCTCGTACAACAGGAAGCGCGGCAGGGCGAGCATCATGGCCAGCGAACCCACGACCCATGCATGGCGGGTGCGTCCGAGTGCGTAGGTGGCCATCAGGCCGAGCGCCACGACGGCGCCGAAGAGGAGCGGCGAGACGGTGAGCAGGCTCAGCTGGCCGCTGCCGATGGCCGTCGAGTAGCCGCCGAGGTCGAAGAGCAGCATCGGCGCGACGAGGACCGCTGTCAGCGCCAGCGTCTCAGCCACGCGCCGCCATTCGCCGCGCGACGCGTAGACGACCACGAGCACCAGCGGGACGAGCTTGAGCGACGCGCCGATCGCGACCCACAGCGGCCCGCTGCGTCGTGGCGCCCCCCACATCAGCACCAGGACGAGCAAGGGCTGGACGTTACCGAACGCGGCGCCTTCCAGCTGGAAGGGAAGCAGGAAGGCAAGCGCTGCCCAACCGGCGGGGCCCTCCCGCAGCAGAGGCGCCACCGACGCGATCGCCGCGCCGAGGCACAGCGCCATCCATCCGACCAGGACGGCATCCTTCGGGAGGTAGGTGAGCGGCACCCAGGCGAAGGCAAACCACGGGGCGTATCGGTACAGGTCCGAATCGGTCTCCATGCCCGCCCGATACAGCGGCCCGCCCGCGCGCAGCCGCTCGGCCGCCTCCCAGTAGGCGTCCATGTCGGACCCGGTCGAGAGCGCCGCCGCGTGGTTGAGCTCGGTCCACGCCACCAGGCCGATGAGGACCGCGATCCCCACCGCCAGGACCGTCCACAGGGACCGGGTCACGGCCGGACCTCGTAGATGCGCAGTCCTGGGATGTCGAGGGCCGGCGTGTCGGCGAGCCAGGTTGCGCGGTTGCCCTGCGCGTCGACCGACGCGGAGCCCTCCCAGAGTCCCAGCGGGTCACGCGTCTCGCCCTCCGCCAGCTGGAGCATCACCCAGCGCACGCCGTAGGCATCGACGATGCGTTCGAGAACCGGGTACGGGTCGAAGCTCGGCGCCACGCCCGGATTGCCGGACAGGAGCGCGAGCGTCGCCGGGTCGGCGTACATGACGACGTCATCAGTTGCGCCGCGGCCGGTGAAGAAGGCCGCGCCGGCAGTGTCGAGCCGATGCGAGCGGTCCCACTCGTGCCAGATGGCCAGCGACCCCACCACCGACAGGATCACGGCACCGGCGGTGGCCACGACCGCCAGGAAGCGATGCGTCTGCGGCCGCCGCAGGAACGGCCAGAATCGGCCGGCGGCCGTCGCGGCGGCGGGAAGGGACGCGACGCTCAGCGGGATCGCGAACGGCAGCCACGCGGGTGCCGAGTGATACCAGGCGCCCCGCGGCGCATGGAAGGTGAAGAGGCCTCCCATGATCACGAAGAGCACCACGAAGTACGCGACGAAGGGCAGCAGATCGCGCCGGCGGCGCGCCATCCACAGGCCCGGGATGAAGGTCAGCAGGAACGTGCCGCCCGAGCAGCACGGCTGTCCGCCCGAGCAGCTCGAACCACGACTCGAGCTTGGATCCCACGATCGTGGCCGGCCCTGACGCCAGGTACGTGGCCAGCGACACCTCGTGGCCGATGCTGAACTGCTCGTTGTAGCTCGTGATCCACAGCGTCGATCCGCCCGCGCTGGGCAGGATGGCCCCGAAGACGCTGAGGTTGCGGAGGAACCACGGCGCCATGACCAGCAGGAAGGCCGCAGCGCTCGCCAGACCGATGGCCCAGCCGCGTGGCCGTCGGAACTCGGCGCGCACCAGCCACGCCGTGGCGGGGGCCACGGTCAGCAGCACGCCGTCCACGCGCGCCAGGGTGGCAACCCCGCACAGCAACCCGGAGACGATGAGCCACGTGCCGGCCGTTGGGACCTGCACCGCCCGGACGGCCGACGCGATCGCTCCCGCCCCGAGGATGCCGAACACGGCGAAGTTCTCGATCGTCGGGTAGTAGATCAGCAGCGGGCCGGCGAAGATGGCCAGGACGCCCGAGACGAGGGCAACCCATCGGTGCTCGAAGAGCCAGGACGCGATGGCCGCGGTCGCCGGCACGAGCGCCGCGCTGAGCAGGATGCTGGGCACCTGCCCGCTCCGCCAACCGGGGCCGAACAGCGCCATGGGTCCAGCGGCCACCACGGAGGTGAGCGGCATCCAATGGCCGTTGCTGACCACCGGCAGGACGGCCGGATCCGGAAGGCGGCTGCCAACCTCCAGGAAGCTCCAGATGACGGGGACGGTGAAGCCGTGACCGTCGGCGAGCCGCTCAGCGACGAGGCTGTAGTAGGCAGGGTCCGTGTACGGCGCGTAGTCGACCGGCCACGCGGCGAGGAGGCGCGCGACCAGGGCGAGCACCGAGAGCGCAACGAGGTCACGGACGGTGAGGCGATGCATCGGTCAGGCGGCTCTCGAAGTGTCGCCGTCGTCAAGCGCCAGCGGAACCAGCAGCCACGAGAGGTCGTAGAGCCAGAAGCGCGGCATGGCAATCACCGCCAGGGTCGCGGCTGCCAGCCACGCGTACCGCGTACGCGCCAACCCGACGGTCGCGATGACCCCGGCGACGACGGCGGGGAGGTAGAGCGGCGAGCCCCAGAGGATGGTTCGCGATCCGGCATCGGTCGGGTACGCCGACAGGTCAAACGCGAGCATGGGGGCCAGGGCAAGTGCCGAGACGGCGGCGAAGAGCGCGAAGCGTCGCCACTCGCGACGCCCCAGATGTACGAGGGCGAACGCCGCGGGCACCCCCTTGATGCTGGCCGCGATGGCGATCCACACCGGACCCGTCCAGCGGTCGCGTGCCCAGATCAGGCTCGCCACCAGGAGCGGCTGGACGTTGCCATCCGAAACGCTTCCAAGCAGGCACCCGATCAGCAGGACGTTGACCGGCCAGCCGCCGCGCGTGCGCCACGCGACGTAGATGACGGAGAGGACTGACGCGACCAGGAGGAGCGGACGGCTGCCGATGACCCCCCACAGGGCGGCGAACCACGGGGCGTAGCGGTACACCTCCGCGACATTCATGCTGCCGGGCGAATAGAGCGGCTCCCCGGCGCGCAGGCGTCCCGCAGCGGCGTCATAGGCGGCCACATCCGGCTGGCTCATGCTCGTCACCGCCCACCACCCGAAGGCAAGCCCAAGACCAACGCACAATGCAATGACCGGGAGGCGAAGCAACGAGAGGCGTGGCATCGCCGGCATGGTGGCACGCTACCGGCCATTGGGGGCGGCACGATGGTCATGGCCCGACCGGGCGACCGGCCCGAAGGCACGGATGCGCTACCGTGGCGTCGTGGCTCGCACCCGGCGCATTGCGCGTTTCGTCGCCACCGGCATCGCGCTCGGCTGGCTGGCATACACCATCACCTCGTGGTTCCTCGCCTGGAACCCGGCGGACGCGCGCGCCTACTACCTCGCCGCCGAACGCCTGCGCGACGGGGCGGCGCTGTACCCGGCGGTGAATCCAGAGGCGCACGAGGTCTTCCGGTACGCACCCTGGTTCGCGGTCGCCTGGCTCCCGATGACGCTGCTTCCGGTCGACGTTGCCACGCACGCCTGGTCGCTGGCGATGCTGGCGTGCGCGTTCGCCGCCGGGATTCCGGTGATGCGTCTTGGCGGCCGGTCCGCCACCGTCCTGGCGGCGCTGATGGTCGCGCTGCTGGCCGAGACCGCCATGTTCGGCAACGCCCATCCGCTGGTGGTCGCGCTCCTGTCGTGGACGATCCTTCGCCCCGCTGCCGGCGTGTGGGTCGGGGTGGCCGCGTCCATGAAGCTGGCGCCGATCCTCTTCGTCGCGGGCTGGCTCGCGAATGGCCGCTGGCGCCAGGCCGTGATTGCGCTCGGGACGACGGCCCTTCTCTTCGCGCCGATGCTCGCGTTCGACCTGTCGAACTACGTGACGAGCCCGGGGACCGGGCTCCTGTCGATCTACGCAGCGAGCCCGGCGCTCTGGGCGGTGCTTGCCCTCGGATCGCTCGGCGTCGTGGGATGGCTGGCGCTCCGTCGCTCGCCGTTGGTGTTCGCCGCCGCCGGCATCGCGATGTTCCTCGTCCCGCCCAGGGTCTCGACCGCGTACCTCGCCTTCGTCCTGCCGGGGCTCATCGCGACCGTGGCGGCGTATGCGAGGCGGGCGGCGGATGCGCCGTCTTCAATGGACACCGCGCGAGTGGCACATGCCCAGCGCATCTGAAGTCGCGCGGATGCTGAACGAGCTGCGCCAGCCCGACGGCGGCTTCGGTCCCTCCGAGGACGCGGGCTCCGAGCCCGAGCCGACGGCCATGGCAGCCCTGGCGCTGGACGACGCGGATGCTCGGGCGTGGCTGGTCGAGCACCAACGGGAGGACGGCGGCTGGCTCGTCGGGCCGGAGAGCGTGGGCAACGACTCCGCCACGGCGCTCGGCGCGCTCGCCAGCACCGACACCGCAAGGGAGCGCGCCCTGGATCACCTGGTCGCCCACCGCGCGGTGCAGGCGGGGGCAGACGATCGGGTGCCGCACGACACGGCGACACGCGGGTGGGGTTGGACGCCCACGACGTTCGGCTGGGTCGAGCCGACGGCCCGCGCCACCCTGGCCCTCAAGCTTCTGCGGCCCTCCGCCACCGCCGAGATCGCCGATGGGCTGGCGGTGCTGGCGGATCGGGAATGCACCGATGGTGGATGGAACTACGGCAACCGCCGCGTCCTCGAGGTCGACCTGCCGCCGTCGCTCCAGACGACCGCGTCGGCGCTCCTGGCACTGCACGATCGCGACGACGCCCTGCGGGACCGCGGCGTGGCCACGGTCCATCGCCTCTGGGCCGATGAGCCGGGCGGCCTGGGATGGGCGATGTCCGTGGTCGCGCTGCGCCTTTGCGGCCGCGCGGTAGGCACCCTTCCGGCAGAGCTGTCTCGGCTCGTGGAGACCACCGGCCTGCTCGGCGACGTCGTCGCACTGAGCTGGACGGTGCTCGCTCTCGGCGACGGCTGGCGGCAGCTGCAGGTCGCGCCATGACCCACGGTGACGGTCCCGGGGACGCGGTCGAGCGCATCCTGCGCCACCGCATGTCTCGACGTCGCGTGCTTATTCGCGGCGCGCAGCTGACGCTGGCAGCCGGCGCCGCCGGCATCGGTATCGCGGGCTACCTGGTGCAGCAGCGGCCCTCGCCGTGGAACGCGGCGCGGTTCGCCCCACCCGGCCGCAGCACCGTGGCCGTGCTGCAGGCACCGCGCTACACGGGCGACCTCGAGGGGGTCGTCTGGGATGCGCTGCGGCTGCTGAACGTGGACCTGGAGCACAAGCGCGTGCTGCTGAAGCCGAACATCGTCGAGTTCGACCCGGATGCCGCCATCAACACCGATCCGCGCCTCGTGGTCGCGACGGTCGCCGCCATGCGGCGCCTGGGGGCGGCATCGGTCACCGTGGGAGAGGGATCCGGGCATCGCCGCGATACGCAGTACATCGCCCAGCAGAGCGGCCTGCTGGACCTGCTGCGGGACGTCGACGCCCCCTTCGTCGACCTGAACACCGCCCCCGTCCGCCGGGTTGCGCTGGACACCGCGTGGACACAGCTCGGCGAGCTGTGGCTCCCGACACCGGTGCTGGACGCGGACCTCGTCGTCTCGATGCCGAAGCTCAAGACCCACCATTGGGGCGGCGTGACGCTCTCCCTGAAGAACTGCTTCGGCATGGTGCCCGGCCGCATCTACGGCTGGCCCAAGAACGTGCTGCACTGGGCGGGCCTGCAGGGCTCGATCCTCGACGTCGCCGCGGCGGTGCGGCCGGGACTTGCCGATCGTCGACGGCATCGTGGGCATGCAGGGCAACGGACCGATCCAGGGCGACCCGGTCGACGCGGGCGTCATCATCGTTGGCACGGATCCGGTCGCCGTCGACAGCACTGCCGCCCGGATCATGCAGATCGATCCCGAACGGGTGAGCTACCTCTCCGATGCGGGACGCTTCCTCGGGCCAGCTCCACCCGGAGCTGATCGACCAGCGCGGCGAGGATCCCGAGCGGCTCGCCGTCCCCTTCGCGCTGATGCCCGAGTTCGCCGGGCTGCGCCTCGGGACCAGCGCCCCGAACGTCGACGATCGTCCGGATCCGGGGGCCTAGCCCGCTCCCGCCTCGCACCGCAGCAGGAGCACCTGCTGGTCGTCCCGGTAGCGCTCGCACCACCCCTCGTCCAGCGCCGGCCCCTTGGTGATCGCCGCGCTCGGCGCGACCAGGATCGCCTCGACGCCGTAGCGCTCCACGATGTCCGGCCACCCGGGGTCGGCGCCGCGAACGGTCGAGTAGTCCTCGAGGATCTGCCTGGTCGTACATGTCGTTGCGGCCGTCCACGAACACGAGGCCGCCGGTCTGCGAGATCCGGCTGATCACGTAGCCGCCCCACCCGTACTCCGCGAGCACCTGCGCGTCCGGTGCGTGGGCGAGCAGCGCGTCAACGCCTGCCGCCGGATAGTCGCTGTCGCGGATCGTCGCCGCGCCGCCCGCGGTCACGGCGAAGGCCACCACGACCACGACCAGCGCGACGGCGATCTCCATGCCGCGGCGCGCGATCGCGATCTGCCGTTGCCGCTCGCGCGGCGGTCCCGCGAAGCGCGACTCCAGCCCGATTCCCAGCGTGGGTGCGGCGAGCACGGCTGCGATGGGGATGTTGCGGAGGCTCACCAGGCCGGCGGCCACCCCGATCCATGACAGCGCCACCATCCACGCCGGTGCGCGGCGCCCGCCGTTGGCGATCAGGGCCAGGATGAGCAGGAGGAAGGCCCAGTGGGCCGGATTGTGGAAATTGGGCGACTGCCATTCCTGGATGTTGGCGAGCCCCCAGTCGCCCGCGTCGATGTAGCGCAGCGGGTAGAGGATGCCCGCCGGTCCCGCCGGAGTGAGCATGGTCGCCAGCGCCGACAGTGCGGCCACGACCAGCATCCGGCCCCGCGCGACGCTCATCGGCGTCCCGCCGGCCAGCGTGAACACGGTGTAGACCGCCAGCACGCCCAGTCCGACCACCCAGAGGCCGTGGATGTTGGCCCACACCCCGAAGAGGACGGGAAGCCCGAGCGCGAGCCGATGGCGGTCGGGACGCAGCGCCTCGAGCCATACGAGCAGGAGGGCGATCAGAAGCCACGATATGGCCTGCGGCCGGATCGTGAGGAACGGCGCCAGGATGCCCGTCGCGAGGACGAGCGGGGCGGCGATGGCCAGCGTTCTCGCGCCGCGCCGCGCCAGCAGCCAGGCCACGCACCCGAGCGTGGCGATGCCCACCAGGCCGAACGCCAACAGGGCCCCACCGGAACCGAACGCGTTCTGCAGGACGACCATCAGCACCTCGCCCAGCCATTCGTGCGGGGTCCACGGCTGGCCGGCCCACGTGAACGAGTAGGGGTCCGTGCTCGGGATGCCGGCATCGAGGATCCGCTGGCCGACGGTGATGTGCCAGAAGTAGTCCGGATCCGAGATGCCGCGGCCCAGGGTGACGGCCAGCAAGGTCAGGCCGGCAGCTGCCACCAGGATTGCTGTCGGGGACGGCAGGAGCCGGGCAATGCGCATCGGCCGCAGTCTAGAGGGTGCCCATGGCACGAATACCGTCCGAAGGTACCGACGACAGGGGGGCGGGCCGCGACGGTACCCTGCCAATCGTGACGAGCCGACTCTCTCTCGGGGCGGTCGCCGGCGTGGCCTTCATCGCCGCGGTCGCCATCCCGCGCTCCGCCATCCCCCTCCTCGATGGCGACGTGTGGTGGCACCTGCGCGCCGGCGAGGCGGTCCTCGCGACGGGGCGCGTGCCCGGCACCGACTCGTGGACCATCGCCGGACAGGGCATGCGCTGGATCAGCCAGGACTGGCTCACCAACACCGCCATGGCGGTGGCTGATGCGCGTCGGCGGCCAGTGGGGACCGACCCTTCTCTCGATTGCCTTCGCCCTGCTCGTTGGCCTGGCCTTCTGGATCCTGTGGCGTGCCGCCGGCCTCCGCGACGCCGTGCCGCGCCGGCTGGCTTGCCCGCGCCGCGTGGCTGACCCTGGGGCTGATCGTCGCGGGACCGATCGTGGGCGTGCGGGTCCAGACGGTGGATCTCCTCATGACGGCGCTCACCGTCTGGGTCCTGTGGGCCTACCTCGCCGACCGACGGGCACGGTGGCTGGTGAGCCTCCCGGTCATCTCGGTCGCGTGGGTCAACCTCCACGCAGGGTGGCCGCTCCTGCTGGCGCTCATCGGTGCGGTGGTCGTCGGCGAAGCGGTCGACCGCGCGGTCGGGCGGGAGCTCCGGCGGGCGCCGCTTACCGCCCGGCAGACGCTCGGGTTGGCCGCCGCCGGCGTGGCTTCCCTCCTCGCGGTCGTCGTCAACCCGAACGGCCTCGCGATGTACGGCTATCCGTTCGCGACCGCATCGATCGGCGCGCACCGCGACTTCATCTTCGAGTGGTCCCGGCCCGACCTGACCTCGTTTCCCGGGCCAGATGATCCTCGTGCTGGTCCTCCTCGCCGTGGTGCCGACCCTGGTGGTCGCCAGGCGCACCATTCCGCTCAGCTGACGCGCTGTGGCTCATCGGGCCTCGCCGCGATGTCCCTGACCGCGGTCCGATTCGCGCTGCTCGCCGGCCCGGTGTGCTGCCTCATCGCCGCGGTGCACCTTGGCCCGTGGCTCGCGACCCGCCCGGCGCTGGCCGCCGCGGCCAGGACGGTTGGGCGAATGGAACGCATCCCGTCGCGATCGGCGGGGCGCGTCAACCTGGCACTGGCCGCGATCGTCGCCACGATCGGGCTGGTCATCGCGCTCGCCCGGGTCACGCCGGATGTACAGGCCTCGGCCATCTCCGAAGCGATGCCGGTGGAGTCTGCGATCTGGCTGGGCGATCACCCTGCACCCGGACGCCGGGTGTTCAACGTCTATGCCTGGGGCGGCTACCTCGGTCGAGAGCTGCCGGAAAGCCTGGTGTACATCGATGGTCGGTCGGACATCTACGGCGACGCCCCCATTCGCGAGTACGCGAATGCGATCACGCTCGAGGAGGACCCTGCCCCCCTCCTCGACCGCGCGGGCATCGACGCCGTCGTCTTCTGGCCGGGCTCGCCGTTCGCCGAATGGCTGGACCGGAACGGCTGGCACCGCGTCCACGAGGACGCCGTGGCCGCCGTCTGGGAGCGTGACACGGGGGCTCGGTAGTACTTCCGGCAGCCAAGGTACTGTTGACCGCACGCACAGTGCGCCGACAGCATGCGGACGTCGTCCGGTACTGGTCCGGACCCCGTACCACCTACTGGAGCCACCGTCGAGACCGTGTCCACCGCGCAGAGCGAACCCACCGCGCAGACCTTCGAACGGACCTACGCCGAGGCAACGGAGAGCGTCCGCCGCGAGGTCCTGCGCACCCGCGAGAAGGCCGAGCGCTTCCGCGAGCAGTACCGCCGCCGCCTCGAGGACTGGATGGCGCTGCGTGCCCGCCAGGAGCAGCGCGCCGGCGGCAGCACGGTGGGCGGATCCCGTGACGCCCTGCGCGTCGAGCACGACCGCATGGGCCGCGAGCTCGTCACCTACCAGGCCCGCCTGAAGCGCCTCGACACCGCGGCCCGCGGCCTCGAGCTGCTGGTCGCCTACCTCGACAGCACGGACCCATCCGCTCCGGAGCCTTCACTCTCGGAGGCCGACTCCTCGCCCGCCGCCCAGACCCTGCGTGTCATCGCCGCACAGGAGGCGGAGCGGCAGCGCCTGGCCGAGGACGTCCACGATGGCCCGGCCCAGGTGCTCACCAACGCCATCTTCCAGGTCGAGTACGTCGACCGCGTGCTGGAGTCGGACCCACCGGTCGCGCGTTCCGAGCTCGCGTTCCTGCGCAACATGCTGCGCGACGGCCTCGATGAGGTCCGCAACTTCATCGCCACCCTGCGCCCGCCGGCGGTCGACATGGGACTCGCCCAGGGCATCCGCACCGCAGCCGACGAGTTCGAGATGCGCAACGGCATCTCCGTCTCCGTCGCCGCCTCTGTCGACGCGGTCGATGAGCACCTCAGCCCCGGGGCCAAGACATCGGTCCTGCGCATCATCCAGGAGGCGCTGCAGAACGTGCGCAAGCACGCCGCCGCCACCGAGGTCGCGATCGCCATCGACGGCGATCACCTCACCATCATTGATAACGGCCGCGGATTCGACGTCATGCGGCTGGCCAGCGGGAAGACCCGCAACTTCGGGCTCCAGTTCATGCGCGAGCGCGCCGAGCTGATGGGCTCAGCACTGCAGATCGAGTCACGCCAGGGGGAGGGGACACGAATCCTCCTCCACCTGCCAGGACGCATCGGTTCATCCAAGGAGGAGGAGCAATGACGGACACCGAACAGGAGCGACGTCGCGGGGGCGACCGTCGCAGCGGTCAGGGGGCCAAGACCCGGGTCGTGATCGTGGACGGTCACACCCTCTTCAGGCGCGGGGTGCGCAACATCCTGGACCTGGAGGAGGACATCGAGGTGGTCGGCGAGGCCGGCACCGGCCGGGAGGCCCTCGAGGTCGTCGAGGCGCTGACCCCGGACGTGGTGCTGATGGACCTTGGTCTGCCGGCGCCCAACGGGATCGAGACGACGCAGCGCCTGAAGCGCGAGCTGCCGCATACCGGCGTCATCGTGCTGGCCAACAACGACGATGAGGATCAGCTGTTCGACGCCATCAAGGCCGGCGCCGCGGCGTACGTCCTCAAGGACATCGACCCGACCGACCTGATCGGCATCATCCGCCGCGTCCGCTCGGGCGAGTACCTCATCAACGACAAGGTGTTCAGCAAGCCGGCCGTGGCGTCTCGCGTCCTCAAGGAGTTCCGCGAGCTTGCCGTCTACGGCAACGACGCCCAGCCGATCTTTGCCCCGCTGTCACCGCGCGAGGTCGAGATCCTCGACAACATCGCGCAGGGCATGACGAACAAGCAGGTCGCCTACGCGCTGTCCATCAGCGAGCAGACGGTCAAGAACCACATGTCGTCCATCCTGCGCAAGCTGTCGGTGAACGACCGCACCCAGGCCGTCGTGTACGCGATGCGCCAGGGCTGGATCAAGATCCCGGAGGACTGAGCCGCGATCGGGCGGCCGCCGCCGCTCGTACCGCTCGCGCGGGGTACGGGAGTTCCATTCCCGATCCTGCAGGCCAGGCACATCATCACGGCACGTCGTTCGCGGGTATCCGCGACGGCCTTCATATCGGGAACCGGCTCCAGGGGAACGGTTCCCGGGTCTCCTCCCTCCGGTGTGGGAGCCGCGCTGCAGCAGGCGCGGCTCCCTCTTCATGTGCCGCGAACGTTGACCGCAGTACACACGCAGAGCGTTAGCGGGCCTTGACAAGCGAATGGGCGTGACGCAAGGTACGGCCCTGCGTCGGCCGAGTGGGACTAACGGGTCATTTCACTTCTCGTTAGGCACGCATACGCTGCCGCCGAAATCTTCTTGGAAAGGAGGTCCCCATCCACATGATTCAGTTGTTCATCAGCAATCTTATCGACCGCTTCCGCAGCGACGATGAGGAGGGCCAGACGCTCGTTGAGTACGGTCTGCTCCTTGCCCTCATCGCGATCATCGTGATCGTCGCCCTGCTCTTCCTGGGCCCGATCGTCAGCCGCATCTTCCAGAACGTCGGCTCGAACCTGGCTGGCAGCTAGATTCCCGCCAACCTCACGAAAGCCCCCGGGAGCAATCCCGGGGGCTTTCTTGTGCCTCCGGATCGATTGGCGTGGACGCGGTGCGGATAGTACTGGCGGGTAACCCACAAGTCCGCTCGTCTGTCGCTGGACGCAAGTCCTAGACTGTTGACCGCAGTCACAACCGGCTGCCAATCCAGACCTCATTCACATCTTCGTCCCGAGCTGCTAAGGGGAACTTTTCGTGAAGCGATCAAATCGCCTGGTGATCCTGGTCGGCGTGCTGCTGGCCGTGCTGGCATTCGTCGGCATCGTCGTCGTCCTCAACAACGCCGGGGGTGGCGGGGGTGGCACGCCGACGGAGAAGACGACGGTCACTGTCCTGACCGCGATCGATGACATCGCCATCGGTGATCCGATCACACCGGACATGGTCGAGAAGACGGAGGTCGAGCCCACTGCGGTCGTCGGCACCCGACTCCCAGACCCGTCCCAGGTCGGCGGTCGCGCGTCGCTCTTCAACGTGCCGGCCGGCTCGCAGGTCAGTGGCGAGACAATCGGCCTCGGCACGAACCAGCTGATCGACCTCACCACAGCACTCCTCCCCGGCGAGCGCGCGATCGGCTTCCAGGTGGAGCGGGTCACCGGCCTCGACTTCCTCGTCCAGCCTGGCGACCACATCGACGTGATCCTCTCCCAGAAGATCAACGTCCTGCAGCCGACCGTCGATTCCGCGGCTGACCCGAACGCCCCCGGGCGCTTCGAGACGATCCCGGGCCTCGAGGCTGCCCCAACCGTGAAGACGGTCCTCCAGAATCGCCGCGTCCTGTACGTCAGTGCCCAGAGGACGGCTCAGCCGGTCCCCGTGGAGGGGCAGGAGACCCCGGCCGCCCAGACGCCGATCGAGAACGTGATCATCATCTTCGCGGGCTCGGACCAGGACGCCGAGGTCATGAAGTTCGTCCAGAACGACCTGTCGATCGTCGGCAACCTGACGGCCGTCGTGCGGTCCGGTGAGGATGACGAAGCGCCGGCCGTCGAGACCAGCGGTATCACCCTCGATATCCTGGTCGAGCAGTTCGGCGTGCCGATCCCTGACATCGTCCAGCAGCTCCAGGAGGGTGCGACGCCTTAGGGCGCCGCACTCACCGGGAAGCCAGCGAGGAACGTGACGTGATCAAGGTCCTGATCGTCGACGACATCCCCGAGACGCGCGAGCACCTGACGCGGCTGCTGAGCCTCGACCAGGAGATCGACGTCGCCGCCACGGCGGGATCCGGGGAGGATGCGATCCGACAGGCCATGGACCTGCGTCCGGACATCGTCGTCATGGACATCAACATGCCGGGCATGGACGGCGTGGCTGCTGCGGAGGTCATCTCCCAGCAGCTGCCCGGCAGCCCGATCATCATGATGAGCGTCCACGGCGAGGCCGAGCAGCTGCGCCGCGCCATCGCGGCCGGTGCCCGCGAGTTCCTCGTCAAGCCGTTCAGCGGCGACGAGTTCGCCACCACCATCAAGCGCGTCTTCGAGCGTGAGCTGGGCCGCCGTGAGCAGCTCCAGGCGGCTCCCGTCACCCCGAAGGCCACCCCCGGCGGACCCGAGACGGCGGAGGAGGACCACCAGGTGGTGGCCGTCTTCAGCCCGAAGGGCGGCGCCGGCCGGACGACCATCGCCACCAACCTCGCACTGGCGCTCCAGGGCGAGACCGGCGGCCGTGTCTGCCTCGTCGACGCCAACCTGCAGTTCGGTGACGTCGGCGTGCTGCTCAACCTGAACCCGAAGAACCGGTCGGTCCTCGATGCCGTCGAGGGCGGCGAGCCGGATGCGGACCTCCTCAACTCGGTGGTCATCGACCACTCGACGGGCATCCGCGTGCTCCTCGCACCGCCATCGCCCGAGGGCGCCGACCTCGTCACGCCTGCGTACCTGCGCAAGATCATCGACCTGCTGCGCCTGACGCACGATTGGGTCGTGGTCGACCTTCCCCCGGCGCTGACCGATCACACCCTCGGTGTGATGGATGCCGCCGATCAGATCATCGTCCTCTCGGCACTCGAGATCACGACCATCAAGAACGTCCGCCTCTTCCTGGAGGTGGCCGACCAGCTCGAGTACGACCGGAGCAAGCTCCGGCTCGTCATCAACCGTTCCGACAGCGCTCAGGGGATCCGGATCTCCGACGTCGAGGCGTCGATTCGTCGGCCCATCGACGGGACGATCGTCTCCGACGGTCGCCTTGCCGTGCTGGCGGTGAATCGGGGGGTCCCCTTCGTCGTATCCCATCCGGAAGCCGCGCTCTCGCGCGACATCGTCAAGCTCGCCCGCACCATCGCCGGCGAACCATCCAGCTCAACCGCCACCGAGAAGCCCAAGAAGGGCCTCTTCGCCCGCCGCTAAGGGGAAGGACCGCTGCCATCATGTCGTTGTTGAAGAGGATCGAGCGGGCGCGACCCGCCGAGGGGGCCACCGAGACGCCAGCCGCGCCCGGCGCACCGGCGCCCGCGACACCGGGTTCCAACACGCCGGCCACCATTCCGACCGGGCCGCCGTCGTCCCCCACGCCGAGCGCCGGTGCGGGTCGCGCGTTTCTCGGAAGCATGCCCGCCCGCGAGTCGTTCCGCGAGGCGAAGTACCGGGTCCAGAACCGGCTCATCAACGAGCTGGATCCCAAGCTGGACCTGACCAACCAGGTCGAGGTGCGTCGCCAGATCGAGCAGCTCTTCGGCAAGATCGCCGACGAGGAGGGCCTGGCCCTCACCCGCGCCGAGCGCGTGCGGATGCTCGAGCAGATCACCGACGAGATCCTGGGCCTCGGACCGCTGGAGCCACTGCTCCGCGACGAGACCGTCACCGAGGTGATGGTCAACGGGCCGCAGCAGGTCTACATCGAGCGTGAGGGTCGCCTGGAGCTCACCAACGTGACGTTCCAGAACGACGAGCACGTGATGAAGATCATCCAGCGCATCATCGCGCCGATCGGCCGCCGCGTCGACGAGTCGAGCCCGATGGTCGACGCGCGCCTCGCCGACGGGTCCCGCGTCAACGCGATCATCCCGCCGCTCTCGCTCGTCGGGCCGGTCATCACCATCCGAAAGTTCTCTGCAACGCCGTTCACGGTCGAGGATCTCGTCCGTTTCGGCACTGCCACACCGGAGATGTTCGAGTTCCTGGAGGCCTGTGTACGGGCCCGCCTGAACATCTTCGTGGCCGGCGGCACTGGCTCGGGCAAGACGACCATGCTGAACATCCTCTCGTCGTTCATCCCCGACGACGAGCGGATCGTGACCGTGGAAGATGCCGCCGAGCTGCAGCTCCGCCAGGAGCACGTGATCACGCTCGAGTCACGCCCCGCCAACATCGAGGGCAAGGGCGCGATCCCCATCCGCGAGCTGGTCCGCAACTGCCTGCGCATGCGGCCCGACCGCATCGTCGTCGGAGAGTGCCGGTCGGGCGAGGCGCTGGACATGCTCCAGGCCATGAACACGGGCCACGACGGCTCCATGTCGACTGGCCACGCCAACACCCCGCGCGACATGCTCAGCCGCCTGGAGACCATGGTCCTCATGGCCGGCATGGACCTGCCCCTGCGCGCGATCCGCGAGCAGATCGCATCGGCCGTTGACCTGATCGTGCACCAGAACCGCCTCAAGGACGGCTCCCGCAAGATCGTCAACATCACCGAGGTCCAGGGCATGGAAGGCGACATCATCGTCATGCAGGACATCTTCGTGTTCGAGCAGACGGGCATCGTCGAGGGCAAGATCCAGGGCAAGCTGCGGCCGACCGGGATCCGCCCCAAGTTCGTCGAGAAGTTCGAGACGTCCGGGATTCACCTCCCGCCGAACGTCTTCGGATCCCCCTTCTAGCCGATGCTGCCCATCGTCATCGCCGCGATTGCGGCGCTCGCAGTCGTCTTCATCGCCATCGGCATCTCGATGAGCGGCGGCTCCAGCGGCGTCGCCAGCCGGCTCGAGCGTTACGCATCCGCCCAGGGGATGGATATCCCGGCCGATGGGCCGCGCGAGTCCGCCCTGGTCACCGGGCTTTCCCGTGCGATCGAGGGACAGGACCTGGCGACCCGGCTGTCCATCGAGCTGGCGCGGGCCGACCTGAAGCTGCGACCCGCCGAGTTCCTCATCTTCTGGGCCATCTCGCCGGTGCTCTTCGTGGCCATGGCGTTCGCACTCGGCATCATCTTCTCCGCCCTGCAGAATCCAGTGGCGCTCGCCGTCGCTTTCTGATCGGCCTCTGGTTCCCGCGCTTCTACCTCGGCGGCGGCAGGGCAAGCGCCTGAAGCCGCTTCAAGGAACAGCTCCCTGACACGATCACCCTGCTCGCCAACTCGCTGCGCGCCGGATCATCGTTCCTGCAGGGCATCGAGCTCGTGACGCGCGAGGGTCAGCCGCCGATCAGCGAGGAGTTCGAGCGCGTGGTCCGCGAGATGAGCCTGGGCATGGCGCTTCAGCCGGCCCTGAACAACCTCTCGCGCCGCGTCGACAGCGAGGACCTGGAGCTGATGGTCACCGCCATCAACATCCAATCCCAGGTTGGCGGCAATCTGGCCACCATCCTGGATTCGATCGCGTTCACCATCCGGGAGCGCATCCGCATCCAGGGCGAGATCCAGACGCTGACTGCCATGCAGCGGTACAGCGGGTATGTCATCACCCTGCTGCCGGTTGGCCTGGCTGGAATCCTGTTCCTGATCAGCCCCAGCTACATCAGCGCCATGCTGACCAAGCCGCCGGAGCTCTTCGGCCTCCCGCTGGGAGTCATCGTTCTTCGCCGTCGGCCTGTTCAGCATGGGCATCGGCTATCTGCTCATCCGCCGCATCGTCGACATTAAGGTCTAGCCATCATGCAGCCTGAAATCATCATCGCCATCATCGCCGCCGCTGCGGTCCTGCTCATCACGTACGGCCTGGCGGCCAAGCCGCCACAGGACGCCGTGCAGGCGCGGCTGAGCCAGCTGGTCGTTCAACCCAAGACGCTCGAGGAGTACGAGCTCAACCAGCCGTTCTACGAGCGGACAGTTCGCCCCCTCATCAAGCGCCTGTCCAAGTTCGGACGTCGGGGCGACCAGGGCGGCGTCATCGCGCGCACGGACGCCAAGCTCGAGAAGGCCGGCTATCCCGGCGGCCTCCGCGGCGCCGACTGGATGGGCGTGAAGATCCTCTTCGCGATCATCTTCGCGATCGTCCTGTTCCTGCTCGGCACCCTGCTGCTCCAGGAGCCCGCGCTCGGCTTCCTGTTCGCGATGCTCGGACTGGGGCTCGGATTCATGGCACCGGAGTTCTGGCTTGGGCGCCGCATCAAGGCGCGCTCAGAGGCCATGGTCCTCCAGCTGCCGGACGCCCTGGACCTGCTGACCATCTCCGTGGAGGCCGGCCTCGGGTTCGATGCAGCCCTCGCCAAAGTGGTCGAGAAGATGGAAGGCCCGCTGATCGACGAGTATCGCCAGGCGCTCGCCGAGGTGCGCATGGGACGCACGCGCCGCGAGGCGCTGCGCGACATCGTCAAGCGCTGCGACGCACCGCCGGTTGCCAACTTCATCGGGGCGATCGTGCAGGCGGAACAGCTCGGCGTGCCGATCGCCAAGGTGCTCCAGATCCAGTCGAACCAGCTTCGCATCCTGCGACGCCAGCGAGCGGAAGAGGCGGCGGCGAAGGCACCGGTCAAGATGCTGTTCCCGATGGTCGGCTGCATCTTCCCGACCATCTTCATCGTGATCCTCGGGCCGGCGGTGGTCACGATCATGGGAGGCAACTCCGGCCTCTAGCCGTCCGCAGATGACCACCCTCATCCGACCCGCGATCCTGCTGGTCGACGATGACCCCACCATCCTGTCAGTCCTCGCGCGCCGCCTGGCGCGCGAGGGCTTCGACGTTCGGACCGCACCGAGCGGACAGGGCGCCCTGGCATCCCTCGAACGAGGCTGGCCTGCCCTCCTGGTCGTCGATCTCATGATGCCGGGCATGGATGGGTTTGAGCTGTCCCGTCGCATCAAGCGCATTGCCGACCTGCCGATCATCTTCCTCTCGGCCGTGGACGCATCCGAGGCGAAAGTCCGGGCCCTCGAGGAGTACGCCGAGGACTACATCACCAAGCCGTTCGACCCGGACGAGCTGGTCGCACGCATCCAGCGCGTCCTGCGCCGCACGTCGAGCGGACGACCCAACGTGTCGCTCGGCAACGGCGACGTGGAGATCGACCTGGCCAAGAAGCGTCTCACGACGCCCACCGGCGACCACGCCCTCACGCCGGTAGAGACCCGTCTCCTCCAGCTGCTGATCGCCTCGATCGACAGGGTGGTGACCACGGACTCGATCCTGGAGCGTGTCTGGGCCGATTCCGACGGTGCGGATCCGTCGTACGTCTGGGTCACCGTGCGGCGCCTGCGTCGCAAGCTGGAGCTCGACCCCGATCATCCGCGCTATCTGCTCACGGAGCGTGGCGTGGGTTACCGCCTGAGCTCCGAGACCGGCTGACGGATGGGTCGGTCGACAGGTCGCGTCTTCCTGTTCCTCGTCGCGGTCGCGCTGCCTCCCCTGGTCGCATTCGCAGTCGCCGACACCCTCGCGACCGACCTGGTCGCAGGACTTGGGATGGGCACGACCCTCGTCATCGCAGCTGCCGTCACGGTCGTCTGGGCAGCCATGGTCTCGGTCGGCGCATCGCGCATTCTCGGTGGCGAGGCGCGGCTGATGGTGGAGCTGGCCGAGCGCGGCACCGCGGACGGTGCCGAATCGTCCGACCCTGGCCCGGGCAGCGACGCGCAGCGGCGTCTCACGGCGGCGCTCGACGAGCGCAACCGGCAGATCGCCGAGCTCGCGGCGCAGTCACGTCTCGCGCCGATCAGCCTCGACGCGCCAGCCGTCGTGCGATCGATGGTCGACGCAGCGCGTGGGATCACCAGCGACCCGACGTGGACACTCGCGGTGATGCGGTCCGTGGACGAGTCAACGCTCCCCAACTGGCGTCTATGCTTCCGACTCGGAGGCCGCCCCCATCTCGGAGGTCCACGCCTGGGCGACGACGCTCGAGGGATCCGAGGGGGATGTTCCGGGTGTCCGCTTCGCCGACGGGCCGTGGGGCGCGTTCGCGGTGGTCGAGGTCGCGGCCTCCGAGGAGCTGCATGCGGCCCTCATCGCACCGCGCGAGGGACGCGGCGCTCCCTCCCGGGCGGAGCGCGAGCTGCTCGGCCTGGTGGGGCAGCACGCCGGGATGGCCATCGAGCATGCCCTCCTCTACGCCAGGGTGCGGCGCCAGGCGGAGGAGCTGGACCGCCTGGCACGCCTCCAGAGCGACTTCCTGCGCGGCGTGAGCCATGACCTCCAGACCCCGCTGACCAGCATCCGAGCGCTGGCGGAGGAGGTTCAGTCGGCGCAGGAGCTCGGTCCCGAGGCACATGGCGATCTCGACGCAATCGCCCACCAGGCCGACCGCCTGCGCCGCATGGTCGGCCAGCTGCTGACGATGTCGCGCCTCGAGTCCGGCGCGCTGACTCCTCGCAGCGATGTCTTCCGGATCGAACCGATCGTCGACCGGACCTGGGCCGCCCTTCGCGAGCCGACCGCGATCTCTCGGTGCTGACAGAGGGCGAGCCGCATCTGGCGATCGGCGATCCCGACCGCTTCGAGCAGGCGCTCTGGGCCCTCCTCGACAACGCCGTCAAGTACTCGCCCGCGGGGAGCGAGATCGAGATCCGGATCGTACCGGGCGAGCGATCGGTGGCCGTCGAGGTCCGCGACCACGGGCGCGGCATGAGCGACACCACCCAGCGCCGTGCGTTCGACCAGTTCTTCCGCTCCGAGGACGCTCGTGCGGCCGTGCCCGACGGCAGCGGGATCGGGCTCTATACCGCGCGCGGTCTGCTGCGCGCCATGGATGGCGATATCACTGTGTCGAGCCGGCTCGGAGATGGATCGACGTTCCGCGTGACGTTGCCTGCGGAACCTGCCTCCAACCGCTGATGGACCCGGTACCAACGTACGGTGGTGGTACCGATTGAGCGCAGGGCAGTCTGCAAGGTGGAGGGCAAGGTCCCTTCCGTAGCGTGCGTCCTAGATTCACCTCACTCGAGCAAAGAGATTCATGAAGCTGCCCTTCCGACATGGCACCTCCGGCGAACGAACGCGCGGCCAGGCGATGGTCGAGTTCGCGCTGATCCTGCCGCTCCTGGTGCTCTTTCTCCTCCTCGCGATCGACTTCGGACGCGTCTTCTTTGGCACCGTCGCGCTGACAAATGCGGCGCGCATCGGCGCCAACGAAGTCGCGTTCAATCCGCAGGCGTGGGTCGCTCCCGGAAATGCCTCGCTGAAGGCGCTCTACCGGCAGCAGGTCGTCAACGACATGAACGCGATCGGCTGCCAGCCGGTCGGCAAGGCTGCACGAACCGCCTGGACGACGGCAGATGTCCCGGACCCGACCTTTCGGAATGCGATTGGGACGGCAGACGCGCATGAATTCGGCGACTTTGCCGTGGTCACCCTGCGGTGCGAGTTCTCGTTCCTGACCCCGCTCGTTGGACTGATCGTCAGCAATCCGTTGCCGGTTGGCACAAAGGCGGAGTTCCCCATCAAGGCCGGTGAGATCCCCGGGGCGGTGGCAGCCGCGCAGCCACCCGCCGCGGGATGCATCAACAAGATCGTCCCCAATCTCGTGGGACTCACGGTCTCCGGCGCTCGCCTGGCGTGGACCAATGCCGGCTTCACCGGCGCGTTCACCCCCGCGACCGGGTCCGATACCGAAAATGTCCTTGCTCAAATCACGTCGCCGAGCTCCAGTCCCGGCGCATGCCTGGCCGCCTCCGCCACGGTGCTGGTCACCACGACCGTCAACGGATGCACGCTGCCCGAAGTCAAGGTGCCCAACATGGTCGGCCTCACAGTCAGCCAGGCTCGCGGCCAATGGACGGCTGCGGGATTCACGGGCTCGTTCAGCCCGGCGACCGGCAACGACACCAACATCGTGAACACGCAGACCACCAACCCCGCGAAGTCACCTGGCGCATGCAGCGTCCCAACGACAACGGTCACCGTCACCCATTCGGCACCGCCGCCCACGAGCTGCACCATGCCGCAGCTCATCGGGCTGAGGGTCAACGTTGCGCAGGCCTCGTTCACGACGGCCGGGTTCACGGGGGCATTCACGATCACCCGCCCACCATCGGGCAACTACACGGTGACATCGCAGACGCTCATCGGCGGTCAGACATATACATGTGGCTCGAGCGTGACGGTGGGAGGCAACTGATGCGACGTCTCATTCGGCGCCGCGACTCACGGGGCCAGACCCTGGTCGAGTTCGCCCTGATCCTGCCGATCTTCATCTTCCTGCTCGTGGGCATCCTCGACTTCGGTCGCGCGGTCTACGCGTACAACACGATCTCGAACGCGTCTCGCGGAGGCGGTCCGCGTCGCGATCGTCGATCAGAACATGACGGTCATCCGCAACGAGGCAACTCGAATGGCGGTCGGGCTGCAGTCCGGAATCACGGTGACCATCCGATTCCTCAATGCGGACCTGTCAGCGGGGAATCCCTGCTCGACAACGGTCGACCTCGGGTGCGTTGCGGAGGTGAAGACGAGCTACGCCTACTCCGCGGCGACGCCGATCCTCAGCAGCATCGTCGGCAACATCGGGATGTCGTCGACGACGCGACAGGCCGTGGAGTACGCGTATGTCAGCCCATGAGTCACCCCTCTTCTACAGCTTTCCTCCACGCATTGAGGCTCCTGGCCTCAAGCGCCCAACCAGGAGCAACCGAGCAATGAACACGACCCAGCGAGACGATCGAGGCCAGGTCCTGGTCATCGTCGCCCTCGGACTCATCGTCATCGTCGCCATGGTGGGGCTCGTCATCGACGGCGGCTTCGCGTGGAGCAAGCAGCGCGCGACCCAGAATGCTGCCGACTCGGTCGCGGAGGCCGGCGCCGTGGTTCTCGCGAGCACGCTGGTGAATGTGTCGCCGGCAAAGACCGATGGCGACGTCATGACCGCTGTCAACACGGCGGCAACCAACAACCAATTCGCGACGCCGAGCGCCTGGTATACCAACTTCAACGGCAACCTGATCAACGCTGCGGGAGCGGTCGTCGGCACGACGGCCCAGGCGGCCAAGGTCGGAGACGGTGTGCTGCCTCCGGGCGCGAAGGGTGTGCAGGCGCAGACGGCGCAGACGGTCAACACGTTCCTCATGTCGGTCATCGGCATCCGCACCCTGGACGTCACTGCGACCGCGACGGCACGCGTCGGCTATCAGCAGAACACGTGTGCCGCCGAAAGCGGCTGCGTGATCCTCCCGGTGACAATCCCGACCACGGTGCTCGGCTGCGACGGCCAGAACGATCCTGCACCGGCGAAGGATGGCAGCGGAAACTCGATCCTGTACACGGCTCCCGGCCCCGTCCAGACGGTGCCGCTCTGCAAGAACGGCCCTGGGAACGTCGGCTGGATCGACTGGACACCGACCGCCGGTGGTGCCTCGGAGCTCGAAGCGGCCATCCTCACGCCGAGCAATCCTGCGATGTCGTGGCCGGGCTGGTACTACATCACCGCGACCGGCAACATGAACTCGAGCAATATCGAGTCGGCGCTCCGGACCTACGACGGAAAGGTCGTCCAGATTCCGATGTTCGACAACACGTGCGACGCGACGCCGACCGGCCCGGGAGTCAACGACTGCCCCGCTGGCCACCTGGGAGGCAATGGGTCGAACCAGTGGTATCACATCAACTCCATGGCCAGTTTCAAGTTCTGCTCGACCGCGAATGCCACGTGCACCGGGATGAACCTTCAGCACGGCGCGTATATCAACGGCAACGATCGAGCCACGTGCGATACCGGGAACGGTGGCACGTCGTGCCTCGCGGGGAACTTCACGATCATCAGCGGTCGAGGCAGTGTCACGGAAGCGCCTCCGCCGGGCGGGATTCCGGGATCCGTGAGCGTTCAGCTGATCAGGTGACGAGGCACGTTCTGAACATCACGAATGAGACGCGAGGCACGAGCCTCGCGTCTCAGTGTCGTGTCGCCAGCACCATGGCCGACCGCATCGTCGGGCTACTCTCCGTCGACCGCCTCGACCCAGGCACCGGCCTGCTCATCGAGCGGACCCAGAGCATCCACATGTTCTTCATGCGCTTTCCGATCGACGCGGTCTTCATCGACCGATCCGGGCGCGTCGCGAAGGCCGTGACCAACCTTCGCCCGTGGCGGGTCGTGTGGTGGGCCCGAGGCGCTCGGGACTGCATCGAGCTGCCGGTGGGCGCCATCGCGTCCAGCGAGACTCAGGTTGGCGACCAGTTGGCCGTCAGGCCACTCGACTAACCGCAGGCTAACCGTCCGATAAGAACCTGAGGCGCAGGCTGACGCAATGTCGCTGGCCAGCATCCTCGAGATCGTCCTACCGCCCTCATGCGCCGGCTGCGAGGCATTCGGCGAGCCCCTCTGCCGCCGCTGCGTGGCGTCCATGCGTGCGGCGGATGACCCGCAGGCTGCCTTCCTTGCATCCGACGCGTCGAGCCTCGTCGCCGCGGAGTCAGTCGAGCTGATGATGGCCGCATTCCGCCATGACGGTGCCACCCGCCGGGCGCTGCAGCGTCTCAAGTACGGCGGTGCGACTCGCCTGGCCCGCCCGCTGGCACGTGCCGCGCTGCCGGCCCTGGATCGCCTGCTCGCGATCAGCGGGCCTGCGACCCTGGTACCGGTGCCTGTGCACCAGATTCGCGCCCGTGAACGTGGCTACAACCAGGCGCTCCTGCTTGCCACGTGCATGGGCGAGGCGCGCAATCTGCCAGTGCGAGATGTCCTCCACCGGCCGCGCGCCACGCTGCGTCAGCACGGACTCGACCGCGCAGCTCGCCTCGCCAACCTCCGTGCGGCGTTCGCACCGCGTCCTGTGGCGATGCCGAGGCGCGTGATCCTGGTTGACGACATCCTGACCACCGGCGCGACGTTCGAGGCATGCGCTGGTGTCCTTCGCGCTGCCGGTGCGACATCGGTCTACGGCCTGGCAATCGCTCGCGAGATTTGAGCGGTGCGGCCCGACACCGATACTGGCCCGTGCGGGGCAGTCAAAGGTACTTCCCAAGTGGCCTCGCGGTGTGTATGGTGCCCGACAACGCAACTATTGCGCTTTTGTTAGGCCTTATCCAGCTAACAGCCGATCTCCGACAACGGACGTATCGCTCCCGAGGTCCGTCACATTGCCCACCATCGCCCCTCGTGGGCTGATCCCGGCATGCCGTGGCCGGATTCCAAGGCCGCGCAGCCGCCGCGGCCAGGCCATGGTCGAGTTTGCGCTCGTGCTGCCCGTGCTGCTCCTTCTGCTTGTCATGGCGATCGACTTCGGTCGCGTGTTCTACGGCTGGGTCGCACTCAACAACGCGACGCGCATTGCCGCGGACCGCGCCGCGCACGTGCCCGATGCCTGGCCTGGTGGCAGCGATCCGATCAAAGCCGGCCAGCGCTCGCTCTACCAGTCGACGGTGAACGGCGACCTGCGCTCCATCAACTGCAGCATTCCCGGCACCATCCCGGATCCGTCGTTCCCCGCCGGCAAGGACGACGGCGATCCCGCCGTGGTGCAGCTCGCCTGCACATTCAGCCTGCTCACGCCGCTGGCAAACGGAATTCTCGGCGGGGGCGTGGCCCTCTCTGCGGAGTCGCAGTTCGCCATCAGCCGTCTCACCGCCACGAACCCGCCCCCGCCCACCACCGGCGGGCCGCCACCCCCGGCCGTGACCTGTGCGGCCAGCGAGGCCAAGGTGCCTGACCTGGTCGGCAAGAAGATGAGCGACGCGAAGGATGCGTGGACGGGAGCGGGGTTCACGGGGGCGTTCTCACCGGCCGTCACGACCACCGGGCCGAACCAGAACAAGAACAAGATCGTCCAGACCCAGCTCGTCAACCCGGCCACGGCGGTCGGCGCGTGCGTGCGGAAGACGGCCACCGTGACAGTGACCCACTCATGATCCGGCGCCGTAGCGACCGAGGGCAGGCGATGGTCGAGTTCGCACTGATCCTCCCGATCTTCGTGCTGGTCGTTTTCGGCATCTTCGACCTGGGCCGGGCGGTCTACGCCTTCAACACGGTGAATAACGCCGCACGCGAGGGGGGACGGCTGGCGATCGTCGACCAGACAACTGCCAACGTCCAGTCACGGGCGGCACAGCATGCGGTGGCGCTCGGCGTGCAGCCGGCGAACGTAGTGGTCGACTTCCGGAGCCTCAGCACCCCGGACGTGGCCGACTCGTGCGACGCCCTGGTGGCTTCGGGGAAAGCGGCGGCGCGATGCATCGCCCTGGTGCGCGTTCCGTACGCGTTCAGCGCGGCCACGCCGCTGATCGGCGCGATCGTGGGCTCCATCCAGATTGCGGGCGAGAGCCGCTTCCCAATCGAATACAGCTGTGTCGAGCCCGGCAACAGCTGCGCCGGAGGTACCTGAAGCGTGTCCGACTCGACGCCCCGTGATCCACGCGGGCAGATCCTGGTGATCGTGGCCCTCGCGATGATCGCGATCGTGGGCATGGTCGGGGTGGTGATCGACGGCGGGTACGCCTGGGGCAAGCAGCGCGAGACGCAGAACGGGGCGGACGCGGTCTCCAAGGCGGGCGCGCAGGTCGTCCAGTCGTCGCTCATCGGTACGCCGCGCACGACCGGCGACGTGGGGTGCGCGGTCGAGACCATGGCCGCGGCCAACGGGGTGGACCTGGAGTCGGCCGAGTACACGAATTACCTCGGGGCTCCGTACAGCCCCAGCGCCACGGTGCCGGCCTGCGGTGCCGGCGGCGCCATCCCGAGCGGGGCACAGGGCGTGCGCGCCGTCACCCGCCAGCAGTTCCGGCCCTTCCTGGCGCAGGTCGTCGGCATCGGTCAGTTCGTAACCACCGCTGATGCCACTGCGGTCGTCGGCATCATCCCGTCGATCTGCCCCGCGACCGCCGGGTGCGGCGTGCTGCCCGTCACCTTCCCGATGAGCGGCACCGTGTGCGACTCGCTGGCGACGCCCTTCACGGTCACCGAGGACGACGGCGACGGTACATGGGAGCCGTACGAGATCCTCCCCGAAGGCGCTGCCCTCACCACGGCCAACATGGCGGTCGTGCCGCTTTGCGACACGGCCCCCGGGTCGGTCGGCTGGATCGACTACGGCTGCGGCAACCTGGCGAACCAGATCACGACGCCGTGCAATGGCGAGATTCCAATTCCGGCGTGGCTCCACACGCAGACCGGTAACCCGAACTGCTGCGAGGCCGAGCTCAATGCCTTCGCGGGCGCGAACATCATGCTGGCCGAGGATGCTGATTCGGTGCTCGCCATTCCCATCCACGACAACACCTGCCGCGGCAGGCCGGCGGACAACGATCCGACCTGCGCACCGATCGACGCCGAGTGGAGCGGCAACGGCAACCTGCTCTACTACCACATCCCGTTCTGGGTGGGCTTCAAGCTGAACCATGCGTATGTCCAGGGCGGCGACGCGGAATGCAAGAGCGGACCGGGGTCGCCGTACCTGGTGAGCCCGATCCCGGCCGGCAAGGTCGGCTGCCTGAAGGGCTGGTTCGTGGCGCGATACGGGGCCCCCGGCGCGGTGACGACGGGCGTGGTGAACCCGGCGGCCCCGGTGCCGACGGGAATCCTGCTCGTCGAATAGGCCACCCGGGGCACCCCCGTTACGGTGGTACGGTAGAGGGCCACCGCGCAGCAGGAGCCCCAGCCGTGCAGACGAGCGTCAAGGCCCGAAACCTGGAGCTGACGAAGGCGCTTCGTGCCCAGATCGACCGCAAGCTGCGCCGCCTGGAGCGCATCGCGCATCCCGATGCCGAGGTGGAGGTCGAGCTCACCGCCAACGCCTCCCACGCGACCGATGCCGCGCACCGCGCGGAGGTCACGCTCGTCTCCAACGGCACCGTGGTGCGCTCCACGTCGTCAGCGGCCACGCCGATCGCCGCGCTCGACCTGCTGCTCGACAAGCTCGAGCGGCAGCTGATCCGCTCGCGTGAGCGCCCCCGCAGCGTTCGCGAGCGGCACCTGGACGAGACCGCCGCCGTCCTGGCCCGCGAGGCGGATGGGACCGTGGCGGCGGACGAGGTGAAGGCCCGCGGCGAGATCGTGGAACAGAAGCGCTTCGACATGGAGCCGATGTTCGCGGAGGACGCGATCGGCCGCATGGAGGACCTCGGCCACGCGTTCTTCGTCTTCCTGAACGCGGCGTCGAACGCGATCTGCGTCGTGTACCGCCGCAGCGACGGCGACTACGGGGTGATCGAGCCGGTCATCCGGCGGTGAGGCCGCGCGCGGCAGCTGCTCAGCGGGTCAGCACCGGCATGAGGAGCAGGATCGCCACGATCACGATCAACCCGATGAAGAAGGCAGCCAGCGCGATCGTCAGCGGATCTGGCTCGCGTCGCCCGTGGCCGAGGTCGCGTGGCGGCGCCGGCTCGCCGCGCTGATCGGGGTTCTGCTGCATGGCTCGCATTCTGGCACGCCCCGAGCCGCGCCGGCTCCTCACCTGGCCCGCCGATGCGCCGCGGGTCGGGATGCATCTCGGGGTCATTGGCGGACTGGTGAAGGCAGCGCGGCGCGCCCGACGGATCGGCGCGACGGCGCTGCAGATCTTCAGCGACAACCCGACGGCGTGGCGGCGGCGGCCCGAGCCACCGCCGGATGCCGACACCTTCGTGGCCTATGCGGCGCGGGCCGGCATCTCTCCGATCGCCATTCACGCCAGCTACCTGATCAACCTCGCCGGCGCGGCCGAGCCGTTCGCCAGCCAATCACGCGCGGGGCTGATCCACGAGCTTCAGCGCGCGCCGGCATTCGGGGCGCGCTTCGTGAACACCCACATCGGATCGCATCGGGGGGTCGGGCACGCGGCAGGGATCGCGCGCATCGGTGCGAATGTGGACGCCATCCTGGCTGAGACGCCGCCCGGGGTGACGCTGGTGCTGGAGAATTCTGCCGGCGGTGGTGACACCATCGGTGCCTCCCTGGAGGAGCTGGCAGCCATTCTGGGGGCCGTGAGCCGTGGGCACGATCGTCTCGCCTTCTGTCTCGACACCGCGCACCTGTGGGGCGCGGGGTACGACGTCGCGAGCGCGGAAGGCGCAGTGAGTGTGATCGACCGGTTCGCAGAGCTGGTGGGGATCGAGCGCCTGGCGCTCATCCATCTCAACGACTCGCGCTCGGAGCGCGGCTCGCGGACCGACCGGCACGAGCACCTGGGGGCCGGGCGCATCGGTCCGGAAGGCCTTGGCTGCGCTGCTGCGCGACCCGCGTCTGGCGGGGACGACGTTCGTGATGGAGACGCCCGGAGAGGAAGTGGGCTACGACGCGGTGAACCTGCGTCGTGCGCGGCTCCTGTATGCGGGCCAGTCGGAGCTGCCGCAACTGCCGCCGAGGGCGTTCAAGCTTACCCGGCGCGCATCTCGCGGGTAGGGCGGCCGCGTATATACCGCATATACCGGAGCGTCAGCGAGACCTACGCGCCGCGGCTCAGCCCGTTGGTCGCTTCGGGCTCGCCGTGCCCGTTGCGCAGGCGGCGGCTGCGAACGCCCAGGTACGCGTGCATGAGCTCGCGGACATCGGTCTCGGTAAGGGCGTCATCACCGCGCAGCGCGTACTCGACTCGGGTGGTGGGGAGCACCTGGCGCGTGTTGAGGGTCGCGAAATACGCCGGTCCGTCGGACTCGTCGTGGATCTCGCGAAGGCCGCGGGCAAGCTTGGTCGCGGTCCCGAGGGATGGCATGCGGTCGCCCTTGATGAGTCGAGAGATGGTCGAATGATCCACCCCTGACTGCAGCGCAAGCTGTCGCTGGCTCATCTTCTTCTCCTTCAGCTGGCTGCGGAGCCATGCGTTGAAGGACTGCGGAGTCTGGAACGTCATGCGATTGGTACGTCCGTGTCGCGCGGCCGCCACCGAGGCGTTCACTGCCTCCCCGGTGGTGCGTCCGAGCAACCCGATCCTCGCAGCGCGCCCGGGTCCCCTCAATGACCCAAAGGTACCGACTGGTCAGCCGCTCGGTGGCGCGGCTGATGGAGCGGTGAGCGCGCGGCCGGCTGCGCTGTGCGCGCGGCGCACCAGGGGACTGGTGGCGTAGTAGATGCCACCCAGGATGATCACGGTCACGATGCTGATCGCGCGGTCGGTGAGCGCCACCGCGGTCGCCGGCTCATTCGGCACGCCGTAGATCAGCAGCACGCCCGCGATCGCGAGCTCGACGAAGCCGACGCCGGCCGGGGTGAGCGGGATGGCCGTCACCAGCGCGGCGGCCAGTGCGACGAAGACCGCGCTGCTGATGCCGAGGTTGCTGACTTCCGGCAGGCCGAGCGCGCGGATGACGAAGTAGACCCGCGCTCCCTCCAGGAGCCAGATGGCGACCGTGATACCGATGATGACCGGCACGCTGCGCGCCGTGAGGGCCGCGGTGCTGCCCTCGTGGAAGCGCTCCCACAACGAGGCGAAGCGCTGCGGGAGGAAGCGTGTCAGGCGATGGCCCGCGAAACGGAGCGCGACCACGAAGGCGATGAGCGCAAGGGCCGCAATGATGCCGACGAGGAAGATCGTGTCGACCTCGGGCCGATTCCGGCCCTTGAACGACCAGAATCCGGCGGCCAGGGCGAGCGAGGCGATGACGATCACGTCGGCGATGCGCTCGATGAAGATGGTGCCCACCGTTCGCGAGGTGGAACCGCCGAAGTTGCCCCGCAGCAGGAAGGCGCGGTACAGGTCGCCGAGCTTGGCCGGCACGATGCAGTTCACGAACCACGACAGGAAGAGCATCCCCGTCGCGGCGCGGTACGGCACCCGAGTCCCCACCTTGCCGAGCACGAACCACCAGCGCAGCCCGCGGAGCGGGAACGTGGCGTAATAGGCGACGAGCGCCAGCAGGAGGAGGCCGGGATTCGCTCCGGCGATGTGCGACCACATCACGCCCCAGTCGACCTTCAGGACGAAGGCGAAGAGGAAGACCAGGATGGCGACGCCGAAGACGATTGACGCGATCGTGCGCCAGTTGAGGAAGCGCCGGGAGAGGCTGACCTCCGCCTCCGGGATGAGCTCGGCGGGCGCGGCATCAAGGAACTCGGTCGGCTCGTAGACCGAGTGGCCGTGCTGACGCTCCGCGTTCGGCTCGCCCGACGGGTGGCTGGGCGGCTCAGCCACGGTCCTGCATCTCCGGATCGTCCTTCTTCGGCAGCTCGGACGGCGCGGGCCTGGCGACCGGCTCCTGCTCGGCCTGTGCCGGCGTCGCCGGACCGAGGATCGGACCGGTGGCGGTGCGCTTGCCGCGCCACGAGTCGAACATGTTGCGCCACACCGCCCAGCGGGTAGTGAGGTGGATGAAGACGGTGGAGCGCGAGCCGTGCCAGTCGTTCTCGGGGAGCGCAGCGCGCAGGCCGGCGGCATCGGTGAAGTCGTGGAGCGCGTTGAAGCTCATCGCCACCTCGAACCGCGAGTGCGAGTCGCTGGCCGCGATGGCCGGGATGGCGTAGCGGGCCGCGAAGTCGGCGGCCTCCTGGTTATGGCGCTGGAACGTCACGCGACTGTTGAACACCTCGACCATGTCGATCTTGCCGGCCTCGGCGAGCGCGACGAGCGGTGCTTCGCGGATGTGCGAGCCACGGAACGGGTCGAACGGGTGCGGGATGCTGACCAGGCCGCCCTGCTCGTGGATCGCATCGGCCGTCTCGTCAGCGGACAGGCCGCGGGGGATGGTGCGCAGGAGGAAGAGGCCGACCACCTCGCCATCGGTCGTGGAGACCTCCTCGCCCAGGATCACGGTGAGCCGGTCGTCGAGGCCCAGCTCGCGGACCTTGTCGCGCACCGCGATGGCCCCCTCGACGTTGTTGTGGTTGGTGATCGCGACGTGGGTCAGGCCGCGGGCGATTGCGGCGCGGATGAAGCGCTCCTCGCCCAGGATCGAGTCGCGGCTGAACCGGGTGTGAATGTGGAAGTCGACGAACGCGGTGCGGGATGCGGCCGGCGATCCGGTGCGCTCGGTTGCCTTGGCGCGGAGATCGGTCGCCGAGGCGACAGCGGTCACGAGCTGCTCACCAGGCTCTTTCGGAAGGTCCCGAAGTGCTCGAGCGCGAGGCCCGTCCCGACCGCGACGCTGTTGAGCGCGTTCTCCGCCACGTGGCACGGGATCCCGGTGACCTGGGTGAGCAGCGTGTCGAGGTTGCGCAGCAGCGAGCCTCCGCCGGACATGACCATGCCCTTGTCGATGATGTCCGAGCTGAGCTCGGGTGGGGTGCGCTCCAGGACGTTGCGCACCGCGGTCACGATCTGCTGGATCGGCTGCTCGATGGCCTCGGTGATCTCGGTGGAGGTGATCGGGATTGTCCGCGGCAGGCCGGCGATCATGTCGCGGCCCTTGACCTCCATGGTCAGCGGCTCGTCCAGCGGCAGGGCGGATCCGATCTGGATCTTGACCTCCTCCGCCGTCCGATCGCCGATCATGAGGTTGTACTTGCGGCGGATGTAGTTGGCGATGGCCTCGTCGAAGCGGTTGCCGCCGACCCGCACGCTGTCTGCGACCACGATCCCGCCGAGTGCGATGACGGCGATCTCGCTGGTCCCGCCACCGATGTCGATGATCATGTTGCCGCTCGGGCCCGAGATGGGCACGTTCGCGCCGATCGCTGCCGCCAGCGGCTCCTCGATGAGGTACGCCTCCTTGGCGCCGGCCTTGAGCGCGGCGTCGCGCACGGCACGCTTCTCGACGCTGGTCACGCCGCTCGGCACGCTGATCATCACATCCGGCTTGAAGAGGCGCACCCGGGCGACCTTGTTGATGACGTACTTGAGCATCGCCTCGGTGATGAGGTAGTCGGCGATCACCCCGTCGCGCATCGGTCGAATGGCGCGCACGTTGCCGGGGGTGCGACCGATCATCTCGCGCGCCTCCTCGCCGACCGCCACGAGGCGGTTGTCGTCGTCGGAGATGGCCACCACCGAGGGCTCGTTGAGGACGACGCCCTTGCCCTTGACATAGACGAGGATGTTGGCGGTGCCGAGGTCGATGCCGATCTTCATGCGTGCAGTAGCGGTCCGTACGGGTGCGTTGGGGCGCCCGAAGTATACCGATACGGCCGCTGGATCCCCGCGGCCGCTGCTCAAAGGGCCACCGCCCGGCGAATGCTCCGCTGGTTCGCGTTAGCCGGCGATGGCCCGGCAGCGCATGCGGATCCACGCTCAACTGCGGCCGTGCCGCTCGCGCGCGGAACGCTCAGCGAGCCAAAGGACCGGCGAGCATGAGTCAGAGGCCGTCCGTCGGTCGAGCGGCTCGCTGGAGGTGCCAGATGAGGGCTGCGGACGCTCGGCCAGGCGCTGGGCGGTCGCCTGGAACGCCAACCGTGCCAAGCCAACGTCACAGCAGGACGATGCTGTCGCCGCCCTGGTCGGCACCACGAGCGAGGGCCGCGAGCGCGCGTCGACCGCTGACCGGGAAGCGCGCCGCCAGGTCCGGAATGGCGTGCACCGCTGCGCGATTGAAGCGTGTGTCGGCGAGGAGCAGGATCAGCCGTGGATTGCCTGCGTCGCGCTGCTTGAGGCGGGCGCGCCGCTCGGTCGCCTGGGCATCGGCGAAACGCGTCTCCGCCTCAACCATGGCGCGACAACGGTCGTTGACCAGCCACCCGTCGATCGCGCGAAGGTCGCCCGCGATGGGGAGCGGTACCTCGGTTCGCCAACGGAACGAAGCGTGGAGTCGCCCGGCGAAGCGGCCCAACAGGGCGACGTGGGCACGGTCGCGCAACGGGCTGGCGACCGGGTGCATGGAGATTCCGAGTTCGAGTCCAAGGACGGCGAAGGCCCGCGCGGCCGTAGGTACGTCCCAGTAGCATCCGCCGCGCTCCAGGCGACCGATCTGCGCGTGAGACACGCCGATCGCCGCGGCCAGCGCCCGTGCGGGCGAGCCGCAGCTCCTGCCGCAGCCGCGACTCCAGCTGCAGCGCACGGCGCGCTCCGCGATCGCCTGGGCGTTCCCTGGTTCCCACGCGGGGAGTCTGGGAGGCGTGGCCTTACCGGGCGGTTAGCATCGGGGCATGCCCGAAGGCGACACGATCTTCCGAACCGCCACCGTTCTGCGCGAGGCGCTTGCCGGCCGGACCGTCACGCACGCGCACGCCAACGCGCGGCCCGGGCTGCGCCGCGTTCCGGACCTGAGCCGGGTCGAGGGTCGGCGGATCGAGACGGTCGAGGCGCGCGGCAAGCACCTGCTGATCCGGTTCGAGGGCGGGCTGACGCTGCGGACGCATCTGCGGATGAGCGGGTCGTGGCATCGGTATGCGCCGGGTGAGGCGTGGCGCCGGCCGGTGCACCAGGCGACCGTGGTGCTGGAAACGGCGAGCAGCGTGGCGGTGTGCTTCAACGCCCCGGTCGCCGAGCTGCTCGACGCGCGGGCGCTGGAACGCAGCGCGCCGCTGAGCACGCTGGGGCCGGACCTGCTAAGCAACGACTTCGAGACCGATGTGGCCCTCGCCCGCCTCCGCGAGCGCGACGCCATGCCACTCGGGGAGGCGCTGCTCGACCAGCGCGCGGTGGCAGGGATCGGCAACGTGTACAAGTCCGAGCTCGCCTTCCTGGCGGGGAGCGATCCCTTCGCCACGGTCAGCGTCCTTGACGACGACGCGCTCCGCGCCCTGCTGGCCGATGCGCGCCGCCTGCTTCGCGCCAACGTGCGCGGCGGCGCGCGCTCGACCCGCCCCGGCGGCGGCCTGTGGGTCTACGGCCGGGCGGGGCGGCCGTGCCGGCGCTGCGGGACGCTCATCCGGGTGCGCCGCCAGGGCGACCAGGGACGTCTCACCTACTGGTGCCCGCGCTGCCAGGGGTCCGCGACAGCGGTCTAGGCGTCGATGCGGTGGATCTGGGCACCCAGCGCGACGAGCTTCGACTCCACCTGCTCATAGCCGCGGTCGACGTGCTCGACACCGGAGATGATGCTCGTCTCGTTGGCCGCCAGGGCGGCGAGCACCAGGGTCGCACCGGCCCGCAGGTCGGCGATCTGGACCTCGCGGCCGTGGAGGTCCACGGGGCCTGCGATGCGCGCGCGCCGCTCGTCGACGACCTCGATGACGGCGCCCATCTTCATCAGCTCCAGGGTGTACTCGAGACGGTCCTCGTAGATCGTCTCGTGGATCGTGCTGACGCCATCGGCGCGGGTCATGAGCACCGCCAGCGGGGCCTGGAAATCGGTCGCGAAGCCGGGATACGGTCCCGTCTCGACGTCCGTCGGCCGGTAGCTGCCGGCGGAGCCGACGGTGAGCGCGCCGTCAACATCGGTCCGGTAGGGGACGCCCATGCGGTCCAGCACATCCAGGAATGAGCCGAGATGGGTAGCATCCACGCCGTTGAGCGTGATCTCGCCACCGGTCACCGCCGCGCCGATGGCGAAGGTCTCCGCCTCCAAGCGGTCACCGATCACCCGGTGGTCGGCACCGCGGAGCGAGTCCACGCCCTGGATCTCCAGGCGGTCGGCGGCGGTCCGCTCGATCTGCGCGCCCATGCTGGTGAGCAGCGCGATGAGGTCGTCGACCTCCGGCTCCTGCGCGGCGTTCTCGATGATCGTGGTGCCGCGCGCCAGGGTCGCCGCCAGCAGCGTGTTCTCGGTGCCCATCACGGTCACCTGGGGGAACGCCACGGTGGCGCCGTGCAGCCCATCCGGCGCCGCGGCGAAGTAGTAGCCGTTCTTGTACTCGATCTCGGCACCCATGGCCTCCATGGCCATCACGTGCAGGTCGACCGGGCGGCGCCCGATCCGGTCCCCGCCGGGGTTCGGGATGATCACCCGTCCGAAGCGGGTCAGCATGGGGCCGAGGAGCATGAAGCTGGCGCGCATCTTCATCGCCGCCTCGAGCGGCACGAAGAGCCATTCCGGCTCGCCGGCGGAGATGCGCAGCGTGTCGCCGCTCACCCGGCGGACGTCGAAGCCGAGGTCGACCATCGTCTCGCGCAGGATCATCACGTCGCTGATGCGCGGCACGTTGCTGAGCGTGACCGGCTCGTCGGTGAGCACGGCAGCGGCCATCAGCTTGAGGACGGCATTCTTGGCGCCGGCGATGCGCACCTCCCCACGCAGGGGGATGCCACCGGTGACGACGAACTTCTGCATCGGACGGGGAGTGTAGCCGAGCGCAACCGCCGGCCGGGCTCGGCGCGTCAGATCCCGGTCAGCCGGGAAAGGCCTCTTTCCACTCGTGGCCGCCGGTGTGGTGGCCGTCGCACAGTCCGACGCGGCCGCCCATGTGGCGGCTCGGCATGTACGGCTGCATCCCCGCCTCGAAGGGGTTCGGCGCCTTGTTGCACAGCATGTAGCGCCGCTCGCGGGCCCAGGCATAGGCGTGGTCGGAGCTGCAGAAGCGGTACGCCTTGGTGAAGTTGGCGCTTGCCACCGCGCCGGCGGGCGCGATCGGTCCGGACTCGCGCACGACGTGGATCCCCACCGGGAGCATCGGCATCCGGGCGCCGCAGTGGTCGCAGGTCTGCATCGGTCCCTCGGTCAGCCCAGGTAGTGCTGGCCGTCATCCTCCCGATGGGTGGCGACGAAGGTCGGATCGAGGTTCGGATCCTCGCCCGGCGGCGACCCGCGATGCGGCTTGAAGTCGACCGGGCAGATGAACGGGTACTCGCGGCCGATCTTGCGCAGCTCCTGCATGCGCCGGTGGCCCTGCTGCTCCGGGTCGCCCACCGGGCCGCGCAGGTGGGCGCGCTCCGCGTCCTCGGGAGTCATCCGTCCGTCGTCGGTCATGCGTGGATGCTACCCGACGGGCGGCTTAGCCCCGCGAACGACGCCGCGTTGCAATCCGCTCGCGCATCAGCGCGGTCTGCAGTGCAGCCCGCACCCTGGCGAGGTCGACCGGGTCGCGCGTGCCCTCCAGCTCGGCCTCGGCGCGCTTGCGCGCCTCCACGGCCTTCGCCTCGTCGATCTCGTCGGAGTGCTCCGCCAGGTCGGCCATCACGACCACCTTGTCGGGGCGCACCTCCACGAAGCCGCCCGAGATGAGCATCGACTCCTCCGTGCCGCCCTTCTTGATCCGCAGCTCACCGGTGCCGAGGGCCGTGATCAGGCGGGTGTGGTGCGGCAGGATCCCGAGCTGGCCGTCGATGCCCGGCACGACGACCATGTCGACGTCGTCCGCGTACGCGCGGCGCTCGGGGCTGACGATCTCGAGCCGGAGTGGCATGGTGGCCTAGCCCAGCTTCTCGGCGTTGGTGACCACGTCCTCGATCTTGCCGGCCATGAAGAACGCCTGCTCGGGCAGCGCGTCGTGCTTGCCCTCCAGGATCTCGCGCGAAGCCGCGGACCGTCTCCTTGAGCTCGACGTATGCGCCGGGACGACCGGTGAACTGCTCGGCAACGTTGAACGGCTGGCTCATGAAGCGCTGCAGGCGACGGGCGCGCGAGACGGACACCTTGTCCTCCTCGCTCAGCTCGTCCATGCCGAGGATGGCGATGATGTCCTGCAGGTCCTTGTAGCGCTGCAGCGTCCGCTGCACCTCGCGGGCGACCTCGAAGTGCTCGTCGCCGACGATGCGCCGATCCAGCACGGTGGAGGTCGAGGTCAGCGGGTCGACCGCCGGGTAGATGCCCAGCTCCACGATCGAGCGCTCGAGGCGGATCGTCGAGTCGAGATGCGCGAAGGTGGTCGCCGGAGCGGGATCGGTGTAGTCGTCGGCCGGCACGAAGATGGCCTGCAGCGACGTGATGGAGCCCTTCTTGGTCGAGGTGATGCGCTCCTGGAGGGCGCCCATCTCGGTGGCCAGGGTCGGCTGGTATCCCACGGCCGACGGCATGCGGCCGAGGAGCGCGGAGACCTCCGAGCCGGCCTGCGTGAAGCGGAAGATGTTGTCGATGAAGAGGAGGATGTCGCGCCCCTCCTCGTCGCGGAAGTACTCGGCCATGGCGAGCGCCGTCAGGCCGACCCGCTGGCGCGCGCCGGGCGGCTCGTTCATCTGGCCGAAGACCATGACCGTCTTGTCGATGACGCCCGACTCGGTCATCTCGCCGAGCAGGTCGTTGCCCTCGCGCGAGCGCTCGCCGACGCCGGCGAACACCGAGTAGCCACCGTGCTCGGCGGCGATGTTGCGGATCAGCTCCTGGATGATGACCGTCTTGCCGGTGCCGGCGCCGCCGAACACGCCGACCTTGCCGCCGCGGCGGAACGGTGCGATCAGGTCGATGACCTTGATGCCGGTCTCGAAGACCTGGGCCTCGGTCTCCATCTGGTCGAACGGCCGGCGGATCGCGGTGGATCGGCAGGCTGCTCTCCGCCTTGACCTCGCCCTTGCCGTCGATCGGGTGGCCGAGCACGTCGAAGACGCGGCCCAGGGTCGCCGCGCCGACCGGCACGGTGATGGGAGCGCCGGTGTCGACCGCGTCGAGGCCGCGGGCCAGGCCGTCCGTCGTGGACATGGCCACGGCGCGCACCCAGTTGTTGCCGAGGTGCTGCTGCACCTCGACGACGAGCGTGCTGTCGCCGCTGCCGATCTCGAGCGCGTTATAGATGTCGGGCAGCTCGCCGGGCGGAAACTCGACATCGATCACAGGGCCTGTGATCTGGATCACCTTACCGGTCGCCATCGGTGTGTACTTCTCCTTTCGCCTAGCCGAGCGCTTCCGCGCCGGAGGCGATCTCGATCATTTCGCGAGTGATGGTGGCCTGGCGGGTCTTGTTGTAGACCAGCGTCAGGTCGTCGATGAGCTCGTGGGCATTGTCGGTGGCGTTGCGCATCGCGATCATCTGCGACGACTGCTCCGACGCGTTGTTCTCGAGCACGGCCCGATAGATGCCAATCGCCACGTAGTGCGGCAGCAGGCGGCTCAGCACCGCCTCGGGGAAGGCTCGAAGAGGTACTCGTCGTTGGTGCGCTCGTCCTCTTCCTCCATCTCCGGCTGCAGGATCGGCAGGATGGTGCTGATCTGCGGCTTCTGCGAGAGGGTGGAGACGAAGCCGCTGTAGGCGATGTCGATCTCGTCGTACTTCTCGGCCAGGAAGTCCTCGGTCACGAGGCGCGCGATGGGCGTCACGTCACTGAAGCTCGGCCGCTCACCGAGCTGCGCGAAGTGGGCCGCGATGGGGACCCCGGCACGCCGGATGGCGTCGCGGCCCTTGCGCCCGATGGTGATGGCCTCGATCTCGACCGGCCGGTCACCGCTGCGCTCCGCGCCCGCTGCGAAACCCAGCGCAGGACGGAGCGCGTGGCATTGGCGTTCAGCGAGCCCACGAGGCCGCGGTCGGTGGTGATGAAGATGATCGCCGCCCGATGCACGGGGCGCCGCGCGAGGAGCGGATCGACCTCCTCGGATGCCGCCCCAGCGACGCGGCGCAGCGCCGCCTCCAGCTCCTGGGCGTAGGGACGCGCGGCGAGGATGGCGTCCTGCGCGCGCTTCATGCGCGACGCGGCCACCATCTCCATCGCCCGGGTGATCTGGGCGATGTTGCGGACCGATCCGATCCGCCCGCGGATGTCCTTGAGGCTCGGCATCTATGCCACCGCCCCCGCGCATCCCGCCCGTCGTTCGATGTATCGAACGAACGGCACCCGGGCCGCGTCCTGCGCCGCGATTGTTCGAGACATCGAACGCGGCTGAGCGTGGGAGGCGCCGGGACGCGCCGCTCGTGCGGCGAAACGTTCGATCTGTCGACCAAACCGCGCGTGGATCGACCCTCGCGCGGAATTCGTTCGATACATCGGTCAGGCGGGCTCGCCAGCGGAGTCGTCCTGGGGCGCGCCGTCAGCCTTGGCGTCGGCGTCGGCCTTGGCCTCGTCCTTGGCCTCGTCCTTGGCCTCGGCCGCACCCTCGTCCTCGGCCTTGTCCTTGGCCTTCGCTTCTGCATTCGGCGCCGCGTCGGCGTCATCGGTCTGGCCGTAGCCACCCTGGCGCTTGAACTCGTCGATCGCCTTCTGGAGGGTCGCGACGATCTCGTCGGAGAGGACCTTCTCATCGCGGATGGCGGGCAGCAGCTTCTCGTAACCTGACTCGAGGTGCCGGTAGAGGCCGGTCTCGAACTCGGCGATCTTGTTCGTCTCGACGTCGTCGAGCAGCCCGCTGGTGGCGGCCCAGATGATGACCACCTGCTTCTCGACCGGCAGCGGGTCGTACTGCGGCTGCTTGAGGATCTCGGTCGTCTTGGCGCCACGGGTCAGCTGGTCGCGGGTCGCCTTGTCGAGGTCCGAGCTGAACTGCGCGAACGCGGCCAGCTCGCGGTACTGGGCGAGGTCGATGCGCAGCTTTCCGGCGACCTGGCGCATGGCCTTGATCTGCGCGGCGCCGCCCACCCGGGAGACGCTGATGCCGGCGTTGACCGCCGGTCGCTGGCCCTGGTTGAAGAGGTCGGACTGCAGGAAGATCTGGCCGTCCGTGATCGAGATGACGTTGGTCGGGATGTACGCCGACACGTCGCCCGCCTGCGTCTCGATGATCGGCAGCGCGGTCAGCGACCCGCCGCCGTTCTCCTTGTTGAGCCGTGCCGCGCGCTCCAGCAGGCGCGAGTGCGAGTAGAAGATGTCGCCGGGGAACGCCTCGCGGCCCGGCGGGCGGCGCATGAGCAGCGACACCTGGCGGTATGCCCAGGCGTGCTTCGACAGGTCGTCGTACACGCACAGCGCGTCGCGACCGGCGTCGAGGAACTCCTCGCCCATGGCGACGCCGGCGTACGGCGCCAGGTACTGCAGCGGGGCGGGATCGCTGGCGCCGGCGAACGACCACGATGGTGTGCTCCATGGCGCCCGACTCCTCGAGCTGCGCCACCACCTGCGCCACCGTCGACTGCTTCTGGCCGATGGCGACGTAGATGCAGATGACGTCCTGGCCCTTCTGGTTGATGATCGTGTCGATGGCGATGGCCGTCTTGCCGGTCTGGCGGTCGCCGATGATCAGCTCGCGCTGGCCGCGGCCGATGGGGATCATCGAGTCGATGGCCTTGATGCCGGTCTGCAGCGGGGTGTCGACCGGCTGGCGGACGATGACGCCGGGGGCGATGCGCTCGATGGGGCGCGTCTTGTCGGTCTCGATGGGGCCCTTGCCGTCGATCGGCTCGCCGAGCGGGTTCACCACGCGGCCGATCAGCGCGTCGCCGACCGGCACCTCCACGATGCGACCGGTGGTCTTGACCTGGTCGCCCTCCTTGAGGGAGGTGTAGTCGCCCAGGATCAGGGCGCCGACCGTCTCCTCCTCGAGGTTGAACGCCATGCCCATGATCCCGTTGCCGAAGTCGAGCAGCTCCTGCGCCAGGGCGCCGGACAGGCCGTAGACCTGCGCGATGCCGTCGCCGACCTCGACGATGGTTCCGACGCCGGAGACGTCAGCCCCGGCATCGAAGCCCTTGATCTCGTTGCGGATGATCGACGTGATCTCGTCGGATCTGATCGCCATCTGATTCCTTTCGTATCGCCTAGACGGCGGTCAGTCGCGCGCGGAGCCGCTCGAGGCGGCTGCGCACGCTTGCGTCGTAGAGCCGGTCGCCGATGCGGACGGTGATGCCGCCGATCAGCGCCGGATCCACCACTTCGTTGATCTCGATCTTGTCGCCGGTGAGCTCCGCCAGCCGCTTGGTAACCGAGCCCCGCTGCGCGTCGTCCAGTGGCAGCGCGGTGCGAATCTCGGCGAGTGCCACGCCGCGCTCCCGGCGCACCAGGCTCGCGAAATGCTCGGTCATGCGCCCGATCGCCCGGGGGCGGCCGCGACGGACCATCAGCAGCACCAGGTTGAGGGCATCCGCCGAGACGTCGCCGACGACGCGGCGCAGGACGCGCTCCTTGTCGCCGAACGCCACCGCGGGATGCTCGACCAGCGCGCGCAGGTCGGGATCCTCGAGCGCCGTGCGCAGCCGATCGAGGTCGCGCTCCCACGCGTCGAGCGAGCCATCGGCCCGTCCGATCTCGAATGCTGCCTCGGCATAGCGCCGTGCGGCGGTGTCACGCCTGGCCATCGGTCAGTTCTTCGCCTTCGTCGTGGAGGCGGCGTCGGGCTTGGCCTCGGCGAGGAAGTCGTCCACCAGGCGGCGCTGGGTAGGACCGTCCATCTCCTTGCGGACGAGGGCCCCCGCAGCGGCCAGGGCCAGCTCGGCCACGTGGGTCCGCAGCTCGCCCATTGCCTTGTCCTTCTCCGCGGTGATCTCCTCGCGGGCCCGCTGCGTGACCTTCTCGGCCTCGCTGCGCGCCTCGGCGACGATCTCGTTTCGGGAGTCCTCGGCGATCTTGGTGGCGCGCGCGATCATCTCCTGGGCTTCCTTGCGTGCCTCGGCCACGGCTGCCTCGCGCTCGGCACGGGCCAGCTCGCGGTCACGTGCAGCCACCTCCGCGTCCTCCAGGCCCTTGCCGATCTTCGCGCTGCGCTCGTCCATGCGGCCGAGCAACGGCTTGAAGAGGAATCGGTTCAGGAGATAGAGGAGCAGCAGGAAGTTGATCACCTGGAAGACCAGGCCGACCACGTTGACGTCGAACGCCTCGATGAGGGCTTCCACTGACGGGCGCCTAGGTGAACAGGATGAGCAGGCCGATGACGAGCGCGTAGATGGCGACGGCCTCGGTCAGTGCCAAACCGAGGACGTACGGCACGAACAGCGCGCCCGAGGCTTCCGGATTGCGGCCGAGGGCCTCCATTGCCTTGCTCACACCGAGGCCCAGGCCGATGCCCGGTCCGAGTGCGCCGAGGCCGATGGCGAGGCCAGCGGCAAGGGGTGTCAGATCCACGAGTTGTGTTCCTCCTGATGCTCTGCGTGGGGGGAGAGCGTCCCCGTCGTGATGCCGGTTGGGATCAATGGGCGCCGGCCGGCAGCGCGACGTCGTCCGCGTCCTGCGCCGGTGTCTCGTGCGACTCGTCGTGGCCGCCACCGTGGCCTGCCGTGGCGAGCGTGATGTAGGTAAGGGTCAGCAGGGCGAAGACCAGCGCCTGGACGGCGCCGAAGATCATCTCCAGCCCCAGGAAGAGCGCCGGCACCACCACGAAGGTGAGCGCCAGCATGACCGCCAGCAGGATCTCGCCGGCGAACACGTTGCCGAAGAGTCGCATCGACAGGCTGATGATGCGGCTGAGCTCGCTGACGATGTGAATGGGGGTCATGAGGGGCGTCATGTACGCGGGGTTGGCGACGAACGTCTCCTTCAGGTAGCCGCGGAGGCCGTTGGCGCGGATGCCCCAGCTCACGAAGAGGAGAAACGCGATGACGGCCAGGGCCAGGGTGAAGTTGAGGTCCGCGGACGCGGGCCGGATGATCGGCGCGGTGGCCTCGTGACCATCCTCGACGATGTGGAGGCCGATGGTGCCGACGCCGGGCAGTAGGCCGACGTAGTTGGCAACCAGCACCAGCAGGAAGATGGTCAGGACCGGCGGCGCGATCGCGCGCCAGCGGGTCGGATGCTGGGCCTGGATGATGCCGCCGAGGAACTCGAGCGGGAACTCGAGGAAGCTCTGCAGACGGCCGGGCACGACGGCGTGGTTGCGCGACGCCCACAGGGCCAGCGACGCCAGCACCAAGGTCGCGATCAGCGTGCCGATCATGCTGTTGGTGACCGCGAACGGGCCGACGTGGAACAGCGTCTCCGCCTTGATCGCGACGTGGATCAGGCTCTTGCCGTGCTCGGCTGCTTCCTCAGGCACGCAGGTTCCTCAACTTCATTCGTTCGCTACCGCGGACCCATGTGGTCGCGCGCCACGTCCCAGATCGAGTACATCGCGGCACCCACGCCGACCACCACCCCGAGGAGGGTGAACAGCGGCGACGTGCCGAGCCAGTTGTCGAGCAGGACGCCCGCTACGACGCCGATGACCACCGACAGGCCGAGCCGCATCCCCAGGTCCAGGACCAGGCCCCAGTTCGGCGGCAGCTTCCCGGACGACGCTTCACGGTCGGTCGGCGATCGCTTGCTCATGTTCCTCCGCTTCCGATCCCGCCGCGGCGTCCCGTTCCCGTCGCATGCGAGCGGCGGTGGACACGATGAACGCACGAAGCAGCAGGATCGATACGAGGGTTCCGGCCGCCATGCCCAGCAGGACGAACTGCGGAGCCGTGTGGCCCATGCTGTCGGCCACCAGCCCGGCAATCACGCCGCATAGCAGCGGCACGATCACCCTGAGGCTGACCTGGGCGAGCACCATCGCGGGGGCGAACCCGGGTCGTTGTTCGGTCATTCGGTATGGAGGCTCGACTCACAGCGGTCGGAACGCGGCGAAGTATAGCGGAGGCCGTTCCGGGGCGCGAATCGGGACTCGGTGACCGCGTCAGGCTGGAATCTCGGCGGTCGAGCGCGTCGAGGGCACCCCGGGGACCGGGAAACGGTCCGCGATGCCGGCCACGCGGGCACGCACGGCTGCCTGCGCCTCGGGATCCTCGCGAGCCGCGATGCCGGCCACGATCAGGGTCGCGATCTCGGCCATCTCGGCCTCGCGCATGCCGCGCGAGGTGACCGCCGGGGTGCCGACCCGGACGCCGGAGCCGATCATCGGCTTCTCCGGGTCGTAGGGGATGGTGTTCTTGTTGACGGTGATGCGCACCTCGCCGAGGGCGAGATCGGCCTGCTTGCCGTTGACGCCCAACGGACGCACGTCGACCAGCATGAGGTGGTTGTCGGTCCCGCCAGAGACGATCGAGGCGCCGGCATCGGCGAGGCCGGCGGCGAGCGCCCGCGCGTTGACGACCGTCTGCTCCTGGTCGCGCCGGAAGGCATCGGTCTGAGCGCCTCGCGGAATGCGACCGCCTTGGCGGCGATGACGTGCATCAGCGGGCCACCCTGGATGCCGGGGAAGACGCTCTTGTCGATCGCCTTGGCGTGCGCCTCCCTGCACAGGATCATCCCGCCGCGCGGGCCGCGCAGCGTCTTGTGGGTGGTGGTGGTGACGACGTCCGCGTAGGGCACCGGGCGAGGGGTGCACGCCCGCCGCCGACCAGGCCGGCGAAATGCGCCATGTCGGTCATCAGCAGCGCGCCGACCTCGTCCGCGATCTCGCGGAAGGCCGCGAAGTCCCACAGCCGAGGGTAGGCGGTGGCGCCGGTGACGATGAGCTTGGGCTTGTGCTCGCGCGCCACCGCGCGCACCTCGTCCATGTCGATGAGGTGCGTCTCACGGTCGACCTGGTACGGCACGAAGTTGTAGTACTGGCCGCTGAAGTTGACCGGCGAGCCGTGGGTCAGGTGGCCGCCCTGGTCCAGGGAGAGTCCCATCACCGTGTCGCCGCGCTCCAGCAGGGCGTGGAAGACGGCCATGTTGGCCTGCGCGCCGGCGTGCGGCTGCACGTTGGCGTGCTCGGCCCCGAACAGCTCCTTGGCGCGGTCGCGGGCCAGGTTCTCCGCCACGTCGACGACCTCGCAGCCCCCGTAGTAGCGGCGCCCCGGGTAGCCCTCCGCATACTTGCCGGTGAGGATGCTGCCCATCGCCTCCAGCACGGCGAGGCTCGGGTAGTTCTCGCTGGCAATCAGCTCCAGGTGGGAGCGGGTGCGCTCTTCCTCGTCGCGGACGACCTGCCAGATCTCCGGATCGACCGTCTCGAGGTGGTCCCATGCATCCATGGCCTCAGTGTACCGATGCGCGCCGGCGCGGCGCGCTCGGCAGACGCGCTCAGAAGGCCGCGACGGTGCTGCTCGCCCAGGCGATGCGCTCGTCGACATGGCGGTGCAACCGATGGTGCGTGGGCCGGAAGCCGAGCGCCGTCCAGCTCCGGGCCGCCGCCAGGGATGCGGTCCGCCAGTCGGTGATCATGCGCGTCGCACCGGCCCGGCGAATGACGTACGTCAGCCGGGTGCCGCGTCGTCCACGATCACCGGGTCGCCGGTACGCAGGTTCTCTATGCGCTCGAGCGGCCAGACGACGACTGGAATGTGGACCCCGTACAGCTCTGCTGCGACGGCGGATCCGACCGCCAGGATCAGGTCCCGTTCCCCGAGCACGATCGCGAGCGGCGCCGTCCCGGCACGCGCAGCCTCCGCCAGCACGGACGAGGACGACGAGCTGCCGCGCACCGCTCCCATGACGAGCACACGCCCGGTGACGCGCTCCCCACGCTGCGGATGACGCGCGTCCACGATGGTCCCCGTCGCCGGATCGAGGCCGCCCCACAGGCTGAGCGGCTCGTCCAGGACGAGCGCTCGGCCCTCCACGCCGCTCATGCGCCACCCCAGGGTGCCAGGTCGATCATCACCCGCCCGGCGAGCGCCGAAGCCACGCAATCGGCGCGCCCCGCGAAGACGACCTCTCGACCGATATTGCCCGGGGCGTAGGCGGCCCACTTGGCCGAGTCGGTCATCACGGCACCCGGCGCGTCGCGGAGGATAGGAGAAAGGTAGCTGCACGTGTCGACCAGCAGCTCGACGCCCGATGCGGCGAGGCGCGCGGTTGTGCCTTCCGCGCCCGCCGCGGCCAGGACATCCCGTCCGGTCGAGACGAGCAGGTCGACCTTCGGCCGCCGCCCGTCGAGGGCCGCAGCAATCGCCCGCAGCTCGCGCAGCGAGGCGTGCGGCGTGCCCAGCGAGACGGCGGCAAGCGGCATCCCCCTCCCGGTCGTCAGCGCGTCCCGCGCGGCGCGCAGCTCGTCCAGCGTGATCTGCTCGATGGGCACGTCGAGCCCTCCGGTCGCTGCCTCGAGGGTCGGTGCCTCAGGCGTCGAGCCGACCGCGTGGAACATGGCGACCGCACCCGACGAGGCGGCAGCGGCACCGACGGCCTTGAGCCGGTCCTCTGACAGCCCGGCCGGGAGGCCGGTCAGCGCGGCGACCGCCGATCCCGCGCGGCGCCCGAGCACCATCCCGATCACCGGGTAGAGCGTGTCCGCCTCGCGCAGTGCGGCGGGGACGTCGGCGGCGAGGCGCAGCACCAGCGTGGCGCGCCGCGCGTCGGACCGATGCAGGCCCGCGTCGGGCGCCCGGCCGGTGACCGCGCAGGCGATGTCGGTGAAGTCGCCGTAGCGCTCGGTCCGCGCGCCGAGCACCGAGTTGCAGAACACGATGGCGTTCGACTCCGCCCAGGCGACCTGCTCGCCCAGCGCGGGCCGCGCCCACGGCGTCTGGTAGGGGGCACAGGTGTAGGTGGGCCGGCAGCCGAGGCCGCGGTAGGCGGCCATCAAGCGGCGCCCGTCTGCCGCCGCGTCGGGCGTGCCGCGCCACAGCTCCGGGTGCAGCAGGTCGACCGCACCCACGTTGAGGGTCGTCGGCACCGCGACCTGCGTCCCGCCGGCGGCAATGCGATCCACGAAGTCAAGGGTCGCCTGGCCGTGGAACAGACAGGAGTCGACGTGGGCGCCGCTGATGTCGAGCAGCCGTTCGGCGCCCAGCGCGTCGGCCGCCAGGACGACGAGCCGCATCGCGAAGGCGGTTCCCGCCCCGCGGTCGCCGCGCAGGAGCGCCCGGTCGCGGTCGGAGAGCGCGACCGGCATCGGTCCGCTTATCCCTGCCGGTTGGCCTCTTCGGCCTCGACGTGGTGCAGCTTGGCGATGCGCGCCACGTGACGACCGGCCTGGTACTCCCCGTCGAGGAAGGCGCGCACGCAGGCCCGGGCAACCTCGCTGCCCACGATCCGGGCACCGAGCGACAGGACGTTGGCGTCGTTGTGCTCGCGTCCCAGGCGGGCGGTGACGGGATCGGCCGCCTCCACGCAGCGGATGCCGCGCACCTTGTTGGCCACGATCGCCTCGCCGGTGCCGCTGCCGCCCAGCACGATGCCCAGCTCGAACTCGCCGTCGCGGACGGCACGTGCGACCGGGGCGATGAAGTCGGGGTAGTCGACCGGCTCGGGGCCGAACGTGCCGAAGTCTCGGTACTCGACGCGCAGGTCGTCGAGCAGGGTGCACAGGTCGTTCTTCAGGGCGAACCCGGCGTGGTCGGAGCCGATGGCGACGCGCATGGCGCTGAGTGTACGCATTGCGCCCGGGCGCCCGTCAGTCGGCGACGGCGATCACCGCTGCCAGCTGCTCCCCGCGTACCGGCCCCTGGCGCAGGATCCGCGCCGGGGAGACCGACAGGTCGACGACCGTGGACGGCACACCACCCGGCACCGCGCCGCCGTCCAGGACCGCGTCGAGCTCGTCCTGTCGGGTGGCGAACGCGATGAGCACCTCGTCGGCACCCAGGGTGTCCGGCTGGTCCGACACGTTCGCGCTCGTCGCCAGCAGCGGCCCGGCGGCGGCGATGAGGGCGAGCGCGACCGCGTGGTCGGGCACCCGGAAGGCCACCGTCTCGCCGCCCTCGGCCGGGGCCAGGACGATGGAAAGCGGGCCTGGCCACCATCGGTCCGCCAGCGCCCGCAGGCGCTCGTCGATGGCGAAGCCGGCAGCCTCCACGTCGCTGAGAGACGCCACGAGCACGGGGATGCGGCGCTCCACCGGCCGTGCCTTGAGCGCGAACAGCGCGTCCAGCCGGTCGGCGCGCGAACGTGCCACGGCGACGCCGTACACCGTATCGGTCGGGAAGGCGACCAGCCCGCCGTCGCGGAGGATGGCGGCAGCTCGGGCGATGCCGGCCTCGGTCGGCGGCAGTCGGTCGGTCACCGTGGCAGCTCGATCCGCACCACGCGCTCGATGCCGGCGAGGTCGGGCATGGTGGTGACCGATGCTCCTCGTGGCGCGGCCGCCTCTACATCACCCGCCTGTCCGGCGCCGATCTCCAGCAGGACGGTCGCGCCGGGCCGGCTTGCCTCCACCGCCGTCACCAGGAGGCGCCGCACGAGGTCGAGGCCGTCGGCACCGCCGTCGAGGGCGCTGTTCGGCTCGTGGGCGAGTGACCCACCGGCGGCCGCGACCTCGGCGCTGGGGACGTAGGGAAGGTTGGCGATGAGCACGTCGGGACGCGGCAGCAGCTCACCGGCGCCGTCGAGCAGGTCGGTGCAGGCAAGGGTCACCAGGCCGCCGACGCGATGCGCGGCGAGATTCTCGGCCGTCAGCTCGAGCGCCTCGGCGGAGAGGTCGCTGGCCACCAGGCGGACGCGCTCGAGGCGGAGCGCAACGCGGAAGCGGAGTGCCAGCGCCAGCGCCACCGCGCCGCTCCCGGTTGCCACCTCCCAGACTGCGATCGGTGGTCCCGAAGGCTCGTCACCCATGCGCGTCGCGATCTCGGCGATCGCCGCCTCGGCCAGCAGCTCGGTCTCGGGGCGTGGGATGAGGGCGCGCGCATCGGTCCCGACGCGGAGCCCGAACCATTCCTTGAAGCCGCGCAGGTAGGCGATCGGCTCACCCAGGCCACGGCGCTCGACGAGGGCGGCCAGCTCGACGAGGTGCTCCGGCTCCACCTCCGCGTCTGCGTGCCCCAACAGCCACGCGCGGTCGCGGCCGAGGACGTGGCCCAGGAGAAGCTCGGCGTCGAGACGGGCTGTCGCCGAGGCCGCCTCGCGCAGGCGGCGCGTCGCGTCGAGCAGCACGTCGCCGACGCTCGTGGTGGTCACCGTCATGTGCCGCCCTCCGATCCCAGCTCGCCCAGCCGGTCCTCCCGGTCGCGCTCGGCGAGCGGCTCGATGACGCGATCGAGGTCGCCCTCCAGGACGCCGGGCAGGTTGTGGACGGTGAGCCCGATGCGGTGATCGGTGATCCGATCGTCGGGGAAGTTGTAGGTGCGGATCTTCTCCGCCCGATCGCCGCTGCCGACCTGGGAGCGGCGCTGATCGCCGCGCTCCTCGGCGAGGCGCTGGCGCTCCACCTCCAGGAGCCGCGCGCGGAGCACGGTCATGGCCTTGGCCTTGTTCTTGTGCTGGCTCTTCTCGTCCTGGATGGCGACCATCGTGCCGGTCGGAAGGTGGGTGATGCGGACCGCCGAGTCGGTGGTGTTGACGCTCTGGCCGCCGGGGCCGCTGGATCGGTAGACGTCGATCCGCAGATCCTTCTCGTCGATCTCGAGGTCCACCTCCTCCGCCTCCGGGAGCACGCTCACCGTGGCGGTCGAGGTGTGGATGCGGCCCGCCGCCTCGGTCGAGGGGACGCGCTGCACGCGATGCACGCCGGACTCGAACTTGAGGTGCGAATACGCCTCCGCGCCGCGGATCTCGGCGATGACCTCCTTGAGGCCGCCGCCATCGCTCTCCGAGGTGGCGAGCACCTCCGTCTTCCAGCGCCGCCGCTCGGCGTAGCGGACGTACATGCGGAACAGGTCGGCGGCGAAGAGCGCCGCCTCGTCGCCGCCGGCGCCGGCGCGCACCTCCACGATCACGTTGCGGTCGTCGTTCGGGTCGCGCGGGACGAGCAGCGCGCGCAGCTCCGCGTCGACCGTCGAGAGCCGGGCCTCCACCTCCGCGACCTCGTCGCGGGCCATGGCACGCACCTCATCGTCGGCGTCGGCGGTCATCTCGGTCGCGGCGGCCAGCTGGTCGTGGAGCCCACTCCACGTGCGGAAGGCGGCCACGATGGGATCGAGGCGCGCCATTTCGCGACCCAGCTCCTGGAGTCGCCCGGGGTCGTTGGCCACCTCCGGGGTGGAGAGGAGGCGGCTGAGCTCCTCGTAGCGCGCCTCCGCTTCGCGCAGGCGGTCGATCATGCGTCGGCGGCGGCACCACGCGGCGCGGCGGCGGCGCGGTCGGCGGCCAGGCAGCTCTCGAGGCTGGCGATGCTCACCTCGAGCATCGATCGGTCCGGCGGGCGGGTGGTGAGCGACTGCAGCCACAGGCCGGGCGCGTAGATGGCGCGGACGAGACGGTTGCCGTAGTGGCTGGCACCGAAGCGCACCAGCTCGTACGCCACGGCGGCGATGAACGGCACCAGCACGATGCGGCTCAGGAAGAGGAGCGGCAGCGGCACCCCGGCACGCGGGATCAGGCTGAAGAAGAAGATGCTGATGACCACCACGATCAGGATGAACGTGGTGCCGCAACGCGTGTGGGCGGTGCTGAAGCGGTCGACTTCCTCGGGCGTCAGCGGGCGCTGCGCCTCGTTGGCGCTGATCGCCTTGTGCTCGGCGCCGTGGTACGCGAAGACGCGCTTGATGTCCTCCATCAGGCCGATGAGCCCGATATACGCGACGAAGATGACGAGCCGGATCAATCCCTCGACCAGGTTGGCCAGGATGTCGGATTCGATGGCACGCTCGGCGAAGGTCGACAGGAACAGCGGCAGCAGGAAGAAGAGCACGACCGCGAAGCCGAGGCTGAAGACCATGGTGCCGACCATGGTCGCCTTGCCGATCTGGATGTCCTCGCCCTCCGCGGCGATGGCCGCCGAGCGCATCAGCATGCGCGTGCCGAGGACCAGGGTCTCGTAGAGCACGAACACGCCGCGCGCGAACGGCACCTTCACCCAGCGCCCGCGAGTGAGTGCCGGCGGGAGGTCCTCTGACATGGTGCGGATCTCACCTGACGGCGGGCGCACGCTCATCGCGACGGTGGTGCGGCCACGCATCATGACCCCTTCGATGAGGGCCTGGCCGCCATAGAAGAAGTCCGGCATGCGGAACCTGGCGCGCCCGGAGGTCGACCCGACCGTCTCGACCACGAACGGCCCGGCGGCCATGATGAGCTCGGGGATCAGGAAGAGCAGGTGGGGCGCAAGACGCGCCGGCCACCACGAGGGCGACCGGCGCATCTGCTGAGCTCGATGTCGGGGATCGGGAGCGGTCAGCGCAGGGCGCGCTCCATGCGCTTCTGGAACCGCTCGACCTGGCCGGCCGTGTCGACGATGTTCTGCGTACCCGTGTAGAACGGGTGGCAGTTGCTGCAGACCTCGACCTTGATCGACTCAACGGTCGACCCGACGGTGAAGTTGTTGCCACACACGCAGTGGACCTGCGCCATGTGGTACTGGGGATGGATCTCGGTCTTCATGGGAATCTCCGGGGTGCTGCGCGAGCGCCGCCGAGCCGATCAGGCCGGGGCGGCGACCACGCTGACGCGCTTCTTGTCGCGCGTCTGATGGGTGAACTTGACGGTCCCGTCGGAGGTGGCGAACAGGGTGTAGTCCCGTCCCATCCCAACGTTCTCGCCGGCGTTGAACGTGCTGCCGCGCTGCCGCACGATGATCGTGCCCGCGTTGACCAGCTGCCCGTCGCCGCGCTTGACGCCGAGCCGCTTGCCGGCGCTGTCGCGGCCGTTCTTGCTGGACGAGCCAGCCTTCTTGTGGGCCATGGCTGATTACTCCTTGTCCGCGGCCGGCTTGGTGGTCCGGCTGCGCGTGGCTCGCTTGGGCTTCTCGGTCGTCGTGTCGGCGGCCTTGGCGCGGGTGGTGCGCTTCGGCTTCTCCGCGGCAGACGAGGAGGCCGACGCCTTGGGCTTCGCGGCTGCCTTCGGCTTGGCGGCGGTCTTCGCTGTCGCTGCGGCCTTCGACGTGGGCTCAGCGGCAGCCGTGGCGGTCGCAGCGGCCTTCGGCTTCGCGGCGGCCTTCGGCTTGGCCTCTGCCTTCGGCGCTTCCTCGACCCGCGAGGTCTTGCCGCTCGCGCTGATCTCGTCGATCCGCACGCGCATCAGATCCTGGCGGTGGCCGGTCCGGCGCCGGTACTTGGCCTTCTGCTTGAACTTGAAGATGACGATCTTCGGCCCACGCTCCTCCCGGAGGACGGTGCCGGTGACGCTGGCACCCGCCACGAGCGGCGTGCCCACCGTGACGTCGTCGCCGTCACCGACGAGGAGGACCCGGTCGAAGGTGACCGATGCGCCCTGGTCGGCGGCCAGCTTCTCGATCAAGAGCTCGCTGCCGGCCTCGACGCGGTATTGCTTACCGCCTGTAGTGACGACAGCGTACATGGCCAACTCCGTGATGCAGTAACAGGTGAGTCGGTGCGGCTACCGGTGGCGCGCACAACGACGCGGGCCGACCCGTGGTCGCCCGCGGACCCAGAAGTTTATCGGGCTATGGGGGGAGTGTCAACGAAGAGGAGCTTGGTCCGGACCGCCCCCAGGGTGCGGAGCGGCAGGTCGAGCGCCTGGACCACGTCCTCGGGCCGTCCGGCACCAGTCGCGTCGAGGCGCAGGACCATGCGAATGCGGCCGGTGTGTGCCTTGGCGTCAACGTCGAGGACCTCGATGTCCTCGACGAGCGGGCGCAGGTCGCGCTCGCCGGCATCCGCGCGACGCTCGGACTCGCCCTTGCGGCGGCGGCCGGGCAGCGTCTTGGCGGCGAGCAGGCGCACCACGGCGCCGCGCAGCTCGTCGCTGGTCAGTTCGGCATTGCCGAGCGCAGTGACCTCGTACTCGGCGGCCCGCAGCTGCGAGGCCGCGGACGGGAAGCCGTGCCACACCTCGCGCGCGTCGAGCAGCTCGATCCCCTCGGGGAACAGCTGCCCGGCAGCCTGGATCCGCTCGATCGGGACGAGCTCGTCGAAGTAGGCCTCCACGATCTCACCTCGCAGCTCGAGGCCGACCGGTGGGTTGGCGGCGAGCTTGATGCGGGCGCGAGGCTTGGCGGCGTTGGTATGGCTCAGCGGGAGGCCGGCCTGGGTGAACGCCTCGGCGAAGGCGGGCACCAGGTCGGACTGGCGGAGGCGGAGCGCCGGTGCGCGCCGCGCGAAGAGGATCTGCCAGCGTTGTCGCGGCTGATCGGGGTTGGTTCGATCTGTCATGTCAGCCGTGAATGGTACCGCCGTCCGCGCTTCGCGGGAAGCGAGGCCCCTATCATGCCCTCGCGAACGCCGCCGATCGGCCGCGTCGCATGTAGCGGGTGAGGTGGAGCCGTGGCAGACCTGCTGTCCACCGTGCGCCGCCACCGCCTCTCGCTCTTCGCGCTCGGCATGGTGGTTCTGGTCGCGTGGCTGGTCTGGAGCGCGCGGGGAGCGCTGCCGGCCTTCGTCATCGGGCTGGCATTGGCGTTCGTCCTCGACCCGGTGGTGACCCGCATCCAGGGGCTCGGCGCGCCGCGCTGGGCAGGGGTGCTCGCCGCCTACGCAATGGTCGCCGCGCTGGTCTGGATCCTCGTCGCGTTTGCCGTCCCGCCCATCGGCCGGCAGGCCCGTGAGCTGATCGAGCGCGGCCCGGAGTTCGGCGCGGCGATCGGCACGTGGGAAGCAGACCTCGCGCGGTGGTACGCGAGCCTCAGCCTGCCGCCCGAGCTGCGCGACATGATCGATGCGTCCGTGGCCCGCGGCCGCGAGGCGTTCGGCCAGATCCTCCAGGCGCTCGCAGGCCCGGTGGTCGGGACGCTGGTGCGCACCGCGACGTTCGTGCTCGGGCTCGTGATCATCCCGGTCTGGCTCTTCTTCGTGCTCAAGGACCGCGAAGCCTTCCCGCGAACCGTGGCCGCCGCACTGCCGCCGTCGTGGCGCCTCGACGCGGACGCGGTGCTGGCGATCATTGCCCGGATCGGCGGACGCTGGGTGCGCGGCCAGCTGCTGCTCGGCGCGTCGATCTTCGCGGCCAGCGCCATCGGCCTGACCTTCCTGACCATCATCGGCTTCCGTCAGCTGGGCGAGTTCACCCTCGTCCTGGCGCTCATCGCCGGGGTGCTGGAGTGGTTCCCGATCATCGGCCCGATCATCGCGGCGGTGCCGGCGATCCTCATCGCCCTGACCATCTCTCCGGCCGCCGTGGTCGCGGTCGTGGTCCTCTACACCACCGTGCAGCAGCTCGAGAACAACCTCCTGGTGCCCAAGGTGATGGGCGACGCGGTGGAGCTCCACCCCGCGGTCATGATCGTGGCCCTGGTCATCGGTGGCGCGCTGTTCGGGATCGGCGGCGCCATCCTCGCCGCACCGGCAGTGGCAGTCAGCCGAGACCTGTACCGGTATGGGTTCCGCCGCCTCTCGGGCGAAGAGCCCGGGGCCGCGCGCCGCGAGGTCCTCGACCAACCGGTCGAGCCGGTCGAGGAGCCTGACGTCGAGTTGCCGCCTTCAGAAGGTCGGCTTGTCGGCGTGGATGCGGACCGATTCCAGGATTCCCATGCCGAAGAGCAGCGAGATCAGGGATGAGCCGCCGTAGGTGACGAACGGCAGCGGGATGCCCGTCACCGGCATGATGCCGATCACCATCCCCACGTTGACCAGCACCTGGAAGAGGATCATGGTCGCGAGCCCCACCGCGACCATCGACCCGAGCGCGTCCCCGGCACGCCAGCCGATGCGCAAGATGCGCCAGATGAGCAGCGCGAAGAGCCCCAGGAGGAGCAGGCCTCCGACGAGGCCGAGCTCCTCCCCCACCACGGTGAAGATGAAGTCCGTGCTCTGGACCGGGAGCAGACCGGCCTGGTTCTGACGGCCCGCCGTCAGCCCCTGTCCGAGCAGACCGCCGGAGCCGACCGCATTCAGGGCCTGCACGAGCTGATAGCAGGCCCCCTGTGCATCGGCGTACGGGTCGAGGAAGCAGAACAGGCGCTGGCGCTGGTACTCCTGCAGCGCGCCGATGGCGAACGGAGCGGCTGCCACCACGGCGCCGGTGAAGATCGCCATCCAGCCGATGCTGGCGCCGCTCATGAAGAGCATGCCGGCCAGGATGGCCACGAACACGAGGGCCGTCCCCAGGTCGGGCTGGCGGAAGACCAGGAACGTGGGGAGCGCCATCAGCGCCCCCGCCCCGACGATCGTTGACAGGCGCCCGATGCGCTCGCGGCGACCCGCCAGGAACGAAGCCAGGACCACGATCATCAGCACCTTGCTGACCTCGCTGAACTGGAAGTCGAGGCCGGCCACCGTGATCGACATCTGGGCGCCGAACAGGTTGGTGCCCAGCACCATGGTGAGTGCCAGCAGACCCAGAACGAGCGCATAGATCGGCGCGGTGAAGGGCTGCAGCCAGTGGTAATCGATGCTCGCCGCGACGAAGAAGATCGTCAGCCCGATGGCCGCCCAGATGACCGTCTTCACCGGCTGGCTCAGTGATCCGGACGGCGACGCGTCGTTGTAGCTCGCCGAATAGCCCATCACGACGCCGAACGCGATCAGCAGGATCACGTAGACGAACAGCTGGACGTCGAAGATGCGCCACTCGCGGCCGGTGAGCGTCCCGCGCAGGGTCGAGCTGACGACGCCCATCAGCCTAGTTCGCCGCCACGAGGCTGAAGTCGCGGGGATCGAGCCGCAGGTCCTGGTCGAGGTCGTAGTACTGCTGCAGGAAGTACTTGACGACTTCCAGGGAGACGTTGCCAGGCACGACCGCGGAGTAGGCGAAGGTGACGACCGCCAGGTCGGCATCGATGGCACCCGGGGCGCTCGGCAGGTAGGCGACGAACCAGGAGTGGAACGGCAGGGTGCCCTCGCTGGTCGGCTCCCCGAACTCGGCTGTGCCCGTCTTGCCGGAGAGCGCCCCGCGCAGGCGCAGGTCGCGGATGTTGTAGGCGTGTCCGGTGGTGATCACCTGGCGCGCCCCGATGCGCATCGTCTGCATCGTGGCGTTGCTGGCACCCACCTCGGCGAGCACCTCGGGGGCGGTGGGGGCAAGCAGGCCGCCGTGCTCGTCTGCGGTGCCGCGCACGATCTGGGGTCGCATGAGGTGGCCGCCGTTGGCAAGCGCGGCATAGGCATTGATCAGCTGGAGCGGCGTCACGGCGATGACGTTCTGCCCGATGCCGGCCTGCGCCAGCTCGCCGGTGAAGACCCCCGGGCGGCCCTGGGACTGGGCCCACTCGGTGCTGGCCACGATCCCGCCCGCCTCGCCCGGCAGCCGCACCCCGGTCGGATTGCCGAAGCCCATCCGCTCGGCCCACGCCCCGAGGCGATCGACGCCCAGCTTGACAGCCATCTGGTAGTAGAACGTGTCCGAGCTGACGGCGAATGCGTCGATCATGTCGAGCGGCCCGAATCCCTTGCGATTCCAGTCGAAGAGGCACTGGCCCTCCGGCGCGCCGGGGATCTGGTAGCAGCCATAGGTCGGCCAGCGCTGCCCGGGGGTGGTTATGCCCTCCTCGAGGGCAGCAATGCCGGTCACCAGCTTGAAGGTCGAGCCTGGCGGATAGATGTCGGCGATGGCGTGGTTGCGGAGCGGCTGTCCCTCGGCGGTGAGGTACGCCTGGTAGTCGCGGGCGGTGATGCCGGCGGCGAACTTGTTGTTGTCGTACGCCGGCAGCGAGACCATGGCCAGGATCTCGCCGGTCTGCGGGTTCATGACGATCGTCACGCCCTGCTCCACGCCGACCGCATCCATTCCCCAGAGCAGGGCGTCCGTGGCGATGCGCTGCACGTCGGCGTCGATGGTCAGTTGCAGATTCTCGCCCGCCACCGGCTCACGAACTGTGTCGAGCACTGCTCCGGTGCGTCCGCTGGCGTCGCGCTCCACGAGCCGCGTGCCATACGTGCCGCGCAGCTCCTCCTCGTAGCTGGCCTCGACCCCCGCACGGCCGATGGCGTCGTCGGGGAGGTAGCCCGCTGCCTCGAGCTGGTTGAGCTCGTCGGCGTTGACGGGTCCGGTGTAGCCGACGAGATGGGAGAGGAGAGAGCCATCCACCTTGCCGTTCTCATCGAGGTATTGGCGCACCGGCTCCGCCTCCACCACGATTCCCGGCAGATCGCCGGCACGCTCGCCGAGCACGAGGGCCGCATGGCGATCGATGCCGCGCGCCAACGGGATGAGGTCGTAGGGCGAACCCGAGAAGGCGTCCAGCCTGGAGCGCAGCTCCTGGGCCGAAACGCCGGTCACGCGCGCCACCTCCCCGAGCACGATGCCGGTTCGTTCCGCGGGCAGGTCCGCGCGGCGAGCCTTGACCGTCCACGAGGGGACGTTGATGGCAAGCGGGCGACCCTCGCGATCGAAGATCAGCCCGCGTGCCGCCGGGATCGGAAGCTCCACCGATCCCACCTCCGCCGCGCGGAGGGCGTACTTCGCGCCGTCGACGATCTGGAGCTGCACCAGCCGTCCCGCGAGGGCGCTGAATATGAGGACTGCGACTGCCCCAAAGGCAAGGAAGCGGGCGCGCGAATGCGGGAGGTCGCGGCCACGGCCGGTGTTCAGGTCAGCCATCGGTCACCATGCCGGGCGCTCCTCGAGCAGGCCCAGGCGGCCGGCGAGCAACCGCACGAGCGGGAAGAGCAGGCCCGCCAGCACGGCGTTCAGTACCGCCGCGGGCAGCATGAGCGCCAGGGCATCGCCGCCGGCTACCGGTTCGCCGACGAGGCGGCCGATGGCAAGCGTGGCACCGTCCGCCACGATGCTCGCCGCGAAGGCGGCGAGGACCGGATAGACCCACGTCAGACGGCCCAGCACCCGGTCGCCGGCCGCGACGAGCACCGTGACCAGCAGGAGCGTCAGTGGGAGGCTGCCGAGCGGCGCGCTCACCACCAGGTTGGCGGTGAGGCCCGCGGCGAAGGCCCAGATCGTGCCGTGGGTGAAGCCGAACACCACGGTCACCAGGACCACCGCCACGAGGGCGAGGTTCGGGTAGACCCCGGCGACCTGGATGACGGGGGTGAGGCCGGCGTGGATGACTCCGGCCAGGATGGCGAGCAGCGCGCTGGTGTAGGTGATGTCCGGAAGCTCCCCGGGTACCGAGAATGGTGGGCGGCGTCGCCGAAGTATACCGAGGCGGCAGCCCCGTTCGACCCTTGATGGTTATCCACACTGTTTCACGTGGAACATGTCCCTAACGCTTGTTGCACGTGCAACCGGCTGTCCCGATAAGCCCGAGATAAGCGGCGAATGACGCTGCAAACTGGTAGAATCAGGGTGCCCATCTGAACTCGCTGCGGAGCGCCTGTGATCAGGGTCACGGCCTGCACCAACCAGAAGGGCGGCGTCGGAAAGACGACGACCGTGGTGAACCTGGCGGCCTACCTGGCCCTCTCCGGCACCTCGACCCTCGTCATCGACCTCGATCCCCAGGGCAACGCCACCAGTGGCCTGGGAGTCGACCGGCGTACGCTCGACCAGTCCGTCTATAACGGCCTCATCGACCGCGTTCCGATGGACGAGCTCGTGATCGGCACAGCAATCGAAGGATTGGACCTCGTCCCCTCGGCGCCGGAGCTTTCCGGAGCCGAGGTCGAGCTCGTCGACGTACCGGCACGGGAGCGACGCCTGGCTGCCAGCCTCGCGGACCTCACCGGCCACTACGACCGGGTGCTCATCGACTGCCCGCCCTCGCTGGGCCTGCTGACGCTGAACGCCCTGACCGCCGCCGACGGTGTCCTGATCCCCATTCAGACCGAGTATTACGCCCTGGAGGGCCTGAGCCAGCTGGTGAACACGATCCGCCTCGTCCGCGAGGGTCTCAACCCGCGACTCGAGATCGACGGTGTCCTGCTGACCATGTACGACGCCCGGACGAACCTCTCCGCCCAGGTGGCTGCGGAGGTGCGACGCCACATGAACGGCAGCGTCTACGACACCGTCGTGCCGCGAAGCGTGCGCCTCTCGGAGGCACCGAGCCATGGCCTGCCGGTCGCTCTTTATGACCCGGCCTCCCGCGGAGCGGTTGCCTACCGCTCGCTGGCCGGTGAGGTGGCCGCCCGTGGCTAGCGAGCGCCCCTCCAAGGGGTTCGGGCTCGGCCGCGGCCTCGACGCCCTCATCCCCAGGCCGACCAACGACGAACCGGGCGTGCTGCAGCTCCCCGTCGGCCGGATCCGCCGCAATCCGCACCAGCCGCGTGAACGGTTCGATGACGAACGGCTCGGCGAGCTCGCCGCATCGATTGCGGTACACGGCGTCCTGCAGCCGATCCTCGTCCGCGCACTCCCCGATGGCGACTACGAGCTCGTGGCCGGTGAGCGCCGCCTGCGCGCCACCCGGCTCGCCGGCCTCGAGCGGATCCCAGCGATCGTGCGCGAGACCCAGGGCGCCGGCGACCAGCTCGAGATCGCCCTCATCGAGAACGTCCAGCGCGCCGACCTCAACGCCATCGAGACCGCACTCGCGTACCGGGAGCTGACCCAGCGCTTCGGGCTGACGCACGAGGCGGTGGCGCGCCAGGTCGGCAAGAGCCGCGTCGCGGTCAGCAACGCACTGCGCCTGCTCGACCTCGCGCCGGAGACGCGCCAGGCCATGGTGCAGGGGCAGATCAGCGAGGGCCATGGCCGCGCGCTCGCCGCGCTGTCCGTGCCGGAGCTCCAGCGCGCCGTCCTGGGCGTGGTGCTGGAGCAGGGACTCTCGGTCCGCCAGACGGAGGAGCTCGTCCGCCGTAAGCGCGAAACCCCACCAGCCGAGCGTCGCCGGACCGAGCTGTCGGACGATCTGACCGATCTCGAAGCCCAGCTTCGCGGCATGCTGGCCACCAAGGTGGCGATCAGCCGCACGCGACGCGGCGGCCGCCTGACCATCGACTTCTACTCCGACGAGGAGCTCGACCGCATCTACGCGATCATCACGCGCGGATCGGTCAGCCTCCCCGCCGACACCGCACCCGACCGAGGCCTGGAGGTGGCCACCACGTCATGACCGCAGAGCCAGCACGCCGCACGCGGCGCCCAAAGGAGGCCGGCTACACGGCCGCCGACATCCAGGTCCTCGAGGGCCTGGCGGCCGTCCGCAAACGTCCGGGCATGTACATCGGCTCGACCGATGCGCGGGGTCTCCACCAGCTCGTCTGGGAGGTGGTCGACAACAGCATCGACGAAGCGATGGCCAACGTCGCGACCCGCATCCACGTCACCATCCACGCGGACGGCACGCTGGAAGTCATCGACGACGGCCGCGGCATCCCGGTCGACAAGCACAGCACCGGCAAGAGCGCCCTCGAGGTGATCATGACCGTGCTCCATGCGGGCGGGAAGTTCGGCGGCGGCGGCTACAAGGTCTCCGGTGGGCTCCACGGCGTGGGCGTGAGCGTGGTGAACGCGCTCGCAGAGTCGATGCGGGTCGAGGTGCTCCGCGACGGGAAGCGCTGGATCCAGGAGTTCACCCGCGGCGCCCCGAAAGGGCCGGTCGCTCAGAAGGGTGGCCTGCCGGAGGCGAACCGCGATATTCCGGCCGAGTGGAAGCGGACGCGCGGCACGCGCACGTTCTTCAAGCCGGATCCGGAGATGTTCGAGACCCTCGACTTCAGCTGGGACACCATCTCGACCCGCCTCCGCGAGTCCGCGTACCTCAACAAGGGGGTCTGGATTCGGCTCCGCGACGAGCGCGTGGACCGCGAGAAGAACTTCTACTTCGAGGGCGGGGTGACGAGCTTCGTGCGCCACCTCAACCGGCGTCGGGACGTGCTCAATGGCCGCCCGATCTTCGTCGAGAAGGTCGTGTCCGGTACGAGCGTCGAGGTAGCGCTCCAGTACAACGACGGATTCGCGGAGAACGTGATCGCGTTCGCCAACAACATCCACACGGTCGACGGCGGCACTCATGTCGCTGGATTCCGCTCCGCGCTCACCGGCTCGCTCAACACCTGGTCGCGGAAGTCAGGCACGCTCAGCGAGAAGGAGGCCAACCTCTCCGGCGAGGACGTGCGCGAGGGGCTCACCGCGGTCATCAGCGTGAAGCTCACCGACCCGCAGTTCGAGGGGCAGACCAAGGCCAAGCTGGGCAACGCCGACATCAAGGGCATCGTCCAGAACGTGGTCACCGAGGGGATCATCCAGCACCTCGAGGAGAACCCCGCCGACGGGCGCCGGATCATCGAGAAGTGCCTGACCTCGGCGCGGGCCCGGGAGGCGGCGCGCAAGGCGCGCGACCTCGTCATCCGCAAGGGGGCCCTGGAGGGCATGGCACTGCCCGGCAAGCTCGCCGACTGCCAGGAGCGGGACCCGGGGAAGAGCGAGCTGTACATCGTGGAGGGCGACTCGGCAGGTGGATCCGCCAAGCAGGGGCGCGATCGGCGCAACCAGGCCGTGCTGCCGATGTTCGGCAAGATGCTCAACGTCGAGAAGGCGCGCCTCGACAAGGTGCTCAGCAGCGACAAGATCCGGCCGCTGGTGATTGCGCTCGGCGCGGGCATCGGTGAGACGTTCGACATCACCAAGCTGCGCTACCACAAGATCTGCCTGCTCTCCGATGCGGACGTGGACGGGGCGCACATCAGCACCCTGCTGCTCACCTTCTTCTACCGGCACATGCCGCAGGTCATCGAGGAGGGCTACCTCTACCTCTGCCAGCCGCCGCTCTTCCGCATCAGCACCGGCAAGGTGACCCGCTACGCGCAGTCGGAGAAGGATCGCGACACCGCCGTCAAGGAGCTGTCGCGCGAGGGCCGCACCAAGAACGTCAGCGTCCAGCGCTTCAAGGGCCTCGGCGAGATGAATCCCGAGCAGCTGTGGGAGACGACCATGAACCCGGACACCCGCACCCTGCTGCGGATCGAGGTCAACGACGCGGCCGAGGCGGACGACGTCTTCTCGACCCTGATGGGGGAACGGGTCGAGCCCCGGCGTGACTTCATTCGAGGCGAGGCGCGGAAGGTCCGCAACCTCGACATCTGAGCTCATCGACACGACAGCGAGACGACAGACCGATGCCATCGCGACACATTGCCGACATTCGCCAGGTAGCCAGCAAGACGGGCCGCTCGATCGACGAGTGGTGCGAGCTGCTGGAATCGAATGGCGTGGCCGAACGCCGCGAGGCGGTGAACTTCCTGCGCGACGGCTACGCGGTCAGCCATGCCTTCGCGCTCGCGATCGCCGACCACTGCCTGCGACGCTCGGGGGACGACGAGTGGGGTGGCGGGCTGGCCGGCTACGACGAGGAGGAGAACACCTGGTGACCGACTCCGCCACCGACATCGGCTCGAGCCGCGAGATCATCGGCCAGGACGGCCGTCGCTACGCGTTCGCGGATCACAACTGCTTCGCGTGCGGTGGCCAGAACCCGATCGGCATGCATCTCGAGATCGAGCTCGGGGAGGGCACCGCCCGGACGGAGTGGGTCCCCGGCAAGGACTACGTCGGCTGGGAGGAGAAGGTCCACGGCGGCATCATCGCCACCCTCCTCGACGAGGTGATGGCGTGGGCCCCATCCAGTCACGACTCGTGGGCGGTCACCGCCGAGATGCAGATCCGCTACCGCGCGCCGGCGAACCCCGGTGAGCGGCTGGTGGCGACTGGACGCGTCACGGAGCGCCGGCGCCGCATCTACCACGTCGCCGGCGAGGTGCGCGGGGAGGACGGGCGGCTGGTGGCCGAGGCGGAGGGCCGCTTCCTGGGCGCGACGCCATCCGAAAAGCGTTCCCTGAAGGAGCGCTACGGGATGCCACTCGACGTCACCGTCGCCGGGGCGCGACGCGAATGAGTACGACATATGCGACATACGCGACACAGCAGGTAGGCAGCTAACCGATGGAGATGCAGCGGGACAACGAGCGCCCGGTTTCGATCGAGAACGAGATGCGCACGGCGTACATCGACTACGCCATGAGCGTCATCGTCAGCCGCGCGCTGCCCGACGTGCGCGACGGGCTGAAGCCGGTGCATCGCCGGATCCTCTACACGATGCACGAGATGGGGCTGCGCTCCACCGCCGCGTACCGCAAGTGCGCCGGCGTCGTCGGCGAGGCCATGGCCAAGTACCACCCGCACGGCGACCTGGCGCTCTACGACACCCTCGTGCGCCTCGCCCAGGACTTCAGCCTGCGCTATCCGCTCGTGGACGGGCAGGGCAACTTCGGCTCGATCGACGGTGATCCTCCCGCCGCCATGCGGTACACCGAGGCCCGGATGTCGGGCATCACCGACGAGATGCTCGCCGACATCGAAAAGGAGACGGTCGACTTCGTCGACAACTATGACGGGCGCCTCCGGCAGCCGACCGTGCTCCCCTCAAAGCTGCCCAACCTGCTGGTGAACGGGTCGAGCGGGATCGCCGTCGGGATGGCGACCAACATCCCGCCGCATAACCTGACCGAGGTCGGCCAACGCCATCAGCGCGCTCATCGACAACCCCGAGATGAGCGTCGACGAGCTGTGCGAGATCGTCACCGGGCCGGACTTCCCGACCGGCGGCACGATCTTCCGCTTCGAGGACCAGCGCAACCCGCTCAGCGGCGAGAAGGAGCGCGTCGACGCCATCCGCCACATGTACGCAACCGGTCGCGGACGGATCATCATGCGTGGCCAGGTCGCCTTCGAGGAGGCCACCTCGGGCCGCATGGCGGTGGTCATCACCGAGCTGCCGTACCAGGTCAACAAGACGACCCTGATCGAGAAGATGGCCGATCTCGTCGGCCAGAAGCGCATCACGGATGTAAGCGACATTCGCGACGAAAGCGACCGGGATGGGATGCGCATCGTCGTCGACGTGAAGCGAGACGGATCCCCGCATACCGTGATGCAGCAGCTCTTCAAGCACACCCCGCTGCAGACAAGCTTCAGCGCCAACATGCTCGCTCTGGTCGACGGGCAGCCGGTGACCCTGGGCCTGAAGAAGATGCTCGAGCACTACATCACCTTCCGTCGCGAGGTCGTTCGGCGGCGCACCGAGTTCGACCTGCGGCGCGCGCAGGAGCGGGCGCACATCCTCGAGGGGCTGAAGATCGCGCTCGACAACCTCGACGAGGTGATCGCCACCATCCGCGCCTCGGCGGACACGGACGCCGCGCGGAGCGCACTCATGAAGCGCTTCGGACTCTCCGAGGCGCAGGCCAACGCGATCCTGGAGATGCAGCTTCGCCGCCTGGCCGCGCTCGAGCGCAAGAAGATCGAGGACGAGTACCGCGCCGTCATCCAGCTCATCGCCGAGCTGGAGGACCTGCTGGCCAATCCGCGCAAGGTGCTGCAGGTCATCCAGGGCGAGCTCGCCGACCTCGTCAAGAAGTACGGCGACGACCGCAAGACGCGTATCCAGGCGGACGCGAATCGCGAGCTCACCGAGGAAGACCTCGTCGCCCGCGAGGACGTGGTGGTCACCCTCAGCCAGCGCGGCTATGTGAAGCGCCAGGCAATCAGCACGTTCCGCAGCCAGCGTCGCGGCGGCCGCGGCAAGCTGGCCATGATCACTCGCGAGGAGGACGCGGTGCGCCACCTGCTGGTGGCCAACACCCACGACTCGATCCTCTTCTTCACCAATCGCGGTCGCGTCTTCATCACGCGGGTCTACGCATTGCCGGAGGCAAGCCGCCAGGCCAAGGGGATCCCGATCATCAACCTCCCCGGCGTTCAGGTGGAATCGGGCGAATACGTCAGCTCGGTCATCGCGCTGCCGCAGTTCGAGCCGGACAACTACCTGGTCATGGCCACCCGCCGCGGCATGATCAAGAAGACCTCGCTCGCCGACTACGGTCGCATCCGGGCCAACGGACTGATCGCCATCCACCTCGTGGACGGAGACGAGCTGCAGTGGGTCGGGCTGTCCGACGGCCACAACGACATCATCCTCGCCACCCGGAAGGGACAGGCGGCGCGCTTCCACGAGACCGAGGTCCGACCCATGGGCCGCGACACGCGCGGCGTCACCGGCATCCGCCTCAAGAAGGACGACGAGGTGATCGGCATGGAGGTCATCCGCGACGTCGAGCACGAGCTGCTGGTCGTAACCGAGCAGGGCTACGGGAAGCGGACCGAGGTCGAGGACTTCCCGGTGAAGCATCGGGCGACCGGTGGCGTGATCGCCAACTCGCTCAACAAGGACACCGGCAGCGTCGCCGCCGTGCGCTTGGTGGGCCGCGAGGACGAGGAGATGATGCTCATCACCCAGGAGGGCACAATCCTGCGTACGGAGGTCTCCTCGGTCAACCGATATCGCCGCGCGAGCCGCGGCGTGACGGTGATGAAGCCGCAGGCCGGGGACCGGATCGTGAGCATCACCGTCTTCGTGGATGACCGCGAGCCGGAGCCGCCCGAGGGCGAGCCGGAGCCGGAGCCTGCGGGCTGAGGTTGCCGCCGGACCGATGACGATCGAGGGCGTCTGCCCCCGCTGCGCTGCCCAGCTGCCGCCGGGCGCGCGCTTCTGCCCGCAGTGCGGCACCCCGGTCGCGGCGCCGACCACCGCCGACCGGCGCATGGTGACCGTCCTGTTCGCCGACATCGCGGACTCGACGAGCCTCTCAACGCGCCTCGACCCCGAGCGCGTCCGCGAGGTCCTGGCCGCCTTCTACAACGCGGCCAACGACGAGCTGCAGTCCATGCGCGGGCGCGCCGAGAAGTTTGTTGGCGACGCGGTGATGGCCATCTGGGGCGCCCAGTCGGCGCGCGAGGACGACGCCCTGCGAGCCGTGCGGGCAGGCGTGCTCATCCGCGACCGTGTCGCGCGGCTCCACGTCGACCTGCACCTGCCGGAGCCGCTGTCGGTGCGCGTCGGGGTGAGCTCGGGGTTCGTGGCCGTCGGTGGCGGGCCGACCGATCAGCTCATCGTCACCGGCGCACCGGTCAACCTGGCCGCCCGGCTCCAGACCGCGGCGCTCCCCGGTGAGGTGCTCGTGTCCGCCACGACGCGCGAGCTGACGATCGCCAACGTCACCTTTGGCGAGGAGCGGGCCACCGACGCGCGCGGCTTCGAGGACCCGGTGCCGGCCTGGCCGGTCGTCTCGCTGACGGCACGGTCGCGGCGGCGGACCATTCCGCTCGTCGGACGGCGGGCGGAGCTGGAAAAGCTGGTCGAAATCGCCGGTTTGGTAGCCCGCCAGCGCCGACCGCGCCTCGTAGCGGTGATGGGCGAGGCGGGGATCGGCAAGTCACGCCTGCTGGAGGAGCTGATCGCCGCGCTGCCCGACGAGACGTCCGTCCTGGCGGGGCGCGCCACCGAGTACGCCGAGGACGTCACCTACGCGCCGATCGCCGAGATGATGCGCCGCCAGCTCGATGTCAGTGCCGACACGCCGCGCGACGAGGTGCATCGGCGGCTCGAGGAGCTTGTCGACGGCTGCTGCGACATCAGCGAGCGTCAGCAGGTCGCCGCGCGGGTCGGCCTGGTCCTGGGGCTCGGCATGAAACCGGACACCGAGGACGGCGACGAGGGAGACGAGCAGCAGGGGCGCTCCCGCGCGGCGGACATCCGCAATGGCCTGCGCCGCCTGCTGGAGGGGCTCGCCCAGCGCGGGCCGCTGTTGATGATCGTGGACGATGCGCACCTTGCCCGCCCGGAGGTGCTGGAGCTGATCGATACCCTGATGCGCGACGACCTGCCGCTCCTGGTCGTCCTGGCCGGCCGCTCACTGCCCGCCTGGGAACATGGCAGCTCCGGCGCCGGCATCCCGTCTACCACGCTGCGCCTGACGGCACTCTCGACCGATGAGTCGATCGAGCTCGCGCGCAACGCAGGCGGCCTGAACGAGGCGGATGCCCGCGACCTCGCCGCCCACTCGGGTGGCAACCCGTTCTTCCTGATCGAAACGACGGGGCTGCTCATGGAGCGCGGCCTGACCACGGCCCATCGCTTCGACGCGCATCGCCTGCCTGCGACCGTGCAGGCGGTGATCGCCTCCCGACTCGACCATCTGCCGGCTGCGGCTCGGGAGCTCGCCCGGCGTGCCTCGGTGCTGACCCGCTCCAGCTTCGACCCGGAGGAGCTGGCGCTGATCGCCGAGGTCGACGAGGAGCTGCTGGGCGTGCTCGAGGAGGCCGAGGTGCTCATCCGCGATCCGCGGCGGCGGGTGTGGCGCTTCCGGCACGATCTGCTGCGTCACGTCGCCTACGAGTCGCTTCCCAAGCGTCAGCGCCAGGCGCTGCACCTCCAGCTGGCAGAGGGATTGGATGCGCTTGACCCGGAAGGCTACCCGGCGTCGGTGGCCCACCACCTGGCATCGGCGGCGAGAAATGCCCTGGACCTCGATCCCGCCGACCGGAAGCTCGCCGACCGTGCGATCCACTCGCTTACCGAGGCAGGCGATCGGTTCCGGCGGCGCACCGAGTCGCGCGCCGCGATCGAGCTGTACGACCGGGCCCTGACACTCGCCGGCCAACCCGAGCAGTGGGGCGAGCGCGAGGCGCGAATCCTCTCGAAGATCGGAGAGGGACGCTACTGGCTGGCCGAGTTCGAGTCAGCGCGCCGATCGTTGGCACGCGCCCGCGAGCTCGCGCCCGACTCGTTGTGGGTCACCGCCCACGCGGCACGCTTCCTCGCCGACATCCGGCTCAACGTGGACGGCGATCCGGACGCCGCGCGAGCCATCTTCACCGAGGCGGTCGCCGCCGCCGACACGCTGGGCGATCCGAAGTCGCGGGCGCGTGCGCACCTCATGTCCGGCTGGGTGCCGTATTGGGTCGGCGACCTGGGAGGCGCGCGAGCGGCGTTCGAGCGCTCGCTGGAGATCGTGCGGAGCAACCCGATCGGCGACGCGGCAGGCGAGGCGCGGGCGCTGGTCGCACTGGCGTCCGTCGTCAGCCCCACGGGCACCGCGGAGGAGACGCTGGCCATCGCCGAGCGGGCGCTGCGAATCGGTCGCGACCTCGGCGACCCGTTCCTCGTTGGGGTCGGCCAGGAGACCGTCGGCAATGGGCTCGCCCGCATCGGGCGCATCGCGGAAGCGACCGCCGCCCTCGATGAGTCCGTGCGCGTGTTCCGCGAGCTGGGTGCCCGCTGGGAGCTGGCGAGCGCGCTCGGCGACCGCGGCAACGTGGCGCGCATCGACGGTCGCCTCGACGATGCGGCGGACGACCTGCGCGAGGCGCTCGCCAACTGTCGCGAGCTGGGTGAGCAGAACCTCATCACCTGGACCGCCGGCACCCTGGGCCAGGTCGAGCTGCTGCGCGGCCACCGGCGAGAGGCCGAGCGGATGGTCGACGAGACCGATCGCCACCGGCATGCATCGGATCCGGGGGATGTGCAGCCCAGCTTGACACTGCGCCTCCTGATCGCCCTCGCGGATGGCGACGCGACCGCCGCGGACGACCTTGCCGCGCGGGTCATGAAGCTGGACGAAGGCTCAGGCTGGACGAACCCGCTCGCGGCGCGGCGGTGGTGGGTCGGGACGCTGCTGCGACCCGAGCTGGCCGGCGGGGCGGAGGCGGTCGCGGCCGCCGGGGCCCGGCTCGAGCAGGTGGGGTGGCGCACCGCCCTCGCCGAGCCGAACCTCATCCGCGCGGCGCTCGATCGCCTCGCGGTCGTGGCGGCAGGGTAGACTGGCGGGGCTGATGGCCAGGAGCCGAGGAGACCGGGTGTACGCCGACGAGTTCAGCATCTACGCCGGCAACGCGAACCCCGCGCTGGCGAAGCGGATCTGTGCCTACCTCCACACCGAGCAGGGTGCGGTGGAGGTGTTCCAGTTCGCGAACGAGAACATCTTCGTCCGCGTCATGGAGAATGTCCGCGAGCAGGACGTCTTCCTGGTCCAGCCCACCAGCCGGCCGGTGAACGAGTCGATCATGGAGCTGCTGATCATGATCGACGCCTTCAAGCGCGCCAGCGCCGGTCGGATCACCGCCGTCATCCCGTACTACAGCTACGGGCGCAGCGACAAGAAGGACCAGCCGCGGGTGCCCATCACGGCGCGCCTGGTGGCCGACATGCTCACGGTTGCCGGAGCTGACCGCGTCCTCACGATGGACCTCCACCAGGGGCAGATCCAGGGCTTCTTCAGCATCCCGGTCGACGAGCTGACCGCGGTGAACCTCCTGGCGGGCTACATCAAGTCCAAGGAGCTCGAGGATATCGTGGTGGTCAGCGAGCTGGGCTTCGCCAAGAAGGCCCGCAACTTCGCGGAGCTGCTGTCCGCGCCGCTGGCGATCGTGGAGAAGCGCCGTGTCGGCAACCAGGACAAGACCGAGCTCATGAACATCATCGGTGACGTGCGCGGCAAGGTCGCGGTCATCATCGACGACGAGGTCGACACCGCCGGATCGCTGATGGAGGCCGTCGGCGCGCTCGAGGCGGAGGGTGCCACCGCCATCTACTCGATGGCCACCCACGGCGTCTTCTCCGGGTCCGCGCTCGACCGGATCAACGGCAGCGCGATCACCGAGGTCGTGGTCACCGATACGATCCCGCTGCCGCCCGGCGCGGACGATTCACGGATCACGGTCCTCTCGGTAGCGCCGCTCTTCGGCGAGGCGATCCGGCGCATCCATCGCGGGGAGAGCGTGGGCGCCCTCTTCAGCTCCGAGGTCGAGATGGTCGAGGAGATGACCTTCTGGTCGGAGGACGCCGAGGACGACGACGAGCCCTTTCGCATCGCCGCCGGCTAGGTAGCGCGGCGGGGGAGCGGGGACGCATCGGGCTATACTCGGCCTCCCCATGATGAAGTTCCTGTCGCGGATCGTGGACTCCAACGACCGCGAGATCCGCAAGCTCGAGCCGTTCGTCGAGCGCATCAACGCGCTCGAGCCGGAGATGACGGCGCTGACCGATGCGCAGCTGGCCGGCAAGACCGACGAGCTCAAGAGCCGCCTCCGCGACGAGCTGGGCGACCTCCTCATCCCGATCGAGCTGCGTGACACGCCGGACGAGGACTCCGAGCTGACCGCCAGCAACCCGGCGCTGCTCGCCGAGGAGCGCAAGGCGCAGCGCAAGCGCGAGCGGCGACAGATCGACGAGGCCCTGGACGGCTACATTCCCGAGGCCTTCGCCGCGGTCCGCGAGGCCATGCGTCGCGCCCTTGGCAAGCGGCACTATGACGTCCAGTTGCTGGGCGGCATCGTCCTGCACCGCGGCTCGATCGCCGAGATGAAGACCGGCGAGGGCAAGACCTTCGTCGCCCCGCTGGCCGCCTACCTGAACGCCCTTGTCGGCCGTGGCGTCCACGTCGTCACCGTCAACGACTACCTCGCCAAGCGCGACGCGCAGTGGATCGGCCAGGTCTTCCATCGGCTCGGGATGAGCGCCGGCAGCATCCAGCACGACGCCGCCTACCTGTTCGATCCCGACTATCCCGCTACGGACGAGAAGCTCCGCGACCTGCGCCCCGTGCCGCGCCGCGAGGCATACGCCGCGGACGTGACCTACGGCACCAACAACGAGTTCGGCTTCGACTACCTGCGCGACAACCTGGTGGTCGATCTCGAGCAGCGCGCCCAGCGCGGCCACTTCTTTGCCATCGTCGACGAGGTCGACAACATCCTGATCGACGAGGCACGCACCCCGCTCATCATCTCCGGCCAGGCCGAGGAGTCGGCCGAGAAGTACCAGCAGTTCGCCCGGCTCGTCCCTCGGCTCAAGGCCGAAGAGGACTTCATCATCGACGAGAAGCTCAAGCAGGTGGCGATCACCGAGGCCGGCACGGACAAGATGGAGCAGTGGCTGGGGGTCGCGAACATGTTCGACGACGACTTCAGCCTGGCCCGGCACCTGGAGCAGGCCCTCAAGGCGCACGCTCTCTACAAGCGCGACCGCGACTACGTCGTCAAGGACGGCGAGGTGATCATCGTCGACGAGTTCACCGGGCGCCTCATGCCGGGTCGCCGCTGGAGCGAGGGGCTCCACCAGGCGGTCGAGGCGCAGGAGGGGGTAAAGATCCAGAACGAGCAGCGCACGCTCGCCACGGTCACCTTCCAGAACTACTTCCGCATGTACGACAAGTTGGCGGGCATGACGGGTACCGCCGAGACGGAGGCGGAGGAGCTCGCCAAGATCTACGAGCTGGAAGTGCTGGTCGTGCCGACCAATCGACCGATGGTGCGCGACGACTTCGCCGATCTCGTGTACGCCAGCCAGAAGGGCAAGTGGAACGCGGTGGTCGAGGAGATCGCCGAGGAGCACGAGCGGGGGCGGCCGGTGCTGGTGGGCACGGTCAGCGTCGAGGTGAGCGAGATGCTCGGCGAGATGCTCAAGCGGCGCGGCATCAAGCACAGCGTCCTCAACGCCAAGTTCCACGAGCGCGAGGCGGAGATCATCGCCCAGGCCGGGCGCTCCGGCGCCGTCACGATCGCAACCAACATGGCCGGCCGCGGCACCGACATCCTGCTCGGTGGCAACCCCGAGATGCTCGCCGCCGACATCCTGCATCGGCAGGGAACGACCGTCCTGGAGGCGACCCCGGAGCAGGTCGCCGCGGCGCAGGCCGAGGCGGAGCGCGTGACCGCCGAGGACCGCGAGAAGGTCCTCGCGGCGGGCGGGCTGCACATCGTTGGCACCGAGCGCCACGAGGCGCGACGCATCGACAACCAGCTGCGCGGCCGCGCCGGGCGCCAGGGCGACCCGGGAAGCAGCCGCTTCTACCTGTCGCTGGAGGACGACCTGATGCGCCGCTTCGCCAGCGACCGCGTCAAGTCGATCATGCAGCGCCTCGGCTTCGACGACGACACGGCGCTCGAGTCGGGCATGGTGAGCCGCACCATCGAGGGCGCGCAGACGCGCGTCGAGGGCTACAACTTCGATACCCGCAAGCACGTCGTCGAGTACGACGACGTGATCAACCGCCAGCGCGAGACGATCTACCACGAGCGCGAGCGGATCCTGCGCAGCGAGGACCTGTCGGTCACGATCAAGGAGATGCTCGCCGAGGAGGTCGCGACCTTGGTCACGACCCACACCGCCGACGAGTACGCGTCGGAGTGGAATCGCGAGGGGCTCCTCCAGCAGCTCCAGGCGCTCGCTCCCACCCTGGATGCCGCGGCCGCGAGCCAGATCCTCGAGGAGATCAACGACCCGGAGCGCATCGGCGCGCTCCTTGCCGATGCCGTGGGCGACGCCTACGACCGCAAGCGCGAGGAGCTCGGCACAGAAGGGGCCACCGTGCTCGAGCGCCTCGTCCTGCTGCGCGTCATCGACACGCTGTGGGTCGAGCACCTGACCGCGGTCGACGACATGCGGCGGGGGATCGGGCTCCGCGCCTACAGCCAGCGCGACCCGCTGAACGAGTTCAAGGTCGAGGCGTATCGCATGTTCGACGAGCTCAAGTCGACCATCCGCCACGATGTGACGCACACCATCTTCCGGGTGACGGTGCAGCGCGAGCCGGCCCCGCAGCCGCGGATCGCGCGCAATGTGACCGAGGGCCGCGCGGCACTTCCCGGTTCCGGCGAGGAGGTCGCGGCGACCGCCACCGCGGCAGGCACCGGCAACGGCAACGGCAGCGCTCCAGCGAAGGCGGGACCCAAGGTCGGTCGGAACGACCCGTGCTGGTGCGGCTCAGGCAAGAAGTTCAAGCGCTGCCACGGCGCCTGACCCATCCTCAGCCGCGGTTGCGGCGCTCCGGCGGGGCGAGTGGCGTCTCGGTCTCATCGGTCCCGCCGCGGTCGTAGCGCGAAGCGATCCACAGCCGGATCGGCCACAGCACGACCGTCGCGATGGCGATAAGTCCGACGAACAACCAGAAGGGATCCGGCATCGGCCTCCATCGGTCCACACGTGGGTGGACGAAGTACAAGTTTGGAGGAAATTGGGGGTTGGCGAGATCGCTCGAGCACGCTAGCATGGACCGATACTCGAGCGCGGCCGCGGTGAGCCGCCGCTCCACATAGGGACTTGGAGGGTTGAGTGAAGCAGCTGACGGTGCCAAGCCGGACTCCGGCGCAGATCCCCGACTCGACGGCAACCTCGCTTCCACTCGTCACCCGCTTCCGAGACCCCGAAACCCCGTACGAAGACCTCATCCAGTGCGAGCGTGACTGCATGCGCTGCTCGTACGCGGCGACGCTCAACTGTGACGGCAACTGCGGGTCCTGCCCGCGCCAGTCCTACTGCCCGTGCGTCAACCCCGCCAAACTGCGCGCCAAGGGCGTGCGCCTGAACGAGCTTGAACTGCCCCTGATCACCATTGGACGCAGTTAAGGACGAGGCGCTCCGGCTGGCGCGCCTGGTGGCCGACACGGCGGTGCGCCTTTGACCTCGTTGCCAAGGAGCGCGAGCTCGAGGAGCTGACCCGCCAGAGCTCGGCACCGGATCTCTGGGACGACCCCGCCGCCGCGCAGACGCTGATGCGCCGCGCCGAGGAGCTGCGCGGCGAGATCGCCACATGGAACGACCTCGAGGCCCGTGCCAACGCACTCGCCGAGGTGGCCGAGATGGCCGCCGCCGAGCCGGACGCCGGCGCCTCCATGACCGCGGACCTCGAACGCGACCTCGCCACCCTCCAGGCCGACTGGACCAGGATGGAAGGCCAGCTCCTCCTCTCCGAGCCGTTCGACGAGCGCGCGGCGATCGTGGCCGTCCATGCCGGCGCCGGCGGCACCGAGTCGCAGGACTGGGCGGAGATGCTGCTGCGCATGTACCTGCGCTGGGCGGAGCGCAGCCGCTACAAGACCGAGATCCTGGAGGCGACCGAGGGCGAGGAGGCCGGCCTCAAGTCGGTGACCTTCCAGATCAGCGGACGCTGGGCGTACGGGCGCATGAAGTCGGAGCGCGGGGTCCATCGCCTGGTACGGATCAGCCCGTTCGACTCGCAGAACCGGCGCCACACCAGCTTCGCGCTGGTCGAGGTGATGCCGGAGGTCCCCGAGGACGCCGAGATCGAGATCGACGAGAAGGAGCTGCGGGTCGACACCTATCGGTCCAGCGGCGCCGGCGGCCAGCACGTCAACAAGACCGACTCGGCAGTGCGCATCACCCACCTCCCCACCAAGATCGTGGTGGCAGTGCAGAACGAGCGCAGCCAGCACCAGAACCGCGAAAAGGCGATGGCGGTCCTGCGCGCCAAGCTCGTCGAGCGCCAGGAGGAGGAGCGCGAGGCGGAGCTGCTCCGACTGCGCGGCAAGCACGTCGAGGCCGGCTGGGGCAACCAGATCCGCAGCTACGTCCTGCAGCCGTACACCATGGTCAAGGACCTGCGCACCGGGGTCGAGACCTCGAACCCGACCGCCGTTTTGGACGGCGACCTCGACGCCTTCATCGACGGCTACCTTCGTTCTCGGATCGGCGAGGAACCGGACCGATGACATCGCTTCTCCGGCGCGGCGGCCGGGCCGATGCGTCCGCCGCGCCGGTCATCAGCATGGTCGACGCCGGGCTCACCTACCCGAACGGCAAGGTGGCACTCAGCGACGTCAACGTCACCATCCCGGCCGGCGACTTCGTCTTCCTGGTGGGGCCGTCCGGCGCCGGCAAGAGCACCTTCATCCGGCTCCTCATCCGCGAGCTGACCGCCAGCCAGGGACGGGTGCAGGTCGCCGGCCGCGACCTGGGACGCCTGCGACGCGGCCAGGTGCCGGGGCTGCGACGCCGCATCGGCATCGTCTTCCAGGACTTCCGCCTGCTGCCCGCCAAGACGGTTGCCGAGAACGTCGGATTCGCGCTCGAGGTGACCGGGACTCCGTCGGCGACCATCCGCCGCCAGGTGCCGCGGCTGCTCAACCTGGTCGGGCTGCAGGAGCACGCCAACCACCTGCCGACGCAGCTCTCAGGCGGGGAGCAGCAGCGCACCGCCATCGCGCGGGCCCTCGTCCACGATCCGGCGATCCTCATCGCCGACGAGCCGACCGGCAACCTCGACCCGGTCACCAGCTGGGAGATCATCCAGCTCCTCATCCAGATCAACGAGCTGGGCACCACCGTCCTGATGGCGACCCACAACCAGGAGATCGTCAACGCCATGCGGCGCCGCGTGCTCGCCCTCGAGGGCGGGTCGCTGGTCCGCGACGAGGCCAGCGCCGCCTACGAGCGCGAGTACTGACCGATGCGCTACCTGGCCGGCTTCGTGCGCTTCTGGGGCTTTTCCGTGGTACGCGCCTGGCAGGGCTTCTGGCGCAACGCGATGATGAGCCTTGCCGCCACGGCGACGGTCGTGCTCATGCTGGTGCTGCTCTCCGGCCTGTTCATCGTGCTCACCGGCCTCAACTCCGGGATCGAGTTCATCGAGCGTAAGGTGGGCGTCACCGCCGAGCTGCTCGATGCGGTGCCGGATGCGCGCCGCGCCGAGCTGATCGCCGATGCCCGGGCGCTCCCCGGGGTGACGGCCGTCACCTACATCTCGCCGGAGGCGGCGATGGAGCGGCTGCGTGCCGCATTCGCGCAGCGGGGCCAGACGCTCAACACCGGCGGCGCATCGATCACCCTGCAGGCGACACTCGAGATCACGCTTGCCGACCCCGAGTTCGCCGGCGAGGTGAGCGCCGCCCTGGCCGACGAGGTCGGCGTGCGTAAGGTCATCACCAAGCAGGAGGAGATCGACACCCTGGTCGGGGTGATCGAGGTCATCCGCACGGTCGGCCTGGTGGCCATCGGGCTCATCGGCCTGACGGTCCTGTTCATGATCGTCAACACCATCCGCATCGCCGTCTACAGCCGCTCCAACGAGATCGAGATCATGCGGCTGGTTGGTGCGTCCGACTCGTTCATCCGCTGGCCGTTCATCCTGGAAGGGATCCTGTGCGGGCTCATCGGTGCGGTGGTGGCGGTCATCCTGGTGAGCATCGTGTGGGATCCGATCCAACCGATCCTGGTCAGCGTGTTCCAGATGCCGACCGCGGTGAGCGCGCGCAATCTCGCCTCGCTGAGCGCGCTGCTATTCGCGGTGGGGGTGGGGATCGGGGCCGTGGGATCATGGATCAGCGTGCGCTCCTACCTCTCCGCCGCCGCGTGAGACGTTGCGAAACTGACACGCGGGCGTAACCGGACCCGAACGAAGCCGGTGCTACACTCCGCGGACCTTCATGAGCGATCAAAGCCCGGGCGCGCCTCTCGCGCCGCCCGACCCGGTACTCCCCTCGTCCCCCCCGAGCCGGGTATCGGCACGCCCGTTCGGGTGGTCGAGCGCGTCGGACCGTCCGCGACCGCCTGGATCGTGAGCCTCGTGCTCGCGGCGGTGGTCGGCGCGATGCTGTTCTCGGCGGGCTTCCTGGTCCGGGGCGGCGGCACCGCCGGTGGCGGGAACTGCGCAGCGCCCAGTGAGGCGTTCGTCGCCCTCTGCGAGGCGTACGCCAAGCTGAAGGCCGAGTACGTGGACGAGCTCGACGACGGGAAGCTCGTCGACGGCGCCATCCAGGGCATGTTCCAGTACGGCGGCCCGGATCCATTCAGCGGCTACATGGCACCGGAGCAGTACCAGCAGGCGCTGGGCGACCTGTCCGGCAAGTTCGAGGGCATCGGGGCCGAGATGGCGCTCAAGAACGTGACCGATCCCGGCAACCTCGAGGCGTGTCCGACCCTCTCCGACAGCTGCGTGCTGGTGGTGGTGGCGCCCATCGCCGGCTCGCCAGCCGAGTCGGCGGGGCTGCAGGCCGGCGACATCGTCACCGCCGTCGACGGGACGAGCGTCGAGGGCACCACGATGCAGGACCAGATCACCAAGGTCCGCGGGCCGGCGGGTACGGATGTGACCCTGAGCCTGAATCGCGACGGCCGCGATTTCGACCTCACCATCACCCGCGCCGAGATCGTCACCCGCGAGGTGACGACCCGGATGATCGACGACCACATCGGCTACATCGGGTTGCACAGCTTCAGCGAGTCCGCCTCGGACCAGTTCCACGCAGCGCTGGCGGCGCTGCTCGCCGACGGCGCGGACCAGATCATCTTCGACCTGCGCGACAACCCCGGCGGCTACATCGAGGCCGCGCGGCGGATCGGGAGCGAGTTCATCAAATCGGGACTCATCTTCAGCCAGGAGTCGGCGGGCAACGACATCAAGCGCTGGGAGGCGACCGGCAGCGGCGCCGCCACCGACACCGCGATCCCTGTGGTCGTGCTCACCAACGAGGGGAGCGCATCGGCTTCGGAGATCGTGGCCGCCGCACTGAAGGAGACCGGGCGCGCCACCGTCATCGGTCAGCCGACATTCGGCAAGAACACGGTCCAGGTGTGGGCCCCGCTCGACAACCAGGGTGGCGTGCGGATCACCATCAGCCGCTGGTTCACGCCACAGCACAACAGCGTGGCGCCGGACGGCCTGGCCCCCGACATCACGGTCGAGGTGCCGCCCGAGACGCCGCCCGAGCAGGACCTCTACGTCGACCGCGCCGTCCAGTTCCTCAGCTCGCAGGGGGTCGGCGAGCCGGGCGCCTCGAGCTCCCCGGCGGCAATGGGCACGCCCTCCCGGATGGCGGCCTACGACGCATCGGGGCTGCACGCCATCGAGGTCTGAATCGCCGGGCCTTGTGCTCACCGGGGCGTGGTGCTAGCATCGCCGGCAACGAAAGGAGGTGGTGTGCACGTGAGTAGTTCTTTGCACGCCACCACCGAGGCGGTGCGATAGCCCACTTCGAGTGGTAGCGACGGACAAGAGCCGGCCGAAACGGTCGGCTCTTTCCATGCCCGGCGCCTTGCCACCCGAGGAAGCACAGGACAGACCGATGCCCGACGAGACGATCGCCGTCAACCGGCGAGCGCGACATGAATACGCGATCGAGGAGACCGTCGAAGCCGGTCTCGTCCTGACCGGGACCGAGATCAAGTCGATCCGGGCCCACAAGGCGAACCTGGCCGAGGCGTATGCGCGCATTGACGGCGACGAGGCGTGGCTCATCGGTGCGCATATCGCGCCGTACGCGGAGGGCAACCGCTGGAACCACGAGCCGACGCGGACGCGCAAGCTGCTCCTCCACCGCGGCCAGATCCTGGAGCTCATCAACCTGACCAAGGCCAAGGGCCTGACGATCATTCCGCTCCGCCTCTACATTCGCAATGGCATGGCCAAGCTCGAGCTGGGCGTGGCGCGCGGCAAGAAGGCGCACGACAAGCGGCGGACCATCGCCGAGCGCGACATGCGGCGCGAGCTCGAGCGCGAGACGAAGCAGGCCCGCGTCAAGCTCTAGCACTGTCGGTGCATGCGGCTGGGCGACTCCCGGGATTGGAACAGGCGTTCACCTGTGATAGCATCGGTGGGTATCGGTCCGTGGGGATGTCAGGTTTCGACAGGGCTCAGGGACCGGGAATCGCAAGCCGAGGCGCCCTCAGGCCTCGTAAAAAGAGGGCACCAAAAGTAACTGGCAACAAGCCCAGCTACGCTTTCGCTGCCTAGGCAGTGAACATTGACGCCGTCTCCCCTCCCCGGACGGCGAAGATGTCATTCAGGGGAGGTGCGACGGCGCCGACTCCGGTGAGCGACGTCAAAGAGGCCGCAAGGTCACGCCGGATAGCCACTGAGGCACCCCGCCGGTTGGGGGCCCAGGACGCGAAATCTCAAGTTAGCCGGAAAAGCTTGTAGGAAGTTTCCGGCGACTCGGTTCTGGACGGGGAGTTCGATTCTCCCCCATCTCCACCATTCCTCATCGCGCTGCGGCGGTCACGGTCACGTGGCCGCCGCAGGTATGTCTAGGCACGGACCGATGTGGATGCTACCCTCGCCCGCAAGGCGACCCGGACTGGTCTCATCCTGTCTCACGTTCTGCACCAGCGGTCGCCACGAGGAGGCACATGAACTTCAGCACACTCTCGTCCAACGAAAAGCTGGCCGTGTATGGGTCGGTTGCCGTCATCATCGGCGGCCTGATCGGCTTCTACGGCGTCGGCCTGCTGGCCGTGCTGGCCGCGATCGCGATGCTGGCCATCGTCTTCCTGCCCCAGATGTCACCGAGCACGAACCTGCCCGGATCGAAGGGCAGCCTCATGCTGCTCGCGGGTGGCGTTGCCGCCGTCGTGCTGGTTCTGTCCGTGCTCGCCTATTCGGGCATCTTGTTCGCCTTCTCCAGCGTCAGCGCGATCCTGTTCCTGGTGGCCGTCGTCGGCGGCCTGCTGATGGCATGGGCTGGCTGGCAGGAGTTCCAGAGCGAGGGCGGCAAGTTCCAGCTCGGCAGCTCCGGCGCGTCGAGCGCGCCGCCGGCGAGCTCGACGCCGCCCGCCAGCAGTCCACCTCCCGCGAGCTACGAGCAGCCGGCCGCAACGCCTCCTGCGTCGCCGGCACCGTCCGCCCCGCCGACCGCACCGGCTCCGACGGGCGACACCGAGATGGACGACCGCCCACCCTCCTGAGCGCGGCGCCTAGCCGCCGATAGACCGATAGCGCTGCACGAGCAGGGCGACCCAGTCGTCGACCTGCTCGTCGGCCGTTGCGGGCCCTTCGAGACGCACCGCTCTCACCAGGCGATGGACCACCACGTCCTCCGCCAGCCCGTCGTCTACGGCGTCGAGCGCCTCGCCCAGGAGCGCCGCGCGCTCAATGGTGACGGCCGAGTCCCGTAGCCATCCCAGCAGTCCGGCGAGATCCGCGTGGGTGGCCTCGAGGTCGGGTGGGGGATCGGGAAGCGCCTCGGTGACATAGGCGATGGCCAGCCCCAGGAGCTCCACTCGCGGGGTCGGGCGGACGATCGACAGCGCCCCGTCGGCAGCACCGAAGGCGAGGCTGAAGCCGTCGCCATCACGCACGAAGCCGACCCACGGCGATCCGGGATCGGCTTCGAGGCGGCCCACGGCCGCCGGGCGTTCGCGTGCGGCAGCCATCTGCCGATTCCCCGTGGCTAGCGGGGTTCGACCTGGCTGGCCGGCAGGATCACGATCCGCCGGTTCGGCTCCACGCCCACGCTCTGGGTGCGGATGCGCGGGTTGTCGATGAGCGCCATGTGCACGATCCGTCGCTCGACGGCCGGCATGGCCTCCAGCTGGATGATCTTGCCGGTCTGGATGACCCGCTTGCCCGCGCGTTCGGCAACGTCGCGCAACTGATCTTCGCGGCGGCCGCGATAGTTCTCGACGTCGACCATGATCCGCAGCTGCGGACCGTCGCGGCGAGCGACCATGAGGTTGACGATGTGCTGCAGGCTGGCGAGCTTTTCGCCGCGGCGGCCGATGAGCACGCCCAGGCCGTCGCCCTTGACGTTGAGCTTCGAGGTCTCGTGTCCCTGGGCGATCTCGACGGTCGCCTTCAGGTCCATGAGCCGCATGATCTCGCCGAGCACGCCCTGCGCCTCGACCAGGATCCCGCGCTCCTCCTCGGTCAGCTCCTCGAGCGGCTTGGCGGGCACGAACGGGGTCGGCTCGCGCATCGGGCGCTCGCGCGGGGGACCAGCATCGTCGCCATCTCTCCCGTTGCGACCTCGGCCGCCGCGGCGACCGCGGCGGCGGCGGGGCTCATCGTCGTCCCCCTCGCCGATCGGGAAGGCTGCCGCGGCGGGTGCCTCGGCGGCCTCCTCGTCGATGTCCGGCGCCTCGGCAGCGACCGGCGCGGCCTCCTCGGCCTCTTCAGCCTGGGGAAGCGGCTCAGGTGCCTCCTCGGCACGGGCGCGACCCCTGCCACGTGAGCGGGGAGCGGGTGCCTCTTCGGCCTCCGGCTCGGGCTCGCCGGCCGGCTCGGGCTCGGCAACCGGCTCGGGCGCCGCCGCGGGAGGCGCGGAGCGGACCGATGCGGATGCCGCGACCGCCGACTTCGGCGCGGCCAGGATGCGGGCATCCTCGCCACCGACGCCCAGCAGCCCACGGCTGCCCTGCGCCAGGATCTCGATGTCGAGGTCGCCGAGATCCGAGCCGAATTCCTTCATGGCGGTGCGGATGGCTTCCTCGACGTTCTTACCGGAGAATTCTCTGAACGTCATCGTTGCTTACGACCTCGTCGCTTGCCGCCCTGGCGCTTGCCCGGCCGCTGGCCGGATTGCGCTGGGCGTGGGGATGCGGGTCGCGGGCTCTCGCGATCGGTCTCGTCTCCACCCGTGCGCTTCGCGTCCGATACGTCGTCGCGACGGCGCGGCCGAATGGCGGAGGACTCCGGCGACGGCGCCCAGGAGGGCTGCCAGCGGAGGATCGGGAAGAGGTTGCCCCAACCCATGATGAGGAACTGCTGCACGACCAGGTAGGCCGTGTACACGATCCAGTAGAGGATCAGTCCGCTCGGGAAGAGCCCGCCCCAGAAAATGGTGAGGAGCGGGAAGAGATAGGTCATGGTGCCGGTCGCCGCGGCCGTCGGATCATCCGGATTCGGACGCGGCGAGGTCATCTTGACCTGGATGAATTGCAGCAGCGCGGCGATCACCGCGAGCGCGGAGAGTGAGAAGCCCAGCCCCGGGATGAGGACCGCGAACACGTGGTCCACGCGGGCGAGGTCGAGGCCGAAGAGCCAGGCGACCTGGGTGTTGACCGCGTCGGTCAGCTTGAAGGGGTCGATGAGCTGGCAGTTCAGCGGCAGAAAGTGGCTGAAGTGGCTCACCGAGAAGGCAGGCAGGTCACACGCGCCATTGATGGGGGCGGTGTACTGGTGGGCCTGTTCGCTGATGGTCTGGATATTCGGCAGCGCGGCCTTGAGCTGCGTGAAGCCGTCGGAGCTCGCTTGCTCGGCGGTGAGGGTCACCACGTTCGAGGCGCGGATGAGGGCCTGGTACAGGGCGAACAGGATGGGGAGCTGGAGGACCACCGGCAGGCAGCCGGCGGCGGGGTTGACGCCGTGCTCCTTGTACAGCGCCATCGTCTCCTCGGAGATCTTCTGGCGGTTGCCCTTGTGCTTGCGCTGCACCTCGCGGATGAGCGGCTGCATCCGCTGCATCTCCTTCTGCGAGCGGATCTGGCGGATGAAGAGCGGCGCCAGCGCGGTCCGAATGAGGATCGTGAAGACGATGATCGCCAGCGCGAAGTCGCTGAAGAGCAGGTTGTAGAAGAAGATGAGCAGGTTGAAGAGGGGCAGGAAGAAGACGTCCCACGGGGGCGTGAAGTGCTCGATCCCCAGGAAGCCGGCGCCGATCACGGGTGGCAAGATGCGCGATCCTCGTTCATGTGACCGGGTCGTAGCCGCCCGGATGCAGCGGGTTGCAGCGCGCGATGCGCCGCATGCCCATCCAGGAGCCACGCAGCAGTCCGTGGCGTTCGATGGCCTGGTAGGTGTAGTTGGAGCAAGAGGGCGTGTAGCGGCAGCTGGGCGGCATCCAGCCGGTGAGCTTCTGATACGCGATGATCAATCCCAGGCCGATCCTTCTCATCTTCCGATCCCTGCTCGCTCCAGGAGCGTGGTCGCGGCCTCCCGCAGGTCGGCGAAGCTCGCCTCCGCGGCGGGTGGTCGCGCGATCAGGAGCAGGTCGTAGCCAGCCCCGATCTCGTCGAGCCGCTCCCGCACGATCTGGCGCAGGCGACGGCGTACCCGGTTCCGAACCACGGCCACCCCGAGGGATCGCGGTGTGCTGAACCCCACGCGCGTCTCGGCGCGATCGGTGTGACGCCAGCGAAGGACGAGGACCCGGTGCGATCGAGCCGTCCCGCTGCGCATCACTGCGTCGAAGTCGACGCGGTGGCGAAGCATCGGGAGCGGCGGCACGTCTCGTGCGCCTCCGCCGATGGGCGTCAGACGGTCAGCTTCTTGCGTCCCTTGGCGCGACGCCGAGCGAGCACGCGGCGACCACCCTTGGACGCCATCCGGGCCATGAAGCCATGCTCCCGCTTGCGGGCGCGTCGCTTAGGCTGGTAGGTCGCCTTTCCCATGGGTTGGTGATCGTCCTCGTGCGTGAAGGTGGCCGGCGGGTCGATATCGCTGCGAAACGCGCAAGATGCCGGCTCAAGCCGGCCGCGGGCAGCGCCCACCGTGGCCGTGGTGCGGTTCCGGGCCGATTGTACGTATCGCGCGTAAGGCGGTCAAACCGCCGTCCCCTGAAGGGGTATGCGAGCCCCGGCACGAAGGTCGCACGGCGAGTTGCGAATGCGTCGAAAAATGGATTGCCGCCGCCGAAACGAGGCTGCTACACTACCGCGACCCCGCGGCCGGAAGCGTCCATTCGGACCCAGTCGTCCGCCCTCAAGGGCGTGGATTTGTACCCCGTTCAAGGCCCGTGCTGCGGGCGTGGAGACGCGTGTTGATGGAAGCGAAGCAGGTCTGGCGCGCCGTGTTGGGCGAGCTCCAGGTGAGCCTCTCACCGGCGAATTTCGAGACCTGGCTGAAGGACACGCAGCTCGTCGAGATCGACGACAACCGCTTCCGCATCGCAGCTCCCAACGGCTTTGCCCGCGACTGGCTCGACAACCGCTACCGCACCCTCATCAGCCAGACCCTGGCCCGCGTGGTGGGCGGCTCGGTGCAGGTCGAATTCGTGGTCGCCGATGCGCCGGGCCCGGTGCCGGACCAGGCCTCCGAGGAGACGCTCCAGCTGCCGCCGCTCTCCGCCGGCGGCAACGCGCTCAACCTCAACGGCCGCTACGTATTCAGCAACTTCATCGTCGGCTCCGCCAACCGCCTCGCACACGCCGCCGCGCTCAGCGTCGCGGAGCGTCCGGGCCACGCCTACAACCCGCTCTTCCTGTACGGCGGGGTGGGCCTGGGCAAAACGCACCTCATGCACGCCATCGGCAACGCGGTGGCCGCCAAGTTCCCGCGCAAGCGCGTCCTCTACGCGTCCAGCGAGAAGTTCACCAACGACTTCATCAACTCGATCCGCGAGCAGAAGATGGAGGACTTCCGCAACCGATACCGGCGCATCGACGTGCTGCTCATCGACGACATCCAGTTCATCGCCGACCGGGAGCGCACGCAGGAGGAGTTCTTCCACACCTTCAACGCGATCCACGAGGCGGGCAAGCAGATCGTCCTTTCCTCGGACCGGCCGCCGAAGGCGATCACCACCCTGGAGGAGCGACTGCGCAGCCGCTTCGAGTGGGGCCTCATTGCGGATCTCACCCCGCCGGACCTGGAGACGCGCATCGCGATCCTGCGGTCCAAGGCGGAGGAGCAGCTCGACCTCATCCCTCCGGACGTCATCGAGTTCATCGCCCGCAAGGTGGTGAGCAACGTGCGGGAGCTGGAGGGCGCGCTCAACCGGGTCATCGCCTACGCCTCGATGAGCGGCATGCCGATCAGCATCGAGCTCGCCTCGGCGGTCCTCTCCAACGTGATGTACAACCCCAAGAAGCGCTCGATCACCCCGCAGCGCATCGTGCGCGCGGTGGCTGACTACTACGGCGTGCACCTGGACCTTCTGCGCTCGAGCAAGCGCGATCGCGCCATCGTGGTGCCGCGCCAGATCGCCATGTACCTCATGCGCGAGGAGACCGATATCAGCCTGCTGCGCATCGGAGCCGAGCTCGGCGGGCGCGACCACTCGACGGTCCTGCACGCCTACGACAAGATCGCCCGGGAGCTGGGGGAGAACGACGAGATGCGACGCGAGATCAACGCGGTGCGGGAGATGATCTACTCCGAATGAGCGCACCCCGCCGCGTCGCAGTACGTGTGCCGGGTGGTACTTCTGGCCCGATCGGGGTGGATAACTCCCCGCGTTCGGTGGATATCCGATGAGGCGTGTGGAGAACTGCCCGGCCGTCGTCGGGGTCCTTCGCGGGTCGTCCACCGCCGGGTTCTCGCCGCCCACCCTGGGCAACCGTCCGGTGCACGCCTCCTCCACAGCCGCAACGGGTCGATTTGATCGGGAAACGGGCACCTGTCCACGCCGTCCACACGCCTACTAGGGAGGACGACGGATAGGAAGTATCCTTCTAGAGAAGTTCGATAGTGGTGTGATGCGATCGGTGGATGTGGATACGCATCGGTCGCACAGATGAGGACTGAGAAGCGCACATGAATGTCTCGGTGATGCAGGAGAACCTGGCGCGCGGGCTGGGCATCGTCAGCCGTGCCGTGAGCAGCCGGGCGACCCTGCCGGTCCTGGCCAACGTGCTCCTGCGGACCCAGGACTCGGGCCTCAAGCTGACCGCCACGAACCTCGAGATCGGCATCAATTCCTGGGTGCCGGGCAAGGTCGCCGAGGAAGGCGAGATCACGGTTCCCGCCAAGCTGCTGACCGACCTGGTGTCGAGCTTTCCCAACCAGCGCGTTGACCTGGTCCTGTCGCCGAAGGATCGGACCCTGAAGGTGACCTGCGCCGGCAGCAAGAGCTCCATCAAGGGCATCGAGGCGGACGAGTTCCCGGTGGTGGCCGCGATCGGTGACGCACCGGCGACCAGCGTCGATGCGCGAGCCCTGCGCGAGGCGCTCGGCGAGGTGGTCTTCGCCGCCGCGACCGATGAGAGCCGCCCCATCCTGACCGGGGTCCTGACAAAGCTGGCCGGCTCGCGGATGACCCTCGCTGCGGCCGACAACTACCGCATCGCGGTGCGCCACCTGGAGCTCGCGAGCCCGGTGAACGCCGAGATGGTGATCGTCGTGCCCGGCCGCTCGTACGGCGAGCTGATGCGGATCCTGCCGGACGGGGAGGCATCGGTCGAGATCACGGTGACCCCGAACAAGAGCCAGGTGCTGTTCCACACGGAGGGGATCGACCTCGTCAGCCGGCTGATCGAGGGCCAGTTCCCGAACTACGAGCCGGTCATCCCCAGCTCGCACACCTCTCGCGCCGTGGTCGACCGCGAGGCGTTCCTGTCGAGCGCCCGCCGTGCGAGCATCTTCGCCCGCGACAGCGCCAACATCGTGAAGATCGCCCTCGGGGGCGAGGGCGTCGATGGCGAGGAGGCCTCGGCCGTCTCGATCACCGCCCACGCGGCGGACATCGGCGACGCGGCGGATGCGCTGGAGGCGAACCTCGAGGGCACGCCGACCACCATCGCCTTCAACGCGCGCTACCTGATCGACGTGCTCAGCAACCTGGGCGCCGACGAAGCCGCGCTCGAGCTGTCCGGCCCGCTGGCGCCGGGCGTCATTCGCGGTGTCGGCAAGGACGACTACGTGCACGTCATCATGCCGGTCCGCACCGCGTCCTAGCGCGACCGATGAGGGCCTGAGCATGCGCCTGGCCCGCCTGGCCCTCGAGCACTTCCGCAGCTACGAGGCCGCCGAGCTGCACCCCGAGCCGGGGCTGACGATCGTCGCGGGGCCGAACGGGGCCGGCAAGACCAACCTGCTGGAGGCCGTCTTCGTGGGCGTCACCGGACGCTCGCCACGCGCCGCCGCCGACCATGAGCTGGTGCGCCACGGTGCGCCGTACGGACGGGTGCGGCTCGACCTCGCCGACCCCGGTGGCGGGGAGGGCGCGCGTGTCGAGGCGCTCATCCCCGGCGTGGCGCCGCCGGATGGGCTGCGCAAGCGGGTCAGCGTCAACGGGCTCGCGCGCCGCAGTGGGTCGCTGGGCGAGCTGGTGCGGGCCGTCCTGTTCCGTCCCGAGGAGATGCTGCTCCTGGTCGGCTCCCCGTCCGAGCGGCGCCGCTTCCTGGACGCGATCCTTGCCCAGCGCGACCGTCGCACTGCCCGCGACCTGGTCGAGCTGACCCGCGTGCTGGCGCAGCGCAACGCGCTGCTGCGGGCAATCCGGCGAGAGGAAGCCAGCGGCGAGGGCATGCCGTTCTGGGACGACCAGCTGGCCACGGTCGGCTCCCGGGTCACCGCCGCGCGGCTGGCACTGGTGGAGGAGCTCGCGGAGCGCATCGGGGCCCTGCATGACGCGGTGGCGCCCGCCGACGAGCTCGGCGACGCGGTGCGCCTCTCGTACCTGGACTCGCTGAAAGACGCGTGGCCGGAGCGTGGCATGTCGAGCTCGGTGGAGGTCCTCGAGGCGGCCTTCCGGCAGCGGATCGCCGACCTGCGACAGAAGGAGCAGTGGAACGGCGTGTCCCTGGTCGGGCCGCAGCGCGATGACCTGCGGGTCGAGCTGGCCGGGCGGGACGTTGCCGTGCACGCCAGCCGGGGGCAGCAGCGGACCATCATCCTCGCCCTCAAGCTCGCCGAGACGGACCTGCTGGGCGCCGACGGGCCGCGTCCCATCGTCCTGCTCGACGACCTCTTCAGCGAGCTCGACCCGGAGCGCTCCGAGCGGGCGCTCGACCTGCTCACCGAGCGCGGCCAGGTGCTGGTCACGATGGCCGACCCCGGCGCCATCCCCACCGCGCGCCGCGCCCGCGTGCCCGTGTGGCAGGTCGACGACGGCCGGCTCTCGCTCACCCCGCGGGTCGCCTGACGGTGCCGCGCGAGGAGGCGGGCGCCGCCATCGAGCGGACGCTGCTGGAGAGCCTCGGCGCCGACGGTGCGGAGGGGATCGCCCGTGCCCAGGTGCGGATCGCTTGGGAGGAGGTCACCGCCGAGGTGGGGCTGAGCCGCGCCGGGATGTCGTCCCAGATCGTCGGCGTGGCCAACGGCATCGGTCAGGTGGAGGCGTCCGAGCCAATCCTGGCAAACGAGCTGCGTCTTCGCGCGGAGGCATTGACGTGGGCGGTGAACCGCCGAATGGTGGGTCGACCGGGGGCGACCATTGTGCTGCGCGGATTGGCCGTATCGGTGCATCGCCGCGACTGACCCCCAGGTTCCTATACTCGCTGTCAGCAGCTGCCAACTCGCAACCGACCGAGCACCACCATGAGCACCCGCCTCGCCACCCGCATCGGTCTCCCGCCGGCCGACGAGCGCCCATCCGGCGCGCTCGATGTCGTGCGCTTCCACGAGCCGACGGTGGGGGCCCTCGCGCGCACCAAGGGCAGCCTCTTCCTGCTCGCCCAGGTGACCGGTGCGGATCCGGCCCTGGCGCGCGCCGCTGCGGGGGCGCTCGACGACGTGGAGCGCGCGTACTACTACGACCTGTCGGCCGGCGCGTCGGGGGCCCTGGCGAAGGCGCTGCGCAGCGCGAACCGCCGCCTGTTCCACCATCGGCGCAAGCTGGGCATCGGGCGTCGTGGCGGAGTGGGCGTCGTGGCGGTCGCGATTCGGGCACGCGAGCTCCACGTCGCCAAGCTCGGGCCGGCGAGCGCCGTCATCGTCCGCGACGGGCGCATGTACGAGCTGCCACCGCCACCAGCCGTGGCCGAGGAGGACCCGCGCCTCCGCCAGCGGCGCGTGGCCTCGACGCTGGGGGAGGCGCTCGAGATCGAGCCGTACACCTGGCACGGCGATCTGGCCCCGGACGACCGTGTCGCGCTGGTGAGCCGCAACCTGGCGCAGGTGGTGGGCATCGAGGAGCTGAAGGCGGCGCTCGGGGGCATGCGCCCTGCGGCCGCGGCCGAGCATCTCCAGCGCCTGTTCGCGATCCGCGGCGGTGCCGGCTCGGACGGGCTGATGGTCGTCGAGGTGATCGAGCTGGCCGCGACCGCGACCACGCAGCACCTGGAGCCCGTGCGTCCGGCGGACACGCTCGCCGGCTTGCCCGACGAGAGCCCGGTCCCGCTCGCCGATGCGCTTGGCCGCCTGCTGCACCGCATCGGCTCGGGGCTCGACGCCATTCAATCTGCGGCGGCAGCAGTCCTGGTACGGCTGGTGAACGTGCTGCTCGCGTTCGTCCCGCGACGCAGCGCCCACTACCCGCGCGCCGTGTCGCGCACCGACGAGCGCGAGTCGGGCCGGCGGCAGCGGCTGGGCCTGCTGTGGATGGCGGTCCTGGCCGCGGTGATGGCGATGGGCGTCACGGTCGGGTCACTGCCGTCAGCCACGCCGACCGAGGCGATCCCCCGCGCCGCAGTGGCCCGGGCGGCGATCGCCAGCGCCGTCGAGCTGATCGACGAGGTGGAGGAGCAGGTCGAGGGACGCAACCTCGTCGACCGGGCCCCCGAGCGCGCAACCGACCTGCTGGATGACGCCTTCGCCCAGGTCGCGCGGGCCGCAGCGGCGGGCGTTGCGTCAGCCGACCTCGAACCGCTGCGCGGCCGCGTCGATCGCGCGCTTGACCAGCTGTACCGGGTGGCCCGCATCCGCGACATCGCCCCGGTCGCGGATCTCGCAGGCTCCCTCGAGGATGTGAACGCCACCCGGATGGTGGCCTCCTCCGACGGGGCGCTGTGGCTGACGGAGGCCGGCCGTGGCCGCGTGCTGCGCGTCGACCCAGGCGACGGCACCACGACCGTCGTGTACCGAGCGGGCCAGGAGCTGGACGGCGCGACGGCCGGCGAACCCTGGCTCATCGCCACTGCCGCCACCGACGTGGTGGTCGTCGACCGCCAGCGCCAAGCGTGGCGCATCGACCTCGTGGAGCTCCAGCCGCGCCGCATGCCGCTCGCCGGCATCCAGGCGGTGGCGCCCGAGAGCACGCTCTTCGCGGCCCTCCAGCACCGGCCCCCGCTCGAGATCTTCACCCTCTACCTGGTCGACGCGGCGAGTGGCCAGATCGAGAAGTGGACGCCGCCCGCCGTCATCCCCGTCACGTTCCCCGCCGCCGCCGAGTCGTTCCTGACCGCCGAGGCGGACCTGCCGCCGGGGGAGGCTCGCGACCTGCTGGTGGATGCCAACCTGTGGCTGCTGCACCGGGACACGCTGACCCGGGTCAACTTCGGCACGCCGCTCCCGCAGGCCGACTACTCGCTCGACGCCCCGCCGGACGAGCGGGTGCGCCGCCCCCTCGACTATCGCCTGCTCGATGCCGCGACGGTCGGTGAACGGGAGCTGTTCTATGTCTACGACCACGCCAACGCGCGGATCCTGGGCTTCCAGCGTGCCGATGGCGCATTCATCGGCCAGTGGATGGCACCCCGCCGAGGGGCGCAGGCGGCGCTGCTCGAGGACGTCGTCGGGCTGCGCGTCCAATCGGTCGCGGACGGGCCGGCGGTCGCCTTCCTGGCGACCCCCGACCGCGTCGTCCGCGTCGTGCTCGAGTAGGGCGTGGCTTAGAATCGCTCCATGCCGGAGCAGCCATTCGGCCGGGTGCGGCTGATCGAGATGGTGGTGGAGAGCGTGCGGGTGCACATGCTCTCGAGCCAGCACGTCGTGATCCTCAAGGAGTCCGAGCGGGACCGATACCTCCCCATCTGGATCGGTCCGGCGGAGGCGAATGCGATCGCCATGCGCCTCCAGGGGCTGACCGCCGAGCGACCGCTCACCCACGACCTGCTGGTCAACGTGCTTGCCACCCTGCGCGCGAGCCTCAGCCGGGTGGTGGTGACCCACGTGAACGAGGGCACCTTCCACGCGCGGCTCTACGTGGAGCATGCCGACGGAGAAGAGTCGGAGATCGACTCGCGCACCAGCGACGCCATTGCGGTCGCGGTGCGCACCGCGTCACCGATCTATGTCGACGAGCGCGTCCTGGATGAGGCTGGCGTCGAGCCGGACCAGATCGAGGGCGTGGAAGGTGGACCGTCGGAGGAGAAGCTGGCGGTCTTCCGGGATTTCATCAACTCGCTCGATGTCGACATGGACGCCGGCGATACCGAGCACCGCGAGGAGCAGCCCTAGCGGGCTCGCAGCGGGCCCAGCACCTCGCGCCGCCGCAGCCACAGGGCGATCCGCAGCTTCCCGATGTCGCGGAACGTGCGCAGGATCTTCTGGAAGCTGGCACCGGTGTTCTCGCCGGCGATGCGCGGAAAGTGGTTGACTCCGACCTGCGCGATCCGCTCGCCGCGGGCGCGGAGCTTGATCAGGAGCTCGGCTGACAGGAACGGTGAGTCCGCATCCAGGCGCAGCCCGTCGAAGACCTCGCGCCGGAATAGCTTCATGGCGCAGTCGATGTCGCGCACCCGCAGGCCGAATAGCACCGACACGATGGCGTTGTACGTCTTGGCGATGAAGATGCGGTGCGCCGGGTCGCGGCGCTTGATCCGGTAGCCGATCACCACGTCGACCGGCTTGCGAGCCGGGTCTTCGAGGCGCGCCAGGAGCCGGCCCATCTCCTTGAGGTCGAACTGCAGGTCGCCATCGGAGAACGAGACGAGCTCACCCTCGGCGGCCGCGAAGCCGGCCTGCAGGGCGCCGCCATAGCCGCGGTTCTCCTGGTGCACCACGCGCACGTTGTCGTGGGCGGCGGCGAGAGCATCGGCGAGCTCCGGCGTGCGATCGGTCGACCCGTCGTCCACGATCACCACCTCGAGCGACGGGACCAGCGGGCCGATATCGGCCAGTGCTCGTTCGACGGTGCGCTCGACGTTCTCCTCCTCGTTGTAGGCGGGAAAGAAGAAGGTGAGACGGGGCCGGTCGGTCACGCGGGCTCCTCAGCTGCGACTTGGGTCAGGGCAGGACCTCGACGAGCTCGGTATAGCCGCCGTAGGTCGCCACCGGTCGGGTGCGGAAGACGGAGAGCAGCCGCTCCACCTCCCAGTCCGGGGGGACGAGGAACACGGGACGGCGCCCAAGGTGGTTGCGGATTGCCGCATCGATCGTACCCCAGCCGTCGTCGAGGATGTTCCGCTCGTCGATGATCGTGATGTCCGGCCGGTCGCCGAGCACCCAGCGGTGGTACCACAGCGGCGTGCTGTAGCTCCACCAGCTGATGATCACCGCGTCCTGCGGGAGGGCGCGATAGACGCTGGTGACCCACAGGTCCGCCTCGCGGTTGTCCGACTGGTCGCGTATCTCGTAGCGCGTCGCCAGCGCCACGGCGGGCAGAAGTGCGGCCAGCCCGATGACGATTCCGCCGGCGATCGAGGCCGCTCTCCGGCGTCCGGCAAGGTCGAGGGTGCGTCGCGTCGCCTCTGCCACCGCCCGGGCGCCGCCGCCCGCCAGCGCGCTTGCGGCAACGCCGATCAGCACGCACGCCACCAGCGTGCTCAGCAGGTAGTAGCGGTCGATATCGCCGTCCTCGAAGTTCATCGCGTAGAAGACGTTCGAGACGACGAGCAGGGCAAGGAACGCGAACGCGCCCAGCCGCCGCACGGCGAGGGTCGCCGCGCCCATGGCGACCACCAGCCAGCCCGGGCCGACGAGCTGGGCGGCGAGCACGCTCTCCGCCTTGTCCCACTTGCCGGCCAGGAAGTCGAACGGGTTGGCGAACTGGTCGAAGAGGCCGTGGAACTGCTCGGCGAAGACGAGGTAGCGGAACCCCTCCCACGTCGTCGGCCGCGCGTAGAACAGCGGCGGTTCCGGGGAGATGTTGGCCCGGATCGGGATGTACAGGTACACCAGCAGTCCGACGAGGAGCAGTGCGGCGCAGACCAGGATGAGGCGCCAGCGTCGCCAGATGCCCGGGTCGACGATGAACAGCCACGGACCGATGGCGAAGGCCATGAGGCCGGTCAGCGGGTGGTTGCCCATGCTCAGCCCGAACACGAGGGACGCCGCGGCCAGCCAGCGTCCGGCCTGCGGGGAGCCGGCCCGCTCGGCCGCCCCCCACGTGACGACGAGCCACACGATGGTCGCCGCCAGGCCGATGTGGATGGCGTGGACGTCCGCGCGCAGGGCGTTCTCCCACGGCTCGCTCGCCAAGGCGAACGTCAGCCCCGCCACGCCGGACGCGGCAGCCACCAGCCAGCGGCTGCGCTCGACGATGAAGTGCGACGTGATGAGGACGGTCAGGCCGGCGGCGGTCGCGACGCTGACCGCCGAGAGGAGGTTCATCCGATATGCCACCCCGCCGATCGGCAGGTGGCTCCACAGCCAGCCGAGGAGCGTGTACGTGGGGAAGCCGGTGGGGTGGAAGATCGACAGTGTGGGCGGGACCGTCTGTGCCTCGGCGGTGTCCCAGAACCCGGTCGCCGGCATCAGGGTCCGCAGGTAGATCGCCAGCGCCACCAGCGCGGCGAAGGCCGCGGCCCACGAGCACGGGCCCCGACACGTGGGCGAAGCGGCGCGCAACCCGCGGGCCGCCGGGCTCGTCTGAGAGCCGATGTATACTCACCGCCGCCGTGCCGTGTGACACCCAGCGGCGCCCGTCGGGGCGCCGCTTCTCATGACCTCCCGTCCCGTGCGGCGGGGCGCGAGGCCATTCCGCGACGGCCTGCCCCTCGACGCCGGCACGCTGTTGGCTGCCGCTCTGATCATTGGCCTGCTGCTTCGGGCATTGGTTGCCGGGATCATGCTGCCGCAGAGCGGCTTCCGCATCGACATCGGTGACTTCACCGCCTGGGCCAACCGATTGGCAAGTCTCGGGCCCGGCGAATTCTACGAGACGGGCTACTTCTCCGATTATCCGCCGGGCTACCTCTACGTCCTGTGGCTGCTGGGGATCGTCGGCAGCTGGCTGACCCCGCTCGTCGGGCAGCCGGCCACCGGCGGGCTGGTGAAGATCCCCGGCGTGCTGGCCGACATCGGCGTCGCCTGGCTGCTGTTCGTCTATTGCCGGCGCTTCCTGGACCACCGCTTCGGGCTGCGCGGGCGCTCGTGGAGCGGGGAGGCGCTGGGGCTGACCGCGGCCGTCGTGTACCTCTTCAACCCGGTCACCACCTTCAACAGCGCTGTCTGGGGGCAGGTCGACTCGGTCGGCACGCTGGTCATGCTGGCGACGCTCTATGCCCTGGCGCGCGGCTGGACGGAGGGCGCCGCGCTGGGCGCCGTGGTGGCACTCCTGATCAAGTTCCAGTACGGCTTCCTGATCCCAATCGTGGCCCTGGTGGGGCTCCGGCGTCATCTCCTGGGCCGGTCCAGCGACCCGGCGCACGACGGCCGTCGCGACCCGGTGCGCATCCTGACCTCGCTCGCGGTCGGGATCGGCTCTCTGGTTGTGCTGCTGGCGCCGTTCGGGATGACGCTGTGGCACCCATCCGGCGATCCGACGCTGAGCCTCGTCCACAAGTTCGGCGAGGCGACGAAGACCTACGAAGGGCTGACGATCAACGCGTTCAACCTGTGGCGCACGCCGTGGAGCGGGCTCGGCGACACGCTGCAGTGGGGCTGTGACGGGCCGTGGCAGGACTCGCCGGGCTGCGCCAACCAGGGCATTGCCTTCATGCTCGGCGGGACGGCCATCCCGTGGCAGACGGTGAGCACTGTGCTCTTCGTGGCCGCCGTGACCCTCGCGCTGTGGCAGATCTGGCGCCGCGACGATGCCACCGGCCTGCTGGTCGGCACCCTGCTGGTCGCAGCCGCCTTCTTCGTCCTGCCCACCCGCGTCCACGAGCGCTACCTCTTCCCGGCCCTCGCCCTCGCCGCGCCGCTGGTTGCGCGGGCGTCGCTCTGCACCCGGCCGCGGGCCGTGCTCGCGGCAGCGGTGGCGGTGGCGGTGGCGGTAATCGGCTACGTCATTCCCGCGCTCCAGAAGGGCGACGCCATCGGTGGGGGTTGGGCGGTGGTCATCCTGTTCCCGATCCTGGCGGCCGTCGCCGGCTGGCTGCTGGTGCGCTACGGCTGGGCGGCGCTGTACGCGCTGCTGAGCCTCTCTGTTACCGCCAACGTGGTGTGGGTCTACACGCGCGACTGGAGCTTCGCCGGCGGCGGTGTCATGAACCCCGGCTTCGGGGGTGGACCGATGACGCTGCCGGGCGGCATTGACGACGTCCTGTTCAGCGACGCCGGTGTCTACGCTTTCTCGATGCTGGTGGTCGTGGCCTTCGCGTGGCTCGCCTGGCGCACCCTGCGCCTCGGGGTGAGCGCGGCGCCCGCCTGGACCGATGCGGCGGCGGCCATCACGCCGCGCGCCGCGTACGCCGAGCCTCCGCCAACGACGGCAGGCCGTGACCTGCCACCCGCCGGCGAGCTGCCGCCGGCCGGAGTGCCCGAGCTGCGGTCGCGCGACCCATTCCTGCGCGAGCCTGGGCGGCGCCTGGATCGGCTCGACGCCGTCCTGCTGCTCTGCTTCGTCCTCTTCGCCCTGCTCTTCCGACTGTGGCGCATCGACGTGCCGCAGGGCTACCACTTCGACGAGATCTACCACGCGCGCTCGGCGATGGAGTGGCTGGCCGACTGGAACGAGGGCTGGACCGAGGACACCTACGAGTGGACCCATCCGATGCTCGCCAAGTACCTCATCGCCGGCGGTATGGTCATCTCGGACCCGAACCAGGTGCGCGCCACGACAGCGCTGAATGCCCCCAGCCCGGGGCTCGCCGTGGCGCCGCCGCGCGCCTCGCAGTCGCGTCAGCGCTCGGTGGCGTTCACCCTGGACGGCGGGCAGATCGTCGCCCGCGACGCGCTCGACGGCACCGAGGTCAGCCGCTGGAGCGCGGACGGCCCGGTCAGCGCCATCGCCTACGACGACACCGCGGTGCGGCTGCTGGTCGGGCGATCCGACGCGGGCGAGGTCGTCGCCTACGACCTTGCGACATTCCTGACCCAGACCGGCCCGCGGGCACCACCGCCCACGGCAGACCGATGGAGCACCGGCTTCTCGTCCGTGGCACAGCTCGACGTCTCGGCCGACGGCGCCACCATCCTCGCCCGTGGCGCAGATGGCATCGCGCGCCTGGATCCGGACGGGACCACGCTGGCCGCCACCAGCGAGCTGCAGAGTGGCGGGGTGGCGTATCTCCCCGGCTCCGGGGAGGATGGCGACCCCTACGTGCTGGCCACCGTGCCCGGCGACGCAAACGTGGTGGCGCTGAACGCCGACACCCTCGAGGTCGCGGACCACGAGGCGCTCGTGCCGGAGCTGGCAGGGCCGGTCGGGCCGATCATGATCCAGGGCAACGGCGACGACCGCCAGGTGTGGATCCTCACCGGGCCGCTCCCCGCGGTGGCAGGGGTGCACCCGGCGACTGGCGGCGGGGTGGCGGTCTGGGACAACAAGCTCAACAAGGTCGGGACGGCCCCGTTACCCGGTGCGGGCCGGGTCATGGCCTGGCAGCCGGTGGCGAACCTTGTCTACGTGGCAGGCGTCGCCGACGGCACCGGCGCCGCGGAGCTGTGGACCGTCTCACCCCACGGCGAGTGGGACGCCAGCAGCGCCCGCCTGCGCTCCGGCCTTGCCGCGTGGGACACCACCGCCCTTCCCGGCGAGCCGCTGGCGGTGGCGGTGGACGCGGTGGATACCGCGCCGGGCGACGACAACGCCGACGTCCTCGTCAGCACCGCGCCCGGCACGGACGGCACCGCCCAGCTGGTGAGCGTCGAGACACGCGGCAACGCGCCGGCGTGGCGGCTGTCGGGGATCATATTCGGCAGCATCCTGGTCGGGCTCATCTACCTGCTGGCGGCCACGATGTTCGGCCGCCGCCGCATCGCGATCATGGCGGCCGCCTTCGTGGCCATCGACGGGATGAGCTACGTGATGAGCCGCATCGCCATGAACGACATCTTCGTGGCGACCTTCATCGTCGCCGCATACCTCCTCTTCTGGCAGATCTGGTCCGGCCGCTGGGCGCGCAGCGCGTGGTGGGCGCTGCCACTGGTCGGCGTGCTCATCGGTCTGGCGGCCTCGACGAAATGGGTCGGCTTCTATGCCCTCGCCGGCCTGCTGGTCCTCGTCTTCACTCGCTCTCCGCTGGGGCGGCTCCTCCTCGCAGCCGGGATGGGCCTCGTGCTGGTGGCCGCGGGCAGCGGGGCGCCGTGGCCGTTCGTCATCACCTGCGGGGTGATCGTCGGCGTGGCACTGGTCATCCTGTGGCGATGGCCGGTGCGCATCTCCTTCGACGACCTGCTGGCACTGCCGGCCTCGGGGCTCGTGCTGGGCGGCATCGGCATGGCCTTCGCGGTCGCCTACAACGGCGTCGAGGGCCGCGCCCCGACGGATGCGGTGGAGATGGTCTTCGCCTTCTTCCTGCGCGGCGCGCAGGCGGCGTGGCCCGCGTGGGTCATGCTCGGGGTCGCGGGCGTGCTGATTGCCGCACGGGCATTCCGCTCCCTGCGCGCGCCGGCGAGCGACGCGCGCTGGTGGGCGCCCGCCGAGATGGGCGGCTTCTCGTGGCCGTGGATCGCGGCGTGCCTGGTGATCGTGCCGTTGACGGTCTACTTCCTCAGCTACATCCCCTACCTGGCGCTGGGCCACGGGATCACCACAGAGCACCTGGGTCCGGGCTACGCCTGGTCGCTGGACGAGCTGCACGCCCAGATGTTCGGCTACCACTTCGGCCTCCAGGCCGGCCACCCCAGCTCGTCGCCGTGGTGGAGCTGGCCGCTCGACCTGAAGCCGACCTGGTTCTACGGCCACGGCTACGACGACCGCAGCTACGCCGCCATCTACAACCACGGCAACCAGGTGCTGGTCTGGGCTGGCATCCCGGCGCTCGTCTTCGCGGCCATCATGGCCTGGCGGCGGCGCTCCCTGGCCCTGGTGCTGATCGTCCTGGCCTTCGGCTTCCAGTTCTTCCCGTGGACCCGGATCGAGCGCGCCAGCTTCATGTACCACTACCTGACCGCGCTCGTCTTCGCCATGGTGGCGGTTGCGTACGCGGTCGATGAGCTCCTCGAGCGCTGGGAGTGGCGGCCGTTCGGTATCGCCTTCCTGGCCGCGGTGGGCGCAGCATTCCTGCTCACCTGGCCGCTGAACTCGGCGCTCGCCATGCCGGACTGGTACATCAACGCCGCCCGCGCCCTGCCGCCCTGGAACTACGGCTTCGTGTTCCCGGACCCGCCGAAGGGCACGCGGGCCGACCTGCTGGGCGCCGACACGTTCAAGCTGGCGGTCGGCGTGGCCGCCTCGCTGGGGATCGTGGCCTTCGCCCTGGTGGGGCGGTCGCTTATGGGGAGCTTCCTAGCGGCGGCGGGCGATCGACGCGACGATGACGAGCAGCCCGGCGATGACCAGACCGATGGGCCAGATCCGTCGCCAGTCGAGGTCGACGTACTGGCCGATGAGGGCCCACGCCCCGACCGCGACGAGGATCCCGCCGACGATGAGGGCCCCCTGGCCTGAGTCGATCGGGGGGATGTTCAGGCTGCGCGAGCCTACGGGCGGCGAGGCGGGGTCTGCGCTACCCGCCGGCTTGGCGGCGATATCGGTCCGGTCCTCTTCCGGGATGACGAACATCAGGAGCAGGTAGACGAGGATCCCCGCGCCGTTGGTCGCGAAGCCGATCACCACCCAGGCGATGCGCATCCAGGTCGGGTCCACGCCCAGGTACTGGCCCATCCCACCGGCCACCCCACCGATCATCCGCTCGCGCCGCGAGCGGGTCAGCCGTCCATGCATGCATCGATTCTCGCACGTCGGTCCATCACCTTGACATCGAGATATCGGGCGGCGTAGACTGCCGCCTCGTCACCCAACCCCGGCTCCGCCTGCGCGCGGCCCGGCAACGATGACGGACCGATTTCACTCGATGTACCTGGAGACAGTCCAACGGCCATGAACCTCCCGAACAGCGCCTCGACCGCGCGCCGGACACCGCCCAAGAGCGGCCCGGTGAACGGGAGATCTGTGCCCACCTCGAGCTGAGGAGCGGCGGCCAAGGCCGCCACCAGAGCCACGAGCCGTGGGCCCGGATCGGGACCACGGTTTTTTGATGCCCCAATCGGCATCAGCGAACAGGAGCCGTGATCCCAGAGAGGGACCGCGGCTCGTTTCATGTCCACCGCGGAGCAGCCCCAACGACATCGAGCACACCGTAACGAGGAGCACGCCATGACCGGCCTGCTGGAACAACCGAAGACGCAACCCGTCCAGCCTGAGCTGAGCATGCCGATGGCGCAGCGCCGCGCGCGCCTGCACCCGGTCGAGGTCGACGGGGTGCCGGCGCTCCTGGCGGAGCACGTCACCAAGCGGTTCATCGTGGGTCGCAAGCGGAAGCCGGTGGTGGCCGTCGACGACGTCAGCCTCCGGATCGGTCGCGGCGAGATCTACGGGATCCTGGGCGCCAACGGGAGCGGCAAGTCGACGCTCATCCGGCTCTTCAGCACCCTGCTGACGCTGGATGCGGGTCGGGTCGAGGTGTTCGGCCACGACATCGAGCGCGAGGAGATGGCCGTCAAGCGCGTCATCAACCGGGTGAGCGTGGATGCGGCCTTCTTCAAGAAGCTGTCGCCCCACGAGAACCTGACCTACGCGGCCCGCCTCTACGGGATGGACGCCAAGGTCGCGCGCCAGCAGGCCATCGAGATCCTGGCGCGGCTGGGAATCGGTGCCAAGCGCCTGGGTCGTCCGCTGGAGCAGATGAGCCGCGGCATGCAGCAGAAGGTCGCCATCGCGCGGGCGCTGCTGACGAGCCCAACGCTGCTGCTGCTGGACGAGCCGACGACCGGCCTCGACCCGCGGTCGAAGCTGGACGTGCAGAGCTTCATCGAGGAGCTGCGCGACTCGCATGACGCCACCATCGTGCTCACCACGCACGACCTGGACGAGGCGGAGCGGCTCTGCGACCGGATATCGATCATCAACGACGGGAAGGTCGTGGTGGAGGACACCGCGGACGCCCTGAAGACCATGGTCGCCGAGCAGCGAGGGCTGCCGGCCACGCTGGAGAGCGTGTTCATGACCTACACCGGAAAGTCGCTCGACGACGACATCGGTGACGACGACAAGGACGACGACGACGACTAACGAGAAGAAGGGAGGTGAGAACCGTGCTGAATAGCCTGCCGATGCCGCAGGACCTGGCGAGCGTCAACGATGCGCGCGTTGCGCAGCTGCGCAACGAGATCCAGGCCCTTCGGATTCATCGGTCCAACCGTCGCACCGTGCGACGCTGGGTAGGTCGCCAGCTGGTCCGCATGGGCCAGCGTCTGGCGGCGGAGCCCAGCCTCCGGCCGGCCCGCTCCCTGTAACCGCAGGGAGTCGGGTCGGCATCACCCGCCACCGACAGGAGTCACCCAATGTCACTGATGACCCGCGAGCTGAAGGCGAGCTACGCCTTCGTCGAGCGGAACTTCAACCTCACCAAGCGCTACTGGGGCTGGGAAGCCGCGTTCCTCGTGTATGCCGTGGCCGGCGCGCTCGCCGTGTCGCTCATCGGCAGCAACGAGGGGGATCCCCGCCTCCTGCTGACGCTGGTCATTGGTGCCGTCTTCTGGAACTACCTGTCGGTCGTATTCAGCTTCATCGCCGAAACGGTCGCCTGGGAACGCTGGGAGGGGACCCTGGAGTACACCTTCATGGCCCCCGTGCGGCGCTACGCGCAGATGCTCGGCTCGACGCTGTACGCGATCATCTACGGGTTCGTCCACACCGTGGTCGTGCTCGCCGTGCTCGCGCTCTTCTTCGAGCTCGACCTGGCCCACGCCAACTTCGTGACCGCGGCGGTGTTCATGGTGCTCGGATCCTTCTCGTTCATCGGGATCGGGATCATGACCGCCATCCTGCCGCTCATGTACGTCGAGCGTGGGGCGCAGATGACCTTCGTCCTGCAGTCGGTGCTGCTGCTGATCAGCGGGGTCTACTACCCCGTGACGGCGCTGCCGGACTGGATGCAGGTGCTCTCGATCTTCAGCCCCGCCACGTACGTCCTGGACGGCGTGCGAGCGGGCCTGATCGACGGCGCCGGCGTCGCCAGCGTGCTGCACGACGTGTGGCCGCTGGTCGTGATGGGCGTTGTCCTGATCCCGCTGGGGATCTGGCTCTTCGCCCGCGCCGAGCAGTACGCGAAGCGAACCGGAAAGCTGAAGCGAGTCGGATGATGCCAACCGGAGGAACCACTGGACCGATGGAACGGCAGCCGCAGCACGGCTCACCTGACCGATGGCGCGGCGCAGCCCGCCGCGCCATCATCACCCCCCTGATGGAGACGAACCGATGACCCTTGCGTCGCGACTCGACGCGCCGACCGTGGCCGGCCTGGCGCTCCGCGTCAACGACCGCGGCACCGCGCCCGCCGCCGAGATGGCGGTGATCGCCAATGCCGTCAATGCCTTCGACGGCCTCGACGACCACGTGGCCACCGCGGAGCTCGAGAACTGGCTCGGCTACGCCAGCACCGGCTTCGACCCGGCGCGCGACGTCGTCCTCGCCGAGGTCGACGGCACCCTGGTCGGCTACGGCTGGGTCGAATGGGTCGACACCACCGAGGGATTCCGCGAATTCCGCCTGGGCGGCTACGTGCATCCCGACTGGCAGGGCCGCGGCATCGGCCGCAACCTGCTCGCCTGGCAGGAGCAGCACGCGGCCGGCCATCCGGCCGTGACCACCGAGCGGCCGATGTCGACCGGGACGTGGCTGGGCGAAGCGCGCGAGCGAAAGCGGCGCCTCTTCGAGCGCGCCGGCTACGAGACCTCGCGCTTCTTCTTCGACATGCGTCGCCCCAACCTGGAGGACGTGACGCTGCCACCGATGCCGGAAGGCCTGGAGGTGCGCCCGATCGGCAGCGACCGCGAGAGCCGACGCCGCATGTGGGACGCCGACGTGGAAGCCTTCACCGGTGATCACTGGGGCGGCTTCGACGGGTCCGACGGGGCGTTCGAGCGCTCCCTGGCGGACACGGACCAGGATCCGTCGCTGTGGGTCGTGGGCTGGGATGGCGACCAGATCGCGGGCGCCGTGATCAACACCATCTACGCGGACGAGAACGAGGCATTCGGCCGCAAGCGCGGATGGCTGGACGGCGTCTTCGTCCGCCGCCCATGGCGTCGCCGCGGCCTGGCCTCGGCGCTCGTCGCGCGGGCGCTGGTGCGGCTCCGCGAGGCCGGGATGGAGGAGGCCATGCTCGGCGTCGACAGCGAGAACCCGTCGGGCGCGCTGGGGCTGTACGAGCGGGCCGGCTTCGAGGTGCATCGCCGCTCGCGGGCGTACCGACGCCTGATGGACGCGAGCTCGTGACCGGCATCGGGACGCTCACCGTCGAGCGCTACGCCGGACCCGGGGACATCCCGGGCATGGTCGACGTGTTCAACGCCATGGCCGAGGCGGACGGGCTGCTCGAGCGCCGCAGCGTCGAGCACCTGACCGCCTGGTACGCGCATGCCTCCGCGCACATGGATCCGGCGCGCGACCTCGTGCTGGGCCGGATGGGCGATCGCACCGTCGCCTACGGGCGGCATGCGTGGGTCGACACCACGGATGGCCTACGCGAGCACCGCTTCTTCGTCTTCGCCGCGCCGGACGGCCACGAGGCGATGGACCCGCTGCTCGACGCGCTCGAGGTGCGTGCCGCGGAGGTGGCGCATGCCCACGGCGAGATCGGCCGGCCGAGGACCCAGTCCACGTTCGTCGGCGACGAGCAGGCGTGGCGCCGCGAGCCGTTCGAGCGCCGCGGCTACGCGCCGGTGCGCTGGGGCTTCGAGATGGTGCGCCCGACGCTGGACGACGTGGACGTGCCGCCCCTCCCCGACGGATTGGAGCTGCGACCGGTGGCGGGACGGGAGCTGCTGAAGCAGCTGTGGGCCGCCGACACCGAGGCGTTCCTCGATCACTGGGGCGGCTTCGACGGTTCCGACGAGGCATTCGAGGAGTGGCTCAGGGAGCCGAACTTCGACCCGACGCTCTACGTGGTGGCGTGGGATGGCGATGAGATCGCCGGTGGCGTGCTGAATGGGATCAACGTGTCGGAGAACCAGCAGCTCGGCGTCCGTCGCGGCTGGCTCGAATCGGTCTTCGTTCGCCGCCCGTGGCGTCGCCGCGGGCTGGCTGCGGCGCTCGTGGCGCGCTCGCTGGTTGTCCTGCGCGAACGCGGCATGACGAGCGCCATCCTGGGCGTGGATGCGGAGAACCCGACCGGCGCGCTCGGGGTGTACGAGCGTGCGGGCTTCGTCGTGGCGACCCGTGACGTCTGCCTGCGCCGGATCCTGGACGCCGTCATGAACGGCGAACGGGTGCACGTCGCCGGCGCGCCGGAGCTGCCCGGCCTCGCGTTCCGCCGCCCCCGGCTGCCCGACGACTACGCCGGGCTATCGTCGAAGTGTTCAACGACGTGGCTCGCGCCGACGGGCAGAGCTTCCGGCTCGATCTGGCAGGGTGCGGAACTGGTACGAGCACGCGACTCGGCTGGGACCCGCAGCTCGACGAGGTGCTCGTCGAGCACGACGGCCGCCTTGTCGGCTGGGCAGACGTGCGTCACGCACCCGACTCGGACGGGACGCAGGTGTACGCGGTCATGGGGCAGTGCATCCGGATGTCCGGCGCCGCGGCATCGGCACCGCGCTTCTGGCGCACAACGAGGCTCGCGCCCGCGAGCGAGCGCGCAGCGAGCTGAGCGAGGATGTCCGGCCGGTCCTGCTGCATGCCTCGTCGACCGACACGGCACCGGGAACGATCGCCCTGCTGGAGGGCGCGGCGTTCGAGGTGGCGCGCTACTTCTTCGACATGGTGCGGCCGACCCTGGACGCCATCCCGGACATGCCGATGCCGGTAGGGCTGGAGGTGCGGCCGGTGGTGCCGGCCGACCATCGGACCATCTTCGACGCGGACGTCGAGGCGTTCCGTGACCACTGGGGCGGGATCGACGAATCGGACCAGGCCTTCGAGCGCTTCTTCACCGGTACCGACTTCCGACCGGAGCTGTGGCGGGTGGCGTGGGACGGCGACGAGGTCGCAGGCGTGGTCATGGTCATGGAGCTCACCGCCTACAACGAGGAGCACGGGCGCGCAACGGATCCTGGTGGATGGCGTCAGCGTCCGGCGCCCGTGGCGGCAGCCTGGGCTGGCCCGCGCCCTCGTGGCGGACGCACTGCGTGGCGCGGCGCAGCTGGGGTTCACCAGCGCGTCGCTGGGGGTGGATGCCGCCAACCCAACCGGTGCCCTTGGCGTATACGAGGCCATCGGCTTCGAGGTCGAGCGGCGCAGCCGCGCCTACCGGCGCCCCTTGGACCTCACCGCTTGAGCGAGGCGTCGTCCCTGGCGCCGGCGGGGGATCGGTGCGGCGCTGGTCGCTTGCGCACTGCGCGGTCTGCGCGATCGCGGCCTGCCGGGCGCCATCCTGACCGTCGACGCGGAGAACCCGAGCGGCGCCCTTGGGCATCTACGAGCGAGCCGGCTTCACCGTCAGCGGGACGCGAGCTCAGCTACCGGCGCCGCCTGCCGGATCTCGCTACTCGGGACGCGGAATCGGATTGACGCCGGTGCGCGCGCGGACCTCGTGGTAGTAGTCGACGATGCGGGCGGTGACGCTCGGCCAGCTGTACTCGGGTGCCTTGGCGCGTCCAGCCTCGCCCATCTCATGCCGCAGCTCAGGGTCACGGGCCAGCGCATATAGCGCCGCTGCCAGGGCGCGCGGATTCTTCGGCTCCACGAGCAGCGCCTGGACGTTGCGCTGCACGACGTTCTTGAACCCATGGATGTCGCTGGCCACGATCGGCACGCCGGCGGCCATCGCCTCCAGCAGCACGATGCCGAAGCTCTCCTGGCCGGTGTTCGGCGCGCAGAAGATGTCGGCCGACGCGAAGTAGCGCGCCTTGTCGGTGTCGTTGACGCGCCCCAGGAACTCGACGTCGCGGATTCCCCGCAGACCGATGAACCGGCGATACTCGCGCGATTTCGAGCCCGCCCCGATCACGAGCAGCCGGGCGTCAACCTTCCGCTTGCGGAGGCGATGGTAGGCCTTCAGGAGGTGGATGAGGCCCTTGCGCTCCTCGAAGCGGCCGACGAAGAGGATGTTGAGCGTGCCGTCGCGGAGCTCGTCGAACGGCTCGGCCGAGGCGTACAGGTCGAGATCGACCCCGTTCGGGATGATCTCGTAGTCGCCCGGGAAGTAGCGGCTGATGAAGTGCCGCGCGGCGCCGGAGACGGCGATGCGGCCGTCGAGCATCTTGGCCAGCGGACCGGCGAAGCGCCGTCCGACCCAGTAGCTGGGGCTGAAGCCGCCGAAGGCGTGGAAGGTGGCGACGTTGATGGTCCCCGATGCCTCGGCCTCCGAGGCCTCGAGCAGGGTCGGCGAGAGGAACGGCACGAACGGCTCGTGGAAGTGCAGCACGTCGAACCGATGGGCCGCCAGGATCTCGCGCGCCTCGGCCTTGAAGCGGAGGCCCAGCGTCACGCGTCCCACGCTCCCGTTGGCGGGGAACGCCCACCCGGTGCCGAGCCGCAGGATGTGGCCCTCGTTCTCCGTCTGGCGTCCGTACTTGCTGGTGATGATCCACACGTCGTGGCCGAGCTCGCGCAGCTGCTCGTACTGGTTGCGTACGTGGTCGTTCACCCCGCCGGGGTGCGGGTAGCCGTACGGGCTCACGATCCCGATCTTGAGCATGCCCCTCGGGTCCGGCACCGGACGGGCGGCCACCTGGGTCGGCGCCTCGAGCTGCGTCATCGCCACTCTCCTGTGGGTCGCAGAGTATGCCGCAGGTGCCGTCCCTTGGCGACGAGCTGGCGGCCGTAGACGCTCACGTTGTGCCAGCTGCTCCAGTAGCTGCCCGCCGGCTCGGTGGTGCCGGCGGCGAGCGCCGCGCGATAGTCGGTGGCGCTCACCCCGTCGAACCACGTCCACGCGGTGCCGACCGCCTCGAGCACGTGAGCGTCGCTGTTGCCGACGCCCGGCAGGTTGAGGAGCTCGGCGTTCATCCGCTCACGGGCGCCCGCTCGCGACCGTCCCGCAGCCGAGGGGTTCATGAGCTCGATCCCATCCAGGCGACGCGCAGGATCCGATGCGGCGTGCGCGGCGCGCAGGGAGCGGCTCCCCAGCGATGGCGTCAGCGGTGCCAGTGGGTGCGCCGCGATGGCCAGTCCGCCCTGCTCGTGGACGGCGGCCAGCGACTCGCCCAGCGGACGCAGGGCAGGCACCCGGCGCTCGAGGAAGAGGGCCAGCAGGTGCCCGCGCCGGGTGGTGATCTCCTCCCCGACGACCAGGTCGAAGGAGTAGCCCCGCTCGGCATGGAGCTCGAGGGCGTGCTGCGCGCCGTCGATCCGTTCGTGATCGGTGATGGCGATGACGTCGAGGTCGGTCCGCAGCTCGACCCACGCCAGCAGGTCGGCGACGGCCGCGGTGCCGTCCGACCAGAGGGTGTGCAGGTGCATATCCGCCTTGCCGCGCGGCCCGCCGCCGCGCGGGGTGCGCGCGCCGTTGACGCGGGCGGGGGAGACCGTGGCGGTCATGGGCGCTGGTCCGTCCAGAAGGGCTGGAAGATCGCCCACCACTGCTCCGGCGCCTCGGCGATGGCGGCCTCGAAATGGGCGGCGATGTCGCGCGTGATGCGGGTTACCCGGTCGCGGCGCTCCTCGCCCTCGCGGGGCGCAGTGTCGAGCAGCCAGACCCGTGCCCGGAAGCGGTCCGGACCGACGCGCAGCGAACGGGCCACGATGAGCGGCCGCTCGGTGAGCACCGCCAGGGTGGCAGGGCCGGCGGGCAGCGTGGTCGGATGGCCGAACATCTCGACCGGGATGCCGTCGCCGTCCAGGTCGCGATCCGCTACCAGGGCCGCGATCTCCCCGCTGCGCAATGCCTCGATCATCGGCCGCCGTGCGCGCGACACGGGCACCACGCGCATGCCGTGCCCGGCGGCACGCCGGGAGCGGAGGAAGTCGTACAGCTCCGGCGGCTCGGTCTCCTCGACGGGTGCCACGCCGGTGACGCGCTCGGCCTCCACGAAGAAGCCGAATGGCTCGAAGTTGCCCAGGTGTGGGAGCGCCACCACCGCGCCGGCGCGGAAGATCGGCCCGAAATGCTCCCAGTCGTCGACCGAGACGTGCTCATGGACGCGCGCCGGGTCGTAGTGCGGGGCGCGCAGCACCTCCAGGTAGTACCGGGCATAGGCGACGAACGAGGCCTCCACCAGGCGCCGGAAGGCGGGACCGGAGGTCGGCCGGCCGGTGAAGGCGGAGATCCGGCGGAGACCCTCGGCCACCAGCTCGCGGCGTCCGCCGGCACGGCGGTACCAGGCACGTCCGAGCTGGTCGGCGAGCCAGTACGCGGCGCGTGCCGGCAGCCGCCGGGCCACCAGCTCGCCGGCATTGAGCCCGGCACGCAGGGCAAGGGAGCGCATCACGCGGACGGCTCGCGCCTCGTCCAGTCCTCGCCTCGGCGCGCCCGATCCAGCGCGGCCGCCGCGGCCGCGCGATCGGCATCGGTCTGGGGCCAGACGGGCCGGAACATGTACCACTGCGCAGGGTCCTCGGCCACGACCGCGCCAAGGGCGTCGGCGAGTGCCTGGGTGGCGCGGTACAGCTCGGGCGGGTCGTCGCTGGCGGCGCGGATCATGGGCAGCCCGCGCGCCACGAAGGTGTCGTCGGCGGTGCGCCGTGCCCACACCGGCACCATCGGCGCGCCGGATCGCGCGGAGAGCGTCGCCGGGCCGGCGGGGAAGGTGGTCGCCTGGCCGAGGAACTCGACCGGCACGTCACCGGGGCGGTAGCCACCGTCGCAGAAGAGGACCAGGTTGCCCCCGTTGCGCAGGACCTTGAACAGCGCGCGCAGGTTGCGCCACCCGATGAGCTCGAAGCCGTGCGAGGAGCGGACCTGCTTGAGGTGGTCGTAGAGACGGCCGTAGGTCGTGTCGTCGGCCACCACGTGGAGCTGCTCGCCGGCGCGCTTCAGGCCCGGGCCGATCATGTCCATGCCGCCGACATGGACGGTGCACACCAGCACGCCGGTGCCGCCGGCGCGGGCCTGCTCGAGGATGTCGACGTTCTCGATGGCCACGAGCCGCTCGGCGTCGGCATCGGTCAGCGAGGGGAAGCGCATCACGTCGACGAGGTACTTGGCGTAGTTGCGGAAGGCGGCGCGCGCCGCGCGCGCGACCCGTGGATCGTCCGCCGGCAGTCCCAGCGCGTGGCCGAGGTTGGTGTGGATCAGTTGCTGCTTGGCGCCGGACAGGTCGTACGCCGCGTTGCCCGCGGCCGACGCGATCGGCAGCACCAGGCCGCGCGGCATAGCCCCGATCAGGCGCTCGGCAGCCCGGTACGCCCAGTACGTCAGGCGTTCGCGCTTGCGCTCCTGCGTCGGCGGGGTGCTGCGGCGGACCGACGCGTCGGTGCGGTCCGCCGTTCCGGTCGAGGCGGCCAAGGCCTCAGGAGGCGCCGGCAGCGGCCTTCGCCCGTGGCCGCTTCGGCTCCGCCAGCTTGCGCAGCGTGCGCTTTGCCGGCTTCTCCGTGCCGACGAGGGTCTCGTTGTCCTCGCCGCGGATGAACGCCTCGACCCGGTTGTAGGCGATGTCGTCGTGGATCTGCATGGGCGGGCTCTTCATGAAATACGAGCTCGGAGCCACCAGCGTACCGGCCAGGCCGCGGTCGAGTCCCAGCTTCGCGCAGCGGATGGCATCGGTGATGACGCCGGCCGAGTTGGGGGAGTCCCAAACCTCGAGCTTGAGCTCCAGGTTGAGGGGCACGTCGCCGAAGGTGGTGCCCTCCATCCGGATGTGGCACCACTTGCGGTCCTTGAGCCACGGCACGTAGTCGGAGGGGCCGACGTGAACGTCGTCGTCGCCGATCTCGTAGTCGATCATGCTGGTGACCGCGTTGGTCTTGCTGATCTTCTTCGACTCGAGGCGTTCGCGCTCCAGCATGTTGAGGAAGTCGGTGTTGCCGCCGAAGTTCAGCTGGTAGGTGCGGTCGATGCGCACCCCGCGATCCATGAAGAGGCGGGTCAGGACGCGGTGGGTGATCGTCGCGCCGACCTGGCTCTTGATGTCATCACCGATCACCGGGAGGCCTGCCTCCGCGAAGCGGCGCTGCCAGTACGGCTCCCGACCGATGAACACCGGGATGGCGTTGACGAAGGCGACGCCCGCCTGGATCGCCTGCTCGGCGTACCACTTGGTCGCGAGCTCGCTGCCGACCGGCAGGTAGCTGACCATGACGTCGACCTTGCGGTCCTTGAGGATGCCGACGATGTCGGCCGTGGGACCGGGCGCCTTCTCGATGACCTGCGACAGGTACTTGCCGAGGCCGTCATGGGTCATGCCGCGCTCGACCGGCACGCCCAGGTGCGGCACGTCGGCGAACTTGTAGGTGTTGTTCTGGCCGGCGAAGATCGCCTCCGAGAGGTCCGTGCCGACCTTCTCCTTGTCCACGTCGAACGCGGCCACGAACTCGATATCGCGCACGTGATAGCCACCCAGGTCGACGTGCATCAGCCCCGGGATGAAGTCGCCCGGCTTGGCATCCGCGTAGTAGGTCCGTCCCTGCACGAGGCTGCTCGCGCAGTTGCCAACCCCCACGATCGCGACGCGCACCTTGCCATCGCTGGACCGATGCGCCCTGCCGTTGCCGTTGGTCGCCGTCTTGCCGTTTCCGTTAGCCACGCTGATCCTCAGCCTCCTTGGTGTTGGTCGTATGCGCCGCCGCAGTCTCCGTGAGGCGGTACACGTGTCGAATGCGCTGGAACGCGGTCACCACCGCGAGGATGGCAACCAGACCGATGGCACCGAGCAGGCCCGGCAGCCATCCGAAGCCTGCCAGCACGATGCCGGCGATGATGATCACGAGGCGCTCGGTACGGGGCGCCAGCCCGACCGCCGCCTCGAGCCCGATGCCCTGCGCACGCGCATGGGCATAGCTCACCATGAACGACCCCCCGAGCGCCACCATCACCCCGATGAGGGGGAGGAGCGGCTCGTCCAGGGTCCGCAGCAGGAAGGCGGCGACGCCCGCGTACAGGATCGCCTCGCCGGCGCGGTCCAGCGTCGAGTCGAGGAAGCTGCCAAAGGCGGTCCCGCCCCCGTGGGCGCGCGCGATCGCGCCGTCAACCGCGTCGAGCACCGATCCGGCGAGCAGGATCGCGGCGCCGGCGAGGAGGTAGCCGCTGCCGATGATGACGGCCGCCACCAGCGTGACGAGCAGGCCAAGGACGGTAATCGAGTTGGCCGTCAGGCCCACGGCCAGCGCGCCACGCACGATCGGGTTGAGGATCGCGCGGGCTGCCTGCTTGACCCACGCCGGGACGAGCGAGTCGCCGCGGGCGAGGTCGTGGGCGCGGGAGTGGCTAGCCGACATCGGCGACCTCGCCGGTCACGGCGGGCGCAACCCCCATCCCGCTGGTGCCGCTGATGAGGCGCGCCTCGAGCTCATGCAGCTCCTCGAAGGCCGCGGTGCGCAGGGCGCACAGCGTCTCGCGGCCCTGCTTGCGGGTCTCGATGACGCCGGCCAGGCGCAGGATGCGCAGGTGCCAGCTGATGAGCGGCTGGGAGAGCCCGACGCGGAGCGAGAGCTGCCCGACCGGCATCGACCCGGACTCGGCCAGGATGGCGATCACGCGCAGGCGCGTCTCGTCACCCAGGGCGCGGTAGAGGGTGCGCAGGCGTCGGAGATCGCGCTCCTCGCGCTCGCCGGAGAGGGTCATACAAAAGCAACTCTTTATCAAACAAGTGTTTATGTAAGCAGTTGCTTATGCTACGGGACCCGCCCCGCCCAAGTCAAGGGTGGGTATGCGCCGTGCTACCGTGCCCCTCGTGACCGCCTCCACGCCCGACGCGCTGTGGGCCTCGCGATCGGTCCGCCAGCTGCGACCGCGCGCGGTGATGCTGCGCGATGTGCATCGTTCAGTGGGGCGCCGTCGCGTGCTCGACGGGGCCACCCTGGCCGTTTCAGTCGGCGCGCGCGTGCTGGTCGCTTCACAACCCCATGACGCCGCCTCCCTGCTGCTCCGCATCCTCGCCGGCCTGGCACGCGCGGACAGCGGCTCCATCCGCCTCGCCGGGCTCGAGACCGCTGATCCGGAGCGCGGTGGATGGCGCCGCCGCGTGACGTATCTCGGCCCTGGAGGGGCGCTGCCCGGCTGGATGTCGCCGCGCGAGGCGCTCGACCTGGCCGCCGGCCTCCTCGGATATGACCGCCAGGAGCGGCACGATCTCGTCGAAGGGGCCATAGGTCGCTACGGGCTGTACCACGGCCCGGGTCCCGATCGGCCGCTCCGACGTGGCGGCACGGCCTTTGCCGAGCGAACCGCGTTCGCCGCCGCGATGGTCGGCCAGCCCGAGGTCCTGCTCCTCGACGAGCCCCTGCGATCCCTCAGCGCCGATGATCGCACGGAGCTGCTGAGCGCCGTGCCGCGACGCACCACGATCCTGCTGGCCAGCCGCCTTCCGGCGAGTGAGGCTCGGCATGTCAACCAGGTGGCCCTGCTCAGGGACGGGCGGTGCGTGCTTCATGCACCGGTGAGCGATCTTGAGCGCCGCGGGCTGCCGGTCTCGATGCGGGGGCTGGAGGCCCTGGCGGCGGTCGCAGGTCGTGTTTCCATCCCGGCCACGTCGGACACTGCCGCATCGCCCGCGGCCCAGTGACCGCCACCGTGACCCTGGCGCGCCTCGCCACCCTTGAGCTGTGGACGAGCTTCCGGCTCCTTGGCAGCCTCGCCGTCCTGCTCGCCAGCGGCGGGGTCGCACTGACCGTGAGCGCCTTCACGGGGAGCGCGCGCGGACCGCTGGTCGCGGCCGCACCGCCGGTCGCGGCGTGGTACGCGACCGCACTTGCCGTCGCCCTGGCACTCGTCGCCGGCGTGGTGGCTGGCGCCTTCGCGTCCGACCGCTCGCGCGGCTTCAGCGGCTGGCTGGTGAGCCGGACCGCGCCCCGGGCTGCGCTGCTGGTCGCATGGTTCGCGGTCGGCGCGGCTGTCCTGGTGGTTGGCGGGGCGCTCTCCGGCCTGATCGCGTGGCTCTCGCTGCTGGCCAATGGGCAGGTCGGGGCAGAGCAGGCACTGGCCTTCACGGGAGCGATTGCCGCCTGCCTCGCGTGCGGGGTGGTTGGCGTGGCGCTCGGACTGCTGGCGGGGACGCTCCTGCCACCGCGCTGGGCGGTGCCGGTGACGGTCGTGATCGTTGCGGCATGGCTCGTCGGCGCGATCGCTGCGTTGCCTGTCGAGGTGGTTCCTGGGGGAGGCTTCGTTAGCCTCGCCACGTTCCACCTCGGGCGCGGCCCGTTCGCCGATAGCCTGCGCTCGGCGGGCATGTCGCTCGGCCTGGCCGCCGCCGTGCTCGTCCTGGCGCTCGCCGCCTTCAGCCGGGTCGACCTGTGAGCGACCGGCCGGCGGACGGGCTGCACATGCACCCGGTCGCCGCGTGGGCGGCCCTGATCACCGCCTCGCTCGGCGTCTTCCTGGGTGGCGCGGAGCTGATGGTGGTGGCCATCGCCCTGCCGTCGATCGTGGCTGACTTCGGTGGCTGGGCGGACCTGGGCCGCGCCAGCTGGATCGTCAACGCCTATCTTCTCGCCTACGTGGTGGCCATGCCGCTCGCCGGCCGCGGAGCGGACCTGTGGGGGGCGCGGCGGCTGTACATCGTCGCCCTCCTCCTCTTCTGCCTCGGCAGCGCCGGCGCCGGTGCCGCACGCTTCGCCGGCCCCGAGACCGGCATGGAGTGGCTGATCGCCGCGCGCATCGTGCAGGGCCTCGGTGGCGGCGCGCTGGTGCCGCTCTCGATGGCGCTCGCCAGCCACCTGTTCTCCGGCCGCCAACGATCGGCAGCCCTGGGCGTGGAGGGGGCAGCCACGTTCATCGGCATGGCGATCGGCCCGGCCTACGGCGCCTGGGTCCTGCAGCACGTCAACCTGCCGCTGCCCGGCATCGACCTCGCCGCCTGGCAGTGGATCTTCTTCCTCAACGTGCCGGTCGGGATCGTCGCCCTGCTGCTGATCTACGTGATCGCGGGCGGCGTCGAGACGCCTCGGGTGCGCGGCGGCATCGACCTCCTCGGCGCCCTGCTGGTGAGCGTGGCTCTGGTCGCCCTGGTCGCCGGCCTGACGCTCTCCGGCGCGCATGGCTGGCTCGATCCGCTCGTGCTCGGTGCGCTGGCGCTGAGCGTCGTGGCGGGCATCGCGTTCGTCCTCTTCGAGCTGCGCCGGCGGCATCCGCTGGTCGATCCGCGCCTCTTCGCCGACCGCCGTTTCGCTGCGGCCAACGGAGTGAGCCTGCTCACCGGCTACACGCTGGCGACTGCCATCATCGGTGGGCCGGTGTTCGTCAACCGGGTGCTGTTCGGGACCGATGGACAGGCCGCCACCGCCCTCACCGCCCTGACGGCGGCGATCGCCGTCGGCGCGCTCATCGGCGGCCTCGTCAGCGCGCTCATCGGTGAGCGCCTCACCACCCTGTTGGGGGTCCTGGCGAGCATCGCCGGCCTGGTGCTGGCCCTCGGCTGGTCGACCGGCACGGGAATGGACACGCTGGCCCGCGACCTCGCGATCTACGGCGCCGGATTCGGGCTGACGGTGAGTCCGCGGGCCACCGCCGCGGTCGAGGCGGCCGGTGCATCGGCCTACGGGGTCGCGAGCGCGATGCTCCAGATCACCCGGACGATCGGGATGAGCGTGGGTCTCGCGATCCTGACCAGCATCGGCCAGAACCGCATCGACGAGCTGACGCAGCTGATCAACGATCCGGTGCGCCGCGACGTCCTGGTGCGGGAGCTGGGACGCCCGGAGTTCGTGGGTGTCGACCCGCGGGCCAGCCTCGAGCTGGTGAGCGTGCTGGAGACATGGTCGAAGGGCCAGGCGGCGGGAGTGCTGCAGCTGATCCTGGCGATCGCGCTGGGGGTCGCGGTGCTGGCGATCGTCCCCGCCCTGCTGCTCGGCGGCCGCTCAACGACCGATGCGCATCACTCGTAGATCGGGTCGGCTATGACGATGAACTCGCCCCAGTTGCGATTGAAGCCCTGGCTCGTCTGGAGCGTCAGGCGCTCGTGGTCGGTCGGCTGTGACCACGACGCGCCGTACGCGCAATCGCCGGGGGCGTAGCGCAGCGCGAGCGGCTCCTGGTCGACCGGCATGGGTGGCTCGCGATCGTCGGGGCACGGGATGTTAGGGCGCACTTCGGTGACGCGGTATCGCAGCACGTCACCGTCCGACATGAGGATGCGCACCTCCGCTCCGAGCTGCACGTTCCACAGGCTCTTGAAGAGCGGGATCGGCTCCTGGCGCGCGTGGGCGATGATGTAGGCATTGGTGCCGCGCCCCGGTTGCGACGAGTTGCGAATGATGTATGCGCCGTCGAGGCCGGGAAAGTCGTCATTGCCGGCCGTGCCGGACTGGAAGACCTTGACGTTGATGCCGACCGACGCGATCTGCAGCTGCACCGCGTCGGCGGTGGACCCGAAGCTCGGCACGGGGGTGGGGATCGCCGAGGCGGACGATGAGGCGCGCGGCGACATGGTGGAGGTGGCCACCGGGGTGCGGGAGGGATCCGGGATCGGCGGAAGGCTCGACGCGACCGGCTCACCGAGGTCAAGCTGGGCTGCGATGATGAGGGCCACCCCCACCAGAGCCAGGAGCAGCGGCACCATGGTGCCGGCCGAGAAGATGCGCCTCACGCCGCCGAGTCTAGACATATGACGGACCCCCCGCCCGTCGACGCGCTGCGCCTCGCGCGCGCGGCGATCGCCGCAACGCCGGCCGGGCTCCTCAGCGACTTCGACGGCACGCTCTCACCCATCGTTGCCGACCCCGCCACCGCTCGCATGGCCCAGCGTGGAGAGGCGGCGCTGCACGCCCTGGCCGGTCGACTCGCGGTGACCGGGATCGTGACCGGTCGCGGAGCACATGATGCGCGCGTGGTGTCCGGCATGCCGGAGCTGCTGGTGGTCGGCAACCATGGGCTGGAGTGGCTCGAGCCGGGTGCCCGCGACGCGATCCCGGCTCCGGGCCTGGAGTGGATCTCGGACGCGCTCGACAGGCTGATGGCAGCGGCCCGCGATGCACTCGGCGACCCGCGGGTCACGCTCGATCACAAGGGGCTGTCGGGGACGATCCACTACCGGATGGCGGCAGATCCTGAAGCCGCCCGCGAGACGCTCCTCGCCGCCCTCGCTGCCGCGCCGCATCCGGGCATCGACGTGCGGGAGGGGCGGATGAGCATCGAGCTTCGCCCGGCAGGCGTCGGCGACAAGGGCACTGCGGTGCGCGAGCTCGTCGCACGTCACGCCCTGCGCGGGCTGATCGTGCTGGGCGACGATGTCACCGACCTCGACATGTTCCGCGCCGCCGCCGAACTGAGGGCATCGCAGGGCTTGACCGCCGCGATCCTGGCGGTCGGCGGCCACGGCGAGGTCCCTCCCGAAGTGATGGCAGCCGCGGACGCCACGCTGGCGGATCCGAATGCCGTCGTGTGGATGCTCGAGACGCTGCTCAGCGTTTAACGCGCCGGCGACGCGCAGGCCGTTGCTTTCCGATCTCCGCGAGATCGGTGAGCTGGTTGCGGAGCCACCAGCTGATGTCCTCCGCCTCGACGCCGGCTCGCAGGCGCGCCAGCCGCTCGGCTCGCTCGGCGGCCGGCATCTCCAGGGCGGTTCGCAGCGCGTCCGCGGTTCCGACCGCGTCGGCCGGCGCCACCGGCAGCACGCCGTCCGCCATCTGGTCGAACGCGCCGGCCGTCTCCGAGAGCACGAGGACCGCGTCTCGTTCGCTGACCACCGCGGCTTCCTTGGCGACGAGGTTCATGCCGTCGACCAGCGGGTTGACGAGGACGACGTCCGCGATTGAGAGTCCGGCGAGTGCCTGCGCGTAGTCGTTCTCGTAGAAGATCTGGATCGGGCGGTGGCCATGTCGTGAGAAGCGCGCGTTGATGCGGTCGATGGTGGCCTGCACCTGGCGCGCGTAGTGACCGTACTCGCGGAGCCCGGTGCGAGAGGGAACCAGGAATGCGAGAAAGGTGACCTCGCCGCGGTAGCGCGGGTAGCGCTGCAGCAGCGCCTCGAAGGCGGCGAAGCCGCGCAGCAGGTTCTTGGAGGGCTCGAGACGGTCTACGCGCACCAGGACCTTGCCGCGCGCGCGGCGCAGCAGCTGGTCGGCGCGTCGCCGCGCACGCTGCGAGGTGGCGATCCGGCGCGTCGCCTCGACATCGATGCTGATGGGATAGTGGCGGGCGTGCGCCACGTGGCCGTCGGCCAGGGTCACGGTTGCGCTCTCGTAGTCGACCGTGGCGCCGGGCAGGAAGGACTCGGCGGTCCGCAGGAAGTTATGCGCGTAGCGCGCCGTGTGGAAGCCGACCACGTCGTTGGCCGCCAGCCCCGCCACGATCGACTCGCGAATCTGCGGCGCCATCACCTGCCAGATCGATGAGGGTGGCCACGGGATGTGGGTGAAGTGGCTGAGCAGCGCCTTCGGGCGCGCCTCGCGGATCGTCCGCGCGGCCAGGTAGAGGTGGTAGTCGTGAAGCATGATCCGCGGCTCGCGATCCCCCCGCGCCACCTGTCGCAGCACGGCCTTGCCGAAGGCCTCATTGAGGGGTACGTACCCGCGGTCCCAGGCACGCATGGTCGCCGCGTCGATGATCGGTCGCTCGGGCAGGTTCCACATCTGGTGCTGGAGGAACCAGAGGAGGGGGTTGGCGATGACGTTGTACGCCGCCTCGTACACGTTGCGTTCCACTGACATCAGGCGCAGCCGCAATCGCGGATCGGCGACGGAACGGTCGATCAGCTTCGGGTCGGCCGCCGCGCGTCGGTCCCCCTCCCCCATCGCGGCCGCGATCCAGGTCAGCGGCACGTGGCGCGCCACCTGGCCCAGCGCTGTGACCAGGCCGCCCGACCCGCGCCGGGGGCGCACCGACCCGTCGGCGGCGGCAATGAATGACACCGGCCCGCGGTTGGTGGCGATCAGCAGCCGGCGGTCGCCGAGCAGGCGACGGGCGGCATCGGCCAACAGCTCGTCGGCGGGGGGTTCGGTCTTCTGGCGAGGCATGAGGGCTAGAGCAGGCTGCCGGCCGACGCCCTCAGGATCTGGACGATGGCGCTGGGCAGGATCCCGAGCGCCAGGACGCCACCCACGGCCAGGATGAGGCCGAGCATGCTCGTCGCCGAATCATCGATGGGGGCGGCATCGGCCTCCGGCTCGCGCATGTACATGTAGACAACCACCCGCAGGTAGTAGAACGCGGCCAGCGCGGCGTTGAGCACGACCGCCACCGCCAGCCAGATCAGGCCGGCATCGACGGTCGCGATCAGGACGTAGTACTTGGCAAAGAAGCCCACCGTGGGCGGGATGCCGGTGAGGCTCAGGATGAGGACAGTCATGGCCGCCGCCAGGCCCGGTGCGCGCGAGGCGAGGCCGGCGAACGAGCCGAGGCCGCCGAAGCGGCGCGGGTCGCGCTGCAGCATCCCGACCACCGCGAAGGCAGCGAAGTTCATCACCGCGTAGCCGAGGACGTAGAAGAGGATCGCCTCGATCCCCTGGCGCTGGATCTCCGGCGAGGTTGCGGCCCCGAAGGCGGCCAGCGCGGCGAGGATGTAGCCGGTGTGGGCGATGCTCGAGTAGGCGAGCATGCGCTTCACGTTGGTCTGCATCAGCGCCACCACGTTGCCGCCGGTCATGGTGAGCACCGCCAGGACGCTGATGACGATCAGCCACTCAGAGCGCAGCGGGGCCAGCGCCTCGGCGAAGATCCTGACCAGCAGCGCGAACGCGCCGAGCTTGGGCCCGGTCGAGAGGAAGCCGGTGATGGGAGTGGGGGCCCCCTGGTAGGCGTCAGGCGTCCAGAAGTGGAACGGCACCGCCGCCGCCTTGAACGTAGCGCCCACCGTGAGCATCGTGATCGCCACCACGTGTGCCGCGGTCATCGATTGCCCACTGAGCGCCTGGGCGATCCCGGAGATGCTGGTGGTACCGGTGATCCCGAAGGTCCAGGCGATGCCGAACAGCAGGATCGCGCTGGCGAAGCTGCCGAGCAGGAAGTACTTGAGACCGCCCTCGTTGCTGTATCGGTCCGTCTTGTGGAAGCCGGTCAGGATGTAGCTGGGCATCGTCATCAGCTCCAGGCCGATGAACAGGGTGATCAGATCGGCCGACGAGGCGAGGGTGAACATGCCGAGCAGCGCGAAGCACAGGATCACGTTGTGCTCGCCGAGCGGCAGGTTGCGCTGGCGCAGGAACGACGGAACGAAGAGCACCGCCAGCAGACCGATGACGACCGACGCCCCCTTGAACACGACCGCGAGGTCGTCCACGCGGTAGAAGCCGTTGAACACGGTGTCGTTGACGCCCCACACCATCAGGCAACCGATGCCGGTGAACAGCAGCCCGATGACCGTGAGCGGGGTGAGCAGCCACTTGGCGCGCCGCGACAGGAACAGGTCTGCAGTGAGCACCACCAGGGCGGTGACGGTCAGGATCAGCTCCGGGTAGAGCGTGAACAGGTCGTTGGCGTAGTCGGTGGGCGTCATCGGTCAGTCCGTCACCAGGGCAGGATGGCGAGGCCGCCGGACGCCGAGACCGCATCCAGGATGCGTTCGACGGGCGCCTCGATGGCTTGGAGGATGGGACCCGGGAAGACGCCCAGGGCCACGACCAGGATGACGAGTGGCGTCAGCGAGATCCACTCCCCGCGGTTCATGTCACGCAACGCCGGCCAGAAGCCGCGCATCCAGTCCGACGGGACGGTGAAGAACACGCGCTGGAACATCCACAGCATGTAGACCGCGCTGGCGATCACGACGAGCATGGTGATGCCGGCGACGAGCCACGAGTACTGGAAGGCGCCCAGGATCACCAGGAACTCGCCGACGAAGCCGGCCAGGCCGGGCAGACCGATGCTGGCAAAGGTGAAGAGGCCGAACATCGCCGCGTAGCGCGGGATCCGCGCGTTGAGGCCGCCCATGTGCGCGATCTGGCGATCGTGGGTCTGCTCGTAGATGACGCCGACCAGGAGGAAGAGCGCGCCGGTGGTCACGCCGTGGGCGACCATCTGGTAGATCGCGCCCTGCATGCCCTGCATGTTGAAGACGAACGCGCCGAGCATGACGAAGCCCATGTGGCTGACGCTCGAGTACGCGACCAGCTTCTTCATGTCGGGCTGCACCATGGCCACCAGTGCGCCGTACAGGATGGCGATGACGCTGAGCCAGATGATGATCGGCGCGAACTCGCGGGCCGCATCGGGCAGCAGCGGGATGGCGAAGCGCAGGAAGCCGTAGCCGCCGAGCTTGAGCAGCACCCCGGCCAGGATGATCGAGCCGGCGGTGGGCGCCTCGACGTGGGCGTCGGGGAGCCAGGTGTGGAACGGCCACATCGGTACCTTGATGGCGAAGGCAAGGAAGAAGGCGCCGAAGGCGAGCGCCTGGAGCAGCTCGGGGTACGCGCTGCCACCGGCGCGCAGCGCCTCGTAGCTGAACGTGAACTCGGTGCCTGCCGAGGCGTGGGCGATGGCGACCGCCAGGATCGCGACCAGCATCAGCAGCGAGCCGACCATGGTGTAGATCACGAACTTGACCGTGGCGTAGATGCGCCGCGGCCCACCCCAGATCCCGATCACCAGGTACATCGGGATGAGGCTGATCTCCCAGAAGACGTAGAACAGGAAGAGGTCCAGGGAAACGAACACGCCGAGCATGCCGACCATCAGCAGCAGCATGGCGACGTAGTACTCCTTGACCCTCGTCTGGATCGGCTCCCACGAGTAGCGGATGGCGACGACCGAGAGGACCGTGGTGAGGAGCACGAGGACCATGCTCATGCCGTCGACCCCCAGGTCGTATCGGATGCCGAACGACGGGATCCAGTCGAGGGACTCGCGGTACTGGAATTCGTCGCCACCGGTCTGGTAGCCGAGCAGGGCCAGGCTGGCGCCGAGGCTGGCGAGCGCGGCGATCAGCGCCACCCAGCGGATGAGACGGTGGTTGTGGCCCGGAACGAGGAGCAGCGCCACGACGCCCACCACCGGGAGGAACACGACGAGGCTCAGGACGGGCACGGCGGTCACGAGGGATAACCGCTGCCGGTGGCATGTCGCGGGCCGCTGTCGCTGCCGCTGATAGCTTCGGATATACCGTAGATACGCGAGGCCGCCACGTCACTCCCCATCATCGAATGACCAGGTACGCGATGAGGACGAGCACCAGCCCGCCGGCGATGCCGAGGCCGTAGTTGTTGACCCGGCCGGTCTGCGTGCGCCGCAGCCCGCCGCCCAGGCGCTGCGCGACCCACCCGGCGCCGTTGACCGCGCCATCGACGATCTTGGCGTCGAACCACCACAGCGCGTTGCTGACCAGCACGCCGCCGCGGGCGAAGGCGAGGCCGTAGAGGTCGTCGACGTAGTACTTGTTCAGGCTGGCGCGGTACATCCCCGGCCCGAACCCGAGCGGGATGCGCGACACGAAGCGGGCGGGCGCCTGCGGGTCGCGGACGTACCAGCGGTAGGCGAGCAGGATGCCGAGCACCCCGACCGTGGCGCCGACCAGCAGCAGCAGCCCGCCGATCCCGAACAGCTCGAAGCCATGGTGCTCACCGTGCTCCAGCGCGTTGCCCAGGATCGATCCCGGCAGGACGCCGGCGTGCGCCTCCTCCGCCTCGGCGAAGACGTGCTCGAGCCAGCCGTGGATCGCCCCGCTCTCCGGCGGGATGCCGAGCAGCAGGCCTGCCAGCACGGTCGGCACGGAGAGGATCAGGAGCGGCGCGGTCATGGTCGCAGCCGACTCGTGGATGTGGTCCCACACCGCCTTCGGTCCGCGCCACTCCCCCCAGAAGGTCATGAACATCATGCGGAACGTGTAGAAGGCGGTCATGGCCGCGACGACGATCCCCACCACGTAGAAGAGGAGGTAGCCGCGGTTGAACGACTCGGCCAGGATCTCGTCCTTGCTGAAGAAGCCGGCGAAGATCGGGATTCCCGACAGCGCCAATGAGCCGATCAGCATGGTCCAGTAGGTAATCGTCATTTTCGAACGCAGGCCGCCCATGAAGCGCATGTCCTGCTCGCCGCCGGCCCCGTGGATGACCGATCCGGAGCCCATGAACAGCAGGCCCTTGAAGAATCCGTGGCTGACGAGGTGGAAGATGGCGGCCACCCACGCCCCGATGCCCAATGCGAAGAACATGTAGGCCAGCTGGCTCACCGTCGAGTAGGCGAGCACCTTCTTGATGTCGTTCTGCGTCAGCGCGATGGCTGCCGCGAAGATGGCGGTGAAGACGCCGATACTCGCGACCACCCACATCGCGACCTCGGAGTGGGCGAAGATCGGATTGGCGCGGGCCACCATGTAGACGCCGGCGTTGACCATCGTCGCGGCGTGGATGAGCGCGCTGACCGGCGTCGGGCCCTCCATGGCGTCCGGCAGCCAGACGTGGAGCGGAAACTGCGCGCTCTTGCCGACCGCGCCGGCGAAGAGGAGGAGGGCGATGATCGTGACCTGCCACTCCGGGAGGCCGCCGATGCCCTCGAAGACCTCGGTGAAGGAGAGGGTTCCGAGCAGCGTCCAGATCATCATGATCCCGAGCCCGAACCCGAAGTCGCCGACCCGGTTGACGACGAATGCCTTCTTGGCCGCCCCTGCCGCGGAGGGCTTCTTGTACCAGAACCCGATGAGCAGGTAGCTGCACAGGCCCACCGCCTCCCAGCCGACGTACAGCATCAGGAAGTTGTCGCCCAGGATGAGCAGCAGCATGCTGAACATGAACAGGTTCAGGTAGGCGAAGAAGCGCCAGAAGCCCCGGTCGCCGTGCATGTAGCCGATGCTGTAGACATGGACCAGCAGCCCGACGGTGCTGACCACCAGGAGCAGCATCGCCGTCAGCTGGTCGACGAAGAAGGCGATCTCGATCTTGAAGTCGCCGGACGCGATCCACTCGTAGAGGGTCACGTGGTACTCGTGGCCGCCGAAGATGACGTTCACGAAGACGACCATGCTGATCGCCCACGAGATCGCCACCAGCAAGGTCGGGATCATCCAGGACCGATAGCGCGGCTGCGCCGCGCCCGGGGCGACGTGGCCGGCCTGGCCGAGGCCGTCCGCCATGTCGGCCGGGATCACGCCATCGGCGCCCTCCGCGTTGGCCAGGTCGTCTGCGTGACCGGCATGCGGCGATGTGGCGCGCTGCTCCTCTTCGGAGGGGACGCTGCGGAACGCGCTGTCGTCGACATCGTGCCCGTCATGCGCATCGTGCGTCCCGGGGCCCTCCGTCCCGTGGCCCTCGTCGCCGTGGCCGTGACCGTGGCCGTGCAGCGGCACGTGGTCGAGGCGCGGGCCGAGCAGGTAGGCGGCCAGGAAGCCCGCCAGCGGCAGCGCGGGGATGAGCGCGATCCACAGCTCCATCGGTCGCTCAGTCCTTCAGGTCGTCGTACTCGTCGACTTCGGGCGTCTGACGAGTGCGGATGATGGCGATGACAAGCGCGAGGCCCACGGTCGCCTCGGCGGCCGCGATGGCCATGACCATGAGGCTGAACACCGCGCCGTTGAGCGAGCCGCCGGGCTGAAAGGCGTTGAAGGCCACCAGGCTGAGGTTGACCGCGTTGAGCATCAGCTCGATCGAGATGAGCATCAGGATCGCGTTGCGCCGCGCCAGGAAGCCGAACGCACCGATGGCGAACAGCAGGGTCGAGACGACGAGGTACGCGCCGATGCCCATCAGTGGCCCCGCTCGTCCTCTTCGGGACGCCGGGCCAGGTAGATGGCACCGATGATGGCGGCCAGCAGCAGGAGGCTGATCAGCTCGAACGGCAGCGCGTAGTGCTCGAAGAGGGCGGTCGCCAGCGCCTCCAGGTTGACTGCCACCGCCTGCGCGGCGAGTCCCCAGTCGGTGCTCAGCCCGGCCCAGCCCACGAGCACGGCGATGACCGCGGCCACGACCAGGGCGATGGGTCCCTGGCGCTGGAAGGGGGCGGGCAGGTTGGCGTCGCCGGCCTGCGTCAGCATGATCGCAAACAGGATCAGGACGCTGATCGCGCCGAGGTAGATGAGCACCTGTGCCGCGGCGACGATCGGTGCGCCGAGCATGGCGTACATGCCCGCCAGCGAGCCGAAGCAGACCATCATCGCCACGGCGCTGTGGATGATGTTGCGCAGCGTGACGACGGCCACTCCACCTCCCAGCACGCCGATGGCGAGCACGACGAAGAGGACGCCAGAGATATCCAGGGTCGGAGGCTCCCGTTGCAACGAGTGGTTCGAGCGCTCGATGCGGCCCGGCCTTGCCGAGCCACGCCTCCGATTCTAGCGTAGCGAGCGTGTCGGAGCCCGCCTCAGCGGGTTGGGCGCTCCCGATCGCTCATCTCGAGGATGTCGAGCATCGGCAGATCGCGCTGGTACTCGCTGAACTCGAACTCGGGCCCGCAGCGCAGGGCGTCGTACGGGCAGGCGTCAGCGCAGATGCCGCAGAAGATGCAGCGGCTCACGTCGAGCTGGTACGTCTCCAGCACGCGCGGGCGCGGCATGAGCGCACCGACCGGGCACGTCTCCGCGCAGCGGCCGCAGGAGACGCACGGCGTCTCGTTGAGGCTCACGAAGTCGGCGGTGGTGACGAGCGAATCGAAGCCCTTGCCGATGAAGTCGTAGCAGCCGGCGCCGACCACCTCCTTGCAGACCTGCGCGCAACGGCCGCAGTCGATGCAGCGCGAGTAGTCGCGCAAGATGAAGGAGTGGGTCTCGTCGCGGCCGTAGCCGTGGTTGACACCGACGTACGGGTTGTCCTGGATGCTCCGCTCGTCGATCGCCATGTTGAGGGTGGTCTCGTACTCGATGGCCGCCTCGCGCAGGTCGCAGTGGCCGATCGCCTCGCAGGTGCACTGCAGGCACCGCGACGCCTCGCTCATCGCCTGGTCGTGGGTATAGCCGTACTCGTACTCGCCGAAGCTGCCGCGCCGCTCCTCCGCGTCCTTCTTGCCCATCACCGCCCGCGGCTCCTTCACGTCGTCCGTGAACGGCACGATGGTCAGGAAGTTGGGCTGCGGCTCGGTGACGATGCGCCGGACCTGGGGATCGTCGAGGTCCTGGCCGCGCAGCCAATAATCGATTGCGTACGAAGCGCGGCGTCCCTCGCCGATGGCCTCGACCACGGTCGCGGCCCCGGTGCGCACGTCGCCGCTGGCGAAGACCTTCGGCACGTCGGTGCGGAAGATGTGCTCCTCGCTCTCCAGGGTGCCCCGGCGGCTGACGACCAGCTTCGACCGGATCTCCTCCGGCTCGCTGTCGATCCACGACAGCTCCGGTCCCTGGCCAATGGCGCCCAGTACGGTGTCGCACTCGACCACGAACTCGGTGCCCGGCATCGGCTCGGGGCGGCGGCGGCCCTTGTCGTCCGGCTCGCCGAGCTTCATGCGCTGGAATTCGACGCCGGTGACCTTGTTGCTCTTGTCGGTGACCATGCGGGTGGGAGCGGCCTGGAAGATGACGCGCGCGCCCTCTTCGATCGCCTCGTGGACCTCGTCCTGGGCAGGCATGTCCTTGAGATCGCGGCGGTAGACGAGCGTCACCTCGGCGGCGCCCTGGCGGACGCTGGTGCGCGTGCAGTCGATGGCGGTGAATCCGCCGCCGATGACCACGACCCGCGCTCCCTCGAGCGCCGGCACCTCGACGCCACGGGTCGAGTTGTAGAGGTTCTCGAGCGCGTTGACCATCCCGTCCGCGTCCTCGCCGGGGATGCCGAGCTCGTTGGACTTGTAGCAGCCGATGCCCACGTACACCGCGTCGTAGCCCTGCTCCAGGAGGTCGGCCACGTGGAAGTCGCGACCCAGGCGCATGTTCGGCTTGAGGGTGGCGCCGAGCTCCCAGACGTGGTTCAGCTCGCGGTCCATCCAGGCCTTGGGAAGGCGGTACTCGGGGATCCCGTAGCGCAGCATGCCGCCCTGCTCCGGCTCCGCCTCGAAGACGTCGCAGTGGTGGCCGCGCAGCTGGAGGTAATACGCCACGCTCATGCCCGCCGGGCCGGCGCCGATGACCGCCACCCGGCGCCCGGTGTCGGGCTCTTTTGGCCACGGGATGGGGGCGGGGGCATCCACCTCGAGGACGCGGTCGGCGCAGTAGCGGTGCGAGTCGCGGATGGCGATCGCGGTATCGACTTCCTCGCGCCGGCAGTGGGTCTCGCAGGGTGCCGGGCAGACACGGCCCAGGATGGCGGGGAACGGCAGCGAGCGCTTCAGGATCCGCGTCGCCTCCTCCCAGTTGCCGAGGCTGTTCTGCTTCAGGTAGCCGGGGATGTCGACCCGGGTGGGGCACTTGAACTGGCAGGGCGGCAGGCAGTACGCGTCGTGGTCGCTGAAGATGAGCTCGAGGACCATCCGGCGGTTCTCGATGAGCCGCTCCGAATGGGTCGTGATGACCATGCCCTCTTCGATCTGCGTCCCGCAGCTGATGGGGGTGTTCTCCTGGCCCTCAACCTCGACGACGCAGATGCGGCACGCCCCGTAGGCGGCCAGCTTGGGCTCGTAGCACAGGGTCGGGACATCGATGCCCAGTACGCGGCACGCCTGGAGGATGGTCTGGCCCTCCTCAGCCTCGACCTGGGTGCCGTTGATGGTTACCGCCATCTTCCGCGTGCCGGGCACCATGGGCCACAGCGGCGTGTAGTCATCGACCCCGTCCGAGCCGGGGCCGATCCTGGGGTCGCCGTGACCGTTGTGTCCGTTCGTCGTGCCGAATGCCATCGTCGTTATCGTACCGATGCGGGGCGGTTCATGCGGGCGTGCCGCCGGCCGGGGCCAGCAGGGGTGCCACGTCGAGCGGGGCGCAGGCCCCCGCCAGGCACACGCCACGCTCGGCGTGAGCGGTGTATTCGTCGTCGAAGCGCTCGAGGGTGGTGAGCATCGGGCCCGGCGCGCGCGCCTCGAGGTGGCAGAGTGCGGTGTCGCTCATCTTGCGCGACAGGGCGCGCAGCAGATCGAAGTCGCCCGGCCGCGGAGTGGCGGCAAGGATGCGATCCAGGGTTTCGACCAGGCGCAGGGTGCCGATGCGGCACGGTACAGCCTTGCCGCACGCCTCCTTGGCACTGAAGTCGAGGAAGAAGCGAGCGGTGGCGACCATGCAGGTCGTCGCATCGGTCACCAGGATGCTGCCGGAGCCGATGGTGGCGCCCGCATCGGCGAGGGACTCGAAGTCGTAGGTGACCTTGTCGAGCGACCCCGCCTCGATGGCACCCCCCGCCGGTCCGCCCACGAAGAGCGCCTTGGTCAGGCCGCGAGCCGCGCCCGCCTGGCCGAGCAGGTCGAGGAGCGGGGTGCCCAGCGGAATCTCGATGAGGCCAGGCTCGCCCAGCTTGCCGAGCACGGTGACGAGCTTGGTCCCCGGGCTGGCCTCGGTCCCCACCCCGGAGAACGCCTCCGCCGAGTGGTTGAGGATCCAGGCCGCGTGGGCGAGGGTTTCACCGTTCTGGACCACCGTTGGCTGGCCGTTGAGGCCGCGCTCGGTGGGGTAGGGTGGCCGGATGACCGGCATGCCGCGGTCGCCCTCGATGGCCGCCAGCAGCGCGGTCTCCTCGCCGTGGACGAGCGACGTCGAGCCCTCCCAGACGGAGAGCTGGACGCTGAAGTCGGTGCCCAGCACGAGATAGCCGGCCAGTCGCTGCGCGGTCGCCTCCGCGATCGCGGTGCGCAGCCGCTCGATGGCCATCGGCCAGTCGCGGCGGACCGCGATCACGCCCTCCGACGCACCGGTAGCGAAGGCGGCGATCACCAGGCCCTCCACGATCAGGTGCGGATTCCCCTCGGCCAGTGCCCGGTCACCGAGGGCGGTGGGGTCGCTGCTCATCAGGTTGGCGACCACGATCCGTCGGTCGCCGGCCGCCTCACGGGCGGCGCGCCACTTGTCGGCGGTCGGGTAGCCGGCGCCGCCACGGCCGCGCAGCCGCGCCCGGGCGATCTCGTCGAGCGTGCCCTCCGCGCCGAGCTGCTCGACCGCACGGGTCAGGCCCGCGTAGCCGCCGTGCTCCGTGTAGCTGGCGATGGTGGTCGGGTCGATGCGCCCGATCTCGGTGAGCAGGCGCTTCTCGCCACCGGGCAGGATGCGGATCTGGGCGGAGAGGCCGTTGCCGCCATTGCGCGCCGCGGTCAAGCGCTCACCGGCGCCCGGCGCCGCTCCTCGACGAGGTGGCCAGCGTGCTCGGCGGAGGTCGGGCCGTAGACGAGCGTGTCGATGCGCACGGCGGGTGCCAGGGCGCCTGCCCCGACATCGGTCGCGGTGGCCAGCGAGAATGTGCCGTCCGCCGTCGTCTCGCCCGGGCGGATGCCGAGCTCGCGCTCAAAGGCGGCGAGCAGCGCGTCACCGCCCGCGAAGTGGCACGCCGCGCAGGTGCAGACGGTCACCAGGTGGCCCTCGGCGGGGAGCAGGCGGAAGCCGCCCATCCCGGCCGCACCGAAGACCTGCGCCCAGTGGATGCTCATTCGGTCGCTGACGATGCGCAGGGCGCGCTCGGGGAGGTAGCCGTAGCGCTCCTGGATCGCGCCGAAGATGGCGACCAGCGCCTCGGGGCGGCCGCCGAAGCCGTCGATGAGCTCCTCGATGCCGGGTGCGTCGACAGGCTCATCCCAGCGGACCGCGTTGCGCATCGGTCGCGCGGGGAGCCCGGCGCGCCGGAAGGCGTTGGCGTCCTTGCGCTCGTCATAGATCTCCGGCATGCCGTATCGGATCCGGTTCCCCTGCGAGTCGAAGCCGGACATGTCGATGGCCTCGACGGGACAGACCTGGGCGCACTGGAAGCAGACCTCGCACTTGTGCTCGCCCAGGGGGTCGTAGATCAGGTCGAGCCGGCCACGCCATCGCTCGGGGATGTGGGGTCGCTCCTCGGGGTACTGGCGCGTGACCTTGGGCGCGAAGAAGTTCCGCAGCGTGGTCGCCATGCCCTTTGCGATGCCGGAGCCCGGGATTGCCATGCGCGCGTCGATCCTCAGCCCGTTACAGGTTCAGCCAGATGACGGCGAGCGCCGTCACGAACAGGTTCACCAGCGCCAGTGGGAGGAGCACCTTCCAGGCCATCCCCATGAGCTGGTCGATCCGTACGCGCGGCAGTGTGGCCCGCATCCAGACCGCGACGAAGACGAAAAAGTACGTCTTCAGGAAGAACCAGAAGATGCCGTAGATGGTGCCGAGGAAGCCCCCGAGCTCCGCGGGGAACGGCCACGGCGCCAGCCAGCCACCGAAGAAGAGGCTGACCATGATGGCGCTCATGATGAAGAGGGCCACGTACTCGGCGAAGAAGAAGAAGCCGAAGCGCATTCCTGAGTACTCGGTGAATGGCCCCGCGACGATCTCCGAGTCCGCCTCCACCATGTCGAACGGGGTGCGGTTGATCTCCGCCAGGGAGGCGATGTAGAAGATTCCCCATCCGACGGTCTGCCACAGCACCAGCCAGCCGTGGTCGCGCTGCCAGTGGATAAGCTCGGTGAAGTTGAGCGTCCCGGCGAGGACGACGGCGCCGACGACTGAGAGGGTGAGCGGAATCTCGTAGCTGACCATCTGCGCCGCGCTGCGCAGCCCCCCGAGGAGCGAATACTTGTTGTAGCTCGCCCAGCCGGCGACGAGCAGGCCGACCACCGACAGACCGATGATGGCGAAGAAATAGACGATCCCGATGTTGAAGTCGGCGGCGATGGCGCCGGGCGCGAACGGGATGACGAGCATGCTCATGGCCGCCGCCATGAAGACCATCCACGGCGCGATGGTGAAGGTCGCGCGGTCCGCCTTGTCGGGGATGTGGTCCTCCTTGGCGAGCACCTTGAAGCCGTGGATGGTGCTCTGGAAGATGCCGCGCGGACCGATGCGGTTGGGACCGAAGCGCAGGTTCATCTGCGCGATGATCTTCATCTCCATCTGGATGATGATGAACGCGGTGGGCACGGTGAGCAGCAGGATCAGGGTCGTGGACAGCACGAACCGGCCGATCCCCAGCAGCAGCTCCCAGTCCATCTACTTGTCGACCCCGCCCATCACCGGGTCGAAGCTGGCCATGACGGCCATCGTGTCGGCCAACAGCTTGCCGGGCATGAGCTTCGGGACCGCCTGGAGGGTGATGAAGCTCGGGTCGCGCATCCGGAAGCGGAACGGGTTCGGCCCGCCGTCGCTGATGGCGTAGACGCTGTACAGGCCGCGCGGGCTCTCGATGGCGGCGTAGGCGCGGCCCGGCTTGGGGCGAATGATGCCGGGAACCTGCGCCTGCACCGGGCCGTGCGGCATCTTGTCCATGATCTGCTCGATCAGGTGCATCGACTGCTTGATCTCGGCAATTCGCTGGATGTAGCGCGAGTAGACGTCGCCGTCGGATTGGGTGATGACGTCGAACTCCAGTTCGTCGTATGGCGGATACGGGCGTGCCTTCCGCACGTCGAACGGAACGCCCGACGCGCGCAGGTTCGGCCCGGTGACGCCGAGCTGAATCGCCTGCTCAGCCGACAGGATGCCCATCCCCTTGGTGCGAGCCTTGAAGATCTCGTTCTCGGTGATGAGGGCTTCGTTGTCCTTCAGGTTCTCGAGCTGCTTGCTGTGCCAGGTCCCGAGCCGCGAGAGGAATTCGTCGTTGGTGTCCCAGTTGACCCCGCCGACGCGGAAGAAGTTGAAGAGCATCCGCTGCCCCGAGATCGCCGACAGCATGTCCACGATTTCGTCGCGGTTGATGAAGCTGTAGAGAATCGGGGTGATGCCGCCCATGTCGAGCGCCAGGAATCCCATCATCAGGCCGTGGCTGAAGACCCGGTTCAGCTCCACCACGAGCGCACGGATGTAGTTGGCGCGCGGCGGTGACTGGACGCCGTACAGCTTCTCGAAGGCGAGCGCGGGGGCGTGCTCGTTGTGCATCGTCGAGAGGTAATCCATCGGGTCCACGTAGGTCAGCACCGTGGTGTACGTGGCGTTCTCGCACAGCTTCTCGATCCCGCGATGCAGGTAGCCGAGCACTGGGTCGAGATCGGTGACGACCTCGCCGCGCACCTTGACCACCAGCCGCATGACGCCGTGCGTGGACGGGTGCTGCGGCCCCATGTTGAAGAGCATCTCGCCCTCTTCGAGGGTGTACATCTCGCGCTCGCGCTCGGTCTGCGGCGGGCGGTCGGGGATGCCGACCATCTCGAACCCGGCGTATTCGGCGCGCGGCTCGCTCTCGGTGGCGGGGCGCATGCCGGCGGCGGAGCGCAGGCGGGCCTCTTCGGCAGCGTCGAGGTCGATCGGGTCGGGAATGCGCGTCTCGCGCGGCTCGGTGGCGGTCATCGCGGGCGGCTCTTGTCGGCGTCGGTGGCGCCGGCCTCGACGGTCGTCGGCTCCGGCTGCTGGCCCGCCGGATCGGCCACCACGGCGGTCGCATCGGTCGGCGCGCCCGACGCCGCCAGCGGGTTGAGCGGGCCGAGCTGCGCGAAGCGGGTCAGGTCCCAGGTCTCGGGTCGCTCGAGTGGGTTCACGCCAGCCGCCGAGGAGTCGGCGGCGTCGTCCGGCAGCAGAAAGTCGCGGCGCTGCGGGAAGGACTTGTAGTCGGGCGACATGTAGATGCGCCGCAGATCCCGGTTGCCGTCGAAGACGATGCCCATCATGTCGAACATCTCGCGCTCGTGGAACATCGCGCCCTCCCAGAGGCCCGTGATGCTCGGGATCCGCGGATCGGTGCGATCGACGGTCGCGCGCACCCGCAGCCACGCCGGGTGGCGGTCTGAGTGGAGGTGGTAGACCACCTCGAAGCGCACGCCCGGTCCATAGTCGACTGCGGCGGCATCGGCCAGCATCCAGAAGGCGAGCTCGGCGTCGTCACGCAACGTCCGCAGGACCTCCACGTTGCGTTCAGCGGGGATCGTCAGCTCAACCGTGTCGGAGTCGGTCCACAGGCTGGCTGCGAGGTCCGGAAAGCGCTCGTTGAGCAGGCGGACCAGCGAGCCGGCGGAGGCTGGGGCGGTCAGCGCACGTCTCCTTCCCAGTTGAGGCGCTGCGGGCCGCGGTCGACGTACGTTCGCCAGTGCCCACGGCGCTGCTTGACCAGCTCCTGGAGCTTCATCATCCCGTAGATCAGGCCCTCCGGACGCGGCGGGCAGCCGGGCACGTAGACGTCCACCGGCATGACTCGATCGACCCCCTGCACGACGCTGTACGAGCGCTTGAAGCGACCCCCCGACGTGGTGCAGGTGCCCATGGCGACGCACCACTTGGGCTCCGGCATCTGCTCCCAGAGGCGGACCAGCGGGCCGGCCATCTTGGTCGTCAGCGTGCCCGCGACGATCAGCACGTCGGCCTGGCGCGGCGATGCGCGGAACGGGAACATCCCGAATCGGTCAATGTCGTTCTTGCTGGTGGCGGTGCTCATCATCTCGATGGCGCAGCACGACAGGCCGGAGAGGAGCGGCCACAGCGAGTTGGCGCGGATCAGGTCAAGAACGTAGTCCGCCTTGGTCGGGATCACCTCGAGCAGGCCGTGGAAGCCGCCCTGCGGGTGCTCCTCCATCTGGAACGGTGCCAGCAGCGCCTGGTCGTTCGAGTTGTCGGGAATGACGATCGGCTCGTGAGCGGCCCGGGTGCGCTCGTCGTCGGTTACTGCCAACGCAGGTCTCCCTTCTTCCAGGCGTAGAGCTCGCCGAACATCAGGATCCCCAGAAAGACGCCCAGGATCACGATGCCCGGGATGCTGACCGCCCGGACCACGACCGCCCACAGGTACACGAAGATGATCTCCACGTCGAAGGCCACGAAGAGCAGGGCGTAGAGGTAGAAGGCAAGCCCGAAGCGGCTCCACGTGTCGCCGATCGTGTCGATGCCGCACTCGTACGGCAGCCCCTTCTGCGGGCGCTTCCGACGGTGCGAAAGCACCCAGGCCGCCAGGATCGTGCCGAAGACGAAGGTCGAGGCGGCGAAGGCGAAGCCGATGACGTAGATCAGCCCGGTCTGGTCCATCTCCACTTCCTGTGGGGCGAGGTCGCTGATGTACCGATGCGTCCAGCACCGGTTGATAGTCGAAGTAGCAGCCTCAGTCTAGCAGGGGACTCGTGCGCAGTTCGTGCTCGCGCCCGGCGTCTCAGCGCCCCGCCCAGGCGGCGCCGACCAGGATGCGCATCCCGTCGCTCACGAGGGCGTGGCCACCGAGCAGCACGGGCACCGATGCCGCCGCTGCTGCGGCGGCCAGGTCCGCCAGCCACGACGTCCCGATCCGAGTCGAGTCGTTGAAGTCCGAGGCGAAGCGATCCTCCTCGGGCGGCCAGGTGGCCGCGTCGGCCGATCCCGCGATTGCGGCCATGACGACCCGCGAGTCGAGCACCACGCCGTCGCCCAGGGCCGCGAGCTGGGCCACGAGGTCGGCCGCGGAGCTGCGCATCATGAGCATCGCCAGGAGGGAGCGCGGCCGCCCCGTGTCGCGCGCCGAGCGCATGCCGCGCTCCTCGACGAAGGCACGCACCCGGCACGCCGTCTCCGTCTCGAGGAAGGTGAGCGCGGCGGTTGGGAGCCGCCCGGCCACGACCAGCTCCGCGCCGCGGTCGCGGATCACCGCGCCCAGCTCTTCGAGGCGCGGCACGGCCAGACCATGCCCACCCGGGAGCTGGGCCATGGCCAGGAAGCGGCTCACCGCCTCCGCGGGCCGGCGTCCCTCAGGCAGGGCGGTGGCGACGCGCAGCAGGGCCAGGTCGAGTGGCGTATCGACGTCGAAGCGCGACCAGCGGGTCGACGCCAGGTCACGGACGGCGAAGCCGGCGGCCTCCAGCGCGCGGACGGCGGCGTTGTCGGTGGGGCACCCCTCGAGCGCGGCGAGCGCCGCGTGGAGGTCGCCGGCGACCACGAACGCGTCGGCGCTCCAGCGGTTGTTGGCGACGACCTCGCCGGCGATCGGTGAGAGGAGGTCGTCGAGGGCGGCATCCGCCACCATGGCCAGCGACCCGGCGCCGGCGTAGCCGACCGCGTCGACGCTCCCCCGGCCGAGCGCGGTGCGGGCCGCGGGAGCGAACCAGCGGCCCCAGTGGAACGCCTTGCCCTCCGGGGGAGTGACCGGCAGCAGCGGGGCGACCGCGGCTCCCCGCGCGCCGAGCCGCTCCGCCAGCTCCGCGGCGAGGAGGCGCTGCCCCGTGGCGGCGACGGCGCGATACGAGCCGAACGGCGCGTCGGCCGCGGCCTGCGATGGGTCGACGACCAGGACCAGCGGCGCGGGCCGCTCAGCCATGCGCGGCAGCGAGACGGTGGAGCTGCTCGAGGTGCATGAGGTCGTGGATCCCGACGAAGGCGAGCCACTCTCCGTGGCGCAGGTGGCCGACGAGCGGATGCGCCATGCCGCAGCGCTCCGTCTCGTGGCCGGCGATCGCTTCCGCGGAGCGCGCCATGGAGCGGCGGCTCTTTTCGAGCAGCACATGGAGCTCCTCGCGGGTCGCATCCGGGGGACCCGGAATCGATGGCGTGACTCGCGGGCTCGGTGCCCCGGAAGGCGCCGTCGACGTCCTGGGCCGCCCATGCCACCAGGAAGCGGCGCGCAGCGGTGGTATGGGCGAATGCCTGCGCCACGTTCCAATCCTCCTCGCCGCCCGGTGCGCGGAGGGCCGCCTCGGGGAGCACATCGAGGACGGCGGCAAGCTCGACCGCCACCGCCTCCTGCTGCGCGAGGAGGCGCACAGCGTCGCCATCGTGCACGCGCGGCCGCAGCTCGCGACGCAGGGCGACGAGGCCAGCTCGGCTCCAGTCGAAGACCTGCCAGCAGGCGGACACGTCGGGCGCGGTCCGCGCCAGGCGCGCCTGGCAATCGGTCCAGGCGTCTGCCATGGGTCGACCGGGTGCGCCTACAGGCGCTCGAAGCGCTCGACGGGGAGGACGAATACGGTGGCGCCGCCCACCTCGACCTCGACCGGGTAGGGCATGTAGAACTCGCCCGGCTCCATGATCGGCGGCATCGGGTTCACGAACTGCTTCCGGCTGTGACAGTTGGCGCTGATGATGCCGAGCACATCATCCACCTGGTCCTCCTCCACGCCGACCAGGATGGTCGCGTTGCCCTGCTTGAGGAAGCCACCGGAGCTGTGCAGCCGGGTGGCCCGATACTCGCGCTCGAGCAGGGCGTCGACGAGCGTGGCGGCGTCCTCGTTGTGCACGATCGCGGTCACGAGCTTCATGGGGTGGCGGCTCCTCCGAGGTCATTCGCGACGCCGCGGGCACGGGCGCCTGCGGGGATTATCGCCCACCGACGCCAGCGAGCGAAGGGATGGCCGCGACTTGCGCCGGTGTCGCATCCTGTGTTCCGCATGCGACCGAGACGCGGGCACCTCTTCTGGGGGATCACCCTGCTCCTGCTGGGGGCCATTCCCCTTGCCGCGCGCGCGGGCATCGTGCCGACCGCTGCGCTGGTCGATGCCTGGCAACTGTGGCCGGTCGCCCTCATCGCCGCGGGCCTGGCTCTCATCCTCTTCCGGCGCGCCTCCGGGACGGTGGCCGTCGCGGCGGCGGCGCTCGCAGTCGGGATCATCGGCGGGACGGTGCTCGCCGGGGGCAGCAACGGCTTCGCGTTCTTCGACTGCGGGGACTCAGGGCCGGTGACCGGTCCCGCTGCGAGCACCACGTCCGAGTCTGGGGCCTTCGAGGAAGCGGCATCGGTGAGACTCACCCTCAACTGCGGGCGCCTCGACCTGGCGAGCGGAGGCAGCGGATGGGCGTTCGAGGGCACATATATCGGGACGGCACCACGGGTCGACGCGTCGGGGAACTCCCTCGAGCTGGACAGCGGCGACGGTCCATTCAATCGCCGACAGGCATGGCAGGTCGAACTGCCCGATGAGGGTATCGACGGCCTCGACGTCCAGACGAATGCCGGCTCGGCGACGCTGGACTTCGGTCGCGCGCGGCTCGGCGTCGTAGAGGTGGAGACGAATGCCGGCGAGGTGGTCATCCGTGCCGGTGAGGCAGAGCTCGGCGGCCTCTCGGCCTCGACCAACGCCGGATCGCTGCGCATCACCCTGGGCGAGGCGGCGATGACCGGTGACCTGTCGGCCAATGCCGGCTCGATCGACCTGTGCGTGCCGGATGACGTCGAGCTGCGGCTCGTGGTCCAGGAGAACATCACGTTCGGCCATAACCTTGACGATCTCGGTCTCAGGCACGATGGGACGGTCTGGACGCGGCAAGGCCCGGGCGACACGGTCACCCTCCAGGTGGAGGGCAATGCGTCGAGCCTGGACCTCAACCCCGAGGAGGGATGCGGATGAGGCGCGCGGATGGCGGCATGCTTGTCGCCGGCATCTGGATCGCCGGCGTCGGCGCAATCTTCCTGGCGCGCGATGCCTTCGGCTGGACGTGGGGCGACGCGTGGCCGCTGTTCGTGATCCTTGCCGGCCTGGCGAGCGTCGCCTCGCAGCTGCTCACCGCGGGCCAGGGGCCAGGGCTGTGGGGCTACGTGTGGCCGCTGGTGACGGTCGGCATCGGGGTCGTGCTGCTGCTCAGCACCACAGGGCAGCTCGATATCTCGCTGGGCGAGCTCGTCTCCGCCGGGTGGCCGTGGCTGTTGGTGGCGTGGGGGGCGTGGAACCTGGTCGCCGCGTTCTGGCCCGGCGACGACCGCCGGGACGGGTTACCTCCCGCCTGACGTTCAAGCGCCGCCGACGAGCGGTGCAACCACCTCGCGAATCGCGCGATCGGTATCGGCCACTGACCCGGAGCCATCGATGATCCGGAAGCGCTCCGGCTCGCTCGCGGCAAGCGCGTGGTACGCGCGGCGAACGGACTCGAAGAAGGCGATCTCCTCCGTGTCCTCGAACCGATTCCACTCCCCGCGACGGCGGGTCCTGTCCAGGCCGATCTCGACCGGCACGTCGACGAGGAGGGTCATGTCCGGCACCAGGCCGCCGGTGGCAAATGCCTGGAGGCGACGCATCTCGCCCGGATCGTTGCCGTAGGCGCTGCCCTGGTAGGCGAGCGAGGAATCGGTGTAGCGGGCACACACGACCCACTCATCGGCCTCGAGGGCGGGGCGGATGACGCGCGCCACGTGCTGCGCACGACCGGCCGCGAAGAGGAGGGCGTCGGCGCGCGGGTCCAGGTCGTCGGACACGTCGCGCAGGTGGAGCACCAGGCGCCGCACCTCGTCGCCGAGCGGCGTGCCTCCCGGCTCGCGGGTCAGCACGGTGGCGATGCCCTGGCCGCGCAGCCACTCGGCCAGGTGCCGCGCCGCGGTTGTCTTGCCGCTGCCGTCGGGACCCTCGACGGTGACGAAGCGCCCGCGTCCCGGCGGCGTGGCCGCGGTCACCGCCAGGCGCGACCGTCTTCGGGGAGCAGCTCCACGCGGCGGTTCGGCTCACTGCCGCGTGAGCGGCTCATGAGACTGTTGCGCTCGGCCATCTGGTGCTGCAGGCGGCGGATGTACGCGTTCTGCGGTGTCAGCTCCATCGGGCGGCCGGAGGCGGCCACCAGGCCGATCGCCTCGGCCGTCTCCCGCAGCGCCGCATCCGACGGATCGGCCTCCAGGTCGAACAGTGAGGCCAGCATGTTCTCCATCTGGAGCATCGTGTTCGTCTTGAGCACGTAGATCGGGACGCCATGCGACTCCGCGTCGCGCAGCGCCCCGGGCTTGCGCTTGTAGTAGTTCCGCAGGGTGACCACCGCGTCCGCCTCCTCCAGGTCGCGTGCCACGGTGACCGGGACCGCCAGCTCACGGACTGCCTGCTCCAGGCGCTTGCGGCTGACCCCGAACGGGAAGACCGCCATGGGCCGATGGCTGCGCGACGCGGACGCAGCGGGACGGTTGGCGCCGACGGCACGACCGATCCCCGCCGATTCGCCGTCCGCGTCGGCGTCCAGCAGCGCCTGCTCCAGCTGGCGCCGCGGGTCAGAGTCGGGCGCCGCGACGTAGCGCTCGTCACCCGCGCCGATCGATGGATCCGATCCGCTGATCCGCTCGCCGGGGAGCGGGCGCAGACTGCGACCGCCGCCACGTCCGGGGAGCGGGCGCAGCGACCCGCCGCCGCCCGTCCCGGTAGCGAAGCGGCCGGAGGCCTGGCCGCCGCCGCTGCGCGAGAAGTGGCCGAAGCCGCCGGTCGGCTCGATGGGTGCGAAGGCTGGCGTGCCGGCCGATGCGTCGCTGATCCGGTAGTCGTACTTGGTCATCGCCTTGACCGCGCCGCCCGCCTCGCGGAAGCGCGCCTCCGGGGGGACCATGTGGCCGCGCAGGATGGCGTCGACCGTCTCCGCCACGTTGCGATGCACGATCACGCTGTCGCGCTCCACGATCTCGACGAGGACGTCGAAGGTCGGCGGCGCCTTGCGCTCCAGGACCGTCTTCTGCGTCCCGCGCCGCCGCGCCTCCTCGTCGCCCAGGGTGACCGGCTGGATGCCGCCCACGAGGTCGGAGAGAGTCGGGTTGAGCATCAGGTTGTCGAGCGTGTTGCCGTGCGCGGTGCCCACCAGCTGCACGCCGCGCTCGGCTATCGTGCGCGCCGCGCCGGCCTCCAGCTCGGTCCCGATCTCGTCGATGACGATCACCTCGGGCATATGGTTCTCGACCGCCTCGATCATCACCGAGTGCTGCTCGGTCGGGGTGCGGACCTGCATGCGCCGCGCGTCGCCGATGCCGGGATGCGGGATGTCGCCGTCGCCGGCGATCTCGTTGCTGGTGTCGACGATGATCACGCGCTTGTGGAGGTCATCGGCCAGGACGCGCGCCACCTCGCGCAGCATGGTCGTCTTGCCGACGCCCGGACGCCCAAGAAGCAGGACGCTCTGCCCGGAGTCGACGATGTCGCGGATGATGTCGATCGTCCCGAACACCGCGCGACCGATGCGGCAGGTCAGCCCGACCACCTTGCCGGCGCGGTTGCGGATGGCGCTGATCCGATGCAGGGTGCGCTCGATGCCGGCCCGGTTGTCGTCGCCGAATGCGCCGATGTGGTCGACGACGTGGGCGATGTCGGCCTCGGTGATTTCGCGGTCCAGCAGGTCCTGCTCGCCGGACGTGAAGCGAGCCTCCGGGCGGCGCCCGAGATCCATCACCACTTCCAGCAGCTCGGTCCGGTTGGCCACGCCGCGCAGGCGGTCGCAGATCTCCGGTGGCAGCGCCTCCATCAGCGCATCGAGGTCGTCGGTTGTCTCGCGGCGTGTACTCACGTCGGTCGCTCTGCCTCTCATCGGCCGGCTCAATGGACGACCGGCACCATGGCCGGCTGGCGGACCTGCGCTCGCACCTCGCGCACGAGGAGCGTCACGCGCCCGATCGGCTCGAAGCCGACCGCCGCGGCGGCACGCAGACCCGCCGACTCATATGTTCGCACCGGAGCAAGGATCCCCGCAGCGGCCGCCTCGCGCGCCGGCCCGTGCAGCACGTCTCGCAGGAACGATGCCCCGTCGGTGCCGTCGCGCACCAGGAATCGCAGGTAGTGCGGTCCCTCGCGACACGCGCCGTGCTGCGCAAGCGCCCCGGCGCGCTGGTCGCCGGCCAGCAGCCACGCTCCGACCGATCCGAAATGGAGCAGGGGGTTGAGGCTGCTGCGCGGCACCACCACCTCGTGGCCGACGCCTTCCCAGTCGGCGGCCTGGTAGTCCTCGATCCGCGCGATGGCCGGCGGCGTGGCGTGGGTCCACAGGTCGAAGAGATGCCACGCGTCCGGTGAGCCGGCGGCGCGGACGTGGCTCTCGCCGGCAGGCTCGCCGTCGGCGGTGCCGCCGCGACGGGATCGGACAAGGGTTCGCAGCCACGACCCCGGCCCGCCCAGCACCTCCGGCGGGCGGTAGCAGATCTCCTCCTGGGCGTAGGCCATGAAGCCGGCCTGCCCGAACAGCTCGAGGTTCTCCCGGACGTCGGCGCACGCCACGTGGAAGCGGGTCACGCCCTCGCGGCCCCCCTCCTCGACGAGCGCGGTGAGCAGGTGCCAGCGCACCTCGGCGGCCATCGGCCCGTCGTCGGCGTCGAGCTCGATGATCACCCAGTCGGACCGATGCGGCTCGCTGATCGCGCGGGCACTTCCCACCAGGCGGCCCTCCATCTCGGCCACCAGGTGGACCGATGGCGAGCGCAGCGGCAGCCACGACGGGATGAGCGCCGCGAGGCTGATGCGCGGCCGCGTCGCGTCGGCGGCGGGGACACCCAGGCTGCGCCGATGGGCATCCGTCGAGCCGTGGACGCGTCGCGACAGCTCCCCCAGGGCGGGTCGATCCGTCAGCCTTGCCGCGCGGATCGCCCCCTCCTGGTCGCTCACGCGGAGGCCGATCGCTCGCGTCGCGTGGCCATCGTCAGGTCCCGCAGGAGAGCGTGGACGCGCCGATCGGCGGTGAGCTCGGGATGGAAGGCCGTCGCGATGACGCGGCCCTGGCGGACCGCGACCGGGTTGCCGTCCGGGTCACGGGCGAGGACCTCGACGTCGGCCCCCACATCGGTCAATCGCGGCGCGCGGATGAAGATGCCGTGCAGCGGCTCGTCGCCGAGCGACGGCACCGCAAGGTCGGCCTCGAAGCTGTCGAGCTGGCGCCCGTACCCGTTGCGGCGCACCTCGATGTCGAGCATCGAGAACACCGGTGCATCACCGTCGGCGATGCGGTCCGCGAGCAGGATCATGCCGGCGCACGTCCCGAGCAGCGGCGCGCCGGCGCGGGCCAGCGCCGCGATCGGCTCGCGCAGGCCGTAGGCGTCGATGAGCTTGCGCATCGTGGTCGACTCCCCGCCCGGCAGGATGAGCCCGTCGAGGTCGACCAGGTCGCGCGGCAGGCGCACCTCGACAGGCTCCGCCCCGACGGCGCGGACCGCGGCCACGTGGGGACGGACGGCGCCCTGCAGCGCCAGGACACCGATGCGCGGGGCAGGCGCGCCAGGGCTCGCCTCGGAAGTCATGGCTGGATCGCTACCAGCCGCGAACGGCGAGGCGCTCCTCGGGCGGGATCTCGCCGAGGGACTGGCCGCGCATCGGCTCGCCGAGCCCGGCGCTGACCTCGGCCAGGATCTCCGGGTTGTCGAAGTGTGTCGCCGCCTTGACGATGGCCCGCGCCATGCGCTCCGGATCCTCGCTCTTGAAGATGCCGCTGCCGACGAAGACGGCTTCGGCGCCGAGCTGGCGCATCAGGCTCGCGTCGGCCGGGGTGGCCACGCCGCCGGCGCTGAAGTTGGGCACCGGCAAGGCACCGCGCTCGGCGGTCTGCTTCACCACGTCGAGCGGCGCGCGCAGCTCCTTTGCCGCCGCGAACAGCTCGTCCTCGCGCATCGTCTGGAGCTGGCGGATGCCCTTCTGCACGGCGCGCATGTGGCGCACGGCCTCCACGATGTCGCCGGTTCCCGCCTCGCCCTTGGTGCGAATCATGGCCGCGCCCTCACCGATGCGGCGCAGCGCCTCGCCCAGGTCGCGGCAGCCGCACACGAACGGGATGTTGAAGCGGTGCTTGTCGATGTGGTGCTCCTCGTCGGCCGGGGTGAGCACCTCGGACTCGTCGATGTAGTCCACCTCCAGCGCCTGGAGGATCTGCGCCTCGGCGAAGTGACCGATGCGGCACTTGGCCATCACCGGGATGCTGACCGCGTCCTTGATCTCGTTGATGAGCTTCGGGTCGCTCATGCGCGCCACGCCGCCGTACTTGCGGATGTCCGACGGCACGCGCTCGAGGGCCATCACGGCCACCGCGCCCGCCTCCTCGGCAATCTTCGCCTGGTCGGCGGTCACCACGTCCATGATCACGCCGCCCGCGAGCATGCGGGCGAGGCCGACCTTCGTGGTCCAGGTGCTTCGTTCGATGGTGGTCATCTGGTCAGCTGGTTCCTTGCGCGACGAGCCGGGCGGCCACCGATGGTCGCCAGCGGTCGGGACATTCTACCGCCGAGCGTCCCATGCGCCCCTTATGGTCATCCGATCCAGGCCGCCCATTCGTCGCCGGCGTCGCGTTCCAGCGCCTTCAGGTAGACGCTCAGCTTGCCGTAGAAGATATAGATCGCCTCGCGGTAGATCTGGTGCTGAACGAAGGGCGACGCCACGAAGCCGTGCCCGCGATCGATGCGGTCGACGCGCAGCTCCTCCTCGCCGAGGCGGCTCAGGGCCGCATGCATCGCCGCGTCCTGCGTGTCGAACCACGAGCGCAGGCCGGCGACGGTGATCGGCGCCGGCGGAGGGAGCTCCCGATGCGTCCAATCGAGGGTGAACGTCGCGAAGGAGTGGGTGTACACGCCCTGCAGGTGGCCCATCTCGACCAGCAGCTCGCCGAGGCTCGGGTTCGCGCCGGGCAGTCGGTACGCAAGGTCCGCATCGGTCACCAGCGTCAGGAGGTGGTCCCGCATGCTGTGGTGGCCGCGAATCTCCTCGTCGAACAGGGTGTTCATGGGTCCTCTCGTGGCGGCAGACGGCCCGGAGGGTAGCAGGTCGCTCCGCCGGCGCCGCGCACCGGCCCGTGTGGGGCTAGAATCCGGCTCGAGGCCGAGCGTCGTGATCAATGCACCCGTGCTGGTACTGAACCAGAACTACGAACCGCTCAACGTCTGTGACATCAGGCGAGCCTTCAGGCTGCTCGGGTCCGAGAAGGCCGAGCTGCTGGCGCACAACCACCAGGTGATCCACACGCCGACCCTGGCCATCGAGGCGCCCTCGGTGATCCGCCTCAGCTACCACGTCAAGCGGCCCCGCCCGCGCGTCAAGCTCACGCGCCGCGAGGTCTTCGCGCGCGACCGTCACACCTGCCAGTACTGCGGCCAGATGGGGCGCGACCTCACTCTCGACCACGTGGTGCCCAAGCACCGGGGTGGCCGCCACGAGTGGGAGAACCTGGTCGCTGCGTGCCGCGCCTGCAACCATCGCAAGGGGGCCAAGACGGTGCACGAGGCGCGCATGGCGCTGCTCCACGAGCCGCGCGCGCCGCGCGCGGACGTCCGCTACCTCTTCGGCTCGTACCTGGCCGACGAGCGTAACGACGCATGGCGCACGTACCTCTTCCTCGACGCGCACCCCGCGCCGGCGGCGACCGCCAGCTGAGCGCGCCCGCCGGCGCGAGCGGCGTGCCGTTCGTGCTGCCGCATCCGATTCCCGGATCGGTCGCCGATGTCCTGGGGACGCTCGCCGCCGCGGGCCACGACGCGGTGCTGGTGGGTGGGGCGGTGCGCGACCTGCTGCGCGGGGCGCTCCCCACGGACTGGGACGTGGCGACCTCGGCGTCGCCGGACGAGGTGGCGCAGTACTTTCGGGCGTCGACGTGGCTCAACCGCTTCGGGACGGTGACCGTCCACGGGGACCCGCCGGTGGAGGTGACCAGCTACCGCGGCGAGGCAGGCTACGCGGATCGTCGCCGCCCCGACGTGGTGCGCTTCGGCGTCACGCTTGCCGACGACCTGGCGCGCCGCGACTTCACGATGAACGCCGTCGCCTGGAGGCCGACCGACCTCGCGCGGGGCACCGGCGTGCTCATCGACCCACACGGTGGACGCGCGGATCTGGTGGCGGGCGTGCTGCGTGCCGTCGGCGACCCGGCAGCGCGCTTCGAGGAGGATGCGCTGCGCCTCCTTCGGGCGGTCCGGTTCGCGGCGCGACTCGAGCTGCGCCTCGATCCGGCGACGGAGGCCGCGCTGCGCGAGCATGCCTCCGCTGTCGCCAGCGTGTCGGGGGAGCGGGTGCGCGACGAGCTGCTGCGCATCCTCGGCGACGCCGTCCACCCCGCGAGCGACGCCCTGCGGGTCATGGAGGAGACCGGTCTGCTCGAGGTGCTGCTGCCCGAGCTCGCGGCGCTGCGCGGCATCCCGCAGGGGAAGCGGCTCCCCGGCGACGCGCTCGACCACTCCTTGCGCACCCTTGACGCGTTGGCGGTGAACGACCCGCTGCTCCGCCTGGCCGGCCTCCTGCACGACCTGGGGAAGGCGACCACACTCGCCGACGGCCACTTCATCGGGCATGAGGAGGTCGGCGCCGAGGTGGCTGCCACCGTGCTGGGACGCCTGCGCCTCCCCGGCGACGCGACGGACCGCATCGTCCACCTCATCCGGCAGCACATGTTCGCGTACGCGCCTGACTGGACCGATGCGGCGGTGCGCCGCTTTGTGCGCCGCGTGGGGCTGGGCGCCCTGGATGATCTCTTCGCGCTGCGTCTCGCCGACAACGTCGCCTCGGGGGTCGTCGAGCCGGCGAGTGGTGGCACGGACGAGCTGCGCGCGCGCATCGCCCGCGTGGCCAGCGGCGCGGCGCTCGAAACGCGGCAGCTGGCGATCGACGGCAACGACCTGCAGGCCGAGCTCGGCCTGGCCCCGTCTCCGGAGATCGGCCGCATCCTGGCCGCGTTGCTTGAGGCGATCCTCGAGGAGCCGGAGCTCAACGAGCGCGGGACGCTGCTTGACCTGGCGCGCACCATGGCTGCAGGCTCCGCCTGACGTTGCGCACGCGCACCATCGGCGCATGAAATCCGTCGAATGGGCGGGTCGGCGCGAGCGAGGCCCGCTGCTACAATCGGCGGTCCCAAGCCATGGGACGGAGGACTTCATCGACCGATGACGACCGCGCGTCGTGCCACGCGCCTCGAGCACCGGCTCACCAGCGCGAACGCCACCACCCAGGACCTCGATCTCGCCGTCGGGCTGGCGCTGGCCGGTGACCTTGCCGCGATCACGGTCAGCCCGTGGCTGGTCAAGGCGGCCAAACGGCAGCTGGGCCGGTCGCGCATGCGGCTGGGCACGGTGGTCGGCTTCCCGCACGGCGGCCAGCTGCTCTCGGTCAAGGCGTTCGAGGCCAGCAAGGCGCTCGAACAGGGCGCCAACCAGATCGATTTCGTGCTCAATGCCGGCGCGCTGCTTTCCGGAGATGACGATATCGTCCTCAATGACATGCTCGCCGTCATCGACATGGTCCACTCCGCGCTCGGGGTGGCGGGCGTGATCGTGGAGGCCGAGACCCTGCCGGTCGACCACCTGCGTCGTGCCTGTCGCATTGCGGAGCGCGCGGGGGCCGATTACGTCGTGACAGGCCCCGGCAATGGCACCGCCAGGGCGACCATCGAGCGCACGGGCCTGCTGCGCGACAGCGTTGGGCCGCGGGTCGAGATCAAGGCATCCGGACGTCTTCCGGACCATCGACCAACTGCGCGCCGCTGCGGCTGCCGGTGCGTCGCTGATCGCAACCCGGCTCACCGCCGAGCTGGCACGGACGGGGACGGAGGCGCTGCGGCCGGCCGTGGCGGCCGCGTCATGAGGATCCTCGTTGTCGGTGGCGCGGGCTACGTCGGCTCCACCACCGTCGAGCGCCTCGTCGCGGACGGTCATGAGGTCACCGTCTACGACGACCTGTCGAGCGGACATCGCGGCTCGGTGGTCCAGGGCGCCCGGCTGGTCATCGGCGACATCGGCGACCAGGTGCACCTGGAGCAGGTGCTCGGGGACGGGCGGATCGAATCTGTCCTCCACTGCGCCGCCAAGTCGCTGGTCGGGGAGAGCATGGCTTCGCCGGGGCTCTACTACCGCAACAACGTGGCGGGCGGCGTCGCGTTGCTCGAGGCGATGCGCGAGACCGGCGTCACCCGCATCGTGTTCAGCTCCACCGCCGCCGTGTATGGCGAGCCGCGCCGCGTGCCGATTGCCGAGGCCGACCGCACCGAGCCGATCAACCCGTACGGCGCCACCAAGCTCGCATTCGAGGGCGCCATGCGGTGGTTCTGTGCGGCGCACGACTTCAAGGCGATCAGCCTGCGCTACTTCAACGTCGCCGGGGCGACGGAGCGCAACGGCGAGGTGCACGACCCGGAGACGCACCTGATTCCCATCGTCCTGCGCGTCGCCGCCGGCGAGGCGAGCCACGTCCAGATATTCGGCCAGGACTACCCGACCCCAGACGGCACCTGCATCCGCGACTACCTCCACGTCACCGACATGGCCGACGCGCATCTGCTGGCTCTCGAGGCCACCGGCGAGGGGGAGCCGTCGCTCGAGGTCTACAACCTCGGCTCGGCGGCGGGCTTCAGCGTGCGCGAGGTGATCGAGGCCGCCCGCCGGGTGACCGGCCGCCCGGTGCCGGCACGCGCAGTGAAGCGCCGCATGGGCGATCCACCGGTGCTCGTCGCCTCATCGCGCCGGGCACGTCGCGAGCTCGGCTGGCAGCCGCGCCACAGCAAGCTGGAGGAGATGGTCGCAGACGCGTGGGCCTGGAAGGTCGCGCATCCCAGCGGCTACGCCGGCGCGGAGACCAACGGCACCGGCCCGATGCCGGTGGCGGATCAGCCGGTGGGGGATCAGCCGGTGGCCGCGCAGTCCGCGCAGCGCCCGTAGAAGTCCAGCCGGGCGTCGTCGATCTCGAATCCCAACTCGGCGCGCACACGCGCCGCGACCGGCGCGATGATGGATTCGCCGATCTCCTCCACCCGGCCGCATGACGAGCAGGCGAGGTGGTGGTGGTGCGCTGGCCGGCAGGCCACGTAGCCGTAGACGTGGCCATCCTGCTCCAGGCGCCGCGCCACCCCGGCCGCGACCAGCGTCTCGAGCGTGCGGAAGACGGTCGCGCGGCCCAGCCCGGGGGCGCGCCGCCGCAGCCGCTCCCACAGCTCCTGGGCGGTGACCTGGCGGCCGGCGGACTCGAGCGCCTCGGCGACGAGGAGCCGCTGCGGGGTGATGCGCTCGCCGGCAACCCGCAGCCGCTCGGCGTGGCGCTCGGCGCCCATCAGTGCGCGCCGACGGCGCCGGCCCATAGCGAGAAGAGATAAATGGCCGCGACGCCCGCCAGCGTCGCCAGGACCACGAGCCGCGAGCGGTCCGAGCGGTGCGCTTCCGGCAGCAGCTCCGCCGCACCGATGTACAGGAAAAAGCCGGCGAAGATGCCGAGCATCGCCCCGAGCATCACCTCGGGGAGCGGCAGCACGAGGCCGACGATGACGCCGACCACCGGCGCCACCGCCACGTAGGCCACCCATCGGTAGGCCTGCGCGCGCGGGAAGCGGCTGGCCAGCAGCAGGCTGACGATCCCCACCCCGTCGGAGAAGCGGTGGATGATGACGACCGCCGCGATGACCAGGCCCAGGCCGCCGCCGACGCTCAGGCCGGCCGCCAGGGCGACGCCGTCCAGGAAGCTGTGGAGGCTCATCCCGCTCGCCCCGATGAGGCCGACGTGGCGGTGTGCGCTCTCGCCGTGCTCGAGCTCGGTCGCCGTCTCGTGACCCACGTGCAGGGTGGTCATCTTCTCGACCGCGTAGAACGCCAGGAAGCCCACCGCCGTCGCCGCCATGGCTGCGTCGAGCGAGCCGCCCATGTGGTCGACCGCCTCCGGGATGAGGTCGAAGAATGCGGCACCGATGCGGATGCCCGCGCCCACCGCGATGATCAGCCCGACCTGGCGCGTCGCGCGCAGGGCCAGCAGCCCACCCCCGATGGCGGAGAAGAATGCCCCCGCCGAGACCAGGATCGCGGTCAGCGCCACGTGGCGGCTCCCGGGTGTTGCGAGCTCTAGATGAGATGGAGTATCACGTGGAGTCAGCCCGGACGTCAAGCACGCGGGCGCGTGGTAGCATCCGCGAGAGCAGCGACGCCGCCCCGGAGCGATGCGCCGCGCGCCACCGCGCATGACAAGCGCGAGCGCGCGCCCTCCGTCATCGAGCGAGCGCAGCCACATTTGAGCCATTGGAGAACCGCTTGCCTCAGACCGATACCGCCGCCGCCGAGGCGGCAGAGCGCGCCCGGCGCCCCCGAGCCCGGAAGCGTGCTCCCGAGTCGCGCCCCGCGGACGCGCCGCAGTCCGCCACCGATGACCTGGCCGATTCGCCCCTCCTCGCCGAGGTCCTCGCCCGATCCAGCCAGCACCGCTTCGGCGAGATCGAGGTGCCCGTCACCGTCGCCCGCGCGCTCGAGCAGATGGGCTATGCCATCCCCACCGAGGTGCAGGCACGAGCGATCCCGCCGCTGCGCGCCGGCGACGACCTCATCGGCCAGGCGCAGACCGGCACTGGCAAGACCGCCGCCTTCGGGATCCCGATCGTCGAGAAGGTCGATCCCGCCGCCAACTGGGTCCAGGCGCTTGTCCTGACCCCGACCCGCGAGCTGTGCGTACAGGTGGCGGAGGAGATCGAGAACCTCGGCCGTTTCCGCAACGTCCGGACCGTGGCGATCTACGGCGGCTCGAGCATGGACAAGCAGATCACACGGCCTCAAGCACGGCGCGCAGGTGGTGGTCGGCACGCCCGGACGCGTCCTCGACCTCATCCGCCGAGGCGAGCTGCGCCTCGACCGCGTCCACACCGTCATCCTCGACGAGGCGGATCGGATGCTCGACATGGGATTCATCGTCGACGTCGAGACGATCCTCTCCCGGTGCCCACGGCAGCGCCAGACGGCCCTCTTCAGCGCCACCATGCCGTTCGCCATCCTGCGCATCTGCGACCGCTTCATGAAGCGCGACGCGACGCGGGTCAGCGTCAAGCCGGAGCACCGCACCGTCGAAACGGTGCGCCAGCTCGTCGTCTTCGTGGCCGAGCGCGACAAGGTCGCCGCCCTGCTGGAGCTGACCAAGGAGTTCAAGGTCGACCGGCTGCTCGTCTTCCGCCACACCCAGATCGGCGTCGACCGGCTCACCGCCACCCTCAAGCGCCGCGGCCGCAACGTGGCCGCCCTGCACGGCGGCCTCTCCCAGCGCGAGCGCGACCGCACCCTGGCCGAGTTCAAGGCCGGCGAGGTGCAGTACCTGATCGCGACCAATGTCGCCAGCCGTGGCCTCGACATCACCGACCTGCCCTACGTCCTCAACTACGACATCCCCGAAGATGCCGAGACCTACGTCCACCGGGTCGGGCGCACCGCGCGTGCCGGCAAGCAGGGGACCGCGATCACGTTCGTCGGCGAGTGGGATATCGATGTCTGGGAGCAGATGCGCGAGGCCGTCGGCGCGACCGTCGAGGAGCGCCAGCTCGACCTCTACGCGGATCGCACCTGAACCGATTCGCAGCGCCGCGGGTACCGTAGGCGCGACATGGGACCCGACGAGCAGCCCCCTACCGACCTGCCGCAGGTCGCCTCGAACGACATCGCCATCATCTCCAGCGTGGAGTGGCTCTACGAGCCATGCTGGAACGGCGATCGTCTCGTGGCGCGCGTGGAGGATGGATCGGTCCGCCTGACGAACCGGATGGGGGAGCCGGCAGACGGCTACGACGAGCTCGCATCGGTGCTGCCGACGGTGGTCGACGCGGACGCGGCGGTGCTCGACGGGGTGTGGACCGCGCAGCCCTTCATCGGTGTCGGGAGCGCCGCGGCGCACCTCGCCGAGGCGATCGAGGAGGAGGGGCTGGCGGGGACGGTTCCCGACCCGCGCGAGACCGAGCGCGCGCGCGCCTACATCGCCATCGACCTGGTCGAGCTGGACGGTGAGCCGCTCCACGAGGTCCCGTACCTCGAACGGCGCCGGCTGCTCGAATCGGTCGTCAACGAGACCTCGCAGGTCCGCGTCACGCCGTCGGTCACCCGGCCGGTGGAGCACTGGGTCGCGGCCTGGCGACAGGCCGGATTCACGCACCACATCGCGAAGCACCAGAACGGGCGCTACCGGCCCGGCGAGCGCACCGAGGACTGGATCCGCCTCTCCAACGAGCCCGAGATGCCGCCCGGCCTGGTGGCCCGCATGTTCGGCCAGCGGCCGCGCAAGGTCCGCCACATCACCGACCGCCCCGGGCCGCACACCGGCCGCTGATCCGTCGCGCGCCGCTCGTCCGAGCGTGCGTGCTACCCTTTCTCGCACCCCGAGCGCACGCCGCGAGCAGTCTGCGAGGAGGCCCTTCCCCTGACGTCCAATACATCGGCCCGACCCGGCTCGGCGCTTGACGAGCAGGGCCTCGCCGAGGTCCGCCGGGTGGGCAGTGCCGACCTGATGGTGGGGATACCGAGCTTCGGCAATGCCGAAACCATCGGCTATGTCGTGCGCGCTGCGACGGCTGGCATGGTCCAGTACTTCCCGGACCTGAAGCCGATTCTCGTCAACTCCGACGGCGGGTCGCCGGATGACACCCCTCGGGTGGCGGTGAGCACGGAGAGCCCCGACTACATCGAGAAGATCATCCTCGTCAGTCCGCGCCACAAGCTGCAGCGCATCAGCTTCAGCTACCACGGGACCAGCGGGAAGGGAACGGCCGTGCGCGCCCTGTTCGAAGTGGCGCGCGAGCTGCGGGTCAAGGCGATGGTGATGGTCGACTCCGACCTGCGCTCCATCGTCCCGGAGTGGGTTGAGCTGCTTGCCGGACCGATCCTCAAGGGCGGCTACGACTTCGTCGCCCCCATGTACGCGCGCTACAAGTACGACGGCACCATCACCAACAACATCGCCTATCCGCTGACCCGCGCCCTGTACGGGCAGCGCATCCGCCAGCCCATCGGCGGCGACTTCGCAGTGAGTGGCGACCTCGTCAGCCGCTACCTCGAGCTCGACACCTTCGACGACCTGACAGCTCGGTTCGGGATCGACATCTGGATGACGCACAGCGCCATCAACGAGGGCTTTGCCGTCTGCCAGGCGCGCCTGGGCGCAAAGATTCACGACGCCAAGGATCCCGCCTCCGACCTCGGACCCATGTTCCGACAGGTGGTCGGCACCCTCTTCAAGCTGGCCGGGACCTACGAGGATCGATGGCTCCGCGTGCGCGGCTCGCATCCGATCCCCGAGTACGGCTTCGAGCGCGTTGTGGCGCCCGAGGAGATCAGCGTCAACCACGCCAAGCTCATCGACAACCTCGACGCGGCGCGGCTCACCCAGCGCGATACCTGGGCCGAGATGCTGAGCGAGGAACAGCTCGAACGCGTCATGGCGCTCGACCTGTCCGAGGATCCAACCAGCTTCCACTTCCCGGCCGAGCTGTGGGTGCGCTGCCTGTACGACACCCTCGTCGCATTTCACCGGCCGGGGGCGGACCGCGAGCGGTTGCTGGCGGCCCTCACGCCGCTCTACTTCGGGCGTACCGCCGGCTTCATCACCCAGACCCTGGAGATGACCACCGACCAGGCCGAGCGGGTGATCGACGAGCAGGCGCGCGAGTTCGAGGAGCTCAAGCCGTACCTCGCCGCCCGGTGGCGCGCGATGCGCGCCAAGGACTGATGCCTCCCCGTCGCCGCGGTCCGTACCGCATCCTCCTGCCGCTCGCCAACCCGCGCACCGCGCGTGACCTGGTGCGCATCGGCTCGGGGATCGCCAACGGGCGGCCCACGGAGATCACCGCGCTCGGCATCGTGGAGGTGCCGGAGGGGGTCAGCCTCTCGGAGGGCGCCCACCAGGCGCGCACCTCGCGTCGTCTCCTGCAGCGCGTCCTTGACTTTGGCGACGAGGAGGGGGTCGAGCTGCGGACCATGGTCCGCATCGGCCGGCGCGCGGCCGACGGTGTGATCGAGGCGGTCACCGAAGAGGGAACGGACCTCGTCATCTTCGGGTGGGGCGGGCCGCCCACCCCATCCCAGGCGGCGCGCGCCGAGGCGGAGGCGGCAGAGGCCCTGCTCGCCGGCGCCGACCCGCGCCCGCCCGCGGTCTTCACCACGACCATCGATGCCGTGGTGCGCGAGTCGCCGTGCGACATCGCAGTCGTCAAGCAGCGCGGCCTCGACAAGGTCACCTCGATCCTGGTCCCGGTTCGCGGCGGCCCGCACGCGGAGCTGGCGATCCGCCTGGCCCGGGATCTGGGCAAGCGGTTCGGCGCGCAGGTGGTCGTCATGCACATCGTTCCCAAGGGGATCGGCGATCGGGCACTCGTCCGTGAGAAGGCTGCGCTCGACGCGTTCGTCAAGGAGCACGGCGGCGGGAAGCGAGTCAAGGGCCTGCTCCGCGAGGGGACCAGCGTGCGCAGCACCATCATCCGCGAGGCGGCGCACCACGACCTGGTGGTGATGGGCGCCGGTGCGCAGCCGCACGGCGCGAGGGGGGGCGTCGACGGCGGCCGGTACCTGTTCGGATCGGTCCCGGAGGCGGTGGTCAGCAAGGCGCGTTCGACGGTCATCGTGGTCAAGACCAAGCAGCAGCTGGGGACGGCGACCTTCGAGGAGCTGCGCGCGGCGGAGGGCACCCTCGCGCACGCCGACGCCTACGCCGAGCGCAGCCAGGCCCTGCCATCGGTCGTCGACAAGTGGTTTGCCGAGAACACGTTCCACGCCAGCGAGTTCAGTGACATCCGCAAGCTGGTGGCGCTCAAGGAGAAGGCGGGCCTGACGGTCAGCGTCGGTCTGCCGGCCCTGAACGAGGAGAAGACGCTCGGTCTGGTCATCAAGCGCGTCAAGACCGCTCTCATGGACCGCTTCCCGCTCATCGACCAGCTGGTGGTCATTGACAGCGACAGCACCGACCGCACCGTCGAGATCGCGGCCGATCTTGGTGTGCCGGTGTTCCGCCACTCGCAGATCCTGCCCGAGGCCGGCACGCACCGCGGCAAGGGCGAGGCGCTGTGGAAGTCGCTCCACGTGCTGGACGGCGACATCGTGGCCTGGATCGACACCGACATCAGTAACATCCAGCCGCGTTTCGTGTACGGGCTGCTCGGCCCGCTCCTGCGCGAGCCGCGCATCCAGTACGTCAAGGGCTTTTACCAGCGACCGATCCGCGAGGGCGACAAGCTCATCCCGGAGGGCGGCGGGCGGGTCACCGAGCTCATGGCGCGGCCGCTCATCAACCTCTTCTTCCCCGAGCTGTCGGGCATGATCCAGCCACTCTCCGGGGAGTACGCCGGCCGGCGCGCGCTGCTCGAGAGCGTGCCGTTCTTCACCGGCTACGCGGTGGAGATCGGCCTGCTGATCGACATCATCGAGGCGCACGGCCTGCCGGCCATCGGCCAGGTCGACCTCGAGCGGCGAATCCATCGCAACCAGCCGCTCGGCAACCTGTCGCAGATGTCGTACGTGATCCTGCAGGGCGCCATTCGCAAGCTGGAGGAGCGGCACCGGATCGAGCTGCTCACCGAGGTGGGGCGCGGGATGAAGGTGATCGCGCAGGAGCGCGATCGGTTCAGCCTCCAGGTCCGCGAGATCGGCGATGAGCTTCGTCCGCCCATGCGGACGATCCCCGCCTACCTCGAGCGGCGCAAGTCCCTCAAGGGCTGAGCAGCGGAGCGAGCCCGGGACGGCCGAGCAGGAATCCCTGCCCCAGCCCGATGCCGAGGCTCTTCAACGCCTCCAGCTCCGCCTCCGTCTCGATACCTTCGGCCAGCAGGCTGCAGCCGGATACGGTGGCGAAGTGGACCATGCCGGCAACGAGTGCCTGGCGAGCGTCGTCGGCGTCGATTCCCCGGATGAGCCCGATGTCCAGCTTCACGAAGTCCGGCCGCAACTCGATGACATGTCGCAGGGAGGCGAAGCCAGCCCCGGCGTCGTCGACCGCGATCAGGACGCCGCCGCCGATCGCCGTGACCGCGTGCCGGAGCGCCTCGTAGTCATCGACCACGGCGTGCTCGGTAACCTCCAGCACGATACCGCGGTCGCCGCGGTCGGCGAGGAGATTCGCCAGGACGTCGTGCTCCAGGATCAGCTCGGGGCTTGCGTTGAGGCTGAGCCAGCAGTGCGCCGGAAGCGAGGTGCTCGCCGCCATCGCCGCCGATAGGGTCGCAGCCTCGAGCTCGAGTCCGAGGCCTGCCGCATGGGCCAGCGCGAACTGCAGATCCGGGCGGGTGGCATCGTCGAACCGTGTGAGGGCTTCATAGCCGACCACCGTGCGGGAGCCGATGTCGAGGGCCGGCTGGAAGACGGTGTGGAATGACCCGTTGGCGAGGACGCCCTCGATCCTGCCCCGGACATCGCCGATCTCGCGGCGCTTCGTCACCTCGGGACCGAGCAGCGCGGCGATCATCGCCCCGTACTCGGCCAGCAGGGGCGCGAGCTCCAGCAGCCGGGCGCGGCCATTCGGCACCATCGACCCCACGACGATACCCCCGACCACCGCGCCGTCGACGGTCACCGGCTCGAGCTGGATGGCCTGGAGCCCCGTCTGGCCCCACGTGCAGCTCATCTGCTCGTGGGCATCCCGATGCTGGCTCCAGTCCTCGAGGGTCCGGCCCGCCTCTAGCCTGCGGCGCAGGTACTCGCCACAGCCGTCAGTGAGGAGCCAGGGGTCGCGGCCCATGAATGCTCCTCCCGCCGCGACTCGCACGATGCCCGGACCGCCGGGGAAGCTCAGCACCATCGCGACATCGACGCCTTCGATCTCGATGAGCTCGTGCACGCCGGCGGCTGCAACCGCCTCGGGCGTACCGCCCTCGCGCAGGCGCGCGAACGCACCGGCGACTGCACTGCGCTCGTCGGTCTGCCGCTTGAGGCTCGCGCTCAGCGCGTGCTCGTTGGTCACGTCGCGCAGGATCACCACGAGGCTGCTCACGCGGCCGTCGCTCATGAGCGGCCACACGGCCACGTCCAGGTCGTAGGCTCGGTCAGCTCGCCAGTTCACCGTGATCGACCCGGTCCACCGCCGGCCCGAGAACCCCGCCCCCATCGATGCCTCGTAGAGTGGCCGGAGGGCCTCCTCGTTCGCGAGCTCGGAGGTGTGCATGCCGGTGATTTCGGCCATGGTCCTTCCGGTCATCTCGCACGCCGCGGCGTTGGCAAACGAGATCGTGCCGTCGAGCGCGCACAGGAGGATGCCGTCGGTCGTCTGATCGATGGCCGCCGCGAGCTGCAGGTGCTCGTCTGAGACCTGGTGCTGGTCGGTCACATCGGCCAGGAAGCCGACGATGCGCGCCGGCTGATCGCCAACCGGGTCAACCACGAGGTTCTCGTCGAGGATCCAGTGATACGTACCGTCCCCGTGCAGGAACCGGTATTTCTGCACGGTCCGACCGCTGGCCAGCAATCCGTCCAATCCCTCGGTGACTCGCTGTCGATCGTCCGGGTGAACGCGTTCCAGAAACCATTTCGGTCCGAGACGCGCGGGATCGAGCCCGAGGACGAGCTGCACATTGTCGGCGGTGAAGTTGCCGGGGTGGTGTTCACCCTCGCCCAGGCCGCTGGGCGGCGCGCCGTCGGAACCCTCTGCGGCGGTGCGGCTCGTGCGGCGCCGGCCCTGCAGCAATGCGCTCCCGAATCGGCGCGCGTTTCGGCTCGCCCACCCCAGCGTGAGCCGGAATCGGGCGAGATCCGACCGCGGTGGCGCACTCGGAGGCCGTTTGGTCGGAGCGACCGCCGGCGGCTGGCCCGGCATCAGGTTAGCGTGATGCCGCCGCGGGGGCTGCTCGTTGGCGCAGAGGGTGATTCATTGGGACACGCTCGGGAGCCGATCGGGAGGGACGGGCCGATCTTCCGCTCGCCGGTGACGCCGTTCGCCCCCTTGCGAGGCTCCAATCTACCCTACGCCTGTCAACTAGGCCCTGACCAATGGATGGCCAAGGCGGCATCTGCCGCCCGGATCTCAATCTCGAAGCCCCGGGCCTCCCCTATCATCCGGGGGTGCCGCAGCCGCTTACCATCCTCGTAGCGCCCGACTCGTATGGCGGGGCGCTGGACTCGGTGGGCGTGGCGCGCGCGATCGGCGACGGCTGGGCGCGGGTGCGTCCGAACGACACGATCGACCGACGACCGATGGCGGACGGGGGCGAGGGGACGCTTGCCGCGGTGCGCGAAGCTCTCGGCGAGGGTGCGGAGCCGCGCACCGTCCAAACGACCGATGCGCTGGGCCGCCGCGTGGAGGCGACCTGGTTGCTCGTGGACAGTGGCCGCGCCGCGTTCGTCGAGATGGCCGCCGCCTCCGGCCTCGCTCACCTGGCAGCCGGGCGAGCGCACGCCGGCGAGCGTCCGTCGTGCATCGACGCGCGGCACCGGGGATGTGCTGCAGGCGGCGCTGGATGCAGGCGTGGAGCGCATCACCATCGGCCTCGGAGGGAGCGCCACGAACGACGGCGGCACGGGGATCCTGCGGGCGTTGGGGGCGCGGTTCCTCGCGGCGGACGGCTCCGAGCTGCCCGAGGGCGGCGCGGCGCTGGCCGACCTCGCCGGCATCGACACGGCGGGCCTCGACCCGCGGCTGGCGAGCGTGCAGCTCGTGATCGCCAGCGACGTGACCAACCCGCTCTGCGGGCCGCGCGGCGCGTCCGCGACCTACGGCCCCCAGAAGGGCGCCGATCCGGCCACCGTGGCCGAGCTCGACGCGGCGCTGGCGACGTACGGCCGTGCCATCGAGGCGGCCACCGGTCGCCTCGTGGCCGACCTGCCGGGTGCCGGGGCAGCGGGCGGGACGACGGCCGCCTTCCTGGGCTTCACCCGCGCCGTCGTGCGTCCCGGGGTCGAGGTCGTCGCCGAGCTGGTTGGCCTCGCCGCCGCCCTCGAGGCCGCCGACCTCGTCATCACCGGCGAGGGACGCGCCGACGGACAGACCCTCTCGGGCAAGGCGGCGATGGGCGTCGCGACCCTCGCGAGCGCGCGGCGTACCCCGGTCGTGCTGCTGACCGGGGCCCTGGGGGAAGGTGCCGAGGCGCTCGACGCCGCGACGGCGATCTCCCTGGTGCAGCCCATCGCCGACGGACCGGTGGAGCTTGCCGCCGCAATGGCCGACACCGAGCGCCTGGTGGCCAACGCGGCCGCGCGCCTGGCGCGCGCGATCGGCATCGGCATGGAGCTCGCGCGCCCGTAGGGCGCATCGGTCCGTGGCCAAGAAGCCCAGCCCGCAGAAGCTGGCCGCCGACCGGCGGAAGCGGCGCGCCCTGGCGGACGTCGTTCTCGAGCGCCTGGGCGAACGCTACGACCACCCGACGTGGGACGGGCCGCGGGTCGAGACGATCAGTGAGCTGGTGCTGACCATCCTGTCGCAGAACACCGCCGACACCAACTCGTTCCGCGCCTTCACCGCGCTCCGCGCCCGCTACGCCAGCTGGGACGACGTGCTACGCGCGCCCACCGACGAGCTGGAGGACGTCATTCGCCCCGGCGGCCTGGCGCCGACCAAGTCACGCCGCATCCAGCACGTCCTGGCCGAGGTCCACGAGGCGACGCACGGCACCTGGGACCTGGCCTTCCTCGGGGAGTGGGAGCTCGAGCGCGCGCGGGGCTGGCTGACGAGCCTGCCGGGGATCGGCCGCAAGACGGCCTCGATCATCCTGCTCTTCAACTTCGGCCGGCCGGCCATGCCGGTCGACACCCACGTCCATCGCGTCGCGTCGCGGCTCGGCATGCTGCCGCCGCGCACTCCGCTCGATCGCGCCCACGACCTGCTGGAGGGTGCGCTGGCACCCGAGGAGATGTACGCCTTCCACGTCGAGACCATCCGTCACGGCCGCGACACCTGCCGCGCCCCGCGGCCCATCTGCGGCCTCTGCCCATTGACCGATGTGTGCGCCTATTACGTCCTTGCCGCCAAGGGCAAGGCGCCCATGGCGCCGGTCCCGCGAGGCGCCCCAACCGCGGAGCGGCTCTTCCACGACGAGCTGCTTCACGGCTGGCTGCGGCCGGAGGCGGGTGCTACGGTGCCGGCTGACCCGCGGGACGCGGACTAGGGAACCGCTCCGACCGGCGCGGGGTAGGGTGAGCACAGTGGAGAGCCGTCCACCTGCCGCACTCGCCGATGGCGAGCTGATCGCGCGCGCCACGTCCGGTGACGAGCCGGCGTTCGCCGAGCTCGTGCAGCGGCACGCCGAGGTGGCCTTTCGCGCCGCGTGGCTGATCCTTCGCGACGCGGATCGTGCGCACGACGCGACCCAGGAGGCATTCATCAACGTGCATCGCTCGCTCGGTCGGTTCCGCACCGGCGATCCGTTCCGCCCGTGGCTGCTCGCCATCGTCGGCAATCGCGCGCGCAACCTTGGCCGCGCGGACCGGCGTCGGGTGGCGGCATGGCAGCGGGTCGCGGATGAGCACGTCGCCGCAGACCGGTCCGGGCCGTCCGCGGAACGCGTGGCCGGGGACGCGGAGCGGCGGCGTGCCGTCCTGGCCGCGGTGGAGGCGCTGCCCGGCATGGATCGCGTGATCATCCAGTGCCGCTACTTCGCCGACCTGGGCGAGGCGGAGACGGCCTCGCTCCTGGGTATCGCGCGTGGGACGGTCAAGTCGCGCCTCGCCCGTGCCCGCGAGCGCCTGCGCCGCATCCTGGCGGACGAGGGAGTTACCGATGTCTGACCCGCACGACCCGCTCGACCGCCTGCTCACCGACGCCCGCGCCGACTTCGCCTTCCCGCCCACACCGGCGCTGCGCTGGACCGGCGCGACGACGACGGGTCGCAGGTCGCGCGTACGGCTCGCGCTGATTGCTGCGGCGATCGCGACGCTAATCCTCGCCGGCGCGGCGCTGGGTGCCGCGGCGTTGGGCATCGGGCCGTTACGCATCCTGTTCGTCGAGGCGCTGCCGAGCGCGAACGTTTCCGACACGCCGCTGGCGGTGCGCCTGGCGCTCGGGTCGGCGACCACGGCCGACGACCCGTCCCTCCGGGTCCCGCTGCTGGCACCGGCGGACCTCGGTCCGGCCGACGAGGTCTACCGCTCGACCGATGGACGCCGCGTCTCCCAGGTCTGGGCGGCGCGCGACGCACTGCCCGCAACCGGCGAGTCGGAGATCGGGCTGCTGGTGATGGCGCTGTCCGGCGAGATCGAGCCAGAGATGATGGAGAAGCTGGTGACCGAGTTCGACGTGACCGTCGAGCCGCTCACCGTGCGGGGGCATCCGGGGTACTGGATCTCAGGCGAGCGGCACCTGCTCCGCTATCGCGTCGGGGCGGCCGGCGCGACCGAGCGGTCGCGCCTGGTCGGCGACACGCTGGTCTGGGCGGAGGGTGGGGCGGTGTACCGCATCGAGTCCGCGCTGGGCCGCGACGCCACCCTGGCACTCGCCGAGTCGATGCGCTGACGGAACCGCGGGCGGCGCGATGGGGTATCCGTTGCATTCACCACGCACTCGGGGTCCTCTCCATGCACCGTACCCGCCTCGCATTTCCTCTCGCCGTCCTGGCGACCCTCCTCCTCGCCGTGCCGGCGCTGGCCGGCGGCTGGGCGTCGGTCGTCCCGGACGAAGGATCGATCTCCGGCGTCGAGCCCGGCGTCCCGCACGACGTCTCGGTCACGCTCCTTCAGCACGGCGTCGCGCCGGTGCGTGACGGGACGGTCCGTTTCATCCTCACCGATGCCACGACCGGCGCCGCGGTGCTCGCCACCGCCCACCACGTCGGGGCCGGGGTCTGGGAGGCGTCCGTGACGGTGCCCACGGCCGGCAGCTGGTCGCTCGAGGCAATGCACTCCGGCCTCGAGCTAGAGGCCACGTCGCCCATCGTGCTCGCTGTCGGCCCAGCGCTGGCGGCCGCCAACCCGGGGGCGCCGCCGCTCGGATCAGGGACGCTCGCCGCTCTGCTGATCGGCATGGCCGGCATGGCCCTCGGCGCCGTGGCGCTGGTGCGGCTGGCGCGCCCGCGCGTCCGGCACGGAGCCCGATCGGCCTGATCCATTGGTCCTCGCACGGCCTCCGGCGGGCGGCTCCCTGCCGGGGGCCGGCGTGGCCGGCGCGGGGAGCGGCTGCTAGAATCGCGCCTCGCGCCGGCCGAAGTAGCTCAGGGGTAGAGCATCGGTTTCGTAAACCGACGGTCGTGGGTTCGAATCCCACCTTCGGCTCCAGCCTTCAGGCTCCGCCCTCGCGCTTGAGCTTCCGCCACCCGCCCGCGCGGTTGTTGGCGATGATCTGCCGGAAGAAGGCGAGCAGCGCCTCCTCATCGATCCGCTCACCTTCCCGGAACCCGATGGTCCGCGCCGTCTGATTGTCGTGGCCGGCGGTGATGAGCCCATGCGGGTCGGGGACGATGCCACCGTCGTAGACGAAGACGTTGACGTGGTCCCGGGCGGCCAGCAGCGCGCAGATGTTGCCGTCCAGGACGAAGTACGGCTGCACCGTGCGCTTGATCGTCTCGACCACCGCCGGGTCGGCGGCGTGGACGATATCGCGCACGCGCTGGCAGACGGAACGCTGCCACGCTGGGAGGGCGTCGAGGTAGGCATCGACCCGAGGATTGGCCTCGTACGACATCGGTTCGCGAGCTAGCGGTTGGCGCCGCGCTGGCTGCCCGTGATCTTCGATTTGTCCCGCTCGTGAAGGACGCATTGGACGGCGTGGTCGCCGTCATTCCAGCCGTCCTCGGTTGGGGTGAGGGTCGTGACGTAGAGCGCAGAGTCGTCGTAGGACATCCCCACGTACTCCGCGAAGGCCGGCCGGCAGGCGGTTGCGGTCTCGCTGGTGAACTGGGTGTCGGTCGGGTAGCCGCCGCTGTCCGCCATCGTGAAGATGTGGAAGAGCTCGTAGGCGTGCGGCTCGGCGCAGGGGACGGCATCGACGTTGTCGACGTCCTCGGACGCGTCCGTATTGAAGCAGTCGCCGACGCGGAGGTCGTTGACCTGCAGGGTTCCGCCGTCCGTGATCTGGCCGCTGTCGTCGCGACGCGCGTTGAAGATCAGGCCGCCGATCACGACGGCCGCAATGACACCGACCCACCAGAACCTGACTAGGCGCTGCCAGAGTGGCTTGCTCGGGGCCGGCGGCGGTGTCCACTGGGGCACGGGCGTACCGCCGGGCAAGGACGGGTCCCCTGGAACAGCCGGGTCGCCCGGAAGAGCCGGGTCGGCGGCGGCGGTTGCGCCGCCTGCCGGGCCGACGCCGGCGAAGCGCGCCAGCCCGCATCGGGAGCAATGCGTGGCGTCACCCTCGTTGTCGGCGAAGCACTGCCGGCATACCCACCGGTCGCTCGAGACCATGGTCCTCCGTCCTCCGAGTGCGGCGCGCGGTGGATGGGCGGTGGCGGCGCGTCGACGGTAGGGTAGCCCGCCGGCCGCGCGGTGCGCACGGGAGAAATGGGTATCCGCTAGGGTAGGACCGATGTCTGTCTCGAACCCGCCGAGGCGCCCCGGCGCCGCCATCGGCCTGGCCGTCGTCGCAGTGCTGGCGATTGCCGGGATCATCACCTTCGTGCTCCTGGGCAACCAGAAGCCGGCCGCAACCGAGCCGTCGCCCTCCGCGAGCGAAACGGCCGTTCCGACCGCCGAGCCCACGCTGGACGAGGCCTTGCTGAGCGCTCGCTACACGGTGCTCATCATCGGCACGGACCTCAACGCGGGTCGCGAGGCCAACGGCGACCCGGTACATACCGACACGATCATGCTCGCCAGCGTGAATGCCGACCAGTCACAGGTGACCCTGATCAGCGTGCCGCGTGACACCGTGGACCTGCCGCTGGCGGATGGCGAGACGTGGCGCACGAAGATCAACGCCCTCTACCAGTCGCAGGGCGTCGATAGCCTGGTGGGCGCCATGGCGGCGCTGTTCGAGACGGAGATCGATGGCTACGTGGCCATCGACATGGACGACCTCGCCGCACTCGTTGATGCGGTCGGTGGCGTCGACGTCGAGCCCGCCACTGCGCTGGTCGACCCGAAGGTGCACCTCGACCTTGCGGCCGGGCCACAGACGCTGGACGGGGCCACGGCCCTCGCGTACGTGCGCACCCGCGTCGACACCGACTACGGCCGCGCGGGTCGCCAGCAGGAGGTCGTGCTCGAGGTGGTGCGACGCCTGATCGATCCGGCCACGGACCTCGACGTGCGCGCCATCCTCGACACCCTCGAGGGGATGCAGACGGACCTGCCGCTTGACAAGCTGCCGACCCTGGTCGAGCTGGCGCACCGTGCCGAGGGCGCGTCCCGCACCCTCCAGGTCCTGCAGCCGCCGGAGTTCATCACCTTCGAAGGTGACGCCGGCGACGGTCGGGGCTACATCCTGGTCCCGGACATCGAGGCGATCCGCGCCTTCGCGGCGGAGCACCTCGGCGACTGATCCGGCTGCGGAGCCGACCACACCCTTAGCGCGGCTAAGGAATTTCTGAACCCGCAGCGTATCTGCGGGGTAGGATTGGAGAAGGGGAGACGGCGCCGCTGCCGGCGCCCGTGCCCGCGCGGATCGCGGGGCGCCGACTTCGTCGGAAATGCAGGGATTGTCGCCAGTGCTCAGCTACGCCGTGAAACGAATCCTGTGGATCGTTCCGGTCCTCCTGGCCGTCTCGATCATCACCTTCGCGGTCATGCATGCCGCGCCCGGCAGCCCGTGGAACCGCGAGGGGCGCCAGCTCGACCCCACCGTCGTGGCACGCCTCAACGAGGAGCTCGGCCTGGACAAGCCGCTCCCCGTGCAATACGTCGCATGGCTCGGCAGCGTGGTGCGCGGCAACTTCGGGATCTCCACCAGCACGACACTCAACCCGGTCAACGACGTGATCGGCGAGGTCATGTGGCCGTCCTTCCAGCTGTGGGGCATGGCCCTGGGTCTCGCGATCCTGCTCGGGGTACCCCTGGGCATCGTCGCGGCGCTGCGCCACCGAACGGCGCTCGACTGGATGGCCACCGGGATCGCCATGGTCGGCATGGCGGCACCGGCCTTCGCGCTTGGCGCCTTCCTCCAGCTGTGGCTCGGCGCTCCGTTCTACGACCTGGCGCGAGCTCCCTTTCCGGCAGCCGGTTGGGGCGGGCCTGAGTACTGGGTGCTCCCGACGCTCGCCCTCGCCGGCCTGCCCATGGCACAGATCGCGCGGCACACCAAGGCGAGCATGCTCGAGGTGACCCACGCGGACTATGTACGCACCGCACACAGCAAGGGCCTGCGCGAGGACCGCATCGTGGGGATCCACATGTTCCGCAACGCGCTCGTGCCGCTGATCACCATTGCCGGACCGCTGCTCGGGGTGCTGATCACCGCCTCGATCGTGGTGGAGCGCGTGTTCGACATCCCCGGCATGGGATCGCTGTACTGGGTCGCGCTGCGTCAGCGCGACTACAGCGTGGTGATGGCGCTGACCGTCATCTTCGCCACCGCGGTGGTGGTCATGAACGCCCTCGTGGACCTGGCCTACGGGATCATCGATCCCCGCATCCGCGACGGCGAATACGCCGACGCGCACATCTAGGACGCATGAGCGACGCACGCGCCCGGCGCCTCGAGGCACCCGCCGACGAGGTGCTCCACCATCCGCGGTCGCGCGGCTACTGGGCGGATGCCTGGCATCGCCTGCTCCGCTCGCCGATGGGCGTCATCGGCCTGGTGCTGGTTGGGTTCATGGCCCTGCTGGCCATCTTCGGGCCGATGATCGCGCCGTGGGACTACCGCGTCCAGGACCTGGATGCGGTCCGGGCCACCAACGGCCGCCCGATTCCGCCGTTCACCCTGCCGGACCACCTGCTCGGCACAGACAACCTGGGTCGCGACCTCCTGTCGCGCACCATCGACGGTGCGCAGGTGAGCATGACCGTCGCGCTCATCGCGCAGGTCGTGGTGGTGGCCATCGGCCTGCCGCTCGGCGCGCTGGCGGGCTGGAAGGGGGGTCGCACCGAGTCGCTGATCATGCGCTTCACTGACGTCATGTACGCGTTCCCGGAGCTGCTGTTCATCGTCCTCCTCACCTCCGCCGTGGTCGAGACCCCGATCTTCCACTGGCTCAACGGCCTGTTCATCGTGTTTGTGGCGATTGGTGCGTCGGCGTGGGTCACGATGTGCCGCCTCGTGCGCGCCCAGGCGCTCAGCCTCAAGCAGCGCGAGTACGTCGAGGCGGCCCGCGCGATGGGCGTGCCGGGCAGCCGGATCGTGCTCCGCCACATCCTCCCCAACGCCGTGGGACCGGTAGTGGTCGCCGTATCGCTCGGCCTGCCGTCGGCGGTGATCGCGGAGTCGACCCTCTCGTTCCTCGGGCTGGGGGTGCAGGTCCCCCGAGCCTCGTGGGGCAGCCTCATCCAGGTCGGCACGGACAACATGGATCGCTTCCCGTGGCTCGTCATCCCGCCGCTCGTGGCGCTGGCGGTGACGCTCATTGGCTTCACCCTCCTCGGCGACGGCCTGCGCGACGCGCTGGACCCCAAGCTCCGCAGGCGCTGACCCCGATCCGGGCGTTGCACGCGTCGCAACGTCCGGTGACTGAGCCGGCCCATTCGGCGGTTTCCTCGCCGTGCGTTGCCCGCGGTGGCAACGAGCGTCCGACGAGCGACGGTTCAGGCTCCGGACAGTGTCCGGGGAGCAACGCGGCGGGCGTGCCGCGCCGCGGGAGAGGCGCATACTTGATCCATGATCGTCACGACCACTCCCTACGTCGCCGGGCACCGGGTGGTGGAGACCAAGGGCCAGTGCTTCGGGCTCGTGGTCCGCTCGCGCGGCCTGGCCGGCAACATCTCGGCGGGCCTCCGCTCGCTCATCGGCGGCGAGATCCACGAGTACACCGAGCTGCTGGAGGACACGCGCCGCCAGGCGCTCGACCGCCTCGTGAAGAACGCGGCGCTGATGGGCGGCAATGCAGTCATCAGCATGCGCTTCGACAGCTCGGAGCTGAACAACTCGATGAGCGAGATCGTTGCCTACGGCACGGCCGTCGTCATCGAGCCCGATGCCGGGGCGCCGCAGCCCCTCGACTGACCCGGGAGCACCAGACCATGGTCAACGTCCTGCGCGTCCTCGTCGCCGCCATCTCGGCCCTGCTCCTGCTGGCCGGCCTCTTCGCCGTCGTCGGAGGCGGCGTGACCATGGTGTCCGGCTTCTGGCTGCTCATCCTGGGGGCGGGCGGACTGCTGGCGGTCACCTTCGAGCGCATGCGCTACCGATCGGAGGCGGCAGAGCTGAGCGGCGAGGCCGCCGGGCGAGCGGGCGCCGATGCGGGGCCGCCCGACCCCCGCTTCCAGCCGACCGAGGAGCGCTTCATCGATCCGACCACCCGCCAGCGGCTGCGCGTGTGGATCGATGCCCGTAGCGGCGAGCGCCGCTACCGCCCCGACGAATAACGGACGAAGGCCGCGTCCCCGGGGTAACCGGGACGCGGCCTTCGCATCGGTACGGGCGACGGCGGCTAGGACTCCGCGCCGGACTCCTCCGACGCGGACCCACCCTCGGTCGACTCGGCACCCTCGGCACCCTCCTCGCCCTCGGCGGGACCCTCGGCTCCCTCCTCGCCCTCGACCGCCTCGACGGTCTCCGGCTCTTCCTCGACCCGCGGCGGCATGACCTTGGCGACGAGCTCGTCGGGGTCGGTCAGCAGCTGGATCAGGTCGCGGTTGAGGGACAGGTCGCGGACGTGGATCGCGACGTCGAGGTTGACGAGGGTCGCGACGTTGACGTCGATCTGGTGCGGGATGTCACCCGGCAGCGCCTTGACGTGGACGCTGTTGAGCGAGGTGAGCAGCGTGCCGCCGGTCTCCTCGACGGCCGGTGCCTCGCCGACGAAGACGAGCGGCACGGTGACCTCCATCTCCTGCTTGAGGTTCACCACGTAGAAGTCGATGTGGATCGCCTGCCCGGAGATGGGATGGCGCTGCACGCTCTTGATGAAGGCGCTCTTGGCGCGGCCCTCGCCGGGCAGCGTCAGCTTGACGATGCTCGTCTTGCCCGCGGCGCGGTACAGGGTGTCGAACTCCTTGGCCTCGACCTGGACGGAGGTCGAGCCCTCGCCCTTGCCGAACACCACGCCGGGGACGAACCCCTCGCGGCGGAGGCGCTTGTTGGCCTTGCCCTGCGCCTGGCGGGCGTCGAGAGCGAGCTCAAGATCCATGGGTGATGGCGATCCTTTTCGATGGCGTGCGCGCGTCCGGGCATGGCCGAACGGCGTTCGAAGGCATTCGTGCGCGAACCGCGATGGTAGCGCGGGATCGGTCGCCGCACAAGCGAGGGCTATCCAGCGCGACTCCCGATGGCGCGCCCCACGCGGCCTGCGAGGAGCGCCACCACCAGGCCCGCGACCACCACCGCCAGCAGACCGATGCGCAGCGTGGCCGTCTCGGCCACGCTGCCGATGATCCCGGGTCCGAACAGGAAGCCGGCGTAGCCGAGGGTGGTGATGACGCTGCTCGCCCGCCCCGCGTCCGCCGGTCGGGCGCGCCCGGCGAGGCTGAAGGCGAGCGGCGCGATGGCCGATAGGCCCAGGCCGACCAGCAGGAACCCGCCGATCACGAGGAGTGGGATCTGGGTTGCCAGCGCGACCGCCATCGCCGCCGCCGCCAGCAGGCCGGCACCGCGCAGCGCGGCGATGCTGCCGATCCGACCCCCGAGCACGGCGGTGAGGGTCCTGCCGGTGAGCATCGCGGCGTGGAAGACGGCTACCCCGACGGCCCCGGTGAGCGGCGGCAGGTCGAGGCTGCCGCGGAGGTAGATGCCGGTCCACGTTTCCATGGCCCCCTCAGCAAAGAAGGCGAGCGCGGTCATGGTCGCCAGCAGCAGCAGCAGCCCGTCACGGTACGGCGATGCCTTGGGCGTCGCGATGCCGGCATGTTGGTTGCGTGGGAGGCGGGGCGCGGCGACCCGCTGCCACGCCAGCACCACGATGAGGAGCGCGAAGCCGACCCCGAGATAGGCGAAGCGGAAGGGGAGGGCGCCGCTCGCGAGGAGCACGCCGGCGGACAGCGCGCCCACCATGCCGCCACCGCTGAACGCCGCGTGGAAGGCGGCCATCACCCGCCGTCCACCCGCCCGCTCGAGCTCCATGGCGGCGGCGTTGATCCCCACGTCGTACGCCCCGCTGGCGGCGAAGAAGACGAACAGGATCACGACCAGGACCAGGAAGGAGCCGGCCATCGCCACGCTGGCGAAGCTGACCGCAAGCAGACAGCCGGCGACGATGGCCACCGTGCGCGACCCGAAGCGATCCGACAGGTGCCCGCCCGCCACCATGACCGGCAGCGAGCCGACGAAGCCGGCGGTGAGCGCAAGCCCGAGCGGCCCCTCTGACAGGTCCAGCTCGTGCGCAAGGTCGGTGAGCAGGACCGCCCACACGCCGTACAGCAGGCCGAACACGGCGTAGGCGGCGCCGGTCACAGCGGTGGCGGATCGGTGGCTCACTCGGTCCCTCGAGGGTGTCGTTGCTATCATCGCGGCGCATATGGCCGGAACGATCATGATCGTGGAGGATGAGCCAGCCGTCGCGCGCGGCGTGCAGGTCGCCCTCGAACGCGAAGGGTACGCAGTCACCGTCGTCGGGACCGGCGAGGAGGCTCTCGAACGCGTCGCCACGGTGGCCCCGGAAGTGATCCTGCTCGACGTGCGACTCCCCGGCATCGACGGCTACGAGACCTGCCGCCGCCTGCGGCGCGAGACGCGCGCGCCGATCATCTTCCTCACCGCCCGGGCCGACGAGGTCGACAAGGTGGTCGGCCTGGAGATCGGCGCCGACGACTACGTCGTCAAGCCGTTCAGCGTCCGCGAGCTGGTGAGCCGCGTGAAATCGCAGTTCCGGCGCGCCTACGGTGAGCTTGCCGAGGGCCAGGCCGGTGGGACGCTGCGGCGCGGCGACCTGGTGATCGATCTCGAGCGGCGCCGCGTGACGCGCGACGGCGAGCGCATCACCCTCACCACCACCGAGTTCGACCTGCTGCGCCACCTGGCGGCGCGCCCGGGCCGGGTCTTCACCCGCTCGCAGCTGCTGGAGCTGGTTCGCGACTACGACGACGCCCTCGAGGCCGACGAGCGGACGATCAACGTCCACGTCAGCCATATCCGCGACAAGATCGAGCCGGACCCCGCCCAGCCGCGCTACATCAGGACGGTCAGAGGGGTCGGCTATGCGTTCGCCGAGGACTGATCGGCTCCGCAGCATCGGTAGGGTCAATCCGCTCCGCCGGCTGGATGCGCGGCTCGTCCTGACCATCAGTGCGGTCGCGCTGCTCGGCCTCCTCATCTCCGGGATCGCCATCTCGCAGATCCTGCCGGGCTACTTCAGCGAGCAGGCGACGCAGCGCCTGCGCAGCGACGCCAACGCCACCTATCGCCTCCTGGAGGACGAGGTGGCGCGCGTGCTCGTCACCCGCCCTGGGCTGCTGGCGCCCGACGTCCGCGGCCCGCGGGTCTACCAGGAGATCATCCAGCGCGCCGCCGACGACCTGGTGCGGGCCACCGTCGAGGTCTGGGAGGGCGACCAGCTGATGGCGCGCGCCGAGCCGCGCAACGTCGCTGGCCTCGAGGCGGATGGGCTGGCGCCCGACGCGGCTGTGCCCGTGGTCAGTGTTACCGACCGGGCCAACGGCATCGCCATGCCGGCGCCGGAGCTCAACGCGCAGGTGACCATTCTCGTCCGCGACCCATACACGTCGCGGGTGCGCACCCTGGAGCGGGTCGGCTTCGCGCTGCTCGCCGCGGGAATCGCGGCCTTCGCGGTGGCGCTGCTGGCTGGCGTCTGGGCCGCCAGCCGCCTGACGCGGCCGCTGGCGAGGCTGCGAGAGGCATCCGTCCGCATCGCGGAGGGCAACCTCGCCGAGCGCGTGCCCCCGGCCGAGATCGCCGAGGTCGACGCGCTGGGCAGCCAGTTCAACGCCATGGCCGACCAGCTCGAGGAGACGTTGACCATGCTGAGCGACGACCGTGACCGGCTGCGCGCCTTCATCGCCGACGTGAGCCACGAGCTGCGGACGCCGATCGCGGCGCTGCGCACCTTCACCGAGCTGCAGCGCGACGGTGACATCGACGACGGCACGCGCATCGAGTTCCTGGATCGCTCAGACGAGCAGATCCGGCGCCTCGAATGGATGAGCACCAACCTGCTCGACCTGTCGCGCATCGACGCGGGCATCTTCCCGATGGAGCTGGCGAACGCCGACCTCCGCGACCCGTTGGGCAGCGTGGTGGAGGCGCATGCCGAGGAGGCCGAGCGGCGCGGCGTGAGCCTCTCCTCCGAGGTTCCGTCGACGGCGGTGCCGCTCACCTTCGACCGCGAGCGCATCGTGCAGCTGGTGGGCAACCTGATCGGCAATGCCCTCAAGTTCACCCCGCGCGGCGGATCGGTCTCGCTGGCGCTGGGCGATGAGGGTGACGCGGCGGTGATCGAGGTGCGCGACACCGGACCGGGAATTCCAGCCGGCGAGCTGGCGCTCGTCTTCGACCGCTTCTACCGTGGCACCAACACGGGCGAGGCGCGCGCCTCGGGGAGTGGCCTGGGCCTGGCGATCGCCCGCTCGATCGCCGAGATGCATGGCGGCGAGATCGTCGTGCAGAGCGCCGTGGGGGCCGGCTCGACGTTCCGCGTCCGCCTGCCGCGGGCGGTGCCCCTCGTCACCGCCAGGGCGGAAGGTCAATGAAACTTCACGCGCGGTGCAGCACCGGCGCAATCCGGATCGCGCAGGATGGACCGGTTGCTGGGCGCGCGAGTGGCTGTGCCGGTGACGCGGAACCATCAGGATGGACCATCACGGCATGACTGACGACGCGAATCCCCGCCCCACCCCGGAACGCCCGACCGAGCCGGTCGAAGTGCAGCGCTATGGCCCCACCCCGCAGGCGCAGCCGGCCGCCTGGCAGAGCGCGCCGGCCTGGTCGACGCGGGCACCCGCCCCGGCCCAGCCGGCCCAGCGCGCGTCGCGGGAGCGTCGCGGTCCCGGCCTGCTGCCGGTCGCGGCGGTTGCACTGGTGGTCGGCGTCGTCTCCGGTGGCCTGTCCGCCGCCGCGGTCGCCAACCTCATGCAGCGTGACCAGACCCCGGTGGCCACCCAGAGCGACGGACCGGGCCAGGCGACGCAGGCGGTCAACCTCAACGAGTCGTCGGCGGTCATCACCGCCACGGACGCGGTCATGCCGTCGGTGGTGACCATCGCGTCCACCACGCAGGGCCTCTTCGGCCAGACCCAGGAGGGCGTGGGCTCCGGCTTCATCTTCGACAGCGACGGCTGGATCCTCACCAACAAGCACGTCATCGACGGCGCAGACACCCTCAAGGTGCAGCTCAACGACACCCGCATCTTCGACGGCACGGTGTACGGCACCGATCCCCTCACCGACTTGGCGGTGGTGAAGATCGACGCCACCGGACTGCCGGCCGCGCAGCTGGGCAGCAGCGCTGACCTGGAGCGCGGCCAGCTGGCGATCGCCATGGGCTCGCCACTCGGGACCAGCTACCAGAACACGGTGACCACCGGCGTCGTCTCCGGACTCGGCCGTCAGATCCAGGCCGGCAATGCCAGCCAGACCAGCTCGGAGACGCTCAACAACCTGATCCAGACCGATGCTGCCATCAACCCGGGCAACTCGGGCGGGCCGCTCGTCAACAGCGCTGGGCAGGTGATCGGGGTCAACACCGCGGTCGCCACGAATGCGCAGGGCATCGGCTTCGCCATCCCCATCGACATCGCACGGCCCATCACGAAGCAGGCACTCGACGGCGTGCAGCCCTTCGTGCGGCCATGGATCGGGGTGTACTACGTGCCGGTCACCAAGCAGGTGGCCGCCGAGGAGAGCCTCGACATCGACTACGGGGTGTGGGTCAGCCCCCCGGCGAACGGCAACGCGGCCGTCTTCCCGGGCAGTCCCGCCGCCGCCGCGGGCATCGAGGATGGCGACATCATCGTCGAGGTGGACGGGGAGCGGATCGATGCCGACCACGACCTGGCCGCCGCGATCGTGCCCCACATGCCGGGCGACCAGGTGACCCTTCGCATCCTCCACGGCTCCTCGACGCGCGAGGTGGTCGTGACCCTCGGGACGCTGCCGACGCAGTAGGTCAGCGCTTCCGGGTGAGCTCTACCTCGACGGTATCGAACTCGCCGGGAAGCGGCGCCTCCGGCTTCCGGACGCGGACACTGAGCGCCGTGACCCGCGGCTGTGCCGCCAGCACGTCGTCGGCGATCGCACCGGCGAGCGCCTCGATGAGCCGGAAGCTGTCCTCCTGGACGCGCGCGCGGACCTGCTCGAAGACCGCCGAATAGTCGACCGTGTCGACCAGGTCGTCGCTGGCCGCGGCGGCGGCCAGATCGGTCTCGAGGTCGACGTCGACCTCGAACGGGTGCGGTTCCATGCGCTCTTCGAGATGCACCCCGTGGCGGCCCATGAAGCGCATGCCGCGAATGCTGATGCGGCTCATCGGCGGATGATGGCGTCCGCGACGCGCACCGTGCGGGCGATGTGCGCGACGTCGTGGACGCGCACCACGTCCGCGCCGGCGGCGATCGCCAGGGCAACGGTCGCCGCGGTGCCCTCGACCCGGTCGCCCGGCTCGACCCCGCCGAGCAGCTCCCCGATGAAGCGCTTGCGGCTGGTACCGATGAGCAGCGGCAGCCCGAGCGCGGCCTTCAGCTCACCGAGACGATGCAGGATCTCCAGGTTGTGCTCGCCGGTCTTGCCGAACCCGATGCCCGGGTCGACGAGGAGGTGTGCGCGTGGCACGCCAGCGGATTCGGCGGCGCTCACGGCGTCGCGCAGCCACGCGATCACCTCGACCAGGACGTCGCCGTCGTACTCGGCCACCTCCTTGTTGTGCATGAGGACCAGGTGCGCGCCCGACTCGGCGGCGGCGCGCGCGGTATCCGGGTCGCGGGTCGCGGCCCACACGTCGTTGACCATCCGCGCCCCGGCGGCCAGCGCGGCGCGCGCCACCTCCCCCCGCGTGGTGTCGACGCTGATGATGGCCCGGTCGCCGTAGCGGTCCGCCAGGGCGGCCACCACCGGCACCACGGTCGCCGCCTCGTCGTCCGCCGTCACGTCGCGCCGCTCCCCGTAGAACTGTCGCGGCCGCGTCGACTCCCCGCCAACGTCGAGCAGCTGCGCGCCGGCCGCCACGAAGCGTTCAGCCTGCTCGACGGCCGCGGCCACCACCTGCTCGGACGCGGCGCCGTCGGGCGCGAGGCCGTCGCCGCTGAAGGAGTCGGGCGTCACGTTGATGATCCCCATCAGCCACGTCCGCGCCCCGAATGCCAGCTCCACGCTCAGCCGTCCTCCAGCTCCCCGGTGAGCACGCCGCGCAGCGCGCCGACCAGGTACAGCGATCCTGCCACGACCACCGGCCCGTCGCCGCGTCGCAGCTCGGCGGCACGGTCGAGGGCGGCGAGTGGATCCGCCTCCACCACCCCGCCAGGTCCGATGCGTTTCCAGGTGCGCAGCAGCTCCTCGGGGGCGTGGGCCTTCGGATCGTCGATCGAGGTGAAGACCGGACGCGGACCGATGGGCGCCAGGGCGCGCAGGGCGGCGGCCACCTTCTTGCCGCGCATGGCACCGAATACGAGGGGGGCGTGTGTCACGCCGAGCGCGGCGAGGGTCGCGGCGAGCGCCGCGGCACCCGCGGGGTTGTGCGCCCCGTCGAGCACCACGCGTCCGTGGCGCGGACCCTCGATGACCTCCATGCGACCTGCCCAGCGCGCCGCCGCCATGCCGCGGCGCACGGCGGCCTCCTCGACAGCGGCGTGGGGGAAGCGCTCGCCGATGGCGTCGAGCAGGGCCAGCGTGACCGCCGCATTGGCTGCCTGGTGGGCACCGAGCAGGCCAAGCCGCAGGCCGGGGAGCTCCCCGGACGGGGTCGCGGCATCGACCACGGTGCCCTCCCACGAGATGTCGCGCAGCGCGGCGCGGTACGGCTGCCGCGCGCCGGCGCGGCGCAGGGGCACGCCGAGCGCGGCGCATCGGTCGAGGATCGGGCGCAGCCCGCGGCCGGAGGCACCGGTGACCGCCAGGTTGGCGCGCTTGATGATGGGCGCCTTCTCCGCGCCGATGCGCGCCAGGGTCGGGCCGAGGTGCGCCTCGTGGTCGTGTTGCACGTTGGTGATGGCGGCGACGCCGAGGTCCGCGCTGTTGGTCGCGTCGAGGCGGCCGCCCATGCCCACCTCCACGAGCGCAAGGTCGAGCTGCGAGCGGGCCAGCTCGGCGTAGGCGGCGGCCGTGAGCACCTCGAATTCGGTGGGGGCGCCGGTGGCGGCCGTCACCCGGTCCACTGCCGGCAGGACGCGCTCGATGGCTGCGGCGAACTGGACAGGCGTGAGCGGCACGCCGTTGATCGCGATCCGCTCGCGATAGCTGACGAGGTGTGGCTTGGGCATGGTGCCGACCCGCAGGCCGGCATCGGTGAGGACGGCGAGCGCCATGGCGACCACGCTGCCCTTGCCGTTGGTGCCACCGACGAGCGCGCCGCGCAGCTCGCGTTCGGGGTTACCGAGCTCCTCGAGGAGGCGCCCGATGCGCTCCAGCCCGAGGCTGATCCCGAAGCGCCCGCGGCCGGTAAGCGCCTCGACCGCCTGGGGGTAGCTCAGCTCAGGCGTTCTCGTCCTCGTAGAAGACGCAGTCGGTGTACTGGCCGGTCAAGCACAGGTCGTTGACGTAGCCCGAGTCGAGGTGCACCCCGCCGCGCAGCTCGCAGCGGCTCACCACGCCCTCCTGCTTGGTGAGGGTGCGCAACAGCTGCGGCGCCTGGATCGGGACGCGGCCCTTGGCACCCTGGGTCAGGTAGAAGTGCGGGCAGTGGTGGCGCCGCGGCTTGGAGTAGCCCAGCGGCACGCCGCGGCGTCCGACGTGGACGGTGAGCGGCTCGACGGTCGCGGCCGGGGCGCCGGCGAAGCGCTTCTCGGCGATCACGCAGCGGCCGGGCTCGCACTCGCGGTCGTTGTAGCAGCACGCGCGCGCCGGACCGATGCCCTCCACCGCCCACAGCTCCCAGCACGGCCGGCGCAGGATGAAGGCGGGGCACCGATAGCGGATCGAGAGGTCACAGTTCTCGACCTCCCAGCACATCTCGCGGCGATCCGGGCCGCGGCGCTCGTCCCCGGCGAACGGGTCGGCGGACTGGCGGCGATCGAACCCGGTCCGACGCTCGGTCTTGATGATCATGGGTGCTGGGCAGGCAGGCGCATTGGCGACCGAGTGTAGCGACAACGACCGGCGGCGTGAGCGGCCGGTCGCATCGGTCTGGAGGTCAGCTCGTCAGGCGAGGAAAGGAGCGAGACGCTCCTCCATCGCTTCCTGGGGCATGTAGCCGACCAGGCGGGCGGCCTCGCGGCCGTGCTCGAAGACGATGAGGGTGGGGATGCTGAAGATGCTGTAGCGCATGGCCAGCGCCTGGTTCTCGTCCGTGTTGACCTTGGCCACGGTGATGCGTCCACCGTGCTTCTCGCCCACGCTCTCTATGACGGGGGAGACGAGACGACAGGGTCCGCACCACGGTGCCCAGAAGTCGACGAGTACCGGCCGGTCGGCCTGGAGGATCTCCGCGTCGAAGGTCGATTCACTGACCGACATCACGGGGGACATGTTCGTTGGGGGTGCTCGATACGAGTAGTGGACCTCGATCGTAGCACCGGCCGCTCGTTACGGCGTGACCGGGACCGGGACCGGCGTCGGGGTCGGGGTCGGCGGCGGCGGGGTCTCCGGTACCGGCGTCGGGCTCGGCGTCGGCGTTGGCGTGGGGGTCGGCTCGGGACCCTGGCTCACGACGAGCGCGACCCGGGACCCCTCGGTCACGGACTCTCCCGCTCCGGGCGTGGTCGAGATCACGGTTCCCGACGGTGCAGCCGGGTCGTACTGGTACGCGATGGAGCCCACCTCGAGGTTTTCGGCTCTGAGGCTGTCGCTCGCCTGGTCGACGGTCTGGCCGGTGATGCTGGGCACCGTCGTCTGCGGCGGGCCGTCAGAGACGACCACGGTGATCGTGTCTCCCTCGGCGACCTCCGTGCCGGCCTCCGGGTCGGTGGAGATGACGCGGTCGCGCTCCACCTCCGACGAGCTGCCGGTCACCTCGTCCAGGGTGAGGCCGCGCTCCTGGGCATCCAGGCGGACGGCGGTGATAGGGTCGCCGACCCAGTTCGGCAGCTCGAAGCCCGCCGGGGCGCTCGGGGAGGGCTCGGTCCCCCCACCGAGGTCCAGCAGTTGGGCACCGATGAAGCCGATGGCCGCCAGCAGCACGACGCCCAGCAGGCCGAGCAGCCACGTCCACCACGGCGTTCCGCCGCGATCGTCGCGGTAGCCGTCATCGACGTAGCGTGGCTCGCGACGCACCGGGGGTGGCATCGCGGGCGCGCGGTCCGCCGGGCGCTGGACGGGCGGCGGGATGTAGACGGTGGGGCTGCCGGAGGCGGGAATCGGTGCCGGGATGCCCGAGGCGACAGCCGGCGGGACGGCTCCGGGGTTGCGCTGGTAGTCGCGCAGCGCCTCCGCCATGGCGCCGGCATCCGGATAGCGATCCGTGATGTCCCGCGCCAGGCTGCGCATGACGACTGCCACCAGGGCGGGGGGCAGGTCCGCGTTGAACTGGGTCGGCGAGGGCGGATCATCGGTCAGGCGCTTGAGCGCCACACCGGCCGCCGAGTCGCCCTCGAACGGGCGCCGTCCGGTGAGCATCTCGTACAGCACGATGCCGAGGGCGTAGACGTCGGACGCGCCGGTCACCTCGTCCCCGCGCGCCTGCTCCGGGCTGAAGTAGTGGACCGATCCGAGCGTGGTGCCGGTGACGGTCATGCTCGTCTCGCTCACCGCGCGGGCGATGCCGAAGTCGGTCACCTTCACATCGCCGTCATCGGTGATCAGGATGTTGCCCGGCTTGACGTCCCGATGGACGATGCCGCGCCGATGCGCCGCCTCGAGCGCGGAGGCGACGCCGAGCGCGATGCGCACCGCGTCGGCAACCGAGAGGCGGCCCCGCTCACGGAGCAGGCCGGACAGGTCCTGCCCATCGACCAGCTGCATGACGATGTACTGGGTTGCGGCGTCCTCGCCGTCCTGCCCGTAGTCGTAGACGCTGACGATGTTCGGATGCGCCAGCGAGCCGGCGGAGCGCGCCTCCTGCTTGAAGCGACGCGCGAAGCCGGGGTCGGCGCTGTATTGCGGGCGCAGGAGCTTCACCGCGACCTCGCGGTCCAGCTGCTCGTCGACGGCGCGCCACAGCGTCGCCATGCCGCCCTCGCCGAGCGGCGCGATGAGCCGGTAGCGGCCGTTGATCAGCCGCCCGATCATGTCCTCCACGCCGCTGCCTCCGTCCTGGCTGGTGAGTCGCCTCGCATCCTGCGGCGGATGGTACCGCCGCCGCGGCGCCTCAGTCGCGCAGGTCGAGGCTCCGGATGTAGGCGCGGACCTCGTCCGCGTCGTCGGACTCGAGGGCCATCGCCACGTTGGCCTTCAGCCAGCCCATGCGCGTCCCGGCGTCGTGGCGCACGCCGTCGAACTGGTAGCCGAAGACGGGCTGCTCGGACATGAGGGCGGTGATGGCATCGGTCAGCTGGATCTCACCGCCGGCCCCGCGCTGGGTCGACTCCAGCATGTCGAAGATCTTGGGCGACAGGACATACCGGCCCAGCACCGCGAGGTCGGACGGAGCGTCCTCGACCGATGGCTTCTCGATCACGTTGCGGATCTCCACGAGGCGCCCCTCTTCGTGGATCGGGTCGACGATCCCGTAGCGCTGCACGCTGGACCGGTCCACCTTCTGGAGCGCGATGGTCGAGCCGCGATGCTGCTGGTACTGGTCGATGAGCTGCTTCGTCACGGGCTCGCCGCCCGGGTTGAGCATCACGTCGTCGGAGAGCAGGACCGCGAACGGCTCGTCGCCCACCAGGTCCTTGGCCATCAGGACGGCATGGCCCAGGCCGAGCTGCTCCTTCTGGTGGACGAAGGCGATGGTGCCCGTCTCGGTGATGCGCCGGATCTGGCGCAGCATCTCGATGTCGCCGCGCTCCTCGAGCCAGCGCTCCAACGTCGGGTTGGCGTCGAAGTGGTCCTCGATCGCGCTGCGCCCGGTGCTGATGACGATGATGATCTGCTCGATCCCCGATGCCACCGCCTCCTCGACCGCGTACTGGATGATCGGTCGATCGACCAGCGGCAGGACCTCCTTGGGGATGGCCTTGGTCGCCGGGAGGAAGCGGGTTCCGAAGCCGGCTGCGGGCAGCACGGCCTTTCTCACACGCACGGTGATGTCTACTCAGCTCCTTACGTGGTCGCCGCCAACAGCGCGCATCGGGGCGCGCGGCCAAACCGGGCAGCGGTCATCTTCGGGCGGCCAAGTATACCAACGCAGGCCGATGCGACCCACCCGGGGCCCCGGTGCACGGCGGTCGCATCGGTCGATGGGTACAATGCGGCTCGCATGTTCAAGAGCCTCATTCGGACGTTCAAGGGCCCGTCCAACGACCCTCGGATGGCGTACATCAGCCGCCCCTTGCCGGGCGACCTGCCCGACGAGCAGGTGCTCGAGGCGCTGACCCTGGCCCTGGAGGCTGACCCCAATCCGGCCTACCTGGTCGAGACCCTGCCGCCCGCCCTGCTGACCGTCACCGGGCGCAGCTTCGAGGTGATGGACCGATCCGTCCGCGACGTGACCGGCTCGTTCGTGCGTACCGCGGTCATGATCCGCGATGGCGATGTCGGCCACTGGCCGGGCTACGACACCATGGCCTATCCGCTGCTGGCCCGCGACGCGCGGGTGGCCGAGACGCGGGATGCGCTGGCCGCCGCGGAAGGTGACGAGGTGCAGGTGCCCAAGCCGGGCTGGGAGCCACCGGAGCGCCTGCCGGGTCGGTCGTACCGCTGATGGGCCGCCAGAACGTGCCGCGCGACCAGTGGCTCGACCTGGGCGCGGAGTGTCCGCACTGCGGGGAGCGCCTGTACGAGTCGATGGTCTACTCGTGGCGACCGGTGCCCGAGGAGCCAAAGCTGCTGCTCCTCTACTGCCCCGAGTGCGGGGACCGGGTCGAGATCAACCACATCTGAGTTCCCGGCGCGGGCGGGGTGGTGGTACCCCCAAGGGGATTCGAACCCCTGATCTCCACCTTGAAAGGGTGGCGTCCTAGGCCTCTAGACGATGGGGGCATCGCAGGGCGGGCTTCCGCATATCGTAGCGGAGGCTCCGCCGGGCCGACCTCGTGGCTCTCGAGCTAGTTGACGTAGAAGAGGAGCAACAGGATCACGACGCCCGCCAGCGCGCCGGCGCCCAGCACGCCCGCGACGCCGCCGGTGATCGCGATCAGCACGCCCGCGCCCGACGACCCTGTCTGCCACGAGCGTTGCGACCAGCGCCAGCCCTGCACGAACAGGAAGATCCCGACAGCCGCCGCCACGACCCCGGAGAGCAGCATCTCGACGACCGACAGCTCGCTGTTCTCGCCGAGGAGGGCGAGCGCGAGGAGGCCGCCGGAGATGATGAGCCCGACGACCGCGATGATCGAGGCTGCGCAGGAAGGGATGCATTGGCCGGCCATTCTAGCGCGCTGGCTGGCCGCCACCCATCGCGGACGGGCGCTTGCTCGCTCGGCGTCCGACGGTACGCATCTTGCATCCGGGCGCTGCGGGGGACCCGATCTGCAACCAGGAGGCGCTCCGATGGCGGAGACGAACGACAACGGCAACATGAGCGTTCGCGAGGCCGGGCGCAAGGGTGGCAAGACGACGAGACAGCGGTATGGCTCGGAGTTCTACCAGGAGATCGGCCAGAAGGGCGGGAAGGCGGTGAGCGAGCGGTACTCGCACGAGCACTTCCAGACCATCGGGCGCAAGGGTGGCCGCAAGGTCGCCGAGCTGATCGACCGCGCCAAGCGGATGGAGAGCGACGAGGGGTGACTCCCGGCGCTACCGGTACGAGTAGCGCTCCTCCTTCCACGGGTCCGCGTCGTTGTTGTACCCGTTGCGCTCCCAGAAGCCGAGCTGGTCCTCGCTGCTGAACTCCACCCCGCGCAGCCACTTGGCGCTCTTCCAGAAGTAGGTGCCCGGCACGATCGCGCGCAACGGGTAGCCGTGGTCGGCCTCCAGCGGCTTCCCGTCATAGCTCCACGCCAGGAGGCATTGGGGATCCATGGCGCGCGCCAGCGGGACGTTGGCGGTGAATCCCGCCTCGGCGTGGAAGATGACGAAGCGCGCTTCCGGCGTGGGCTGCGCGACCTCCGCGATGTGGCTGAAGGGCACGCCCTCCCACGTCGTGTCGAGCTTCGACCACCGGGTCACGCAGTGGATGTCCAGGGTCTGCTGGATGGTGGGCAGCTGGCGGAACTCGCCCCAGTTGAGGGTGAACGGCGTTGCGACGGCGCCGAAGACGCGGAAGTCCCAGCCCGACAGGTCCGGGTAGTCGGGCACGCGGCCGAAGTGCAGCACCGGGAACTTCTCGGTCAGCACCTGGCCCGGCGGGATGCGGTCCTTCAGCTCGTCGGGAACGCGCTTCTGCCACGGAAACGTCATGCGGTGAAGCCTGCGTCGCGGGCCGCGCTCGCGTCAAGCCTCTGCCGGCCCCGTTGACCCTACACTCCACGCCGATGCCTGCCGCCACCACGCCATTCGCCGCATTCGCCGCGGTCGCCGACGCCGTCTCGGCGACGCGCTCCAAGATCGCCAAGCGCGATCTGCTGGCCGCCTACCTGCGGGAGCTGCCCGAGGACGACCTGCCGGTGGCGGCCACGTTCCTCGCCGGGCGTCCACTCGCGGCCAGCGACGTGAAGCTCGGCATGGGCTGGGCTCAGCAGGGCGCGGCACTCGCGGCGGCGAGCGGCGCCGAACCGGAGCAGCTGAGCGCGGCGTACCTGCGTCACTCCGACTTTGGCGACGCGGCGGCGGAGCTGCTGGACCGCAAACCGGAGGGCGAGCCACTCACCGTGGCGGGGGTCGGCGGAGCGTTCATGGCCATCGCGACGGCGAGCGGGACCGAGGGCCGGGTCGGGATCCTGGCGGATCTGTTTCGCCGAGCCACCGGCGCCGAGGCACGCTACATCGCCCGGATCGCATCCCGCGAGACGCGCATCGGTCTCCGCGAGGGACTGTTGGAGGAGGCCATCGCCGCGGCCTTCGATGCCGAGCCAGCGGCGGTTCGGCGGGCGCACATGCTGGTCGCCGATCCCGGCGACACGGCGCTGCTCGCGAAGCGCGGCGCGCTGGAGGAGGCGCACCTGCGCATCGGTCGACCAATCCGCTTCATGCTCGCAACCCCGGTGGCGGACAGCGCCGAGGTGATGCGCCGCGTCGGCGAGGAGGCGTGGATCGAGGACAAGTACGACGGCATTCGAGCCCAGCTGCATCGCCTGCCCGACGGGACGGTGCGACTCTTCTCGCGTGACCTCAACGACATCAGCCGCGCCTTCCCGGAGGTCGTCGTGGCCGGGACTGCCGCGCTCGACGTCACGACCGTGATCGACGGGGAGCTCGTCCCGTGGCGCGAAGGGAGCGTCCTCGACTTCGCTTCGCTCCAGACGCGGCTGGGCCGCGTCGATCCGTCGCCCGAGCTACAGGCCGAAGTCCCGGTGGTGCTGGTCGCCTTCGACCTGCTGCATCACGACGGCCGCGACCTGCTGGAGACCCCGCTGCGCGAACGGCGTGCGGCGCTGGCAGCGCTCGACCTGCCCGAGCGGACTGCCGAGCGCTTCCTCATCTCGCACCAGGCGGCGGCGCGCAGCCCCGAGGAGGTGGAGCGCCAGTTCGACGATGCGCGAGAGCGACACAACGAGGGGCTGATGGTCAAGGACCCGGCATCGGTCTACCAGCCGGGACGGCGCGGTCTCGGCTGGCTGAAGCTGAAGAAGGCGCTCGCGACGCTCGACTGCGTGGTGGTTGGTGTCGAGTGGGGCCACGGCAAGCGGAAGGGCGTGCTGTCCGACTACACGTTCGCGGTGCGCGCCTCCGACGCGCCCGACGCGAAGCTGCTGACCATCGGCAAGGCCTACACCGGGCTGACGGATGCCGAGATCGCGACCATGACCGAGCGCTTCCACGGCATCACGCTGCGCGACTTCGGCCGCTACCGGACGGTGGTCCCCGAGGTGGTGGTGGAGATCGCCTTCGACCGCATCATGCGATCGACCCGTCACCGCTCCGGCTTCGCGATGCGCTTCCCGCGCATCGCCCGCATCCGTGACGACAAGGGGCCGGACGAGATCGACACGCTGTCCACGGTCGAGGCGCTCTTCGGGGAGCAGGCGAGCGGCCGGATCCTGCTGGCCACCGGCGCCGGCGGGGAGACGGAGCGGATCACGGCAACCGGCGAGGCCGAGGACGCTACCATCGGCGACGCATGAGCGAGATCGAGCTGCCCGAGCACGTCGCCGCCAACCGCGCCTACTGGGACGAGCAGGCGCCGCAGTACGTCGCCAACGGCGAAGAGAGCTGGGCGCGCGACGAGCCCAAGTGGGGCATCTGGGGCATTCCCGAGCGCGACGTCGGGGTCCTGCCCGACGGCCTCGCCGGCAAGGATGCGGTAGAGCTCGGCTGCGGGACCGCGTATATCTCCGCCTGGCTCGCGCGACGGGGCGCGCGGGTGACCGGCATCGACAACTCCCCGGCGCAGCTCGAGACCGCGCGCCGCCTGCAGCGCGAGCACGGCCTCGACTTTCCGCTCGACCTGGGCAACGCGGAGACGACACCGTACCCCGACGCGAGCTTCGACCTGGCGATCAGCGAGTACGGCGCCGCGCTGTGGTGCGATCCCTACGCCTGGATTCCCGAGGCGGCGCGACTGCTGCGTCCCGGGGGCGATCTCATCTTCCTGACCAACTCGGCGCTGTGCGTGATGTGCGTCCCCGAGACGGATGCCGAGGGGCCGGCCACCGAGCGGCTGCTGCGGCCCTACTTCGGGATGCATCGCCAGCAATGGCCGGAAGACGACGGCGTGGAGTTCCACATCGGTCACGGTGACTGGATCAGGCTCCTGCGTGCCAACGGCTTCGAGGTGACCGACCTGCTGGAGCTGCGGCCACCGCCCGACGCGACCACCACCTATCCGTGGATGAGCCTCGACTGGGCACGTCGCTGGCCGTCCGAGGAGGTCTGGAAGGCACGCAGGGTGGACCGATGAGCTTCGGCAGCTTCAATCCCTTCGGCGACAGCGCCTCGACCGCCGCGGTCGAGGTTGACCTGTACACGGATACCTACCGGGTCAGCGGACGGGTCGCGACGCGCTTCAGCCGCGTGGGCGACATCGTCAACCAGGCGCCAGCGGCGCACCTCGTCGTCGAGCAGGCGACCATCAGCGAGTACGGCGCGCCGGCCGCGACCCTCGCCGCTCAGCAGGTCCTCGTCTCCATCGACGAGGTCCTCTTCCTGGTCGTCAACGGGGCGGCCGTCACCTCCAACCCGGAGATGCGGATCCCCAAGCGTGGCGTGAAGGCGCAGCTGGCGCTCCCGCCGTTTCGCCTCACCGGCACGATCCATATCTCGCAGGGGAGCCGCCCGTCGGATGGCCTGCTCAATGCGAGCGACCGCTTCCTGCCGATGACCGAGGTCGAGATCCGGTGTGCCACGGTCGACGGCCTCGACCGCACCGTGAGCGCGGTGGCGGTGCAGCGGCGGCGCGCCCACCTGCTGCTGGTCGCCGACGACGAGCGCCCCGACGAGCTGCTGGCCGATGTGCTCGACGAGCAGACGGCGCAGCGCTGGTTCCGCCGCCGAGACGGTGAACAGGGAACCGGACCTCCGCCGGCGGTCCCCGACGCCGGTGAGCCCGGCTAGCGCCGAGCCGGCGCGGCGGGCGCCTTGCCGGGTGCCACCGCGCTCCGCGCTGCCGCCTCTGTGGCGGTCATCACCGCTTCCACGAGCGCCGCGACCCGGCCTGGATCGAGCCGCCGCACCCGGCCGATGCTATTGGCCCACCATGGAGCGTTGTCGGTGGTGACGACCTCGCCGCCCGGCTCCTCCAGCACGATGTGCGAGTGGCCGTGGGGGAAGGCGACGGCGCCCACCACGGTGAGGTGATCGTCGAGGCCGCTCTCGCGTGCCCATGCCCTGATGGCACCGGCGAGGCCGTCGGCGTCGAACGAGGGATCGGTGCGGCAGCGGATCCAGCCCCGACGCTGGTCGCGGGTGTCGTACTCCCAGGCACGGCCGCGGACGCGGTACCGGCCCCGCCAGCGGCGGACGACCAGGGCTCGCACCCCGCCGGGGCCGACGAGCAGGCCGGCGAGGTCGCGGGGCACCCCGGGCAGCCGCGGCTCGGTGACCAGGACCCAGCTGTCGTCGAAGGTCGACCCCAACAGACGCGCCAGCTCGTCGCTGACCGGGCTCGGCGGCCGCCGGGTGATGGCCCGGATGAGCCAGGCGGTACCGATGCCCAGCCCCAGGGCGGCGGCGAGGGCGAGCGGACCGGCGGCCGACACGGTCGCCGGCAGGCGCGCAGCAAGCCCCGCCGCAAGGGCTCCGACGCCGAGCATCAGGAGCGCCACCAGCAGCGGCCGACGGTCTGCGCGCGCCGTTCGAGGTCGGATCAGCCGCATGCGGCGGTCCTCGCTGCTAGGCTCGTGGCATGGCACGTCATGTCTCCGCCACGTTCGTGGACCCGGCCCGCATGCGCGTCGAGGCGAGCGGTCGCCGCGGCGAGGTGGCCATGGACTCTGCCCCGCCCGACGGCGAGGGATCGGCGATCAGTCCGCGCGAGGCGCTGCTGGCGGCCCTTGCCGGCTGCACCTCGATGGACGTCGCGAGCATCCTGCGCAAGAAGCGGCAGGCCGTCGACCGGTATGACATCGAGGTCGATGGCGAAGAGGCCACCGAGCACCCGCAGGTGTTCGTGGCCATCACCGTGGAGCACGTGGTGGTCGGCGACGTGGATCCCGAGGCGGTGCGCCGGTCGATCGAGCTGTCGGCGACCCGTTACTGCCCGGTCAGCGCCCTGCTGAGCAAGGGAGTGACGATCGAGCATCGGTATCGCCTCACGCGACGGGATGGGACGGAGCACGCGGCGCTGGTGGTGGTTACCGGGCCGGGAGATGCGCCGGACGCATGACGCGCCGGCTCACGAGGCCTGGCGAGCGGTAAGCGGATTCTCGACGGCGCCCAGCACCGCATCGCTGAAGGTGTCGATATCGAACGGCTTGGGTACGACCGGGCCGATGGGCTCCAGCTCGGCCAGCCGCTCGCGGCTGGCGGCGCTGACGATGACCACCGGGATGCCGGGCCACGCCGAGCGCAGGAGCTCGGTGATGTCGCCGCCGTCGCCATCGGGGAGCATGACGTCCACCACGAGGAGGTGCGGCAGGGCCAGCTCCATGAGGTCGCCGAGCTCGACGATGCGCGTGCAGGTCACGACCGTGAAGCCGATCTCACGCAGGACGTCCGCCTCGAGCGCCGCGATGTCCGGATCGTCCTCGAGGACGTAGGCGCGCATCGGCCCTTCCTCGGTCGGCTGCGGGGGACTGAGGGTGGAGGTCGCGGGGACGGTTTGCTGGTGGGTCATCACGTCAGCATCATCGGGAGCGGCGCTCGGCGCGGCAATGGCCGGATCGGCCTGCGTCAGGGGTACTGCGCCAGTACCTTCGCCCGGTACGGCGACCTTGCGGGGCCGGTGTACCATGCTCGCCCGCACGACGGACTCTGGGCACGGGTCCGATCGCCACGCGGAGCACGAGGCTTGCGCACGAACCAATGGCACGAAGCATGTGGCGGGGAGCGATCCAGTTCGGACTGGTGACCATCCCGGTCAAGCTGTACCTGGCGACCGAGACGAGCGGCATCGGGTTCAACCTGCTCCACGCGAGCTGCCTGAACCGGATCCAGATGAAGGTCTACTGCCCCTACCACGACGAGGTCATTCCGCGGTCCGAGACGGTGCGCGGCTACGAGTGGAGCAAGGGCAAGTACGTGGTCGTCACCGAGGAGGACATCGACGCCGTCCCGCTCAAGACGATGCGCGCCATCGAGATCGAGATGTTCGTCACCGCGACTCGCGATAACGCCGGCACGCAGTTCGTGAAGCAGGCGTACTACCTGGAGCCGGATGCCATCGGTGCGAAGGCCTTCTATCTGCTCAAGACCGTCCTGGCCGATGAGAACAAGTCGGCGATCTGCAAGATCGTGCTCAAGGACCGCGAGCAGCTGGCCGCGCTCAACCCGTTCAGCAACACGATGCTGCTGACCACCCTGCACTGGCCGGACGAAGTGCGCGACGCCAGCGAGCTGAACCTGCCCGAGGCCGAGATCGACATCAAGCCGGCCGAGCGCAAGATGGCCGAACAGCTGGTTGCGAGCATGACCGGCGACTTCAGCGCGGACGACTACAAGGACGACTACCGGCAGGCGCTCATGGCTGTCATCGAGTCGAAGGTCGCCGGCGAGCAGCCGGTGGCCGCCGCAAAGACCGAGCCCACCAAGATCACGGACCTGATGGCAGCCCTCGAGGCCAGCGTGGCCGCAGCACGAGAGACGCGTCGCAGCGCGGCGGAGGCACCCCTTCCGGCAGGCGCCAAGGCGCCCCGGCGAGCCAAGGCACCGGCGAAGGCCGCGTCGAAGGCGGCGGCGCGCGACGCCGAGCCCGATGCAGCGGCCAAGCCGGCGAGGCGTCGCAAGACGGCCTAGCGCCGCGTGCACGGCGACCAGCTCCCACTCTCGATCCCGTCACACGCCGAGCCCGACGCGGAGTCACGTCTCCCGGCGCACATCAGGCCCATGCTGGCGACACCGGTGCCAGCCGCGTTCGATGCCCCCGAGTACCTGTTCGAGCCGTGGTGGCCCGGCGAGCGAGCCTGGATCAGCGTCGAGGGTGGCGCTCTGCGGCTGCGGACCAACGGCCCATCCGACGCGCTCGCCGCATTCCCGGAGCTTCGATCCCTCGCCGCGGCGATCCAGACCGACGGCGCGATCCTGGATGGCACGCTCCTCGTCCTCGACGACGCCGGACGCCCGGATCCCGACCTGCTGCGCGCCCGGCTGGAGGCCGGGGAGTGGGTCGGCTCACCGGCCTACGTGGCAAGTGACCTGCTCGTCGACGATTTCCGTTCCCTCGTGCGGCGGCCATTCGCGGCGCGCCGCGCACGGCTGTCCGCTGTCCTGCCGCCCAGCGATCGGATCGTGGTCGGCCACGGCTACCCCAACGAGGGGCTCCTGGTGGCGGAGGCGCTGGCCGGCATGGGCATCGACGGGCTATCCGCGCGCCGGCTCGACGCCCGACACCGGGGCGGCCACGCCGGCGATGCGTGGCTGCGTGCACCCGTGACGCGAAGGCCGGAGGTCCACGAGCGCCCCACCCTCGCCCTCATCCTGCGCCTGCCGCTCGCCTAGTCCGCGGCGAGCAGCGGCTCCAGGATCCAGGGCCACGGCACCTGGGGAAGCATGCGATGCGCGCTCGGCACCAGGCCATCGGCGGGGTAGCCGCGGAAGGTCGCGATGTCGAACGTCGCGTACGCCAGCTCCGACGGCCCGCTGGCCAGCGCCTGGTTGCGCACGACCGCCCCGATCGCGAGGGCATGGCTCGGGTCCTCCCCCCAGTGGTGTTGGAGGAGGGCGACGATCTCCCAGGTAGTGGGCGAGTCGCTCGCCGATGCGATGGATCGATCCAGCTCGGCCTGCGCGGCGGTGCGATCCCCGATCATCGCGTCCGCGAGGGCTCGGATGCTGGGGTTGCGATAGTCGGCCGGGTCGATGGTCGCGCCGAGCATGCGCCGCGCGATGATGGCGTTCATCTCGCTCGACACCGCGCCGATCTCGTTGCCCGCCGCTCCCTCGAGGGTCACCGGCCGCGGCCAGGTCGTGGTGAGCGAGGTCCACGGGTTGGTGAGGAGGCTGTAGACGTATGCGGCATCTGCGCCGCGGGTGTCGCCGAGCTCCTCGCGGACGAACGCGGCGTTGACGAACTCGCGCCCGGACAGCGTGGCGCGATCGACGGCATGACTGGCCGCATCCCGCGCGCAGTCCGTATCCCCGGCGTCCAGGCACAGCAATGCCAGGTTCGTCCAGCTCGCTCCATCGCCAGGGTTCAGGGCGACCGCGCGTTCGGCGCTGGCGCGAGCCAGGTCCGCGTCGCCGGCCCACGCCGCCGCCACGGCAAGAGATTTGGGGCCGGCGGGGTGCCATGGGTCGAGGTCGACCGCTCGCTGCAGGGCAGCGGTCGCGTCGCCCCATTCGCGGTCGCCACTCGCGTCGATGCCGGACCGGTAGGCGACGGCGCCCGCGTCACCGAGCACGAGCACAAGCAGCAACGCGACCAGACCGGCGATCGGTGCGACCAATGAGCGTGCGCGTGGAAGGGCCGGAGCGGCCCACCGCACCGCGCCGGCGTCGGCCAGCGCGATCGCGGCGAGCAGGATCACGAGCAGGTCGAGTCCCGGCAGGAACGTGAGATCCTCGAACAGGAAGCCGGCCGCCAGGCCGACCAGGATCGCGTACGCCGCGCGCCCTGCCCATGTCGAGCCGGCGCGCGGCCTGGCGACGATGGCGAAGGCCACGAAGACCGCGACCCCGGCCGCGAGACCGATGATCCCGGCGTCGCCGAGCAGTCCCAGCGGGACGTTGTGCGAGTGCGGCTGGCGCACCGGGAAGGTCAAGGCTCCGGCAGCGGCCTGGCGCGCATACGGCATCGTGCCCGGGCCGATGCCGAGGATCGGAGACACCGCCCAGGCAGCGATGGTGTCCTGCCACAGGAAGCCGCGGTAGACGAGCGAGCTCACGGCCGTGAGGCGCGGTGCGATGAACGCGAAGCCGAGCGCGGCAACCGCAAGTCCGCCGCCGGCGACGGCCAGCTCCCGCGCCGTCCAGCGCGCCGGCATGGGCAGCCTACGCAGCGCTGGCAGCACAAGGATCAGCCCGGCGACCACCAGCGTGACCCATGCCGACCTCGAGCCGGAGAGCAGCGTCAGCGGCACGCCGGTGAGCGCCAGGGCGGCCAGCAGCCAGCGTCGTTGCCGGTTAGCGGGGAGCAGCAGAATCAGCGGCACCAGGCAGACCATCACGAACGGCGGGACGGCGACCGAGCCGAACGCTGTGGCCTCGTGCCCGATGCGCACCGGCGGAATGAGGCCCGGTCCGCCGACGACCCACCACTGCGCTCGATGCCAGAGCAGGATCGCAAGCGCACCCACGCTGAGCGCGAGGGTCGGCGCGACGACACTCCACACCACCCAGTCGGGCCGCAGCCGGAGGGCGAGGAGAGCGACAGGGAGGAGGAGCGCGTAGACCAGCGAGGCGCTCAGCGCACGGATCGCGAGCCCGTGATTCTGGGCGGTGAGGGTCGCGATGGCCAGGGCCACCACGAGCACGAGGACTGGCAGATCGATCCGGGTCCTGGGCAATGGCACAGCGCGAAGGGCCGCGACGACGAGGCCGCCGATTGCGCCCAGCGCGAAGAGGTGCAGCACGAGTTGGAAGCGCGGGTCCCAGAGCGCGCCGTCCCAGCCCACGTAGCTGAATGTCGCCAGGCTCGCCGCCATCGCCAGCAGCTCCACGCGGCGCATCGCCGGCGCGCTCAGCGTCCCACCGTCGGCTGGCCGTGGATGATGCCGATGGCCCGCTCCAGCTTGGAGCGGGCATCCGGCACGAGCCCGGCATCGGCCAGGGCGTACCCGGTGGCCGTGAAGTCGGCATCCGCTGCGCCGGGCGCGCGCTCGAGCTCGACAAGGTTCAGGCCCTCGGCCGGCGACGCGTGACCGACGACCTCGACCTCGTCCAGCGACAGCAGACCGACGGGCCGGCCGCTGCGCGTGACCAGGCGCTCGCGCCGGCGCTGACGCAGGGTGAGGCGCACCCGTAGCGGCAGCCCGCCTCGGAGCTGGTCAAGCTGGTCGCGCGCGGCCGACGCCGGCCACGTCGCGGGATCGAGGCTCGCGGTCGCCGGTCCCTCGACCTCGGGGCGGCGATGGAGGGCGCCGTCGACGGATGCGGCGGGGCCCTTGAGCGACACCATGGTCGTCGTGGTGCCCGCTACGCGGCGGCTGCGCAGGCGGCATGCCCACGCCACCGCTTCGAGGCGGCCATCGCTCGTGTCGAGGTAACGGTCCTCCTCGTCGTTGACCACCACCGGGCCGAGGTCGGAGGTGCCGAGGCGAGTGGCGCGCGCCAGGCCGTCGAGCACGGCCCGGTCTGCCTCGTACTTGAACTCCGCCTCGATCGAAAACTCAACCATCGGACGAACCACGGTAACGGACCGCGGCATGCTCCACGGCGGTGGCCACGGCTTCCCGCAGGGCGGGCGGCTCCAGGACCTCGACCCCGTCGCCCCACGAGAGGATCCAGGGCCGGATTTCGACGATGCCCGCCACGGTGACGGTCATCTCCAACCCGCCGCCGTCCAGCTCGGTCAGCTGCTGCGACCGATGCCAGACCGATTCGCGAACCCGGTGCGCGACGGCCGGCTCGAAGCGCAGGCGGACCGTCTCGGTCGGTGTCGAGTCGCTCGACCAGATGCCCCAGGAGTGGGCGAGCCAGCGATCCGGATCGAAGGAGTCGGGAATCTCGTAACGGTCCGTGGTCAGGCTCGCCTGCCGAATCCGCTCCACCTTGAAGGTGCGCATCGCGTCGACCGACTCGTCGTGGCCGATGAGGTAGATGCTGCGTCCGGCGGCATCCGGTTCCAGGAAGTACGGTCGCACGCGGGTCGTGCGCCGCTCCCCGCCGGACGGCGGCTCATAGCCGAGGGCAACCACGCGACCCTCGGCCCATCCGCGAGCGACGGTCGCGAACGAGCGAGTGAACGGCTCGTTGGGGCTGCGCTCGCCGACGGCCAGCATGGTGGCCGCGACGTGCCGCGCGATCGGCTGGGGCAGCAGGTCGGAGAGCTTGGTAAAGGCGCTTACCACCTCCGCGTCGTACTCGTCGCTCCAGCGGCGGATGAGGCGTGCCGCCAGGAACAGGACGATCGCCTCTGGGACGGTGAGGCGCAGCGGCGGCAGGAAGAACTTGCGGTCGATCCCGTAGTGGCCGCGCGCGGCCTGGAAGACGGGCACGCCAAGCTCCTCCTCGAGGGCCCGGATGTCGCGGTAGATGGTCCGGGTCGTCATGCCGGTCAGCTTGGCAATCTCGGTGACGGCAACCCCGGCCTCGCCGCTGCCTCGCGAGTAGAGGATGGAAGCGACGCTCAGCAGCCGCGCGAGGCGGTCGCGCTTGGCGCCGAGGCGCTCGTTGCCGGCCTCGTCATCCCAGGTTCCCCACTCGGTCATGCTGCGGCGCCCGTGGCGCGTAGGTCCGGAGGGGTCAGCACGGTCCCGATGATAGACCGATGTCTTCCCGCGCTCGAAGCACGCGGCGGTCCGGGTGCCGTGCGGCGCCGGACGGGTGGCCCCCGGGTGCTCCCTCGCGCGTCGTTCAGGTGAGGAAGAAGAAGGCGATTCCCAGGATCACGTAGACGCTGATGAGCTGGAGTCCCTCGATCCAGTTCGACCGTCCGTCGAGGGCGATGTACGCCGCGATCAAGGTGGAGACGCCGACCGCCACCACCTCGAGGGGGGTGAAGACCAGCGTCAGCTCGTTGCCCACGATGAGGCCCAGGAAGACAAGGACCGGAGCGGCGAACAGCGCGATCTGGGTAGCGCTGCCGATGGAGGTGATGAGGCTGAAGTCCATCTTGTTCTTGTAGGCCAGCGTCACGCCCACGACGTGCTCCGCCAGGTTGCCGATCACCGGGATCAGGATGATGCCGACGAAGAACTTGCTGATCCCGAGCGACTCGACCATGGGGTCCAGCGAGTGCACGAGGATCTCCGACACCGCGGTCAGGGCGGCCGCCGAGGCGAGCAGCACGACGAGCGCGCGGCGCGGGGTCCAGTGGACGCCGCCTTCCTCGCCGTGCTCGCGCGCCGACGGCACCTCTGCGCTGGTGAGGAAGAACCACGTCTGTGCTGCGTAGGTGAGCAGCAGCACCACGGCCACCCCGATGGAGAGCGCCTCGATGCTGAAGAACTGGCTCGCCCCCGCACCGGTGTCCGGCCCGGCGTCGATGAGGAAGGCGAAGGTGGCGGGCACGACGAGGCCGATGGTGGCGAGGATCAGGCTTGCCGCATTCATGCCGGTCGAGCCGGCGTCGTACTTCTGGATGCCGTTCTTCAGGCCGCCGACGAGGAGCGAGACACCCAGCACGAGCAGCAGGTTGCCGATGATGGAGCCGGTGATCGATGCCTTCACCACCTCCAGCTCGTTGGACAGGATGAGGAAGGCGGCGATGATGATTTCGCCGATGTTGCCGACGGTGGCGTTCATGATCCCGCCGATGCGCGGCCCCATCGAGGCGCCGAGCTGCTCGGTGGCGTGGCCGAGGGTGTAGGCCAGGCCCAGGATGGCGAGCGCGCTGACGCCGAAGGTCAGGGTCGCGTCCGCACCGAGGATGCGGAGGAGGACGGCGAACAGGGAGCCGCCCACAGCGAGGGCGTAGGCGACACGGGCGAACATCGAGGCCGATGGTAGCGGGGAGTGCGCCGCTCCGTTGGCGACCAGGCCGCTGCCGCCTAGGAGGGGCTGGCCGACTCCGCGGCGCTGCCGCTGATGGCCGGGGAGCGGCTCGGGCGCGGCGATGGGGTCGGCGGCGGCTCACCGGGTAGGCCGGCCAGGATGGCCCGGTTGACCGTGTCGTTGACGCCGATCAGCAGGAAGACGTAGCCATCCGCGGCCCACGTGTAGATCATCGTCCCCGCCGCCGTCGCGTTGTCCTCACCCCGGACCCAGGTACGGTGATCGCCGATCGACTCCAGGCTCCACGGATCCGGGTCCAGGCCGGCGATGCCGACCTTGCGGCCCGCCGTGGCCAGGTACGGCTCCAGGTCCTCCGTCGTCGGCGCTGCGCCGTCGACACGCATCGCGTACAGCGTCGTGCGCGGCTCGCCGACGTACCCGATGACGAGGCTGGCGAACCGGTTGCCGAGGTCGCCGTACGCATCGCCCATGTCGCCGGGGGTCAGCCCGAACTCGTCGATCGGCGGGACGACCACGGTCGCGCCCGCCGCGCTGGTCGGGATGAGTGCTTCCAGCTCGGGGTCCGGCTCGTTGGTGAAGCGCGGCGTCGGCAGGGGCGTCGGGCTGGGCGTGGCAGTGGGCGTGGGTTCCGGGGTCGGCAGGGCCGCGACGCTCGGACTCGGTACCACCGAGGGCACGGACGGCCCCGCCGTGCAGGCCACCACGCTCAGCACAAGGAGCGCGCTGACGGTGAACAGGGACCCACGCGGGCGTGGTGGGACCGGGCGGGGATGCTGCATGCGAGCCGCGATTCTAGCACCGGCTCGGGGGTCTGATCAGGCAGCGCCCCGGACCGCGGCCCGATCCGCACGGCGGCGACGGGCGGCGCTCTCAGTGGCGCCGACGACTCGCTCCAGGGCGTCGATGACCGGTGCCTTCCAGCGACGTCCGGTCTCGGCGCGCAGGTCAGTGATCGCCTCCTGGCGTGAGCGCCGCGGCTGGCGAGCCACGGTGAGCGTGTCGAACGCGTCCGCCAGGCCTACCACCTGGGCGCCGAGCGGCGCGCGGCGGGCAATGGATCCCTTCCGTCGGTTCCAGCGGATGATCTCCGCAACCCCGCGCAGCGAGGCGATCGGCGACAGCTCGGCCGTGCCCAGCACCTCGAGGCCGTGCAGCCGCGCCGCGAGCTCAACGGTGCGCGCGGCGTCCTCGTCCACGCCCATCTCGGTCGCGACGCGGTAGGCCAGGCGGCCGACGCGGTCGGCGTGCCCGCGGGTGGCGGTGTTGCGTGCGTCGAGGGACCGGGCCACGGTGAGCAGGGTGTCGCGCATCGACTCCCCTCCGTGGTCGGCAGCGCCTGAGAGCAGCGCGGCGTGCTCGACCAGGTGCCCGACGCTGCCATCGCTCGGGCTGCGCAGGGCGGCGCGCGCCAGCTCGTCCAGGGTGCCTCGCAGCTGGTGCATGTCGCGCGGCACCTCGCGGGCGAGCACCAGGCAGTTCTCGCCGGAGCGCTTCCCGAAGTAGAGGGCCGTGTCGGCGGCCGAGATGAGCGTGTTCTTGTCGGTCGCGTCGCCGGGCAGCGTTGCCACGCCGACCGAGATGGTGACGGCTGCGGGCTCGTCGTGGGTCAGGCTCGCCACCGCAGCGCGGACCCGCTCGCCGATGGTCACCGCGATCTTCTCGTCGACGCCGGGCAGGATGAGCGCGAACTCGTCGCCGCCATAGCGGTAGACGAGGTCCGTCGATCGGGCGGCGGAGGCGATGGCCGTGCTCACCGCGTGCAGCAGCGCGTCGCCGGCCGGGTGGCCGAGGGTGTCGTTGTACGACTTGAAGTTGTCGAGGTCCATCATCAGCAGGGTCACCGGAGCTGCATCCGGTCCCGGGACGCGGGCCGCGACGAGTTCGTCGAGGCGTCGCTGGAACGCTCCGTGGTTGCCGAGTCCGGTGAGCGCGTCCGTGTCGGCGCGCACCGTCACCTGGTGGTGCACTTCGGCGTTGCGGAGGGCGATGGACGCCTGTGCCGCGAACAGCTTGACGAGCTCGAAGTCGGTTTGCGTGAAGTAGATCTCCTGGGTGCCGATGCGCCCGACGTTGAGCGTGCCGATGACGGCACCGCCGGCGACGAGCGGCACGATGACGATGGCCTCCGGATCCGGGGTCGTGCCGGGGATCTGGATGGCGCGTGGGTCGGCGAGGGCGTCGTTCACCAGCGCAGCCTCGCCATGCGCCACGACCCAGCCCATCAGACCGCGCCCGAAGGCCACGATGTGGTTCATCACCTCGGCTGCGAAACGGTCACGGGCCAGGACCGGCACCAGCTGCTCGCGCTCGTGATCGACGCGGTAGATCGACAGGTTGTCGTACGCCACCACGCTGCGAAGGCCGTCCGCGATCGACTCGAGCACCTGGGACGGGTCGAGGGTCGAGAGGAGCTGCTCGTTGATCGCGAGCAGGCGGCGCTGCGAGTCGAGCTGGCGGGCCAGCTCGGCGGACTGGGTGGTGATCCGCTCATAGGCGGTCGCGTTGGCAATGGCCTGCGCGGCAGTACCCGGCGAAGATGGTCATCGTCTGAAGGTCGTCGGTGCTGAACTGGTTCAGCCCCAGCTTGGAGAGAGCGATGACGCCCACCGAGCGCTCCTCGTAAACCATCGGCACCACCAGCATCGACTCGTCGATGTCATCGGTGCCCTCGATGGTCAGCCCGCGGTCGTCGGCCAGCGCGTCGTTGATGAGCATCGGCTCGGCCGACTCGGCGACCATACCGGTGAACGAGCCGGGACCGATGGCGACCCGCAGCCGCTCGCGCGAGTCCCCCTCGCCGAGCAGGTAGTCGGTGAAGGCGATCGGCTCGCAGAGGCGCGACTCCCAGTCGACGCGGTAGATGCGAATGTCGTGGTACTCGGCCAGGCCATTCGCCTCGGCAA
>CAWAGB010000007.1:0-42010 GCA_963781555.1 uncultured Chloroflexia bacterium | reverse complement strand
ACCGATGACCGCGCTCGTCTCCGTCATCTTGGGTCCCACGAACTTGAAGCCAACCCCGGTCTTGTAGGCCTGCGTGCCGTAAATCTCGGCGAGGCGCTTGGCCATGGACGTGGTGGTGACGGTGTAGACCGCCGGACCGATCTGCTTGCGCACGTCGAGCAGGTACCAGTCAGCAGCCCGTAGACCTGGAGCTGGTTGACGAAGACGCCCTCCTCGGTCGCCATCCCCACCCGGTCCGCGTCCCCGTCGAAGGCGATACCGATGTCGGCGCCCCAGCGCGGGATCTCGGCGAGCCACTCGTCGATGTTGGGGCGGATCGGCTCGGGGTTGACGCCACCGAAGAACGGGTTGCGCTCGGTGTGCAGCTCCCGGATCGTCAGGTCGCCATCGCCCAGCAGGCGGGTGAACCAGCCGGAGCCCGATCCATAGAGCGGCTCCACCAGGACGCGCTTCCTCGCCGCCCGGATGCGCTCCATGTCGACGATGCCGGCCAGCTGGTCGCGGAATCGCGGGTACGGGTCGAAGACATCCACCAGGCCGGCGGCGCGGGCGTCCTCCAGGGCACGCCGCGGTGGCAGCCATCCTCGGCATGGGCGTCCATGGTCGCCTCGATGGCGGCCAGCATCTCGGGCGCGGCCGCCCCGCCCGTATCGGCCTTGACCTTGAAGCCGTTGTCGGTCCACGGGTTGTGGCTGGCGGTGATGACGATCCCCGCGCCGGCGTGCATCTCGCGGGTGAAGAAGCTGCCGACCTGGGTCGGCACCGCGTCAGGCGGCATGAAGCTCTTGATGTCGTGCGCGGCCAGCACCTCGACGCACGCCGCCGCGAAGTGTTCGGAGGCGAAGCGGCGGTCGTGGCACACGACCACGCCGCGCTCGGCGGCTCCGGTCTGCTGGAGGTATTCGGCGACGCCGCGGGCGCAGCGGCGAACGTTGTGGAACGTATATTCCTCGGCGATGGCGGCGCGCCAGCCATCAGTCCCGAACTTGATCTGGCTCACGGGCGGGGCAACGTCTCGTGGTGCGAAGTGTGGCCACGACATGGTAGCCCTTAGCGTCTGCACTCCTACGCCATGCGGCGATCGGCCTCCTCGGCGACGCGCACCAGCTCCGCCTGGAGCTCGGCGAGGCGCGGTTTCAGCGGCTCGCGCGGGGCCAGGTGCATCACCGCGCCCTCGTGGACGCGGATGCGGCAGAACGGCAGCGGCACGATCTGGCGATCCCAGCGGCCCGTGAGGCGAAACGGCGGACGGACCGATACGGCCCACGGCTGCACCGCGATCCCCGCCTCCCGCGCAACGATCAGGGCACCCGGCTTGGCGACCCGGAACGGGCCGAACGGGCCGTCGAGGCTGACGACGAGCGACCAGCCCTCGCGACCCAGTCGCGCAAGCTCGGCGGTCATGCGCGCCGCCTCGGCGCGGGTCTGCTTCCCCTCGTCAGGGAGAGTGACCACGCCGGCACCGACCGATTCGAGCATCGCATTCATCAGCACCCCGCGGAAGCCGCGGGTGCTGAAGCTGATGACGTGCTTGTCGTCGCGCAGCTTCCAGGCGGCAATGGCCGCGGCCAGGTTCGACTCGTGCCAGATGGCGAAGAGGCATGGCTCCTGGTTGATCGGCGGGCCGATGTGTTGAGACGTGTTCGCCACGAAGCGGACGTACCAGCCCAGCGCTCGGCCACCCAGGCGCGCCACCCACGCGAAGCGGACGCGGTCCTCCTGGAGCGCGGCCGGCACCGGGCGGGGTGGCATCGGCCTAGAGATATTGGTCGCCGGTGGCGGCGCTGATCTCGTCGAGGACCTGCTTGATCTCCTCCGCCTTGTCGCTGGCGCACACGAGCAGCGCGTCGGGGGTGTCGACGATGATGACGTCGTTCAGGCCCACCGTCACGACCAACCGGTCGCCGCCCTGGACCAGGACGCGGTGCGACCCGCGGTCCAGGTGACGGCCCGATGCCACCAGCTCCTGCCCCTGTGCGCTCGTGAGCGCCTCGAGCAGAGCGGACCACGAGCCGATGTCACTCCACCCGGCGTCGAGCGGCACCACCGCCATGCGACCCTCGGCAGCCGCCGGCTCGGCGATGGCATGGTCGATCTGCACCGATGGCAGCGCCTCGACCACGTTGCGGATGTCGGTCACGAAGCCCGGCAGGCCAGCCAGCTTCTCCACCCGCTCCATGGCCCGCGCCAGGTCCGGTGCGAAACGCTCGCCGCCTGGCGAAAGACGTAGGTGCGCCACACGAAGATGCCCGCGTTCCAGAGATGGTCGCCCTCGTCGAGGAATGTCTGTGCCGTGGCCGTGTCGGGCTTCTCCGTGAAGCGCTCCACCCGCGCCGCCGGGCTCGCTGGATGCAGCCGCTCCCCGACCTTGATGTAGCCGTACCCGGTGGCGGGACCGTCCGGCACGACGCCCAGCGTGACGAGGTAGCCGCGCTCAGCGACGCGAACCGCCTCGCCCAGGGCGCTGACGAACGCGGCCGCGTCAGCCACGAAATGGTCGGCGGGAAGGATGAGCGCCACCTCGTCGGGGTCGCGGCCGGCCATCGCGATGGCCAGCGCGGCGGCGACTCCGGTGTTGCGCGCCAGGGGCTCGCCGAGGATGTTGTCCGGCGGCAGGTGCGGGAGCTGCTCGCGCGTGACGCGGACATGCGCCTGCGAGGTGATGACGTAGATGTCCTTCGGGTCCAGCATCGGCGCCAGGCGGCTCACCGACTGCTGGAGCAGGCTGGCGTCGCCGGCCAGGCTGAGGAGCTGCTTGGGCGTCTTGCGACGTGAGAGTGGCCAGAGGCGCGTCCCGGCGCCGCCGGCCATGACGATGGCGTACATCTGCGCCCGAGCCTACCGCACCGCGCCTACTCGCCGGGTGGCTCGGTCTGCTCCTCCAGGCGCGCGCCCAGCTCTTGGGTGCGGCGGTAGGCGGCCCATACCGCGTCAGATAGCACGGTACGCAGGCGTCCCTTCTCCAGCTCGTAGATCGCCGCCGCCGACGTGCCGCCGGGGGACGTGACCGCGTTGCGCAGCTGGGCGGGGTGCAGGTCGGACTGCGCGGCGTACTCGGCCGAGCCGACGAGCGTGGCGACCACCAGGTCGTGGGCCAGCTCACGCGGGAAGCCGGTGTGCACGCCCGCGTCGATGAGCGCCTCCATGACCGCGAACAGGTACGTCGGCCCCGTGCCGGAGAGGGCGGTGGCCATGGCCACGAACTCTTCGTCCTCCACCTCGTGCTCGGTGCCCAGCGCCGCGCAGCACGCGACGCGCCATGTCCCGCTGCGCCGCAGTGCAGGCCTCGGCGGCCGCCCAGACGCTGATCCCGCGGCGGATCTGGGCCGGGGTGTTGGGCATCGAGCGCACGACCGCGGGGTGGGCCAGGCCGGTGGCCAGGGTGCGCAGCGTGGCGCCGGCGACGATCGACAGGACCACCTGGCCTGGGGTCAGGGAGGGGGCAATCTCGCGCATCACCCGCCCGAGCATCTGCGGCTTGACCGCCAGTACCACGATCTCGGCGTCGGCGAGAGCCTCCGCATTGCGCGCCACCACGATGATCCCGTGGCGCGCGGCGAGCAGCTCGCGACGGTCGCGGCGCGGGTGGCTCGCCACCAGCTCGGCGGGCGTCACGGCACGGTCGGCGAGCAGACCGGCGATCATCGCCTCGGCCATCACGCCGGCGCCCACGATCGCCACCCGCATCGTCCGCCTCGGGCTCATCCGACCTCCTTCTCCTGACCGATGATCTCGCGCGCCGCATCCAGCTCGGCCGGCGACCCGCCCGCACGCTCCAGCAGGTCGAGCGCGATTGCTCCCAGCCGGCGTGCCACGGCAACGTTGGCGAGGCCGAGCTCGGCGCGCGCCATGCCCAAGGCCGCGCGACCCTCCTCGCGCTCGGCCCCGATGTCACGCCCCTCGTCGATCGCCTCGGCATAGTAGCGGCGCGCCGAGGCTGGGTCGCCGGCCGTCACCCGGATGTCGCCGATGCGTCGCGCGGCTCGAACCGCGGCGAGCGTCATGTCCACCTGCTCGAAGTGCCAGAGCGCACGATGCGCCCACGCATCGGCCGGCCACCATGCCCCCGCCTCCAGCGCGCGCTCGGCGGCGGCGCTCGCCGCGGCACCGGCACGCCGGTGGTCGGAGCGTCGCTCGGCCTCGATGTAGGGTGCCGCCAGCTCGCCGCGGCGCAGCACCGCGGGAAGCGGCGGCAGCCCACGGGTCGCCGTGGCGGGGCGCGGGGCAAGGAGCGCCCTGAATCGGTCCAGCAGGCCGCGGCCGACGTGCTGCTCCCCCCAGCGAACCGGGGTACGTGTCAGACGGGGACCTCCCCGCGCACGCCGGCGAGGTCGCGCAGCTCGGCGGCGCGATCGGTGCGCTCCCAGGGCAAGTCGAGGTCGGGGCGCCCGAAGTGGCCGTAGGCGGCGGTCTGGCGGTACATCGGGCGGCGCAGGTCCAGTGTTTCGATGATTGCACCGGGACGGAGGTCGAAGCACTCGTCAATGAGCGCCCGCAAACGCTCATCGGTCACCGATCCGGTGCCAAAGGCGTTGACGTTGATGGCCAGCGGACGCGCGACCCCGATGGCGTAGGCGAGCTGCAGCTCGAAGCGTCGCGCCAGCCCGGCGGCGACCACGTTCTTGGCCACGTAGCGCGCCATGTAGGCCGCGGATCGGTCCACCTTCGTCGGGTCCTTGCCGCTGAAGCTGCCGCCACCGTGGCGGCCCATGCCGCCGTAGGTGTCAACGATGATCTTGCGACCGGAGAGGCCGGAGTCGCCCATCGGCCCGCCGATCACGAAGCGCCCGGTGGGATTGACGTAGTGGCGCGTGGCATCGGTCAGGAGCTCGCGCGGGATGGCCTTCTCGACGACCTCGGCACGGACCGCGTCGGTCAGGTCGGCGACGCTGACCTCGGGATCGTGCTGGGTCGAGACGAGGACGGTGTGCGCTGCGACCGGATGGCCGTCGGCGTCGTACTCGATCGTCACCTGGCTCTTTCCGTCGGGGCGCAGGAAGGGCAGCGTGCCGTCCTTGCGGACCTTGGCCAGCTGCCGCGCCACGGCGTGGGCGTAGAAGATGGGGGCCGGCATGAGCGCCTTCGTCTCGTCCGACGCGTAGCCGAACATCATTCCCTGGTCGCCGGCTCCCAGCTCCTGCTGCGTGCCGCGGCTCTCGAGCGCGTCGTCCACGCCCAGCGCGATGTCCGGCGACTGCTCCTTGAGGGCGGTGATGGCGCCGCACGTCTCCCAGTCGAAGCCGAGCCGCGAGTCGTTGTAGCCGATCTCGCGAACCGTGCGCCGCACGACCTCCTGGACATCGCAGTAGTGGGTCGTGGTCAGCTCACCGATGACGAACACCAGGCCGGTCGTGGCGGCCACCTCGACCGCGCTGCGCGCGTTCGGGTCGTGATGCAGGACGTCGTCGAGGATGGCGTCCGCGACCGCGTCGCAGAGCTTGTCGGGGTGTCCCTCGGTGACCGATTCCGAGGTGAACAGGAGCGCGGGTGGAGGCATGCGGCTGAGTGTAGCGCCCCTGCTCGGGACGCTCACCGCGTCACCCCGGAGCGAGGCAGAACTCGTTGTCCTCGGGATCCGCCATGAGGTACCAGCAGTAGCGACCGATGCAGTTCGGCTCATCCTGGATCTTGCGCGCGCCGAGGCCCAGCAGCCGCTCCAGCGCCGCCTCGCGCTCCGGCGCGTGGAGGTCCATGTGCATCCGGTTCTTTGCGGCCTTGCCCTCCGGCACCTGCTGCAGGATGAGCGTCGGGCGCGTGTCACCCTCCGGCGGGCTGAGGACAACGAACTGGGTCACGGCGCTGCGTCCCGGGTAGCCCAGGGCGGCCGACCAGAAGTCGGCGAGCCGCTCGGCGTCGGCGCAGTCCAAAACGTTGACGATGGAGGTGATGGCGGCCGGATCGGCCACGGTATCGGTCATGTGAAGACCTACTGACCGATGCCGCCGCGCGTTCAGCGGGTCAGGTGCCGGACTCCCAGGACTCCGAATACGCCTGCTGGGCATCGGTCATGGCATCGATGCGGATGCCCATGCTCGACAGCTTGAGGCGCGCCACCTCGCGGTCGATGTCGTCGGGGATGCCGTATACCGCCGGCGCGAGGCCGTCGATGTTGGCGCGCAGCCATTCGAGGCCGAGCGCCTGGTTGGCGAAGCTCATATCCATCACCATCGCCGGATGGCCCTCGGCGGCACCGAGGTTCACGAGGCGGCCATCGGCCAGGACGTAGATCCGGCGGCCATCGGGCATGAGGTACTCGCGGGTGAACGGCCGCACCTCGCGCGACGATTCGGACTGCTCCTCGAGGGCTGGCAGCTCGAACTCGTCGTTGAAGTGGCCGGCATTGGCCAGGATGGCCCCGTCGCGCATTACCGGGAAGTGCGGCGCGCCCCACACGTTGAGGTTGCCGGTGCCGCTGATGAAGACGTCGCCGACCGCCGCCGAGTCGGCGGCGTTCATGACCCGGTAGCCGTCCATCGCCGCCTCCAGGCCGCGGATCGAGTCCACCTCGCAGACGACCACGTTGGCGCCCATCCCATGGGCCCGCGCTGCGATGCCGCGACCGACCCAGCCGTAGCCGCCGACGACGACCGTCTTGCCGGCGAAGAGGATGTTGGTGGCGCGCAGGATGCCGTCGATGGCGCTCTGGCCGGTACCGTAGCGGTTGTCGAAGAGATGCTTGGTCAGCGCCTCGTTGACGGCCACGACCGGATAATTGAGCTTGCCGGCCTTGGCCATGGCGCGGAGGCGGATGACGCCGGTGGTCGTCTCCTCGGTCCCGCCGGCCACCTCGTCCAGGAGCTCGCGTCGCTTGGTGTGCAGCTCGTTCACGAGGTCCGCGCCGTCGTCCATGGTGATGTGCGGGCGGTGGTCGAGCGCCGCGCCGATGTGGGCGTAGTACGAGTCGCGGTCCTCGCCTTTGATCGCGAAGGTCGGGATACCGTGGTGCGCGACCAGCGACGCGGCCACATCGTCCTGGGTCGACAGCGGATTCGACGAGCACAGCACCGCGTCGGCACCGCCGGCGGCCAGCGTGCGCATCAGGTTCGCCGTCTCGGCAGTGACGTGGAGGCAGGCGCTGATGCGCCAGCCGTCGAAGGGCCGCTCGCGCTCGAAGCGCTCGCGGATGGAGGCGAGCACCGGCATCTGCCGGTCCGCCCATTCGATCCTCAGGCGTCCCGCATCGGCCAGTGCGATGTCGGCCACGTCATGGTTCATCTCGGTTCGCGTTGCCACGTCAGTCGGAGTGCCTCTCGTATCGGTCGCATCAATCCCCAGCCACCGGCATGGCGGCGGCCCAGGCGCTCCTCGAGCGCGCAGTGCTCACGGTAGCCGAGCCGGGCGTATGCCGCGACCGCGGGGGCATTGTCGGCGTGGACGTTGAGCGCGACATCAGGCAAGCGGTCGAGCAGCTCGGCGGTCACCGCGCTGGTCACCATCTTGGCGAAGTCGTGGCCGCGGTAGTCGGCGTGGGTCATGACGTTGCCCACCACGCCGATCCCCTCCGCCTCGTTGATGGCGTGCGTGCCGGCCGCGCTCACCAGGTGGCCGCGCACCCGCACGCCGTGGTAGATGCCCTCGGCCAGGACGGACGCGGTGAAGCCGGTCCGGAAGCCGAGCTGGTAGAGCCGGTTCAGCTCGTCGATGTCGGCCGGTACGAGCCGGTCGGTGGGGCCGGCGAACGGCTGGAAGGCGTCCCGGTCGACCACCATCCGGAGCATCGCGGTCGGCGGGTCCAGGTTGTAGAGGCCGCTGATCGCCGCCTCGTGAGCTGCGGTGGCCACGAAGTACGCGTCGCGCGGCTTGAGCACGCTCTCGAGGATCGCGGCGCAGCCGGACGGATCGCCCATGAGGAAGAGCGGCTGCGGCACCAGCCCTTCATGGTGCGAGGCAAGCGCGACCGCCTCGCCGTCCTCCCCGTAGGCCATGGCCCACGCGACGCGGTGCCGCTGCGGTCCGTCGAGATCTCCCAGGGCGTACGCCGCGTAGCGGCGATCCTTCTGCAGGAAGGCGACGATGTCCGCGCGGTCGGTGACGGGGCGGACGCGGGAGTCGGCTCGGGCGGCGACGGCCATCGGTCGAATCCCTGCCTTCGTCGCGGTTCCTAGTAGGTCAGCAGCGTGTGGATATCGAACTCGCCAAGCTTCTCGCGGCCCTTCAGCGCGGTCAGCTCGACGGCGAACGACAGGCCGGCGATCACGCCGCCCAGGCGTCGCACCAGCTCGATGGTGCCCATCACCGTGCCGCCGGTGGCCAGCAGGTCATCGACGATGAGAACCCGCTGGCCCTTCTCGATGGCGTCCTTGTGGACCTCCAGGGTCGCCGTGCCGTACTCGAGCGCGTACTCGACCTCGATCGTCTCGGCGGGCAGCTTCCCGAGCTTGCGCACGGGGACGAAGCCCGCCTTCAGCTTGGTCGCCAGCGGCGCCGCGAAGATGAAGCCACGGCTCTCCATGCCCACCACCAGGTCCACCTTGGCATCGTCGATCTGCGACGCCATCTGGTCGATCACCGCCGCGAAGGCCGCCGGCTCCCGGAGCAGGGTCGTAATGTCGTAGAAGAGGATCCCCGGCTTCGGGAAGTCGGGCACCTCGCGGATCTTGGCGCGCAGGTCGTCGACGGAGAGAGTCGAGGTCACGGTGGGGGCACGCTCCGAGCTGACGTAGGGCAATGGCTGCTCGGCGAGTCTAGACCGATGCGGTGGCTGGGGCAACGGCGCTGCGCTCCAGGCTTGGTGCGTTGGGCGTTCCAACCGACCGACGGGCGGCCCGTCCTGTCCGCTCGGCGGTCGCTTGGCTCGGCCCGCGTTGCCCAGGGTGCCAGAACGGCTGCGCGCCCCAGGGCCGGAGCTCCACTAGGCCGTTCCCTCCTTCGCCAGGCGTCGCAGCACGGTCTGGAGCACCCCGCCGTTGCGGAAGTACTCCTGGTCCACGGCACCGTCGAGCCGCGCGATGGCACGGAACTGGCGCTCGCTGCCGTCCTCTCCTCGCACCTCGACCGCCACCTCCTGGCGCGGCCGCAGCTCGGCCAGGCCACGGATGGTGAACGTCTCCCGCCCGCTCAGGCCCAGTGACGCGGCTGACTCCCCTGGCAGGTACTGCAGCGGTGCGATCCCCATCCCGACCAGGTTGGACCGATGGATGCGCTCGTACGACTCGGCGATGACCGCCCGCACGCCCTGCAGATACGGTCCCTTGGCCGCCCAGTCGCGCGACGAGCCCGAGCCATACTCCTTGCCGGCCAGCACGACGAGCGGCGTGCCCTCGTCGGCGTAGCGCATGGCGGCGTCGAAGATGCTCATCCGCTCCCCGCTGGGCAGGTGCTCGGTCACGTTGCCCTCCGCGTCCGGGGTCAGCGCATTGCGCAGCCGGATGTTGGCGAACGTGCCACGCATCATCACCTCGTGATGGCCGCGCCGCGCGCCGTACGAGTTGAACTCGCGCAGCTCCACGCCGTGCTCGGTCAGCCACTCCCCGGCAGGCGACGTGCGCGCGATGCTGCCGGCCGGCGAGATGTGGTCGGTGGTGACGCTGTCACCCAACATGGCGAGCACGCGCGCCCCTTCGATATCGGCGACTGGTGCCGGGCCTGACGCCAGGCCCTCGAAGAAGGGCGGCCGCGCCACGTAGGTCGAGGCATCGTCCCAGGCGTACCGGTCACCTGCCGGGACTGGCAGGCCACGCCATCGGTCGTCACCGTCGAAGACCGAGGCGTAGCTGCGGCTGAAGACGTCACCGCTCACCGCCGTCGCCACCAGGCCGGCAACCTCCGCGGCAGACGGCCAGATGTCAGCCAGGAAGACGTCATTGCCGTCGCCATCGGTCCCCAGTGGCTCCGTCGCAAGGTCGATGTCGATGCGGCCGGCGAGCGCGAACGCGACCACCAGCGGCGGCGAGGCGAGATAGCTGGCGCGGGCCAGCGGGTGGATGCGGCCCTCGAAGTTGCGGTTGCCGGACAGCACGGCCACGCCGACCAGGTCGTTCTCCTCGATGGCCGCGGCAATCGGCTCGGCCAGCGGGCCGGAGTTGCCGATGCAGGTGGTGCAGCCGTAGCCGACCAGGTTGAAGCGCTGCGCCTCCAGTGGCTCCATCAGGCCGGCGATGGCGAGGTAGTCGGTGACCGCGCGTGATCCGGGAGCGAGCGAGGTCTTGACCCACGGCTTGGTCGTCAGGCCACGCTCGAGCGCCTTTCTGGCGACGAGCCCGGCGGCGACCATGACCGATGGGTTGGACGTGTTCGTGCAGCTGGTGATGGCGGCGATGATCACGGAGCCCGAGCGGACCCTGAACGACGCGCCCTCGTGCTCCACTTCCACCGCGCGGTAGTGGGCGCCGCTCGGCAGCGCCGCGGGCTGATGCCGCTGCGGTGCGTCCTGGGCGTGCTGCTCCGCCTTCGGGTCGCGGGTGTAGGACGGCGGGTCGGAGGCCGGGAACGACTCCGCGCTCGCCTCGTCGACCGTGCCGCGGTCGGCATCGGGCACCTCGTCCGCGTGCTCGTGGACAGTGCCGTCCTCGTGGCTGTGCAGCCCGTTCGGGAAGGCGGCGCGGAATGAGTCGCGCAGGTCGGTCAGCGCGACCCGGTCCTGCGGCCGCTTCGGGCCTGCAACGGACGGGACGACGGTCCCGAGGTCCAGCGACAGTGACTCGTTGAAGGCAGGCTCGGGGGTCGCATCGGTGCGGAAGAGTGACTGCTCCTTCGCGTACGCCTCCACGCGAGCCACGACGTCGTCGGGGCGGCCGGTCATGCGCAGGTAGCGGAGCGTCTCGTCGTCGATCGGGAAGAGGGTCGCGGTGGCGCCGAACTCCGGCGACATGTTGCTGATGGTCGCGCGGTCGGCGAGCGAGAGGCGCGAGAGCCCCGGTCCGTGGAACTCGACGAACTTGCCGACCACGCCGTGGCCGCGGAGCATCTCGGTCACGGTTAGAACGAGATCGGTGGCCGTCGAGCCGGCGGGGAGCTCACCGTCCAGGCGGAAGCCAACCACGATCGGCATGGGCTGGTAGAGGGGCTGCCCGAGCATCGCCGCCTCGGCCTCGATACCGCCGACACCCCAGCCAACGACGCCGAGGCCGTTGACCATGGTCGTGTGCGAATCCGTGCCGACGAGGGTGTCGGGGAAGAGCGCCCCGTCGCGCTCGGTGACCACGTCTGCCAGGAACTCGAGGTTGACCTGGTGGACGATGCCGGTTCCCGGCGGCACGACGCGGAAGTCGGCGAAGGCCTGCTGCGCCCAGCGCAGGAGTGCGTAGCGCTCGCCGTTGCGCTCGTACTCGCGGTCGACGTTGATGAGGAAGGCCGCATCCGATCCGAACTGGTCGACCTGCACGGAGTGGTCGATGACAAGGTCGACGGGCACGAGCGGATTGATCCGCGCCGGGTCGCCGCCCATCTCGGCCATGGCGTCGCGCATGGCGGCCAGGTCCACGACGCACGGCACGCCCGTGAAGTCCTGGAGGATGACGCGTGCGGGCATGAACGGAAGCTCGAACTCCGCCGGCTGGGTCGGATCCCAGGTGGCGAGGGCGCGCACGTCGTCGGCGCTCACCAGGTCGGGCTGCATCGCCGCGCCGCGCAGCATGTTCTCGAGCAGGATCTTGACGGTGTAGGGCAGGCGGGCCAGATCGGTCGCGCCGGCCTGGTCTAGCCGGAAGATCTGGTAGTCCCGGTCGCCGACGCGCAGCGTCGAGCGGGCGTCTGAAGAGTGGGTCGTCACGGTCGCCTCCTTGTCGCCACCGCAGCTCAGCTGCGGTATCGGTGAAGTCGGCGCCGGACGGGTGCGCCCGTCCCGGGTCGAGAAGGGCACCAGTATACGCCCCCGGTCAGGCGGCCGCCGCCTCCGCGGCCCGCGCCAGTGCTCGCATGACCCGGGCACGGTCCTCGGACGGCTCGATCCCCGACGAGGTGGCACGAATGAGCTCGACCTGCTGGAGCAGCGGAGCGCGCCGGTCGTCGGGCACCGCGATCGCGATCGTCCTCATCGTGTCTGCCATGGCCATCGCGATGTCGGGGCTGCCGGCACCATATTGCCGCAACTGGTTGAATGCCAGCCCTACCAGCTCTTCCCAGTCCTCGCCCGGAATGATGAGGCGGGGCTCGCCATCGTCGTCGCAGTGCACCGTCGCCGGCTGGTGCCGTCGCCCCGAGGCGACCAGGATCTGGCCCAGCCGCACGATGCAGTCGCTCGCCGACGTCGGGTCGTTGATCCCCGGCGAGATGGCCTTCAGGCTCACGTCGACGAGCTGGCGAATGCCGAACGCCGCGTCCTGCTCGATGGAGCGCTGCGCCCCGAGCGATACGCGCGCCCACAGGGCATCCGCGATCTCCTCCCCATCCGCCGCCCCCTCCGGCCAGACCGAAAACAGCGGTGCGTCCTCCTGTGCCCAGGCGCCTGGCTTGACGTCGAGCCTGACCACGATGTTCCGCTCGATCGCGATCCGCGTCAGGCGCTCCCGATCGATGAGCTGGAGGTAGCCGCTGCCGCGCGCCGCGATCTGCCCAGCCACCCCCGTCGGCAGCCCTGTCGCCCTTGCGTCGCGTGATTCGCTGCTCCACTCGCGGCGTACCTGGTCCGTCGTCTCGTCGGCGATAGCGGCCACGACGGACGAAAGCTGGATGCGGCTGGCGATGTGGTGGATGAAGTAGACGAACATCCCCATCGCCAGCAGCGCGAGCACGATGCCGACCGTCACCGCCACGGATGGGACGAAGGCCGGCATGCGGTCCTGGCTGCCTCGAATGGAGCGCAGCACCAGGATCGCGTACGTAAATGAGCCGATGAATGCGCCGAGCACCACCTGGCTGCTGCGATCGCGCATGAAGTTCCGCAGCACCCGCGGGGAAAACTGCGATGAGGCCAGCTGCAGCGCGACGATGGTCATCGAGAAGGTCACGCCGGCAACGGTGATCATGGAGCCGGCGATCGACGAGAGCAGGCCCCGGGCCCCGTCGACACCACCGCCGAACACGAGCGGAAACTCTGCGGCGAATTCAGGCGTCGCGCGATCCACCTCGACCATGACGATGGCCAGCAGCGCCGACGCGAGCACCCAGATGGCGGGTATGAACCAGAGGCTGTCGCGGACCGTCGTCCACCACTTCAGGAGGAGCATGGATTCCCACCCTGCACGATCGCCACCACGCATCACGGTAGCAGGACTGGGCGTCGGTTCGTCGGGCGGCCGCCGTCCCTTTCACCCGGGCGCGGCGCGCAAACCCTGGCGACCTTGCCAAGCCGACCGGTTCGGTCACATCGGGGGCCTGCTCGCGCCTATTGCGGGTCTGAAGCAAGCTGGGCAACAAGCCTCGCCGGCCCGGGATGGCGAGGAACGGCTCGCTTGCTTGCCCGGGACGCGATCCGCGCATATCCTGCCGCCCACGCAAACGCGAACGGCCGATTTTCCGGTCGCCAAGGGACATCCCTGAGAGGGAAAGGGACTCACCGATGCCTCGACCGATCCTGCCACTCGTCGCGCTCCTGGCTGTTGGCCTGGCCGCGTGCAGCGGCACGCCCGCCACGACCGCGTCCCCTGACGGCAACACGGCGAGCGCCACGAGCAGCGCCTCGACCGACGGCGGCGGCTCCTCGGGTGGCGATTCGCAGTGGTGCCTCAACACGAAGGACGAGGTCGCATCCACGCTGGGCGTCGAGGTAACGGACGTGGTCGGCACAGACGCTCCCGGGGTCGGGGGTGGCTGCTTCTACAACGGACCCGACGGGACCCCGGTGCATGCCATCTCTGTCATCACCGCCGCCAGCGCCGCTGACACGTTCAACGCGGCCAGGTCGCAGACCGGCGCCGAAACCATCGACGGCATCGGCGATGATGCGGTGCTCGTCAGCTCCGGCGGCCCGCTCATCGTGCTGAAGGGCGACAGCGTCATCTCCATGGGCCCCCTGGGCGCCATCCAGCAGGACGCAACGGCCTTCCGCGCGGCGGTGGAAGAGCTCGGTCGAGCCGCGGCTGACCGGTTGCCGTAGCCAAGCGAGCCGCCGCGGACCCGCCCTGCGCAGGATTGATCCCGACCCTCCCGGGTTGATCGTCAACGCCATGCCTCATCCGCTGCGCGCGCTCCTCGCGGGGATCCTGATCCTCCCGGCAGGCTGTACGACGGGGCCCTCCGCAGGTGGACCGACGACGAGTGCGACACCGCCGTCACTGCCTCCGGCATCCACGCATGCGGCGGTCGGGAGCCCGGTGCCATCCGTGGACGTCGAACGGCAGACCGCCCTGATCGCCGACGGGCTCGAGCCCGGCGAGGCAGAGTTCCTGGCGTTGACGACGTTGCGCGCCGACGTCCTCGACGCCCACAGCTATCGGGTGGTGGCGACCTTCCCCAGCGGCGACGAGGCGGAGTTCACCATTTCGCTGCAACCCGACCAGGCCGGGGATCCGGAGCACCTCGAGATGACGCACGAGGTCGTTGGCGGGGATTTCCAGTTCAGGCTCGCGTATGTCGTGCCGTGGGACGAAATTCCGTCCGACCTCCACGAGGACATCCGGGCCGGCGGTACGGCGCTGGGGACTGACGTGGTGCTCGCCCTGGCGCCTGCGCAGGTCGCGTCCGATCGCGATGGCGTCGGAGTCGTCGTGACCGCCGTGGTCAAGCAGATCTACAGCCAAACGTCGTCCGACACGGCCAGGATCATCCAGGAGCGCCTCGGGGACCGACTCGACGTGACCACCACCCTGCGCATGCTCCGTGGCCTCGAGAGCGTCGGTAACGCGCTGACCACCAGCGCCGAGTATCAGGACGTGGTGCGCGAGCTCGACGCGATCGAGGAGTGCGCCGGCAACCCGACGAACCCCATCACCCAGCGTGCCTATCGAGACGACCCCGCATATCGGCAGCGGGTCCTGGACCAGGTGAGCGCGACCCGTTCCGAGGTCAAGGCGAATGCCGCCGTTCTGTACCTCTCACACCTGATCAAGACCGGGTCGAGTCTCATCCGCACCGTTCCGGCGCTCGGGTTCATCGTGGGACCCGGAACCGCCTGGTCGAAGCAGGCCCTCAATGACGTGACCCGCAGACTGATCGACGACCTCAGGAAGAACGTCCCCGCGTGCGGGGATTACCGAATCGACAAGACGGTGAACGTGACCCAGATGAATGTCACCGTCGCCATCCGGTACACGGGGACGAAGTGCGACGGGCCGTACGGTGAGTGGACGATCGATTCGTCGGGCACGCTGAGTGGGTACGGCGGCACCGCCACCATCGGTGGCCCGCTGGTCGTGACCCTTCCTCCCGACGATGCCCCCGGCACGGTCGAGGGGACTGCCAACTTCGACGACGAGAACCAGGGACACACCGAGGGCCACTTCTCCGGCATGGCCGAGTTGGTGGGGGAGCCGGCTGTGGTCAAGCTCACCGTGACGAACGGTTCCGGCAGCGGGTACAGCTACGGGTTCCTGGACACTGGATTCATCTCCCCCGGCACGCTCAGCCTGCCGGTCGAGAAGGGCGACTTCTGCGACTGATGCCGTAGGCGGTGCGGGCAGGCGGCGGTCAGGGATCGGTGCGCAGCCTGGCGTACAGGATGAGATCGTGGCGCCCGTCCGGCCGCACCTGCGCCCCACGATTGATCCCCTCGCGCCGGTAGCCCGCCTTCTCCAGGGCGCGCTGCTCGGCGATGTTGTCAACGTCAGTCGACGCCTCCACCCGGAACGCGTCCGTGGTGGCGAAGAGATGGTCGGCCAGCAGGCGCTGCGCCTCGCTGCCGAATCCGTGGCCGCGACCCTCGGGGATGATCGAGATGCCCAGCTGCCACGCGCGCGAGCCTGTGCCCGGACCGTAGGAAACCGCGCGCCAGCCGATGGTGCCGATCGGCTCGTCGTCAGCGACGCGCTCGATGACCAGCATGCCGTGGTCGTCCCCGACGATGGTCCCCGCGGCGAAGCTGTCGGCAATCGAACGCGGCGGCTCGCCGAAGTCGTTGAACTCGCCCTTGATGACCGGATCCGCCTCCCACGCGTCGATGCGCGCGACGTCCCCGGCAGTGACCTCTCGAAGGCGCACCCGTCCCGACCCGTTCATGCCGGCGATGGTACCCGCGCCTGGGGGACAAGGGCCTCGAGCGCGCGCAGCGCAACGTCGATCGGATCGCGGCCGGCGGCGACCGGGATCCGCGCCTGGTTCGACCCGATGGTCGGCCGCAGGCCGGCGGTTCCGAGCGCGACGCTCAGCGCATGGCGGTCGAGGACGCGCGGCCACTTCAGCGTCACCTGCTGCGGGTCGGCATGCACCTCGGGCACCCCGGCCGCCTCCGCGGCCATCCGCACTCGGACCGCGGTGAAGAGGCCCTCGACGGCCGCAGGGATGGGGCCGAATCGGTCACGCAGCTCCGCGCGCAGCGCCGCGGCGTCCGCGTCGGTCCTGATCTGTGCGAAGCGGCGGTACGCCTCAAGCTTGGCGCCCGAGTCGGCGAGGTAGTCGTCGGGCAGGAACGCCGAACCATGCAGGTCAAGCCGGACGGGCGTCGGATCAGGCATGGGTCGGTTGCCCTTCCGCGCCTCCACCGCCTCGGCCAGCATGCGTGTGTAGAGCTCGAATCCGACCGCGGCCATGAAGCCATGCTGCTCCCCGCCCAGGATGTTGCCGGCGCCGCGAATCTCGAGGTCGGAGAGGGCAATCTGATAGCCGGCACCCAGATCTGACGCGCTGAAGATGGCGTGCAGCCGCTTGCGGGCGATCGGCGACAGCGGCTGGCCGCGACGATGGAGCAGGTACGCGTAGGCGCGGCGGTCGGAGCGGCCGACCCGGCCGCGCAGCTGGTACAGCTGCGCCAGCCCGAACGTGTCGGCGCGGACGATGATGATCGTGTTGGTGTTCGGGATGTCGAGACCGGACTCGATGATGGTGGTGCACACCAGGACATCGGTCGAGCCCTCGCTGAAGTCGACCATCACCCGCTCAAGCATCCCCTCGGCCATCTGCCCATGACCGATGGCCACCCGCGCCCGCGGCACCAGGCGCCGCACCCGCTCGGCGGCCGCCTCGATGTTCTCGACCCGGTTGTGGACATAGAAGACCTGGCCGCCGCGGTCCAGCTCGCGATTGATCGCGTCGCGCACCAGGCCGTCGTCGTCCTCGGCGATGCGGGTCTGGATCGGCAGCCGCGCCTCTGGGGGCGTCTCGATGACCGAGAGGTCGCGGATCCCGACCAGCGACAGGTGGAGGGTGCGCGGGATGGGCGTGGCGCTGAGGGTCAGGACGTCCACCTCGGTGCGCAGCTGCTTCAGGCGCTCCTTGTGCGCCACACCGAAGCGCTGCTCCTCGTCCACGATCAGCAGGCCCAGGTCGGCGAAGCGGATGTCGCGGCTCAGCATGCGATGCGTGCCGATGAGGATGTCGACGCTCCCCTCCTCGACCCCGGCGAGGATCCGCTCCTGCTGCTTCTTGGGCACGAAGCGGCTGAGCATGGCGATGCTCACCGGAAAGGCCGCCAGGCGACGCTGGAAGGTGAGCAGGTGCTGCTGCGCCAGCACGGTGGTCGGGACGAGCACTGCCACCTGTCGTCCGTCCTGCACGGCCTTGAAGGCGGCGCGCAGGGCGACCTCGGTCTTGCCGTAGCCCACGTCGCCCACGACCAGGCGGTCCATTGGGCGGCGGCGCAGCATGTCGGCCTTGACCTCCTCGATGCTGCGCGCCTGGTCCGGCGTCTCGGTGTAGGGGAAGCTCTCCTCCAGCTCGCGCTGCCAGGTGGTGTCGGCGCTGAAGGCGAAGCCAGGCGCGTCCTCGCGGGCCACGTAGATCGCCAACAGCTCGCGTGCGAGGTCGTTGACCGCGCGCCGCACGCGGCTCTTGGTGCGCTCCCACTCCCCGCCGCCGAGCTTCGAGAGCGCCGGACCGGCACCGCCGCTGTAGCGGGTGATACGCCCGATCTGGTCGGCCGGCAGGAAGATCTTGTCGTCGCCGGCGAAGTCCAGCTGCAGGTACTCCTTCGTGTCACCGCCGACCTGGCGCTGGGTCATGCCAACGTAGCGCGCGATCCCGTGATCGACGTGCACCACCAGGTCGCCGGGGCTGAGCTTGCCGATCAGGTCGCGGGTCACGACGCGCTTGCTGGGGGCGAGGCGCCGGATGCGGGTCGCCCCGAACAGCTCGCGGTCGGTGAGCAGCAGCAGTCCGGACGGCTCGTGGAGGAATCCCCCGGTGAGTGATCCGTGCACCAGACCGATGGCGCCGCGCGGCGGCGCCTCGCGCAGCTCCGCTGCGGGCGCGACGCTCCGCGCCGCGGCCTCCAGCAGCTCGGCGATGCGGCTCGCCTGGTCCGTGGTCACCACGGTCGCCCGGTCTCGCCCCACCTCGGCGGCGAGCCACTCCCCGATGTGATCGGCGCGGCCCGGCAGGGTGGGCGCGGCACGGAAGCCGGCCTCGTCGCCGACCTGCTCGTCCAGCTGCTCCGCCGCCCGGTCGACCAAGCCCGCCAGCGTTCCCGACGCGTCGTAGGGCAGCGGCCATCCGGAGCTCAGCTCGCCGGACGCAACGAGGCCGTCGTGGCGCTCGCTGGCCTGCGCGTCCAGGTCACGGGCCAGGGCGTGCAGCTCGTCTGGATCGGTCAGCACGACGTGCGCCCCCGCCGGCACGTGATCCGCTGCCGGTCCGGCGGTCAGCAGGGCAGCCCACGTCTCCGCCGCCTCCGCCACGTCGCCCTGCTCGAGGCGCGCCAGGTCGGCGGCAAGGGCCTCGGTCGGATCCGGGGCCGCCGTCGCGAGGGACGACCAGCCACCGGGCGGCAGGAACTCGCTTGCCGGCAGCAGCACGACCTCGTTGAGCCGCCGGCGGCTGCCCTGGGTCATCGGGTCGAACGAGCGGATCGACTCCACCTCGTCACCGAACAGGTCGATCCGCACCGGCTCGGAGGCACCCGGCGGCCACACGTCCACGATCCCGCCGCGGTTCGCGAACTCCCCGACCCCGCTCACCTCGACCGCGGCCTCGTAGCCCCCGTGGACGAGCGCGGTCAGGAGCCGCCGCTGGTCGATGCGCTCGCCGGCGCGCACGGTCATCCGAGCCGCCCGCAGCTGGTCGGCGCCGAGCGTGCGCTGCACCAGCGCGAGCAGCGGCGCCACGATCACCTGCCCCTGCCGGTGGCCGGCCAGCAGGGCCAGCGTCTCCAGCCGCTCCGCCGACTCGTCGTGCTCGGGAAGCGCCCGCTCGAGTGGCAGCGCCGCTCGCTCGGCAAGCGTCCGCACGTGGTCGGCGCCGACCCACGCCTCGAGGTCATCGGCGAGACGATGCGCCTCGTCGTCGGTGCGCGCCACGACCACCATCGGCGTGCCGGGCGGCAGGGCTGCGCGGCGAGCCGCCAGGTGCGCGGCACGCGCGCTGGCAGGCACACGAAGGACGCCCGGTGGCGGCAGATGCGGCACGAGGGCGTCGACGAGGGTCGCGACGCGGCGGTCTCCGCCGCGGGAAGAGGTCATGGCTGCACCGACCATGGTACGAGCGCCGCCGGGCGCGTGCTGTCAGGTCGCGGCGAGGTCGATCCCATTGAAACGGTTCATCGCCGTCTCGAGCCCCTCGCGGAGCCACATCTCGGCGGCATCGGCGGCCACCTGGACCATCTCGTCGGCGAGCTCCTTCTCCGCCCCGCGGAAGGTCGCCAGCACATGGCCCACCAGCGGCCCGTGGCGCCCCACACCCACCCGCAGACGATGGAACTCCGACGTCCCCAGCGCCGCGATGATGTCGCGCATCCCGTTGTGGCCGCCGGCCGAGCCCTCGGCGCGCAGGCGTACGCGGCCGAGCTCGAGATCCGCGTCGTCGTAGACCACCAGGAGCTCGGCGGTCGCATCGACATCGGTCTGGCGCAGCGCCGCGCGCAACGGGCCGCCGGAGGCGTTCATGTACTTGAGCGGCTTCACCAGCAGCACCCGCCCGATCGGCTCGGGCAGCCGTGCCTCCAGCACCGCTGCGCCGTCGCGCACGCGACCCTGGCCCGTGAGGGCCCATCGGTCGGCGAGCAGGTCGACGACCCGGAAGCCGACGTTGTGGCGCGTCAGCAGAAACCGTTCGCCCGGGTTGCCCAGGCCGCAGATCACCTTCATGACCGGCCGATGGTAGCCGCGCGCTATCCTCGCGGGCATGGTCTCGCTGCCGGGCGCGCTGCGCCTCATTGGTCGTCACGGGCCGCGATGGCTGTATGCCGGCGGCAACCGCAGCGATCGATGGCGGGATCCGGATGCCGTCGTCGGCGCGCTCGGGCTGCGGAGCGGCGACCGTGTCGCGGACATCGGGGCCGGGTACGGCACCTTCACCGGCCGCCTGGCCCGGGCGGTTGCACCCACTGGCGTCGTGTACGCGGTGGACGCGGACCTGGACCTGCTGGAGCGCCTCGCGCAGCGGGCGCGCGACGCCAACCTCGACAACGTCCACGCCGTCGCCGCGCGCGGACCGGGCCTGGATTTGCCTGAACCGGTCGACCTGCTGTTCGGCGCCGCCGTCTTTCATCACCTGCCGGAGCAGGTCGCCTATTTCACCAACGCCCGCGCGCTGCTGCGAGGCGGTGGCCGCGTCGCGATCCTCGAATCGCGCCGGGAGGGTCTTCTGCGCCGGTACTTCCCGCACGGGACCGCCCCCGCCCAGGTCCGGGCAACGATGCGCGAGGCCGGGTTCGTCCCCCTCGCCGAGCTCGACCTGGTGCGCGGCCACCTGTTCGCCATCTTCGGGACGGCGGCATGACCGAGCTGGCGATCATCGGGGGCGGGATCATCGGCACTGCGGCTGCGGCAGTTGCCGCGGAGCGCGGCGCGGTCGTGACCCTGTACGAGGCGACGGCGCTCGGGGCCGGTGCGTCAGGGCGCAACCTCGGCTCCATCCAGCACCCGTACGACGCCGCGCTCGCCGCCCTCCACACCGACTCGCTGGCCATGTACCGCGACCTGCCCGGCTTCGACCTGCCGGCCGAGCCGAGCGGCGTCCTCCTGCTCGGGACCGACGCGGGCGCGTTGGCCGTCCATGCCGATGCGCTTCGCGCCGTGGCACCCGAGCTGCGGCCCGAGCTCGTGGAGGGCGTTGCGCTGCGAGCCCTGGAGCCGGCGCTGGCCCGCGACATCGCGGCGGTTCGGATCGCCACCGGCTACCCGGTGCCGCCGCAGGCCGCGGTGGCCGCCTACGGCGCGCTGGCTCGCGGACGTGGCGCGGCGATCGTGGAGGGGCAGGCAGCGGAGCCGTGGCTGGAGGGCGACCGCTGCCGCGGTGTGCGTCTCGCGGATGGGACCACCCACCCGGCGGACGCGGTGCTGCTCGCCGCCGGCCCGTGGTCGCCCGCCCTGCTGCGTCCCGCCATCGCCGAGACGATCCGCATCCGACGCACGTGGGGCGTCACCCTGCAGCTCGAGCTGCCCGATCCGCCGCGCCACGTCCTGGAGGAAGAGGAGATCGGCGGCGACGAGCTCGGCGGAGCGTTCCGCTGGAGCATCCCGGAGAGCGGGCACGCGGTCTTCAGCCTGGCCACGGCGGCCGGCCGCAGCGCGCTGGGCTCCACCTTTTTCGTCGAGCCACCCGACCCCGCAGCGGTGGCACCCGCACTCGTCGAGCGCGGGGCGCGCTTCGTGCCCGCCGTGATGGGGGCCGGCATCCTCGAGCTGCGCCGCTGCGCGCGGCCGCAGTCGGCGGACGGGCGCCCCTTCATCGGTCCGGTGGCGGGCGTGACCGGCCTGACGGTGTGCGCCGGCCATGGACCGTGGGGCATCAGCAGCGGGCCGGCGTCGGCCCGCATGGCGGTCGACGTCATCCTGGCCGGCGGGGCGGTGCCGCCACCGCTCCGCGCGGATCGATTCGCGCGCTAGTCGCCGCCGGTGACGGCGTGGCCGGCACGGTCGAACAGGGAGCCTGGCTGCCAGTCCACCTCGTGATGGCGGCGGTGCAGGGTGCGCAGGACGTCGTGCTCGACGGTGCGCATGGCCGCCTCCTCGTCCGGGTCCGAGTGGTCGTGGCCGACCAGGTGCAGCGTGCCGTGAATCGCCAGCAGGACCATCTCCTCGGCGACCGACCACGAGCCCTCCGCCGCCTGGCGGACCGCCTGGTCGACATCGATCACCACGTCACCGAGCATCAGTGCGCCGGGCGGGCTCACGCCGTCGTCGTCGGACAGATGCGATGCGCCGCCGTCGACCGACCACTCGTGCAGCGGGAAGGAGAGGACGTCGGTGGGGCCGCGTTCGCCCATGTGATCGAAGTTGAGCCGCTCCATCTCGGGGTCGAGGGCCAGCGTCAGCTCCATCTCGACCGGGCGCGCACCCAGCGTGACGCGGGCGGTCTCGACGACCGCCCCCTTGAGCAGGTCTGTCGCACCGTCGACGGTCAACGGCTCGACCGCGGAGGCAAGCCGATCGTGACCAACCTTGTCGTGGATGGTGACCTGGCACTCCATGAGGCCATCATCGTAGGCGACGCGCTATCCCACCTCAAGGGCCACGGACGTTGATTAGGCACTCTGCACAACGAAAGGTCGCGATACGCGGGGGGCGACGATGGTAGCGCGCGGCGTCCAACCTCAGGCTACCTGCGCAACCCGCCACTCGGAGCTCCGAGCCCGCTCATGGCCCTCATCGACACCGGCGATACCGCCTGGGTCCTCATGTCTGCCGCGCTGGTCATGCTCATGACGCCCGGCCTGGCGCTCTTCTACGGCGGCCTGGTGCGGCGCAAGAACGTGCTCTCCACGATCATGCACAGCTTCTTCATCCTGGCGCTGATCAGCGTGCCGTGGGTGCTGTGGGGCTTCTCGCCTGGCCTTCGGCCCGGACGCCGGCGCGGGCCTGATCGGCGGCCTGGACTGGCTCGGCCTCGAGGGTGGTCACCGGCGCCGGCCCAGCGACGCCTACGCGACGACCGTCCCGCACCTCGCGTTCATGGCCTTCCAGATGATGTTCGCGATCATCACCCCGGCGCTCATCACCGGCGCCTTCGCCGAGCGCAAGCGGTTCAAGGCGTTCGTCGTCTTCGCCGTGCTGTGGTCCACTCTGGTCTACGCGCCCGATCGCTCACTGGGTCTGGGTCGCCCGGCGGCTGGCTCTTCGACCTCGGCGCGCTCGACTTCGCGGGCGGCACGGTCGTCCACCTCAGCGTCGGCGTGGCCGCGCTGGTGGCGGCGCTCTTCATCGGGCAAGCGCACTGGGCTCGTCGAACCGGTCACCGAGCCGCACGACGTGACGATGACCGTGCTCGGTGCCGGGCTGCTGTGGTTCGGCTGGTTCGGGTTCAACGCCGGGTCGGCGCTGGGTGCCAACGGCATCGCCGCTACGGCCTTCGTGACCACCAACACGGCCGCCGCCACCGCCGCCATCACCTGGGTGACCATCAGCTGGCTGCACCGCGGCTCGCCGTCCGTGCTGGGCGCGGCGATCGGGGCGGTCGCCGGGCTCGTGGCCATCACCCCCGCCGCCGGGTTCGTGACCCCGGCCGCGTCGGTGCTCATCGGCGCCGGCGTTGCGGCAGCGTGCTACGGCGCGTCCCAGCTGCGCCTCCGATCGCGCGTCGACGACGCGCTCGACGTGTTCGCCGTGCATGGCGTGGGCGGCGCGTTCGGCGCGCTGGCCACCGGCGTCTTCGCGACGGTCGCGGTCAACAGTGCCGGTCGCGACGGGCTCATCGCCGGCGGCCCCCCGCAGCTCGTCATCCAGGCCTTGGGAGTCGGGGCGGCGGCCACGTATAGCGCCGCTGCCACCGCCGGAATCCTGTTCCTCATCAACCTCGTCATCCCGATCCGCGTGCCGAACGACCAGGAAGAGGCCGGTCTCGACCTGGCGCAGCACGGCGAGATCGCCTACCAGCCGTAAGGAGGGCTCGCAGACCGATGGTCATCGCCGCACTCGTCACCTTCGGGATCCTCTTCGTCGCCTGGCTCGTGGCACCCTCCGGGGAGCGGACCAAGCGGGCTGTCGCACGACCGATCGAGCTCCTCGCCGACGCTGCGTGATCGTTCGGCTCGCCGATCCGGCACGTGACGCCGCGTCGGTGGCGGCGATCTATCGGCCCGCGGTGGTCTCTTCTCTGGCCTCCTTCGAGGAGGTGCCGCCAGACGCCACCGAGATGGCAGCCCGCATCGCCACAACCCTCGAGCGCACGCCGTGGCTCGTGGCCGAGGAAGAGGGTGTCGTCATCGGCTACGCGTATGCCGCCCGGCACCGGGAGCGCGCCGGTTACCGCTGGGCGGTGAACATCTCGGTCTACGTGGATGCCGCGTTCCACCGGCGGGGCATCGGGCGCCGCCTGTACCACGAGCTGCTGGCGATCCTTCGCCGCCAGGGATTCGTCAACGCCTACGCCGGCATCACCCTCCCCAACCCGGCCAGCGTGGCGCTCCACGAGGCCATCGGGATGCGGCGGGTAGGGATCTACGAGGGGGTCGGCTTCAAGGCCGGCGCCTGGCACGACGTGGCGTGGTATCAGCTGCGCCTGGACGAGACGGCCGGCACACCAGCGGAGCCCATCCCGCTGCCTGAGCTGCCCAACGCCTAGCGCCTCACAGCGCGCCCCGCGTGGCCGGCCGCTCTTCGCCAGCCCTCGGATCGTGCCAGCGCTCCCCTGGCGCAAGGATGCGTGATGCCTCGGGCGGACCCCACGTTCCGGGCTCATAGGGAACCACCGGCGTGGCGCCGTCGAGCACACCATCCACCACGCGCCACGCCGCCTCGACCCAGTCCTGGCGCGCGAAGAGCGACTGGTCCCCGTCGAGCGCGTCGCCGATGAGCCGCTCGTACGGCGGCCGCACGTCCGGCGAGTGGTGCGCCGCATACAGCTCTACGCCCTCCCCGACCATGGCCTCGCCCGGCTTCTTGGCGCGTGCCCCCAGCGAGATCGACATGTCGGGCGTGAGGCGGAAGCGGAAATAGTCGGCGTGGGGCGGCAGCTCCTCGCCGAACACGGACTGCGGCGGCGGCGTGAGCTCGACCCGGACCTCGGTCGCGGTGACGGGCAGGCACTTTCCCGCCCGGATATGGAACGGAACGCCGGCCCAGCGCCAGTTGTCGATCTCGAGGCGCAGGGCGACGAACGTCTCGGTCATCGACCCGGGCGCGACACCCCGTACGTCGGTGTAGCCACGGTACTGGCCGCGCACCACCCGATCCGGGGTGAGCGGCCGGACAGAGTCGATGACGCTGAACTGGGCGTTGCGGATCGCGTCCGGCGTGCTGCCCGAGGGCGGCTCCATCGCGAGCAGGCTCACGACCTCCAGCAGGTGGTTCTGCACCACATCGCGGATGGCGCCGGCAGCATCGTAGAAGGCGCCGCGATCCGCCACGTCGAATGCCTCCGGCATGCTGATCTGCACACTCGACACGTGGTGGCGATTCCAGATCGGCTCGAGGAACGAGTTGGCGAACCGGAAATAGAGAAGGTTCTGGACCGGCTCCTTGCCGAGGTAATGGTCGATGCGGAAGATGTCCTCCTCCGCGAACACGCGGTGGACGGTGCGGTTGAGCGCGATCGCCGATGCGAGGTCGTGCCCGAACGGCTTCTCCACCACCACCCGGGCTCCCGCGGCGCACCCGGACGCCTCGAGGTTGGTGATGACCGTCCCGAAGAGGGCCGGCGGCACCGCCAGGTAGTGCAGCGGCCGTCGGGCGTCGCCCAGCTCGCGACGCAGCGCCGAGAAGGTCTCCGGATCGTCGTCGGAGCCCTTGACATATCGCAGGCGCTCCACCAGCTCCCGGCCCGCGGCAGCGTCCGCGAACCCGTTGTCACGCAGGCTGTCAGCGGCGCGCGCCCGCAGGCGCTCGAGGTCTCCGGAGCGCGCCAGGCCGATGATCGGCATGTCGAGCCCCTCGTCGCGGATCAGTCCGGCCAGGGCGGGGAAGATCTGCTTGTAGGCCAGGTCGCCCGTGGCGCCGAAGAACACGATCGCGTCCGAGCGTTCGTGGGACGTGGCGCTTGAGGTGGTGCGCATCGGTCCATGATGCCGCGCTTCGGGGAGGCGCTGCGTCAGGGAATGGAGACGCTCAGGCGCGCTCGCGCTGCTCGAGTGGCACGACGTTGTCGGGGTACTGGATTCGCGAGTGGTACATGCCGAGCAGCTGCTGGACGAACGCCTCCTTGATGGAGCGGATGTCCTTGAGGGTGAGGTCGGCATCCTCCAGCTGGCCGTCGGCCACCCGGTCGTCCACGATGCGATCCACCATTCCGCGAATCGACTCCGGATCCTTGCGGTCGAGCGAGCGGACGGATGCCTCCACCCCGTCGGACAGCATCAGGATCGCCGCCTCCCGGCTCTGCGGCTTGGGGCCGGGATACCGATAGCGCTCCGCATCCACCAGCTCCTCGTCGCCGCCGACCTCGCGCAGCGCCTTGGAGTGGAAGTAGCTCATCTTGCTCGTCCCATGGTGCTGCGGGATGAAGCCGATGATCTGGACTGGCAGCCGGTACTCGTACCCGAGGTCGATCCCGTCACGGATGTGGCTGGCGATGATCCGCGCGCTGGTCTCCGCCTCGAGCTCGTCGTGGATGTTCCGCGCCCCGGCCTGGTTCTCGATGAAGGCCAGCGGGTTCCGCATCTTGCCGATGTCGTGGTAATAGGCTGCCACGCGCGCCAGCAGCGGGTCCGCGCCGATCGTCTCCGCCGCGCGCTCGGCGAGGTTGCCAACCATCACCGCGTGGTGGTACGTCCCCGGCGTCTCCAGCAGCAGCCGCCGCAGCAGGCGGTTCGACGGATTGGCCAGCTCCAGGAGCTGGAAGACGGTCATGATCCCGAACACGTTGCCAAGCGTCGCGAACGAGCCGACCGCCAGGATGACCGAGAGGCCGGCATTCACGAGGCCCGCCAGGATCCCCTGCAGCACCCCGCCGACGTCACGCTGATCAATGAGCGCAAACGCAGTGAGCACGGCCACGTTGGTGACCGCGATCATCGCCCCGGTGCGCACGAAGGCGTTCAGGCGCTCGGCCCGCACGATGGTGATCAGGGCCGTCCCGCCGCTGGCAAGGATGTAGATCGCCGGCTCCAACCCGTCGCGATTGGCGATGCCGGCCATGGCGGCCAGGCCCACGGCCAGCGCGGCGCCTGCCTGGCCGGAGAGCAGAATCCCGATCAGCAGCACCGAGGCGCTGGTCGGCACGACGTACGACCAGATGGCCCGGTCGGCGGAGATGCGGATGGCGACGGCGCTCGCAAGGAAGGCAAGCAGAAACAGCAGCAGCGACCGGTTGCGATGCCAGACCTCCGGCTCGAAGCGCCAGAGGAAACCGGTGAGCAGGGCCGCCAGCAGGATGGAGAGGAGCCCCTGGCCAGCCAGCGTCCCGGCAGCGACTTGCGGGCGAGTGAGACCCAGCTCCTGGAGCTTCTCGATGTCGGCGGCCGCGACCACCTGGCCCTCGCGGAGAATCGTCTCGCCCGCGCGCACTGTCACGACCTGGGGGTCGACGTTGTTGCGCGCCTCGTCACGCTTGGCCTGTGTGGCGGCCGCGTCGACGCGCTGGTTGGGGGCGATGAACTCGACGACCATGTCGCCGGCAAGCGCGCGGTCAGCCTCCGCCAGGTCGGCCGTGATGTTGGCGCGCGCCGTCGCCTCGAGCGGATCCAGCTCGCCCTCTCGAACGGCACTTCCCTGGATTGCCTCGAGGACCGGTGCGGCGGCGGCCACGATCGCCTCCCACCGCGCCGCGGTGAGCGCGGCGATGGTGGTCGCCTGCTCGATGCTGAGGCGCGGCCCGGCACGGCGGATCGCCTCGGGGACGTCTGCCGGCGCCAGCTCGCCCCGTTCCTGGTCCGCCAGCACCGCCGAGATGGCGCGCCCCAGGCCATCCAACGCGTTGAGCTGCGCGGCCGCGATGTCCGCCTGCGGCGCGATCTGCTGGTACTCGTTGGGCACAGCGGCGGCGGCCAGCTCGCGGGCCTGTTCGGTCTCGATCACCGACTGGAAGGTGACGGTGTCGGTGGCGCGCACGTCGCCCTGCGCGACGTCGCCCGCCTTGAGGTTGACCTGCGACCCGCCCAGGCGGACGGTGAGAATGGCGAAGACTGCCAGCGCGAGGAGCGACACGATGAGCGCGGCACGGATCACCGCGGTGCGGCCCGGCCCGCCGGCCTCGAGCTCGGCCAGGGTGCGCGGGATAAACGAGCCGCCGCGTCGCGGACGGCTGCCGGTGGTCATGGCGCCGGCGGTGCCAGGAGGCGGCGGACGGTCTCTGAAACCATCCGGCCGTCCGCTCGGCCGCGGATCTGCGGCGCCAGGCGTCCCATCACCTTGCCCATGTCGGACGGCGTGGCGGCGCCGGTCTCGGCGATGGCGGTGCGCGCCAGCTCCTCCACTTCGTCGGCGGAGAGCTGCTGCGGCAGGAACTCGGTGAGGATGGCGACCTCCGCCTCCTCCGGCTCGGCGCGGTCCTCGCGGCCGGCGTTGCGGTAGATCTCGATGCTCTCGCGGCGCGTCTTCACGCCCTTGCCGAGCACGTCGAGCATCTCCTCGTCGGTCAGGTCGCGGCCGAGCTCGATCTTGCGGTTATGGGCGAGCGCCATCGTGCTGCGCAGCGTCAGCGTGCGCCGCTCGTCGCGGGCACGCATGGCGTCACGCATCGCGGACTCGATCCGCTCGAGGAGCGTCATCGGTGCGGTCGGTGGCGGGGCGCGGTCATTGGATCGATCGATCGCATCGGTCCATCCTCCTTCGCGCGCCGAACCTTAGTTGGAAGTGAGCGTCTGGCCTAGGAGCGAGACGAAGCCTTGCGCTTCTTGGCTTCCTTTCGCTTTCGCTTCACGCTGGGCTTCTCGTAGTGCTCACGGCGTCGTGCCTCGGCAAGGATCCCGGACTGCTGGATCTTCTTGTTGAAGCGACGCAGCGCGCTCTCGAACGTCTCGTTCTCGCCCACGCGGACTTCTGCCAAACGACTCGCCTCCTTTCCGCTTCGTAGTTGTGCCGCACGCGGACCGATATCGCCGACGGCGCGCCAACGGTGGCGCTCAAGAGCCGCCGGCGTGCTCGTCCATGGGGCACGCAAGCCGACCGAGGGTAGCAGCGGGGTGCGTGACGGTCAATCGGCGGTGGTCAGCCAGGCGGCCAGCTCATGGCGCGCCCGCCGAGCAGATGGAGATGCAGGTGGAAGACGCTCTGCCCCGCGCCGGGGCCGACGTTGGTCACGATGCGGTAGTCCTCGAGGCCCGCATCGGCAGCCACACGGCGCAGCGCGCCGAAGAGCGCGCCCAGCAGGCCGGCGTCGGCATCGGTCAGGTCGGCGGCCGACGCGACGTGACGGCGCGGGATGGCAAGCACATGCGTCGGGGCACGAGGGGCGATGTCACGGAACGCGATCACCTGGTCGTCCTCGAAGACGCGCTCGGCAGGGATCCCGCCGGCCACGATCCGGCAGAACAGGCAGTCAGGGTCGGCCATGCGGGGAGCCTAGGCGAAGTCGCCGGAGCGCGACAGCACCACGGCAGCGGCCACAGGAGCAACCGACGCCGCCCGCAGGATGCGCGGGCCCAGGCCGGCGAGCGTCGCCCCCACCCGCTCGGCGGCGGCCACCTCGTCGGGGGTGAAGCCACCCTCCGGACCGATGACCAGGCGGTGTGGCGCATCCAGGGCCGCGAGGCCGGGCTGCTCGGCGCTCCCCCGCTCCCACAGAAGGACCGTGCCCGGACCGATGAGCTCGGCGAGCGGTCGCGGTGCCCCGACTGGCGGCACCCTGCCGCGCTCCGACTGCTCGGCCGCCTCGCGGGCGACGCTGCGCAGCCGCTCCAGCTTGCGCGGGCTCAGCTCACGGGCGATGGTGCGGTCGCTCACGGCCAGCTCGAACGCGGCCACGCCCACTTCGGTCGCCGCGCGGATCGCCTCCTCCAGGCCGTCACCCTTGAGCAGCGCCTGCACGACGGTGAGCCGGTGGCGTGGCTCCCCCTTCGACGGGCGACGCTCGGTGACGACGAGATCCTCGCCGCTCACCACGCAGCGCACCTCCGCCCCGTCGCCCTCCAGGAGCACGACCTCCGCCCCGTCGCGGAGACGAAGGACACGGCGCACCTGGTGCTCCAGCTCCCCGGGGAGTGGCAGGCGATCTCGCTGCGCCACGGTCCCCGGACCGACGAAGAAGCGATGGACGGTGCCGCTCACCCGGGCCGCTCCGCGCGCAGGCTGACCCACTCCCCGTCGTGCCGCTCCGCGGCGACCGTCAGGCCAGCGGCCGTGAGCGCGTCGCGCACCTCTGCGGCGCGCCCCTCGATGATCCCGCTCGCCAGCAGGGTGCCGCCGGGTGCGGTGTGCGCGGCCAGCGGTCCGGCGAGCCGGACGAGCACCGCCGCCACGAGATTGGCGAGCACCAGCGGATACGGCTCGCCGGCAGGGGCCGCCGGCAGCGTGCCGTCCCACGCATGGACGCGGCCCGCCAACCCGTTGGCCGCCGCGTTCGCGAGCGTCGACTCAACGGCCAGTGGGTCGGTGTCGCAGGCGTCGGCCGCCTCGGCGCCCAGCCGCAGCGCGGCGATCGCCAGGATGCCGGAGCCGCAGCCGACATCGAGGACCCGCGCCGGGATCGGTCCATGCGCCTGGAGCAGCTCGAGGCAGCCGCGGGTCGTCGGGTGCAGTCCCGTTCCGAAGGCCATTCCGGGGTCCATGCGAATCGCCACCTCGCCGTCCCGCGGCTCCTCGTCGAGCCAGCTCGGGATAACGACCACCCGCCCGATGCGCTGGGTCGCGTAATGGGCCTTCCAGGCATCGGTCCAGTCGGCGGCGTTCACCGGGGTCACGTGGAGCTGCCCGACCGGGCGCAGCCCGAACGCCTGGAGATGCCACAGCGCGCGTTCGGTTGCATCCACGGCCGCGGCGGCCGCGGCGTCATCCGGCACGTGGGCGGTCACCACGAACGGCGCCGTCGTGTCCTCGCGGACGTTGAGCTCGTCGTGCGGGTCGCGGAGCAGCCGGGTGGGGCGCACCGCCGTCCCGCCACCGGGTGCCACGCGGCCAAGGATCTCGCTGACCGGCTCCACTGCCTCCGCGTCGACCTCGACGCTGAGCTCGAGCCAGCGTCCCTCGGCCGCGCCGTCAGCCGAAGAGGTCACGCAGCCGGCCCATCACGCCAGAGCCGTCGCGCGGCAGCTTCGCCGGGCTGCTCACCTTGCCGAGCTCCTCCAGCAGCTCCCGCTCGCGGCGGCTCACCTTGCCCGGCACGACCACGGTGACGATGACGTGCAGATCACCGGCACCGCCACCTCGCAGGCGGGGAACGCCCTTGCCGCGCAGCTTCAGCTCTGTGCCGCTCTGCGTGCCGGGCGGAACGGGCAGCTCGGCGCTGCCGTCTATTGTCGGCACCGGGAGCGTCGCGCCGAGCGCGGCCTGCGCAAAGGTCACCGGCAGCTCGTGGTACAGCTCCGTGCCGCGTCGCAGCAGCTCCGGATGCTCGGCGATGCTCACCGCCACGTAGAGGTCGCCGGGCGGCCCGCCGCGCGGACCCGCCTCGCCCTGCCCCTCGAGCGCGATCCGCTGGCCGGAGTCGATCCCCGCGGGGATTTCCACCTGCAGCTGGCGCTGCTCGCGCACGCGCCCGTCGCCGTGGCAGGCCTGGCACGGGGCGCTGACGACCTGGCCCTCGCCGTGGCAGCGCGGGCAGGCGACGATGTTGACCATCTGGCCCAGGATGGTCTGCGCCACGCGCCGCTTCTCGCCGCTGCCGTTGCACTCTGGGCAGCGCTCCGGCTCGCTCCCCGGCTCCCCGCCACGTCCCTCGCAGACGTTGCAGGTCACGAGCGTCGGGAAGCTGATCTCGCGGGTGACCCCGCGCATTGCCTCGGCGAATTCGATGTGCAGGTCGTAGCGCAGGTCCGCGCCGGCGACCACCCTACTGCGCGTGCGCCCGCCCGGCTGGCCACCGAAGAACGCGTCGAAGATGTCACCGAACGGACCGAATCCGCCGCCGAAGCCCTCGAAACCGCCGCCCGCGGTGGATGCGTCCACGCCCGCGTGGCCGAACATGTCGTACGCGGTGCGGCGTTGCCGGTCGGACAGCACCCGATAGGCTTCGTTGACCTCCTTGAACCGCCCCTCGGCGCCGTCGCTGCCGTCGATGTCGGGGTGGTGCTGCTGGGCGAGACGTCGGAAGGCGCGCTTGATCTCGTCATCGCTCGCCTCCCGGGTAACGCCCAGGACCTCGTAGTAGTCGCGCTTGGTGGCCATCGGTCGGCGATTATACCGATTGGCACTCGGCAGGCCGGAGTGCCAGCCCCGGTCGGTCAGTCGACCGCCGGCACGCCGCCGCACGGCGGGATGGGATAGACCGGCGGATGGAGGGCGTCGTAGATGTCCCGCTCCCCGATGATCACGTACCGCGTGGCCACGTTCTCTTCACCGCTCCCGCCGGCCTGGCCGATGGTCCCCTGCTCGTTGCTGAGCGTCAGCGGACCGGCCATGGCTTCGAATGTCAGCGTCTGGCAAGGATCGACGTCGGTGTCGCGGCCGTTGACGCTCACCAACGTCACCGGCAGCTCGGTGTTGTTGGCGATCTCCAGCCCATAGCCTGCCCAGACCGTCTCAGTGCTCGTCTCGAACTCCGGCTCAGCTTCGGCCGCGCAGTCCCAGATGTCGGTCATGCCGTCCCAGAAGCCGAGGCCAATCTGCGGGCCGAGCCCGTTGATGTCGGCGACCATGAAGCGCATGCCGACGGGCGCCCCGCCTGAGCAGCGGGCGATGGCGAGCGGGTGTTCGTCGAACAGGTCTGGGATCGTCCCCGTCGCCGCCACGGTGACGCTGGTCTGGCCGTTGCCCACCGAGCGCGCCGATTCGACCTGCCACTTCATGGCATTCCAGTCGACGGCGTCCATGGCGGCCGCGTACGTGTCGGCATCGCTGTTGAAGGACATGGCTTTGACGGACTCGTCGATGAGGCTCCAGCCGCGATCCGCCTCGGCGCCGGCGGCGGCCGCCAGCCAGCGCTCCACCACGTCGCGACCGGGATCCGCCCGGGCGCCGCAAGCGGCGAGGAGGAGGATCAGGATCGCCCCCGCGGCAACTGGCCGTCGCATGGCGGCATCCTACGCGCATCGGTCAATGAACCCACGGAGAAGCTGACCGTCCGTGGCAGGCATGTGCGGCATGATTCCTTCCAACCGTGACCGCTCCGCTCGCCCTGTCCGCCGAACACGCGCGCCGCTTCCTGGTGCGGCGCCACCTCCTGGTGCCGCCGCGCAGCCTGCCGGCTGAGCCGGCGTCGGTGCTGGCCGTCATGGATCGGCTCGGCAGCCTGCAGTTCGATCCCCTCGAGGTGCCGGGTGCCCGCAACCATGACCTGGTGCTGCACGCCCGGATCGCGGACTACGACCGCGCGTGGTGCGACGCCTGGCTCTACGGTCCCGACCGGCGCCTGATCGAGATGTACAACAAGATGCTCTCCATCGTTCCGATGGCAGAGCTGCCGCATTACGCGCTCGCCTGGACGCACAGCGCCAGCCATTACAACGACCGCATCCTGGCGGAGGAGCGGGCCGTGGCAGAGGCGATCATGGAGCGCATCCGGACCGACGGGCCGCTCTCCACGTCCGACTTCAAGGAGCACGGCCACAGCATCGACTGGTGGTGGGCGCCGACCCGCGCCGCACGCGCGGTGCTCGAGGCGCTCTTCGTCACCGGCCGCGTCGGCATCGCGCGCCGCGACGGCAGCCGCCGCTTCTACGACCTCATCGAGCGGGTGGTGCCGCCCGACCTCCTCGCCGCCCGCGAGCCGGAGGATGAGGCCAACCGCCACCGCCTCCTCTCACGATTCCGCGCCATCGGCCTGATGGCGGCGACCGGGCAGGCGGAGCTGTTCTACGCAACCGGCGCCACGGCCGACCGTCGTCGCCACATCGACGGGCTGGTCGATGACGGCACGCTCGTGGCCGCCGAGGTGGAGGGCCAGAAGGGGCTGCGCTACCTGCTCGCCGCGGAGCTGCCCATCCTCGCGGTCGCGCAGCGCGAGGCGACCCCGCCGGCCGTGACGTTCCTGGCCCCGCTGGACCCGCTCATCTGGGACCGGCGCCTCATGCGCACCCTGTTTGACTTCGACTACATCTGGGAGGTCTACACGCCGGCCGCCAAGCGGCGGTTTGGCTACTACGCTCTGCCCATCCTGTTCGGAGACCGGCTGGTGGGGCGCATCGAGCCGCGGCGCGAGAAGGCGAACCCGGACCTGCGCATCGCCGGCATCTGGTTCGAGGCGGGGTTCAACGCGCTGGACGAGCCAGGGTTCGTGGAGGCACTGGTGGACGCCGTGGAGGCATATCGACGCTTCACCGGAGCGCCGCGCGTGACGTGGCCACGCACGAAGACCGGTCGAGAGGTTGCCGCCGCCCTGCGTGCAACCGGCTGAATCAGTCGGCGAAGTCGACCACCAACGGGGCGTGGTCCGAGGGAATGCCCGGATACGTGGACGGCTTGCGGGCATCTCGGTCGCGCTCGGCGGCCGTCGCGCGCCGCGCCAGGGGCTCGGTCACGTACACGTGGTCGATGCGCATGCCGAAGTTCTTGTGGAAGTGCCCGGCCCGGTAGTCCCACCACGAGAAGAACCCGGGTTCGGGATGGAACCGCCGCACCACGTCGACCATCCCCCACTCCCGCAGCTTCGCCACCGCGGCCCGCTCGCGCGGCGAGACATGCGTGGCGCCGTGCACCGCGTTGACGTCCCACACGTCGATGTCCTCCGGCGCGACGTTGTAGTCGCCGCAGACCGCGAGCTGGGTTGCCGGGTCGTTGTCGTCGAGCCACGCGGACAGCCGTGCCAGCCAGTCGAGCTTTGCGAGGTAGAACTCCGAGTCGACCACGCGGCCGTTCGGGACGTAGATGCTCGCCACCCGGACGCCGCCGCAGGTGGCGGCCAGGAAGCGGCCGCCGTCATCGGTCCAGCCATCGGCGGCCGGCAGGCCGGCCACGATCTCGTCGAGCCCGATCCGGGACGCGATGGCGACCCCGTTCCACTGGCCCAGCCCGTGGTGCGCGACGTCGTACCCGAGGGCCTTGAAGTCGAGCAGCGGAATGGCCTCATCGGAGAGCTTCGTCTCCTGCAGGCACAGCACGTCCGGCTGCTGGGCCTCGGTCCAGGCCAGCACGCGGTCGAGGCGGGCCTTCAGCGAGTTGACGTTCCAGGTCGCGAGTCGCATCGGTCTAACCATACCGATCCGCGCGGTTCCTATACTCGGCGCCTACGCCCGCCACGAGGTCCGCGCGATGGTCCAGGGGTTCAGGGAATTCATCATGAAGGGCAACGTCGTCGACCTCGCGGTCGCGGTGGTCATCGGTGTCGCCTTCGGCGCGCTCATCACGTCGTTCGTGGCCAACATCCTGACCCCGCTGCTCGGCCTGATCGGGATCCCGGACTTCAGCGCGGTGGTCACCACCCTGCCCTCCGGCGCGACGATCAACTGGGGCCTGTTCCTCAATGCGCTGATCAGCTTTGTGCTGATCGCGCTTGCGATCTACGTCTTCGTGATCAGCCCGATGAACGCGCTGGAGCGGCGACGCCAGCGCGGCACGGAGGAGACGCCGTCGACGAAGACGTGCACCGAGTGCGCCTCCGAGATCCCGGCCGTGGCGCGCCGCTGCCCGATGTGCACCCAGCCCCAGGCGTGAAGTACGAGGTGACGAAGCCCGGACGAAGGTCCGCATGACGCGGCTTCGCCCGGGCCCCACCCGGAACGAATGGGAGGCTCAGACCTCCTTGTACTCGCCCTCGATCGTCTCGCCCTCGCCCTCTTCCTCGGTTGCGGCCTCCGGGGCTTCTCCGTCGGGGGAGCCTCCGGTGCCGTTGCCGTCACCCGGCGTGCCCGAGGCCTCGTAGGCCTTCGTCCCGACCCGCTGGAGCACCTCGGTAAGCTGCTGCTTGGTCGAGTCGATGGCGCCCGCATCGGTCCCCTTGAGGGCCTCGCGGACCGCCTCGGTCTTGTTGCCGATCTCGGTCTTCTCCTCTTCAGAGAGCTTGTCGCCGAGATCCGCGACCAGCCGGTCGGCCTGGAAGACCAGGGCGTCCGCCTCGTTACGGGTCTCCGCCTGGCGGCGCCGCTCCGCGTCCTCGTCGGCGTGCTCGGCGGCCTCGCGCACCATCTTGTCGACGTCGTCCTTGGAGAGCATCGGAGGAGGCCGTGATGGTGACCTTCTGCTCCTTGCCGGTGGCCTTGTCCTTGGCCGCCACGTTGAGGATGCCGTTGGCGTCGATGTCGAACGTCACCTCGACCTGCGGCACGCCGCGCGGCGCGGGCGGGATGCCGTCCAGGATGAAGCGTCGCCAGCTTCTTGTTGTCGCCGGCCATCGCGCGCTCGCCCTGCAGCACCTTGATCTCCACCTCGGCTGGTTGTCCGACGCGGTCGAGAAGATCTGGGCTCTGCGGTCGGGATCGTCGTGTTGCGCTCGATCAGCGTGGTGGCCACGCCACCCAGCGTCTCGATGCCCAGGCGTCAGCGGGGTCACGTCGAGCAGCAGGACATCCTTGACCTCGCCGCCCAGCACGCCGGCCTGGATCGCCGCGCCGACCGCGACGACCTCGTCGGGGTTGACGCCCTTGTGCGGCTCCTTGCCGCCGAACATTTCTTGACCGCCTCCTGACCGCCGGCATGCGGGTCATGCCGCCGACCAGCATCACCTCGTCGATCTCGCCGGGCTTCAGGCTCGGCGTCGGCGAGCGCCTTGCTGCACCGGGCCTCGGTCTTGCGCGACGAGGTCGGCGACCAGGTCGCTCCAGCTTGGCGCGGGTCAGCGTCATGTCCAGGTGCTTCGGGGCCCGATGCGTCGGCGGTGATGAACGGCAGGTTGATCTCCGTCTGCAGCCGGTGCTCGACAGCTCGATCTTGGCCTTCTCCGCGGCCTCCTTGAGGCGCTGCAGGGCCATGCGGTCCTTGCGCGAGGTCGATCCCCTGGTCGCTCTTGAACTCGGCCATCAGCCACTCGATGATGCGCTGGTCGAAGTCGTCGCCGCCGAGGTGGGTGTCGCCGTTGGTCGAGCGCACCTCGAAGACGCCCTCCGCACAGCTCGAGGATCGAGATGTCGAAGGTGCCGCCGCCCAGGTCGTAGACCGCGATCTTCTCGTCCTTGGTCTTGTCGAGGCCGTAGGCGAGCGCGGAGGCGGTCGGCTCGTTGACGATGCGCTTGACGTCCAGCCCGGCGATCCGGCCGGCATCCTTGGTCGCCTGGCGCTGTGTGTCGTTGAAGTACGCCGGGACGGTGATCACGGCCTCGGTGACCTTCTCGCCCAGGTACGCCTCCGCATCGGCCTTCAGCTTCTGGAGGATCATGGCGCTGATCTCGGGCGGGCGAGTACTCCTTGCCGTTGGCCAGCTTGACGACGATGCCGTCCGACTTGGGGTCCTTGGCGACCTCGTAGGGCACCAGGTCCTTGCTGCGCTGCACCTCGGGATCGTCCCAGCGGCGGCCCATGAAACGCTTGATCGAGAAGACGGTGTTCTCCGGGTTGGTGATCGCCTGGCGCTTGGCCACCTGGCCGACCAGTCGCTCCCCGCTCTTGGCGAGAGCGACGACCGACGGCGTGATGCGGCCGCCCTCGGCGTTGCTGATGACCTGCGGCTCGCCGCCCTCCATGGCAGCGACCACCGAATTGGTGGTGCCCAGGTCGATTCCGATGATCTTGCTCATATGCTGACTATTCTCCTTGCGACGCCCCGGCGGGCCTCGTCATCTGATTCGGGTTGTTGGCGACCTTGACCATGGCCGGTCGCAGGACGCGATCGTTGAGCCGATAGCCGCGCTGCAGCTCGGCGATCACGGTGTTGTCGGGATGCTCGGTCGTGGGCTCGTGGACCACCGCCTCGTGGAGGTTCGGGTCGAACTGCTCGCCGAGCGCTTCGATGGGCGTCACGCCCTCCGCCTCCAGGACGGTGCGCAGCTTGCGCTCGACGAGCCGCACGCCCTCGACCCAGCCCTCGTGGGCATCGGGCGGCACGGTGGCCAGGGCGCGGTCGAAGTCGTCGAGGACGCCGAGCATCTTGCTGATCAGGAGGGCGGTGCCCACCTGGCCGATCACGTTGCGCTCTTCGTCGGTGCGGCGCTTGAAGTTGGCGAAGTCGGCCGCCGACCGCTGCCAGTTGTACGTCGCCTCGTCGGCGCGGGCGGTCGCCGCCTCCAGGTCACGGGTCAGCGCCTCGATGCGGTCGATGAGCTCGAGGCGCGTCGGGGTCGGGATGGCGTCCGCGCGCTCCTCGCCGCGGGTGCGCGGTCTGCGGCGTGGTTCGCCGTTGGTTGGTCGGTCAGTCATGGGTCTCGCTGGGGTGGCTGGTGACGAGCTCGTTCATGAGCGTCGAGAGATAGCGCACGGTGGGAATCGCGCGTGGATACGGCATGCGGGTGGGGCCGAGCACGCCGAGCATGCCCAACGAGCCGCCCGGCGCGCCGTACGGAGCGAAGACGAGGCTCACCTCGTGCATCGCGTCGTTCGAGTTCTCGCGGCCGATGATCACGTGCACCCCGCCGCGGCGCGTGAGCAGCGGGAACAGCTGCTCCAGGAAGTCGCTGCGCTGAATGACCTCGAGGATCGAGCGGAGCTTGCCGCCGCGCGCGAACTCCGGCTGCTCGAGCACATTCATGATCCCGTCGGTGAAGACCTCCTCGAGCGCCACGCCGTCCGACTCCTCGAGCAGGCCGGCGACGACCTCCGCGACGTGCGTCGCCAGCGGCGGAAGCTTGCCGAGGCGGCGCCGGGCGAGGGGTGCGCTGAGCCCTGCCAGCTCGGCGTTGAGCAGCATGGCGACCGTGTCGAGCTCGGCCTGGCCGGGCGCCTCCGGCCCCAGGCGATCGATGGCGGCACGGTCGAGGCGGCGCTGCGCCACCTTCCCATCGGCGAGCACCAGGACCGCCAGCCGCGACCCATCCGCCAGCTGCACCAGCTGGAGGTGGCCGAACCTGGCGCGGCGCGCGCGGGCCGGGGTGACCACCGAGGCGGAGCGGGTGGTCGCGGCGAGGATCGAGGCCGCCAGGCGCAGCCACTCGTCCGTGGTCAGCTGCACCTGCGAGAACTGGTGGCGGATCATCAGCTGGTCCGCCTGGTCGAGGGACGCCTCGCGCATGAGCGACTCGACGTAGACCCGATAGCCGAGGTCGGAGGGCACGCGGCCGGCACTGGTGTGCGGGTGCTGGAGGAGGCCCATCGCCTCCAGCTCGGCCATCGCGCCGCGGACCGTGGCAGAGCTCACCGGCATCCCGTAACGGGCCACCAGTGCCTTGGATCCAACCGGCACCGCCGTCAGCACGTAGTCCTCGACGACGGCCCGCAGGACGCTCCGCTGACGCTCCGTCAGCTCCACGTGTTCACTGCGCTCGACCATGGTTCCTCCCGATTAGCACTCTAGAGGAGAGAGTGCTAACGATGTGCCGCACGATCGTACCGCCGCCCACGGACCGATGTCAACGCGGCCCGGGTGTGCCCGGCGCGAACGCCACCAGCGCCTCGTTGGCGAGCAGCCGTCCCGCCGCCGACAGCCGCAGGACGTCCCCGCTCACCTCGATCAGCCCACGCTCGACGCCCTCGTCGGCACCGGCGTCCATCAGGACTGCGGCGTCGTCTCCGAACTCAGCCACGTGCGCGGCGCGGGACATGCCGCTCACCCGTCGCAGGCCGAGTGCGACCGCCTCGAAGGCGCGCGTCGCCTCGCCCAGCGTCTCCTCCCCGCCGAGTGGCCGCTGCCCCGCCTCCACCCATCGCAGGTAGGCGTCCAGGTCGCGCTCGTTCCACGACCGCTGCGCCGCCCCGTCGTACGAGTGGGCACCCGCCCCCAGGCCGGTGTAGGCGCGGCGTCCCCAGTACGCGGCGTTATGCCGTGACGTGCGTCCGGGGCGCGCCCATGAGCTCAGCTCGTAGTGCTCGTAACCGGCCTCGTCGAGGAGCTCCTCGGCGAGGCGGTACTGCGCCGCCGCCAGGCCGTCGTCCTGGCGGCGCCCGAGGCGCTCGCGCCAGCGCAATGCTCCTGGCCGCGGCGGCGCGGCCCACTCGTCGGGGGCCAGGGCCAGCTGGAGGGCGTACAGGCTGAGGTGGTCGGGCGCCGGGTCGAGCGCGAGGGCGCGGCGCAGCCCATCGGCCCAGTCGTCGAGCGTCTGGCCCGGAATGCCGTAGATGAGGTCGATGCTCACGTTGTCGAATCCGGCCGCGCGTGCTGCCGCGTACGCCCGGCGCGCCTCATCGACGCTGTGGCCGCGCGCCAGCGCGACGAGCTCCGGGTCCCGCAGGGACTGGACGCCGAGACTGATGCGGGTCACCCCCGCGCCGCGCAGCGCGACCCAGTCGGGCGCCTCGCGCCCGCTCGGGTTCGCCTCCAGGGTGACCTCCTCGAGCGCCGTGCCGCCGCTCCATCGGTCCATGACCGCCCCGATGAGGCGCCGGACTGCGTCAGCGGGCAGGAGGGACGGCGTGCCGCCCCCGAAGTAGATGGTCCGCAACTCGCCCGGCGCGGGCCGCAGGGCCAGCTCGACGAGCAGCGCGTCCACGTAGCGCGGGATGTCGTGGCGCCGCCCGCCGACGGTCACGAAGTCGCAATACGCGCAGACAAGCCGGCAGAAGGGAACGTGGAGGTAGAGGTGATGAGGCGGCATGCCGCGCGTCAGCGTAGCCGGCTAGATCGGTCGCTGGCGGAGCCGTCCCCCGGCGAAGGCGAAGAAGGCCATGCTGACCGCGAAGTGGCCGACGATGGCCGGGATCACCGATCCCGCCTGCCACGTCGCCAGCCCGGCGCCGTAGCCGAGCAGCACCGAACCGGCGAGGAAGTACCAGTCACGCTCCTGCCAGAGACGGCGATGGGCCAAGCCGTAGACCAGCGCCTGGAGGATGAGCGCCCATTCGATCGGCACGCCGGCGAACATGAGCATCCCGAAGACGATGGAGCGGAACTGGATCTCCTCCGCCACCGCATTCATGAGCGCGCCCATGATGCGATCCGGCAGCAGCGCGGAGGGCAGCGGCAGGATGCCGCCGTAGCGCAGGTAGGCCAGTCCGGCCGCGTTCACAAGGGCCACGCCCAGGAAGAGCAGCATGATCGGCAAGGCGCGGTCCGGGTCGCCTCCGGTGAGGAACAGCTGCTGGCGCCCGTCCGGGAGGATGAACGCGATGCCGATGGCGAAGACGATCACCAGCGCGTAGTAGCTGGCCGGCCCCAGCCAGCTGGAGCGGTAGCGGAAGTAGTCGGAGCGCACGACGCGGTCCGAATCGAAGCGCAGCAGGACCAGGAAGAGGGTCAGGCCGAGGGCGATCGCGAGGCGCAGCGAGTCGAAAAAGCTCATGTCGCGTCCTCGTTCATGCGCAGCACGGCCAGGAAGGCTTCCTGCGGGATCTCGACCGATCCGATCCGCTTCATGCGGGCCTTCCCTTCCTTCTGCTTCTCGAGCAGCTTGCGTTTGCGTGTGATGTCGCCGCCGTAGCACTTGGCGAGCACGTTCTTGCGCATGGCTCGAATGGTCTCGCGGGCGATGATATGCGAGCCGATGGCCGCCTGGATCGGGACTTCGAACATCTGGCGCGGGATCAGCTCCTTCAGCTTGTCCACCAGCGCCTTGCCGGAGCGATACGCGTTGGACCGATGGACGATCAGCGAGAGGGCATCCACCGGCTCCCCGGCGACCAGCACGTCCAGCTTCACCAGCTCGCCGGGCCGATAGCCGAGGTACGCGTAGTCGAGGCTGGCGTACCCCGAGGTGCGGCTCTTGAGCAGGTCGTAGAAGTCGATGATCAGCTCGCCGAGCGGCATCTCGAAGTGCAGGTTGACGCGCTTCTCGTCCAGGTACTCCATGTGGACGAACGTGCCGCGGCGGGTGGTGGCGAGCTCCATGATCGCGCCGATGTAGTCGGTGGGGCTGATGATCTGGGCGCTCACCCACGGCTCGCTGATCACCTCGATCTCGCCGGCGTTGGGCATTTCGGCGGGGTTGTCCACGATGAGCTCGTTCGTCCCGTGCTCGAGCTTGACGCGATACTCGACGCTCGGCGCGCTGGCGATGAGGTCGAGGTCGAACTCGCGCTCCAGGCGCTGCTGGACGATCTCCATGTGCAGCAGGCCCAGGAAGCCGCAGCGGAAGCCGAAGCCCAGCGCCGCGCTCGACTCGGGCTCGTAGGCGAACCCGGCGTCG
>CAWAGB010000006.1:105000-894509 GCA_963781555.1 uncultured Chloroflexia bacterium | reverse complement strand
TCACGCGGCGCTGCGAACTTTGACAAGTGATTACATTTTGCAGACTAGCTTCACGCGTCATCTAGAATCGTCTTAGGGGGAATGTTTGAGGGGGCCGGTCGAGCAGGGCGACCAGCAGAACGTGATGGACATCCGCTAAACGAACGATTAGTGTATGTGTCTAGTCAGTTCGAAGGCGGGTATGAGACCAGTGGCACGACGCAAGCAGGTAGCACAACGCAGCAGCAAGGTGCTGCTCTACGTACGAGTGAGCACAGAAGAACAGGTGAGTAGCGGCGCTGGCATCGCTGCTCAACGGTTGGCACTACAGCGCGAGGCGGCTGCTCGTGGCTGGTCAGAGGTTGAGTGGATCGAGGATGCAGGCTATTCGGCAGGATCGCTGGACCGTCCTGCTCTACAGCGGGCGCTCGGAATGCTCGCCGCTGGTGAGGCTGGCACGCTGGTAGCCGCCAAAATGGACCGTTTGAGCCGTAGTGTCGTGGATGCTGCTGGCCTGATGGCACTGTCAGACAAGCAAGGTTGGTCACTGGTCCTGCTGGACGTGGGCGTAGATACCAGCACGGCTGCTGGTCGCATGGTGGCTAACGTGATGGCCGCTGTCGCTGCATGGGAGAGGGACGTTATCCGTGAGCGGACTAAGGTTGCGTTGGCTGCCAAGCGGGCCGCTGGCGTGAGGCTCGGTAGGCCACGGGTACTGTCGGATGCGGTCTATGCTCAGGTGGCTAGCCTGAGAGCAGAGGGGCGCTCCTACGCTGCTATCGCAGCGTCGCTGAGTGAGGCTCAGACGCCTACTGCCAGAGGTGGCAGCGTATGGTATCCATCGACCGTAGAGCGCATCTGTAAGGCGGCTGCGTAGGGTATACTCTTACCCGCTGGACAGACGAGGCGCTGTAACGGCCTGTACGACTCGAAAAACGTGAAAAGGTGTCTGGATACCTAAACGACATTACGAGGCCTCCTAGACCCCTCACAGCGGCTCCTGTGGCATTCCTGAATAGCACCTTAGGGCCGGGTAGCGGATTAGAGCCTGATTCAGTCATTTTGGGGCCCGAATCAGGCTATTTTGTGGCTTTCTAGCAGAACCATGAGTCCTACTTGCCTGCGCCACGTCGCCGGGGGGATTGACTGGTAGGGCAGCGGCTATGAACTACTCGCCCGTCCAGTTGCCTGTTATCTCCCCGGTTATTTATTGCTACTTATTGGTAGCCTATTAGCCTCAGCCTGTCGCATGGCAGTCTAAATCAATCGTGCCTTGCAGAAATGCTCGCTTGATTTCGAGCGGCCAAGAGTCAATCTCAGCCAGAAACTGACGCATCAGTTCAGTGTCCATCGGTCCCTACTGTCCAGCGGCTGACGCGGCTGCGGCTCTGGTGAACTGGCGTAACGGTGAGCATTGACCGCAGTAAATGCCAGAACCCTCGTCCATGCTTAGGAACTGAGCCTCGCCGTCAAGCGTTTATCCGCATTGCAGACAGCGGCCAGCCTGCTGGTGAGACAGCCGAGTGAAGGTGTCTCGGTCGGTCAGGTGATCGGCGGTGAATGCGTCGGCGCTAGATAATCGGTCTATCCGCTCGGCCACCTCACCGCTGGTCGGCTCAGCAATGGTCAGCATCACTGGCTGGCCAGTTGGGGAATCGTGCCAGCCTTGCCAAGCAAGCACCTTTCGAAATGTGGGCATGAATAGCCTTTCTAGCGTCGCGGGGGACGCGGAAGTTCTGTAGCGCTCGCTGCGCTCGCTTGCCCAGCATCGAACTGAGCCAGCGAGCGAAAAAAGCGAGCAACCCTCGCGGATAACCAGTTAGACAGGCTAACTAGGTATCCAGTGAATATGCGGGGGACTTGTAAAGTAGTCCCCCGCTAACTATGATACACACTCTAGAGAGGATAATCTAAGCAATACCCGTATGGGGAAAGGCTATTATGGCCTTTCCCCATTGGGATACGCTAGTGCAGATTATCTACCTAGTATATTACCTAAGATATCCTTTACTGCGCCGGCGGGCGCGCGACACGTGTACACGTACATATGCGAGGGGAGCGGTCAGCGTTGCCAATACTGGCGTCGCTGCTTACCCATCCCCCGGCCGAAACTGATGACGCCAGCACGGTTGCGAGCACGTGTCAGCCTTGAGCCTGAGGCGGTTGGCATCCCTGCGGCTGCTAGGTCAGCCAGCACGTCTGACCGTCAGCCGCGTCTCACCGGCCGGGATGAGTCGGACCAGCAGGTCCGTCAACCTGTCTACCGGGTTGCCAGCCGGGACCGAGAGACTGGTGACACTTGGGACGGCTGGTGATCCTGCTTCCACGGGTGGACCGGATCAAAAAACTCGGCATCCGCTGGCTCTCGATACGTGCCATCGAGCCAATCTTGCTCGGTATCGTCGGCGAATCGCTTCGGCAGGTAGGTCGGATCGTCGGGTAGGTAGTACGGGTCAGTCATCTGCACGTCCACTCCGAATAGATCGGTGAGGAATCTATCGGTGTCGTTCATCGGTTGGGTACTCGGTTGGATACAGCACGTCCATCACGTCTCCGTAGGAGACACGTAGTTCCGGTGAACTTGCTCTCGCCAAGGCGGGCGGCTGGTAATCGACCCTTACGGATCAGACGGCGAACGTGATCCGGCGACACGCTTCAGGATCATGGCGGCTTGGCTGGTGGTGAGGAACTTATCGCTCAGGGTTGGCATGGGGAGTCACTTGGGAGTGATGAGGGCTGCGCGGAGTTGGCTCCGGCTCAGATTCCCGCTCGTCAGGGTCAGAACAGGCTCGTTGGACCTGCGACCATCCGGGGTGGCCGACCTGAACGAATAGGCTTGACGTAAGCCGGTCCAGCACCGGCCACGTTCTGAGGAAGTTTCCGCGCAGCACCTTGCGACACATGCACATGACGAAAGCATCTGTCATATAACAAGCGTGCTAGAAGGTAATTTAGTGACATTTGGGCACGTATCAGGCTTGACAAGGCTTGCACGCTCTGGTACAATACGTTACGGTTTGGACTTTTGGAGAAGCGGGAGAGGCTATGGCTGGCAAAGATGAACTGTTGACCTTGTGGGAAGCGGCCGAACGGATGAACGTCCCATATCAGTCGCTCTACGCGGCTGCTGGTAGCCATGACAAGCCGGGACGCTTGCCGGTTGCCAAGTGGGCCAAGGCTGGGGAGAAGCGCTATACCGCTCTGGTGCTGGTCGCGGACGTGGAGAAGTACTTGGCGACACGAGGGACGCGAACAGGCGATAAGACCGTCGAAACCTACGCCAAGTGGCTCGGCTTGTCGGCTGAGGCTGCCAAGGCGATTCGGGCAGCGAGTATCGGAATTCGGGAATGCTGGTGAAGGTGAAGATCGAGGGACCGTCCACGGTCAAGCGTGCAGACGGCAAGTAGAGGCGTAACCGGGAATCCGGCTGACGCGACGTGCTGCGAGGTGCGGTGACAGAAGGTGAGGTGGCCTATCGAGTAGGCACGACGGCCGGGAAGGGTGAATTGATGAGTGGACTACATAGTGGGTTGCGCTTGTGGCGCGGCAGAGGCAATCAAGGGAGTGAAGGTGGCTGAGCCATCGGTACCGCGACTGGCGTACACGGTGTCTGAGGCGGCGTCGGCGCTAAGCCTCAGTGAAACGAAGGTCAGAGGGCTGATTTCAGCCGGATCGCTGCGGGTCATTCGCGGCATCGGAACGTCGATTCGCATACCGGCGTCGGCGCTGGTGGGGTTTGTGGAGGCTAGCTATGCCGAGGCGTCCTAGAGGGTCAGGAACAATTCGCCTCCGGTCGGACGGCCGATGGAAGCGCGGTTCACGGATCGGACAGGCGTTCGCCAAGTGAAGTACGGGCGTAGTCGCGCTCAGGTGACCGAGCGGCTGAATGCGGCCATGCAGCGAGCAGGTACCGGGCTGGCCTACCTAGATGGCCGAATCACGTTTGGTGACTACCTCGTCAACGTTTGGCTACCGGCTGTTCGGCAGCGGGTGAAGCCGCGCACGTACGACATTTACGAGGGCTGTAGCCGGGTCAACGTCATTCCTCGCATTGGTGCTCTGCCGCTGGTGAGTTTGCGAACGTCGGACGTAGAGACGATGATCGGCGACGCCACGGCTAGCGGCCTGTCTCCGGCGACCGCCGACAAGATGAAGACGATTGTCAGCATGGTGCTCAATCATGCGATGCGCGATGACCTGCTTACTCGGAATGTGGCCTCTGTGGCGCGTGGTCCGCGGATCATCCACAAGGCACCTGCGATCCTAAGCCGGGAGCAGCTGTCAGCGTTGATGGCAGCGGTGAGAGGTGACCAGTGGGAAGCCTTTTACCTGCTGGCGATAACAACCGGGATGCGCGACGCTGAGATACGGGCGCTGCGCTGGTCAGACATAGACCTAGATGCTGGCACCGTGTCGATCACCGGTCAGCATCAGTACCGCGATGGGACGCTCCAGCGGGTCGCACCTAAGACAGACTCGTCGGAGCGCACCCTACCCATTGGAGAGGGAGCAGCGGCCGTCCTGCGCGGTCACAAGGTGGCTCAGAACAAGCAGCGCCTGATGATGGGCGGTCTATGGGCTGCGGGTGACTACGTGTTCACACGAGAAGACGGTCAGCCGATCACGCCGACGAAGCGACAGGATCACTGGACCAGTCTCAAGCGGCGGGTTGGGCTACCCGCCACGACACGCTTTCATGACCTGCGGCATACGGCTGCTACTCACATGCTGGCGAACGGGAGTTCACCGAAGATCATTCAGCACACGCTGGGCCATTCGGCCATCCGGACCACAATAGGGATATGTACACTCAGACACTTCCCGAAGGGATGCGCGCCAATGCAGACGCAATGGCCGCTCTGGTGGCGGGCTGAGTGGTCAGATGAGTCGAATAATCAGTAGGTGCGTTGAGATAAAAAAGTCATTCGTGCTCAATCTGGGCAATCTGTGAGCCAGATCAAGTTCGGGACTGATGGCTGGCGCGCCGCCATCGCCGAGGAATATACGTTCCACAACGTTCGCCGCTGCGCCCGCGGCGTCGCCGAGTACCTCCAGCAGACAGGAGCCGCCGAGCGCGGCGTGGTCGTGTGCCACGACCGCCGCTTCGCCTCCGAACACTTCGCGGCGGCGTGCGTCGAGGTGCTGGCCGCGCACGACATCAAGAGCTTCATGCCGCCTGACGCGGTGCCGACCCAGGTCGGCAGCTTCTTCACCCGCGAGATGCACGCCGGCGCGGGGATCGTCATCACCGCCAGCCACAACCCGTGGACCGACAACGGCTTCAAGGTCAAGGCCGATACGGGCGGGGCGGCCGCGCCCGAGATGCTGGCCGCCATCGAGGCGACCATGGACGCCCATGCCGAGGATGAGCTGCCACCGCGGCGTGCCCTGGAGGACGCCCGCGCCGCCGGCCTGGTGGATGTCTTCGACCCGTACCCGCGATTCCGCGACCAGCTGGCCGGCATCGTCGACATGGAGCGCATCCGGGCGGCGAGGAAGCGCGTCCTGGTGGAGCCGCTCTATGGATCGGGCTCCGGCTGGTTCACCCGCCTGCTGGGCGATGGCGACCTGACGATCCGGGAGCTGCACACCGAGCGCAACCCGTTCTTCGGTGGCGTCAACCCCGAGCCGATCCGCCCCAACATCGACGAGTGGCTCGCCGAGATCCCGCGCTGGGGCGCCGACATCGGTATCGCCTTCGACGGGGACGCGGACCGGGTGGGGATGGCGACCGAGGAGGGCGTCTTCGTCAACCAGCTCCAGGTCTACGGGCTGCTGTACTGGTACCTGCTCGACGTGCGCAAGCAGATCGGTCCGGCGGTCTACACCGTCACCACCACGTCCATGGCCAAGCGCCTCGCCGAGATCTACGGCACGCAGGCCTACGAGACCGGGGTCGGCTTCAAGTTCGTGGGACCCAAGATGACGGAGACGAGCGCGGTCATCGGTGGCGAGGAGTCCGGCGGCTTCGGCTTCGGGATGCACATCCCGGAGCGCGACGGCCTCGCGTCGGGGCTCTTCCTGCTCGACCTGTGGCTCACCAAGGACAAGGCGGCCTCCGAGGTGCTCGCCGAGCTCCAGGCGCTCGCCGGACCCAGCCACTACAACCGCATCGACATCCGGTTCAAGCGCGAGGGCTACGACGCGGTCAAGACGGATACGCTCGCCCGGCTCGCGACGGAGGCGCCGGCGGCGCTGGCCGGACAGCAGGTCGTCGAGCGGGTGGCGCTCACCACCAACGACGGCTTCAAGTTCTACCGGGAGGACGGCTCCTGGATGCTCATCCGCTTCAGCGGCACGGAGGCGCTGCTGCGCGTGTACGCGGAGGCGCGCTCGCTCGCCGACGTGGACGCGCTGCTCGGCGAGGGGCGCCGCATCGCCGGCGCGCCGGCCGCCGACTGATGGACGCGCGCGACTTCTTCGGCTACAAGCACGCGGACGAGGAGCCGGGCCGCAACCAGGACGACTACGAGGGGGAGGGCGACGAGCTCGATCCCGACGCGCTGCCGCAGCTCGACGAGGCGATCACCCTCGACGACCCGTCCGTGTTGGCGCGCATCGATCCGTCCGACATGCTGGGGCGCGTCCGCGAGCTGCCGCGCCAGATGGCCCAGGCCCGTCGCGTGGCCGCCGCCGTCGACGTACCAGAGCGCTTTGGCGACGTGGATGCGGTCCTCGTCCTGGCGATGGGCGGCTCGGCCATCGGCGCCGAGCTGGTGGCCGGCATCGCCGGCGACCGGCTGCGCGTGCCGCTCGTCGTCCATCGCGACTACGACCTGCCGGCATGGGCCGGTACTCGGACCCTGGTGATCGCGGCGTCGCATTCGGGCGAGACGGCCGAGACGCTGGCCGCGGTGGCCACCGCGCGCCGCCTGGGCGCCCCCATGGCGGTCATCACCACCGGCGGCCGGCTCGGGCAGTCGGCATCCGTGGCCGGTGAGCCGCTGCTCATGTACCGCGCCCCGGGGCAGCCGCGCGCCGCGGTGGGGTTCGGCGTCGGGCTGACCCACGAGCTGCTGGTGCGCGCCGGCCTGCTGACCGATCCAGATCCGTTCGGGCCGGCCGTGGAGGCGGTGGAGGCGATCCTCGAGCGCATGGGGCCATCGGTGGATACCGATGCGAACCCTGCCAAGCAGCTCGCCTGGCAGCTCTTCGGCCGCGTGGCGGTCATCTACGGAGCCGGCCCCATGGCGCCGGTGGCGCACCGCTGGAAGACGCAGATCAACGAGAACGCCAAGGCGTGGGCCACCTGGGAGCCGATGCCGGAGGCGAACCACAACGCCATCGAGGGCAGCTACAACCCGCGGGACCTGGCCGACGGCCTTGCCGTGGTGGAGGTCCGCGACCCGGAGGAGCCGCCCGCCATCGCCGAGCGCTACAGCGTCGTGGCCGAGCTGCTGGGTGAGCGCGCGACTTCGCGCACCACGGTCTGGGCCGAAGGTCCGTCGCGGCTGGCGCGGGCGATGACCGCGGTCGCCTACGGCGACCTGGTATCGGTCTATCTCGCCATCCTCTACCAGACCGACCCGACCCCGGTTACACTGCTCTCGATGCTCAAGGAGCGACTCGCGAGGGCGACGAGTAGCGACTGAGGCGCCAGGAAGATTCCGAGGCGCCGGTCGTGACGGCGCCCGCACACGAGGAGACAGCGACGTGCATTCCAGCATGATCGGCAAGGTCGAGAAGGCGATGCGCTATGCGCACGAGCCGGACCGCGTGAAGCTCAACCGCTTCGAGGCCAGCTTCGCGGGCGACAACGGATCCCACACCGTCACCCTCGACCACGATCACTGGCATTGCGACTGCCACCTCTTCGAATCCGCCGGCGGCTGCGTGCATACCCTCGCCGTGCAGAAGATGCTCGACCCGATGCTCACCGACGTGGCCCGCGAGACGCCCCTCTACGGCCAGCGCGAAGAGGTCGGCGCCCCCGCCTGATACGATTCGGGACCAACTGAAGACCCGCGACGGGTGCCGCCGCCGAAAGGCCGGCGGGTAAATGGCGAAGCCGGTGGAATGCCGGCGCTGTCCCGCAACTGTATCCGGGCGTGGCGCGAGCCGCCGTCCGGGAGCCAGGTCGCCCAGCCATGTCGCGATGTCACGACCCTCGAGAGAAAGGGAACGGCATCACATGGCATCCCGCGTACTCCGCGTATTCCTCGTCCCCCTCGTCGTCGCGCTGCTGGCCGCCTGCCAGCCAGCAGCCAGCGGCACCCTAACGCCCGCGTCGATTGTCCCCTCAGCGTCCGCCAGCAGCGCGGCGCCCGCGTACCCGCTGACCCTGACCGATGACGCCGGCAACCAGGTCATCCTCGCCACCGACCCGCAGCGCATCGTCAGCCTCGCACCCTCCAACACGGAGATCGTCTGCGCGGTCGGCGCGTGCGACGCGCTGGTCGGGGTGACCGACTTCGACGACTATCCACCCCAGATCGCCGACGTCGAGGACGTCGTGGTGGGGGCGCAGGTGGACGTGGAGAAGGTCGTGGCCGCCGAGCCGGACCTCGTCCTGGCCGCCGGCAACGGATTGACCCCCGATGACGTCATCGCGCAGATGGAGGACCTGGGGCTCACCGTGATGGTCCTCTACCCCGAGACGATCGACGAGATCTACGCGGACATCCAGCTCGTCGGCGAGGCGGTCGACGAGTCCGAGAGGGCGACCGCCGAGGTGGAGCGCATGCAGGACGAGATCGCCGCGATCGGCGGCGCGGTGGCCGACGCCGACGTCCCGCGCGTCTTCTACGAGGTCAGCATCTTCGAGGGCCAGATCTATACCGCCGGGGCGGACTCGTTCCTGGCGTCGATGATCGAGCTGGCCGGCGGGGACCCGATCACCGGCGACCCGGTGACGACCAGCATCGGCCAGGAGGAGCTGGTCGCGGCGGATCCGGAGGTGATCCTGCTCGGCGATGCCGCCTACGACCCATCGATCACGCCTGAAGCGGTCGCCGCACGCCCGGGCTGGGGTGAGATGGCCGCGGTCGCCGGTAACCGGGTGCTCGTGATGGCCGACGATCTGGTCATCACCCGGCCCGGACCGCGGATCACCGAGGGCCTCGCGGCGCTCGCCCGCGCCATCCATCCCGAGGCCTTCACGGACTAGCCCGATGCGAGCCGCCGCAACCGTCCCCACGACCTCTGCCCTGCGCCCGCTCGTCGGCGGCCCGTCGCTGGGTCGCACGGCCGTAGTGCTGGGCGGCGGGATCATCCTGGTGCTCGTTGCATTGGTCGTGGCGGTGGGCATGGGAACAAGCGAGCTGGCAGGCCCGTGGGATGCCGCCGCAATCCTGGCCCATCGTCTCGGGTTGCCGGTACCGGTCAGCTGGTCGCCGGGCGCGGAGCAGATCGTGTGGGAGCTGCGACTGCCGCGTGCCGTGACTGCGCTGGTCGTTGGCGGCGCGCTGGCGACAGCGGGGGTCGTCTTCCAGGCGCTGCTCCGCAACCCGCTCGCCGATCCGTACGTCATCGGCACCGCGGCGGGTGCGAGCCTCGGCGCGGTGGCGGGCCTCATGATCCCGAGCCTCGTGCCGGCGCTCGCGGTCGGCGTCGGGACGGCGTGGCTGGGGATCGGCCTGGCGCAGGTGATGGCCTTCGTCGGCGGGCTCGGCACGGTGCTGCTGGTGTATGCCGTGGCGCGCAGCGGTGGCCGCGTGCCGGTGGTCACGCTGCTGCTCGTCGGCTACGCCATCTCGAGCGTGCTGGCTGCCGCGACGGCGCTCCTCATGTTCTTCTCAGGGAACCGGCTCGGCGCGATCTTCGGCTGGCTGATGGGCTCGCTGGGCGGCGCCTCGTGGAGCGACCTGGCGCTGGCTACCCCGCTGGTCGCCGTGGCCGGCGCGGTGCTGTTGCTCCGCTGGCGGCGTCTCAACCTCCTGTTGCTCGGCGACGGACCGGCGGCACATCTCGGCCTCGACGTGGAGCGCGAGAAGCTTCTGCTCACCGGCCTCGCCACCCTGGCCACGAGTGCGGCGGTGGCGGTGGCCGGCACCATCGGCTTCGTGGGCCTGGTGGTGCCGCACCTGCTGCGCCTGGCGCTGGGACCCGACCACCGCCTGCTGCTGCCGGCTTCTGCTCTGGGTGGCGCGGCGCTGCTGGCGCTGGCGGACACGGGCGCGCGGCTGGCCGGCGGGGTGCCAGTGGGGATCGTGACCGCCCTGCTGGGCGCGCCGTTCTTCCTGGTTCTGCTGCGGCGGTCCCGGGCGCTCGGCCAGTGAGCGTCGCGGTGGCGCCGCTCGCCGAGGCTCGCGACTTGGCCTTCGCCTTCCGGACCTCCCATCCGGTCCTGCGCAGCGTGGATCTCGTGGTCCGGCCCGGGGAGCTGATCGTCCTGCTTGGGACGAACGGCAGCGGCAAGACCACCGTCCTGCGGCTCCTGTCGGGGGCGTTGACGCCGGACCGGGGGGCGGTGCTGGTCGGCGGCCGCCCGGTCGGGGAGTGGCGGCGCAGCGACCTGGCGCGCCACGTTGCCGTGCTGCCGCAGCACCTGGAGCTGCCCGCGGGCTTTCGGGTGGCCGAGGTCGTTGAGATGGGCCGCTCGCCACATTCACGCAGCATCTTCGGCGCGACCGACGGCGACGAGGCGGCCGTCGAGCGGGCGCTCCGCGAGGCCGATGCCACCGCGCTCGCACATCGGCCCGTGGACGAGCTCTCCGGCGGCGAGCGGCAACGCGTCCTGGTCGCCATGGCACTCGCCCAGGAGCCGGAGCTGCTGCTCCTCGACGAGCCGACCCTGCACCTGGACCTCGCCCATCAGCTCGGCCTGCTGCGGACCGTCAGGCGACTGTGTCGGGGCGGGCTGGCGGCCGTCGCCGTGCTCCACGACCTGGCGCTGGCGCGGATGGCGGACCGGGTCGCGGTGCTCGATCAGGGGCGCATCCGGGCGGACGGGCCTCCCGGGGAAGTCCTCACCCCCGAGCTGGTCAAGGATGTCTTCGACGTGCCGATGAGCGTTGCACGGGACGCGTCCGGCACCGAGCACCTGGTGCTGACGGAACGCTAGCGGCAGGCCTCAGCCCTGGGGCTTGAGGGGTGGTGGCTCGTCCGACATCTCGAGGTCGATCTGCTCGCTGCCGTCGGCGCGCAGCGAGCGGTGCACCCGGATGTGCGGGTGCGTGTCGTCGACCAGCTGCTCCTTCTGGATAGTGACCATGGTGCCCTCGGGAAGGTCGGCGAGCTGCTCGGTCTCCGGGAGCGAGGCGTTCGGCACGGCGCGGAAGAGGAAGTAGTTCATGAAGACGTTGATCACCGCGATGACCGGGATCCCGAAGAGGGCGCCCCACACCCCGGCGACGGTCGACCCGACCAGCAGGCCGATCAGGACGAGGAGGGGGTGAAGACCCAGTGCGCCCTGCATGAGCCGCGGCTGGAGCCAGTTGACGAGCACTGTCTGCACCACCAGCAAGATGATCGTCACGGGGATGAAGCCGCCCGTGTAGATCAACGCGGCCACGATGGGCGGGATGAGCGCCAGCGGCGGGCCGAAGAAGGGGATCAGCATCAGCAGCGACGAAACGACCGCAACCAGGAAGAGGAAGGGGATCCCGAAGATCACGCCCACGACGGCGACCAGCAGCGCCTGGATGACGGCCAGGATCAGCTGGGCGCGCAGGAAGCCGCCGAACGCGCGGCCCACCGAGCGCTCGAAGATGAGCGTCTCGTCCTCGTAGCGGCGCGGGACGACGGCGCGCATCTTGCCGAGGATGCGGTCGCGGTCGACAACCATGTACAGCGACAGGATGAGGATCAGGACCAGCGATCCGAGGGCCGCCACGGTGACCCCGGCGATCGCCTCGATCTGATCGAAGAGCTGGCCGCCCAGCGTGCCGATCTGGTCCTGCAGGGTCTCGAACATCCCGACGAGATTGATCTCGAGGCGCCCGAACTGCAGCGACGCCTGCCAGCCCCGCAAGGTGGCCTCGATCTCCCTGGCCTTGTCCGGGAAGGTGGCCGTCAGCTCGCTGAGCTGCTGGGTGATCGCCGCGCCGGTATAGAAGAGGATGAACCCGAGGGCCACCAGGGTGACCCCATAGACGATGGCCGACGCCGGACCTCGACCCAGCCGGGTCTCCTCCTGGATGGCGCCCACCACCGGGCTCATCACGAACGCCAGCAGCCACGCCAGGAACAGGATGAGCAGGATGCCGCTGAAGCGGCCGAGGACCTCGAGCGCGAACTGGCCCAGCAGCACCGCGAAGAGCGCCGTGCCGGTGACGAGGAAGAAGAGCAGCCAGCGACGCTCGCGGGGTCCCAGCAGCATCGGCCCGCGGAGCGCCATGGGTCAGGCCGTCCCGGCCAGGTTGGGACCGATGCCGACCGCGTCGCGCACCTCGGCCATGGTGGCCTCCACGATGGGGCGCACCTTCGCGCGACCGGCGGCCAGCACCTCCTCGACGATGCCCGGGGTGGCGGCCAGCTCCTCGCGCCTCGCGCGCATCGGCTCGAAGAACGCGATGATCCGCTCGGCCAGCAGCTGCTTCGTCTCGACGCAGCCGGTCCGCGCGGTGCGCTCGCCGTCCTGGATCTGGAGGTAGTCCCCGCCGAAGAAGCGGTGCAGCTGGCAGACGTTGCATACCTCCGGGCGGCCGGGATCGGTGCGCTTGATGCGCTGCGGGTCGGTGACCATGCTCATGACCAGGCGCCGGATCTCGTCCGGGGCGGCGAAGATGGGGATCGTGTTGTTGGCGCTCTTGCTCATCTTCCGGGCGCCATCGGTCCCGAGCACCACCGGCACCTCGGTGAAGACCGGCTGCGGCTCGGGGAAGATGGGCGCGGCGGCCGCGTAGCGGCGGTTGAAGGCGCGCACGATCTCGCGGCTGAATTCGAGGTGCGCAGCCTGGTCCTTCCCGACCGGGACGCGGTTTGCCTTGTAGACGCCGATGTCGGCGGCCTGCAGGATCGGGTACTCCAGCAGCCCCATGCTGTTGTCCTTGCCGTCCTCGCGCGCTTCCTTGTAGGTTGGGTTGCGCTCGGCCCAGGCCACGGGAACGCACGTGTTGAAGATCCAGGTCAGCTCGCTGTGCTCGGGGAAGTCGGACTGGCGGATGATCGCGCAGCGCTCCGGGTCGAGGCCCACCGCCAGCAGGTCCAGCACCATGTCGTGGCTGAGCCTGCGAAGCCGCGGGCCGTCGTAGACGGTGGTCAGTGCATGGAGGTCGACGATCGCGTAGATGGCCTCGAACCGGTCCTGGAGGGCCACATAGTTGACCTGGGCCCCCAGGTAGTTGCCGAGGTGCGAGGCACCGGACGGCTGGATGCCGCTGAACACGCGCTCACGCGTCGGCGGGGCGTCGGGGGAGGCCTCGGAGGCGGTCTGTGTCATCGGCCTGCCGAGTGTACCGCAGGCGTGCGGACGATCCGCTGGTACGGCCACGGGTAGAATTGGCTACCAATGAGCTGGACCGATGCCGCCGATCCCGCGCGCCGCATCGGGCGCGCGGTGGAGTTCCACCCCGAGATCGGCTCGACCAACGATCGCGCCCGGCAGATCGTCGAGGACGGCGAGACGGGCATCGCGGTGGTCACGGACCTCCAGACCGCCGGCCGGGGCCGCCGGGGCCGGACGTGGGACTCGCCGGCCGGGGTGAACGTGCTGGTCTCGATCGGGATGCGTCCGACCCTTGCCGCCCGTGACGCGGGACTCCTGAGCTCCGCGGTCGCCATCGCCGTGGCGGATGCCTGCCGCCCGTGGGCCGACCTGCGCGTTCGCTGGCCCAACGACCTGGTGACCCCTGAAGGTGCCAAGGTCGCCGGCATACTGCTGGAGACCGCGATCGCGGGCGACGAGATCGCTCAGGCGGTGGTTGGTATCGGGATCAACGTCAACTGGCCACGATCCGAGATGCCGGACGCCATTCGCCCGTCCGCCACCTCGCTCAGCGAGCTGGTCGGCGCGCCCGTCGACCGCGTGACGCTCCTGGGCAACCTGCTCGTGGCGCTCGACGACGGCATCGCGCGCCTCGAGGGTGGCCACTCCCCGGTCGAGCGGCTGCGCGGGATCTCGTGGCTCGACGGCCGCGACCTGGAGATCGACACCGGCGACGGGCTGGTGAGCGGCACCGGCGCCGGTGTGGCCGACGACGGCTCGCTCCTGCTCGACACGGATGCCGGCCGCCTGGCGCTGGCCCATGGAGAGGTGCAGCGCGTCCGGCCGCGCCACGAGGTTCCGGCGTGATCCCCACAGCACAGCCCGCCAACCTCCCGACTCCGCGCGTGGACCCGGACGCGGCTGCCGTCCGCGCCGCCCAGCGCGACCGGCGCGCCTTCGAAGTCCTCTACCGGCGCTACGTGGACCGCGTCTACGCCCACGCCTTCTACGCGCTGGGCGACCACCACGACGCGGAAGACGCCACCGAGCGCACGTTTCTCGATGCGATGAAGGGGATCGGCAGATACCGCGACACCGGTGCGGGCTTCCGCGCGTGGCTGTTCCGGGTGGCCCACAACACGGTGAGCAACGCGATGCGCTCCCGCCGCCGCCGCCGCACCGAGCCGATCCCCGAGGGATGGGACCGCCCGGCGCCGAACGCGGATCCCGCCACGCTGGTCACGCGGGCGGAGGAGGGGCGGCGCGTGCTGCGAGCGGTGCGCGACCTGCCGCTCGACCGCCGCCAGGTGGTCCTGCTGCGCTTCGTCGACGGCCTCTCGGCGGCAGAAATCGGGGTGGTGCTGGATCGGAGCCCCGGTGCTGTCCGTGTCCTGCTTCACCGCGCCCTGCGCGACCTTGCCCTGCGGCTGGAGGGGTAACGAACACCCCGGTCCCGGTGTTTGGATAGGATGAACGTTCCGCAACGGCGTCCCGCTCTCCGACCATGCCAACCGATCGAACTCCTGCCGACCGCCTCGACGCGGCCGTTGACGCCCTGCTCGCCGGTGAGCGGGCGCCCGGCGACGCCGCGCTGCGCTCGGCCATCTCGGTCGCTGAGCTGCTGCGCTCCACGCTGACCCCCATCCCGCCCGGTGCACGCTTCCAGGCGGCGCTGGGTGAGCGGATCCACGGCCCCCGGCTCGGTGAGCGGACGCTGCGTGCCGTCACCGGCACGACCCGCGGCCGGCTAATCGCGGCGGGCGCCGTTTCGTCGGCAGCGGTCGGGGTCGGCGTGACCGCCTTCGCCGTGTGGCGCACGAGCCGTCGCCACGCCGCTGCGACGCACCGGCTGCAACGGTAGGGAGGAGCGACAATGCCGATCAAGTTCCCGTTCAGCCGCCGACGCACCGCGGGACCCGCCGACGCGTGGACCAAGTGTCCGAGCTGCGAGCAGCAGGTCTTCAACCGCCAGCTGGAGCGCAGCCAGCGCATCTGTCCGACCTGCGGCTACCACTTCCGCATGTCGATCGGCGAGCGGATCGACCTGTTGCTCGACGCCGACAGCTTCGAGGAGCGCGACCCGGGGCTCGAGTCGGTCGATCCGCTGGGGTTTCACGATTCGAAGTCCTACGCCGACCGGCTCGAGGCGGCGCGGGTCAAGACGGGACTGGCCGAGGCGGCTGTGTGGGGCTTCGGGCGCATCGAGGGCCAGCGCGTCGCCATGGGCCTGTTCGACTTCCGGTTCATGGGCGGCAGCATGGGCAGCGTCGTGGGCGAAAAGATCGCGCGCTGCCTGGAGGGCGCGCTGGTCGAACGGGTGCCGGCCATCGTGGTGAGCGCCTCTGGCGGGGCGCGGATGCAGGAGGGCACCCTCTCGCTGCTGCAGCTTGCCAAGACGACCGCGCCGCTCACCCGGCTGGACGCGGAGGGCATCCCGTTCATCAGCGTCCTGACCGATCCGACCACTGGCGGCGTGCTGGCCAGCTTCGCCAGCCTGGGTGACGTGATCGTCGCCGAGCCCAAGGCGCTCATCGGATTTGCTGGCGCGCGCGTCGCGTCCGGGACGGTGGGGGAGGAGCTGCCCGACGGCTTCCAGACCGCGGAATTCCTGCGCGACCACGGCTTCCTGGACCGGGTGGTGCCGCGTACCGAGCTGCGGGCGACGCTGGCGCGCCTGCTGCGCCTGCTGCCGGTGAGCACCGGCAGTGCCTACGACCCGGACCGCCCGCGGGGACCGATCGGGGTCCTCTCCGGCCTCGCCGAGCGGCTTGGCGGTGCGGTGAGCGAGACGATCGGCATCGACGAGCCCGAGGCCACGAATGGGGACCGGCCGGCCGCCGCCCGACGGCCGGCGGGGAGCGACCGATGACGAGCGTGGACGACGCCCTCGCCGCGGTGGCGCAGCGCGTGGCCGCCAGCCCGCCGAGCGACGCCGAGGCAGCAGCCGCGTGGGAGCGCGTGCAGCTTGCCCGCCACCCGCAGCGCCCGCGTACCCTGGACCTGGTGAAGCGCATCTTCACCGATTTCACCGAGCTCGCCGGCGATCGAGCCTTCGGTGACGACCCCGCGATGGTCGGCGGTCCGGCGCTTCTTGATGGCCGGCCAGTGATGGTCATCGGACACCAGAAGGGCAGCGACACCGATTCGAACATCGCGCGCAACTTCGGCTCGTCGCATCCGGAGGGATTCCGCAAGGCGCAGCGCCTGATGCGCCTCGCGGACAAGCTGTCGATCCCGGTGGTCACGTTTCTCGACACCGCCGGAGCATTCCCCGGGCCGGACGCCGAGGAGCGCGGCCAGGCGGAGGCGATCGCCGCCAGCATCAAGCTGCATGACCGGTCTGCGCGCGCCGATCGTCGTCTGCATCGTCGGTGAGGGCGGCTCCGGCGGGGCGCTGGCGATCGGCGTGGGCGACGAGGTGCTGGCGCTCGAGAACGCCGTGTATTCGGTCATCAGCCCCGAGGGCTGCGCGAGCATCCTGTGGCGCACCCCGGACGAGGCGCGCCAGGCGGCGGCAGCGATGCGCATGACGGCTGCCGACCAGGTGGCGCTGGGGATCGTCGACGAGATCATCACCGAGCCCGGCGCCGGCGCGCATACCGATCACGACGCCACCGCCCGCGCCCTCAAGCGGGCCATCTCGACCTCGCTGGCACGTCTTTCGCGGCAGGAGCCCGGTGAGCTGTTGGCAAGCCGGTATGCTCGGATCAGATCGGTCGGGGTCTACCGGGAGACGCCGGTCGACACGGCGCGGCGACCCGGCGACGAGCGCCTGCGCGATCGGCTCGGCAAGATCCTGCATCTGCCGGGCGTGGGCCGCCGCCGCTGGAGCGACGTGTGGCCGGGAGCGGGGGCCGACGACAACGGTGACGGCGAGGGAGGCGCATGAGCGAGGACGAGGACCTGGCACAGATCGAACGCGCCGCGCGCGAGCTGATCCCCGCGCTCACCATGCGCCTCGCCGACGAGGGCCTCGGCGAGATCGAGGTGCGTCGCGATGGCGTTCGGATCCGGGTGGCCGCCGCACCGGCCACGACCGCACCGACGGCCCCGGCGCAGCCGGCGGCCGCTGCCGCCGGGCCGCAGCCGGTCGGCCCGGGCGGGGCTGGACCGTCAAGCGGGCCGCGGCGCCACCCGGTCGCATCGCCGGCGGTCGGCTTCTTCGTCTATGCCGAGGGCCTGGGCCCCGGACAGGACGTGCAGAAGGGCGATCCGCTCGGCTGGGTCGAGATGCTCGGCGTCCGTCACGACGTGCGCGCTCCACGCGCCGCCACGGTGCGTGGCCTGCCGGCCGAGAGTGGTGAGGCGGTCGAGTACGGCCAGCCACTCGTCGAGCTGGAGGATCGCGCCTGATGTCGCTGGCGCTTCTCTTCTCACCCCAGGGATCGCAGGCCGTCGGGATGGGCCGTGCCCTGGTCGACGCGTCGCCAGGCGCGCGCGAGGTCTTCGAGCGCGCGGATGCGGCGCTTGGCTGGAGCGTCTCTCAGCTCGCCTTCGCCGGCCCCGAGGAGCGCCTCAACGACACGCGCTATACGCAGCCGGCCCTCGTCGTCATGGCCGTCGCGGCGGCCCACGCACTCTCGGAGGCACTCGCGGCCGAGGGCGACGACCTGGCTCCGGCGTTCGTCGCCGGCCACTCGGTCGGGGAGTACGCAGCACTGGTGATTGGCGAGGTCCTCGCGCTCGAGGACGCGGTGCGCCTGGTGGCGGTGCGCGGGCGAGCTGATGGCCGCGGAGTCGATCGACGGCGGGATGAGCGCGGTCATCGGGCTCGACCGCGCGGCGGTGGCGGCCGCCATCGCGCCGCTGGCCGGTGAGGGAAGCGACCTGGTCATCGCCAACGACAACGCACCCGGCCAGGTGGTCATCTCGGGGCTGCGCGACGCGCTCGCCGCGGCCGAGGAGCCACTCCGTGCCGCGGGCGCCAAGCGCGTTCTGCCGCTCAAGGTGTCAGGACCGTTCCACTCCCCGCACATGCGGACGGTGGGCGAGCGGCTGGCGCAGGCGTTCACCGAGGTCACGTGGCGCGACGCGCGGGTGCCGGTCATCTCCAACGTGACCGCCGATCCGGTGAGCGACGCAGTCGAGATCCGCGGCCTGCTCGCCCGCCAGGTCAGCGCGCCGGTGGAGTGGGTGGCCAGCGTCGAGGCGCCTCGCCGCGGAGGGCGTCGATACGTTCGTCGAGTGCGGCCCCGGCGCCGCGCTGACCGGGATGGTGAAGCGCATCGTGCCGGGCGCACGGCTGCACAACGTCGGCGACCCCGACGGGGTGGAGAAGGCTGCGGCGGCGCTGCGCACCGCCGAGGCATCGGTCTGATGTTCAGCAAGATCCTGATCGCCAACCGGGGCGAGATCGCCGTCCGCATCCTGCGCGCGTGCCGCGACCTGGGCGTGCCGGCGGTCGTCGCGTACAGCGAGGCGGATCGCGACACGCTGGCCGTGCGGCTGGCGGACGAGGCGGTGTGCATCGGTCCGCCGGAGGCACGCAAGAGCTACCTCAACCAGCCGGCGGTCATCAGCGCCGCGCTCATCACCGGTGCGGACGCCATCCATCCCGGCTATGGCTTCCTGTCCGAGGACGCCAGCTTCGCCGAGGCGTGCGTCGGCGCACGACGTGGCCTTCATCGGTCCGTCGGCCGAGGTGCTGGAGCGGTTCGCCAGCAAGTACGCGGTGCGCCGCATGCTGGCCGCCACCGGACTGCCGACCGTGCCGGGCAGCAGGGGCATCGTCACCGACCTGCGCGATGCGCTGGAACAGGCCGGCGAGGCGGGCTACCCGGTGCTCCTCAAGCCGTCAGCCGGCGGAGGCGGCCGCGGGCATGCGGCTCGTGCGCTCGCCGCGCGAGATGGAGACATCGCTGCCGCTTGCCCGCTCGGAGGCACAGGCGGCCTTCGGCGACGACAGCATCTACTTCGAGAAGTGGGTCGAGGAGTCGCGCCACGTCGAGGTGCAGGTGCTCGTCGACCAGCACGGCAACGGCGTGCACCTGGGCGAGCGCGACTGCAGCGTGCAGCGTCGCCACCAGAAGATCATCGAGGAGGGCCCGTCGCCGGCGATGGACGACGCGGCGCGCAACCGGCTGCGCGACCTCGCCATCCGCAGCGTGGTGGCCGCCGGCTACCAGAGCGCCGGCACGCTCGAGTTCCTCCTCGACCGCGAGGGCAACTTCTTCTTCATCGAGATCAACTGCCGCATCCAGGTCGAGCACCCGGTCACCGAGGCGCTCACCGGCATCGACCTGATCCGCGAGCAGATCCGCCTCGCCGCCGGGGAGAAGCTGACCCTTCGCCAGGAGGACATCCCCATCCGTGGCCACGCGATCGAGTTCCGCATCAACGCCGAGGACCCGTCCGACAACTTCTCGCCGCAGACCGGCGTGATCGAGGAGCTGTGGCTGCCCGGCGGGCCCGGGCGTGCGGGTCGACACCCACCTGTACCCCGGCTACGAGGTCCCGCCCTTCTACGACAGCCTGCTGGCCAAGCTGATCGTGTGGGGCGACGACCGCCCCCACGCCCTGGAGCGCGCGCGCCGCGCGCTGGCCGAGCTGCACGTCGGCGGCGTGAAGACCAACATCCCGTTCCACCGCGGCATCATCGACAACCCAACCTTCCTCGACGCGGAGGTGAGCACCAACCTGCTCGACCGCGTCGGGCCGGCCGCCTTCGTGGCCGGCTGAGCACGACCACCGACCCATGGAGACCCACGCACCGATGACGACCCTTCCGCTGGAAGCCGCGGACATCATGCGGATCCTTCCGCATCGGTACCCGTTCCTGCTGGTCGATCGCATCGTCGAGCTCGAGCCCGGCGTCCGCGCGGTCGGCATCAAGCAGGTGACCGCCAACGAGCCGCAGTTCACCGGCCATTTCCCCGATCGACCGATCATGCCGGGCGTCCTGATGGTGGAGGCGCTGGCCCAGACGGCGGGCGTCGCGGTCTACACCCTGCCCGCGTACACCGGCAAGCTCGGCCTGTTCGCCGGCATCGACGACTGCCGCTTCAAGCGCATGGTCGTCCCCGGCGACACGTTGCGCCTGGAGGTCACCGTCGAGAAGCTGCGCGGCATGTTCGGCCGCGTTCGCGGCGTGGCCAGCGTGGACGGCGAGGTGGCCGTCGAGGCGACCCTGTCGATCATTATCCCGCGCGATCAGGACATGGGAGCGGGGGTGCGCGATGCATGACGGCGAGCGCCGGGTGGTCATCACCGGCATGGGGGCCATCACCCCGGTCGGCAACGACGTGCCGTCCTTCTGGGACGCGATCATCAACGGCCGCAGCGGGATCCGGCGCATCGAGAGCTTCGACCCGGTGAAGACCGCCAGCAAGGTGGCCGGCGAGATTCGCGATTTCGACGCCGACCTGGTGATGCCCAAGAAGGAGGTGCGGCGCAACGACCGCTACGTCCACTACGGCTGGGCCGCCACCGCCGAGGCGATGCGCGACGCCGGGCTCCCGAACCCGGTTGACAGCGACGAGCTCGCCAGCCGCAGCGGCGCGATCGTGGGATCGGGAATCGGTGGCATCAACACCATGATCCGCGACGTCCTGGAGGCCGGTGAGTTCGGCGTCGAGCGTATCGGTCCGTTCCTGGTGACGGCCATGATCCCGAACATGGCGGCGGGCTACATCGCCATCAACGCCAACCTGCGCGGGCCGAACTACGCGACCGTCAGCGCCTGCGCCAGCAGCAACCACGCCATCGGCGACGCGCTCAACATCATCCGCCGCGGCGATGCGGACGTGATGCTGGCCGGCGCCTGCGAGGCGGGCATCGGCGAGATCCCGGTTGCCGCCTTCAGCGCCATGCGCGCCCTCTCGACCGCCTTCAACGACACGCCCGAGAAGGCGTCCCGGCCCTTCGACGCCCGACGCGACGGCTTCGTCATGGGCGACGGCTCGGGGATGCTGGTGGTCGAGGCGCTCGAGCATGCCCAGGCCCGCGGGGCCACCATCCATGCCGAGCTGATCGGCTACGCGGCGACCGACGATGCGTCGCACATCACCCTCCCAGCCCCGGGCGGCCGCGGTGCGGCCGACAGCATGCGGCTCGCCATCGCGGATGCCGACGTCACGACCGACGACGTGGACTACATCAACGCACACGGCACCAGCACCGGGCCCAACGACCGGACCGAGACGGCGGCCATCAAGGCCGTCTTCGGAGAGCGCGCCTACCGGGTACCGATCTCCAGCACCAAGTCGATGACCGGCCACCTGCTGGGCGCGGGCGGCGGCATCGAGGCCATCGCCTGCATCCGCGCCATGCAGGAAGGGATCGTCCCGCCGACCATCAACCAGGAGGAGCCCGATCCGGACTGCGACCTGGATTACGTGCCCAACGAGGCGCGCCGTCAGGACGTGGCGGTCAGCATCAGCAACAGCTTCGGTTTCGGCGGCCACAACGCGACCCTCGTGTTCCGCCGCTGGGAGGGCGAATGAGCGACGAGCTGGACCCGGTCCTGCGCGCGGTGGATCTCCTCACCCCCGCGTTCGCGGCCTCCGGCCTCGAGGAGCTCGAGGTCGAGTCAGGTGACCTCGTCGTGCGCCTGGCGCGGCCGCGCGCCGTCTCCGAGTCCGTCGCTCCCGCGGCCGCCGCTCCGGCTGCGGCCCCAGCGGCACCACCACCCGCCGCCGGCAGCGCCTTCGGCGAGCCGGCGCCCGGCCATCGGTTCGTGACCGCGCCGCTGACCGGCGTCTGGTATGCGGCGCCGTCACCGGGCGCGCGTCCCTACATGACCGAGGGCGGCGAGGTGAGTGTCGGCCAGGTGGTCGGCCTCATCGAGGCCATGAAGCTCTTCAACGAGATCAAGTCGGACACCGCGGGCAAGGTCACGCGCCTGCTCGTCGAATCAGGAACGCTGGTCAAGCGCCAGCAGCCGGTGCTCGAAGTCGACCCCAGCTGAATACAACGCGGCCGTACGACATCGGTCGCAGGAGGAACGCACGAAACCCATGACGAATGCGGTGATCACCGGTTGGGGGATGTACGCGCCGTCGCGCATCATGACCAACGACGAGCTGTCGACCATGGTCGACACCAACGACGAGTGGATTGTCACGCGGACCGGCATCCGCGAACGCCGCATCGCGGCCGACGACGAGACCACGAACACGCTGAGCGTCAACGCCTCGCGCGACGCGCTGGCAGTTGCCGGGCTGGCCGCGGCCGAGCTGGATCTGATCATCGTCGGCACCTGCTCCCCGGACTACCCGCTGCCCGCGACCGCCTGCCTGGTGGCGCGTGACCTGGGCGCAACGCGCGCCGCCGGCTTCGACCTGCAAGCCGCCTGCTCGGGGTTCGTCTACGCCCTCGCCACTGCATCGGGGTTCATCCGCAGCGGCATGTACCGCAACGTGATGGTGATCGGGGTCGAGGTGCTGAGCCGCTTCCTGGACTGGACCGACCGCACGACCTGCGTGCTGTTCGGCGACGGCGCAGGCGCGGTCATCCTCTCCGCCAGCGACGGGCCTGGTGGGATGACCGGCTTCGACCTGTTCTCCGATGGCACCGGCTTCGAGGGGATCATCGTGCCGGCCGGCGGGAGCGCCTGCCCCGCCACCCCGCAGACCTCGGCCGACCGGCAGCATTTCATCCACATGGCCGGCAGCGACGTCTACAAGTACGCCACCCGGCAGCTCGCGGAGTCGGCACTGGCCGCGGTCCGCAACGCCGGCCTGACGATCGACCAGATCGACCAGTTCGTCTTTCACCAGGCCAACCTGCGCATCATCCAGCACGTTGCCAGGCAGCTCGACATGCCGATGGAAAAGACGTACCTCAACATCGAGAAGTACGGCAACACGAGCGCCGCATCGGTCCCGATGGCGCTCGTCGAGGCGGTGGCGGCGGGGCGCATCCACCCCGGCGACAAGATCCTGATGGTGGCCTTCGGCGCCGGCTACACCGCCGCGGCCGCCGTCGTCGAGTGGACCGCCGATCCGACGCGTGCCTTCCTCGCACCGGGGGCGCAGACGCGTCTCGGACAGCCGCGGCGCGAGCTGGCCGCGGTGGGTGCCTAGATGTTCGACCTGACCGGCAAGTCGGCCCTCGTCACCGGCGCCAGCCGTGGCCTGGGACGGGCGATTGCGCTGGCATTCGCGCGGCTGGGCGCTGATGTGGCGATCAACTATCGCGGCAACGCGGAGGCGGCCCAGGCGGTCGCCGATGAGATCACCGGCCTCGGGCGCGCCGCGCACCTGGTGCAGGGCGACACCTCCGAGGGACGCGAGGCATGCGAGGGGATCGTGGAGGCCGCGATGGCCGCGCTCGGCAAGATCGACATCCTCGTCAACAACGCGGGCATCACCCGCGACAACCTGATGATGCGGATGGACGCCGACGAGTGGGACGCGGTCATCGCCACCAACCTGTCCGGACCATTCTGGATGACCCGCGCCGTCGCCCGGCCCATGCTCAAGGCCCGTTCCGGACGGATCATCAACATGTCGAGCGTCGCCGGACGGATGGGCAATCCCGGGCAGGCGAACTACGCATCGGCCAAGGCCGGGCTCATCGGCCTGACCAAGACGACGGCGCGCGAGTTCGCGAGCCGCGGGATCACCTGCAACGCGCTGGCACCCGGCCTCATCGAGACCGATCTCACCGCCGACCTGTCCGCGGCCGCCAACGACGCCATCAAGGCGATGACCCCGCTGGGCTACATCGGTGCAGCGGAGGACGTGGCGGCGGCCGCGGTGTACTTCGCGTCCGACGAGGCGCGCTATGTCACCGGTCAGGTGCTGGGCGTCGACGGCGGCATGATGATGGGCAGCTGATCCGACCGATCCGTGTAAGCGTCGGCTGATTCCCAGCGTTCCTCGGCTTCTGACTGATCCAATTACGAGCGTCACCGCGTATCGGTAGCCAACGAGCGGCCAACCTTCCGGCCGCTTCGAATTGCGAGGAGACCGATGCGAACCAAGTTCTCTCTGGCCGTCGCGAGCGCCGCGCTCGCGATCGGGCTGCTGGCCGGACCGGCGGCAGCCGCCACTCCTGATACCGCCTGCATGCGCGCCGGCATGAACGCACTCCGCTCGCTCAGCGTGCTGGATGACGTCGCGCGCGACGGTCTGCCGATCGCCACCGCGGTCGCCCTGGGCGTCACCCCGCGCGAGGGTACCGATGTGAACGCCCTGCCGGCGGTCCTTCCGCTGCGGGTGGTGCTTGCCGACCATCGCGCCGGCAGCAGCAGCCTCTTCATCTATCCGTGGTGCAACTGAGCGGCACAGCGCTTGCTGGGGAGATGGACAACGACGATGCCCGGGAGCTGTGCCCCGGGCTCGTCGCATTTCCGGGCCCTGAACGCGCCGCCAGGCATCGGTTCGGCAGGCGGCTTGCTGGTTGCCTACGATGAACGACCACAACGAGCAAGCCCTCGTTCGCCAGTTCCGGATAAGGAGACCGCATGATCACCCTGCGCTCACTGCTGCGCCCGACCCGCGTCGTCGACGCTCACTGCGACATCCCGTGCGGGGTCTATGACCCCGAGCAGGCTCGCATCGAGGCTGAGTCCTGCCTGCGCATCATCGAAAAGTACGAGCAGAACACCGATGAGCTGTTCCGCGCCCGCTGCATCGGCGTGAAGGAAGAGCGCGCCGAGCTCGTGAAGCATCATCTCGACGTCCTCTGGCACGACTACTTCAAGCCGGAGCACCTCGAGAAGTACCCGGATCTGCACGACACGTTCTGGAAGGCGACCAAGCAGGCCAGCAAGGTCAAGCAGTCGCTCGATGCCGGCGCCGCCAAGGAGCTGCTGTCGATGATCGACACGATCGACGAGATGTGGAAGGCCACCGGCGGGGCAGAGAAGACCCGCGTCAACGGGCGTCCCTCCTAGCCTCATGCCGACGCGGCCGTTCACCTGGCTGGGGATGATCGTGGCGGCCGGTTGGGTGATTGCCCAGCTGCGCCGCCTCGACGCCGTCGAGGTACGCGGCACGTCGATGACGCCGACCCTCGAGCCGGGGGATCGCCTGATCGTTCGTCGTGCGAGCGGCGCTCCCAACGTCGGCGAGGTGGTCGTCGCGGGCGATCCGCGCGACGGGCGGCGCGAGCTCGTCAAGCGCGTGGCCGCGGTGCGCGACGCCCACGTGACGCTGCGGGGGGACAACCCGGCCGCCTCGACCGACGCTCGCAGCTTCGGTGTGCTGCCGGTCGCGGGCGTCCGCTGGCGGGCCGTCGCCCGCTACTGGCCGCCCGCGCGAATCGGGCTCATCCCGCCGACCCCAATGGCGTCACTCGCTGCGGTTCCCGCGGCAGCGCCCCTCGACGAGGGTGGCGAGGCGGCCTGCGCGTCACCGGAGGCGCTTGTCGCCGGAGAGTGACACTCAGGGGCAGCCGCACACCGCTGCGACGGCCTCGACGCACTCGGCCACAGCCGCCGGCACGAGCTCGACGGCTGACCCTGCCTCCGCCGCCACGAGGTGCTCGACCCCGAGATGGGGCCGGACGGCGACCCTCGCCATGCTGCAGTGCTCACGCAGGAACGCCACGATGGGACCCAGGCCGGCATCGCCGAACTCCTCGCGAATCGCGCCGGTATCCACCAGCACGACGTCTGGCGCGCGCAGGATGACGGCCTGGTGCAGTCGTGCCGCATCGTTGTAGAAGAAGGCGATCGCGCCGACCAGCCGCTCGTCCAGGGCGGTGGCGAGGTCGCGGTCGCGGGTGAGGCAGTAGACGACCTGCTCGGTCGCGGCGTCGCGCTCGCTCATCGGTCCGCCGAGCCTACCATGCCGGTTCCCTCGCACCGCCCCGGTACAATGGACGGCCGATGAGCAGCACCGTACCCGCGCGCCGCGACGCGCGCGCCACCCGTGACCTGATCAGCCCGCGCCACCAGGCGCTTGGCTCACTGCTCGGCCGCGTGTGGGCGGTCGACGCGGTGGGTGTCGAGGAGCGGGCCGCAAGCCTCGCCAAGCGGAGCATCAAGAAGGACGCCAAGCTCTGGGCGCTCGATCTGGCGATTCGGATGATGGACCTCACCACCCTCGAGGGGAAGGACACCCCGGGCAAGGTCCGCGCCCTGGCCGGCAAGGCCCGTCGCCCCGATCCCACGGACCCCTCCATCCCGCCGGTCGCCGCCCTGTGCGTCTACCCGAACATGGTCGCGACCGCGGTCGAGGCGCTCAAGGGCTCCGGGGTGAAGGTCGCCGCCGTGTCCACCTACTTCCCGTCCGGCCAGGCGCCGCTCGAGGTGAAGCTCGACGACGTGCGGGCCACGGTGGCGCTGGGCGCCGACGAGATCGACATGGTCATCGACCGCGGCGCCTATCTCGCTGGCGACTACGCGAAGGTGTACGACGAGATCGTGGCGGTCAAGGAGGCGTGCGGCGACGCACACCTCAAGGTGATCCTCGAGACCGGCGAGCTCGAGACGTACGACAACGTGCGTCGTGCATCGGTCCTGGCCATGGCTGCCGGCGCTGACTTCATCAAGACCAGCACCGGCAAGGTGCAGCCGGCTGCCACCCTCCCGGTGACGCTCGTCATGCTCGAGGCGATTCGCGACTTCCACCAGCAGACGGGCCGCGCGGTGGGCATGAAGCCGGCCGGCGGGATCAAGACGGCCAAGGAGGCGATCAGCTACCTCACCGTCCTGTACGAGACGCTCGGGCCGGAATGGATGACGCCGGACCGCTTCCGCTTCGGCGCCTCGAGCCTCCTCAACGACGTACTCATGCAGGTCCGCAAGGAGCGCACCGGCCGCTACTCCGGCGGCGATTATTTCACCCTCGACTGAGCCGATGCAGGTCGCCCCCGGCACGCTCGCCGTGTGGTCGGACCTCGGCTGCCCGTGGTCGCACGCCATCGTGTGGCGCCTGTGGGACGCGCGCCGTCGCCTGGGGCTGGAGAACCGCGTGCATTTCGACCACCACGCGTTCCCGCTCGAGCTGTTCAACAACGAGCCCACGCCGCGTGACCGCCTCGACGCCGAGTGGCCGGTGGCCAGCACGCTGGCACCGCGCGCCGGCTGGCAGGCCTGGTCGGCGCCGCTCGAGACCTATCCGGTGACCATGCTGCCACCGATGGAGGCGGTCCAAGCGGCGAAGCGCCAATCCCCGGCGGCCGCCGAGGAGCTCGACCGCGGCCTTCGACGCGCCTTCTTCGGCGAGAGCCGCTGCGTCAGCCTGCGCCACGTCATCCTGGAGGTGGCGAGCGCCTGCGACATGTTGGACCTCGATCGCCTGGTGGCCGACTTCGACGCCGGGCTGGGCCGCGCGCCACTGTTCGAGGACTGGGCCGTCGCGCGAGGGGAGGAGGTGCGCGGCTCCGTGCACGTCTTCGCGCCCGACGGCACCAACGAGCAGAACCCGGGCATCACCATCGGCTGGGACGACGGCGTGTACTCCATCGCGCATGACGATCCGTCGGTGATCGACGACCTCGTGCATCGCGCCGCCGGCTGAGGCACCTCACGCCACGATGCCCGGGCGCGTTTCATCCAGCGTGCACCTCCCGCCGTTCGAGACGCTCATCGACGCCCACGCCACCGAGCTGCACCGCTTCCTGGTGGCATGCGTCGGGCCGACCGAGGCGGAGGACTGCCTGCAGGAGACCTTCATGTCGGCGTTGCGCGCCTACCCACGCCTGAGCCACGGGCAGAACCTGCGAGCGTGGCTCTACACCATCGCCCATCGCAAGGCGACCGATCACGTTCGCCGCGTCTCGCGTCGCCCGACCGCCACGCTGGACGGCATGGACCCGGCGGCGCGGCCAGACGAACGACTCCCAGATGACGCGCTGTGGGTCGAGGTGCGGCAGCTGCCGCCGAAGCAGCGCGCGGCGGTGGTGCATCGGTACGTTTTCGATCTCGCCTACGCGGAGATCGGCGCTCGCATGGGCACGAGCGAGGAGGCGGCGCGGCGCAGCGTCCACGAGGGACTGACGCGGCTGCGCCGGACGGTGGACCGATGAGCGACCTCGAGCGTCGCCTGGCGTCCGGCGAACCCTCCGGGGTGCTGGATCTGACGCGCCTGCGCGAGCGGGTCGCGGAGCGCGCCACCCATGAGCACCTGCTCGACGTCGCCTACGCTTCCATGGACAGCCCGCTGGGGGAGCTGACCGTCTTCGTCACCCCGCGCGGCGTGGTGCGCGTCGCCTTCGCCGACGAGCCGGGCGCGGCGACCCTCGAGGACATGGCCGAACGCGTCTCGCCGCGCATCCTGGCCGCCTCCCGTCCGACGGACGAGGCACGTCGTCAGCTGGACGACTACCTGACGGGGGAACGTCGCGCCTTCGACCTGCCGCTCGACTGGAGCCTGATCCGCGGCTTCGCGGTCGGCATCCTGCGCGCCACGGCGGCGGTGCCGTACGGCTCGACGAGCACGTATCGCGACGTGGCCGCCGCTGCCGGATCGCCACGGGCGGCGCGCGCCGCGGGCAACGCGCTCGGCAGCAACCCGATCCCCATCATCGTGCCCTGCCACCGCATCCTCCACGCGTCCGGTGGGCTGGGCGGCTACGCCGGCGGGCTCGACCGGAAGCGGACGCTCCTGCGCCTGGAGGGGGTCCTGCCCGCCTGACCGTCAGATGGGGCAGTCGTCGGTGACCGACGTGCCCGCGAAGCGCGACTCGACCCAGTCGACCGCCGCGTCGACCCGGCCACGACCCAGGATCGTCAGGACATGGTCGAACCCCTCCAGCTCATCCAGGGTCACCGGGTCGCCGGCGGCGCACAGGCGGTCCCGCACCAGGCGGCTGCTCGACACCGGCACCAGGTCGTCGGCGAGGCCGTGGACCATCAGCACGGGTGCGCCGACCGGCGTCATCCCCGCCGACTGCTCCGCCAGACGGGCGGCCCAGGCGGGGTCGTCGAGCGGATCGGCGGCGATGGTGGGGCCCGTCACCTCCACCCGTGCCGGGCAGGCGTTGGCCAATGCGTCGGTGACGCGCCGGCCCTCAGGGGTCAGAATCGCGTCGTCGGCCAACCCGAAGGTCTCGCGCCAGCTCGCCACCAGCTCGGCGGCGTTCACCCAGCCACTCCGCGTCCCCGCCGCCTCGAACCCGACCCGCGCGGTCTCCGCCAGGTCGCCGACCGGCGAGATCGCCGCGACACCGACCAATGCGAGCTCGGGCGCGTAGCTGGCGGCAAGCTCCCCGGCCCACAGGGCCGCCTGCCCGCCCTGCGAGTGCCCAACGGTCGCGATGCGGGCTCCGGCACCTGCGTCCGCAAGCTGCCGCGCGGCGCGTGCCCCGTCGAGCATCGCGCGCCCTTCCGATGCCCCGACCAGGAAGGGATGCGGTCCCGGGGTGCCAAGCCCGGGATAGTCGGTCGCGACGACGGCAGCGCCGCGCTGGACGAACGCCAGTCCAACGGCCACCAGGGTGCTGCCCGGCCGCAGCCCGCCCCGCGACGGGGCGCAGGCATCGGCCAGCCCCACCGACCAGTGGCCGAGCGTGACCAGGGGCCGGTCGCTGCCCGCCGAGGACGGCGCGACCACGGTGCCGGTGACGGTGATCGGCTCACCGTCGAGGCCGGTGGATCGGTACGCGATGACCCACGCCCGCATGCCCGTCGGCGCGCCGATCTCCTGCTGGGCGAGCAGCTGGCCCGCGTCGCCGGATCCCGGCGGGGTGGCGTACAGCGCGAGGTCGGGGATCGGCGGCGCCGCGCCCGACGAGGGCTCCGCCGGAGCACAGCCGGCGAGGAGCAGGACCAGGAGCGCGGTTCGGACTCGCATGTGCCGCCCGATGCTAGGTCATCCCTCCGCGCAGCACCGCGTGCGCCGCGGTGCGGCGGTCAGCCAGTTGCTGCCGCACGAATGAGCGGAATGGCAATCTCGATCAGCAGCGCGCCCGCCGCCCCCATCAGCACGGCGCCGGCGCCCACGGCTACGCGGTCGCGCCCGGCCAGCAGCCAGACGGCCAGGCCCGCGGTCACCCCATCGATCGCCGCGACCTGGAGCGCGGTTCGGCCCAGGTCGTAGCCCGTCCATCCCTCGACCTCCACGAAGCGTGAGATCGCCTCTGCCAGCAGGAGGGCGGCGAACAGACCGACGCCGAGCGTGCGCGCCCTTCCGGCATCGCGTGCCCACGCAGCGCCGGCCGCGCCCATCGGGACCCCGACAACGACCGCGACCGCGCCCCAGACGACCGCCGCGCGCGCCGGGTCGACATACGGTCCGCCGAGGACCGTCGCGGCGACGGCGTAGTAGGCGACGACCGCCGCCAGCAGCGTGGCGGTACCGACCACCGCACCCATCCGCATCGTGGAGCCGCCGCCGCCGGACAGGAAGGCGACCACCAACCACGGGCCGACGGCGTTGGCGAGCGCCACGAGCACGACGAGCGGCGTGTCGACCGGCAACCGGTCGCCGGCGGCCGCGAAGGCGCCGAGCGCAAGCCCGGCGGCGGTCGATCGCGCGAGGACGGCGAATGGGATGCGCATGCGCGGCCGATGCTAGGCGAACCGAGGACGCGCGTCCTGGGCGGGTCCCCGAATCCGCCGGAGCACCGTGCGATAATCGGTGCCTCATGACGCTCACCAAGACGGGCGATTCCCGCCCGGCGCCCGCCAGCTGGGGCCTCTCCGCCCGCGACATCCCGTGGGAGTACGCACCGGCCCCCGAATCGACCGATCACATCCGGATCGAGTCCGAGTACGGGCTCTTCATCGGCAACGAGTTCGCCCCGTCCAAGCCGCGCAGGACGTTCACCGTCATCAACCCGGCCACCGAGGAGCCGCTGAGCAAGGTCGCGCACGCCTCGAAGGCAGACGTGAACCGTGCCGTGGGCGCCGCGCGCCGTGCGTACGACACAGTCTGGTCGCGGCTGCCGGGCAGCGAGCGCGCCAAGTACCTGTACCGCATCGCGCGCATCCTCCAGGAGCGCAGCCGCGAGTTCGCGGTGGTGGAGTCGATGAACTCCGGCAAGCCGATCAAGGAGTCGCGCGACGTCGACGTCCCGCTCGCGGCGGCCCACTTCTTCTACTACGCCGGCTGGGCCGACAAGCTCGACTATGCCTTCCCGGGACGCACCCCGCGCTCCCTGGGCGTGGCCGCGCAGGTCATTCCCTGGAACTTCCCGATGCTGATGCTGGCCTGGAAGATCGCCCCGGCGCTCGCCGCCGGGAACACGGTGATCCTCAAGCCGGCCTCCACCACCCCGCTCACCGCCTACCTGTTCGCGGACGTGGTGCGGCAGGCGGAGCTGCCGCCCGGGGTCGTCAACATCATCACCGGCCCGGGCGAGATCGGGATGGAGCTGGTGTCGCACCCGGACGTCAACAAGGTCGCCTTCACCGGCTCGACCGCGGTCGGCAAGATGATCGCCCGCGCCGTGGCCGGCTCGAACAAGAAGCTGACCCTCGAGCTCGGCGGCAAGGCGGCGAACATCGTCTTCGACGACGCGCCGCTCGACCAGGCCATCGAGGGGATCATCAACGGCATCTACTTCAACCAGGGCGAGGTGTGCTGCGCGGGCTCGCGGCTGTTCGTGCAGGAGAGCGTCCACGAGGCGCTCCTCGACAAGCTCAAGGCCCGCCTCTCGACCCTGCGCGTCGGGGACCCGCTCGACAAGAACACGGATGTGGGTGCCATCAACTCGGCCGGCCAGCTCGCGAAAGTGCAGGAGCTCGTGCAGAGCGGCATCGACGAGGGAGCGGAGATCTTCCAGCCGGACTGCGTCCTGCCGGACAAGGGCTTCTTCTTCCGGCCCACCCTCTTTACCGGCGTGAGCCAGAGCCACCGCATCGCCCAGGAGGAGATCTTCGGGCCGGTCCTCTCGGTGCTCACCTTCCGAACGCCCGAGGAAGCGATCGAGAAGGCCAACAACACCCCGTACGGCCTGTCCGCGGGGGTGTGGACGGAGAAGGGCAGCCGCATCTTCAAGATGATCGGCGCCATGCGCGCCGGCGTGGTGTGGGCCAACACCTTCAACCGCTTCGACCCGACCAGCCCGTTCGGCGGCTACAAGGAGTCGGGTTACGGCCGCGAGGGCGGGATCCACGGCCTGGGCGCCTATCTCGACCTGTCCGACGGCAACGGGGCCCGCGGGTCATGACGTCGCGGCCGGCGCGCACCATGAGCCGTAACAGACGGCCATCGGTCACCGAGGCCCGAGCGGCGCAGCCGCTGGCGACGACCGGCGCCAACGGCGCCGGTCGCATCGGTGTGCGCAAGACGTACAAGCTCTACATCGGCGGCGCCTTCCCGCGCACCGAGTCGGGCCGCGCCTACGAGATCTTCGACGCCAAGGGGCAGCTGCTCGCCAACGCCTGCCGCGGGACGCGCAAGGACATCCGCGAGGCGGTGCGCGCCGCGCGCAAGGCGCAGGCCGGCTGGGCCGGCAAGACCGCCTTCAACCGCAGCCAGATCCTGTACCGCATCGCGGAGCTGATGGAGGGACGGCGCGACCAGTTCGTGGCCGAGGTGATGGCCGCGGAGGGAGTCGGGCGCGCCCGGGCCTTGCGCAGCGTGGATGCCGCCATCGACCGCTGGGTCTGGTACGCCGGCTGGGCCGACAAGTTCAGCCAGACGGTCGGGACGGTCAACCCGGTCGCGCGGCAGCTACTTCAACTTCAGCATTCCCGAGCCGACCGGCGTGGTCGGCGTCGTCGCGCCTGAGGCATCCAGCCTGCTGGGCCTGGTGAGTCGCATCGCCCCGGTGATCGTGTCAGGCAACGCCGCGGTCGTCATCTCGTCCGAGACGCGGCCGCTGCCGGCGGTGACCCTCACCGAGGTCCTGGCCACCTCCGACGTGCCCGGCGGGGTGGTGAACCTCATCACTGGCCTGCGCCGCGAGCTGGTTCCGACCCTGGCGTCGCACATGGACGTCAATGCGCTTGACGCGTTCGGGGCGGATCCCGCCGACGGCAAAGCGATCGAGCAGGCCGCGGTCGAGAACGTCAAGCGCCTGGTGCGGCCGCCGAGCGCCGGCCTCGACCGCTACGACTGGCTGAGCCCGCGCGCCCAATCGCCCTACCTGATCGGCGAGTTCACCGAGATCAAGACCGTCTGGCATCCCATCGGGGCGTAGCTCACAGCCAGCCGCGGCGGCGGAAGAAGAGGACCATCCCAACCAGGATGGCTACCATCGTGCCGATCACGATCCAGAACCCGCCCGGCGTGTCGTAGCCGGGGAAGTGGACGTTCATCCCGAAGATGCTGGCCAGCAGGGTCAGCGGCAGCAGGATGACGCTGAAGGCAGTCAGGACCCGCAGCACGTCGTTGAGACGATGGCTGATGACCGATTCGTTCGTCGACTCCAGGCCCTGGACGATCTCCATGAAGTTCTCGAGCACGTCCCAGATGCGCTCGGACGCATCGGTCAGGTCATCGAAGTAGATGTCGAGGTCATCGGTCAGGTAGCGCTGCTTGGCCCGCTCGAGCGAGCGGAACACGGCGCGCTGCGGGCGGATGACGGCCCGGAAGTTGATGATCTCCTGTTTGGCGTTGCTCAGCTCGCGGACGATCTCGCTGCTGCTGCGCCCCTCGAAGATGTCGTCCTCCAGGCGGCGCAGCTTGCGGCCCAGCTGGCCCAGCATCGGGAAGCCGGCGTCCACGCACCGATCGAGGATGTGATACAGCAGGTAGCCAGAGCCCTTGTTCATGAGCTGCTCCCGCACGTCAGCGCGCGCCTGGGCGCGCTCGAAGAGCGCCGGCAGCGGGACGATCGGCTCGTTTGGCAGGGTGATGACGTAGTCCGGACCGATGAACACGTCCAGCTCCGCCGAGTGCAGCCGCCCCGACTCCTTGTCGTAGCGCGGGAAGTGCATGACGAGGAACATGTACTCGTCGTACTCGTCCAGCTTGGGCCGCTGGTTGTGGCTGGCCACGTCCTCGAGGTCGAGCTCGTGGAAGTTGAACGTCTCCGCCAGCCAGACGCGGTCCGCGAGCCGCGGCTCCTCGATGTTGATCCAGCGCACGGAGGGACCGTGTACCTCCTCCACGCGCGGCTCGCCGCGCGGCTCGTCCTCGGCGGGTGCGACGTCGCCACCACGGGACCTCAGGAGGCGGGGGAGGCTGCGCATGCCGCGAGCGTAGCGCACGCGCGGCTCGGGGTAGGGTGGCGAATCGGTCGCCGGCTCGGCGCCGCGCGAGAGCTCGCGGATGTCGATGTCGTTCATGGGTACCACCTCGCGATCGGTGGATCGCGCCGCACTCGGTGGTCGAATCGGGCCGGACGGTCTCGTCGCGCGCCCGATGGTGTCAGGCGGTCGGCGTGACCATGGCGGCGCGGCCGATCATCGGTGCGCGCGTTCGTCTACTGGGACCAGCGTCCATGGAAGTGCCTGTTGCTCCGCTCGAGCTGCGGTGTTGAGATGCGTCGCGGCGTGGCCGTGACGCCGCCATTCTAGTCCGTGGGGTCATGTGGGGCCATCCCCCTCTCGTACCCTGGCGCGGTGGCGAGCGACCTTGGCCTGGTTGCCGCAGGTGCGCATGTCGCACCAACGACGCCGACCGGTGGGGGAGCGATCCACGAAGACGAAGCGACACTCCTCGTTGGCGCAGGTGCGCAGCCGGCCCGGCGACTCCTCGGCGAGGAACTGCGCCACCCCGCTGGCGATGGTCGCACGCGCCTGGTCGAGGCGATCGCCGATCTGCGCCAGGGTGTAACTCGCCCGCTCGCGGTCCAGGCGCAGCTGGTGGTAGTGCAGCCCGTGTCGGAGGATGTGATTGAGCTCGCGCAGCTGGGCGACCGTCGGTCGTTGCCCGTCGCTCGTGCGACCCGCGATGGCGTGCAGCAGCGTTCGCAGGTGCCGGTAGCGGTCGAGCCGGCGCTCGCCCTCGGCAGGCTCGCGGCGCAGCCGTGCGCTCTCCGCCGCTCGTCCGCGCTCGGAGATGAGGCCGCGTCGGCGCAGCCAGACCAGGAGCGCATCGGGGTCGGGGATCTCGTCGCTCTCGCTTCCGCGGTCCCAACCCAGCGTGTTCGCGAAGTCGACGAACACGTCGCTGTCGCGCTGTGGCTCGGGCGTGGGTTCAGGCGTCACTGGCATCGGTGTAACCACTATATACCCATTGACAAGTTACTCCACGGACACCTATAGTACCAGCGTAACCAGTTACCGATACGCAACCAGTTACGGCCCACGCGCCGCAGCGCGCGCGGGCCGCAGGAGAATCCCATGAACCGAGCCATCAGCACCTGGGGCATCTACGCCGTGCTCCGCCAGGAGGAGCTCCTGGAAGAGGCGCGCCGTGAGCGACTGGCCGTCAAGGCCCGCCGACCCGGCCGCGGCCGCACGCTGGATCGCGTGCTGCACCTGGGGCGCCGCATCGGCGCCTGAGCGCGCGCCACACCCACCCAGCGGAAGAACCGGGGCAGCGCGAGCGCCCCGGTTCGTCGCGTTCCCTAGAATCGTCCGCGATGCCTCGACCACGCGCCGCCACCCGATCCGGGGAGGCGGTCATCACCAACAGCGAGCTGGCGCGCGTCTTCAACGAGATTGGCGACATGCTCGAGATCCTCGGCGAGGTCGTCTACAAGTCGGTGGCGTACCGACGTGTGGCCGACGTCATCGAGCGCTACCCGGACGACGTGGCCGCGCTGTACCGCCGCGGCACGCCGCCGAAGCTGGCGGGTGCCGGGCCGGCGCTCTCCCAGAAGCTCGCCGAGCTCGCGGAGACGGGCGCCCTCGCGTATCACGACAAGCTGCGCGCCCAGGTTCCCGACGGGCTGCTCGAGATCCTGCGTATCCCGGGCGTCGGGCCGCGGACCGTCAAGCTGCTGCACGGCGAGCTCGGGATCGACTCGGTGGAGGCGCTGCGCGCTGCTGCCGAGCAGGGGCGCCTCCGCGACGTGAAAGGCCTCTCCGCCCGCACTGAGGAGAACGTGCTCGAGGCGATCACGCGCATCGAGCAGAAGAGCCGCCGCATGCTGCTCCACGACGCGGACGAGCTGATGGCGCGTCTCATCCAGGATCTGGGCGAGGTGCGCGGCGTTGTGCGCATCGAGCCGGCAGGCTCCATGCGCCGCCGTCGCGAGTCGATCGGCGACCTCGACCTCCTCGCCGCCACGGACGATCCGGCAGAGCTCATCCGCGCCCTCGACGCGTTGCAGGAGGTGCGGCACGTCGTCTCGGCCGGCACCGACAAGAGCAGCATCGTCCTCGCCGACGGGCCACAGGTCGACCTCATGGTCTGCCCGCCGGCGGCATGGGGCAGCCATCTCGTCCATTTCACCGGCAGCAAGGAGCACAACGTCGCCCTGCGCGGCCGTGCCCTGGATCGCGGCCTCTCGCTGTCGGAAAAGGGGTTCAAGGTCGTCGACAGCGGCGAGTTGCTGCTCGCGGCGACCGAGGAGGAGGTGTACGCGCGCCTCGACCTCGCCTGGACGCCGCCCGAGCTGCGCGAGGACGGCGGCGAGATCCAGGCCGCCGCCGCCGGCACGCTGCCCGAGCTCATCACCCTTGACGACATTCGCGGCGACACGCACGTGCACTCGGACTGGACCGATGGCGTGGACACCATCGAGACCATGGCACGCGCGGCGCGCGCGATCGGTCGCGAGTGGATGGTCCTCACCGACCATTCGCCCTCGCTGGGCGTGGCCCGCGGCCTCGCCCCGGAGCGGGTGGAGGAGCAGCGCGCGGAGATCAAGCGCCTCAACCGGGAGCTCGCGCCGTTCCGCGTCCTGCACGGCACCGAGATGGAGATCCGTGCCGACGGCGCGCTCGACTACGACGACGATCTGCTGGCGCGCTACGACGTCGTGATCGCCAGCATCCATACCGGGCGCGGCCAGTCGACTGATCAGCTGACCCGCCGCGCGTTGGCCGCGATCGACAACCCGCACGTCGACGTGCTGGCCCATCCTTCGGGGCGCATCGTGGGGCGCCGCGACCCGTTGCCACTCGACTGGCCGGCGGTGTTCGCCGCGGCCGCACGCACGGGCACGATCCTGGAGATCAATGGCAGCCCGCGGCTCGACCTGTCGGACACGCTCGCCCGCGCCGCCGCGACTGCCGGCGCGCGGCTGACGGTAGCCTCAGACGCTCACCGCACCGAGGAGCTCGGTCAGGTGGCATACGGAGTCTCGGTGGCGCGGCGAGCGTGGCTGACCGCCGCGCAGGTGGCCACCACGGGGTCGGCAGACGATCTGCTGGGGCTCGTCTCGTGATCAACCGCGTGCTCGGCGACCGCCGCGGCGCGGCGGTGCTGCGGCGCATCGACCGGCCCGGCGTCCTCGTGCTCGCCATCCTGCTCGCTGCGCTGGCGACAGTCGCGTGGCTCGCGCCACCGCTGTGGATGGCGTTCGCCATCGGGGGCCAGCTGCTCCTCGGCGGGCTCGGAACGGTGCGCCTGCTCGGGCCCGCGCAGCCGGGCATCGGCTATGCGCGGTACGCGGTGCCGACCCTGGGTGCCGTCGCGCTGTCGCTGTTCGGACGCATCCTGCCAGGCGGCGTGGTCCTCCTCTTCGCCCCGTTTGCCGCCATCCTCATCTGGTCGATCCTGTGGCTGGAGCTGCGCGCGTCGCGCGGAATCCCTGCGCGTACGCTGCTCGACCTGGCCCTCGTCTCGATCCTCTTTGCCTCCGCGTCCGGCATCGTGGTGTTCGCCGGACGTGGTGGCTGGCCGCCGCCCATCGCTTTGACCCTGCCGATCGTCCTTATCCTCGCGGTGCGTGCCGCCGAGGCCCGCGGCCGCACCGGCGTGGCGGGGATCGGTCAGGGGCTGCTGCACACGCTCGCCGTCGCCCAGGTCGGCGTGGTGGTCGTGCTGCTGGACCTGCCCGGCGTCGTGGCACCGGCGCTCGGCGCACTCGCGTTCCATGCCTGGAGCGGCGCTGCGGAGGCGCTCGAGGAGGGCGCCAGCGGACGCTCCGTGCTCGTCGAGTTCGGGTCATTGGCCATCCTCGGGATCGTGGTTGCGGTGCTTCTGGACGCCACCTGAGGAGGCGGGATGGGGTCGCGTTGACACCCCCCACCCTCGGTGCTACAACAAGGCGCCCTCCGGCCCCCCGGCCGCGAAGGGCCTTCCATTACGACCACCAAGGGACCCACGAAGCGGAGATGCTTGACGCAACGATGACGCTCGGGGACACGGATACCATCAACCGCCAACGCCGCCAGCTGACGGAGCTGGCGATCGGCCACGCGACGTCCGGCAACTGGGATGGCGCCGCCCAGGCCAACCAGCAGCTCCTGGAGCTCGGACCCGACACGGACGCCTACAACCGCCTGGGAAAGGCGCTCGCCGAGCTCGGCCGCCACTCGGAGGCGCTCGAGGCCTACGAGCACGCGCTCGCGCGTGACGCCACCAACAGGATCGCCGAGCGGAACGTGGACCGTCTGCGCGTCCTGGTCGCGGCCGGCGACGGCAAGCGCAAGCCTGCACGCGCGACGAACGGCCGCCCGGAGAAGGCGACCGCGGCGCACTTCATCGAGGAGATGGGCAAGACCGGCCACGCGCGCCTGGTGAGCCTCGCGCCTCCGAGCAAGCTGGCGCCCTTCTCGCCCGGCGACGCCATCGAGCTCGTGGTGGACGGCGAGCAGCTGATGGGACGTTCGGGCGACCTGGAGGTCGGGATCGTGGAGCCGCGGGTCGGCTCGCGGCTGCTGAAGCTGATGAAGACCGGAAACCGCTACGAGGCCGCCATAACCGTCCTCCACGAGGACGAGGTGCGCATTCACATCCGCGAGGTCTTCGCCCACCCGGCGAATTTCGGGAAGGTGTCGTTCCCAGGGAGCGCGGCTGCCCGGGCTGGTGACGTTCGACCCTACATGAAGGGGTCCGCGCTCCGGTACGATGACGACGAGGAGAGCGAGGAGCCCGACGAGGATTCGGAGGAGGTCGAGGAGCTCGACACCAGCCTTCCCGAATACAGCGCCGAGCCCGAGCTGGAGGAAGAGCTGCTCGAGGAATCGTAGAGCGGAGATGAGCGGGGACGCACCAAAGCGGCTCGATCACGTCGTCCTTCCCCGTCGCGTCCCCGGGCTGGCCCTGCTCGAGCGCTATTTCCCGTCGCCCGCGGCCAACCTCCTCGACGCCGAGCTGCGCGCCTTCGCCCACAGCGGGGACACGATCCTCGATCCGTGGGCCGGCACAGGCTGGACGGCACGACGGGCCATCGCGCAGGGCATGCGCTCCATCTCGGCTGATCCAAGCCCCTTCGCGCAGCTCGCGGCGCGCGCGCTGCTCCAGGCACCGGACGCCTCGGCGATCGACGCCGCCCTGGGCCAGCTGGCCGCGTCGCGGCGGGTGGACGTGCCGCTCTCACAGCACCTTGAGGAGCTCTACGCGACCCGGTGTCCCGCCTGCCGGCGCGCCGTGGTCGCCGACCAGTTCATCTGGCCGCGTGGGTCCGATGCGCCGGCCCGCAAGGTGTACCGCTGCGAGGCCTGCGACGTTTCTGTCGGCGGGCCTGCCGACCGCTCCGCCCCGGTCGACGAGCTCGACCTGGCCAAGCTGGGCATCGACCGCGCGCCGGCCGACGCCGACGCGAGCTCCGAGGGCGATGTCGACGACGATCTCCCGCCCGCGCCAGTCGGACTGACCGATGCGGACGCGCCCCTCGGGGAGGCGGGCGGGCCGCCACCGCCACCGCCCCTCGCGGCCGAACCGCCGCTGCGCGCGCCTGCCAATGACCCGCGCTGGGCGTCCACCGTCCACCCCAGCGCCCCCACTGCCCCGGCGGGCGACCCGGGCGACCCACAGCATGTCCAGCTGCTGCGCGAGCGATTCCCCGTGCTGGACGGCCGCGAGGAGCTGATCGATGAGCTCCTGGGGCTCTACACGCCGCGCAACCTGTACGCCATCCAGGCGATCGCCAACAAGATCGACGCCGAGCTGCGCAACGACGCGCTGGCGTCCCTCTTCCGACTGGCGCTCGCGGCGTGCCTGCTCCCCGCTTCGCGGCTGAACGGATATCCTGGCCGCGTCGCCTCGCTGCGCATTGCCGGCGGCCACGTCCGGCAGCCAGCCTCTCGCCACCAGCGCGAGGTCAACGTGTGGCGACTCTTCGTCGACGCGGTCCACGACGTGCGCACCGCGGTCGCGGCCCTCGGCCACGAGCGCCGGCCGGCCCGCTTCGCCAGCGACCTCGACGAGCTCGGCGGGGTGGGCGCTGCCAACGTGCTGTGGGTGCGCTGCCGTCCCGCCGTCGTGGGCCAGTACGTGCCACCGGACTCGGTCGACATGGTGCTCGGCTCGGCCGGCGCTCCGCCCAGCATCGACGAGCTGAGCTTCGAGTATCTCGCCACCGCATGGCTGATGGGCCACGAGGCGGCCGGCACGCTGCGCCTCGAGCCGCTCTTCGGCCCCGCCGCGCTCCATGGCGACGGGGTGGAGCCCACCGCCCTCCGTCGCGCGGTCGCGTCGGCGGCGGGCGCGCTTAAGCCGGACGGCTGGTTCAACGTGCTGCTGGACGGAGACGACCCGGAGCGCCTCCTCGCCGTGGCCGTGGCCGGCGCGGCAGCGGGCCTCGAGCTCGTCGACCTGATCCACCGTGAGTCGAAGCGCAGCGGCGATGGGGTGGTGCTGCACTTCCGCAAGCCGAGCGGCGAGGATCGGCTGCGGGACGCGGTGAGCGCGCGCCCGCTGCGTCTGGGGTCGGCAGGTGAGGCGCTCACCTACCCGGAGCTCGCGGAGGCGATGGAGCTCGCGGTGGTGACCCTCCTGCGACAGCGCGGGGAGCCCGCGGGCCTGACCCGTGTCACGGCGGCGATCATTCTCGAGCTCGAGCGGAGCGGCCTCCTGCGTCGCGTCGCCACCCCGCGCGGGGGAGAGCGGGACGCCGAGGAGAGCGGCGACCGCCTGGAGGGAAGCGGGCACGCGGTCCTCGCACAGCTGCTGCGGGAGGAGCTGTGGCGCGACGAGCACCCGGTCATCGTGCGACTCGGCGACGAGGCACATCCGACGTGGTGGCTGCGCACGCCCTCGCTGGCCGATGCGCCGCTGGCCGACCGTGTCGAGTGGGCGACCTTCAACGTCCTGACGACCGCGGGGCGCCTCGACGAGACGACGTTCCTGGAGCGCATCTATGGCCTCTTCCCGGGGCTCGACGCCCCCGACGAGGAGCTCGTGCACGCCTGCCTGGAGGCGTATGCCCGGGTCGGCGAACGGGGTCAGCTGCGGACCGAGGAAGACCTCGCGGCGCGTATCGCGGACCATGCGCGGACGCTGGCGACCGCCATCGACGTCGGGCATCGGCTGGGGTTGCGTGCCTGGCTGTCGAAGGCGCAGCAGGCGCGTCCGTGGCAGGGCTCGACGCTCGGCGCGCTGCTCCGCGACGAGGAGCGGCGTGCCTACCTGCCGCTCATCGTCCACGCCCCGACCGACGCCCTGGCCGACCTCGACGCGATCTGGTACGTGCGCGGCAAGTTCGCCTTCCTGATCGAGGTCGAATGGACGGCGATGCTCGGCGAGCCCGTGCTGGGTCGCGGACGCAGAATCGACCCCGCCGACGATCAGGTACGGCTGCTGCTGATTCCCGCCGAGCGCACCGAGCTGCTGCGCTGGAAGCTGGAGCGGTCACCGTGGCTGCGCGTGGAGCTGGCGCGCCAGAATTGGCACGTCCTGAAGTGGCAGCACCTCGACACGCTTGCCGCACGCGACGGCATCCGACTGGAGTGGCTGGAGCCGGTCCTCGGCCTCGACCCGCTCATCGAGCGTGGCGGCGAGCAGCTCACGATGTTCGGAGAATGAGCGTCTCGGATGGCTCGCCCGCCGAGTAGGCGAGCTCTTGACCATCGGTGTACGCTCCGCTGGGAGTGTCGTGGTTCCCCCCTGCGGCACTCCCATTCGCGCGCTCAGCGCTTGCCGCGGCGCCCCACCATGCGGCGCACCACGGTCATCACCTCGTCGGTGTACGCCTCGCCCTCGCCGGTCTCGATGGCGTGCGCCAGGCAGCCCTTGATGTGGTCTTCCACGAGCAGCAGGGCGACCTGGTCGGTGGCCGAGGTCATGGCGTCCACCTGCTGCAGCACGTCGAGGCAGTACGCCTCCTCGTCGACCAGGCGCCGGATCCCGCGCACCTGGCCCTCGATGCGCGCGAGGCGCGTCAGGAGCTCTCCCTTGTCCTTGGTGTAGGCGTGCCGAAAGTGCTCGGCTGGCTCGTTCGTCGACATACTGTGGGTGAGTATGTGGCCGACGTCGGCGCGGCGTCAATCAGGGATCGCCGATCAGCGCTAGCATGGAACGGATGACCACCCTGGAACCGCATGTCCTCGTCGACGGTATCGAGCGCACGCTCGTCGTGGTCGCGCATCCCGATGACGCCGAATTCGGCGCGGCCGCGACCATCGCGCACCTGATAGCCGCCGGTGCCCGGGTCGACTACGTCGTGACGACCGATGGCGGCAAGGGGACCGAGGATCCGGCGGTGACGCCAGAGATGCTCTCAACCACGCGCGTCGCCGAGCAGCGGGCAGCGGCGGACATCCTGGGAGTGACCGAGATCGTGCATCTCGGCTACCCGGACGGGTACCTGATGCCGACGCTCGACGTGCGGCGGGACATCACCCGCCAGATCCGCCGCTTCCGGCCCGACGTGGTGATCACCTGGAGCCCGCAGCGGCGCCTCGACGGCAACCCGTACATCGGCCATCCGGATCACCTCGCGACCGGCGAGGCGGCGTTGGCGGCGGTGTATCCCGCGGCACGCGACCGCCTCAACTTCCCGGAGCTGGCGAACGACGAGGGCCTCGAGCCATGGAAGGTGCGCCAGGTGCTGCTGATGGGCGTCGAGCAGGCGAACCTGCACGTCGACGTCACGGACACGTTCGACGTGGGCATGCGCGCGCTGCTGGCACATGCCAGTCAGGTCGGCGGGCGGGACGACGTCGAGGAGCGGGTTCGCGAGCGGGCGCGGCTGGCGGGTGAGCCGCACGGCCTCGCACTGGCGCAGCCGTTCCTCTCGGTGGTGCTCACGTGACGCGCCGCGGTGGCGGCGGTGGCCGGGGTGGCTGGGGAGGCGCCTTCGGCGGAGCGGAGCCGGACCTGACCCGGCGACCCGGAAGCGAGCGACGCACCCTGCGCCGCATCGCCGGCTTCTTCACGCCATATCGCGGCCGCCTGTGGTTCATCGCCGGCCTGATCCTGGTGACCGTCACGATCGGGGTCGTCAACCCGATCCTGCTCAAGCTGATCATCGACAATCTGACCGGCCCGAAGGACCTGAACCTGCTGTATCTGCAGGCCGGGCTGATGATCGTCCTGCCGATCATCACCAGCGCCATCGGTGTCTGGCAGGCGTACCTCTCCAACGTGGTCGGGCAGCGGGTCATGAACGACCTGCGCCTGGCCCTCTACCGGCATCTGCAGTGGATGCCGCTGCGTTTCTTCACCGAGACCCGCACCGGCGAGATCCAGAGCCGCATCAGCAACGACGTGGGCGGGGTCCAGTCGGTGGTGACCGATACCGCCTCCTCGCTGCTCGCCAACTTCGCGACCGTGGCCACCACCGTGGTCGCGATGTTGATCCTCGACTGGCGGCTCACCCTGCTGAGCCTGGGCCTGCTGCCGGTCTTCGCCTACATCACCTTCCGCGTCGGCAAGGTGCGCCGCGAGGTGAGCACCCTGACCCAGCGCTCCATGGCCGAGATGAGCGCCATCACCGAGGAGTCGCTCTCCGTCTGCGGCATCCTGCTTTCCAAGACGTTCGGCCAGCAGGAGGCGAGCATCGAGCGCTTCGCGGCCGAGTCGCAGCGCCTCGGCGACCTCCAGGTCCGTGGCCAGATGATCGGCCGCTGGTTCTTCGCCCTCATCGGCACGTTCTTCAGCATCATGCCGGCGTTCGTCTACCTGCTCGCCGGCTCGCTGATCATCGGGGGCGATACGCACGTCAGCATCGGTACCATCGTGGCCTTCACCACGCTCCAGTCGCGGCTCTTCTTCCCGCTGGGACAGCTGCTCAACGTGCAGGTCGAGATCCAGGGGGCGCTCGCTCTCTTCGACCGCATCTTCGAGTACCTCGAGATGGAGCACGACATCGTGGACGCGCCCGATGCAGTCGCACTCGAACCGGCCACCATGCGCGGCGAGGTACGGCTCGAGGACGTCTCGTTCCGCTACCCGGTCGCCCCGGCGCAGGTCGAGGTGGCACCCGAGGCGGCGGCCGCCGAGGCGGAGGGTCGCGCCGTGCCGACCACGATCCAGCCATTCGCCCTCGACGACATCTCGTTCGACCGCGGCGCCGGGGCAGCTGGTGGCCCTGGTCGGGCCGTCGGGAAGTGGCAAGACCACCACCACCTACCTGATCCCGCGCCTGTACGACGTGGACACGGGCACCATCAGGATCGACGGCGTCGACGTGCGGCAGCTGACCCTCGCCTCGCTGGGTCGCGAGATCGGGGTGGTGACCCAGGAGACCTACCTGTTCCACGACACGGTGCTCGCCAACCTGCAGTACGCAAAGCCGGAGGCGACCCAGGAGGAGATCGAGACGGCGGCGCAGGCCGCCGCCATCCACGGCCGGATCATGGAGCTGCCCGGACGGCTACGACACCGTGGTGGGGGAGCGCGGCTACAAGCTCTCCGGTGGCGAGAAGCAGCGCATCGCGATCGCCCGCGTCCTGCTCAAGGACCCACGCGTGCTGATCCTCGACGAGGCGACGTCCGCCCTCGACACGGTCAGCGAGCGGCTCATCCAGGCGCGCCCTGGCCGGCCTGATGGAGGGACGCACCACGATCGCCATCGCGCACCGCCTCTCGACCATCCTGCGCGCGGACCTGATCCTCGTCATGGAGCGCGGTCGCATCGTGGAGCGCGGCACCCATGCCGAGCTGATCCGCCACGAAGGCCTGTATGCGCGCCTCTCCGCGGAGCAGTTCGCCGGGGATCGGCCCGACTGACGGATCGGATGCGGCCGTTCAACGTTCGGCCACATCCGTGCGTCGGAGGGGCATGATCACCACCACCCTGGATCACCCGGTCGACATGGCTGACGCCACCCCCGGGACCGATACGCTGCGCGCCACCGTCACCGGCCTGCAGGCGGACCGCGGCGGCGAGCTGTGGGGACTGGCTCGTCACCTGGGCCTGGCGCCCGACGAGGCCGACGACGCGGTGCAAGAGACGCTCCTGCGCCTCTGGTCGACCCTCCGCGACGGCGCGGTCATCGAGCGCCCCGATGCGTGGGCGTTCCGCGCCCTGTACCGCCTGGCGATGGATCGCCATCGCTGGCGACGTCGCGTCCGCCTCCTCACCGCGCGCCTCGGCGCGCGTCCCGAGCGGGGAACCGGCGTTGACCTCGCCGAGCGGCTCACGATCTGGGACGCGGTCGAGGGGCTGCCGGAGCGGCAGCGGCTGGCGGTCTACCTGCGCTATCGATCCGACCTGCCGTACGAGGAGATCGGCGCGATCCTGGGGATCGCCGCTCCCTCCGCGCGCAGCCATGTCAGCCGAGCCCTCGACGCCCTGCGCGCCACGCTCGGCGAGGAGGCACGACCATGAACCACGACGATCTCGAGCGCCAGCTGCGCTCGCAGTCCGGCCCGCGCGAGCAGGGCTACCACCCCGCCCCTCTCCCTGCCGAGCCCGGCGCGCCATCTCGGGCTGCCGGGGTTCCCTCCGTGCTCCGCGGTGGCCTGTTCGCAGCCGCTGCCGCGGCGGCCGTGCTCGCGGTGGTATTCGTGAGCGGCGGATTGAACGGCCAGTTCGGCGTCGGTGGTGACGTCTCGACCCCATCGCCGAGCGACGCCAAGACGCAGGCAGCCACGCCATCGGTGACGGCCAGCGCGGCGGAGCCGGGTGCGTGCCGGCCGGAGGATGTGGTGCTCACCGCGGAGCCATGGGGCGGCGCGGCGGGATCGCGCGGCACGTCGGTGACCATCGCCCTCGCCGATGGTGCCGCCCCGTGCCACCCTGCCAACGCGGCCCTGGGACGGATACTGGACGGCACCGGCGCGACGCTCGTCGAGAGTGTCGCCGGACCAACCGACCTGCCGCTGCTGACCCTCCAGACAGGTACCACCTTCCAGGTCGGCGCCGCGTGGAGCAACTGGTGCGGGGCAGCGCCGGCGGCGCCGGTCACGCTCGAGCTGCGGCTGGCGGACTGGAGGGACTGGGTCACCGTCGAAGTCCAGGCTGGCGGTGTCGATCCCCTCCCGCCCTGCATGGGCGACGGTGGCACCAACCTGAGCGTCACCGAGGTGCAGCCGGCACCCTGAGCGTTGCCGACGTGCACGCTGTAGTCCTCGAAATCGACGGGAGCTTCTCGGTCATCGGCCTGGAATCGACGCGCCACGACTCTGCCTGCGGAATGTCCCCGGCCGGCGTGACTAGCGGATGACCCGTTTCCCGAACAGGGCCGCGGCCAGTACGCCGGCAACGTACCCGAGGAGCACCAGGCCGCCGAGCATGATGACCAACCCCACGATTCGGCCGCCCAGGGTCACCGGCTCGGACGCGGCACCCACGGTGGTGAGCGTCGCCGATGCCCACCAGAGTGCCTCGGCGTAACCGGTGATCTGCGATTTCGGTGCATCCGCTTCGAACATCAGCAGGATCGCCGAGCCGAGGAACGCCGCCGTGACGGCAAGGCCGGCGGCGTAGCCTGCTCGCGACCAGGCGAGCGCCCCGCGCATGCTGCGCGCAGCCCGGTTGAACCCCGCGAGGACCCGCAACGAATTCATCGCCCGCACGACGCGAATCGCGCGGAGCAGCCGGAATGCCCGGAGGAACGGTACGACCAGCGAGAGCGCGGTCAGCCAATTGCGTCGGAGGTAGCGGCCCCGGTCCGGGCTGATGGTGATGCCGAGCACGAAGTGGACGACGAACACTGCCCAGATGGCCAGCTGGATCCACCCCAGCACGGTGGGGACCGTCATGTGCTGCGCCGTCAGGGCGAGCTCGGTGACGAGGAGCGCGGCGAACAGCAGCGCAAGGTAGGTCGTTGGTCCATCGAGCACGCCCTCGATCTCAGCGACCAGACGATAACGCTCAGCGCGCGTCCGATGAGCGTCGTCGACTGGCGGCTCGACGATGCCATTGGTGAGATCGGTGCGGTTGGTCATGCCTGTGCGAGGCTAGCAGGGTGGGCCTGCTACCGGCATGGTCGCCGTCCACGTGCGGAGCGAGGCACAAGGTGAGCTCATGGCTGGTCGCGCCGGCCAGTTGGGATCTCGGGCGCCGCGTGAGAGACTCGGCTGATGCCGAACCGCCTCGCCCGCGAAACGAGCCCCTACCTGCTCCAGCACGCCCACAACCCGGTCGACTGGTATCCCTGGAGCACCGAAGCGCTGGACCGGGCGCGCGAGCTGGACCGTCCGATCTTCCTCTCCATCGGCTATTCGGCATGCCACTGGTGCCATGTCATGGAGCGCGAGTCGTTCGAGGACCCCGCCATCGCGGCGCTCCTGAACGCGCACTTCGTTCCGATCAAGGTCGATCGCGAGGAACGGCCCGACATCGACGAGCTCTACATGGCCGCCGTGCAGGCCATGACCGGCAGCGGCGGCTGGCCGCTCAACGTGTTCCTCACCCCGGCCCTCGAGCCGTTCTTCGGCGGCACCTACTTCCCGCCCGATGATCGCCACGGCCTGCCACGCTTCGCGTACGTGCTGGAGTCGATTGCCGACGCGTACACCACCCGTCGCGACGAGGTGACGGCATCCGCCAGCGGCATCACCGCGCATCTCCGCCACCAGCTCGAGGTCGTGCCAGGGACCGCCGATCCGGGATCCGCACAGCTCGCCGCCGCCGTCACGCGCCTGGCTGGCAGCTTCGACCCCGTCGCCGGCGGCTTCGGCGCCGCGCCCAAGTTCCCGCCGGCGATGACCCTCGAGTTCCTGCTGCGACACCTGGTCGCACACCCGCGACCCGGCCACGCTGGCGATGGTGACCCGGACGCTTGACGCAATGGCCGACGGCGGCTTGTGCGACCACCTCGGTGGCGGCTTCGCGCGCTACTCGACCGATGCGCGCTGGCTGGTTCCGCACTTCGAGAAGATGCTCTACGACAACGCCCTCCTGGCGCACGCCTATCTCGAGGGCTACCGGGCGACCGGGCTGGACCGATATGCGCGCACGGCGCGCGAGACGATCGACTTCATGCTCGCCGAGCTGCGCACCGCCGACGGCGGCTTCGCCTCCGCCCTCGACGCCGACAGCGAGGGCGAGGAGGGCCGCTTCTACGCCTGGACCGATGCGGAGCTGCGCGCCGTGCTGTCCGACGCCGGCCTGCGCAGCGATGAGCGCGACGCCGTCGCCAGCGGGTGGGGCGTCACTGCGGCGGGCAACTGGGAGGACGGTCGGAATGTGCTGCATCGCCCGCCCCGGGCGGGTCTCGACGAGGGACTTGCAACCCGTGCCCGCGACGCCCTGCTCGCCGCCCGCGCCGCGCGGGTGCGCCCAGGACGGGATGACAAGCAGCTCGCGGCATGGAACGGCCTCGCCCTGCGCGCCATGGCGCACGCCGCCCTGGTGCTCGATGACGATGACGGCGTGCTGGCCGGCGCAACCGCCGACCTCGTTCGCTTCGTGGACGAGCATCTCGTGCGGGACGGGGATCGGCTGTGGCGCACGGTGCGCGACGGCCGCGCCCACACCCCTGGATTCGGCGAGGACTACCTGCTGCTGGCCGATGGGCTGCTGGGAGCCCACGCGGCGCTCGGATCGGCCGCGCCGCTCCTGCTTGCGCGCCGCCTGGTGGAGCGCGCCATCGCCGACCTGTGGGACGACGAGGCGGGGGTCTTCGCCGAGACCGGATCGGAGCACGAGGCCGGGATCGCGCGCGTACGGAGCCTCGTCGACGGCGCCATGCCGTCGACTAATTCGGTGGCCGCGGACCTCCTGCCGCGGATGGCACTCCTCACCGGCGACGTCGAGCTGGAGCGCCGCGCTCGCCGCATCATGCGCAGCGTTGCGCCCGCCCTCGACCGGCAGCCGACCATGTTCGGGCGCATGCTGAGCGCCGCGGACCGATCCTTCCACCCACCCGTCGATGCGGTCATCGCGTCGGCATCGGCGCATGACCCGGCTGCCGTGCCGCTGCGCCGCGCGGTCGCGCGGCCGTATGTTCCCGATCTCGTGCTTGCCGCCGTCGCCGCCGACGACCCGACCCGAGGCTGGTCGATCTTCGAGGGGAAAACGGCCCTCGACGGAGCGTCTGCGGCGTACGTGTGCCGCGGCTACGCGTGCGAGGCCCCGACCACCGACCCCGCGACGGCGGCGCGGCAGGTCGCGGCGTTCAGCCCGCCAGGAAGCTGAGGCGCACTCGACGACGGGGATTGCTCCGGTTCGTGTCGACCAGTGCGACCGATTGCCACGTGCCGAGCGCCATGGCACCGGCGATCACGGGGATCGTCACTGACGGGGCGAGCAGCGCCGGCAACACGTGATCCGCCCCATGGCCGGTCGCCCCGTGCCGGTGGCGCCATCGGTCGTCGGCGGGGAGGAGGCGGCCGAGCGCCTCGAGCAGGTCGTCGTCGGACCCGCTGCCGAGCTCCATCACCACCAGCCCGGCGGTGGCGTGGCGCACGAACACGTTGAGCAGGCCGTCGCGCTGGCCGGCCACGTCCGCCAGGAAGCTCACGCACGCCGCGGTGAGGTCGTGTAGCCCGGGCCGGTCGCCGGTGGAGACCTCGATCTCCGTGCTCTCCATCGACGCGAGTATGCGGCAGCCCGGGCGGGGCGGGTATCATCCCGGCGCATGTCCCTACCCACCCCCCATCGCGGGGCCGCGCCACGTCGCTCGCTGATCGCCCTGCTGGTCCTGCTGTCGGCCTGCGCCAGCACGACCGCCACGACTCCGACACCGACCCCGAGTCCCACGGCCAGCCCGACGCATCGCCCCACCGCGACGCCCAGCCCGACGCCGTCGCCGACGCCCACCCCCGTCCCGACCCCGACGCCGGTGCCCATCGACACGGCACTCTTCAACCGTCGCGTCACCGTCCTGGTCATCGGCAACGACCAGACCACGGCGCGGCGTGCGCACTCGAGCGCACTCAACACCGACTCGATGCTGGTCGCGAGCATCGATGCCACCCATGAGCGCATCGGCATCGTTGCGCTGCCGCGCGACACGGTCGACCTGCCCCTCGGGAACGGAACGATCTACACCGGCAAGGCAAACTCGATCCGCGCGCGGTATGGAATCGAGGGCCTGCGGAACGCGCTCTCGGCGTCCTACAACATTCCGATCGACTACTACATCGAGATCGACATGGAGGAATTCGGCCAGCTGGTTGACGCCGTCGGCGGCGTCCAGGTCACGCTGCGGGAGCGGCTGTGGGATCCGCACATCCGGATCGGCCTGAACGCCGGGACGCACCAGCTGAACGGGGCGCTCGCCACCAAGTACGTGCGCAGCCGCTACAGCGCGGGCGGCGATTACGGTCGCGGCTGGCGCCAGATGCAGGTACTGATGGCACTGGCTCGCAAGGCCGCGGACCCGGCCACGCATGTCGACCTGCTTGCGCTCGCTGCCGGCTTTGGCTCGCTCAAGACCGATCTTCCCCTCGACAAGCTGCCCACGCTGCTCGCGATGATGCGCGACGCCGGAGATGCCGAGGTCAAGACCCAGGTGCTCCAGCCACCGCATTACGCGTACTTCGAGGGAATCGACGGCGCGCGCGGCTGGGTGATGATTCCGAACCTCGGCGCCATGCGAGAGACCGTCCACCAGCTGATGACCGACTGAGCTGACCCGGCGCCCGCGTCATCGGACGCCGCTGTAGCTGTGCTGGCCCGGGAACAGGAGGCTGGCGCCGAGAAAGGTGAACAGCACCGCGCCGAAGCCGGCCACCAGCAGCCACGGAGCGGCTCGTCCCAGGCGGTCGGAACGACCTGCGACATGCAGGTAGGCGGCGTAGACCAGCCAGGTGGCTGCGGCGGCCAGCTCCTTCGGGTCGTTGTTCCAGTAGGAGCGCCACGCGAGGTTCGCCCAGACCGATCCCAGGGCGATCGCGGCGGTGAGCACCGGAAACGCGAGCAGCACCGCGCGGTGCGCGAGGAGCCGGCACACCCGCGCTTCCGGCAGGAACGGTATGCGGTCGTGCCACGCCCCTTGCGCGATCTCGCCGGCCCCGCCTGCGAACGCGAGCGTGCTGACGGCGTAGGCGGCAATGGCAGCACCGACGTGCACGGTGAGCAGCAGCGGAGCCTGCAGCGCCGGCGCCAGTGGCACCACCGTGGCGGGGAGCTGCAGGGCGACCACCACTAGGCCGGCCGAGAGGATGGCGACCAGCGTGCCAAGGCGACGAACCGGCAGGCGCCGTTCGGCAAGGAGATACGAGCCGAGCAGGCCGGCGGCGATGCTCTGCGTGACCTCGTGCAGATTCGACCACGGCGCATGTCCGACGGCGATGGCGCGGAGGACGAGGGCCACCAGGAGGAGTGCGAACGCCCCCCACAGGGCGATGTGTGACCCGGTCGCGACTCCGCGGGTCGCCCGTGCGGTTCGCGGTCCTTCGGGAAGCGGCTCCCGCAGCTCGATGGCAGAGCCGAGCGCGGAGGCGATTCCCAGCCCCGTGGCGACGAGCAGGACCGCGAGGCTCGCGATCAGCAGCGCGGTGCCGGGGGTCATGCGTCAGCTCACCTGCGGGAGGGAATGGGGAGCGCCCCGCGGGTTCCGGCAGGGCGGGTGGTCAGTGTCCCCCGGACGCCGCGGCCACCGTCGGGGTTCCGCACCGATAGCAGGCTGCGTCCGCGGCCCGCACGACGGTGCCGCAGGTGACGCAGGCGAGAAGCAGCTCGGACTCGTCCTGCACGCAGAAGCGCGCGCCGGCTGGGTACTGGAGCCCATCGACCGGGCAGTAGGGCACGCCACGCGGAGCCTCGGGGAGCGCCCCTGCGGAGGGAGCGGGCGCTGCGACGATGGCCTGGGTGCCCGGGCCGTCCTGCTGGATGGCGACCTGCGAGACGCGCAGGTAGCCGACCACCAGCCACAGGACGTACAGGCCGGCGAGGCCCAGCAGCATGTAGGGGAAGAGGGTCGCCAGGGCGGTCCCGCTGTCGTTGGCGACCCACTCGATGACGTCGATGATGAGCTGCATGGCCGGCCGATTCTAGCATCAGCCCGGAGGCCGCCGGCCGTGTGACGCTGCGCTACACTCGGCCTCCATGGCGCGACCTCGCATCAACCGCACGACGCCGCTCACCGAGCTGCATGTGCACCTGGGCGCGGCGGTCACGCCGGCCATCATGTGGGGCATCGCGCACGCGCAGGGCATCCGCCTGCCCACCAAGGACTACTGGGCCTTTCGCGACCTGATCACCGTCGGCCGGCGGCGGCGCGGCTTTCAGGCCTACCTCGATCTGTTCCACTGGACCGAGCTGATCCAGTCGAGCCCGACGGCAGTCGAGCGCAGCGTGTACGAGGTGATCGGCGGCGCCTACCGGCGCAACAACGTGACCCAGATCGAGCTGCGCTTCAACCCGATGAAGCGCAACCGCGGCGGTGAGCAGGACCTCGACCACATCATCGCCGCGGCGGTACGCGGCATGGACCGCGCCATGCTCGAGTATCCGCAGGTCCGCGCCGGACTCATCTTCTGCCTCGACCGCGCGTTCAGCCACGACCTGAACGAGATCATCGCCGCGAAGGCGATCAGCTGGAAGACGCGCGGGGTGGTGGCGGTCGACATCGCCGGCCCGGTCGTCGAGTCATTCCGGTTCGCCGACTACCGCGACGTCTTCGCCGAGCTCCGGCGCGCCGGATTGGGGGTGACCGTCCACGCCGGCGAGACCGGTGGCCCCGAGGAGGTCCGCGAGGCGGTCGAGGCCCTCGAGCCGGCGCGCATCGGCCACGGCATCAAGAGCGCCCTGGATCCCTCGGTCATGGACCTCCTCCGCGAGCGCGGCGTGGTCCTCGAGATCTGTCCCTCGTCGAACCTGAACACCGGGGTGGTGGCCGACGTCGACGAGATCCGCCACCACCTGCGCCGCCTGGTCACGCACGACGTGCGATTCACGATCTCGACAGATGGTCCGGAGATGCTGCGCTCGTACCTGCGTGACGAGCTCAACCTGCTGCTGCGGCACGACATCCTCAGCGAGGACGAGGTCCTGCGGGCGATCGACACCGGCCACGAGGCCTCCTTCGTCGACCGCGCCCCCGCGATCGAGCGGGTCGTGCTGCCCGTCGAGAGTGGTGCGCACATGCACGTCGGATCGGCGCACTAGACCGATATACTCCGGGCCGTGTCCTCGATCTGGCGTCCCGTTCGTGAGCGCGCCCCCGTCCGCAGCCTGATGGCCATCGTTGCCCACCCGGGCGACGAGGCGTTCGGCTTTGGCGGCGCCCTGGCGAGCGCCGCCGCATCGGGCGCATATGTCGTGGTGGTATGCGTGACTCGCGGCGTGTTCGACCGTCGACTGCTCGACAAGGCCCCTGCCCCCGGTGGGCGTAATCGCCACTACTCGAAGCCGACCGTGTGGCGCAACCTGGACACCGTCCGCGAGGACGAGCTGCGGCGCAGCGTGGCGATGCTCGGGGTGCGCGTGCTGCGCATGCTCGACTACAGCGAGACGCAGCTCGACGCGGTCGACTACGACGAGCTGGTGGGCCGCATCGTGGAGCCCATCCGGATGCACCGCCCCGAGGTCATCCTGTCCTTCGGCCCCGACGGTGCCACCGGCGACCCGGATCACCTGGTCATGCACCGTGCGGTCCGCGACGCGTTCGACCGCGCCGGCGAGCCGATGGCCTACGAGGACGACATCGAGGAGGACCAGGTCGCGTGGCGCGCGGCGAAGCTCTACGAGCTGGTGGCTCCGGCCGGCCCCTCGGACGCGGGCGACGCGCCGGGCGCCGCGGCCGCCTCGACCCTGACCCTGGAGCTCGGCGAGGTGGCGCCGCTCAAGCTGGCCGCCATCAACCGCCATGTCACCCAGACCGGCTCATCCGGCGCGTTCAGCGACTGGACCGCCGAGGACCGGGATCGGCATCTCGCCAGCGAGGCGTATCGACTGGTGCGCTCCAACCTGCCGGTCCCGGCAGGCGGGGTGGATGCCGGCGAAACGTCGTTCTTCGACGGGCTCGCCTGAGGGCTGACCCGCATCGGGAAGCAATCGGCGACCTCTGCTACGCTCAGGTCAGCCACGATCGGTGCCCTCTCCGAAAGGATGTCCTGACGCACGCATGCCCGAGATGCTGACCAACGACAACATCATGACCGCCCTCGGTCGAGTGAAGGACCCGGAGATCGGGCGGGACCTCGTCTCGCTGGGAATGGTGAAGCAGATCACCATCGAGGGTTCGGTGGTTGACCTGACCGTCGAGCTCACCACGCCGGCCTGTCCCCTGAAGGCGACCATCGAGAACGACATCACCCGCGAGCTGGCGACGCTCGGCGCGGACGTGGTGCGCGTCGACTGGGCGAGCAACGTCAAGCGCAGCTTCGGGGGGCCGGCCGCCGATCTCATCCCCGGTGTGAAGAACACCATCGCGGTGGCGTCCGGCAAGGGCGGCGTCGGGAAGACGACCGTCGCCGTCAACCTCGCCGTCAGCCTGGCGCGCGATGGCGCGCGCGTGGGCCTCCTCGACGCCGACATCACCGGTCCCAACGTGCCGCTCATGATGGGCACCTCCGGGGCCCACGTGACCGGCAAGGACGGCCGTGTGAACCCGGTCGTGGCCCACGGCGTGAAGATGATGAGCATCCAGTACTTCCTCACCGGCGACGCGCCCGTCATCTGGCGCGGCCCGCTCATCCACTCCGCCATCCAGCAGTTCCTGCGTGATGTGGAGTGGGGCGAGCTCGACTACCTGGTGGTCGACCTCCCGCCCGGCACCGGCGACGCGGTCCTCTCCCTCAGCCAGCTCATCCCGCTCACCGGCGCAGTGGTGGTCACCACGCCCCAGGAGGTCAGCCTCGCCGACGCGCGCAAGGCAATCGCCATGTTCACGAAGGTGAACGTGCGCACCCTGGGCGTCGTCGAGAACATGAGCGGCTTCATCTGCCCCAACTGCCGCGAGGAGCACGACATCTTCGGCTCCGGCGGCGGAGCGAAGATCGCGCGCGAGCTCGAGCTCGACGTGCTCGGCCGCATCCCGCTCGAGCCGGGCGTGCGCACCGGAGGCGACGCTGGTGTCCCGATCACGTCGCCGCAGTACCCCGGCGGCTCTGACTCGCTGGCCAACGAGGCGCTGCGGGAGCTGGCGCGCACGGTCGCCGGACGGGTGAGCATGGTCGCCGCGCCGTTCGCGGGAGCCGCCGCCGTCTGACCCCGGGCGCGGCGGATCGTCCCGCCGCGGATTGCCCGCAATGGGGGATTGTCGGGGCCGTCGGCGCAGCGTCAGAATCCGGCGCATGCGCATTGCCGTGATCTCCGACCTGCATGCAAATCTCCCCGCCCTGCGCGCCGTCGTGGACGACGCTGCCCAGATCGGCTGCGACGAGCTGTGGTGCCTGGGTGACGTGGTCGGCCGTGGGCCGAACCCCAACGAGGTGTGCGACGAGCTGCGGCGGCTGGGCGTCCCCACGGTCCAGGGCAATTGGGACGAGGCGGTCGGCATGGACCGTGATACGCCCGGAAGCCTGTGGGCCTCGTCCGTATCGGAGGCCGCCGGCGACGTGTCGCTGCGCTGGACGCGCGAGCACATCGACGAGTCCCATCGGTCGTGGCTGCGCGGCCTCCCGTTGACCCTGCGCATATCGGTGGAGAACCGGAGCGCGCTGCTCTTCCACGGCTCGACGATTCGCAATACCGAGTACCTGTGGGCGGACCGCCCGTCGCGTGCATTTGCGCGCCTTGCCGCCGACGAGGGCGACGACCTGCTGTGCTTCGGCCACACCCACGAGTCATTCCACCGCGTGGTGGGACCGACGCATTTCGTCGCCGCGGGGTCGGTTGGCTGCGGGGCCGACGGCGATGCGCGGGCGCGCTACGGCGTCATTTACGTCGGCGCCGACATCGTGGTGGGCTTCCGCAACGTCGACTACGACCGCACCCCGGTGATCGCCGACATGGCGGCCGCCGGGCTGCCGATGGATCTCGTCAGCATCCCGCCTGCGGCCCGCCAACACGTGCCCAGCTGAGCGTCAGCCGGCCTTCGTCTCCTTGGTGTACGGGCGCCCCACGGCCGCCGGTGCCACGCTGCGACCGACGACGCCGGCCAGGATGATGATCGTCACGAGGTAGGGGAGCGCCCCGTACACCTGGCTCGGGATGGCATCCATGATCGGGGCCAGCTGGGCGTATTCATCGCCTGGCGGCCGGATGCGGACCGCCTGGCCGAAGGCGCCGGAGAACGCGAAGAGCAGGGCTGCCCCAAAGGCGCCGAGCGGCGTCCAGCGGCCGAAGATGACCGCGGCGAGGGCGATGAAGCCTCGGCCGGCCGTCATCCCGTTCTGGAACGAGCCGGTTCCCTCGAGGGTCAGGTACGCGCCGGCGAGGCCGGCGAAGATGCCCCCGACGATGACGTTGCGGTAGCGCAGCCGGATGACGTCGATGCCCACCGTCTCGGCCGCGCGCGGATGCTCGCCGACGGCGCGGGTGCGCAGCCCCCAGCGCGACCGGAAGAGGAGCACCTGGAGCATGACGACCAGGAGGAGGACGGTCATCGCCAGCGGCCCCTGGCTGAGGAACATGTCGGCGATCCAGCCCACGACGGGAAAGTTCTCCACCTCGCGCGGCAGCTTGAAGGACGAGAAGGTGCCGGCGCCGAGCCGCGGGTTCGGCGAGATGAGCAGCCGGTTCAGGTAGCCGGTCAGGCCGATGGCCGCGATGTTGATGATCGTGCCGCTGATGATCTGGTCGGCTGCGATGGTGATCGACAGCCACGCGTGCAGGGCAGACAGCAGCATCGCGGTCAGAACGGCGGCCAGGACGCCCACCAGCAGGGCGAGGCTCATGTCGAATGGTCCGAATGGGTCACCGCCGAACGACTGCTGGACGAGGCCGGCGGCGAGGAAGCCGGCGAAGGCACCCGACAGCATCATTCCCTCGATGCCGATGTTCACGATGCCGGAGCGCTCGTTCATGATCCCGCACAGCGCCCCGAGGGCGATTGGCGTGGCGAGGCCGAGCACGATCGGCGCGATGCCGGGGATGACGTCGATGAGGTAACCGATGAACTGGAACAGGACGCCAAGGATCGGGATGCCGTACAGCGCGTCCATCAGACCGGTGTCCCCGGGCCGTACGTCTTGCTGACCGTCTGGATCTCATCCGGCTCGCTCCCGGCTGCGCGGATGCGCAGCGCCCGTCGCACGACGATGTCGGCGGCCAGGAAGAGGAGGATGGTCGCCTGGATGACGTCGATGATCTCGACCGGGATGCCTGCCTCGATCTGCATCAGGCCTGACCCGGCGCGCATCGCGCCGAAGAGCAGCGCCGCGAGGGTGATGCCGACCGGATGAGCGCGACCGAGCAGTGCCACGGAGATCGAGTCAAACCCGATCGAGGTTCCGTAGGACGCGTTCATGAAGTGGCTGATGCCCAGGATCTGACCGGCTCCCGCGAGACCCGCCAGCATCCCGCACAGCGACATGGTGAGGATGGTGATGACCGCGGGTCGCATCCCCGCATACCGCGCCGCGTCCGGGTTGGCTCCAACGGTCCGGATCTCGAACCCGAGCGTGCTCCGCCACAGAATCCACCAGATGACCGGCACCAGGCCGAAGGCGATGAGCACGCCGAGGTGGATGCCGGTGCCGAAGAAGGTCGGGAACTCGGCGGCACCCAGCGGGCCCGTGCGCGAGAACGAGAAGCCGGGCGCCTCGAGCGGCCCCGTGATCAGGTAGCCGATGAGGGTGCCGGCGATGAAGTTGAGCATGATGGTGGTGACCACCTCGTGGGCACCGGTCCAGGCCTTGAGGGCCCCCGGAATGAAGCCCCACGCAGCGCCGAGCACGGCACCTGCGAGGATCGCCGCCGGGATGGCCAGGAATCCGGGCTGCCCGGCCACCGCGGCGCCCACGCCTGCGGCCCCGAGCGCGCCCATCAGGAACTGGCCCTGCGCCCCGATGTTGAAGAGGCCTGCCTTGAACCCGAGGCCCACCGCCATGCCGCCCAGGATCAGCGGCGTGGCGCTCACGATGCTGAAGAGGATGCCGTTGACGCTTCCGAACGCGCCGCGGAAGAGGCTGGCATAGGCCTGGAATGGGAGCGTCACGTCCAGCTTGCCGCTGGCGAAGCCGGAGAGGAAGATGATGAGGCCGCCGACCACCAGTGCACCGGCCACCGCGACCAGCGGCACGATGATGACCGAGCTGATGCGGGCCGCTGTGGACTGGCGCCGTCGCCCTGGCGCAGCAGCGCTCACGACGCCTGCTCCAGGTCCGCGGTCATGTCCTTGGTCGCCTCGGCGCCAACCTTGCCGCCGGTCGCCATCAGGAGCCCGATCTCCTCACGATCCGCCTGCCGCGCGTCGACGATGGCGACCATCTCGCCGCGGTACATGATCCCGATGCGATCGGACAGCTCCAGCACCTCGTCGAGCTCCGCGGAGACGAGCAGGATGGCGGTGCCGTCACGGCGCCGCTTGACTGCCTGGCGATGGATGAACTCGATGCTCCCGACGTCGAGGCCGCGCGTCGGCTGGTCGAGGATCAGGAGCTTCAGCTCGCGGCCGAACTCGCGGGCCACGATGAGCTTCTGCTGGTTCCCGCCGGAGAGCGTGCCGGCGTTGATCGTCGCGGACGGCGTGCGCACGTCGTACTCCGCTATCGCCTCGTTGGCGCGCTTCAGAATCGCCTCCTCGTCACGCACCATGCCGTGGGCATACGGCTCGGCGTGGTAGTCGTTGAGGACGACGTTATCTGTCAGGGGAAAGCCAAGGACGAGCCCGAACCGGTGGCGGTCGGCGGGCACGAAGCCGACGCCGCGGCCGTGGAGCTCGCGCGGGGTGGCGTGCGTGATATCGCGGTCCAGCAGCGTCACGGTCCCGCCGCTCGTGCGGCGCAGGCCGGTGAACGACTCGACAAGCTCGTCCTGGCCGTTGCCGGCGACGCCGGCGATGCCGAAGATCTCACCGGCCCGCACCTGGAAGCCGACACTGTGGACCACCTCGCGGCCGCGATCGTCGTTGACGCGGACATCGGTCGCCACCAGCACCGGCTCTCCCGGGGTGCTCTCTCCGCGGTCGACGGTGAGCTCCACGTCGCGGCCGACCATGAGTTCGGCGAGGTCGTCCTCATCGGTCTCGGAGGGGATGCGCGAGCCGACCACCTTGCCGCGGCGGATGACCGTGATGCGGTCCGCGACCTCGAGGACCTCGTTCAGCTTGTGGCTGATGAACACGATCGAGGTCCCGAGCTCGCTCGTCAGCTGGCGGAGGACCGTGAAGATCTCGCGCGTCTCCTGGGGAGTCAGCACGGCGGTGGGCTCGTCGAGCACCAGGATCTGCGCATTGCGGTAGAGCGCCTTCAGAATCTCAACGCGCTGCTGCCACCCGACGGACAGTGAGCCGACGGTGGCGTCCGGGTCCACCTCGAAGCCGAATCGGCGGCCGAGCTCGCGAATGCGGGAGTGGGCATCGCCGCGGTCGAGAAAGATGGGATTGGCCATGGGCTCATCGCCGAGCAGGATGTTCTCGGCAACGCTCAGGACCGGGACGAGCATGAAGTGTTGGTGGACCATGCTGATTCCGCGGTCGATGGCGTCCGACGGGCCGTGGATGGTGACCGGCTTTCCGTCCAGGAGGATCTCGCCCTCGTCAGGCGCCGCGAGCCCGTACAGGATGTTCATGAGGGTGGACTTGCCGGCGCCGTTCTCGCCCAGCAGGGCGTGGATCTCCCCGGGGCGGACGTCGAGGTCGATGTGGTCGTTCGCCAGCACGCCCGGATAGCGCTTGGTGACGCCGCGCATCTCGAGCGCGGGTGGACGGGTCGCCTGCGGCTGGCTCTCGGTCATGCGTCCGACCTCGATGCGTCTCGATTGCAGGAGGGGCGGGCCCAGATGCTGGACCCGCCCCTGTCAGCGGTGTGCTCCGGTCAGGCGTGCGCCCGACCGGAACGGATCACTCGAACGGGCACTCGCCGTCGCCCTCGCAGGGATCGAGATCGCCGGAGGCCATGGCGGCCGTGGCGTCGTCGAGGAGCCCCTGGAGCTCGTCGGTGTACAGGTCCGGGTGGTTGTGGAACTCCGACACGCCGACCTTCGGCGGGTCCGAGGCCGCGTCGAGGAGCAGGGTGCCACCAACGGCCGTCCCGTCGGCAACGCGCTGGATCGCCTCGCTGACCGCGTCGACCAGCTTCTTCTCAGCGCTGGTGACGATGCACGTCAGGTTCGGCAGCGCCAGCGCCTGGTCGGTGTCGACGCCGATCGCGTAGATGTCCGCATCGCACGCGGCCTCCAGCGCGCCCTGGCCCGAGAGGCCGGCCACCTGGAAGATGACGTCCGCGTCCTGCCCGATCATCTGGTCCGCCAGCGACGCGCCCGTGGTCGGGTCGTTGAAGGCCGTGGTGATGTCCTCGGAGACGTACGAGATCAGAACCTGGATGTCCGGGTTCACCGACAGCGCGCCGTTCATGTAGCCGCCGATGTAGGCCTTGACCGGCGGCACCGACTCGATACCGCCGACCGCGCCGATCACCCCGGTCTCGGACAGGGTTGCCGCCACGATGCCGGCGAGGTAGCCCGCCTGCGCCTCGTTGAAGATGAGGCCCTGGTAGTTCGGCAGCAGCGTGGCCGCGTCGCCTGCGCAGGCGAAGGTCGGATCCGGGTCACCGTTGGCATCGACGCAGATCGACTGGTCGAGACCGATGAACTGGATGTCCGGGTTGGCCTTGGCAGCGATGGCCGTGTCATTCCCGAGCGCGAAGCCGTACGTCACGACGATGTCGTAGTCCTCGGAGATGAACGTCTGCATGTTGTTCTGGTAGTCGGCCGGGTCCTCGGTCACGATGACCTCGGCGTGGCCGTCAACCGCGGTGGCGCCGGCGATGGTGCCGCACCAGCCACCCTCGTTGAAGGACTTGTCCTCGAGCTGGCCGACGTCCGTGACGCCGCCGATGAGGAACGCGTCACCCGTCTCCGGGTCGCCGCACGCCGCGAGCCCGGTGGGCGCTTCGCTGGCCGATGCGCTGGCCGATGCGCTGGAGTCCATGGACGAGCCGCCGGACGAGCTGGCCGAAGGGGTGGTGTTGGCGTTCGAACACGCCGAAACCACGAGGGCCAGGATGGCCAGGATCGCCATGTAGGCGAAGCTGGAGTGCTTTCGCATGAAGTTCTCCTCTGCACCACTCGGGTGCACATCTTGCCGCTAGGGTGGCGGCGCCTCCGGATGCGCCCGGGCGGATGGAGAGGCCCGGCGCAGAATCTGCGGAATGATACTGCCTGACCCATGCATCCCTCAAGGGATTTCGCCCCTATGATGCGGCCCGCATGAGTACGCTGCCGCTCGGGGTGCGCCTCGTCATCTTCGACATCGACGGCGTCGTCTGCCGCGGCGCAGAGCCCGTGCCCGGCGTGGCGGACGCGATTGCCGTGATCGAGGGGTCCGGGATCGCGACCCGTTTCGCCACCAACAACTCGACGGCCGACCGCGACATGTACGTCGCCCGGCTGGCCGAGATGGGCATCCGGACGCGTCGTGACGCGGTGGTGACCTCGACCTCGGCGACGATCGAGCATCTCGCCCGCCATGCGCCGCGGGTGCGCAGCCTGCTGGCGATCGGCGAGGCCGGGCTGCTCGACGAGCTCCGCGCTGCCCGGTTTGCGGTGACCGCGGCCCGCGAGGCCGTCCCGCCCGACTACGCGGGTGAGTCCCTGGAGGCGTCCTATGACGCGGTCGTGGTCGGCTTGGATCGCGCGCTCGACTACCGGGCGATCGCCGCGGCCACGACGGCGATCCGCCAGGGAGCAGCGTTCATCGCCACGAACGCAGACGACCGCTATCCGACCGCCCGTGGCTTCCTGCCCGGTGCCGGGGCGGCGGTGGCGGCGCTGGCGGTCGCGTCCGGCGTCGTGCCGCTGGTCATCGGCAAGCCGGAGCCGGAGATGTTCAGGTCGATCCTGGCCGCGGCCAGGATGACCGCCAACGAGGCACTCGTTGTCGGTGACAACCCTGCCGCCGACATCGTCGCGGCGCGGCGGGCGGGCATCGCCTCGCTGCTCGTCCTGACCGGCGTGGCAGATGCGGCAGCGGCTGCGGGCCTCGACGGGGAGCGCCGGCCCGACCATGTCACGGCCAGCGCGGCTGACCTGCCCGGCCTGCTGGGTGTCGCATGATCAGGCGGTGCGACGTTCCAGCCACGCCTCCCAGGCACGTTCGGCTGATGCGACCAGCGGGGCGAGTACGTTGTATGGAGCGAAGCCGCGGCGGAAGGCGTTCATCGCGATGAGCGCGAGCTCGAGATCCGTGAGGTCCTGCGCCTCGGCGGTGGCCGCCAGCTCATCGGTCAACGTCGTGTCGCTCACCGTGCGGTCATCGGTCGAGATGGTGACGGAGACACCCGCCCGATGGAGGCGTGCCAGCGGGTGCGCCGCCAGATCCGCGACGATGCCTGCCTGCACGTTGCTGGTGGGACACATGTCGAGCGTGACGCCGCGCGCGGCCACGAGCGCCAGGACCGACGGGTCGGCCGCCGTGGTGACGCCGTGTGCGATGCGACGCACACCCAGGTCGAGAGCCTCGACGATGCGCTCAGGGCCGGGAACCTCGCCGGCGTGGGCGGTCAGCGCCAGTCCGCCGCGCTCGGCGGCCCGGAAGGCGGCGGCATGCGGTGGTGCCGGAAATGAGGCCTCCGGCCCGGCGAGGTCGAATCCCACCACCGGTGTGCCAAAGCGGGCCGCAGTCTCGGCGAGGCGGACGTTGGCGGCGGGGGGATGGCTGCGCATTGCGGTGACGATCAGCCCGACGAGTGGCGCCCTCGCACCGAGCGTTCCGGCGGCCACCCCAATCCCATCCGCCACCGCGGCGAGCACCTCCTCCAGCTCAAGGCCCTCCCGGGTGTGGAGGGCGGGCGCCCAGCGCAGCTCGGCATATCGGACGTTCTCGGCGGCGAGATCCTCGATCAGCTCGGCCGTTACCCGGGTCAGCGCGTCTGCGCGCTGGAGCAGGGCGATCGGGAGGTCGAAGTACGTGAGCAGCTCGGCCTGGTCCGTGCAGCGCTCCGGGGCGACGAGCCTCCGTCGCGCCTCCGTCTCGTCGGACATGGCGATTCCCGCCTCCCCGGCCAGCTCAACCGCCGTTGCCGGTCGAACCGCACCGTCGATGTGCTGGTGGAGCTCGGCCTTCGGCAAGGCGCGCAGCTCGGCCCGCGGGTGCACCGCGCGATGATATGCGGCCGAGCGCCGCGGCCGGGTCGCGCGATGGCGCGGGCGCTCCTGCTGGCCGCCGTCCTGGCCGCCGGCATCCCGTTCAGCCAGCGGCCGGTCGCGCTGGCGGAGGCGGATCCGCCGCGCTACGCGCATGCCGTGGAGGACGCCACTGCGGCGACCGACGCGGCCTCCGACGCCCTGGAGGAGGCGGCCACCGCCCTGGCGGCCGCGATCGACACCGCGCGCACGGCGTCGGCGAGTGCCCTGAGCGGCAGCGTCGTCGATGTCGCGGCTTTCACCGAGGCGGGACGCCTCGCCCGCGCCGCCGCGGCGCCACTCGACGAGGCGCGCCAGGCGGTGGCCCGCGCGGCGGGTCGTTGCGCCGCGTTGGACATCACGGTCCGCCGGCTTGCCGTTAACCCCGCCCGTGCCATGTCGGCGGGCGCTGCGATCGTCGACTCGGCCGATGCCGCGCAAGGGTTCCTGGGGCTGCGCCAGGACACGACCCTCGTGCTCGACAAGCTGGCTGCGGCCGCCCGCGCGCTCGCCGCGGGGGACCACGCGACGGCGCTCGACGCGGCGGCCGCCGCCCATACGGCCATCGCTCGCGTCGAGCCGTACGCGCTGAGCCTGCCGGCCCTGCGCCTGTGGCTCGAGACGGCCGGCGACCTGCTCGCCTCCGTCGGTGACGCGGCCCTCGCGCTGCGCAATGGCGATGCCGCGGCCGCCGCGGACGCCCAGGCGAGGCTGCGCGATGCGGCCGGCGAGGCGGCGGTGTCGGACCGGGCCCTGGCGCTGGCCATCAGCGAGGGGGCGTCGCGGGTCCTCGGAACTCCGCTGCAGCAGCTCGCGGAGCTGTCGCGCGAGGTCGCGGATACCCGGGATGGCCTTGACCGCGTCCATCTGGCACTGCTGGCGCGGACGCCCTTGGATGGGGCACCCTAGACCGGTGACGGACGACCAGGGCGACCTCATCGGTCGCCGCATCGCGGACCGCTATCGCATCGAGGAGCTCATCGCGCGGGGCGGGATGGCGCGCGTCTTTCGCGCCCACGACGAGCGCCTGGCGCGTGACGTGGCCGTGAAGGTCCTCGCCGAGCCATACGCTTCTGACGCGGCGTTCGCGGCTCGCTTCCTGGCGGAGGCTCGTACCGCCGCCGGGCTCGCCCATACGAACCTGGTGCACGTGTATGACTCCGGCGAGGACGGCCGCCTCCACTACATCGTCATGGAGCTCCTGAGCCGCTACCGGACGCTGCGCCAGCGGCTCGCGGACGACGGGCCGCTGCCTGCGACCGACGCGGTCACCGTCGTGCGAGACGTGCTGGCCGGCCTGGCGCTCGTCCACGACCGCGGGTTCGTGCACTGCGACGTCAAGACGAGCAACGTGATGGTCGGCCCGGGGCCGGTGAAGCTCATCGACTTCGGCATCGCCCGCACGCCGGCGGGGACCGGTCGCGACGGTTCCTCCCTCGGCTCGCTCCACGCGATGTCGCCGGAACAGCTGCGCAGCGAGGAGCTGAGCCCCGCCAGTGACCTCTACGCGGCGGGCGTGGTCCTCTTCGAGGTCCTCACCGGCCGTCCGCCGTTCGACGTCGACACGCCGGAGGCAATGCTCGCGGCGCAGCGAGGCCCGGTGCCGCGTCCCTCGGACATGGTGGCGGGGGTGCCGCGACGGCTCGACGAGGTCATCGCGCAGGCGCTGCGTCCCGATGCGGCCGACCGGTTCCGCAACGCGCGCGCCATGTCGACCGCGCTCGAGGTGGCGGCCGAGAGCAGCGCGCCGGCCGCCCCCGGCGACGAGACGCGGGTAATCGCCATTCCGCCGCCGCGTGATGCCCCGGACGCGGGGTATGTCCCGCCGCTCGCCATGCCGGCGCCGGGTCCCCATGCCACCGTGGCGCCACGACGGGCCGACGCGCAGCGCGGCACGCGGCGACGAGGGAGCGGCATCGGCGCCTGGGTGGTGGCGATCGTGGGGCTGGCCGCCGGGGCGCTCGTGGTCTGGCTCGTCGTCTCGGCGGGCGACCGTCTTCCGCTCGGTCCCGGAGGGGGCGCCTCGGCGACGCCGTCGGCAACGCTCAGTGGTCCGAGCCTGGCGCCGGGCACGGTACTGGTGCCGGACACCATCGGCATGACAGAGGCGGAGGCGGAGGCGGCAGCGAAGGCTGCCGGACTGCGCTGGACGATCAACTGGCGAGAGCAGGCCGGCGAAACGCCCGGCATCTACGACCAGGAACCTCCGGCGGGCACGCCGGTCGACGCGGGCAGCCGATTCACGATGTACGCCTGGCGCGCGCCGAGGTGAGCGGGGGCCGGTCTATACTCGCTTGACCGATGGCCGCCGACGGCGGCGGACAACTCAAGTCATCCCAGGAGAGCTACTGCATGCGCCTGCGCGCCGTTTCGACCGCACCCGCGTCCGTCGAGGCCGATGTCCTCGCGGTGCCGATCTACAAGGAGGACCGCGAGATGGGCGGCGATCTCGCCGAGCTGGACGCGGCCTCCGGCGGCGTCATCTCGCGGGCCATCGAGTGGGGCGAGTTCAACATCGTCGAGCACTACACCGCGCTGCTGGATGGCGGTGCCCTCGGCGTCGACAAGATTCTGCTGGTCAACGGCGTGCGCCGGGGCCGCGGCCCGTGGCGCGCCCGGCGCATGGCCTCCACCGCCACGCGACGCCTGCAGGGTCGCGGTGCCACCACCATGGCGTTCTGGCTGCGCGACGGCGAGGATGCGGACGGCTTCGCGGCGGCGGCGGTCGGGGCGCTGCAGGGCACGTATCGACCCCATCAGATCTACGGACGCGTGCGCGACACGCAGGCGATGCTGCGCAGCGTCGAGGAGCTGATCCTCGTCGGCGACGCCGCTCCCGAGAGCGGCGAGCTCGACCGCGCGGTGATCATCGCCGAGGGGGTCGAGTTCGGCCGCACCCTGGCCAACCGCGCGTCGAACGACCTCTACCCGGAGAAGATGGCCGAGGTGGCCCGCGAGCTCGAGGCGGATGGCTGCACCGTGGAGGTGCTCGGCGTCGAGGAGATGCGCGCGCTGGGGATGGGTGCCCTGCTCGGGGTTGGCCAGGGTGCAACCCACGAGCCGCGGCTCATCGCCATCAAGCTGCCGGGCTGGGAGAAGGCTGCCCCTGAGCGTCGCCTGGCCATCGTCGGGAAGGGCGTGTGCTTCGACTCGGGAGGGATCAGCATCAAGCCCGCCGACAAGATGGAGGAGATGAAGCACGACAAGTCGGGTGCCGCGGCTGTCATCGCCGCCGCCCGAACGGTCGCGCGTCTCAATCCGGATGCGCCGCTGATGGCGGTTGCTCCGATGGTCGAGAACATGCCTGGCGGCAACGCGCAGCGTCCGGGCGACGTGGTCCGGGCCATGAACGGCAAGACCATCGAAGTCATCAACACGGACGCCGAGGGCCGCCTGATCCTTGCCGATGCGCTCCATTGGGCGGAGCAGCAGGGCGCAACGCACCTCGTCGACATCGCGACCCTCACCGGCGCCGCCAGCGTTGCGTTCGGCGAGCTGATCAGCTGCTACTTCGCTCGTCCGCGGGAATGGGGCGCGGAGGTCGCGCGTGCAGCGGATGCGACCGGCGAGTGGTTCTGGGAGATGCCGCTCGCGACCGAATATCGCGCCGCTTACGACTCAGCGCACGCCGACATCGTCAATTCCGGCAGCCGCGACGGATCACTCATCAAGAGCGCGGTATTCCTCGCCGACTTCGCGACCAAGAACTGGGTGCACGTCGACATCGCCAGCTCGGCCTACCTGTCGGCCGACAAGGCCACCAACCCGAAGGGCGCAATCGGGACCGGGGTGACGACCCTCACTCGCCTGGCCCTTGATTTCGCGGCAGGCGGCTGAGCCACATGAACTGACGCCCGCCGGCTGGCCGGCGGGCGTCATCGGTTCGGTGGCCTCTCAGGTGCGGTCGTCGACCGCGTCGCGGGCGTTGTCCTTGGCCTCGCCCCACTCGTTCTGGAGGTCGCCCTCCATCTTCTCGGCCTTGCCCTCGGTTTCGGTCTGGGCGTTATCGGTCAGGTCGCCCCACTCTTCCTTGACCTTGCCGGCCCCTTCCTTGAGCGGGCCTTCGATGCGATCAGAATCCATGTCTGCAACTCCCCTGTGTGGTGAGCGCCGGCATCGGGTGACGTCGGCTTGACGCTCATTGACATGGCAGACGGCGTGCCAGATGGAACGATCGGGCCATTGTCCGCCCCGCGCGGTGTATCGGTAGGATGCGTCGGTGCGCGCGGGCACCGGCCGGCGCGATACCACTCGAGAGGTCCGTCACCGCGTGCCAATGCTTCCGATCGGGGTGGGTGTGGTCTTTGCGCTGCTGGGCGCTGCCGCGGACCGGCTGGCGAGCGTCTGGCCAGCCGACGAGGCGAGCCACGACAGCTGGCGCCCCCGCACGCTCATGCTCGCGGCCGCGTCAGGCATTGCGGGATGGGCCATCGCCACGCGCTCCACGCTCCCGTGGTGGGCGACCGTCGTTCACCTGGTGGTGCTCGGGCTGCTCGTCGTGCTGACAGCCACGGACTGGGAGCAGCGCCGCCTTCCGCACCTGGCCCTGGACCCGCTCGTCGCGCTCGGCCTCGGTTTCGTGCCATTCAACCCGACGGTGGACCCGCTGTCCGCGGTGATCGGCGGTGTCGCCGGGGTTGCCTTCCTGTGGGTGGTGGGCCTGCTGGTGCGTCAGGGCGTGGCGCTCGGCGATCTCTACCTCGTGGCCCCGCTCGGACTCATTCTGGGATGGCCCGCAATCTTCTCGGCGATATTCATTGCGGCGCTGGCGGCGGCGGGGATGAGCATCGTGCTCCTCGTGCGAGGACGGGCGGCCATGAAGAGCTACATCCCGTTCGGGCCGTTTCTTGTCATCGGCGCAGTCCTCACCCTGATCCGGGAGCCGGGACTGCTGGGCGTTGCGGGCGACGCTATCGCCCTGCTCCGCTGACCGGGCCGGTCATTCGACCGTGCCGCCAGCGGCTGGTACCGTAGCGGCCTATGCGACCGGTCATGCAACGGCGTCGCCATCGGTTGATGATGCGGCGCAGCACGGTTCGCGGCTCGAGCAAGCGCCGCAGCCTCACCACCGCCTTTGTCGTCATCTTCGGCGCCTTCGCCATCATGATCGGCGGCTCGGTGCTGGGCACCGCGGGCGGCCTGCTCGCCGCCTACAACTACTTCGCCTCTGGACTTCCCGACCCGGACATCCTCGACGGGCTGCGGCTGCCGCAGTCCACGTTCGTCTACGACCGCACCGGGACCACCCTGCTTGCACGCGTCGAATGCCAGAATCGTGACGCCGTTCCCTTCGAGGACATCCCCGACGACCTGATCAACGCGACTGTCGCGACCGAGGACCGCACCTTCTGGACGAATGACGGGGTCGACTACTACGCCGCACTCCGAGCCGTGTACGCGAACCTGCAGGCCGGTGGCATCGTGCAGGGGGCGTCCACCCTCACGCAGCAGATGATCGACTACGCCGAGGTGCTGCGCGAGCAGCAGGCCGAAACCCCCGTCGCGCCGGCGGCGAGCGGACCGCTCGGCGCCAGCGGGGCGGCCACCCCCCTCGATCCGAGTGCCGCGCCGTCCGCGCCCACCGACGAGGCTGAGCGGGAGGTCTGCACCCCGCCGGAGCCACGACCCGACCCCGGCATCGACGACAAGATCCGCGAGCAGATCTTCGCGCGGGAAGTGACCGCCCAGTATCCGGGCGAGGCCGGCAAGAAGCGGATCATCACCACGTACCTCAATCTTGTCTTCTACGGAAACGGGTCTTACGGCGTCAAGGCCGCGGCGGCGAATTACTTCGGCATCACCGATCTCGCCGAGCTGACGCTCGCCCAATCGTCATTCCTTGCCGGCCTTCCGCAGCTGCCCAGCGTCTACGACCCGTACCAGAACCCCGGGGGCGAGCCCGGCAGTCCGGAAGCGGCGGCGGATGCCATCGAACGCCGTGGCCAGGTGCTCGACGCGATGCTGCGCGAGGGGTATATCACCAAGGCCCAGCACGATCAGGCGGATGCGGTCTCGTGGCTCGACATGAGCCCGAAGCGCGCCGGTACTCCGCTCCGCGAGCCCCACTTCACGTTCGCCGCCGAGCGGGAGGCCGAGCAGATCCTGGAGGCGCTGGGCTACCCGGATCCAGCCTATGAGCTGCGCACCGGGGGCTTCCGCATCACCACCACCGTCGATCTCGGCCTCCAGGAGCAGGCGCACCTGCAGGTCCAGAAGTGGGTTGCCGCCCTGAGCGACAAGAACGTCGGCAATGGGGCGCTGGTGGCCATCGACTCAGCGACCGGCGAGATCGTGGCCTACATCGGCTCAGTGGACTACTACAACCGCGAGGACAAGCGCGTGGACGGCCAATTCGACGTCGCCGGCCTCAGCCGCAGGCAGCCCGGATCGGCATTCAAGCCGATCACCTACTCGTCCGCCTTCCGCGCCCGCGCGGCCACGCCAGCGACCTTCTTCGTCGATTCGGTGACCCAGTTCGGACAGACCCTGGAGACCTCGTACCTGCCGACGAATGCCGACATCACGGACCATGGACCGCTGCTCGCCGCCGACGGACTCCGCTACAGCCTCAACACCCCGTCGGTGATGATGCAGTACCTCGTGGGGGCCGACACGACGGCCCAGTTCGCGGAGTCGATGGGCGTCGCCCCAGCCGACTACATCATGGGCGAGGATCCCGGCCTCACGCTGACCCTGGGGTCGGTCCCGGTCTCGCTGAAGAACATGACCCAGGCCTACAGCGTGTTCGCGCAGCAGGGCGCGCTGCATCCGGCCACCACGATCCGCGAGATCCGGGACCGGGACAACCGCATCATCTACAGCATCGACACCGCCGGTCCCGAGGCCACCAATCCGATGACGGCCGGCGAGGCGTTCCTGACCCACTGGATCCTCGAAGGCAACACGGACCCTGCCCGCAACTCCGTCTGGGGGTCGCGCGCGGAGCTGCGAGACGCCTCCGGTGTCCGCCGCCAGGCCGGCTTCAAGACCGGGACCACCAACGACTTCCGCGACGTGTCCGGCTTCGGTTACGTCCCCGGCGGCCTCACGGTCGGGGTGTGGATGGGCAACAACAACCAGGAGCAGCTGTCCAACCGGCTCGGGCAGGGCCTCTTCAGCGCCGACGGCCCGCTCTACCTGTGGCACGACTTCATGGAGATCGCGCTCAACCAGCCGTGGCAATGGAACGGCAATACCCCGGTCGGTCAGACGACGTTCGCCAAGCCGGCCGACGTGCAGATGATCGATGTCTGCAAGTTCAGCGGGCTGCGCGCCACCAACAACTGCGGCGAGCTGCGCAACATGCCGTTCCTGGCCGGCACGGAGCCCCCGCCCGACACGTTCCACAGCAAGGGCTGCTTCGACATCGTGGCGATGGTCAACGCCGATGACCGGCGCCCCAATGAATGGGTCGAGTCGGCGCAGCGCTGGGCAGATCGCTACGTCAACGGGCAGACCAGCGCAAAGGGCGACCCGGCGGACATGGGTGATCTGGGTCCGGACAAGGTCTGGATGCGGATCGGACCGCTGCCGGGCAACCGGGGCTTCGGCACCGCAATCTGCGGGAACCGGCGGGCGACGCCACGACCCTCGGCGACACAGGACCCGAGCGCGCAGCCGTCCAAGAGCTGCAATGGCAACAAGCCCAACTGCAGCGTGCTGCCGTCGGTACCCAACGCCCCGGTCGGGACGGTCGTCCCGCCGCTGAGCGGCGGAACGCTGGTGCCGATCTTCGCCGCTCCAACCATCCTCAGCGCTGCGGCCCTGGGCTGGCGCCGCATACGACGGCGCACGAAATCAGGGTCGTGACGCCCCGACGCGCGGCCTAGAATCGGCCCGTGCCGACCTCCACCCTGACGCTGATTCTCGCCGGTGGCGAGGGTGAGCGCCTCTCGATCCTGTCGCAGGTGCGGGCCAAGCCCGGGGTGCCGTTCGGCGGCAAGTACCGGATCATCGACTTCGCCCTCAGCAACGTCGTGAATTCCGGGCTGACCGATGTGGGAATCCTCACCCAGTACGCGCCGCGGAGCCTCATCGACCACATCGGCGTCGGGCGTCCGTGGGACCTGGACCGCAGCCGCGGTGGGGTGACCCTGCTCCAGCCCTATCTCGGCCGTGGTCGGACGCGGGACTGGTATCGCGGGACGGCTGACGCCGTGCTGCAGAACCTCGAGTTCGTGCTTGACCGGGAACCCGAGCTGGTGCTCATCCTCGCCGGTGACCACGTCTACAAGATGGACTACCGCCCGTTCATCGAGCGGCATCGGTCGGTCGGCGCGGACGTCACGTGCGCGGTGCGCACGGTGCCCATCGAGGAGGCGCACCGCTTTGGCATCGCCGACGTGGACACCGAGGGCCGCATCACGGCCTTCATCGAGAAGCCTGCCGATCCGCCGTCGAACCTGGTGAGCATGGGGGTCTACGTTTTCAGCTGGCCCGCGCTCCGAGAGGCGCTGCGCCCCGAAGCGATCGACTTCGGGGGTGACGTGCTTCCGGCCATGGTCGCCGGGGGGAAGCGGGTGTACGCGTACGAGTTCGGCGGCTACTGGCAGGACGTGGGCACGGTAGAGGCCTACTGGCGGGCGAGCATTGACCTGCTCTCTGACGAGCCGGAGATCAATCTCTACGACCGCGGCTGGCTCATCTACACCCGAAGCGAGGAGCGGGCGCCGGCCCTCCTCACCGCGACGGCCAGCGTCGAGCGCTCGATGATCAGCCACGGGTGCGTGGTCGAGGGGCGTGTCGAACGCAGCATCCTCTCGCCGGGAGTTCGCGTCGGTCCAGGGGCCGTGGTGCGTGATTCGATCGTCATGTTCGACACGACGATCGGGAAGCACGCAATCATCGACAGGGCCATCGTGGACAAGGAGGCCGACATCGGGGCGAGCGTGGTCGTCGGCGAAGGGGACGACCTGCGGCCGAATCGCGACGAGCCGGAGCGGCTGTACGCCGGCCTGACCCTGGTCGGCAAGCAGGCCACCGTCCCGCGCGGGACGCACATCGGCCGCAACTGCCGGATCGACCCACAGGTGGATGCAGCCGACTTCGGTCGGCGGCGGCGGATCGCCTCCGGGGAAACGCTGCGGCACGCCGCTCCGTGACCCGGGTGGCGCCGCCCCTGGACGCCTGGCTCGCCGAGCTGGGGGTCGAGGTAGTCGGCACCGGCGACCCGGGCGGCAATGCGCTGGTGCGCGACGTCGAGGTGGACGGCGAGCGCCGCTTCGACCTGCGCGTGACCGTGGCCTGGGTCGATGGGATCGGCCTCTCGCTGTGGGCGTACTATGGCTTCGAGGCGATGGAGATTCCGAAGCGCGTCTTCCACCGAATGCTCCGCGCCAACTTCGAGTACCCCTTCGTGAAGTTCGCCATGACCGATGACGACCGACCGATGCTCATGACCGAGCTGCCGGTCACAGCGGTCGACCGCGACGCGCTGGGTCGCGGCCTGGTGGCCCTGGCTCTCGTCGCCGACCGCATGCTGGACGAGACCGCTGCCGCAATCGCGGACCGCGGCCTGCTCCCCGACTGGACGGGCCGCGCTCCCCGCAATCCGGCCCTGCTGGCCGCCTACAGAGGTGAGGTCGAGGGTGCGATGCCGCCATGGGTCGAGCCGGCGCCACGCCGGCGCCGGCGCGGCATCGTCTCGCGACTGATGGGCAACGCCCGATGAGGCGCCTCCTCCCGGCGCTGCTCGTCGTCCTGGCGAGCCTGCTCCCCGCTGGGGGCGTGGCGCACGCCGCCAGCGGGTTCGAGATGAGCACCGCGGCGACCTACACGGTGCATCCGGATGACCGCCGCATCGACGTCGCTCTGCGCGCCACGTTCAAGAACACCACCCCCAACCCGGCCGGCCAGTTCAGCGTCTTCGACGAGGTGAAGATTGCCGTCCAGGACGGAGCTGCCAGCCTCGTGGTGCGCGACGGCGAAGGGGACCTCGAATCGGCGTTGGCCCGCGAGGGCAACGTGAACGTCGCCACCATCACCCTCCGCGAGGGCCTGCGCCTCAACCAGTCCGTGCGGCTGGGGGTGAGCTACCAGCTGCCGGATGGTGCGGCCGCCGGTCTGCGGGTGCGACCCAGCGCGGTGGTCTTCCCGGCGTGGGCGTTCGGGACCTCGGGAAGCGTCTCGGTCGTCGTCCCGAGCACGTTCGAGGTCAGCACCGACGGTGATCCGCTGAGCACGGCGACGAGCGGTGACACGACCACCCTCACCTCCGGACCGGTCACGGATCCCACGCAATGGCTCTCGCTGGTCGTGGCCACCAGCGCGACCGAGTTCGTCACCACCACGCGCACCGTGCCACTTGACGGCGGGACGGTCGACCTCCAGGTGCGCGCGTTCGATGACGACCCGGAGTGGGGCGAGGCCACGGCCGACCTGCTCGCGGACGCGCTGCCCGGCATCCAGGGGGCGCTCGGCCTCGAGTACACGCGCCAGGGACCGGTGGTGGTCACCGAGGCCGTCGACCTGGGTCCCGACCCGACGGTTGGCGAGGGCGAGGGGACCTCGCCCGAGCTGCTCATCGGCTTCGACCAGCCGCCGTTCGCCATCGTTCACCAGGCGGCGCACCTGTGGCTCACCGACCAGCTGGCGGCTGAACGTTGGATCCGGGAGGGCGTTGCCTCATGGGTCGCCGCCCAGGTCGCCGCCGAGCTCGAACTCACGCCGCCCTACGACCCCGCGGCTCGCGCCACCGAGCTCGCCGATGCAGCCTTCCCGCTCGAGTCGTGGGGCATCGGGGAGGCCACTGCGGAGCAGGACGCGTACGGCTACGCCGCCTCCTGGAAGCTGGCCACCGACCTCGTTGCCGCGGTGACGCCCGACGGCCTCCGCTCGGCCCTGCGCCGCATCGTCGCCGGCCGTTCCGCGTACGACCCGATCGCCGACGAGGAGCCGGATCCGGGCGCCGTGGTGGCCAACCCGGTCGACTCGCGCCGCTTCCTCGATCACCTCGAGGCCGTGAGCGGCGCCGACCTGTCGGACGTCTTCGCGACCACGGTCTTCTCCGCCGGCATCGGCGCGGAGCTGGATGCACGCGCTGCGGCGCGTGCCTCTCATGTCGCCCTCCTCCAACGGGCCGGTGACTGGGGTTCCCCGAAGACCGTCACGGATCCGCTTGCGGCCTGGGACTTCCCGACGGCCGAGGCGGCCGCCACCGCAGCCGACGCGTGGCTCGATGACCGCGACACGCTCGTGGAGGCCATCGGCGCAGCCGGCCTCACCACCCCGAGCCGCCTGCGGGACCGGTACACCCAGTTCGGTGGCGGCAGCGAGGCACAGGCCGAGTTGGCGGCCGAGCAGGCCGTGGTGGACGCGTACCGGGCCGCGATCGACGATTCGGTCGCCGAGCGGGGTGTCGTGCAGCGCATCGGCCTGCTGGCGGGTCCCGATCCCGCCGTCGCCCTGCAGCGGGCCAACGGTGCGTTCGCGGATGGCGACCTGGACACGGCCATCGCAGAGACGAACGAGGCGCAGCGCCTCCTCGACGGCGCTCACACGGCCGGTATCGTCCGCCTCCTGAGCGCCGGATTGGTCCTGCTCGTGGGCCTGGGACTCATCGTCTGGCTTCTCCGGCGGCGCGGTGCGGCTGCGCCGGCCCCCACGGGTAGAATGGCGCGCGATGACGACGACTGACGACCCGAGCATGCCGGCGCGGGCCACGCCCCGCACGCCGCTCTTCCTGCCCGAGCCGGAGGTCCTGTCCGGCGAGAACGCGGACGTCTACTTCGATCGCGCCGCGCGCATCCTGGCCGCCGAGGGAATCGACCCGGTCGTGACCATGGAGGTCTTCTGCCGCGCGGACCAGGCGGTGCTGTGCGGCGCAACCGAGGCGCTGAGCTACCTGCGCGCGACGCTGGGGCCTGACCAGCACCTCGATCCTGCGCCGGTCGTCGAGTCCCTCGCCGACGGCGACCTGATCGGGCGCAAGGAGGTCGTGATGCGCATCACGGCCCGCTACTCGGCCTTCGGCCTGTACGAGACCGCCATCCTGGGCATCTTCAGCCAGTCGACGGGCTGGGCGACGGCCGCGCGCAAGGTCGTGGAGGCGGCCGCGCCGATCCCGGTCATCGGGTTCGGGGCGCGTCACGTGCACCCCAGCATTGCCGACCAGATGGACTACGCCAGCGTGGTGGGTGGCTGCATCGGGGCGTCGACGCCGGCCGGTGCCCGGCTCGCCGGCCTGGCGCCGACCGGCACCATGCCGCACGCGCTGGTGCTGATCTTCGGCGACACGGTGCGCGCCGCGGAGGCGTTCGACCGCCACATCGAGCCCGACGTGCCGCGCATCGTGCTGGTCGACACCTTCAAGGACGAGGCGGAGGAGGCGCTGCGCGTGGCTGAGGCGCTCGGCGACCGGCTGTGGGGCGTCCGCCTCGACACCCCGTCCGAGCGTGGCCGCGTGACCGCGGATCTCGTCAAGGAGGTGCGCGCGCGCCTCGACCAGGCCGGCCATGAGCGGGTCCGCATTGTTGTGTCCGGCGGCATCGACGTCGAGCGAGTCCTCTACTTCAAGGAGGCCGGCGCGCCCATCGACAGCTTCGCCGTGGGCGGTGCGATCAGCGACGCGAGCCCCATCGATTTCACCGGTGACCTCAAGGAGATCGACGGGCGGCCCATCGCCAAGCGCGGCCGGATCCCCGGTCGCACCGAGAACCCGCGGCTGCGCACCATCGACCTGGGCGCCTGACGTTCGGGACGCATCGGTCTACCCTTTGGCGACCGATGTCCGATCAACCCGACGAGCGCGAGGGGGCGTACGAGCTCTTCCAGCGCGGCACGCGTCTCCTCGAGGAACACCACCCCGGCGGCGCCGCAGTCCTGCTCGAGCGTGCCCTGGCCCTCGAGCCGGGCAAGGCCTCGATCCTCGAGGCGCTGGGCCGTGCCTACTTCAACGGAGGGCGGCCGGAGCTGGCGGCAGAGCGATTCCGCGCCATCGTCACGGCGGACCCGCTGGCGCACTACGCGCATTTCGGCCTCGGCCTCGCGGCGCGCCGGCTCGGCGACCGGGCGACCGCCGTGCGCCACCTGAAGATGGCGGCCTTCCTGAAGCCGGAGAACGACGACTACCGGCGCGCGGTGGCGCGCCTCGGCGAGGTCGCCTGAGGATTCAGGCGGCGCGCCTCGTGCGGCGGCGTTGCTCGCGCGCGAGACGGGCCTGCAGCAGGCCCAGCACCGCCGCCTCCTCCGCCTTCAGGGCGTGCGCCCCGCGCCCCGCCCCACGCGCGCGCTGCGACAGCGCGTCGACCAGCGTCCCGTCCATGTAGGAATCGAGGATGTCGGGGTGCACGTAGCAGGCGCGGCACACGGTCGGGGTGTTGCCGAGCTGCTTGGCCACCGTCTCGATGGCCTCCACCACCGCCTTCTTGCGCTCCGCGTCGGAGTCGATCTCGGTGAACTCGCGCAGCGCCATCGAGGCGGCCACGGTGCCCGCCCAGGTGCGGAAGTCCTTGGCCGTGAACGTCGTCGCCGGAGATCTCGCGCAGGTAGGCGTTGACATCCGCCGAGTCGATGGGCTGCCGCTTGCCCTCCTCGTCGACGTACTGGAAGACGCTCTGCCCCGGCAGCTCCTGCACCTGCTTCACGAGGCGAGCCAGGCGCCGGTCGATGACCCGCACCTCGTGATCCTTGCCCGACTTGCCACGGAAGCTGAAGGCGAGCCGGTTCCCGGCCACCTCGATGTGCCGGTCACGCAGCGTCGACAGGCCGAAGCTCTTGTTCTCGCGGGCGTACTCCTCGTTGCCGACCCGGATCAGTGTCGCCTCCAGGAGGCGCACCACCAGGGCCAGCACCTTCTCTCGGGGGGTGCCCTTGCGGCGGAGATCGCGATCGGTGGCGCGCCGGATGCGTGGCAGCGCCCGCGCGAAGTCGACCATGCGGCCGTACTTCGCCGCGTCGCGCACCTCGCGCCAGCGCGGGTGGTAGCGGTACTGCTTGCGGCCGCGCGCGTCGCGACCGGTGGCCTGGATGTGGCCGCGCTTGACCGGCGAGATCCACACGTCGGTCCACGCCGGCGGGATGGCCATGCGCCGGATCCAGGCGATGCGCCCGGCGTCATCCATGCGCTTGCCGTCGGTGCCGAGATAGGTGAATCCCTTGCCCGCGCGCCGGCGCCTGATGCCGGGCTGCGCGTCGTTGACGTACACCAGGCCCGCCTCCTCGGCGGAGGCTTCGGGGTCGAGTGGGTCGAATTGATCGGTCGGCATGCCGCCGCTCAAGGCAAGCGGAGTGCCAGCCTCAAGCGCCGGCCAGGTGGCGCGCGAGCCAGAGGATGCCGGCGAGCGTCTTCGCGTCGCGGACGCGCCCATCATCGATCGCCCCCAGCGCTTCGCCGAGCGTCAGCCACGACGCCTCGATCTCCTCGTCGTCGTCCGCCGCGGCGGACGCATCGGTCAGGTCCGTGGCGAGGAAGGTGTGCATCAGCTCGGTGCAGAAGCCCGGCGCGGTGAAGAAGACCGGGCCCGTGAGCCACGTGGCGGCAGCCCGGCCCACCTCCTCGGCAAGCTCGCGCTTCGCGGCCGCAAGCGGCTCCTCGCCGGGCTCCAGGGTGCCGGCGGGTATCTCGAGCAGCGCCTCGCCGGTCGCATGGCGCCACTGGCTCACCATGGCCAGGCGTTCGCCGCCCCAGGCCAGGATGGCCACCGCGCCGGGGTGCTCGACGACCTCGCGGGCCGTGCGCCGTCCGGAGTCGAGCGTGACCTGGTCAACGCGCAGCGATACGGTGTGCCCCTCGTAACGGCGGTCGCTGGAGATGGTGCGTTCGGGCATGGCGACATCGTACCGATGGGCGACCGGTGCGTACTCCGGCTAGGATGCAGCCCCCATGACCGAAGCGATCCACAACATCCTGCGCCGCCCGCTGCGCACGTTCCTCACCATCCTGGGGATCGTGATCGGTGTCTTCGCGCTCACCGTGATGGGCGCGCTGGCCGAGAAGCTCAACGTCCTGGTGGACGGCGGCGACGAGTACTTCCGCACCCGCATCTTCGTCTTCGACGAGGGAGCGGCCTCCGGGTTCCAGGCGGCCTCACGACCCATCACCCGCGACATCGTGGAGCGCATCGAGGCGCTCGACGGAGTGGATCGCGCCACGCCGGTGCTGCAGACGCTGCTGGATCCCGAGGCGATCGGCGGGTTCGACATCCCCGAGCTGGTGACCGGCATCGAGCCGGCGACGTGGTACGACCCGAGCGTCGAGCTGCGACTGGATGCCGGGCGGCTGCTGGACGCCGCGGACCGCGGGGTGGCGGTCATCGGTGCCGACCTGGCGGAGCACTACGGCGTCCGGGTGGGGGACCGGCTCAGCGTCCGCGGCCACGACTTCGAGATCATCGGCGTGCTGGAGCGGACGCTCACCTTCCCCGACAAGATCGCCTACGTCCCGCTGCGCGACGCGCAGGAGATCTACGTCGAATCAGTGCCGCAGGCGCTCGACTACCGGACCGATGAGCTGGCCACCCAGATCGAGGTCTTCCCGGACGACCTCGCACAGGCCGATGCGATCGCCGCGGCGATCGAGGACCGGGTGCCCCAGGTGCGGGCGGTGACGCCGCAGCAGGTCGCCGACCAGATCGGCCAGGCGAGCGTGGTCTTCAACCTGATCATCGTCGGCGCCAGCGTGATCGCGGTCATCGTTGGCGGCCTGTCGGTCATCAACACGATGGTCATGACCGTGAGCGAGCGGGTTCGCGAGATCGGGATCAAGAAGGCGGTCGGCGCGCGCACCGGCGCGATCCTGCGCGAGTTCGTCGTCGAGGCGACCCTGCTCGGCGCGATCGGGGGGCTCATCGGTCTGGGGCTCGGCTGGCTGCTGGTCACCGTCCTCAACGCCCAGACCGCCGGGACCGGCACGAGCGTCTTCCTGGTCACGCCCGTCCTGCTGGTTCGCTCGTTCCTGTTCGCCACGATCCTGGGCGCGCTGGCCGGCATCTATCCGGCGCTGCGCGCGGCGCGCCTCGACCCGGTGACGGCGCTGCGGAGCAGCGGATGAGCGGCCCCATCCTGTCGGCGCGCGAGCTGACCAAGGTGTACCGCCGCGGCGGTGGGGAGGTGCGGGCGGTGAACGGCATCAGCCTCGATGTGCAGCCCGGCGAGTTCATGGCGATCATGGGACGGTCGGGGAGCGGCAAGACCACGCTGCTCGACCTGCTCGGCTGCCTGCTGCGGCCGACCTCCGGGGAGCTGCTCATCGACGGGCGCAGCGTCATCGGCGCGTCGGACGGCGACCTTGCGCGCGTCCGCCAGCAGCGCATCGGCTTCGTCTTCCAGGAGTTCAACCTGATCCCGACCCTCAACGCCATCGAGAACGTGATGCTGCCGCTGCGCTACGGCCCTCGCCGCCGCGACGGACGCGAGCGCGCCGCAGAGCTGCTCGAGCTGGTGGGCCTCGGGCATCGGCTGAAGCATCGCCCAACCGAGCTGTCCGGCGGGGAGCAGCAGCGCGTCGCCATCGCGCGCTCCCTCGTCAACGACCCGGCGGTGATCCTCGGCGACGAGCCGACCGGCGAGGTCGACTCCGAGACGAGCGACGCGCTGATGGCCATGCTGCGCGGCCTCAACCGCGAGCGCGGGGTGACGCTCATCGTGGTCACCCACGATCCCGGCGTGGCGGCCGCTACCGACCGGGTGGTGCGCCTCTCCGACGGGGGGGTCGTGTCGGACGAGGCGACGCATCGCAGCGGCACGGGCACCGCGGCCCCGGCACGGGTGTGGGCCCGGCTGGGAGAGCTGCTGGAGAGGGTGCGGCCTTGATCGAGGTCGATGGGCTCGCCAAGCGCTTCGGGTCGCTGGAGGCGGTCCGCGACCTGTCGTTCACGGTCGGGGATGGCGAGATCTTCGGCCTGCTGGGGCCCAATGGGGCGGGCAAGACGACGACGGTGCGCATGCTCGCCGGCCTGGTGGCGCCGACAGCGGGCAGCGCCCGGCTCAACGGCCTCGAGCTGACGACCGATACCGAGGCGGTACGCGCGCAGACCGGCATCCTGACCGAGGCGCCGGGTCTCCACGACCGGCTCACTGCGCGCCAGAATCTCGCCTACTACGCACGCCTCTACGGACTGCATGGCTCGACGGCGCGCCATGCGGTGGCGCGGCACCTCGACCTGGTCGGGATGACCGAGCATGCCGACCGCCGGGTGGCGGGCTTCAGCAAGGGCATGCGCCAGAAGGTCGCGGTGGCGCGCGCCCTGCTCCACGAGCCCGAGGTGATCTACCTCGACGAGCCGACCAGCGGCCTCGATCCGTCGGCAGCGCGCCAGGTGCGGGAGATCGTGGGTGCGCTCCGCGACGCAGGGCGCTCGATTGTCATCTGCACCCACAACCTTGACGAGGCGGAGCGCCTGTGCGACCGGATCGGGATCATGCGCACCACCTTGCTGAGCGTCGGCACCCCGGCCGCCCTGCGCCGTCTCGGCCGCCGGGCCACGACCCGCATCGAGCTCGTCGGACCGCGCGGGCCTGACTCGTTCCTCGAGACGGTCGCGCGCCTGCCGTTCGTCGGCTCGGCGCGCGGCGAGGGCCAGACCCTCCTCGTCGAGGTGGGCGATCCGCGCGGCGACAATCCGGAGGTGGTGCGCGCCCTGGTCGCCGACGGCGCGCGCATCCTGTCGGTCCGCGAGGAAGCGGCGAGCCTCGAGGACGTGTACCTCGGCATGGTCGGCGCTTCGCCATCGGTCGATGTCGGACGGGAGGTCGCCTGATGCGCGCCGGCTACGTGTGGGCGGTCTTCGCCAAGGAGTGGCGCGAGATCGTGAGCAACCGGTTGCTGCTGTTCGCGGTCCTGCTGCCCGCCCTCGTTTTCGCCGCCATCCCCACCGGGATCGTGGCGTTCATCGAGGCCCGCAGCCTTGACCCAAGCCAGATCGGGCAGGTCGAGCAGTACATCAAGGAGTTCCCGGACCTGCCCGTGAAGCTCGCGGTGCAGGGCTTCATCGTCACCAACTTCATGGCCTACTTCCTCCTCATCCCGGCGATGGTGCCGATGGCAATCGCGACGCAGTCGGTCATCGGCGAGAAGACGGTGCGCTCCCTGGAGCCGCAGCTGGCGACGCCGATCCGGGTCGGTGAGCTCCTGGCCGGCAAGACGTTCGCGGCAGCTCTCCCCGCCGTCAGCGCCACGTGGCTGGTGTTCGTGCTGTATGGCCTGGTGAACGGCGCCATCGCAGACCCACGCCTCACCGTCCTTGTCTTCAGCCAGACGTGGATCATCGCCATGGTCAGCCTGGTGCCGCTCATCTGCCTCTTTTCGGTGCTGCTCGGCATCGTGGTCAGCTCGCGGGTGGGCGACCCGCGCACGGCGCAGCAGATCGGCGGATTCGTGGTGATCCCGATCATCGGCGTGGCGGTGGCCCAGTTCTTCGGCGGCCAGGCGACCTTCAGCACCAGCCAGGTGCTGGTCGGTGACCTGGTCGTCGGCGGGCTCATCGGGGTTGCCCTGATCGTCGGCTCGTGGGCCTTCGAGCGGGAGCAGATCCTCACCCGGCTCGGCTGAGGCGCCCGGTCGGATTCTGGCTCGGGTCAGCGGAGGCGGATGGTCCGGAACTCCCACGCGCCCACCGCCAGGCGCAGCTCACCCGGGATACAGTCCAGGCCGCCCCGATCCCCGCCCAGCAGGTCAACCTCGCGAGCGGTCGCGAATGGGCCGCGGACGGTCACCTCGCCATCGGTCGACGCCTCGCGCAGCACGCGCAGCTCGAGCTCATCGTCGACCCGGAGGAGCGCCGAGAGCGCGCCACCGTCGATCTCGATCCCAGCCGCGCCCCCGGGGAGCTGCGCGTCGGCGTCGGCCGTGCCCGCCGCGACGAGCAGGTCGTGGCGGTACGCCTCCGCCGCGGCAGCCACCCGCCCCGCCTCCCAATCGCCGGCATGGGGCATCAGTGCGAACGAGATGGCCCACGGGCCGCGCAGCTGCGCGTCGGGCACCTCGATCTGCGGCCCCGCGGGGTCCTCGCGGTACGGGTTGTCGTTGCGGCTGATGAGCCCGATCGAGCGGAGCAGCGTGACCTGCAGCGCGCGCTCCTCGATGAGCTCGTACTCCAGCGTGTGCAGGCCGAGCACCGCCGCCCCGCCGGCGTCGACGAAGGCGCGGGCCGGATAGGTCGGCAGCGGTACCTCGCCGTGCCCCGCCTCGATCTCCGACGCGGGGCGCTCGACGACCGCCAGCTGCCCCTCGGCGAACGACGAGGCGGCGCGCACCGCGGTCGGCACCTCGAACCGCACGCGGTGATCGGCCGAACGATTTTCGAACACCACCTCGATGCGCGCGAACGGCTCGCCGCTGCGCAGCTCGACGCGGGTCAGCACCTCGGTCGGCGCGGTGTCCGTGGACCGCTGCCGCCCATCGAGCCCGACGGGCCAGTCGTACGTGCGGCGCACCTCGAGCACCGATCGCAGCCGCCCGTCGAGCGCCAGGGTCACCGCGACGTCGCGCGGCTCGCTCACGAGGCGGTCCGCGGCAGGAGGGCCGTAGTTGTAGCTGTCGCCGTAGTCGCCGCCATCGGTGATCGTGCCGACCCCGACCAGCCGGGTCCCGTCCGCAGCGCTGAGGGTGAGCCGGCCGTCATCGCTCGCCTCGACCCGAAGCAGGCCGTTCGCGAGGCCTCGGCCACTGCTGATCACGGCCCCCGCGACCGGTGCCGCGGCACCCTCCACGGGATGCAGCGCGGTCCAGCCCATGGGCGGCACGGCGGCCTCGGCGATGACCCGCCGCCGCGCGGCGGAAACGACCCGCAGCCGCCAGGTGCCCGCGGCACCCGTGGTCGCCAGGTCGATCTCGCGGCGCATGAGGTCGACGTCGACCCAGGTGGCGTCCGGCTCCGCGTCCACCTCGAGGGTGACCTCCCGCGCACCGATGACCCAGCCGCGCAGGTAGCGACCGAAGAGCTCGCGCCCGTGGACGCGCCGCTCCAGCAGGACGCCGATCTCCTCGCCCGGCATGGTCTCGTCGAAGACGAGCCGCTCGGCGCGCGCCAGCTCCTGGGTGGCGTAGCGGCGGCCAGCCGCATCCTCGAGGCTCAGCGCCTCCCATTCTTCGGGAACCGGCAGCGACAGCTCCATCTGGCCGACGCGCGCAGCGGGGGTGGGGGAGAGGACAGCGAAGCCGCCCCGCGGGACGCGGGCCGCCTGCCGGCCGGCGGCCCGCGCCGCAAGGTCGCCGGCGACCTGCTCGGCCTCGGCGAAGCGGACGAGCACCTGCGCCACCACCGGGTCGATGCTGCAGCCACAGATCGAGTCGTGTGCGCTGTTCTCGATCACGCGCCGCCAGGCGAGGCGCAGGTAGGCCGCCGGCCACTCGGCACCCCACAAGGCCGTCAGGGGCTCCGCATAGCGCTCCAGGGCACGTTCGGCGCGACCACAGGCGGCCTTGAGGTCGATCCGCGCCGAGTTGACGCCCATCAGGATGTTGGCCCGCGCGCTGGAGCGCATCTCGCCGCGCCACGTCGGCATCGGCCCGGCGGCGGTGGCGGTCTGCGCGACGTACGCCTTCAGGGTATCGGTCTGGAGGTGGAAGCCGTCCTGGGCGGCGTTGATGCCGTCCAGGTACTGGAGGAGGGCGAGGTCGGGGAGCATGTGGTCGGTGCCGTACATGGCCAGCAACGGGTCATCGCCGAAATAGGGGCGCATCGCCTGGGCGAAGGGCTCGAGCTTCGCGGCCGTCTCGGAGGGCAGTGACAGCAGGTAGGCGGCGCTGCCGTAGCCCTCGTTGAGGTAGTGCGTCGTGACCGCCGAGCCGTCCGGCGCCTCCCATCGGAAGCGGTGATGGTCGACCGCAGCCGGCACGCCGCGCCACACCACCGCGGACTCGATCCCAGCGCGGCGCAGGATCTGCGGCATCTGCGCCACGTGGCCGAACATGTCGGGCAGGTAGCCGACCGGCATCGGCGTTCCCAGCTCCTCCGCGCGACCCCAGCCGAGCTGGAGGTTGCGGATCATGTTCTCGCCGCTCACCAGGAACTCGTCCATCAGGATCTGCCACGGACCGATGGCCAACGCGCCGCGCTCGACGGCGGCCCGGATGCGGGCCTCGCCCTCGGGGCGGATCTCGAGATAGTCGTCGACCGTCGCCAGCTGGCCGTCCAGGGTGAAGGCGAAGCGCGGGTCGGCGTCCATCATGTCGAGCACCGTATCGACGCAGTCGACGAGCCGCATCCGGAAGCTCTGGAAGGGCCGATACCACTCGCGGTCCCAGTGCGTATGCGGGACCACGTGGACGGTGCGGCGGTCGCTGGGGGCTGAGGTCATTGCGCGGGAGGGTACCCGGTCGCATGGGTCCCATCGTGCGACGAATGACGTAGGTCGGCGATCACCGGGTAGTGGTCGCTGGCATCGCCGGCCGCTCGGACCACCTCGCACGCTTCGACGTGCCACGGTAGGCCGGGACGCAGCAGCACCTGGTCGATGGGCCAGCCGTCGTCGGTCGAGCGCCGGCGGTCATCCCCGAGCGGGATGCCGGCCGCGGCGAAGGCATCGGTCCAGGCCGCGAATGGCTCCATGGCGGGATGGTCGAGCGGGCTGTTGAGGTCGCCCAGCACCAGGTCGACGCCGCTCGACGCCAGCGCCGCCGCCTGGAGCAGCCGCTCGCCCGAACCGATGTGCGACAGGTGCGCGCTCGCGATGCGGAGCCCGTCGACGGTGGCCAGGACCGCGCAGCGTGGCTCGCGGGTGGAGAGCGGCGCTTCGGCCCAGCTCACCCCGGCCCAGCGGTCCTCGGTGCCGCCCGCCTCGATGAGATCGCCATCCGCCGCCCGTGGCAGCGCGATCACACCTGCCTCGGTCATCAGCCCGCGCGACAGCAATGCGTTGCCGAACAGCCCTGCGCCGTGCACTCCGTCCGGGTCGTCCGCGACCCAGGTCCGAACCGCCCCATACCGATGCGTCATGTCCGTCAGGCGCGCCAGCCGTTCGGCCTGGTCCACCACCTCGCCGTCGAGCGCCAGCACGGCGACTTCCTGGAGCGCGACGATGTCCGCGTCCAGCGCCCGGATGACCGTCCCGATCCGCTCCAGCCGTCCATGGCCGCAGCGCCGCCACCAGCGGTCGGGGAATGGGCCGGGACCGATGGCGGCACGCACGTTGAAGGTCGCGACCCGGAGGCCGCGACCTTCACGTGGTGCAGGAGCGGAGCTCACGTACCGCGGATCACTTCACCGAGCCGGCCAGGAGGCCCTGGACGAAGAAGCGCTGCAGGCTGAAGAAGACGATGAGCGGCACCACCATGACCAGGAACGATGCCGCCGCCAGCAGGTACCACTCACTGGCGTACGTACCCAGCAGCTTGGTGATCTGGACGGTCATCGGCTGGCCGTTGCGCGGGGCGAAGACGAGCGCCATGAGCAGGTCGTTCCATGTCCACAGGAACTGGAAGATGGCGTAGCTGGCCAGTGCCGGCACCGACAGCGGGAGCACGATGCGCCGGAAGATGTCGACGTTGCCCGCCCCGTCGATGCGCGCCGCCTCGATGAGGTCCTTGGGCAGGGTGATGAAGAAGTTGCGCAGCAGGAAGATCCCGAACGGCAGCGCGAACGCGGTATGGATGAGCCAGATGGGTAGGAACGAGCCGCCGGTGCCGGTCTGACGGATCAGCTGCGAGAGCGGGATGAATGTCATCTGGGCCGGGATCAGGAGCATGGCGATGACGCCCAGAAAGAGCGTGTCGCGGAACGGAAACTTGACCCAAGCGAATCCGTAGGCGGCCATCGAGGCGATCAGCAGCGGCAGGATGGTGGACGGGATAACGATCGAGACGCTGTTGATGAATGCCGGCAGCATGCTCTGCTGCTCGAGCACCGCCTGGTAGTTGGCGATGGTGAAATCAACGTTTCCGCCGAAGACGGTCCACCAGCCGCTTGCCTGGATCTCGCTGCGTGGCCGCACAGAGGTGATCAAGAGACCGATCGTCGGCAGCAGCCAGACAAGCGCCACCACTGCAAGGGCAATGTGCACCGGCGCCTTGTTGACGATGCGCATCACGCGTTCGGAGAGCGTGCGAGGCGGCGCCAGAACGGGAGCGTCGAGCGCGGTCATTGCACCACCCTCTCGGCGCGGAAGCGCCGGACGTTATAGATCATCACGGGCAACAGGACGACGAGCATGACCACCGCCACCGCCGCGCCGTAGTCGAAGTTGCGGGCGGAGAGTGCCTCCTGGTACATGGTGAAGGCGATGGTGCGGCTCGACGATCCGGGACCACCCTTGGTCATGACGAAGATCAGGTCGAATAGCTTGACGACGTTGATGATCAGGGTCACCGCGACGACGCTGATGGGCAGCGACAGCATCGGCACGAGGATGCGCCAGAAGATCTGGCTCTCTCGGGCGCCGTCGACGCGCGCCGCCTCGAGGATCTCGGTGCTGATGCCCTTGAGCGCCGCCGACAGGATGACGGTGGCGAAGCCTACCGAACCCCAGATGCCGGCGATGATCAGCGAGGTGTTGACCCAGGTGGCGCTGCCCAGCCACGAGATGGGGTCGATGTTGAAGACGCCAAGGCCCGCGTTGAGCAGACCCGTCTTGGGCTGCTGGAAATACACGAAACGCCAGATGACACCGAGCGCGGTCGCCGCGATGGCCTGGGGCAGGAAGACGATCGCTTTGATGAACGCCTCGTAGCGCACGCGGGCCGCCATGACGGCGATGAGGAGGCCGAAGAAGACACAGCCGCCGGTGTAGAAGATCACCCACAGCACGTTGTTCCAGAAGGCGCCGGTGGGCGGGAAGCTGCGGACGTCGAAGAAGTTCGGGTCTCGGGTGAAGAGCCGGATGTAGTTGTCCAGCCCGTTCTCAAAGCTGAGGATGATGGTGCTGATGGTCGGGTAGAGCAGGAAGATGCCCAGCAGAACCACCGCCGGCACGACAAAGAGGCTGGCCGTCCAGCTCACTCCATCGGTCATCTTCGGGAAGCCGCTGCCTCGTTCAAGGGGCTTGGCCACCACGCTGGCATCTGACATCGCGCGCTCCGCTCTCGCCGGGGTGTGGAGAGGGCGGCCGTCGCCGGCCGCCCTCTCGCTCGTCAGGTCCTAGCCATTGAGCTCCGCCCAGGCGTCGTCCACCTGGGTCTGGAAGTCACTGAGAGCTCCGTCCACGGCGGACGGATCCTGGATCGCGGTCTGGAGAACCGTGCCCAGGTCCGGGCCGCCCGGCAGGAGGTCGGACCCGTCGAACCGTGCCAGGTCGGATTCGACGATCTGCGTCGCTTCCTTCTGGACGGCCTCCGGGTAATCACCGGACTCGACGCCGGCCATGGGGGAGATGATCGTCCCACCCGCGACCCACGCCTTGCCGGCATCTGCGCTGGCGAGGTACTGCATGAACTCCGCGACGCCCGGCTCGTTGGTGAAGGCGGCCATCACGTCACCACCGACGGTGATCTTGGAGCCGCTGCCATCGATCTCCGGGAAGTCGAAGAAGTCGATCGTCTCGCCGGGAACCAGCGCATCGTTGACGTCGCCGGTGGCGATGCCGCCGACGAACCCGCCCTCGTAGTACATCTCCGCGGTGGGATCCGTGCTGAAGACGAGGCCGATGCCATCGACGAACGCGGTCGCAAGGGCACCATCGATGCCGCCGGCGACGTTGTCGTCATTGAGGATCTCGGTCATGGTCGCGATCGCGTCCTTGACGGACTGATCGGTCCAGTCGCCGTCGGCGCTGAAGAGCTTGTCGTATGCCTCCTCGCCGGCCTGGCGCAGGTAGATGCTCTCGAACCAGTCGGTGAGCGTCCAGCTGTCGGACGCGCCGAGGGCCCACGGGGTGGCCCCGTCGGCCTTGATCTGATCGGTCAGGGCCTTCAGGCCGTCCCAATCGGTGGGAGTCTCCCAGCCGTTGTCGCTGAAGCGGCTCGGGTCGTACCAGATGGTCGACTTGCTGTTGAGCTTGACCATGATCGCCAGCGGCACGTCGTTGACGGTGCCGACGCTGACACCCATGTCAGACAGGTTCGGCGCGTAGGCACTCGCGAGTGCATCCGTGTCGAGGCCGAGGTCCGCAAGCGGAATCAGCAGATCGTCCTTCGCGAAGCTGCGCAGGAAGCCGATGCCCGGGATGATCGCCACGTCCGGCGGATCGCCCTGCTCGATGCGGTTGCTCAGCACGGTCGAGTACTCGTCGCGCTGCGAGGTGTAGTTGACGTGGATGCCGGTCTTGGTCTCGAAGGCGTCAAGGACGGCCTGGAAGGCCTCTGCCTCGGCGCCGCCCCACAGGGACGTCACTTCGATTTCGGTACCGGCGCCGCCGCTACCGCCCGTGCCACCACTGGCGCCGGGGCTGTTGCTGGTCGTCGATGCAGGGCAGGCGGTCAACATGAGCGCCAGTACTGCGATCGGGGCAACCATGCGGAATCGGGTCATGGAATCCTCCGGTGTCGCTGAGTCTGTTAAGGGGTGTTAATGATTGTATCCCTGTGCAGGTACGCAGGGTTCATGCCGAAATTCACCACTCACGCGGTCAGGTTTCGCTCGTTCTCGGGGTCGAAGATATGGAGCTTGTCCATTGGGATCACGAAGTCGACCGTCTCGCCGACCTTGACCTTGCGGTCCGATGGGACGAGGGCGACGATCTCGTTGCCCTCCGACGTGGCGTGGATGAGCTCCTCGTTGCCGAGGTACTCGACAACCTCCACCTCCGCGGGCAGCTTGCCGGCTCGCTCGCCCCCCGCTGAGAGCTCCAGGTGCTCCGGCCGGAAGCCGATCATGACGTCGCTCCCGTCCTTGCGCTCGGCGACGACCTTCTCCGGCTGGTCGCTGAGCGCAAGGGTGGTCTGCCCGATCTTGAGGCTGTTGCCGTCGATGCGGGCGGTCGCGAAGTTCATGGACGGCGAGCCGATGAAGCCGGCCACGAACACGTTGGTCGGGCTGTCGTAGAGCTCCTGCGGGGAGCCGACCTGCTGGAGCAGCCCGTCGCGCATGACCGCGATGCGGTCGCCCATGGTCATCGCCTCCACCTGGTCGTGGGTCACGTACACGGTCGTCGTACCGAGGCGCTGATGGAGGCGCGCGATGTTGGCCCGCGTCTCGACACGCAGCTTGGCGTCCAGGTTCGAGAGCGGTTCGTCCATCAAGAAGACCGATGGTTCGCGGACGATGGCGCGTCCGAGCGCGACGCGCTGGCGCTGTCCGCCGGAGAGCGCGCGCGGCTTGCGGTCGAGCAGCTTCTCGAGGCCCAGGATGCTCGCCCCCTCGTCGACGCGGCGCTTGATCTCGTCCGCCTTCATCTTGCGCAGCTTGAGCCCGAACGCCAGGTTGTCGAACACGGTCATGTGCGGGTAGAGGGCATAGCTCTGAAAGACCATCGCGATGTCGCGATCCTTGGGAGCGACGTTGTTGACCACCCGGTCGCCGATCAGCAGGCGACCGTCAGTGATGTCCTCGAGGCCGGCGACGCAGCGCAGCGCGGTCGTCTTGCCGCAGCCGGACGGCCCGACCAGGACCAGAAACTCGCCGTCCTTGATCTCGAGATTGAGATCCTTGACGGCAGTGAACTCGTTGCCGTACCGCTTCGTGAGGTGGTCGAACGTGACAGTCGCCATCGGTCTCCTCTGGTCCTCCTCCTGGTGGGGCGGTCGGCAGAGTGCCGCCCGTGCGCTCAGCCCACGATCGCGCGTCGGGGCATCATAGTACGCAGCACTGTCCAGCCCCCTCCAGTTCACACGTGATCGCATGCAACCCGTCCGCGAGATCGGCCGGCGCCTCCGCTCCATGGGACGCCCCCGGATCCTTCCCTCGCTCTACGACCGATACCCGCACGCCGCCTCGGCGACCCGTCGCCCGCTCGGCGTGCAGGTCGTGTCCGTCGACCGCATCGTGGGTACCGCGCGCCACCCCTCGCAGAACACGGACGACTTCCGGCCGCTGCCGCAGCTCCGCGGTCGCAACTGGGCGGGCAGATGGCAGCGCCTCAACCGGGCCATGCAGCAGCTGGTGACGCTGCCGCCCGTCGACCTGCTGCGGGTCGGCCGCGACTACTGGGTGGTCGACGGTCACAACCGGGTGGCGGCGGCGCTCCGCAGCGGGGTCGTGGGCCTCGACGCGGATGTGGTCGAGCTGCTCCTGCCCGGTGTCGACTCGTCGATGCGGCCGCCGCACTCGGTGGCCGGGTCAGTCTCCGGCAATGACGAGCTGCGCCAGGCGGCGACGGGCCGGCTGACGCGGACGCTCGTGCATCGCCCGGATTCGGACTCGGTGAGCCGTTCCGACCTGCTGCGCGGTGACGATGGGCTGACTCTCCCCGATGCCGATACGGAGGGCGATTCGTGAGCCATCGCCTGCGCGTTCCGTGGCCGGATGCCCAGCTCTTCGCGGACCGCGAGGGCCGGCCGTTCCGCATCCTGGCTGTCTCGGACGAGGAGGCGGGCTCGCTCGACAGTCGGGAGAGCCGCGCGGCCATGGGGCCTATCGACCTGGTGGTCGGTGCCGGTGACCTGGAGCCGCCGTACCTGTCGTTCGTGGCCGATGCGTTCGGCGCGCCGCTGCGCTACGTCCGTGGCAACCACGACGTCGGGAGCGCCTGGCTGGCCAACGAGCGCGGCATGCTCCCCGAGCCGATGCCCGACGGCCGGCCCGTGCAGGAGCAGGGCGTGACCCTGATGGGCTTCTCCGGCTCGCCGCGGTACAACGCCGGGGGCCGGATGCAGATGAGCGCCGCGGCCATGTGGTGGCGCGTGCTGCTGGCACGCCTCCGGGTGCGGCGCCACCCCGTCCTGGTGGTGACCCATGCGGCACCGCGCGGCCTGAACGACGCGCCAGATCACGCCCATCGCGGCTTCAGCGCCTTCCGCTGGCTGGTCGAACGCCTCCGGCCGCCCCTGTGGCTCCACGGTCATACCGCCCTCATCCGCCGCGGGCTCGACTCGCGCTGCGTGACCCACGGCCCGACGCTGCTCTACAACTGCACCGGGGCCACCGTCGTCGAGCTGGTGCCCGTCGAATGACCCATGACCGCGCCTACGATCCGCCGCCACCGCTCCCGCTGCGCAGCGCGCTTATCGGGGGAATCATCGCCTTCGTCGCGATCGTGGGGCTGATGCTCCTCATCCGCCCGGCCATCTTCTCGCTCGCCCCGCCACGTGGCGACAACAACCTCGGCGTGGCGTCGGCCGGGGAGCTGGTCGCCGGTCCGGTCACGCGCCCGGTGCTGCTCACCATGTCGCGTGGTCTGCTCGGCGAGCGCAATGAAACAGGTCGCGTGGCCATCACCGTGATCGTGGCCCAGCTTCCCGGCAGCCAGGTCTCGGTCGTCAACGCCTGGTCGACCGTCAACCCGTGCGCAGTAACCGTCGCCGCGGAGGCAGCCTCGCTGGTGGACTGCGACGGCCGACGGTGGTCCCTCGATGGCCAGCCACTCGACGGCGGCCCGCAGCCGGCACTGCAGCGCTTCGCCGCCGAGCTGACCAACGGCGCGGTGATCGCCGACCTCACCACGCCGGTCTCAGGGCCCGGCGCGCCGGGCTGATCCGGCATGCTGTATGCGGGGCCCCGCGCACGCAGCGGACGACAACGCAGCAGAAGGAGATCGCCAGATGCCGGAGGGCATGAGTTTCATCGGTTGGATTGTCATCGGTCTGCTGGCGGGTGCCATCGCCGGCTGGTTCGTCCCGGGTCGTGAGCGGAATGGCTGCCTGGGCACGATGCTCATTGGCATCGTGGGCGGCCTGCTCGGTGGCTGGATCTGGACGGGATTGCTCAACCAGGACCAGGCGAACGGCTTCCTGGGCGCGCTGCTGGTGGCGGTGCTCGGGTCCGCGCTCGTGCTGCTGATCCTGCGCCAGGTGCGCGGCGACCGACCGTAGACGCGCCCGCGCGGCCCGCGCAAGCGGCCGCCGTCAGAGACCGCCATCGGTTTGACGCTCCGGGGGGTGCATGGGACAATCCCGCCGCCTCGTCCCGAGCCCGCGGCTCGTCGCGCGCGAGGCGTGCGTGGTGGCCTTAGCTCAACAGGCAGAGCATCGGATTGTGGCTCCGAAGGTTACGGGTTCGAAACCCGTAGGCCACCCCAATTTCCATCGCACGCGACCCGTCCGTACTACGCTCCAAGGCGCGCGTTGGCACCCGGCTTGCCTTGGTACCGCTACCGATGCCATCCGGCATTGCCTGACTTCGACCAAGGAGCTTGATCCAATGGACGATCGCAACCGGGACCAGTACACGGAACGCACCACTGACGTAACGGTCGACACAACCGATACGCATGTCCATACCGATGACGATGGCCACGATCACGACCACGACGGCCATAGCGAGCACGCCACCGAGGCGGTCGGCGGCGCCGCGGGTGCCGTGGGCGGCGCGGTCGTCGGCGGCCTGGTTGGGGGCCCCGTCGGTGCAGCGGTCGGGGGCGCCATCGGTGCGGCCGGCGGCGCCATCGCCGGTGAGGCGTCCGAGGGCAACGACGAGGCCGGTGCCGGCGTTGGCGGCGCAAGCGGTGCCCTGGGTGGTGCCGCCGTGGGTGGTGCCATCGCCGGTCCTCCCGGAGCCGTGGTCGGCGGCGTGGTCGGGGCCGCGGGCGGCGCCGGCGCGGGTGACAAGCTGGAGGAGGGCGCCAAGGACGGTGACCTCGACGGCGACCCGCACGACGGCGACAACCGCATCTAGCCCTGAATAGCAATTGCGAGGCGGACGGCGTAAGCCGTCCGCCTCGTGCTATGCGCGGCTCTTGAGGATGCCCAGCGCCGCAACCGCTGAGCCTCGTGCGCCGGCCATGTCAAGGTCGGCAACCAGGGCGAACTCCGCCACTGCGGCCTGCTCGGGCCGCAAGGCGGTGTGCGCACGGACCTCGCCCAGGAACCAGTCGCGGAACTCGGGCCTGGCCTCGACGACGCCACCGCCCACGAAGTAGGCCAGCGGATCGGTGAAGTTGGCGGCCGTGGTGAAGAGGCGCCCGAGCGCCATCGCCTGCTGGGAGAAGATCCGCAGCGCCAGCGGGTCGCCGGCCTCACCGTAGCCGCGGACCGCCTTGGCGGCCTCGGCCGCGGGCAGCTGGGCGAGCGCATGCTCCGGGTGACGGCCCAGCCAATAGGGAAGCAGATTGCGTCCAATGCCGGTCAGGGAGGCGACGCTCTCGACGTCGCCGGCCTGCCCGCAGCCACAGGTGGGGATGGGCTGGCCGTCGTCCAGGATGCCGTCCAGTGGAATCCGGATGTGCCCCAGCTCACCAGCCTGGCCGGCCGCGCCGCGAACCACCCGTCCCGCCTCGATCACTCCGCCACCCAGGCCGGTGCCGACAACCGCGGTCACGGACGACGCCTCCGCGGCCCGCTCCCCGAAATGCCGGTGGTGCGCGTACAGGGCTGCCGCGTTGCCGTCGTTGTTGTAGACCACCGGACGGTCGATCCGCGCCTCGAGCGCCGCTCGGATGTCGCAGCCACGCCACTCGGGCTGCGCGAAGTTGGTCGCGCCAAGCGCGCTGATCACGCCGTCGGCGCTCGCGGGACCCGGCGTGTCGAGGCCGACCGCGGCGACGTCCGAGAACGCAACGCCCGCTGCCCGAAGGGCGAGGTCCATGGCCGCCACCATCGCCTCGACCGCCACTGTCGGCCCATCCGCCACGCGGCTCGGTACCTCGTGCATGCGGTCGACGAGGTACCGCCCGTCGAGGGTCAGGACCGTCGCATTGTTCTTGGTGGCGCCGTTGTCGATGCCGACCACCACCTGGCCGTGTGACATGGGCGAAAGGGTAGCGCCCCGCCCCGCCCAGTTGGCGGGTTGCGGAGCGGGGGACAATGAACGAGCCATGAGCCTGCACACCGCCGCGTCGCGCATCGACCTCCGTCTCGATGATGAAGTCGCGCCCCTCGCGGCACTGCTCCGCGTCCTGCACGCGTTCGTGGGTGCTGGGTGCCTGATGGCGGCCATGGCCGCCGGCGGGCGCGATGAGGTAGTCGCTCCGGCACTTTCCGCGGGCATCTTCCTGATCGGCAGCGCGCTCCTGGTCCCGCTGCGCCGCGGATGGGTTCGGTGGTACGTGATCGCGGCGGGCTGGCTGGCAATGGCCATCTGCGCCTATGCCGCGGTGCGCTTCCCGGTGGCACCGCCCCTTGCCAGCGTCCTGCTGATCGCGCTCCTTGCGCTCGGCAACGCGAGCCTCGGCGGGTTTCCGCACCCTGAGGTGCGCACCGTCACGCCGGCCCCTCCCGTCCCGACGCCGAACGTGGGGTATGACGGCGCCATCGAGGAGCTGTGACTACATCGACGGGGTGTAGCCCTCGGCGAAGTACGGCTCCGGGTTCTCGGTGAAATCCAGGAAGCAGCCCCGGCCGCAGAAGTGGTAGGCGGTGCCCTGGTAGTCGGCGGTCAGGCCCTTGGCGCTCGCCTCGGCGGTGTCGACAGTCATCCCGCAGACGGGATCGAGGGCGGTGGCGGAATCGGTCATTGCATCTCCTCCATGGGTTGGACCGATGGACTGGCGGTCGCATCGGCATGGGCGGGGTTGGCCAGGACGACGGCCGCACCGCCGATCACCACGGCGACCAGGCCGGTGGCGACGAGGAAGCCAACGTCGCGCACGCGCGTACCGATGCCGGGGTGCAGGATTGCGGCCGCGCTGGCCGGCGGTCGGAACGCACGCAGGCGCAGGGCGTTGGTGACGACGCTGACGCTGCTCATCGCCATGGCGGCAGCGGCGATCACCGGGTTGAGCAGGAGCCCGAAGGGCGGGTACAGCAGTCCCATGGCGACCGGGATGAGGAGCACGTTGTAGCCGAATGCCCACGCCAGTCCCTGGCGGATGACGCCGACCGTGCGCCGCGAGAGACCGATGGCCGTGACAATCCCGCGCAGGTCGCCCCCGACAAGCGTGATGTCCGACGCGGCCAGCGCCACGTCGGAACCAGTGCCGATGGCGATACCCAGGTCCGCCGCGGCGAGCGCGGGCGCGTCGTTGATGCCGTCGCCGACCATGGCGACGGTGGCCCCCCGCTCCTGAAGCGATCGGATGGCGGCGGCCTTGCCCTCGGGGCGGACCTCGGCGAGCACGCGGTCCGCGGGGATCCCGGCCTCGGTCGCCAGCGCCTCCGCGGTTCGCCGCCGGTCGCCGGTGAGCATCCACACCTCGAGCCCCAGGGCGCGCAGCTGCTCCACGACGGCGCGTGACTCGGGCCGGATGATGTCCGCCACGCCGATCGCGCCGAGCAGTACGCCGTCGGCGCTCACCACCATGGGTGTCCCGCCCGCCGCGGCAATGTCGTCCGCGACCGCGTCGCCAGTGCCGGCGTGCAGCGCCGTGCCGACCGCCAGGCGTCGCCCTTCGACGGTCGCGGTGACGCCCGCGCCGGCTGCCGCTGCGAAGTCCGCGGAGCGTGGCACCGCAATCCCGCGGAGCGCCGCCGCGGCGACCACCGCGCGTCCGAGCGGGTGCTCGCTGCCGGTCTCGGCGGCCGCCGCCAGGCGCAGCAGCTCCTCCTCGGTCACGCGGTCAGCTGGGTGCAGACCCGTCACTTCCGGGCGGCCGCGGGTCAGGGTGCCTGTCTTGTCGAGCACGATCGCGGTGATCGCGCGTGCCGCCTCGAGCGCCTCACCACCGCCGATCAGCACGCCGTGCTCGGCGGCCTTGCCGGTGCCGACCATGATCGCCGTCGGCGTGGCAAGGCCCAGCGCGCAGGGACAGGCGATGATCAGCACAGAGATGGCGGTCGTCAGCGCGAATGCGGGGGACGGCCCAAGGATCAGCCAGCCAAGGAAGGTGAGCGCCGCCACCGCCAGCACGACGGGCACGAAGATCTCGGCGATGCGGTCGGCGAGCCGCTGGACCGGTGCCTTCGAGCCCTGCGCATCGGTCACCAGGCGCACGATCTGGGCGAGCGCCGTGTCGGTACCGACCCGCCGCGCGGTGAACAGGAAGCTACCCGAGGTGTTGATGGTGGCCCCGATGACCTCGTCGCCTGGTGCCTTGTCGACCGGCACGCTCTCCCCGGTCAGCATGCTCTCGTCGACCGCCGAGCGGCCATCGGCCACGACGCCGTCGACCGGGATGCGGTCGCCGGGCCGGACGCGGACGGTGTCGCCGACGTGCACCCCCTCGATCGGCACGTCGAACTCCACGCCGTCACGGACCACGTGGGCCAACGGCGGCTGGAGCTCCATCAGCGCGCGCACCGCGGCACCGGTCTGGCGCTTCGCGCGAGCCTCCAGCCAGCGGCCCAGGAGCACGAGTGCAACGATGATCACCGCCGTCTCGTAGTAGAGCTGCGCCGGCAGGCCGAGGTCCGCGGCCACCGTCGGCCACAGGGTGACGAACGCGCTGTAGCCGTACGCCACGCTCGTGCCCACCGCAACCAGCGTGTTCATGTTGGCCGACCCGTGGCGGCCGGCGCGCCACGCGGCGCGGTAGAACGTCGCGCCTGCCCATGTCTGCACCACGGTCGCCGCGATCAGCAGCAGGGGAGCCAGCAGCGTCCGCTCCACGCCGATCGGGAGGTACATCAGCGCCATCATGGCCAGACCGATGGCGAGGCTGACCATCCATTTCTGGCGCAGCTCGTTCATCTCGCGGCCACGTGCCACATCCAGGTCCTCGGCTTCGCCGCCGGCGGCTGCCTGCTCGACGACCTCGTAGCCGGCTTCGCGAACCGCGCCCTTGACCGCGTCGACGCTGGTCAGCGACGGGTCGAACGCCACGCGTGCCTGCTCGGTGGCCAGGTTGACGGTTGCCTCGCTGACGCCGTCGACGCGATTGACGAAGCGCTCGATGCGGTTGACGCACGACGCGCAGGTCATCCCCTCGATGGGCAGCTGGACGATCTCGAGCGCAGGCATGCGGCCATTGTGGTGACGGTGAGCCGGTGCTGTCAAATACCCCGGGGGAGTATCAGGGGAGCCACTCCAGGACGGTGCCGAGGTAGGAGTCCGGCAGCTCGCGGTGGACGGTATGGCCACTCTCGAAGACCACGGTCCGCGACCCGGCTGGCAGACGCGCGATGGCCTGGGCGCGAGCCTCGCCGGTGAGGCCGGACCGCTCCTCCTCCGCCAGAAGCAGCAGGGTTGGCTGGCGCACGAGCGCCATCAGCTCGTCCGCTGGATCGGCCATCGCCAGGCCACCCTGGATCGCCGTGATGATCGGCTCGATGCGACAGTCGGCGACGTCGGCCACCACGACCTGCACATCCCGTGCACCGAGGGAGGGGTCCATGGCGCGCACCTCGGCGGCGTAGGCGGCGGGATCGGCCCGCGCCAGCGCCGTCTCATGCCGCCAGCGGGCGATCTGCTCAGTGCGGTCGGCGCGGACGCCCGGTGGGTCCTCCAGCACGGCGCGGTCCGCCGTGCCCGGGTGGCGGGCAAGGATCTGAAGCGCCGTGCGGGCGCCGAGCGAATGACCCCACAGCACGTCGACGCGGGCGCTGCCAAGCACCGTGGCGAGGGTCTCAACGACGTCGTCGGCGGCGTCCCAGCGACCAATCGGCTCCTCGCAGCCGGACGACCCGTGGCAGCGCAGGTCGAGTGCGAGCACCTGCCATCCGGCGTCCGCGAGCGCCGGCGCGACGCGCCACCACGTGCGGGACGATGCCGTCAGCCCGTGCAGCAGGGCGATGGTCCGCCGCCGCGGGTCAATGGGGTCCGGGGTCGGGTGGAAGGCGAGCCGCATGGGTCCATGGTCGCCCATCCGGCGGCCGGCCGGATGCGCTGCCCCCCGATGGTCCTGCCGCGTCCCCTGACTCAGCCACCCCCAGGTCATGGCCCGGACCCGGACGACCCGCCTACTGACCTGACCGCCCGGCGCCGCGACCATGGTGGCTGACGAACGAATGGCCCCAGCGGCCTCGCCAGGAGCACAACCGATGACCGACCACTTCCCGCGACGCGCCCGCCACGCCGTCGCCCGTGCCGCCCTGCTGGGCAGCACCGCCCTCCTCGGAGCGGCGCTCCTCGCGACGTGGCAGGCGCCCCTGACGACGGGCTGGAACCAGTCGGGCGCCGAGGGCACCGTCTGGCAGCTGACCAACGGTGCGCGCGCCAACAACGGGCTCCGCGTCCTCCAGGGCCATTCGACGCTGGTGGGGCTCGCACGCTGGCGCTCCCAGGACCAGGTGCAGCGCAACTACTTCGATCACACCGTCGCGGGCAGCGGCTATCAGGTCTACCACTGGTATGACACGAACGGACTCTCATACCGATACGGCGGCGAGAACATCGGCTGGAACAACGGCATGAGCGACGCGGACTCGCCGGTCAAGATCCACGAGGGCTTCATGGCCTCGCCCGGGCACCGCGCCAACATTCTCAACGGCGAATGGACCCATGGGGGCATCGGCGCCTACGCGGCGGACAACGTGAGCTTCCTGGGCGCCATTCGCAGCCCGCGCTTCTACACCGAGCTGTTCATGCAGGCGCTCTCCTCGACGCCCGCCCCGCCGCCCCCGACCTCCACGCCGCGACCTCCGAGCTCGGGCGGCGGTGGTGGCTCGACAGGCACGGTGAGTCGCCCGGCGGCCCCCGCAAGCCCCGCAGCTGCCCCGGATCCGGCGCCCAAGGTTGTGTCGATGCCGACCCCGGTGCGTCCAACCCCCTCCGCGCCATTCGATGGGGCAGCTCCCGTCGCTGCCCGCCAGCACGGCTGGTCGGCACACGCGGTTCGCGCCCTTCCGCTCGACGCTGCCTGGCCGCGCGGTGACGCCACCCAGTCCGCCCCCACCGGCAGCCTGCGCGTCATCGCCGCGAGCACATCGGACGCGGGCTTCGTGCAGGGCGTGCTCGGCGGAGTGATCGGCTTCACCCTCAACTGACGGCGGACGGACGCGGGGGAGCGTCCGACCGGCAACCGGTAGACTCCATCGCGTGACGTCCCTGATCCTCGAGGCGCGCGACCTCGCCAAGACGTACCCGCTCGGCACCGGTGACGTGGAGGCCCTGCGCGACACCTCCATCTCGGTCGCCCGCGGCGAGTTCGTCGCCCTGATGGGCCCCTCCGGGTCCGGCAAGAGCACCATGCTCCAGCTCCTGGGCGGGCTCGACTCCCCGACCAGCGGAACGGTGGTGATCGACGGGATTGACATCACTGCCCTCGACGATGAGCAGCGCACCCTCACTCGCCGCGCCAAGACGGGCTTCGTCTTCCAGTTCTTCAACCTCATCCCGCTCCTGAGCGTGGCGGAGAACGTGGCCCTGCCGTTCCTCATCGCGGGGGGCTCGGTGGGCGAGCACCGGCCTCGTGTCGACGAGCTTCTCGAGCTGGTGGGCCTGGCGCACAAGGCGGACCATCGGCCCGACCAGCTCTCGGCAGGGGAGCAGCAGCGGGTCGCGCTGGCCCGGGCGCTGGCACCCTCACCCGCGATCCTGCTGGCCGACGAGCCGACCGGCAACCTCGACTACACCACCGGCGCGGAGATCCTGGACCTGCTGTGGGACTCGTGCGACCGGCTCGGCCAGACGATCGTGCTGGTCACCCACGACGCGCGCGCCGCCGCGTACGCGGATCGGGTCTTCGTCATCCGTGACGGCTCGGTGCGTGACGAGATCCAGCTGGGCCGGCGTCGCGAGCACGCACCAGCCGGCCTGATCCGCCGCCTCTCCGCGCTCGGCCTGTAGGACCGATGCGGTTCGCCTCGCTCGCCTGGCGCGGCGTGGCAGCCCGCCCGCTGCGCAGCGCGCTGACCGTCATCTCGATTGCCGTCGGGGTGGCGGTGGTGGCGGCCACGCTCATCGCCAACCAGGCCGCCGGCGATGCCGTTCGCCGCGCCGCCCAGGAGCTGCTCGGCAATGCCACCATCCGCGTCCGCGCCTTCGACTCCGCCGGCTTCACGCCGCGTGCGGTCAATGCCCTGCGTCGCGTGCCGGGGGTCACCACGGCCGCGCCGGTCGGCGAGCGGCGGCTCACCCTGTCCACGCCGCCCGGACCCGAGGAGCAGGTCTTCGGGCTCGTCGCCATCGCCGTCGACCCGACCCTCGAGGCGGAGGTGCGCGACCCGCACCTGGTGGCGGGCACGCCGCTCTCGGCAGCCGATCCGACCGGCGTGCTGCTCAACGCGCGCTGGGCGGCGGAGCACGACCAGCAGGTAGGCGACCAGCTGCTCATCGTCGGGCGGCTGCCGGAGGCGCCGGCGCTGGTGATCGTCGGGCTCATCGACGACCTCGGCTTCGGGGCGCTCGAGCAGGGCGAGGTGATGCTGGTCAGCCGCGACCAGCTCGACGCCTCGCTCGCAAATCCTGCCCCGGTCGCATCGGTGGACCTCGTCGTCCAGGAGGGCCGCGAGGCGGATGTGCAGGCGGCCCTCGACAGCGACCTGCGCGAGGCGTTCGTGGTCGAGACGGCAGCCGACGCCGCCGCCCGCTTCGCGAGGGCGCAGACCGCCTTCGCGCCCATCGCCTTTCTATTCGGGCTGGTCTCGCTGGTGGTCGGCGCGTTCCTGGTCGCCAACACGCTGGCCATGACCCTCACCGAGCGGATGCGGGAGATCGGCCTGCTGCGTGCGGCGGGCACGACAGGGCGCCAGGTGGTCGGCCTGTTCGTCCGCCAGGGCCTGTTCTTTGGGGCGGCCGGCGCCCTGCTGGGGGTGGTCGGTGGGATCGGCCTGGCGGCGCTGATGATCGGGTTCCTGCGCTCCACGCGCGCCGTGCTCGTTGACGGCCTGCCGCTCAACCTCCCGGCCCTCGCTCTGGCCGCCGGGATGGGCATCGCGGTCACTGCGGCGGGCTCGGCGGTGCCGGCGATGCAGGCGGCGCGCACCAGCCCGCTCGTCGCGCTGCGTCCCACCCTGCGCCCCGGCGGATCGCTTCGGCAGCGCCTGCGCTGGATCGTGCTGCTCGAGCTGGCGGTGGTGCTGGTCGGGATCGTGTTCTACCCGTTCGAGCGCGGCTCGGCACCCATCCCCGCCATCCTGCTGGCCCTCGCCCTCCTCGTGGGTGGGGCGGTGGCATCGGCCTGGCTGCTCCTGCCGTTGGGTCGCATCCTGGGTCGTCCGTTCGAATGGTTCTTCGGCGCGGAGGGGATGCTGGGACGCGCCAACCTTGGGCGCGATCGGGTGCGTACCGGCCTCACGGTGGGGGCGCTGATGATCGCCCTGGCGTCGGTCATCGCCCTCGGCACCGTGGCCGACAGCGCGCGGATGACGGCATCACGCTGGATCGCATCGGTCCTGCCCGGGGGAACGGCGATCCGGCTGGCACTGCCGGAGGAGATCGAAGCGTTCCGGCCCACCTTCACCCAGACCCCCGGCGTGGTCGCAACGAGCCCGATCGCCGAGTTCCCGGCCGTGGTCACCGACGGCGCGCTGGCTCGCGAGGTGAGCATGGCCGGGATCGACCCGACCGTCTTCCAGGACGCGGGCTCGTTCATCTTCACCGCGGGCAACCGGGCGGCGGCGTTCAATGCCCTGCGTGAGGGCGGGGCCGTGCTGGTGCCCGAGCCAATGGCAACCCGCGACGGCCTGGCGCTGGGCGACACCCTGGAGCTGGGCCAGCCAGGCGCAGCGCCGAGCCCGTTCACTGTGGTCGGCGTGATCGCCTACACCCTGCCCGCGCGCTCGCCGGACGGCGCGATCATCGTCTCGCTGCCGGACGCGGCGGCGCAGTTCGGCGTGACCATCGCCGGCCTGTGGGCCATGGTCCCCGCGCCTGGCGTCTCGCCCGCCGCCTTTCGCCAGGCAGTGGGCGACACGGCCCAGCAGCTCGCCGCCGAGCCGATCGACGCCATCCAGCTGGCCGGGGAGCTGGCGCGATCATTCGACCGGCTCATTGGCCTGTTCGACGTGCTGGCCCTCATCGCGGTCGTCGTCTCGGCGGCGGGCATCCTCAACGCCCTGTCCGTGGGGGTCGTCGAGCGCGCCCGGGAGATCGCCATCCTCAGGGCGCACGGGATGACCGTCGGCCAGGTGCAGGCCATGGTCGTCTCGGAGGCGGCCATCCTGGGTGCCATCGGCGGCGTGCTGGCGACCGGCACGGGACTGGCAGTGGCGTGGGCGATGATCATCGCCGGAGCGCCACGCGATTTCGCCGCCGGGCTGAGCGTGCCGTGGCCGTTGTTGATCGCCACCTTCCTGCTGGGCATCGGGGTCGCCGCGGTGGCTGGCCTCTACCCGGCTCGCCTGGCGGCGCGCCAGCCGATCGTCGCCAGCCTCAAGCACTTCGAATAGGAGCAGACCACACCGATGGCACCCCCCACCCGCTTCTGGCAGACCACGCCGGGCCGCACCTTCGTCGGCCGACTGGCGACCGGGTCAGACCTCGTCGAGGAGATCGAGCGCATCTGCGCGGAACAGGGAATCCTGGCCGCCCACGTCACCGTCGTCGGCGCGGCCACCCGCGCCGCGTTCGCCTACTACGACCAGGAGAAGCAGGCGTACGACGAGCTGCATTCCGTCGCCCACCACGAGATCGCCGGATTCATCGGCAACATCTCCCTGCGCGACGGCAAGCCGTTCCTGCATGCGCACTGCTCGTTCGGCGACGCGTCGGGCGGGGCGGTGACGGGCCACCTGGTGCGCGGCACGGTCGTGTTCGTCGCCGAGGTCACGATCACCGAGTGGACCGATATCTCCCTGGTCCGCACCCACGACGAGGCGACCGGCCTGGCGCTCTGGTAGCCCCGCCGGACGTCCTGCCCGGGTTCACCGATCGGGCCATACCGATGCGCCGCGCGCGGCGCGACGATGCCCGACAGCCGGCGCGGCTGCCCCGCCCCGGCGCCACCTCCTCCGGAAAGGACGTATGCGCGACGTACTGGCCCTGCTGCTGGGCTTGGCGATCAGCCTCATCGGTCTGCTGGTGGTCCTGGCGACCGATCTCGACCTGCCCGGGGTGCTGCTGATCGTGGGGGGTGTCGGCGTCGCCTACGTCGCCCACACGCGAGGGACCGCCGGGCGCCTCCGCTGAGGCGGGCGCGGCGGCGGGGCGGCTCGCGTCGCGCGCACGCCGTCCCGCCTGCGTCCTACCGAATCATCTCTCCGTCGGCACCGACCACGTACCAGTTGCCCCCGACACCCTGGCCGTTCGTGTCGCCCGCGGCGGCATCGTTGGCAAAGTAGTAGACCGGGAAGCCGTTGACCGTCGCCTGGACGGTCCCGTCGTCGCGGGTGAAGGTGTCCACCTCGGCAGTGACGCCGTCGCCGGCGGAGATCGATTCGCCATCGTCCACCGCCACCGCCGGCCAGTTCTCGAGGCAGCCACCGGTGCACGTGCTGGCGCCCTCCGTGTCGGGCACGAACCGGTAGACGGTCATGCCGTCCTGGTCGACCAGGATGTCGCCGAGGTCGGAGGTCGCGAGGTCGAGCGAGTACTCGTCGCCGGCGCTCGCCGATTCAGAGGCCTCCCCCGATTCGGAGGCACCCTCCGATGCGGAGGCGGTGCTGGCCGACGCGCTGGCCGATGCGCTGCTGCTGCCACTGCCCGTGCTGCTGCAGGCAGCAAGCACGAGGACGAGGGCCACGAGCACGGGCAGCGCGCGCATCGGGCTGAACGGGAAGATGTGCTTCACCAGGATCTCCTTGGGATGGTCCGTCACCCCGTGCATACGGGACCCGTTACGACGATGCCCCCATCGACGCCAGGCGCATCCCGTCCCACACGTTGGCATCATCGGTGCGGTGGGAGCGCCCAGGAGGTGCACCCATGGCAAAGCTGACCGCCAGTGCGCGAGCCAAGCTCCCGGCAAGGGAGTTCGGCCTTCCGGAGAAGGCACGCTCGGAGTCCGCCAAGAGGGAGACCGGGAACTACCCGATGCCCGACGAGGGCCATGCAATCAGTGCCAGGCGGCTGTCGCGCAAGCAGCGCAAGGACGGCAACCTCACGAAGGACGAGTTCGAACGCATCAACCGCAAGGCCGACAAGATCCTGACGTCGAAGGGCTGACAGATCCCGCCTACGCCGCGACAGGCGCCCCGAACCAGGTGACAAGGGCGTCAGTGAGACCCGCCCCGTCACCGTTTCCCACCCAAGCCACATGGCCATCCGGTCGGATGAGCACGGCCGATGGGGCGGGCACGGTGCCGACGACGGGGAGGTCCCACGCGCCGGCGTAGCGCGCCTCGACCGTCCGAACGCGATCTCCCCACGGCGTGATATCGAGGGCGCCCGCCTGGCCGAGGTTGAGCAGGACCGGACGAGCGTGGTGCAGCAGGGTGAAGACGCGGAGCGTGCCGTCGGCGGTGTCCACCTCGAGGTCCGGCATGCGGCGGCCGAGCAGGGGATGCCCCTCGCCAAGGTCGTAGTGGATGTCGAGGCCGGACATCATCCCGGCGAAACGTCGCCGCGGCTCGTCCATGCCGAGCAGCTCCGCGACGCTCTCGCGCAGGGCCTCGGTGCGATCGTCGGTGCGCATCAGCGCGACCTGGGCCATGGTGGTGCGCAGCACGCGCGCGGCCACCGGGTGTCGCTCGGCGTGGTACGTGTCGAGCAGGCCTCCCGGGGACAGTCCGCTGCACCACCTGCGCCAGCTTCCACCCCAGGTTCACCGCGTCCTGGACGCCGAGGTTGAGGCCCTGGCCACCGACGGGGGAATGGATGTGCGCCGCGTCGCCGGCGAGCAGGACGCGGCCATTCCGATAGGCGGCAGCCTGCCGGGTCGCATCGGTGAACCGCGAGATCCAGGTCGGGCTGTGGATGCCGAAGTCGGTGCCGTAGACGGCGATGAGCCGCTCGCTGCAGGTCCTCGAAGCGTGGGCTCGGACGTGGCACCGACGCTCGCCTCGGTGAGCATCACGCCCACGAGCCCGCCCTCGCGGTAGACGACTTTGCCATCCGGACCTCGTAATCGACCTTGCCCAGGGCATGGGTGCCGCTGGCGTCGCGACGGATGCCCAGCTCCGGCTCCTCGGCCATCTCGACCTGGGCGATCAGGCTGCTCGTGGTCGCATCCCAGCCAGGAAAATCGATGCCGGCCGCCTTGCGGATCAGGCTGCGTCCTCCATCGCACCCGACCAGGTATCCGCCCGCAGACGACCGGCCGTCGGAGAGCGTCACGTCGACGCCCGCCTCATCCTGGGTGAAGCCGGTGACCGCGACGCCGCAGTGGATCGGTACGCCCAGCTCGACGACCCAGCCTGCCAGGATTCGCTCGACGTGGTTCTGCCAGAGCCCCAGCCCGTAGGGGTGTCGGGTGGGGAAGTCGCCGATGTCCAGCCGTACGCTGCCGAACCCGGCGACCTGCGCCTTCTGGCCCTCCTCGAGGAACCGATCGGCGATGCCGCGCTGATCGAGCACCTCGATGGTGCGCGCGTGCAGCCCGCCCGCGCGGGAACCGGCGAGGTCCTGGGTAGGGCGTCGCTCGAGCACCACAACGTCGACTCCGGCCAGCGCGAGCTCGCCCGCCAACATGAGCCCGGTAGGCCCCGCTCCTGCTACCACCACAGCGTGTTCGGTCATCGCCACGCTCCGCAGCTCGTCACGCATCCAGTATCCCAACTCGCTCGCCGCTTGCGCTCGGGTTGCACCATGGAGCCATGGGTTCCATCAGGCGCCGGAGCTTCGACGACCCCGATGCGCTCCGCGATCTGCCGCTCGCCGAGATTCGGGTCGCGCGCATCGGCTCGCACACGATCGGGTATGGCGTGGAGCAGCCCGGTTGGCGCTGGTCGACGCACATGGGGCCGGGTGCCGGGACGACCTCGTGCCCGGTGCACCACGTCCAGGTCTTCCTGTCGGGCCGATTCGCCGTGCGCATGGACGACGGCGAGGAGGTGGAGTTCGGGCCGCTCGACGTGGGAGACATCCCGCCCGGTCACGACGCCTGGGTCGTCGGCGACGAGCCGGTGCACATCCTCGACTTCGCCGGGAACAGCGATGCCATCGGCATGCCGCGCGAGCACGAGCGCATCGTCTCGACACTGCTGATGACCGATATCGTCGACTCCACCCGGACCGCGCAGCAGCTCGGCGACGGCGCCTGGAAGCAGGTGCTGGCCGATCACAACCGGCTGGTACGCGCCCAGCTGTTGCGCTTCGGCGGCTCCGAGGTGAATACCACCGGCGACGGATTCTTGGCGACATTCCGAAGTGCGGTGGCGGCACTGCGCTGCGGTGCCGCGATCATCGCCGCGCTGGCGGGCTCTGGGGTGGCCGTGCGGATTGGGATCCACACCGGGGAGATCGAGCCCATGGGCCGCGACATCGGGGGCGTGGCGGTGCACGTCGTGGCCCGTCTGATGGCGCTGGCAGGTCCCTCCGCTGTGGTCGCTTCCCCAGTCACCGTCGGCCTCGCCGATGGCAGCGGCCTCGCCTTCGAATGGCTGGGGCCTCGCGAGGTCAAGGGCCTCGACCGCCCCATCGACGTGTATCGCCTGCTCCTGGCCCCATCCACGTAGAATCACGTGGCACGGCGCCCGTAGCTCAGTGGATAGAGCAGCTGACTTCGGATCAGCAGGTCGGGGGTTCGAATCCCTCCGGGCGCGCCATCCCCCCAGCCACACCGGACTCTGGATACCCGCTGGTCCCCGGGGCGGCGAGGAAGAGCCCGTCGTTCAGCCCTGGCGTTCAGGTGGCGTGCAGAAGGCGCCCGGCCGCAGCCGGGCGCCTTTTCTGGACTAGGTGGGCCGACTAGCGGCCGTTGCGAACCAGGACCAGCGCGCCGCCGGCAACCATCGCACCAAACAGGGCGATGACCAGCAGAGGCAACGTGCCCGGCGTGCTCGGGGAGCCATCCGCGGTGGCGGAGGTGCCCATCGAGGCGCCAGGGTCGGCCGACGGGGCGGCGGCGACGTTCTGGAAGTTGTAGATGTGGGCGACGACGACGTCGTCGTTGTACTCGTCCAGTGGCAGGGGCGGGCTGTCCACCTGGGTGTCAGCCGCTGTGTCCAGCTCGATCACACCATTCGCGGCGCTGATGAGTGCCATCTCATCGGTGCTGGCCGGGGTGAAGCGGATGGCGCCGAAGCGCGAGTCACCGACGGCAGCGGTCTGGGTGACCGTCACGGCGCCTTCGGCGATGGGGGAGAAGCTGTACATGCTGACATCGAGGCAGGTGTCGGGGCTCTTCGTTCCGTCGCCATCGGCATCGAGGTCAATGTCGGTCTCGCATAGCTTGGCGGCCATCAGCATGCCGTCGGCGGAAAGCGAGTAGGTGCTGCCGTCGCTGTCAGCGACGCTGTATTCGAAGTCGGTCGGGGTGGCACCGATCCCGTCTGTCGGGGTATCGCTGCTCAGCACGACCGCCGGGCACGCCAGGACGGTTGCCACCAGGCCGGGCAGGGTGCCCTCGCCACCGGGCTGACCGCCAGCTCCGGCATCCTCGACGGCCGCGAAGTCGGCCTCGCTCTGGATATCGGGATTGCAGATGTGCTGCATGACCACCACGGTGGGCTCGCCACCATGGGCTGCCGCGGCGGGCATGGCCACCAGGGCCACCAGCGCGCTGGCGCTGAGCATTGCGAACAGGGCTCGTCTCATTGGGAGGACCTCGTGCGAGTTGACACGCCTCTCGGCAGACGCGCCTGGTTGATGCATGAGGTACGGACGTCAGGACGCTATGTATCACCGCCGCTCGGTCGCATGGGGCGCTGGCCCTGTGCATGGGGCCCGCCCGACCCGCCGAATCCACCGACCCCGCTTGGTGTTCGACCGGTGCTACGCGCATCCACCTTCGCGTCTGGCAAGCCGTCACGGACCTGCATCTACGATCTTCGAGACCGGGCGGCGCGGCGCTCGGGTGGCTCCAATCGCGTCGCGTAGAATTGGGGCATCTCGTCTCCTGGGAACTTCAGGAGCCGGGCCAGAGGTCGAGCAGGAGGTAGCCACTCCAGCTCGGCCTTGTTTCATGTCACGGGCCCACGCCGCACGGATCACGTCTGACCAGGGCAGGTAGGATTGGAGGCATCCCGCACTCCCGTGCTGATGGGCGTGCGGGACAGGCGCCGGGGTGGTGGTTGCACACTGCCTCGGCGTCGCCTTGTTCAGCGGCGCGGCACCTGCCAGACCAGCTCGCCAGCGGGATCGGCATCACACGCGACGACCGTCCCGCGCAGCAGGTCGCGACCGATCATGGCGTGGGGATAGATCATCCCCTCTCGGAGCGCCAGCTCCGCCACCGGCACCTGTAGCCCACCGATGGCCAGGGTCTGCGCTCCGACCACCGATCCCATCACGTCGCTCCCGCTCACCCCGCCGCCCAGCCGCTCGGGCGCTGCGGGGGCGAGGCCGGGGACCACCGTCACGTCGAACTCGGTGTGCTTGCCGCCGGAGTTGACGAGCACCGCCGTCTCGTCGAACGGGACGATCGCGCCGCGCACGACCGGGGTCGTCGAGGTGCCGTCACGCGACAGCCGAAGGGTCATCAGTCCGGGGTGCCGATCGGCGAGCCAGGCGGCCAGGGCATCGGCGTCACCGTCGATGAGCAGCAGCTCGTCGTCGACCTGGTCGAGCACCATGTAAGCATCGGGATGGAGGTGCTGCGGGCTCAGGATGCCCCCGACGCCCCAGCCGGGGAACGGGGCAGGAGCGGGTATGACGACCACGTCGCGCAACGGCAGCTCGATACCACCAGCCAGCATCGGTACCTCGCCTGCCGTCCAGCTGGGCATGGTGGCACCGGAATGGTCGATCCCCTCCTCGCCCTCGGCGAGCGACAGGCCGATCTGGTCGCTCAGTTCCTTGGTGAGGAGGTGGACCTCCGAGCCGGTGTCGAGGACGAGCAGCGTGTCGATGCCCCCGACGGTGGCGCGGATCATGGGCGAATGGACGGACGAGCCGTCGGCGGCGACGAAGGTGATCGGGGTGCGCAGGAGCTCCATCGGTACCTCCGCGGACTAAACGAGTGCGGCCGTCCGCACCCCGAGCGATGCGGACGGCCGGCAGGCCGGTGGCCTCGCGTGCTCGTCGAGACGACCGACGCTTAGCATGGTAAACGGTTCCGTCCAGCCCTCGCCAGCCGTGCCCGCAGCCTCACGGGGGTGGGCGGCGCGACTACTTCATGTGGTACGGAACGTCCGCCACGATCGTGTTCTTGCGGCTGAAGAGACGCAGCTTGAGGCGCAGCGCGGTCTGGTTGTGCAGCAGGTTCTCCCACCAATGGTTGGGAACGACCTCGTTCAGGACCACCACGATCGGGCGCTCCGGGGCCTGCTGCTGGAGGGCGTCCATGTACGCCAGCAGCGGCCCGACCAGGGCCCGATACGGGGACTCGACGACCACGAGCTCGGTGGTGCCCGCCCAGTCCGGCCAGCGCTCGCGCAGCTTCTCGGCGGTCTCCGGATCATTGGTGATATGCACCGCCACAGCATGCTGGCTGATCGAGTTGGCGAAGGCTATCGCCTGGCGGGCGGGACGGTCGAGGCGCGCCAGCGGGACAATGACGATGGGCGCCGGGGCGACCTCCTTGCCCTCCGGGATCTGCTCCAGGGAAAGCGATCGCTCGAGGCCCTGGTAGTGGCTGTGGATGCGCATCAGGAGCCACATCAGCAGCGGGACGAGGACCGCCACCAGCCAGGCGCCGCGGGTGAAGTTGCTGACGCTGACGACGATCATCACCAGGAAGGTGGTCAGCGTGCCAAGGCCGGTGATGATCAGTCCGCGCTGCCAGCCCTCCTCGCGGCGGCGCCACCAGCGCATGAGCATGCCGCCCTGCGAGAGCGTGAACGCAATGAAGACGCCGAGCGTGTAGAGCGGGATGAGAGCGCTCACCTTGGCGTCGAACCCGATGATCAGGAAGACCGCCATCAGCGCCAGCGCCACGATGCCGGTGGTGAAGGCGAGGCGCTCGCCACGGAAGGCGAACTGGCGCGGCAGGTAGCCGTCGCGGGCCAGGAAGCTGGACAGGCGGGGGAAGTCAGCGAAGCTGGTGTTGGCCGCCAGGACCAGCAGCAGCGCCGTCGAGATCTGCACCAGGTACAGGTACGGCCCCTCGCCGGTGATGAGCCGCGTCAGCTGCGAGAGGACCGTCTCCTGCTCGGTGGCATCGGGCACGATCCCGGTGACCACGACCAGGTACCCGATGCCGATGAAGAGGACCGCGAAGATGGCTGCCGCCCAGGTCAGGGTGGTGCGGGCGTTCTTCCACTCCGGCTTCTCGAAGGCGGGCACGCCGTCGCTGATGGCTTCGACGCCGGTAAGGGCCACGGCGCCCGAGCTGAAGGCGCGGAGCAGGAGCAGGATCGAGAGCGCCTGCAGCGGGCCGACCTCCTCCACCTCGTTGACCACCGGCGCAACGTAGGTCGCCAGGCCGCCGGTGAACTGCTCCAGGAGACCCCAGCCGATGAGGCCCAGGATCGCCACCACGTACAGGTACGTCGGCGCCATGAACAGGGTGCCCGACTCACGGATACCGCGCAGGTTGCCCACCGTGAGAAGCACCACGGCGATCACCGCGATGACCACTTTCCAGTCGAAGAGGTCCGGGAAGATGGAGGTCAACGCTGCCGCGCCCGCGGAGATCGACACGGCGACGGTCACGACGTAGCCGATCATCAGCGCGGCTGCCGCGGTCACGCCGGCCATCGAGCCGAGGTTGTCGCTGGCGACGATGTAGCTCGACGCGCCCTCGGGATAGGCCTTGATCGTCTGTCGGTACGAGCCCACGACGATGGCCAACATGACGATGATCAGGATGGTCAACGGCAGGGTCCAGGCGATGGCCGCAACGCCGGCGGTGGCCAGCACGCGCATCATCTCCTCCGGTCCGTAGGCCGAGGAGCTGATGTTGTCGCTGGAGAAGATGGCCAGCGCCTTCTTCTTGCTCAGTCGCTCATGCGCTTCGCGCTCGCTGCTGATGGGTCGGCCGATGAGCGCGGTGCGGATCCGGCGCAACGCCGAGGTCCAGCCCTTGCGGTGCAGGACCGTCCGCTCGCTGGCGATCAGGTTGCCCTCTTCTCCGCGCTCGAACGTGTCCTCGAACGGGCGCACGATGCGCACGTAGGCGTCGCCCATCCGCTTGCCCTGCCGCTTCTCGCGCACCTCGAGGTGCGGATCGACCGGGTTGTGCGGCTCCGGGGCGGAGGGTGGGGGAGGCCGTCTCATCGAGCGCCGCTCATGCACGTGGCACGCCGAGTCCTCATGGCGCGCACGTTACTCCGCCAGCCGCATGACGAAGCCGCTGTGCGGACCGACGACCACGGTGCCGCCCGCCAAGTCCGGTGTGCCGTGCGTCGCCAGCACGACCCGGGACCCGATCAGCTCGGGGCGCGAGATGGTGACCGGCCGCTCGCCCAGATTGCCGAGCACTGCGAATCGCTCGCCGGCTGCCTCACGGATCCAACCGATCGCGTCGTCGGGCAGGTCCAGGAGGCCGCGCTGCTCCCCGTGGTGGAGGGCCGGCGTGGCGTGGCGCAGGGCGGCCAGGCGGCGGTAAAGGGAGAGAACCGAGTCCGGGTCGGCGGCCTGGTCGGCCACGTTCCGCTCCGCCGCATCGGTGAGCGGCAGCCACGGCGTGCCACTGGTGAAGCCACCGTTCGCGGTCCACTGCATGGGGGTGCGCTGGGCGTCGCGGCCGGCGCGGTCGAACGGCGGCCCTGGCAGGGCCGGCGCATCGGTCTGGCCGATCTCTTCGCCCGCGTACAGGGTGATTGTCCCGCGGAGAGTGAGCAGGAGCAGTGCCGCCAGGCGCACCGCATCTGTCCCGAAGCGGGTGGCGTGGCGCACCTGGTCGTGGTTGCTGAGCGCGTAGGTCGGGTTGGTGCCGGCCGGGGTGAGCGCCTCGGCACGCTCGATCGCGAGGCGCAGCGCATCGGCCCGCCATGGCGTGTGGAGGAGCTCGAAGTTGAAGGCCAGCGGGAACTCGTCATCGCGTCCCTGGCCCAGGAAGCCGGCCAGCAGCTCGGCGGGGGTGTACACCTCGCCGATCAGGACGCGGTCACCGCCGTACTCGTCGACCACGCGGCGCAGGCCGCGGATCACCTCGTGCACCTCGGGGCGCTCGACGTTCCACAGGCGCTCGTGGCCGGAGCTGTCGATCCCGAACACGGAGCGCCCGAACGCGGCCGGCGGGTTGTCGCGCAGCCGCTCGTCCTTCACCGCGTGGGCGATGGCATCCACCCGGAAGCCGTCCACGCCGCGGTCGAGCCAGAAGCGCATGGCGTCGTGGATCGCGGCCGCGACCTCCGGGTTGCGCCAGTTCAGGTCCGGCTGCTCGGGGTAGAAGGAGTGGAGGTAGAACTGGCCGCTCGTGTCGTCAAGGGTCCATGACGAGCCGCCGAAGGCAGCGATCCAGTTGTTCGGGATGCCGCCGCCCGGCGCCGGGTCGGCCCAGATGTACCAGTCGCGCCGCGGGTCGTCACGCGAGCGGCGCGCCTCGGTGAACCATGGATGCTCGATCGAGGTGTGGCACGGCACGAGGTCGAGCAGGAGGCGCAGCCCGCGCGCGTGGGTGGCGGTCACCAGTGCGTCCAGGTCGGCGCGGGTCCCGAACTCGGGGGCGACATCGGTGTAGTCGCTGATGTCGTAGCCGAAGTCGTGCAGCGGGCTCGGGTAGATGGGGGAGAGCCACACCGCGTCCGCCCCGAGCTCGACCACGTGGTCAAGGTGCTGCTGGATGCCGCGGAGGTCGCCGATGCCGTCGCCGTTTGCGTCGGCGTAGGAGCGGGGATAGATCTGGTAGATGACCGCGCCCTGCCACCAGGGCGCGGCTCGGTTCGATGGGTCGCTGGTCACGCGGACACGATTCTAGGCCCGTCGGTTGGTCAGCGTGCCGCTCCAGTCACCGATCCGCACCCCGCGCAGCTCCACGTTCGGGCCGGCCGCCAGGGGTGCCTGGCGCGGCGCGCGGGATGTCGGCTCAAGCCCGAGCAGCGTCTCGGCATGCAGGGCGATCGCGCCGCTCGCCCATGCCTGTGGCGCGCACGCCACCGCGTAGCGCACCAGGTCGCTGGTGGTGGTGCGGCCGAAGCCGGCGAACAGCTCGGGAAGCCGGTCGTCGGGGCCGGCAGTGGCGGCGTCGAGCTGGGCGTCGACGATGCGCCACGCGGCATCGCCGTGGCCGTAGCGGGCCAGGCCGGCGACGATGAGGGAGTTGTCGTGGGGCCACACCGTCCCGTTGTGATAGCTGATCGGGTTGTAGGCCGCCATCTCGGCGCTCATGGTCCGGACCCCCCAGCCGGAGAACATGTCGCCGGCCATGAGCCGCTCGGCAACGTCTGCCGCCCGCGGCTCCGGGATCGCGCCGGCCCAGAGGAGATGGCCCGGGTTGGAGGTCACCGCGTCGATCTGGCGCCTCCGCCCGTCAATGCCCATCGCGTAGGTTCCCGCGTCCGGCATCCAGAAGGCGGACTCGACTGTCGCCGCCAGCGTCGTGGTCAGGGCGCGCTGCCGCTCCGCCTCACCCGTCTCGCCGAGCGCGTCGAGGATTGCGGCCCAGCCGTGGCGCGCGGCAAGCACGTAGCCCTGCACCTCCACCGCGGCAATCGGCGGGTCCGCCATGCGCCCGTCGGCGAACCGATAGCTGTCGCGGGAGTCCTTCCAGACCTGGTTGCGAATCCCGCCGCGGTGATGCCGGCGATACCAGATCAGCCCGTCCGCGTCCGCCTGTGCGTCAATCCAGCCCATGGCGGCGCGGACGGCCGGCAGCACGGCCCGCAGGGCCTCCGGCCCGCTCCCGCTCGCCCGGGCCGGCCGCCGGAGGAGCGGCCCGCGTGGCTCGTCGCGCAGCCAGCCGGCCCAGCGTGCCGCCTTGAGGAAGAGCAGGACGTAGAGCGGCGTGGCGTCGACCGAGCCGTAGTAGCGGCCATGTGGCACGCGGTCCAGGGTCGCCAGCTCTCCGTTGCGCACCTCGTGGGGAATCTTGCCCGGCTGCTCCTCGCGAAACGCGTCGACCGATCGCCCCTGGAATGCCGCCAGCTGGCGGAGCGTGCCGTCCACCAGCTCCCCCGAGCCCATCAGCATCGTCTGCATCGCCGTGATCGCGGAGTCGCGGCCGAAGATGGCCATGTACCACGGCATCCCCGCCGCCGGGATGAAGCCACCGCCGTCGACGGAGAGCAGCAGCGACCCGATGTCGCTCACCGCCTGGCGCCACGTGGCGGCCAGCCGCGCGTCGTCGGTCAGGATGGTGGGCGCAGCGCGCAGCCACTCCCGAACGCGGTCCGGCTCGCGGACGCTGGCGGCCGGCGGGGTGCGGCGCGTCCCGCGCACGATGCGCGCCGCCCGCACGGTGATCGTGACGTCCCACGGCACGCCCCGCTCGAGCTCCGCGTCGAAGCCGAGCACGCCGTCCGACCCCGTCGCTTCGCGATCGACGGTGATCTCCGTCTCGCGCCGGAAGCCACGGTGCTCGTAGCGGAAGGTGAGCTGTCGCGCGGCGCGCTCCTGGTGGATGGAGCGGGCCATGCGCTTCCAGCCGCGGACCTCGAAGATGTCGGCGAAGTCGGCCGCCACGGTCATCGTCAGCCGCACCCGTTGCGGCTCCGGGGCGTAGCTGATCAGCCGCACCCGCTCGGTCAGGGCATCGGTGACGGAACGGTCGCGGATGATGACGACCCTGCTCGGCGGCAGCCGTCCCAGGGCCGGGTTGGCAAGGTAGAAGGTCGCGGTCCCATGGTCGTCGGCGACCGTGGAGAGCGGCTCGGGGCGCTTCCCGCCGAAGCGCAGCGTGAGCCGTGACAGGAAACGGGTGTCGTCGACGAAGAAGCCATGGTAGCTCCCCGGAAGGATGTCGCCCGCGCGGTCGGAAACCGCGAAATTGGCGTGCTCGATGACCGTGACCGAGTCATTCGTCGTTGCTGGCTCCACTCAGCACGAGTCTAGCGGCAGCATCCCGGTCAATGCTGGCCCAGCGTGCCTCGCACCCGGAGCCGATGCTCGGTACGCCGAAAGGTCACCACCCCCGCCCACCCTGCGAGCAGCGAGGTGCCGACCAGGGCCAGCCATTCGACTGGCTCCGGCGCGATGGGGATCGTCCCCAGGGCGTGGACGCGCAGGATGTCCAGCGCGTACGTCGTGGGCAGCATGAACGCCACCCAGCGCACCGTGTCGGGCAGCACCAGGACGGGGAAGGCCACGCCCGACGCCATGGCGAACAGGAAGCTGGTGGCGTCGACGAAGAAGTTGGGCTCCCGGATCATGAGCACCGCCGCAGCCACAAGGTAGCCGATGCCTATCATGCTGAAGGCCGCGATGACCAGCGCCGGCAGGGCGAGCCAGCTCCCCGACGAGAACGACGCACCGAACACCACCCAGCCGATGCCGATGAGGATCAGGCTCGTAGCGCCGGCAATCACCAGGCCGCCGAGAGCGCGCCCGATGACCATCGTCTCGGGGCGCGTTGGCGTCAGCCACGCGGGCTCGAGGGTGCCGGCGTCCATCTCCCGCTTGAAGCTGAACGCGATCTCCCAGAATGCCGTGCCGGTCAGCCCGGCGACGATCATCCCCAGGAACAGGTACCCCGCCAGGTCGGCCGTGCCGGTCGATGCCTCCAGACCGATCGCGCGGCCACCGACCAGGAACGTGGTGCCCAGCAGTAGGCTGGGCAGGAGGAACTGGTAGAGGGGCTGGAGGACCTCGTTGGCCAGGTTGAGCGGGTAGCGCCGCGCGATTCGCAGCTCCTTGCGCGCCAGGGCGACAGCGGCGCGCCACTCGAGACCGAGGTCCTCGCGCAGGCCGGGTCGGAGGTAGGGGCGAACGGCCATTGGTCAGTACTGCGCCAGCGACCCGCCGCGGCGGGCGTGGCGCTCGGTGCGACGGAAGGCGAACACCGCCAGCACGCACAGGCCGATGCCGAGCCCCAGCAGGATCGCCAGGTCGGGCAGCAGCTCGCCGAGGCTCGCGCCGGAGAGCAGGACCTGGCGCAGGTCCGCGATGAGGTACGTCGGCGGCAGGGTCAGCGCCACCGTGCGCGCCCACTCGGGGAGGATGATGATCGGGAAGCTCATCCCGCACAGGACCATGAAGACGCCGCGCACCCCCTGCACCATGGCGCCAACCTCGCCGAAGCGCAGCACGACGGCCGCGAAGAGCGCCCCCAGCCCGTACAGCGCGGGCACGGCGACGATGATGACGCCGAGCGCGCGAAGGGCCTGCCCGAGGCCGATGGGGACGCCGAAGAAGACCGTCAGCACGGCCCCCACGATGCTGAACATCCAGACCGCCCAGACGACCTGGCTGACGACCGGCCCGAAGATGACGACGAGCCGCGATGCGGGCGTCATGAACACCGCCTCCAGCGTCCCGCGGATCTGGTCCGTGCGCAGGGCGGTGCCCGGGCCCCACAGGATCATGCTGATCCACATGTAGGCGGCCCAGCCGAGGAACAGGAAGCCGGCAACGTCCGCGGTCCCCGCCCGGGCAGCGAAGGCGTCGCGCGCCGCTGTGCTGTCGCCGGCGAAGCCCTGCGCCTGGAGGACGTAGCTGACCGGCAGCGCAATCGGCCAGAACAGGAATCCGATGAACATGCTCGGGTAGCGGCGCAGGAGGCGCCACTCCTTGAGGCCGGCGGCGCCCAGCGCGCGCAGGTCGGCGACCGCCGAGCTCATTCGCGCAACGCCCGCCCGGTGAGCGAGAGGAAGACGTCCTCCAGGGTCACGGGCACGACTTCGACGTGGTTGATGGTGGCGCCCGCCGCGCGCGCGGCGTCGAAGGCGGCGGGCACGAAGTCCCGCGCGCTCGGGGTATGGACCGTGACCGTCAGGGTGCCGTTCTCGCGCGCCGCATGCTTCACCTCACCGCCCCGTCCGAGACGGTCGATGAGCGGCTGGTCGGAGCCGCCCGTGGGCAGGGCGGAGCCCACCTCGAGGCGCACCACCTCGGTGGCGGCGATGGTGCGCTTCAGGCCGGCGGGGGTATCGAGCGCGACCACCCGCCCGTGGTCGACGATCGCGATCCGATCGCAGAGCTGGTCCGCCTCCTCCATGTAGTGCGTCGTCAGCAGCACGGTCCGGCCGCGGGCACGAAGGGCGATCACGCGGTCCCGCAGGTCGCGCGCGCTCTGCGGGTCGAGGCCCACTGTCGGCTCGTCGAGCAGCAGCAGCTCGGGATCGGGGAGCAGCGCTCGGGCGAGCACCAGGCGCTGGCGCATGCCGGCGCTGAAGCGCTCGACGTAGTCGTCGGCCCGATCGTCAAGACGCACCGTCGCGAGCGCCGCAGCGACGCGTGCCTTCATCTCGCCGGCAGGCACGTGGTACAGCGCGGCGAAGTACTCGAGGTTCTCGCGCGCGGTCAGCTTCCAGTACAGGCTGCGCCCGTCGGAGAGGACGGCGCCCATCCGGCGCCGCACGTCGCGCGCCTGGCGCACGACGTCCAGGCCCAGCACCGTGGCGCTTCCGCTGCTCGGCTCGAGAAGCGTGGCGAGCATGCGCATCGTGGTCGTCTTGCCCGCCCCGTTGGGGCCGAGCACGCCGAAGATCTCCCCACGCTCGACGCGCAGGTCGATCCCGTCCACTGCCCGGAACCGCTCGCGCCGGTCCGGCTCACGGCGCAGGCGCTGCAGGATCGTGCGGCGGCCCTTCTCGAACTCCTTGACGAGCCCGATCGCCTCGATCGCCGGGCCGCTCATGCCGGCTCCTCCTCGCGCATGCGCTGGCCGACCCCCGAGACGAGGCCGGTGACGACCGCGGCCGCGATGATGGCGCCGGCCACCACGAACATGAGGGTGGCGTGGACGTCGACCAGCACGCCGGCGATCGCGTAGGAGAGCGGCGCCAGGCCCAGGCTGGCCAGCATCAACAGGCTCATCACCCGGCCGACCATGCCGGGATCCACGCGGGCCTGCAGCCACGCGATGATCCTCACGTTCAGGAAGCCGCCACACAGCCCCATGACGGCCAGGATCCCGAGCGCGACGGGCACGCCCGGCGCGATTCCGATGGCGCCGAGCCCGATGCCCAGAACCAGCCCCAGCGCGAGCACCAGGTGTCCCAGATTGCGGACATGGGGCAGCGAGCCCGCCACGATCGTGCCGATCACCGCGCCGCCGCCCCAGCCGGCGATCATCAGCCCGTACGCGGCCGGGCCCTCATGGAAACGGATCTCCGCGAGCCACGGCAGCCCGACCAGGATCGGTCCGCCGAATGCGAAGTTGAGTGCCGCGGTGAGAAACAGCAGGGAGCGGATGGCCGGGTCGGCCAGCGCGTACCGCAATCCGGCGCCGACGGCGCCAACGACCGATGGGTGCTCGGTCGCGACCGCCCGCCGCCCGCCGCGCACCGCGACCAGGAAGACTGCGGCGACCGCGAAGCTCATCGCGTCGATGGCGAATGCCGGGCCGGTCGCCACGGCCTGCACCAGGAGGCCGGCGAGCACCGGCCCCACCAGGGTGGAGAGCTGCCGCATGCCCTCCATGAGGGCGTTGGCGGCGGGAAGGCGTCGCTCGTCGACGACCATCGGCAGGATGGCGGTCATGGCCGGGTAGAAGAACGCGTCCACCACTCCGAAGATGCCGGCCAGCACGTACAGCTGCCAGAGCTGCGCGTTTCCGGTGAGGACCAGGGTCGCCAGGCCGCCCACGAGGACTGCGCGGAGGGCATTGCTGACGAGCATCAGGGTGCGCGGCGAGAAGCGGTCGCTGAACGCGCCGCCAACGAGCATGAAGATCGCGCGCGGAATGCCGGCGGTCATGAGGACCGTCCCGAGCACGAGGCCCGACCCGGTCAGCTGGAGCGCCAGGAAGGCGAGGGCAACGAAATGGAACTGATCGCCCAGCACCGAGACCGTCTCGCCGGAGAAGAGGATCCGGAAGTCGCGGATCCGCAGCGGACCGATGAGCGGCAAGCGCTCACGTGTCGGCGCCTCGGCACCGAGGACCCTTGGTTCGGCGGCGGTCATCGGTTCACTCCAGGCTGATGAGCACGCCGTCGCCGTTCTCGTCCTCGGCGTCGACGATGGTCCCGAGCGTCATGGTGGCGGCCGCCTCGGTGATCAGGTTCGCGTAGCTCTCCGGAATGCCGGGCACCACGCGGGCGGCCATCGAGGCAAGCCCGAGGGGGACGCGGACGTCAACCACCTGGCGCCCCTTCTCGCTGACCCGGATCCGCACCCGGCGCCCCGAGGCACGGGTGGCGGGCGGGGGATCCGGCGGTTGTGGGCCGGCCGCGCGCGAGAGCGCATCGATGATGGGTGCTGCCTCTTCAGGGGAGAGCGTTCCCTCGGCAACGAGGCGCAGGATGGTGGTCATCTCGTCCGGCATCAGCGGTCACCCCCCGCCAGGCGACGGGTCGCCTCGTCGATGTCGATCTCGCCGCGCTCCAGCGCCTGCAGGACGCCGAGCTGCTCATCCGGGCTGAGCGGGACTCGCGGAGCGGCGGGCGGCGACGGCGGGCTGGGCGGGGAAGTCGGTGTCGGGATGCCGCCGAGGCGGCGCGGCCGGCGCACAGCGAGATCGCCGGACATCGAGGAGAACAGGAAGCTCGGGACGCCGCTGCCGACGACCAGCCGTCGTCGATCGTGCCGCCCTTCGACGCGGTGGTCGATGTCGCTGCTGATGTCGGTGGAGAGGCCGCGGACGTCGAAGGTGGCGCCGCCGATCAATCCGACCACCAGGTCGCCGCTGACCGTCTCCACGCGGAATTCGGCCGAGGGCTCCAGCTCGCCCTCGATCTCGACGTCGCCGCTCACCGTCTGGGCGCGGACGCCCACCAGGTGCGGAGCGCTGACGGCGAGGTCTCCACTGACCGATTCGGCGCGCACCACCAGCGACTCGTCGCCGCGCAGGCGTGCGTCGCCCGAGACGGTATTGACGCGAACGACACCCCCGCAGTCGACGAGCGACAGGTCGCCCGAGACGGTCTGATAACGGTGCTCGCCGAGGAGGCCGCGGCTGTTGACGTCGCCGCTGACCGTGGCGAGACGCAGCTCGGCGCCATGCGGCACCTCCAGCTGCACCTCCAGCTCGGCGTCGCCGCTCCCGCCGAAGATGCGCGGCAGTGCGCCCAGCACGCCGTGGCGCATGACGTGTCGATCATCCGGCTCCTGGAGCTCGATCGAGTGGCTGCCGAGGTTCACTCGGAGCTTCGCCGCATCGAAGATGCTGTCCGCCTCGGCTTCTGATCCCGCGCGAATCTCGAACGTGGCGCGCACGCGGGCCACGTCGCCATCGATGGCCTCGACCCCCACGTCGGCGGAGGTGACGGCCAGGGTCAGACGCCCCGACGCGCCGATGGGATGGTCGATGCTCTGGGTGCGAACGTACGTGGCCATCGGTCAGTCGCCTCCCAGCGCGCGCAGCTGTTCGGCTGCTGCCTCTGCGCTCAGCTCCCTGCGGGCGAGTCGTTCGAGGATCACGCGGCGCTCGTCGGCGGCCGGATCTGCGGCCGGAACGGCGGGGGAGGCGTCGGCCTCGAATGCGTCAGCCTCAGCAGGGACGTCACCCTCACCGTCGGCGAGGCCAAGGGCACGTACGAGCGCGTCCACCCGCGAGCGAACGGTGGGATACGAGATGCCGAGCTCGCGCTCCATCTCCTTGAGGTTGCCGCGCGAGCGCAAGAAGCTTTCGAGGAGGGACAGCTGCTCGCGGCTGAGGCGCCCGAAGCGGCCGACGCCGAACTCGCCCTCGAGGGCAGTGCCGCAGCTCCGGCAATGGAGGCGGCTGATCATCAGCTCGCCCTGGCAGACGGGGCAGGTGGAGATGACGTCGTGTGCCATCAGGCTAGCGCCGCGTCGAGCGGTCGGCGCGCCGCTCGTCGGACGGGTTCACGACTCGCTTGGTGGTGGAGAGGCGTGCCAGGCGACCGCGAGCAGCGTCCCGCAGGCGATCCTCGGTGGCCATGATCGCGTAGTGCATCCGATAGTCCAACATTTGGAATCTCCTGCTCGGGAATTGATAGCCCGACTTGCTGTTTGCTTAGTTGCTGTGGTCACTATGACCTCGCCGCATTCGTTTGTCAACCCCATTTGCGAAAATAGATAGGCGACTTGTCAAATTGCTATGGTTGGAGGTCCAGCACGCCGTGCGGGTGAGCGCGCTACCATGACCGCCGAACCGATGCACCAGCGACTCCTGCCCTACTCCCCGGACCGAGACATCTACCGTCTCCTGCAGGTCGACCCCCGAGCCGGGCCCGACGAGGTCATCGCCGCCTGCCGACGACTCGCGAGGGCGTTCCACCCCGATCGCAATGAGTCCGGGCGCGCCCACGAGGAGATGCAGGTCGTCAACGCCATCCGCGGTCTGGTGACCGATCCCGCCGCGCGTGCCGAGTACGACATTGCCCGCTGGCGCTTCTGGGCGGCCCGTGATGCGTCCCTCCACGAGCCGGCCACGGATGTCCCGGCAGGGCAGGCACACCGGCGGTCGCGCCTCCGCATCCGTCTGCACGCCGCGATCGTGGGAGTGCGAGCCGCGGTGATCGCACTCGGGCCGCCCCGCTGCGCCACCTGCCGCTGCGTCATCGGCAGCGACGACCGCTACTGCGTCGCCTGCGGCCGGCTCCTGCTCACCGGGGGCTGAGACCGAGCGGCTCCGTTCAGGCGTCGACGGGGTCGCCGCGCTCCGGGTCGATTTCCAGTGTGCCGAGCGCGTTGCGCAGCTCCTCGGGGCTGCCCTGCCCGTTGCGGCACAGGCCATGGAGCGCGGCATAGGCGATCTGCTGCGGGCTCACCTCGAAGTGGATGCGCAGCGCTTCGCGTGTGTCGGAGCGGCCGAAACCGTCCGTGCCGAGAATCGTGTAGGGCCGCTCGATCCAGCGGCTCACCATGTCCGGGACCGCCTTCATGTAGTCGGTCGCGGCCACGATCGGCCCGTCCGACCCGCGCAGCATCTCCGTGACGTACGGCACCCGCTGCTCGGCGTCGGGGTGCAGCCGGTTCCAGCGCTCGGCCATCAGCGCGTCGCGACGGAGCTGCTGGTAGCTCGTAACGCTCCACACGTCGGCGGCCACGTCGAACTGCTCGCGCAGGATGCGCTGGGCTGTCACCGCCTGGTGGAGGATCGGCCCGGAGCCCAGGAGCTGGACGCGGCGCTGGCCGCCCTCGGCGGGGAGGTAGCGGTACATGCCGCGGATGACGCCTTCCTCGATGCCCTCCGGCTTGGCCGGCATCGGCCAGTTCTCGTTGTAGAGGGTGATGTAGTAGAAGACGTCCTGGTCTCGCCTGCACCATGCGCTCGATGCCGTCGCGGACGATGATCGCCAGCTCGTAGGCGACCGCAGGGTCGTAGGCGCGCATGTTGGGGATCGTGGACGCCAGCACGTGGGAATGCCCGTCGTCGTGCTGGAGCCCCTCGCCGGTGAGCGTGGTGCGGCCTGCCGTGGCACCCATCATGAAGCCACGTCCGCGCGCATCGCCGAAGGCCCACGCCTGGTCGCCGGTGCGCTGGAAGCCGAACATCGAGTAGAAGATGTAGAACGGGATCATCGGCTCGCCCCAGGTGGCGTAGGCCGTCCCCGCGGCGGTGAAGTCGGAGATCGCGCCGGCCTCGGTGATGCCCTCCTCCAGGACCTGCCCATCGGCCTTCTCCAGGTAGCTCAGCAGCAGCTCCTTGTCGACCGGGGTGTAGCGCTGGCCGAGCGGGTTGTAGATGCCCACCTCCTTGAAGAGTGGGTCCATGCCGAACGTGCGCGCCTCGTCCGGGATGATGGGCACCACGCGGCGCCCGATCTCCTTGTCGCGCACCAGGTTGCGGATCAGGCGGCTGAAGGCCATGGTCGTGCTGGCCGGCCGATCCGACCCGGCGAAGAGCTCGCTGAACGCGGTGTCCTGTGGCGCGGTCAGCGGGGTCGGGCGCACCACCCGGCGGGGGAGCGAGCCTCCCAGCTGGCGCCGCCGATCCAGCATGTACTGGATCTCGGGTGCGTCCTTGCCGGGGTGGAAGTATGGCGCGTCCTTGAGCTTGTCGTCGGGGATGTCGAGCTCGAGGCGGTCGCGGAAGACCTTCAGCTCGTCGGCGGTCAGCTTCTTGGCCTGGTGGGTGACGTTGCGCGCCTCGATCCCCGGGCCGAGCGTCCAGCCCTTGACCGTCTTGGCGAGGATCACCGTCGGCGCGCCGGTATGGCTGACCGCGGCCTGGTAGGCGGCATGGACCTTCCGGTAGTCGTGCCCGCCACGGCGCAGCTTCGTCAGCTCGTCGTCGGAAAGGTGCTCGACCAGCGCCTTGAGGCGCGGATCCGGCCCGAAGAAGTTCTCGCGGATGAATGCGCCGTCTGCAATCGAGAGGCGCTGGTAGTCGCCGTCGAGCGTCTCGTTCATCCTGTTCACGAGGATTCCGTCCACGTCGCGGGCCAGCAGGTCGTCCCACTCGCGCGACCAGATGACCTTGATCACGTTCCAGCCTGCGCCGCGGAAGATCGCCTCCAGCTCCTGGATGACCTTGCCGTTGCCGCGCACCGGGCCGTCGAGGCGCTGCAGGTTGCAGTTGACGACGAACGTCAGGTTGTCCAGCCCCTCGCGTGCTGCCAGGCTCAGCGCACTGGTCGACTCCGGCTCGTCCATCTCGCCGTCGCCGAGGAACGCCCATACGCGGCTGTTGGACGTGTCGGCGATCCCGCGCGCCGCCAGGTATCGGTTGAAGCGCGCCTGGTAGACCGCGTTCATCGGGCCCAGGCCCATGCTCACGGTGGGGAACTGCCAGAACTCGGGCATCAGCCGCGGGTGCGGGTACGAGGAGAGGCCGCCCGGCCAGAGCGCCTCGCGCCGGAAGTGGTCGAGCTGCTCCTCGCTGATGCGCCCCTCGAGGAAGGCGCGCGCGTAGATGCCCGGCGCCGCATGGCCCTGGAAGAAGACCTGGTCGCCGGGCCGGTCGTCATTGCCGCGGAAGAAGTGGTTGAAGCCGACCTCGTAGAGGCTCGCCGCGCTGGCGTACGTCGAGAGGTGGCCACCGATCCCCTCGAAGCGGGTGTTTGCGCGCAGCACCATCGCCAGCGCGTTCCAGCGGATGATGCGCCGGATGCGGAGCTCCATCTTCTCGTCGCCCGGGAAGTACGGCTCCTGCTCGGGGCTGATGGTGTTGATGTAGCGGGTCTGCACCAGGTTGGGCAGCCCCACCTGCAGCTGCCGCGCGCGCTTGAGGAGGCGGAACAGGAGGAAGCGGGCGCGGTCCGTGCCTGCCTGCTGGACGACTGCATCGAGCGAGTCGACCCACTCCTGCGTCTCGACCGGGTCGATGTCCGGCAGCTGCTGCTTGAACTGGTCGAAAATCTCGTGCATCTGGCCCATCGGGACTCATGGTACAGACCGATGCGCTCACGCGTTGTCCGGCCCCCAATGGCATCATCGGGGCAATGCGCACCATCTACGCCGAGCCGCCCCCCGCCCACCGTGTCCTGGTGCTCGGCGGCGGCTTCGCGGGGGTCTCGACGGTGCAGGCGCTCGAGAAGAAGCTCGGCCGCCGCAGCGATGTGGAGGTGTGGCTGGTCAACGAGGAGAACTTCACCCTCTTTACCCCGCTCCTGCCGGAGGTGTGCTCCGGTGTGCTGGAGCCGCGCCACGTCGTCAACCCCCTGCGCGGGATGGTTCGCCACGCTTCGACGTGGTGCATCACCGCGGTGGTCGAGAAGATGGACCTGGACGCGCAGGTCGTGACCGTGGTCGGCGGCGACGGCGAGCCCCACCGGCTCCGCTACGACACCCTGGTCCTGGCGATGGGCGGCGAGACGGCTACCTTCGGGATCCCCGGCCTCTCCGAGCACGCGGTGGGGATGAAAACGCTCGCCGACGCGTTCAGCCTCCGCAACCGCCTGATCGAGATGCTCGAGCGCGCCGAGCTGGAATCCGACCCCGACGAGCGCGCCGCGCTGCTGACGTTCGTCGTCGGAGGCGCGGGCTTCAGCGGCGTCGAGACCGCCGGCGAGGTGGAGGACTTTGTGCGCCACGCGCGCCGCCGCTACTACCCGAGCGTGCTGGATCGTGAGGTGAGCTGCTACCTGGTCGAGCTCAAGGACCGCATCCTGCCCGAGATGCCGGTCGAGATGGCCGACTACGCCGCTCGGCGGCTGACGAAGCGCGGCTACCAGCTGCTGCTCGGGACCGCGATCAAGGAGGTTCGCGAGGACGCGGTCATCGTCGGGGATGAGCGCCGCGAGATCCCGACTCGCACGGTGATCTGGACCGGTGGCGTGAAGCCGTCCGAGCTGGTGGCGGAGGCCGGGGTGGAGGTCGACCGCGGCGGGCGGGCCGTGACCCGTCCCACGATGCAGACGAGCCGCGAAGGGGTGTATGCCATCGGCGACTGCGCGACCATTCCGAATGTCGACGACCCCGATGGGCGTCCCCACGGTCCCACCGCCCAGAACGCGATCCGCGAGGCCAAGGTGCTCGCCGCAAACATCGTCGCGCGCATCGACGGCGGGGAGCAGCGACCGTTCCGCTACCGCACCATCGGCACCCTGGCGAGCCTGGGCAGCCACACCGGCGTCGGCGTCGTCTTCGGCATCCGGGTGCGCGGCTGGCTCGCCTGGTTCATGTGGCGCGGCTATTACTGGAGCCGCCTCCCCGGCATCGGGCGCAAGGTGCGCGTCGGGCTCGACTGGATGCTCACTGGTTTGTTCGGGATCGATGTGGTGCAGCTGCGGGTCGACGATCCGTCGAGTGCCATGGGCTCGTCCGGCTCACGTCGCCCGCGACGCCGATTCATCGACCCGCGCTCCTGAGCGGCCACCTCCGTCGCTCCTCCGCTATGCTCGGCAGACCATGTCACGTGAAGAGCGCCGCGCCTACGAGCGCATGAACAAGGGACGCGACCCGTTCGCGCCGCCGGTGTCGGCACAGGCGCGCCAGCGCATGGAGCGCCAGAAGCAGAAGCGTGATGCCACGCGAGGTCGGCGGGGGCAGTCGTCCGCTGGCGCCGGGTCATCGCGCTTCGTGGCGGTGCTCCTCATTGGAATGGTGGTCGTCGGCCTGCTGGCCTTTTCGCTGGCGTGGCCGCAGGGCATGCCCAACGCCCTGTACATCGGCGCGGGTGCTGCGATCGCGTGGGTCGGACTCGCGTTTGCGGGTCGACTCCTCACCCGTCGTGCCGCCGTTTCGGGACATCCGCCACCGCGCTAGGAACGCACACCGGGGTATTGCGCGGCGGAGGACAATGGTGCCCGCTGACCATTCCGTACCGGAGGTCCGTCGATGGGGCACCACGACGACAATGAAGGGCGATTCAGCACAGGGCAGGAGCGTCGCGAGCCGGACAGCGAGTCCGAGCACCGCGGTGATTTCGCCGAGGGCCAGGAGGCCGAGGATCACGTCCCGCCCGAGGAGCTGCGGCGGGGTGACTTCGCGGACGGCCAGGAAGAGCTGCCGCATGACCACGCCCGTCCATCTCGCGGCGACTACGCCGAGGGCCAGGAGCGTGATCCGGCCTGACCGGTGACACCCCGAACCATCTCGCGGCTTCCGCGAAGGAGGTGCGCCTCGTCGGAGTGATGCACCCGCCCGGCCGTGCCCGTTGCGCGACCGGTGATCCGAGCCACCTTGCTACGTAACGAGGGACACAGGGCATGCTGACCGACGGTTTCCAGATCATGCTGGCCGAGATCTTCGGAACGGCCATTCTCATCATCCTCGGCGACGGCGTCGTCGCCGGCGTCCTGCTCGCCAAGTCGAAGGCGCAGAACGCGGGCTGGATCGTCATCACCACCGGATGGGCACTCGCCGTCGCGGTGGGCGTCTATGCGATTGGTGGGCTGACCGGCGCGCACCTCAACCCCGCGGTGACCATCGGGCTCGCCATGATTGCGCCCGCGGACGCGAATGCCTGGGGCAACGTGCCGTGGTACCTGGCGGGTGAGTTCATCGGTGCCTTCATCGGTGCCGTCGTCGTCTGGCTCCACTACCTCCCGCACTGGGCCGAGACCGATGATCCGGGCCTCAAGCTCGCCGTCTTCTCGACCGGGCCCGCCATCCGCAACACGACGAGCAACCTGATCAGCGAGATCATCGGCACCTTCATGCTCGTCTTCGGCGTGCTGGCGATCACCACCAACGAGCTGGCACCCGGACTTGCCGCCCTGCTGGTTGGCTTCCTGGTGTGGAGCATCGGGCTCTCGCTCGGCGGACCCACGGGCTACGCCATCAACCCGGCCCGCGACCTCGGTCCTCGCATCGCGCATGCGCTGCTGCCGATCGCCGGGAAGGGCGACTCGGACTGGGGCTACAGCTGGATCCCGGTGGTCGGACCGATCATCGGCGGCATCCTGGGCGCGCTCGCCTACAACGCCGTCTTCACCAACTACCTGTCGATGTAGCTGTCCTGCCGATGCGTCGAACGCGGCGGGCATCGTCCCGCCGCGTTCGCATCGGTCCGTGGGCAGACAGGCCTCTCCGAAGGGAGCCGTGGATCGCATGAAGAAGCTCATCAACAGCCCCGACGCGCTGGTCGACGAGGCGCTGGCCGGCATGGTCGCCGCTCACGGCGACCTGCTCAAGGTGATCTCGCCGAACGTGGTGGTGCGCAGCGACGCACCCCGCAAGGGCAAGGTCGGGGTCATCTCGGGGGGCGGCTCGGGGCACGAGCCGATGCACGGCGGCTTCGTCGGGATGGGCATGCTCGACGCGGCCTGCCCGGGCGCCGTCTTCACGTCGCCGGTGCCCGACCAGATGCTCGCCGCCACCAAGGCGGTCGACGGCGGTGCCGGCGTCCTGCACATCGTCAAGAACTACACCGGCGACATCATGAACTTCGAGCTCGCCGCCGAGCTCGCCCAGGCCGAGGGCATCGAGGTGACGAGCGTCGTCATCGCCGATGACGTGGCCGTCAAGGACAGCCTCTACACGGCGGGCCGTCGCGGCGTCGGCGGCACGGTGCTGGCCGAGAAGATCGTGGGCGCCGCCGCCGAGGCGGGGCAGGATCTCGCATCGGTCACCGCGCTCTGCCAGCGCGTCCAGGACAACGTGCGCAGCATGGGCATGGCGCTCACCAGCTGCACGGTGCCGGCGGCCGGCAAGCCGACCTTCGACCTGGGCGACGACGAGATGGAGATCGGGATCGGGATCCATGGCGAGCCGGGTCGCGAGCGTCGCAAGCTGGCCACGGCCGACGAGATCACCGAGGCGTTGATGGGCCCGATCCTGGATGACGGGCTCTTCAACTCCGGCGACAACGTGCTGGCGTTCGTCAACGGCATGGGCGGCACCCCGCTCATCGAGCTGTACGTCGTCTACCACAAAGTCGCCTCGATGCTCGGCGAGCGTGGGATGACCATCAAACGCAACCTGGTCGGCAGCTACATCACCTCGCTCGAGATGGCGGGCTGCTCGATCACGCTCCTGAAGCTGGACGACGAGATGACGAAGCTGTGGGACGCGCCGGTCAACACGGCGGCCCTGCGTTGGGGGGTCTGAGGACTCCGCATGGACCGATGAGCGACTTCGACGGCGCCACCCTGCGGCGCTTCCTGGAAACCTTCGCGGATCGCATCCACGAACGCCGGGACGAGCTGACGCAGCTCGACTCGGCGGTCGGCGATGCGGATCATGGGACCAACATGGACCGTGGCTTCACCGCGGTGCGGGGCAAGCTCGCCGAGCTCGGCGAGGCCGATCTGGGGGCAACCAGCAAGGCAGTCGGGATGACGCTCATCTCCACCGTTGGAGGAGCGTCTGGGCCGCTCTACGGAACCTTCTTCCTGCGGCTGGCAACCGCCCTCGGCGAACGGACCAGCGCCACGACCGCCGAGCTCGGCGAGGCATTGCACGCGGCCCTGGATGGCGTCCGCATGCGTGGCAAGGCCGAGGCCGACGACAAGACGATGGTCGACGCGCTGGCGCCGGCCGTCGACGCCTACGACGCCGCTCAGGGCGACGGGCTGGCCGCCGCCCTGGCGGCTGCCGCTGCCGCCGCCGCCGCGGGTCGCGACCGGATCACCCCGCTGGTCGCGCGCAAGGGCCGCGCCAGCTACCTCGGGGAACGTGCCATGGGGCACCAGGACCCCGGGGCCACCTCCACGACCATCCTCTTCGAATCGCTTCGCGACGCCGTCGCGACGAGCTGACCAAGGGAAGGGATCGCATCGCACATGGCCAAGTACGTACTTGCTCTCGACCAGGGCACGACCTCCAGTCGCGCCATTCTCTTCAATGCGGACGGCACCATTCACAAGGTCGCCAACCAGGAGTTCCCGCAGATCTACCCGTCGCCCGGCCATGTCGAGCACGATCCCGAGGCCATCTGGGACTCGCAGCTCGCCGTCGCGAAGAAGGTGATCGCCGATGCCGGCGCCACGCCGGACGACATCGCCGCCATCGGTATCACCAACCAGCGCGAGACGACCGTTGTCTGGGACAAGAAGACCGGCAAGCCGGTCCAGAACGCCATCGTCTGGCAGAGCCGTATCACGGCCGGCTATTGCGACGAGCTGAAGGCGGCGGGCCACGAGCAGAAGTTCCGCGATAAGACCGGCCTGCCGGTGGACGCCTACTTCAGCGGCACCAAGATTCGCCACATCCTGCAGAACAACCCCGGCGCGCAGGAACGGGCGGAGGCCGGAGAGCTGCTGTTCGGCACGGTCGACAGCTTCCTCATCTGGCGCCTCACCGAGGGCCGGGTCCACGTGGCCGACTACTCGAACGCCAGCCGCACCCTGCTCTTCAACATCAACACCCTCGAGTGGGACGAAGAGCTGCTGGGGATCATGAACGTGCCGCGGGCGATGATGCCCGAGGTGCGCCCATCCAGCGAGGTCTACGGCGAGACGACGCTTCTCGGCGGCTCGCTGAAGATCGCGGGCGACGCCGGCGACCAGCAGGCGGCAACCTTCGGGCAGGCGTGCTTCGAGCCGGGGATGGCCAAGCAGACCTACGGCACCGGCGCCTTCATGCTCATCAACACCGGCGAGGAGGCGGTGCCCAGCAAGAACGGGCTGCTGACCACCATCGCGTGGGGCTATGACGGCAAGGTCACCTACGCCCTCGAGGGATCGGTCTTCATCGCCGGCGCAGCGGTGCAGTGGATTCGCGACGGCCTGAAGGTGATCACCAACTCCGCTGACGTGGAGAAGCTGGCCGGCAAGGTCTCGGACACCGAGGGCGTGTACATGGTGCCGGCCTTCGTGGGCCTCGGCGCGCCGTACTGGGACCAGTACGCCCGCGGCGCGATCGTGGGCCTGACCCGCGGCTCGACCATCGAGCACATCGCCCGGGCCACGGTCGACTCGATGGCGTACCAGACTCGCGAGGTCCTGGAGGCGATGCAGGCCGATTCCGGGGTCACCCTGAAGGAGCTCAAGGTCGACGGCGGCGCGGTCGTCAACAATGACCTCATGCAGTTCCAGGCCGACATCCTGGGCGTGGCGGTCGAACGGCCGCAGGTCGCGGAGACCACCGCGCTGGGGGCGGCGTACCTCGCCGGCCTGGCGGTGGGCTTCTGGAAGGACACCGGCGACGTCACGAAGAACTGGGCGCTCGACCGCCGTTTCGAGCCCCAGATGGACGCGGACAAGCGCGAAAAGCTGTTCCGCGGCTGGAAGAAGGCGGTCCAGCGCTCGCTCGACTGGGAAGAGCACTAGGATCCACCGATACGAGGGCGGCCGCACGGCCGCCCTCGGCACCAGCAGAGGGACCTCGCGCATGCCGGACGAACCGATGGTCGGGATCGTCGTCGTGTCGCACTCGGCAGCGGTCGCCGAGTCGACCGTCGAGTTGGTTCGTGCGCTCGGCAATCTCCAGCCGGACCAGCCGCGGCTGGTGGCGGCCGGCGGCATGGCTGACGGGGCGGTCGGCACCGACGCCGCGCGCATCGCGGCGGCCATCGCGGCGGCTGACGCAGGTGCCGGGGTCGTCGTCCTGGCAGACCTCGGCGGCGCGGTGCTGGCCACGCAGCTGGCCGTGGACGAGCTGCTGGACGGCGCGGCGGCGGGGCGGGTGAGGATCTCGTCCGGCCCGATCGTCGAGGGCGCCTTCATCGGCGCCGTGCAGGCATCGGCGGGGGATGGGCTCGAGGGTGTGCTCGCCGCGGCCAACGAGGCGGGCGGGATGGACAAGCTGGGGAGCGGCTCGTGACTTGGCCGCTGGGCGCGGTGGTGGCGGTCGCGCTGGGCTACCTGCTCGGCGCCGTGCCGTTCGGGCTGCTGCTGGGACGGTTGACGCGCGGCATCGACATCCGCGAGTACGGCTCGCACCGCACCGGGGCCACCAACGCGCTGCGCACGCTCGGAGCGCGGACGGCGGCGCTCGTCTTCGTCCTCGACGTGGCCAAGGGGGTGGCGGCGGTGGTCCTCGCGCGCCTGATCCTGACCGCTGGTCCGGCGGGCAGCCCGGAATGGGTGGCTGCCGCGGCGGGCTTCGCTGCCGTGGTCGGCCACATCTGGTCGGTCTTCATTCGCTTCACCGGCGGCCGTGGGGTCGCCACGTCGGCCGGCGCGCTGGGCGCCATGGCGTCCCTGGGCCTGCTCATCCTGGCCCCCGTCGTGTTCGTCGTGATCTGGCGGACGCGGTACGTGTCGCTCGGATCCGTCCTCGGCTCGCTCCTCTCCCCGGTCGTGGTCGGGGTGCTGGCGACTGCCGGGGCGGCCACCTGGGCGGCGGTGGGCTACGCGCTGGCCGCGGGGTTGCTGGTGGCCTGGGCCCATGCCGACAACATTCGCCGGCTGCGCGCCGGCACCGAACGCAAGCTCGGCCAGAAGGAGACCCTGACCCATGCCTGACGCCCCGAGACGCCCGGCGCGGATCAGCTCGGCGCCCAACCTCCTGGGCATCGCGCGCATCCTGGCCACGCCCGTGGTGTGCGCGCTCGTCATCCTTGCGTCCCCTGGGATGGGCATCGCCGCCTTCGTCGTCTTCGCGCTCGCCGGCCTCACCGACTGGGCCGACGGCTGGCTGGCGCGGCGGCGCAACGAGGTCTCTCCGCTGGGCGTGTTCATGGACCTCACCGCCGACAAGGTGCTCGTCGCCGGCGTGCTGGTGGCGATGGTCGAAGTGGGCCTGCTGCCGACCTGGATGGTCGCCACCATCGTGGTCCGCGAGCTCGTGGTCAGCGGGATCCGGCAGGTTGCGGCCGCGGCCAACCTGGTGATCGCGGCCCGCCCGCTCGGCAAGGCCAAGACGGCGATCACCCTCCTGGGTATGGCGGTCCTGCTGTTGGCCTGGGACGCCATGACCGGCGGTCCGCTCGCCGCCACTGGCGCCGCCGAGGGGCTCGAGACGGCGGGCCATTGGATCATGGTTCTCGCCACCGGGCTGACGGTCGTCTCCGGCTGGGACTACCTCCGCGGCGCGCTCCCGCTGCTGCGCGGCGGACGGACGTGATCGGCCTGCCCGCGCACGCCGAGGTGGACGTCCTCGTCGTGGGGGGCGGTGCCACCGGCGCGGGAGCCCTCCGCGACCTCGCGATGCGCGGGATCCGCGCCCTCCTCGTCGAGCGCGGCGACTTCGCTTCCGGGACGAGCGGGCGCTACCACGGCCTTCTGCATTCGGGTGGCCGCTACGTGGAGAGCGACCCGGTCTCGGCCCGTCACTGCGCGGCGGAGAACGCCGTCCTGCGGCGCATCGCGCCGGCGGCGCTCGAGCTCACCGGCGGCTACTTCGTGGCTACGCCCGACGACCCGGACGACTACGTGGAGCGGTTCGCGGACCGCTGCGCGGCCGCCGGGATCGATGCCGAGCCCGTGCCGTTACCGGAGCTGTTCGCGGCCGAGCCGCTCCTGAACCGCGCGATTCGCGCGGCCTACCGGGTGCCGGACGCCTCGCTCGAGCCATGGGAGCTGGTCGACGCCAATATCGAGAGCGCCCGCGAGCATGGGGCCGATGCGTGGCGGTACCACGCCTTCACCGGCATTGAGCGGGACGCGGACGGCGCGATCACGGGGGCGCATCTCGAGGACCGACGAACGGGGGAGCGGCGCACCGTGGCCTGCCGCGCCATCCTCTCCACCGCCGGCGCATGGGCGGGCGAGGTCGCCAGGCTGGCCGGCGCGCAGCTGGTGATGAGCCCCGGCAAGGGTTCGATGCTCATCCTCTCGCGACGCCTGACCGCCTCGGTCGTCAACCGCCTGGCACCGCCCGGCGACGGCGACATCATCGTCCCGGTCCACACCGTCTGCATCCTGGGTACGACCGATATCACGATCCCGGACCCGGACGACGTGCAGGTGACTCGCCAGGAGGTAGATGCCCTGCTCGCCGACGGCGAGCGCCTCGTGCCCGGCCTGGCCGGCGCGCGGGTGCTGCGCGCGTATGCGGGTGCTCGACCCCTGTACGACGCCGCCGAGCTCGAGGGCGAGGAGCACCACGATGCGTCGCGCGAGATCAGCCGCGCCCACCACGTCATCGACCACGGCCGGCGCGACGGGATCGGCGGGTTCTGGAGCATCGTCGGCGGGAAGCTGACGACGTACCGGCTCATGGCGGCCGAAGCGGTGGACCGCATCGCAACGACGCTCGGCAACGACGCGCCATGCCGCACGGCCGAGGAAGTGCTGCCGGGCCCAGCGTCCGGCCGGCCGTACTGGCTGGGTGATCGCTTCGCCGCCCACGAGGCGACCGGCGGCGGCGACGCGGAGCTGATCTGCGAGTGCGAGATGGTGACCCAGGACCGGCTCGCGGCGGCCATCGAGGAGCGGGGCGACTCATCGCTCGACGACCTGCGGCGCACCACCCGCCTGGGGATGGGCCCATGCCAGGGCGCCTTCTGCATGGTTCGCGCGGCGGCCATGCTCGACGCGCGAGCCGCCGCGGGGCAGCTCCCCGAGCGAGCCCCAGATCCGACCGGCGCACTGCTCGAGTTCGTGGCGGAGCGCCAACGCGGCACGCGCCCGATCGCGTGGGGCGACCAGCTGGCAGAGCTCGCGCTGACCGCGGGCATCTTCCGCGGCACGCTGGGCATCGACGCCCTGCCCGGGGCGGAGCGGACCGATGCCGACGGCTGACGTGGTCGTCATCGGCGCCGGCCTGGCGGGGCTCACCTGCGCCGTCGAGCTGGCGGAGGCGGGGGCGAGCGTCTTCCTGGCCGCAGAGGGGATGGCGACGACCCACTGGACCCATGGCGGGGTGGACGTGGCCGCTCCCCGAGGTGCCACCACGGCCGCCGCGGGAGTGCGGACCCTGGCAGCGCTGCCGGGTCACCCCTACGCGCGACTGGCCGATGAGGTGACGCTCGCCATCGAGCGCCACCTGGCCCGGCTCGATGGCGCCGGAATCGGCCATGCCGGCAGCCTCGACGATCCGCTGCGCCCCGTGCCCACCGCCGTCGGCACGCTGCGACCCGCGAGCATCGTCCCTGCCGCCCAGGCAGCGGCGCTCCTTCCGTGGGATGGGAACGGCCTGCTGCTGGTCGGGTTCGATCGCTTCCGCGACGCATGGCCGGCGTACGCCGCCCGCAACCTGCAGCGCGCGGGATGGGACGGCGGCCCGGCCGAGATCCGCGCCGCGGAGGTGCGCCTTCCCGGCCTGGAGGCGCTCCACAACATCAACGCCCTGACGGTGGCCCGGCTCTTCGATGACGCCGCCTGGCGGCCCGGTGCGCTGCGCGCCATCGCCGCCGCGGTGCCGCAGGGACGCTGGCGGGTCGGTCTGCCGGCCGTGCTGGGGCTGGCCGACCATCAGCGGGTCCTCGCAGAGCTGGCCTCGGTGTTCGGCAGTGCCCCGTTCGAGATCCCGTCCGTGCCGCCATCCGTGCCGGGGATGCGCCTCTTCGAAGCACTGCGCCAACGCTTCCTGGCCAGCGGCGGGCGCCTCCAGTGGGGCTTCCCGGTCGTCGACGTGGAGCGCGGCGGAGAGCGGGTGACCGCCATTCATACCGAGGCCGCGTCACGCACCCTGCGCCTGGTAGCCGGCGCGTTCGTGCTGGCCACCGGTGGCATCGCAGGCGGCGGGATGCGCGCCACCCCCGACGGGCGCCTGACCGAGACCGTCTTGGGGCTGCCGGTGGCGGCCCCGCCCATGGACGGCTGGTTTGCCGACGCCCCGCTCGCCGCGCAGCCGATCGAGGCGGCGGGGATCGAGGTCGATGACGAGCTGCGCCCGCTCGGCGGCCCCCGCAACGTCCACGTCATCGGCTCGGCGCTGGCGGGCATGCGCTACCTCGACGAGCGCTGTGGCGACGGGGTGGCGCTGGCGAGCGCCCATCGCGCGGCGCGCGTGCTCGGCCGCGCCGGCGCGGCCGCATCGGTTCGTGCGGAGGGCGCCGCGTGACCTTCCACGATGCCGCGGCGCGCGAGTTCCCTGCCTTCAGCACCGACGCCTGCATCAAGTGCACCGTCTGCCAGACCGCGTGCCCGGTCCTGCGCGTGACCGATGCCTTCCCCGGCCCCAAGTACGTCGGCCCCCAGGCGCAGCGCTTCCGCGGCCCGACCCTCGACCAGCACAGTCCCGACCAGACGGTGGACCTGTGCTCCGGCTGCGGGATCTGCACCCGCGCCTGCCCCGCGGGAGTGCTCATCGCGGAGACGAACAACCGCGCTCGAGCGGGGATCGTGCGCCAGCGGGGCGCAAGCCTCCGAAATCGGCTCATCAGCGACACCGACCTGCTGGCGCGCCTGGGCGTGCCGTTGGCGCCGCTCGCCAACTTCGGGTTGCGCAACCGGCTGCTGCGCTGGCTGGGGGAGAAGGTGCTCGGCGTACACCGGCGCGGGCCGCTGGCTCCCTTCGCGCGGCGCACGTTCGGGTCGCTGTGGCGGAAGCGCGGCGGCCTGACCGCGCTGCCCGCTGGCGCGGATCCGGCCCGCACCGTTGCCTACTTCCATGGCTGCGCGGTCAACGGCTTCGAGCCCGGGGTCGGGGACGACGCGGTGGCGATCCTGGAGCGCAACGGGTTCACCGTGGTCGTCCCGAAGCAGGAGTGCTGCGGGCTGCCGTTCATCAGCAACGGCCTGTACGACCAGGCGCGCACGAAGGCGCGACGCAACCTGGCCGTCCTCGCTGAGCTCGCGCGGGCCGGGGTGAAGATCGTCGGTACCTCGACCTCCTGCACCCACGCGCTGAAGGCGGAGTACCGCGAGATGCTGGACCTCGACGACGCCGACGCCCGGGCGGTCGCCGACGCAACCTGGGACATCTGCGAGCTCCTCAGCGACCTGCACGACCACGGCGCGCTCGACACCGCCTTCGGACCGATGCACGAGCAGCTGCCCTACCATCCGCCCTGCCAGCTCAAGTCGCACGGCATCGGGACGCCCGCGATGGACCTCTTCGCCCTGGTGCCGGGGCTGCGGGCCGTGGACTCGGACCACGATTGCTGCGGCGCGGCCGGCACGTACGGGTTGAAGGCCGAGCGCTGGCAGATTGCGCAGGACGTGGGCGCGCCGCTGTTCGCCAAGGTCCGCGCCGCGGCAGCGGGCGGGGCGAGGCAAGCGGCGTGCGACTCCGAGACGTGCCGCTGGCAGATCGAGCAGTCGAGCGGCGTGCGCACCCGTCACCCGGTGGAGATCCTGGCCGAGGCCTACCGGCGCGCCGATGCGCCGGCCGATCCGCGGTGGCGCCGGATCGTGTAGCCCGCCCGCAGCCGCTATTTGATGAGCTTGCGCTCCATGCGCCGCATCGCGACGGTCAGGCAGATGCCGAAGAAGGCGACCAGGTAGGCGAAGTCCCACAGCTGGTGCAGCCCGACCGCGCCGATCGAAAGGCCGCGGATGAGGCTGATCGAGTGGAAGAGCGGCGTGGCCTCCATGAAGATCTGGATCGGCAGCGGGTAGATGCTGATCGGGAAGAAGGTGCCGCTGAACAGGAACATGGGCGCCACGATGAGGCCCATCGGCACGTCGAAGTCGTTGACCGTGCGCAGGTAGGAGGTGCCCGCCAGGCCGGCCGCGGCGAAGGCGGCGGCCACCAGCAGCGCGACCGGGACCATCAGGATCGCCCACGGCGAGAGCAGCAGGCCGGCGACGAACATGATCACGAACATCGCCACCGCGTACAGCGCGGCCCGCAGCAGCGCCCAGATCATCTCGCCCAGCGCGATCTCGGTGATGCCCATGGGGGTGGCGAGGACGCCTTCGTAGGTCTTGGCGTAGTTGAGCTTGAAGAAGACGTTGAAGATCGTCTCGAAGACGGCGCCGTTCATGGCGGCGGTGGCCAGCAGGGCAGGCGCCACGAACGCGACGTACGAGATCACGCGCCCGTCGGTGAGCTCCACGGTCTTGATGATGCCGCCGAGGCCCAGGCCGATCCCCAGCAGGTAGAAGATCGGCTCGAAGACGCCCGAGATGATGATGATCCACTGATGGCGGTAGACCATGATGTTGCGCTCGACGAGGCGTCGGGCGCGCCAGATGCGGGTCCAGGCGACCGCCAGCGGGCCGGGTGCGGAGGGACGGGTGACGGCGGTCATGGGTTCAGCCAGCCATCCGGCGCTGGAGAAGGCGCCCGGCAAGGTACACGCCAGCAGCGAGCATGACGCCCAGGTACGCCAGGTGGGCGAGCGCGGGCAGCAGCTCCAGGGTCCCTAGCACCGAGCCGCGGATGAGCTCGACCCCGTGGAAGAGCGGCGTCGCCCACGCGGCGATGCGGAGCGGCTCCGGCAGCTGGGTGAGGGGGAAGAACGTGCCGCTGAACAGGAAGAGGGGATTGATGACGAAGCGGAAGATGGCCGAGAAGCCGACGTCGTTCTTCTGCGTCGTGGTGAAGGCCATCAGGCACGCGCTGAACGCCAGGCCGGTCAGCATGGCGGCCGGCACGGCGAGCACGGCGAGCGGGGTGCGGACGATGCCGAACAGGAGCAGCACCACCAGGAAGACGGTCGCCAGGCTGCCGATGCGGAATGCGACCCAGGCAAGCTCGCCGCCGACGATGCTGCGCACACCGAGCGGCGTGGACAGCATGGCCTCGTAGTTCCGGCCCCACATGATCTTGTTCATGATCGGGTAGGTCGACTCGAAGGTCGCGGTCTGCATCGACATCGCGGCCATCAGCCCCGGGCCGAGCCAGTGGAGGTATTCGAAGCCGCCGAAGGCCGGCCGATCGTCGGCTCCCAGCAGCGAGCCGATCCCCACCCCCATGGCGGTCAGGAACAGCACCGGCTGCAGGAAGCCGAAGGCCAGCGAGCGATGCCACAGGCGGCGGTAGCACGAGCCAGTTCCGCTGCCAGACGCGGCCGGATGCGGCGATGACGGTCATCGGGGCGCTCCTAGTCGACCAGGGTGCGGCCGGTCAGGCGCAGGAAGACGTCCTCCAGCGACGAGCGCCGCACGAAGGCGCCGGTGATGTGGATCCGGCGCTCGTGGATCTGGTCGAGCGTCCGCTCGCCGTTGTCGGTGTAGAGGAGGAGTCGATCCGGCAGCTCCTCGATGCGGTCCGCCAGCCCGTCGAGCGCGCCGTTCAGGTTGGCACGCACATCGTCGGCAATGCGCAGCTCGAGCACCTCCTTGGTGCTGTACTGGTCGATGAGCTGGCGCGGGCGATCCCTCGGCGACGATCTTGGCCTTGTCCATCACCACCAGGCGATCGCAGAGCTGCTCCGCCTCGTCCATGTAATGGGTCGTGATGATGAGCGTCGCGCCACGCTGCTTGAGCCGATAGAGGCGGTCCCAGAGCAGGTGGCGCGCCTGCGGGTCGAGCCCCGTGGTGGGCTCGTCGAGGATCACCAGGTCCGGCTCGTTGATGAGCGCGCGCGCGATGGTGAGGCGGCGCTTCATGCCGCCGGAGAGCGGCTCTACCTGGTCCTTGGCGCGCTCGTCCAGCTGCACGAACTCGAGCAGCTCGTCCGTTCGCTCGCGCGCCGTGGGCCCGGGGATGTCGAAGTATCGGGCGTACATCTCCAGGTTCTCGCGCACGGTGAGCTCGGTGTCGAGGTTGTCGATCTGCGGCACCACGCCGAGGCGCGCCTTGATCTCGCGTGCCTGCGTGCGCGGATCCATGCCGATGACGCTGAGCGTGCCGTCGCTGAGCGGGCTGGCACACGCGATCATGCGCATGGTGCTGGTCTTCCCGGCACCGTTGGGGCCGAGGAAGCCGAACGCCTCGCCGGGATGCACGTCGAAATCGACGCCGTCGACGGCGGTGAACTCGCCGAACCGCTTCGTCAGGCCGCGGGCGTGGACAAGGGAGGGGGACGTCGCCATGGGACTGGTGATGATAGCCCCAATCTCTCCGCGATGCGTGATGCTTGCCATAGACAAGGATCCTCGCATCGGAACCTGCCATCCGCCGTCAGCTTCACCGCCCACGGGCGCGCGTGATCCGGGTGAGGATGATCTGCGTAACGAAGCTAGCGCCCGCTCCGAAACGTGCGCATTGACAGTAGCAAGAAAAGCCTTGAGACTGGGACCGCATGCCAGAGGCCGCCACCATGACCACCACCGTCGCCGTGATCGGCGCCACCGGCTTCGTCGGCCGCCACGTCGTGACGCGCCTCGCGGAGGCCGGCCACGCGGTGGTGGCCGTGTCCCGAGCCGGCAGGAGCCGTCCCGATTGGCCCGCGGGGGTGGAGACGCGGGCAGCGGATGTGGAGAGCGGTCGCGGGCTCGCCGCGGCGCTGCGCGGCGTCGACATCGTCGTCCACCTTGTCGCCATCCCCCGCGAATCGGGCGGCCGGACCTTCGAGAACGTCAACGTCCGTGGCGTGGAGCGCGTCCTTGAGGCAGCCCGCGCCAACGGCGTCGGTCGCATCGTGCACCTGTCGGCCCTGGGCGTGACCGGCGAGCCGAGGTTCGCGTACCTGTCGTCGAAGTTTCGCGGGGAGCAGCTGGTGCGTGAGAGCGGTCTCGACTGGGTGGTATTCCGGCCCTCGCTGCTCTTCGGCCCGGGCGATGGATTCTTCAACCTCATCAAGACCACCCTCACATGGTGGTCGCCGGGCATCGTGGCCATCCCCGGTCACGGCCGCGAGACCTTCCAGCCGCTCCACGTCGACGACCTGGCTCGGGCGGTGACGGCGGCGGTGACCGATCCGGATCGCACCGGATCGGTCTACGAGCTCGGCGGTCCCGAACAGGTGAGCTACCGTCAGATCGTGGACCGGGTGATGAGTGCCACCGGAAAGCGGCGGCTGAAGCTCGACGTCCCGGTGCCGCTGATCAGCGCCCTCACCGCGGTGACGGATCGCGTCCTGCCCGTCTTTCCGGTGAGCCATGATCAGATTCGCTCGCTCGGCCGTCCCAACGTGGCGGGGGACGGGGCCTTCGAACGCGCCTTCGGCTTCGCGCCGCGTCCCTTCGAGCTGGGGTACCTGCGGCGTGGTTGACAGGTGCATATACTACGTGGGACGTAGTACGTAGCACGTAGGGAGCGCTGATGGCGGTCTCCGACCCCGGCCTCCTGGTCCTCATCTCGCTGGCGGACGGGCCACGTCACGGCCACGCGATGCTGCTCGACATCGACCGATTCGCCGGCACGCGCCTCGGACCGGGCACCCTCTACGGGGCAATCACCCGCCTGGAGGATGGCGGCCTCATCGAGCCACTCGCCGCCGAGGCGCGACGACGGCCCTATCGCCTGACCGATGCCGGCCGGCGCGAGCTCGCGGGCCGGCTGCAGGAGCTGCATCGCACCGTCGTCATCGGACTGGACCGGGTACGCGCATGACCCGCCTCCTGCTGCGACTCTACCCGGCTAGCTGGCGCGCGCGCTACGGCGAGGAGCTGGCCGCACTGCTGGCGGAGACGGGCGCCGGGCCGCGCATCTGGATCGACCTGGCGCGCGGTGGCCTGCGCGAATGGATGCGCGCCCTGCGCGTCGGAGGAGTGACCGTGAAGCTCGAAACGGCGTGGCGCCATCCCGGCCGCTGGTCGGTGATCGCTGCGCTCATGATCCTGCCTACCGCGCTGGCGGTCGGCCTGTCACTGCTGGCCCACGAGCTCGGAGCGACGGCGCTGACCGCGTGGGTCGACCCGCTCATGCGGGCGGTCGACGCGGCGCGGCCGGTGGACCTCTACCTGGTGCTCGCCCCGCTGCTCGGCGTGGCGGTCGCGCTGGCGCCGTTGGTGCGTCTCGACGTGACCGAGGGGGAGGCGCGGATCGCGATTCGCGCCCGCGCGGCCAACCTCGCCGTGGCCGCGGTGGCGTTCGGCCTCGGAGTGGTGCTCATCGGGCACATCGTGACCGAGTCGGTCCTCCGCGTTGGGGCATGACGCCGGCCGCGTCGCTAGGCGGGTTGCTGCCAGGCCTCGCCGGGCTCCAGTGAGATCACCTCCGCGGACGTGTGCTGGCGCAGCTCATCCGGTGTCCCGGCGAGAATCGGGAAGGTGCCGTAGTGCACCGGGATGACGGTCGACACACCGAGCATCTCCACTGCGCGAGCCGCGTCGCGCGGACCCATGGTGTAGTGACCGCCGATAGGGAGGACGGCGATCGACGGCGCGAATCGCTCGCGGACAAGGTTCATGTCGCCGAACAGGTCGGTATCGCCGCTGTGGTAGACGACCGTGCCGTCCTCGAAGCTGAACACCCAGCCCCACGACCCGAGGTCTCGCGTCACCTGCTCCTCGCCAGTCCCGATGGTGGCGCCACCGGAATGGACCGCCTGCACCATGGTCAGCGACACGCCGCCGGCCTCGACGGTGCCGCCCTTGTTCATGCCGATGGCCGCGACGCCACGTGCGCCCAGGAAGAGGCTCATCTCGTGGCCGCACACCACGGCGGCGCCATCGTGTGCGCCCACCAGGTCGATGATCTCCTGGCAGCTCTCGCCGACGTGGTCGAAGTGCCCGTGGGTGGGCGCCACCACGTCGACGCGCTCCGCATCGCGCAGGGCGTCGGGATAGGTGGGGCCGCCGGTCCATCGGTCCACCCAGAGGTGCGTGCCCCGCGGTGACCGGTAGAGGATGCCCCCGTGCCCGAGCCAGGTGATCGACAGGTTCGCCATGCGTGTGCTCCTCGTTGTGATACCGATGCTCCCCGCAGGACCGATGCCGGGGCGGCCGGGCGGATCAGCCGGGGACGATGAGCCGGCCGCTCTCCGCGATCCGGCGCAGCCAGGGCAGCTCCCGCTCGACGGTCGTCTCCGGCCCGTGGCCGGGCAGGACGCGGACTGACGGCGGGATCTCGCGCGCCAGGCGTGCGAGCGAGGCCACCATCTGCCCGTCGTTGCCACCGGGCAGATCGGTCCGGCCGTACGAGCCGGCGAAGAGGACGTCACCGGCGAGCAGGATGCCGCGTCGCTCCTCGTACAGGCACACCGAACCCTCGCTGTGGCCCGGGGTGTGGAGGACGTCGAAGACGAGATCGCCGATGTGCACCTGCTCGCCCTCGCGCAGCTCCTGCTCCGCGGTGGTCGCCACCACGTCGAAGCCGTAGGAGTTGCGGCCGTCCAGGCGATAGGCATCGTCGGGATGGATCGCCAGCGGGGCGCCGCTCGCCGCCTTGAGCGGGCCATTGTCGAAGATGTGGTCGATGTGGCCGTGCGAGTTTGCGATCAGGTGCAGTCGCAGGCCGGCCGCCGCGACCCGCTCGACGAGCGGCTGCGCGGCGCCGAGGCCGGGATCGAGCACCAGGGCATCGGTCGAACGGCCGTCCCAGACGAGATACGCGTTGGTGGCCCACGGCCCGAAGCTGCCGACCTCGATGCGGATCCCGTGCGCCGGGTCCGCGGCGGGCGCGGAGGCGCGCTCGACGGTGAAGGCGTCTTCGGCGGTCACTGCTCCCGTCCGCCTGCCGGACCGATGACGCCGGGCGCCCCGTCGACGAGGCGCAGGCCCAGGTGCGCGGCCAGCTGCCGCTCCAGCTCGGCCTCCACGGCCTCCATCTCGAGCGGATGGCCGAGCTCCCGCTCCAGCGACGTGACCCCCTTGTCCGGGATGCCGCACGGGATCATCTCGTCGAACCAGCGCAGCGGGACGTTGACGTTGAGCGCCAGCCCGTGGGTCGTGATGCCGCGCTTCACGCGCACCCCGAAGGCAGCCAGCTTGCGCTCGCCGTCGACCCACACCCCGATGTGCTCGGGCAGCCGGCCGGCGGTGACGCCGAACGCGGCGGCGGTGGCGATGACCGCCTCCTGGAGGGTGCGCACGTAGCGGCGCAGGTCGAGTGGGTCGCGCAGCTCCAGGATGGGATAGGCGACCAGCTGCCCCGGGCCATGGAAGGTGATGTCGCCGCCGCGATCGATGCGCACCAGGCTCGCCCCCAGCTCCCGCAGCCGCCCCGGGCCGGCCAGCAGGTTGGCCTCGTCCCCGCCGCGACCGAGGGTGTAGACCGGGAAGTGCTCGAGCAGCAGCAGCCGGTCGCCGATGCGCCGCTCGCGCCGCTGCACGGCGAGCTCGTCCTGGAGCTCCCAGGTCGGCTCGTAGGGGACCGTGCCGAGGCGCTCGACGGTCAGGAGGCCGCCGTGGCCGGCGAGCAGCGGGTGCGCGTCACTGGCGGGTCGATGCGGGGCACCCTTGGCGGGGCGGCGGGGTCGCGGTCGCTCGAGGACAGGCTCGGCGGGAGGCGCGCTGATGTCGCGGAACGGGGTACCGGTGGTCATCGGTCTGTTCGCGGGAGGGCCGTTCAGACCGCGGCCGCCGCCTCGGCGCCCGGGACCTGCTCCGCCGCGTGGTAGCTGGAGCGCACCAGCGGGCCGGACTGGACGTGCTTGAAGCCCAGCTCCAGGCCGATGCGGCGCAGGCTCATGAACTCCGCGGGGGTGTAGTACTTGACCAGCGGCAGGTGCTGACGCGAGGGGCGCAGGTACTGGCCGATGGTGAGCACGTCGACGTTCGCCTCGCGCAGCAGGCGCATGGCGTCGACGATCTCGTCCGACGATCTCGCCCAGGCCCAGCATGATCCCGGTCTTGGTGACCATGGCGTCGAAGCCGATCTCGGTGGCGACGGCCCGGCCATGGGTCAGGACGCTGACGCTGCGGTCCCACTTCGCCCGCCGTCGCACGGCGCGCTGCAGGCGGGGCACCGTCTCGACGTTGTGGTTGAGGATGTCGGGCTGCGCCTCGACCACGGTGCGGATGTCCGCCTCGCGGCCGTTGAGGTCGCTGATCAGCACCTCGATGCTGGTACCCGGATTCTCGAGCCGGATCTGGCGGATCGTCTCGGCGACCATGCCGGCGCCGCCATCCGGCAGGTCGTCACGGGCGACCATGGTGATCACCACGTGCTGCAGGCCCATCTGCCGCGTCGCATCCGCAACGCGCCGCGGCTCGTCCCAGTCCGTGATGGGCGGGCGGCCGGTGTCGATGGCGCAGAAGCCGCAGTTCCGGGTGCAGACGCTGCCGAGGATCATGAAGGTGGCCGTGCCGAGCGCCCAGCACTCGCCCACGTTCGGGCAGCGAGCCTCCTCGCAGACCGTGTTGAGGCTCTCGGCGCGCAGGACGCGCTTCGTCCCCGCGTACGTGCTTCCCGCACCGATGCGCACCTTCAGCCACTCGGGACGCCGCCCGCCCGGGCCGGCGTTCTCGGGAACCGGGTCGCCGGGGGCAAGGAGGCCGCCATCGACCTGCGCGCCGCCGGGGTACATCACCTCGGAGGGCGTCGCGTGGCCGCCGACCGGGTTGCTCACCACGCTCAGCTCGCCGAGCGAGCCGAAGTCCTGGCGCTGCTGGGTGCTCATCGCACCGAAGTCTAGCGCCGCCGCGCGCGGGCTGCCGTGCGGTCCCTGGGGCGTACCGCGGTACCGCCCGGGTCCGGGGTCGGGGGGCTCGGGCTGCAGCCCGCCCGCCATCGTCGAGCACGTGGGGCGTACCCGGCCTCCGATGGTCCTATCCCATTTGGCTCGCCGACTCGATACCGTTTCGCAACGATGCTGCACTCTCGTCCAACTTCGCAGCGCAGGCCCGCGCTGCTGGCCCTCGTCTTCGGTGTGATGCTCGTCCTGATCGGGCTGACCGCCAGCGCGGTGGTGGGGATCACGGGAGTCCACCTTTCGAACTCGACGCTCGAGGCGGTCGTGTCTCGCGACGGGTCGCTGGTCGAGCTGTTCGTCAACGGCACCCTGCGACGTACCGACCTCGAAGGGTCGGTGAGCGGTGTCCGGAGCGACGAGATCGAGCGGGCCATGGCAACGCTCACCGACGAGGACGAGATCCTGCGAATGGAGATCCGTGACGCGCATGGAGCTGTCCGCTTCGCTGCATCGCCCGCCGGCGGCGTCGCGGGCGATGCGGCCCCGCGCCTCGGTGCGGACGAGCTGGCCGCCGCGAGTGAGGGCCGTGCAGCCGCAACCCTGGTCGATGGCGAGACTGCCGCGTCGCTCGGCACCGGGGCGGCCGTCGCGGAGCTGCTGCCGGTGCTCGACAGCGCGGGCTCCACGCTCGCGCTGGTCGCCGTATGGCGCGACGCGGCGCCGATCCAGGCACGAGTCGCAGATGCGCAACGCGACGTGGTCATCGTCCTCGTCGCCGCGGGCGTGGTGCTCTCGCTGATGCTCTTCCTGCTCTTCCGTGCGTCGCACGCCCGTCTGGGCCGGCAGCAGGCCGCGCTGATCGAAGCAGAGCGCCGCGATCCGCTCACCGGCCTGCTCAACCACGGGACCGCGGTTGGCCTGTTGTCCGAGGCGGCTGAAGCGGCTCGCGACGGGAGGGGCATCGGGGTCGCCCTGGTCGATATCGACAACTTCCGGCTGTTCAACGAGATCCACGGGCACGAGGCCGCGGATGAGGTCCTCCTCCAGGTGGCCACCACCATCGAGGGGCTCTGCGGTGCCGCGACGGTGGTCGCCCGCTACGGCCCTGACGAATTCCTGCTCGCGGAGCCAGGTGCCTCGCTCGAAGACCTGCGCATCGTCGCTGAGACGTTGCGCGCCCGCCTCTCCGAGCTGAGCATCCGATTCGGCGACTCGGAGGAGCTGCCGATCACCGTCAGCGTGGGGATCGCGACCTACCCGGCCGATGCCGGCTCGGTAACGGACCTGCTGAGCACCGCGGCCGTCGCGATCGCGGAAGCGCGCGCGGGTGGTGGCGACGCGGTCCGCGGTCCGCATGCCGATCCGGAGGCCGAGGAGGGGGCGGTCCCTGCCGGCTTCGGGCTGTTCACCGGCCTGGTGATCGCGGTCGACACGAAGGACCGCTACACGAAGCGCCACTCGGAGGACGTGGCGCGCTACGCGTCATTCCTGGCCGGGCGGCTGGGGCTCGACGAAGAGCTGCGCCGCACGGCGCACCTGGCGGGTCTGCTCCACGACGTGGGGAAGATCGGCATTCCCGACGCGATCCTCCGCAAGCCGGCCAAGCTGACCGCGGACGAGTACGACGCCTTCAAGCAGCACGTTGCGCTCGGGGATGCCATCGTGCGCGACGTCCCGAACGTCGAGCTCGTGCGCGCCGGCATCCGTCACCACCACGAGCGGTGGGACGGCGGCGGCTACCTCGACGGGCTGGAGGGCGAGGGCATTCCGCTCATCGCCAGGATCCTGGCGGTGGCCGATGCGTTCTCCGCGATGACGACCACGCGCCCGTACCGCAAGGCGCTGCCGCTCGAGGAGGCGATCGATCGGCTCGGCGACGCGGCAGGCACCCAGCTGGAGGAGCCGCTGGTGGTCGCGTTCCTCGACGGCCTGCGAATTGCGCCCGACGCCCCGCTGCCCGGCAGCGACGCCGGCCCCATCTGGATTCCCGAGCGCTGGGTGGCGTGATGCGCCGGGGCATCGTGGCGCTCGTCGCTGGTATCGGGGTCGCGTTGGGCTCGGCGGCGCCCTCGGCCGCCGAGAGCGCCCTGTGGACCATCACGGCCACGCCGCTCGCGGCGACCACCGGAGTGAGTCGAACCTTCACCCTGACCGCCACCAACACCGATCCCCTCTCGATCGCGCTGAGCAGCGCCGAGATCGGGTGCCTGTGGGTCGACGTACCGCCGAACTTCACCGTCACCGCGGCCGCCGTCACGGGGTCGAATGCCGGCGCCGGCTGGCACGTCGACTCGGTGGTCGACAACCGGGTCGTCATCCATACCGATTCGGGCGGCGAGCGGCTGGCCCTGATGGACTGGGTGAGGTTTTCGGTCACCGCCACGCCCCTGAGCACGGGCTCGCTCACGTGGAACGCGCGCGCCTATCGGGCCCAGGATTGCTCGGGCGGCGGTGCGCTGTTGGGCGTGCCGCCCATCGTGGTCGTGTCCGGCCCACCGGTCACCGCGACGCCGACGCCGACGCCACGCCCGACCCCGACGCCAACCCCGCGGCCCACCCCCAGGGTCACGCCGAACCCGACCCCGGTTCCAACGGCAGCGTCCACGCCGCGGCCCGCACTCACCCCACGGCCGCGTGTCACCCCAGCGCCGACATCGACGACCGGTGGGCCTGGCGGCGGCGCCAGCGTGACACCGGCGCCGTCCACGGCGGGGACCGCCGAGCCGTCGGCACCGGGCTCGGTCGCACCAAGCCAGCGTCCGACGCCCACCCCACCGGCCGGCACGGGGATCGGTTCCCCGGCGTCACCCGCGGTCAGCGGGCCGTCGGACGGTTCGCCGCCGCTCGGGGCCGTGCCCGCCCTCGCCGATGGCGGGCTCGACCTTGGCCCCATCGGCCTGCTGGGAGGCGTCATGGTGTGGTTCGTGCCTTCCGCGGTCCTGGGTGTGCCGGGCCTGCTCGTCCTCCTGTGGGTGCTCCTGCAGACGGCGGGCGGGCTCGCGTGGGTGCCCGCTATCCGCCGGCTTCGAGGAGACGATCGCGCGAGGCGCGCAGCATCCAGCAGGTGAGCAGCTATTTCGACGCCTCGGCCGTTGCCGGCCGAATGGAGGCGGAGCTGGCTGCCCCGGGCACCCCGAGGCGTGCGGTCAGGTGACCCGGTAGCCCTCCGTCTCGATCTCGCGATGGGTGCCGGCGGCGACGAGCGCCCGCAGGCGCTCGAGCCCGTCCCAGACATCAACGAACCTCGTGGTCAGCGGGCTGAACCCGAGGCGCACGACGTCCGGCTGGCGGAAGTCGGGGATCACGTTGGCGCGCTCGATGAGCGCTCGATCGATCCGCCACGCATCCGGGTGGCGGAGCGCGACATGCGCGCCCCGACGCGTGGGGTCGCGGGGTGTGGCCACCTCGAACCCGAGCGGCGCGAGCCACGCGTCGGCAAGCTCGATGGCGAGCGTGGTGAGCGCGCGTCCCTTGGCCGCGATGCGTGCCATCCCGGCCTCGCCCACGATGCCGGCGGCTGCCTCGACGGCGGCGATGCCGAGGATCGGTGGCGTGCCGGCGGCAAATCGGTCGATGCCATCCGCGGGGGCGTAGGCGGGCCCCATGGCGAACTGCTCGCGCTGGCCGAACCAGCCCCGGATCGGGGAGCGCATCGCCTCGGCCAGACCACGGCGCACGTAGAGCCAGGCAGGCGCACCGGGGCCGGCGTTCAGGTACTTGTACGTGCAGCCCACGGCCAGCTCCGCCACCGACAGATCGACCTCCACCGCCCCGGCCGCATGGCTCAGGTCCCAGATCACGCGGGCACCGCTGGCCTTCGTCACCGCAGCCATGTCCAGCAGCTCACCGGACCGATAGTCGACCAGCGAGAGGCAGACCACGCCTGCATCGGGAACTGCGGCCGCCTCCGCGGCCTGCTCCACCTCCACGTAACGCCGGCCGCGCGCCTCGGCAATCCCGGCCAGCACGTAGCGGTCGGTCGGGAAGTTGGCCGCGTCGGTCACCACGGCACCCTCGGCGAGATCGAGCGCAGCGTGCGCCAGCTTGAAGAGGTTGACGGTGGTGGAGTCGGCGACCAGCACCTCGCCGCGCCGCGCGCCGAGGCACGCAGCGGCAAGGAGGTCGCCGGCGCGGCGGGGAGCGTCGATCCAGCCCTCCCAGCCCCCGACGAGTCGCTCATCCCAGGCGTCGAGCGCCGCCGACACGGCGGCGCGCACCTCGCCGCTGGGCATGCCAAGCGAGTTGCCGTCGAAGTAGATGCGCTGTGGGTCGCGGTGGACGAAGCGATCGCGGAACGCGGCGAGCGGGTCGTCCCGGTCGAGCGCCGCGGCCTCGTGACGGCCCGGTGGGCTCATGCTGGACGGCGCTCGTGGAAGATGGCCTCGTGGTGGACCACCCGGTAGCCCATCCGCTCGTACACCGGTTGTCCCGTCTCGCTCGCCTGGAGGACGGCCAGTCGAGCGGGCGTGCCCTCCATGGCCGCGGCCGTGATCGCCGTTCCGTAGCCGCGACCACGCTCGGCGGGCACCGTCGCCACGGTGTAGATGCCGATGACGTGGTCGGTCATGTGGCTGGCCGAGCACGCCACCGGCCGTCCATCGACATAGCCAACGAACGCGCGCAGCCCGTCCATGGTCAGCATCTCCGGCCGGAACGCCGCGGTCACCAGTGCATCGGGCATCTCGAACCCCTCGCGCGCGACGGCACGGAAATCGTCGATCCGGTCGGGACCGATCCGCCGCACTTCGAGGGCGGCGGGCGCCGCTCGCTCCGGGACTGGCAGATCGGCCACCAGGCACGGCATCTCGCCGTCCCGAACGAGGCCAAGCGCCGCGATGGCATCCACGGCACGCAGCCAGGTGGAGCGCACGAACACGTCGTACCCGACCTCGTGCCGACGGACGAGTGCGAGCGCCGAAGCGACGTCATCGGGCGCCGGGTCCGGATCGGTGACGATCACCTTGTTCATGATCGCAGTGCCGCTTGCCGCGACGCGAACCGTGGGCGTGGCCAGCCGGAAGCCGTTGGGCTGCGCGTCGGCCAGCGCCTCGAAGGTCGCGATCCAGTTGCGGTCGTGGGCGGCCGAGGCCTCCTCGGGCGTCATCGGCCGGTGTTGCTCCGTCAGCCGAGCGGGGTGTCGAGGGCCCACGCCTCCAGGCGCTTGCGCACGTCGGCCAGGAAGAAGCCGACCTGTGCGCCATCCAGCACGCGATGGTCGAACGAGCACGTCATGTTCATCATCGGTCGAATGGCGATCACGTCCTGCCCCTCCACCTCGATGACGCGAGGTCGCTTGACAATCGCCTCCATCGACAGGATGGCGACCTCCGGAGCATTGATGATCGGCATGCTGGAGACCGATCCGAACCAGCCGGTGTTATTCACCGTGAACGTGCCGCCCTGGATCTCGTCAAGCTTGAGCTTGTTGCTCCGCGCTCGCGCCGCCAAATCCTGGAGCTTGCGGTTGACGCCGCTGATCGAGAGCTGGTCAGCGTCCTGGATGACCGGCACGATGAGGCCGTTGTCGATGGCGACCGCGATGCCGATGTTCATCCGCTGCTTGAGGATGATCTTGTCGCCTGCGAACTGGGCGTTGAGGGTGGGGTGCTGGCGCAGCGTCTCAGTGACCGCCTTGATGAGGGCCGCCACGTAGCTGATGCCGAGCCCCTCACGGGCCTTGTAGGCCGCCTGGTTGGCCTCGCGCCAGCGGACCACGTTGCCCATGTCCACCTCCACCACGGTGTACGCGTGGGGGACGGTCTGCTTGACCTGCGTCATCTTGGCCGCGATGCCCTTGCGCATCTGCGACAGGACGACCTCGGTGTCGCCACCTGATGGGCGGGGCGACGGCGCGCCGGCGGGCGCCGGTGGGGGTGCAGCGGCGGCCGGCGGGGCGGGAGGCGCCGCGGGCGCCTGCTCGGCGGACGTCGGTGCCGATGCAGCGGCCGCGGTCGCCGCGGGTGGGGCGGCCTGCGGGGGCGCCGCGGCCGCCTGGCCACCCTGTGCGACGAGCTGCATCACGTCGTCGCGCGTGACGCGGCCGCCGGCCCCGGTGCCGGTGATCCGCGCGACGTCGAGCTTGTGCTCGCGCACGAGACGTCGGACAGCCGGTGTCATGCGCATGCTGCCGTCGGTCGGCGGGGCGGCCTCCGCGGCTGGATCTGATTCCGTCGGCTCTGCGGCAGGCGCCTCTGCTGCAGGCGCCTCGGCGGCTGGATCTGACTCCGTCGGCTGTGCGGCGGGCGCCTCGGTGGGCGCCTCAGCGGCAGGCGCCTCTGCTGCAGGTGCGGGGGCGGCCTCCGTGGCGGGGGCCTCGGCGGCAGGCGCCTCTGCAGCCGGTGACTCGGCGGCACCATCGGTCGCGGCGGCTGCGCCCTCGGCGTCGATCTCGGCCAGGGCGGTGCCGACCGCGACGGTCTCGCCGTCGGGGACCATGATCTTGGTGATCGTTCCGGCGACCTCGGCGGGCACCTCGGCGTTCACCTTGTCGGTGACGACCTCGAAGAGGGGGTCGTACTGCTCGACGGTGTCGCCTTCCTTGACGAGCCAGCGCTCGATCGTGCCCTCGGTGACCGACTCACCGAGCTGCGGCATCTTGATCGTCGTGGGCATGGAGACCTTCCTCAGTTCTGTCGCGGAGCGCCCAGCGGCGCGGGGGATGGCATATCAGTACGCGGCCAGGCTGCGGGCCGCGGCCACGATCTTCGCGGGGTTGATCATGAACCAGTCCTCGAGATCGTGGTGGAACGGGACGGCCGGGACCTCGGGCCCGGCGAGCCGGGTGACCGGCGCGTCGAGGTGTTCGAAGCCCTGCTCGGCGATGAAGGCGGCCACCTCGGCGCCGAAGCCGCCGAAGCGATTGGCCTCGTGCACCACGAGCGCGCGGGACGTCTTCTCGACCGATGCCAGGATCGCGGCCTCGTCGAGCGGGCGCAGCGAGCGCAGGTCGACGATCTCGGCCTCGATGCCGTCCTCGCGAGCCAGCGTTTCCGCCGCCTCGAGGGCGAAGGTGCGCATCATCCCGTAGCAGAGGATCGAGAGGTGCTTCCCGGCGCGGGCGACGTCGGCCTTGCCGATCGGGACGATCGTATCGCCGTCGGGGACCTCGGCCTTGAAGAGACGGTACGTCTTCTTGTGCTCGAAGTACATGACCGGGTCCGGGTCGCGGATGGCCGCCTTCAGCAAGCCCTTCGCGTCGGCCGGGGTGCCCGGCGCGACGACCTTCAGACCGACCGTGGACGTGAAGTAGGCCTCGTTGGACTGGCTGTGGTACAGCGCGCCGTGCACGCCGCCGCCGTAGGGCATGCGGATCACCATCGGCAGGCCGAACGTGCCATTGGATCGGTACCGCATGCGGCTGATCTCGGAGACGATCTGGTTGAAGGCGGGGTAGACGAAGTCGGCGAACTGCATCTCGGCGACGGGGCGCAGGCCGTACATCGCGGCACCTGCGGCGGCGCCGGCGATCATCGCCTCGGTGAGCGGGGTGTCGAGCACCCGCTTCTCGCCGTACTTGGCGAAGAGGCCCTCGGTGGCGCCGAAGACGCCGCCCTTCTTGCCGACGTCCTCGCCGAGGACCATGACCCGCTCGTCGCGCTCCATCTCCTCGTCCATGGCGAGGCGCACCGCCTCGAGGATGTTGAGCTCAGGCATTCGTCGACTCCTGGGGCTCGGCGTAGACGTGCAGCTCCGCCGTCGCGATGTCCGGTTCGGGCCGCGCCTCGGCGCGCTTGCTGGCGTCGTTGACCTCGGCCTTCACGTCGGCGCGCAGCTGGGCGTCCACGTCGTCGTCGAGGAGGCCCCACTCGCGCAGCTGGTTGCCGAAGAGGCTGATCGGGTCGCGCTCCTTGAGCGCCTCCACCTCGGCCGGGTCGCGGTAGCGGCGCTGGTCGTCGTCGCTGGAGTGGCTCGTCAGGCGCACCACGTTGGTCTCGATGAGGGTCGGTCCGTCGCCGGCGCGTGCGCGGTCGTGCGCCTCCCTGGCGACGCGGTAGACCTCCAGCACATCGGTCCCGTCGACGACGACGCCGGGGAAGCCGTAGCCCTCCGCGCGCGCCGCCACGTTGCCGCCGCCGACCTGCTTGTCGAGCGGGACGCTGATGGCGTAGCCGTTGTTCTCGCACACGAAGATGACCGGCAGCTTGTGGACGCCGGCGAAGTTCATCGCCTCGTGGATCTCGCCCTGGTTGCTGGTGCCCTCGCCGAAGCTGGTGAGCGCCACCACGTCATCGCCCTTGACCCAGGCCCCCATGGCGATGCCGACCGCGTGCAGGACCTGCGTCCCCACCGGCGAGGAGAGCGACACGATGTTGTAGCGCGCTGCGCCGTAGTGGCCCGGCATCTGGCGGCCGGCGGAGCTCACGTCATCGCCCTTGGCGAGGTGGGCGGTGATGATGTCCTCGGCCTGCATGCCGAACGTGATCGCCGAGGCGATGGACCGGTAGTACGGCGCCATCCAATCCTGTCCGGGGCGCAGCGGCCACGCGGTGCCCACCTGGGCGCCCTCGTGACCCTGGCCGGAGATGATGAAGGCGATCTTGCCGGCGCGCTGCATGAGCCACATGCGTTCGTCGACGGCGCGCGCCAGCAGCATCTGCCGGTACATCGCCCTGACGTCGTCATCGGTCAGGCCGAGCTCGGCGTGCCTCGGCTGCGTTGCGGTCTCCTTGGCCACTCGTCGTTTGCTCCCGCTACACGTGGATCGCGGCGCCGTCGACGGCCAGTGCGGCCTCGGCGAGCACCTCGGTGAGGGTCGGATGCGCGTGCACGCTCATCGCGATCTCGGCTGCCGTTCCCTCCACGAGTCGTGCCAGGGTCGGCTCGGCCAGCAGGTCGCCCGCGTGCGGACCGATGATATGCGCCCCGAGCAGGATGCCGGTGTCCGCATCGGCGACGAACTTGGCGAAGCCGTCCACCTCGCCGACGATTGTCGCCTTGCCGAGCGCGCGGAACGGGAACGAGCCGGTCTTGACCCCGTGGCCCGCGGCGGTCGCCTCCGCCTCGCTCATCCCGACGCTGGCGATCTGCGGCCGGCAGAAGGTGACGCGCGGCATGAGATCCATGCGCACCGGCTCCGGGTCGTGCCCCGCCATGTGCTCGACGGCTACCACTGCCTCGTGGCTCGCCACGTGTGCCAGCGCGAAGCCCGGCACGATGTCGCCGATCGCGTACAGGTGCTCGACCCCGGTGCGCATGAACTCGTCGACGACCACGTAGCCACGCTCGACCTTCAGCCCCGAGATGTCCTCCAGGCCGATGTTCTCGGTCAGGGGCCGTCGACCGACCGCCACCAGGATCACGTCCGCAGTCACGTCCGTGCGCTTGCCGCCATCCTTGCCGGCCACCTGGAAGCTGACCTCGTTTTCCGACTTCTTGAGCGTCTCGGTGTCGATGGTGCTCGCAGTGAGGATGGTGATGCCGCGCTTCTTGAAGACGCGGTGCAGCTCCTTGCTGATCTCGGGGTCCTCGAGCGGGACGACGCGGTCGGCGAACTCGACCAGCGTCACCTCGGCGCCGAAGTCGCGATACATGCTGGCCCACTCCACGCCGATCGCACCGGCGCCGACGATCGTGACCCGCTTCGGCACGTCGTTGCGCCGCAGCGCCTCGTCGCTGGTGATGATCAGGTGGCCATCGGGATCCAGTCCCGGGAGCGAGCGCGGCGCGGAGCCGGTGGCCAGCATGACGTTCGTGGCGCTTGCCTCGATGTCACCCGAGGCGCCCCCCGAGACGCGGACGGTCGTCGGGCCGGTGAGCACGCCGTTGCCCTGCAGAACGGTCACGTTGTTCTTCTTCATGAGGAACTCGACGCCCTTGACGTGCTTCTCGATGACCGCGTCGCGCCGCGTCCCCAGTGCCCCGTAGTCAAGACTGATGCCCTCGTGCCCGGCCAGGCCGAACTCGGCGCCCTGCTCCGACACGCGATGCAGCAGGTCGGCGGTCTCGAGCAGTGCCTTGGAGGGAATGCAGCCTCGGTTGAGGCAGGTGCCGCCCAGGCGGTCGCGCTCGACGAGGCCCACCGAGAGGCCGAGCTGAGCGGCGCGGATGGCGCCCACATAGCTCATCCCGCCTCCCAGGATGAGCAGGTCGAACTTGTGCTGATCAGCCATCGGTCTCCGTCGTGTGCGTGTCAGGAAGGGGTCGCGGCCGGCGCCGGCCGAACTGGGTCGGGTCCGAGGTCGCGACCCTCGTAGGCGCTCAGACGTTGACGCCACGCGTCGGGTACCGGCATGGGGCGTGCCGCGCCGTAGTCGTAGGCCACCAGCACGGTCGCCACCTCGCCGACGATGCGCCCATCCGGACCGGCGTGCATGCGGTGGCTCATGGCGAAGCTTGTGCGACCGATGCGCTCGACCCGCGTCTCGACCACGACCTCCTCCCCGAACTGGATCGGCGAGCGGAAGTCGATCTCGGCCCTGGCAAGGATGAGCGGCATCCGGTCGAAGCCGCCCTCCGGCTGAAGGGCGTCGAGCAGATAGCGGATGCGGGCCAGCTCGACGTAGCTGGAGAAGACGGCGTTGTTGACGTGGCCGAACGCATCGGTGTCCCGAAATCGCACCTGGATGGTGGTGCGATGGCGAAACTCGACGGGGCGCGTGGTGGCATCGGTCTGGTTCGTCACGGAGACGCCATTCTAGCGGAGGGCATGTGTCGGCGGCCTAGAGCGCCTCGCCGACCCGATCGATGAGGCTCGCCAGCAGCACCGTGCGCGGCACGACGCTCGCCAGGTCGAGCCACTCGTCGTCGGAGTGGTCGTCGCCGCCGACGGGCCCCAGGCCGTCGAGGGTAGGCAGTCCCGCGGCTGCAGTGGTGTTGGCATCCGAGGCACCACCGGTGGCGGCATCGTGCAGCTCGAAGCCCAGCTCGTCGGCGATCGCCGAGGTCAGTGCCACGAGGCGCGCGCTTGCCGCGGTGCGCTCCATCGGGGGATGGTGGGCGAGGCGGCGCAGCACCGCGCGCGTGCCGTCGGGGTTGGGCGCTGCAACGATCTCCTCGAGGGCGGCCCATGCCGCGTCGAAGGCCGCGGCGTCGGCGGCTCGCAGGTCCACCTCGTAGCGGCACGCCGCGGGCACCACGTTGGGCCGCGTCCCGCCGGCGATGACGCCCACGTTGACCGTCACCCCCGGCCAGCGACCGTTCAACGCCTGGAGGCGCGCGATCTGCCGCGCGGCGGCGAGGATCGCGTGGCGCCCCTTCTCCGGCTCGATGCCCGCATGCGCCGCACGGCCGCTGAGCGCGACCTCCGCGTCGGCGATCCCCTTGCGGGCGGACACGATGTCGCCATTCGCCCGCGCGCACTCCAGGACGAGCGCCGCGTCGTGCTCCGCGACCAGGCCGCGGATGTGATCGGTCGAGAACGGCGACCCGATCTCCTCGTCGGGGTTGGCCACGAACGTGACCGATGGCCGGGCGCCGGTCGCATGGAGCGCTTCCAGGGCATGCAGCCCGGCAAGCAGCCCGGCCTTCATGTCGGTCACGCCGGGGCCGTATGCGCGTCCTCCCTCGACGCGATAGGGCCTCGCCGCCGCGGTGCCGGGCTCGAAGACCGTGTCCATGTGCCCGATGAGGAGCAGGCGGGGCCCTGAGCCCCTGAGCCGACCGATGACAAGGTCACCGAGCTGGGGCGCGCCGTCGGCGCGGACGTGCTGAACGCGCTCGACGCTCGCGCCGAGGCCGGTGAGCGCCGCTGCGACGTGGTCGGCCACGCGGTTGACGCCTGCCGGGGTGTATGAACCGCAGTCGAGGCTGACGAGCGACGCCAGCTCGTCGCGGTAGCGCTCGTGGGCGGCGGCGACCGCGGCGGTCAGCAACTCCGGTTTGATCGGCATCCGGCGAGTCTATAGGCTGGGCGGCCATGTTTGAGACCGATGCCGAGGTGGCCGGCCGGGCGCCTAGTTGGTGACGGTGAACTCGACCGGGCGATATGGGCCTGGCGACGCTGGAGGTTGAAGGCTGGGCCGGCGAGCGCGAACGCCGCGACGGCGCGTGATCTGCAGGCGCCACCGTCCGCGGAGCGTCTGCGGCTCGACTGCGGCCGGTCGACCACCGCACTTTGTCATACTCCGCCCATGCCAGACGCCGGCTCACCGGACGCCGACTCCACCGAGCTCACCGAGCTGCGCGTCCTCGACGGGCCGAACCGCTTCTTCAGCCGCCCCGCCGTCAAAGTCGAGTTCGCCGCCGCCGAGCCCGGTCTCGCCGCCGAGGCCGCGACGCGCGCCGGCGAGGCGGTCCGCGGCCTCTACGCCGCGCTGGAGCTCCAGCCACCACGCCTCACGTTCCGGCGCAGCGTCGACGACCTGCGCGCGGTGGTCGCATTTCCGTGGCGGCGACGCACGATCAGCCAGGCGATCGGCGGCGCGGCGGCGCGCATCGCGCTCGGTCGCAGCACCCGGCGCCGCGAGCTCTCCAGCCTTCGGGCCATTGCGCACGGGCCGCGTCCCGCGCTCCCCATCCCGACCCTGCCAATCGTGGCGGTCACCGGTACGAACGGGAAGAGCACCACCACGCGCCTCATCACCCATCTCCTCACCGCGGCGGGGCGGCGGGTGGGCATGACCAACTCGGACGGCATCTATGTTGACGGAAGCCTCGTCGAGGCGGGGGATTGGACCGGCTTCGGCGGGGCGGCGCGCGTCCTCGCCGAGCCCGCGCTCGATGTCGCCGTACTGGAAACGGCGCGCGGCGGCATCCTGCTGCGCGGCATCGGCTACGACCGCAACGACATCAGCGTGGTCACGAACGTGAGCGCTGATCACCTGGGTCTCAACGGGGTCGACACTCTCGACGAGCTGGCCGAGACGAAGGCCGCAGTGGTGAAGATCACGCGGCGCGACGGCTGGGCCGTCCTCAACGCCGACGATCCACGGGTCTGGAAGATGCGTCGCGAGACGAAAGCCCGTTGGTACGCGGTGACGCTCGATCCCGCCTCACCGGCAATCGCCGAGGCCCTCGACCGCGCTGGCCGCGCCGCGGTGTACGACAACGGCTGGCTGGTCCTGCACGGCGCGGGCCGGCGTCCCGCGCGGCTCGTCCGCGCCGCGGACCTGCCGGTCACGTTCGCGGGGCTGTCGCGTTACAACATCGCCAACGCCCTCTCCGCCGCCGCGGCCGCCGACGCGCTGGGTCTCCCGCGCTCCAAGATCGCCGCCGGGCTGCGCACGTTCGCCCAGGATGCCGGCGCCAACCCGGGGCGCATGAACCTGTTCGAGCGTGACGGACGCTTCGCCCTGGTCGACTTCGCGCACAACGAGGCGGGGCTGAGCGGCCTCCTGGAGGTGGCGCGCTCGCTTGCCGGCGACCACCGCGTCCGCCTCGCCCTGGGGACCGCCGGAGACAGGACCGATGAGATCCTGGTGCGCCTCGGGGAGCTGGCGGCGGCGGCCGACGACCTGGTCATCTGCGAGAAGGAGCACTATCTCCGCGGCCGCGACCTGGCGCAGATGAACGAGCTCTTCCGGCGGGGTGCCCGGGCAGGCGGCTATGCGGCGGCGGTGGAGACGTATCCGGGTGAGCTGGTCGCCCTCCAGGCCCTGCTTACCCGCTCGGAGACCGGTGACGTGGCGGCGGTGATGAGCCACGTCGAGCGCGCCGACATCTTCACGTGGCTCGAGGGCGAGGGCTACACGCCGGTCGGCATCGACCGCATCCGGGAGCTGGTGCTGGGCTAGAACTCCAGGTCGTCGCCGAGGGCGGTCTCGTCCAGCTGGGTCACGGCGCGCAGCCCGGTACCCTCGGTGGCCGCGCCGTGCTGGCGTCGCTGCAGCTCCTTCCAGACGTCGTTGGCGTGGTCGACGCAGACGGCTACGACGTCGCCCGGCTGCGCGATGTCGAGCGCCCGCCGCGTCGCGTCCATCTCCTCGAGCACCGTCTCCAGCTCGGTGGTGCGCGCCTCCCCGCCGTCCATCGCCTCGCGGATGCCCTGCTCGATGAGCGCGGCCGTGTTGCCACGGGGCCGGCCGCGGTTGTTGGCATCCTCGCGCAGGACGATGCGGTCGAAATGCCGTGCCGCGATGCGTCCCAGCTCGACGATGTCCTCGTCCCGCCGATCGCCGGCGGTGGCAATGACCCCGATGCGCGCGCCGGTGACCAGCGCCCGAGCGCCACCCGGGGTTGGCTCGCCCAGGCTGGCCACGAACTGGCCGAGCGCCTCCACGGCGGGCGGGTTATGCGCGTAGTCGACGATGACCCGGTAACCGTCCAGCTCGAACATGTTGAGCCGCCCGGGCGCCATGAAATAGGAAGTGGTGAACGTCCGCAGGCCCTGCCGGATGTCGTGCAGGTGGGCGCCGGCGGCCCACGCGGCCGCTGCCGCGGCGAGCGCGTTCTGGACGTTCATCCGGGCCCGCCCTTCGAAGGTTGCCGGCAGGAGATGCGTCCACACCAGGGGCATCGACTTGCGGCCCTGGCGCAGGACGATCATCTCGCCGTTGCGTCCCTTCTCCAGCGTCACCGCGCGCCGGCCCCGCGACGCCTGGAACTTGATGCGCTCGTTCTCCGGGTCCATGGAGAAGTACATGACCGATCCGGAGGCGTGGCGCGCCATGGCCGCAACCAGCGGGTCGTCGGCGTTGAGCACTGCGGTTCCGTCGCGCGGCACCGCCTCGACGATCACCTGCTTCACCCCGGCCAGCTGCTTGAGGGTGTGGATGCCACCCAGGCCAAGGTGGTCGCCGCTCACGTTGAGCACGACCGCCACGTCGTTGCGGCCGTAGCCGAGGCCCTCGCGCAGGATCCCGCCGCGGGCGACCTCGAATACCGCGAAATCGACGAGCGGGTGCTGGAGCACGGTTGAGGCAGAGCGTGGTCCGGACGCATCGGCCTTCCGGATCAGGCGGCCGTCGACGAAGATCCCGTCCGTGCTCGTCAGGCCGACCTTGCGGCCCATCCCCTTCATGATGTGGGAGATCATCCGGGCTGTGGTCGTCTTGCCGTTGGTGCCGGTGACGGCGACGATCGGGATGCGCGCGTCGGCCCCGGGCGGGAAGAGCATGTCGAGCACCGGCTTGGCCACGTACTGCGCCTCGCCCTCGGTCGGATGGGTGTGCATCCGGAACCCCGGTGCCGCGTTGACCTCCACGATCCCGCCGCCCGTCTCGCGCACCGGCACGCTGATGTCGGGGCAGATGAAGTCGATGCCCGCGATGTCCAGCCCGACCACCCGCGCAGCCTGCTCGGCGATCTCGGCGTTGTCGGGGTGGATCTCTTCGGTCCGGTCGATGCTGATGCCACCAGTGCTCATGTTGCCCGTGCGCTTGAGGAACACGCGCTGGCCGCGCGGCGGCACGTCGCCGAGCTCGAAGCCCTGCTCCCGGGCGTAGGTGATCGACTCCTCATCGACCTTGATGCGGGTCAGCACCTTCTCGTGCCCGATGCCGCGCCGCGGGTCCGCGTTGGTGAGCTCGACGAGCTCGTTGATGGTGTGCGTGCCATCCCCCTCGACGTGCGCCGGCACCCGTTGCGCCACCGCCCGCAGCACACCCCCGATCACCAGGCAGCGGTAGTCGCTGCCGTGGATGAACGTCTCGATGACCAGCGCGCCGGAGCGCGACTGGGCCCGCGCCTGCGGGAAGGCATCGCGCACCGCCTGCTCGTCGCCGAGGTTGAGCATCACGCCGCGGCCGTGGTTGCCGTCGAGCGGCTTGAGGGCCACGGGGAAGCCGATGCGTGCCGCCGCCGCCGCCGCCTCCTCCGGGCTGCGCACCACCTGGGAGCGGGGGACCGGCACGCCCGTCGAGGCGAGGAGCTGGTTGGTGAGCTTCTTGTCGGACGCGACGTCGACCGCGATCGAACCCGTCTTGCTCGTCATCGTGGCCCGGATGCGCTGCTGATGGACGCCGTGCCCAAGCTGGACCAGCGAGGCGCTGTTCAGTCGGATCCAGGGGATGTCGCGCAGCGTGGCCTCGTCGACGAGGGCCTGCGTCGAAGGCCCGAAGGCGGCCCGCTCGGCGAGCAGGATGAGCGCCTCCAGCTCGGCGCGGAAGTCGAAGCCATCCTCTGCCTTGACGAGATGGTTGACGAGGCGCACGGCGAGCTTGCCTGCGGCGACGCCCACCGCCTCCTCGCCATAGGAGTAGACGACGTGGTACTGGCCGGGTTCGCCGGTGCCGCGCGTCTTGCCGCGCCCCACCTCGGTGCCTGCCTCGCGCTGCAGCTGCAGGGCGATGTGCTCCGCCACGTGGCCGACCCACGTGCCGTCCCGCAGCCGCCCCGCGAAGCCACCGGGCTTGCCGGTCCCGCAGGAATGCTCGCCGACGCCGGGCAGCATCTCCAGCAGCGCCTCCGTGAAGCCGGGCAGCGTGTTGGTCGGGAAGTGCTCGAGCACGCCGAGGTCGACCACCAGCTTGATCGCCGGGTCGTAGTTCCAGTAGTTCGGCCCGCGGTAGACGCGTGTCTCGATGACCCGCAGCTCCGGCTGCGGGGTTGCTCCCTTGGGCGGGTTGGGCACCTTGCTGGGGCTCATTCGCTCGCCGCCTCGAGGCGCTGCGCACGGCCCGCGCGGCGTCGTGCGCGCTCGGGCGCGGTGTCGTCGGCGCCCTCGGCAGCAATGCGACGGATGAGCTTGCGGGTCCGGTCGGTGGCACGACCGAGCGACGCGAGCTCACGATCGGTGGCCGTGACGGGCCGCAGGGGCGCCATCAGACGGCGCTTGCGCAGGTCGAATCGGTATCCGGAGGGGAGGGAGTGGAGGGTCACCCCGGAGACCATGATCGGCCGATGGCGCTTTACCTCGTAGGCATCGGTCTGGATCCTGGCCGGGTCGAGAATGGTGACCGATCCCTTGCCGATGACCTCCATCACGCCGTTCGGCGTGACCAGCGCGGCCGTGTCCTCGTCGACGCCGATGCCCAGCAGGGCCGGCGACTGGGCGATGAGCGCCATGAGGCGCCCGATGCGGTTGCGCTGCTCGAAGTGCTGGTCGATCACCACGCCGGGGAGCAGGCCGAGGCCGGCGCTCATCTGGGTCATGCGCTGCTTGGGCGTGGTCCCGGAGGTGCCGAACGCGACCATGTGGCTGCTGATGGCCGACGCGCCGGCGCTCGTGCCGGCGACGATGGCGCCGTGGCGATGGCGGTCCACCAGGAGGCGGCCCAGCGCGGTGCCGCCGATCACGCTCGAGAGGCGCAGCTGGTTCCCGCCGGTCATGAAGATGCCGGTGGCGTCCTCGACCGTATCGATGGTGCGTCGATCCTCGGCGTCCTCGCGGACGAGCGGGCGGAGGCCGCGCACGTCGGTGATGCCCATGCTGCGAAAGAGCGACTGGTACAGCTCGGTGGCCTCGTCGCCGAGCGACGAGGCCGTGCTGATCACCACCACCCGCGCGTCCGCCCCGCCGGCGAGCGACACGAAGCGGGCCAGGATCTGCCGCTGACGCAGCTTGTCCTCGGCCCCGCCGATGATGAGGAGATGACCGGCTCGCGGAGCGCCCGGGCGTGGCGCGCTGACCATGCGCGGCAGGATAGCCGAACGTGAGCACGGGCGAGCCTCCGCGGGCACGCTAGACTCCGCCGGATGGGGACCCGGGCGGCGACAGCGCCGCGCAGCGAGAGTGAGGGACTCCCGCGGCTCGAGCCACGGGACTACTACACCGTGCTCGGCGTCGAGCCGTCGGCGACCACCGCCGAGCTGCGCGCCGCGTTCCGCGAGGCGGTCCTGCGCCACCACCCCGACGTGTCGACCGCCAGCGTCCTGGCCACCCGCCGCACGTCGATCCTCAACCGGGCGTGGTCCGAGCTACGCGACCCGCTTCGTCGCCTCCATTACGACCGCCGCCTCGAGCACGGCACCGCCGAGCTGCTGGAGTGGCCGCTCGAGCACGACGAGGCACCGCGACGCGTCGAGCGTGGCACCCGCCGCCGCGCCCCCGCACCCGAGCCGAGCCGCTGGCACCAGCCGCAGTGGCGCAGCGTGGCCGGCTTCCGCGTCCCGGCCGAGGTATTCCTGGCGGGGCCGGCCGCGCAGCGGCGCTGGATCGTGGAGCACCACATCGCCGGCGAGGACTGGCGCGCCCACTCGGAGCGGTACTGGCTGCGCTACGCGGCCGAGTGGTATCGCGAACGGAACCGGATCGACGACTGGATCGGCGCGCTCGAGCAGCTCGTGGAGCTCGACGAGTCATTCGCGACGCTTGTCGGGGCCAACCTGCGCGAGGCGTACGCCACCACCCGTGCCTACCTCCGCGGTGCCGCGTTCCTGCGCCGGATCCAGGACCGGTACCCGGCGGCGTCCACCCAGCGGCGCTGGGTGGATCGCGAGCTGCGCGGCCTGCTGGGCGCCTTCCGGGACGCGATGGTCCGCCGCGGCCGTCCCGACGAGCGGGCGGAGAATGCCGAGCTGCTGCTCAACTATCTCGAGGCTCTCGAGACCGAGCCCGCCTTCGCCGACGTCCGTGCGGCGATCCTGGCTCACCGCCGGGCGGGACACCTGGGTCGCGCCGCAGAGCTCATCGAGCGGGCGATGACCGCCAACATCACCGAGCCGGCGCGTTGGTACTCGCTCGTTCAGCTGCTTACCGAGGCCGGACAGCTCGACCGGGCGTCGCTGCTCCTCGCGGAGATCGCGCGCGGCGAGCACCCGGCGGCGCTCGACCCGCGCCGGATCGGCGGCGACCCGGTGCGGCGCATCGCCGCCGCGCGGGCGCGCCTGGCTCGGGCCCGGGCACGCGATGAGCGCGCCGACGTCCGCCGCGCCGCCCGCACCGCGGCCGGCCGTTCGTGAGCTCGCCAGTTCCCGGTCGCGCGTCGGCCGGCGTCCAGGTCGCGGCCGGAGTTGTCACCGGCGCCGCCGCCGGGGCGATAGCCGTCTTCCTGGGCTTCGGGAACCTGCCGGTGGTCCTGCCGGTCATCTCGGTCGTGGCGGTGGGCCTGCTGCTCGGCTGGATCGCGGCCGGCATGGCGTACTTCGCTGCATTCACGACCGCCGTCACCTTGCTCCTGCTCCGCGAGCCGATGCACCTGGTCGAAACAGACGTCCTTCGGCTGGCGCTGGCCGTGGTGGGTGGGCCGATCCTGATTCTCCTCATCCGGCGCGACCAGCGGTTGGGCGCCGCCGCGGAGGCAGCCCGCGTGGAGCTGGAGCGTGCCGGCGCCGAAGCGCGCGACCGCGAGGAGTCGCTGCACGCCGCCCGGGAGGCGGTGCAGGCCGCCTACGCGGCTACCGAGCAGGAGCGGGCGCGCCTGGTCGAGGTCGCGGACGCGATACCCGAGCCGCTCATCGTCTACGACGCCGCGGGGCGCGGTCGCTACGGCAACACGGCCGCCATGCGGCTCTTCGGCCGCGCCTTTGTGGAGCGACCGCCCGACGCGTGGCAGCGCCTCGCCGAGCCCCGCGACGAGCGGGGCGTCGCCCTCCCGTCCGACGCACTTCCCCAGGTGCGGGCGCAGGTCGCCGCGGTGCGCATGCGCATGACGCTGCGCCTTCCGACGTCCGGGCGGGACCTGCTGGTGGACGTGGAGGGCACGCCCATCCCCGGGGGTGGCTGCGTCGTCCTGCTGCGTGACGTGGGCAAGGAGGAGGATGAGCGCCTGCGCCTGTCGCGCTTCGCGTCGTTCGTGGCCCACGAGCTGCGCAACCCGCTCGCCGTGGCCAAGGCACGCGTCGAGCTGGCGCAGCGCGAACCCGCCCTCTCGCCGCGGGCCCGTTCGCATGGCACGCGGGCCCTCGACTCCATCGAGGCGGCGATCGGGATCCTCGAGCGCCTGGAGCTCTACTCGCGGGCGGACAGCGGGCGTGTGGAGGCGCGTCGCGAACCCTTCAACCTGGGGGCGGCGGTCGAGACGGCGGTGGAGCGGCTGCGCGCGCGTGGCAGTGAGCGGGAGCTGCAGATCCGGATGCCGGCACGCACGTTCGTCCTGGGCGACCGGCAGCTGGCGGAGGGCGCCATCACCAACCTGCTCACGAACGCGGATCGCTATTCGGAGCCGGACGGACCGATTCGCATCGAGGCCGAGCGAGGCAGTCCCACCGTGCTTCGCGTCGCGGACACCGGGCCGGGCATCGCGGACGAAGTGGCGGATCGACTGTTCCACGACCGCATCAACGTCGGTCGCGGTCTGGGCCTGGGCCTCTTCCTGGTGCACGCCACCATGGACGCCCAGGGCGGATCGGTCGAGCTCGAGCAGCGTCGTCCGGAGGCCGTCTTTGCGCTGCGCTTTGCCGCCGCGAGTGACGAACCGCCGGCACCCTCCCCCTGACGCCGCCGCCTCAGGTGGGTCCGGTGACCACCTCGAGCGGTCCGAAGCCCTCGGCCTCGACCTCCTCGCGCACCTTCGCCGCATCCCCGCTGAGCAGGATCAGGAAGCGGTCCGGATCCAGCAGCTCGCGGGCGACGCGCCACACCTCGTCGGGCGTCACCACCTCGATCCGCGATCGGTACGTCTGCCAGTAGTCGTCCGGCAGCCCGTAGACCGCCAGCGGCTCGATCGCCGCTGCGACGCCACCGGTGGCCTCGAAGCGCAGCGGGAAGACCCCGATCATGAAGTCGCGTACCTCGGCCAGCTCCTCGTCGCTCGCCGGCTCGGCGCGAAGGCGATCGATCTGGCCGAGCAATTCGCGGATCGCCGGGGCGGTGACCTCGGTCTGGACGCCCGCTCGGGCGATCAGCGGACCGGCAGAGCGCCGCGGGTCGAGCGACGCGCTGGCGCCGTACGTGTAGCCAAGCTCCTCGCGCAGACGGATATTGAGGCGGCTGCCGAAGACGCCGCCGAGCAGGGCCGCCATGACGAGCGCAGGGAAGAAGTCGGCGTGACCCCGCTGGATGCCGATCTGGCCGACCCGCAGCTCTGACTGGACCGCTCCGGGCCGGTCGACGATCACGACCCGGCGGTTGCCCGCGGGACGCACCTCGATCGACCGATGTCCAGGCCCGCGGCCGCTCCAGCGGCCGAGATGCGTCTCCGCCGCGCGGAGCGCGACATGCGGGTCGAAACCGCCGGCGATGATCAGGTGCGACGAGCCCGCGCCCCAGTGCCTGGCATGGAAGGCGCGGACGTGGTCGACCCTCAGCGCGCCCACCGACTCGGGCGTGCCTGCCGACACGCGCCCGTACGGCACGTCGCGCGCATAGAGCTGACGCAGGAACGTCTCCTCGGCGATGCGCCCCGGATCGGCGCGCGCCTGGAGGATGTCGGCGAGCCGCTCAGCCTTGAGGCGCTCGAACTCCTCGGGGTCGAAGCGTGGTTCGCGGACCATCTCGGAGAGCAGGCCGAGGCCCTCGTCGGTGTGCTCGGGGAGCGACTGAAAGGCCGCGCGTGCGGAGTCCCAGCTCGACTCGCTGCTGACCTCGATCCCCAGGCGTTCGGTGGCCGCCGCAAAGGCGGCCGCGTCGAGGCGCCGCGTGCCGGTCACCAGCAGCTGTGCGGTGAGCGCCGCGACGCCCGCCTCTTCCTCGGTCTCCGCCGAGGCGCCGGCATCGACCAGCAGGTGAACATTGACGAGGCCGCGGCCGGGGAGCGGCACCAGCCACACGGTCAGCCCGTTGTCCAGCTGGTGGCGTTGGAAGTCGGGGAAGGCATACGGGCGCGGGGCGCCGGGGGCGGGGCGCAGCGGGTTTGCGGCCCTGGTCATGCGTCGGTCTCCATCTCGGTGGCCGCGGGTGCCTCGGCCGGCACGTAGGTGAGCACCAGTCGGTTGTCGGGCCGGGCCACGTCGGCGAGGATGTCGCGCACCTGCTCGGCGGTGACCGCCTCGTAGCCGGCCACCTCGCCGTTGATGCGTTGCGGCTCGTCGAAGAGGCAGGTGTACATGCTGATCCGATCCGCACGCTCGCCGAGTCGCTCAAGGCTCGACGCCACCCCGGCCGCATGCAGGTTGCGGACGCGTTCCAGCTCGACGTCGGTGGGACCTTCGCTGGCGAGGCGATCGACCTCCTCGATCAGCGCCCGTTCGAGCTCCTCGTGGTCCACCTCCGGACGTGCCGTGGCCCAGAAGGCGAGGATGGAAGCGCCGCCCACGATGGGGAACGGGAAGGCGACGACATCCTGTGCCAGCTGCTTCCCGCGCACCAACCTCTCGTAGGTGCGTGATGCGCGGCCGGCGGCCAGCACGTCGGCGGCGACCTCGATGGCGCGAAACGCGTCGCTGCCGAAGACGGGCGCGCGATGGGCGAGGTAGACGCGCGCCAAGGGCACCTGATCGGGGACCACCTCGCGGACCTCGCTGCCGAGGTGCGGGTCGAGCGTCATGTCCGGCGGCGGCGGAAGGTCGGCGTTGGCGGGGATCGGGCCGAAGTACTGCTCGGCCAGCGCGAGCGCAGTGGCGGGCTCGACATCGCCTGCGATTGTCAGCACCGCGTTGTTGGGCGCGTAGTGGGTGGCGAAGAAGGTGCTCACGTCCTCCAGCGAAGCGGCGGACAGGTCCTCCATCGAGCCGATCGTCGGGTGGTGGTAGCCGTGGCCCTCGGGAAAGAGGAGCGCCTGCATCTTCTCGTCCCAGGTGCCGTACGGCTGGTTGTCGACGCTCCATCGGCGCTCGTTCTTCACCACGTCGCGCTGGTTGTCGAGCTTCTCCTGGGTCATTGCCCGCACCAGGGTCGCCATACGGTCCGACTCCAGCCACAGGGCGAGCTCCAGCTCGTGCGATGGCAGCGTCTCGTAATAATTGGTGCGATCCAGCCAGGTCGAGGCGTTGCAGGTCCCGCCGGCGGCCTGCACGAGCGCCATGTGCTCGGTCTTCTCGACGTGCTCGCTGCCCTGGAACATCATGTGCTCGAACAGGTGCGCGAAGCCGGTCTTGCCCGGCTGCTCGTGCTTGCTGCCGACGTCGTACCAGAGGTTGACCGCCGCGATCGGCGCTGACCGATCCGGCGCGATCACGATCCGAAGGCCGTTCGCCAATCGATGGCGCTCGAAGCTGATCTCAGGCACGCGTTCCTCCGAAACCGTAGCGACGGCCGCGCATGCGGCGGTCATCCGAGGGTCCCGGCAGCCTAGCACGGGTACCGCCTTCCCATGCGTGGGGGTACGGGCAAGAAGAAGGGGCCTCCGTGGCGAGACGGAGGCCCCTGTGTCGTGCTCGGAAATGTGGTGAGCGACCAGGGACTCGAACCCTGAACCTAGAGATTAAGAGTCTCTTGCTCTGCCAATTGAGCTAGTCGCCCGCCGGAATGATGCCGCAGCGCCCGGTGCAAGGCAACCGGGCTCGGTCAGGTGCCGGGCTGGCCCGGTCCGCCGTTCGGCTCCGGCGAGCGGCCGTAATGGGCGTCCATGAACCCCTGCACGGCGCTGAGGTCCAGCACGTCCTGGTAGAGCAGGTAGTTCCACGCGGTGATCGCGATGGGGTGCCCGAAATCGGCCCCGGCCCAGGGCGAGAGGATCACCTTGAAGCGCGTGCCGCGGACCTGCGACTGCACCCACTCGGTCAGCTGCTGGAGGGCCGCCGCGTCCAGCTGATCCGGCTGGTACCAGATGACGATTCCGCCGTGCTCGAGGTTGTGAATGAGCTGCGACTCCGCCTGCGGCTGGGTGTAGACGCCCCAGTTGTTGGGGGTCGTCCAGTGCGGGCCGGAGGTGCCTGGCAGCGACCCGTAGGCACTCGGGTCGCCGGCGCGGACATCGGTGCCGTCGGCGATGTGCGACCCGCCCTTGTCGGGCTGCAGCGTCCCGGCATTGGGGTTGGGACCCGAGATCGTGATCATCACCACGATGAGCACGATCACGCCGACGACCAGAATGCCGCCGACGATCAACAGCCGCGGGTCGAACCCGCGGCTGGCGGTGAGCGGGCGCTTGAGCGCCTCCTCGCTGGCGCGCGTGCCGCGGCGCTGGATCTGCTGCGTTCGTCGTCGCTTGGCCATTGGCGCGACAGGATACCGGAGGCGGCGGCCCCCGTCCGAACTGCCCACGGCTGGCACCCGCCGTGCACTTGGTAGAATCGCCCGGCCCAGCCGCGGCACACATCCACGGCACGAAGAGGTTGCATGTCACCACCCCCATCCCCATCGAGTTCCGGGCGCAAGAGCGCCTTCGCCCTTGCCCGCGAGCTGATCGGCGGGGTGCGCACGCTTGCCGGCCTTGAGGTCGCGCAGGCGAAGGCCGAGATGGCCGCCTCGCTGGGTCACGCCAAGGGCGGCGCGCTCAAGCTCGCCGTCGCGGCGGCGCTCGCCTTCATCACGCTCATCACCCTGGTCGCCATCATCATCGCCGCGCTGTTCGTGCTCGGCCTGTGGTGGGTCGCGCTGATCCTGCTGGTGCTCCTCGTCCTGCTCACCGCGCTCATCGCGTGGCGCGGCATCGGTGAGCTGCGCCGGATCAAGGTCAAGCCGGAAGGGACCATCGAATCGGTCAAGGAGGACATCGCGTGGGCCAAACGCCTGATCAAGCGCGGCTAGCCGTCGAGGCGCAACGGACGCGAATGGACCACACCGCCGCGCAGCTCCGCGACAGCCTCGACGTCCGAAAGCGCTTCAAGGAGAACCCGGCGGCGGTCGCTGCCATCGGTGCGGGAGCCGTCTTCCTGCTCGCCGGTGGGCCGATCCGCGTCGCCAAGATGGTTCGGCGGCAGCTCTTCCGCTCGACGCCGGAAAAGACGTACGACGCGCTGCCGAGGCCGCTGCAGTCGTGGGTCGACACCGTGGCCGGCGGGATCGGCCCGAAGGCGGACGGCGCCCGCGAGGCGCTCTCCGAGGAGCTCACGAAGTGGCGCCACGAGCCGCTGAAGAGCAAGAAGGCGCGCAAGGAGCTCGCCAAGGCGATGGCCGACGGCCCGCCCGGACCCGGACGCGCCGGTTGGAAGGCCGCCGAGGCGATCCTGACCATCGTGGCCGCGGCCGCCGGTCGCAAGCTCGTCGAGCGCTTTCTCTCGGGGGAGCCCCCGAGCGGGATCAAGGCGCTCGACGCCATCGGTACCGTCGGTGGCGCCGCGGAGCCGGACCCGAAGCACGCCAAGAATGACGTCACGCGTCCCTCGGAGCAGCGGACCGCCGCCGCGGTCGCTGATGCCACGGACAGGGCCGACTACTCGGGGATGTCGACTCGTTCACGCGAGGGCTGATCCGAGCGACGGAGCGCCTCCCCGCGCGGAAGGTTGCTAGACTTCCGGCATTCCCTGCGACATCGCGGGCGAGTGGCGGAATGGCAGACGCGCCGGCCTTAGGAGCCGGTGTCGCAAGACGTGCGAGTTCGAGTCTCGCCTCGCCCACCATTGCATGACAGGAGCCGATTTGGTCACCGTATCCGCGCGACCTGAGCCCGGGTCGAGGATGGTCCTCGAGATCGAGGTCCCCTCGGCCGAGGTGGATCGCCACTTCGCCACCGCCTACGTCCACCTCGCGCAGCAGACGCGCGTCCCCGGCTTCCGACCGGGGAAGGCACCGCGCCACGTGATCGACCGCTACGTTGGTCGCGGGAGCGTGCTGGCCGAGGCCATCGACCACCTGGTGAGCGCCTCGTACGAGTCCGCGCTCGACCAGACCGATGTCGTTCCGCTCGACAGCCCGCACGTTGACATCGACCCCGAGACCGTCGCGGAGGGGCAGCCGGTCACCTTCACTGCGACGGTGGCAGTGCGCCCCGAGGTCCAGCTCGGCTCGTACGTGGAGTATCCGTTCGAGCTCGAGGCCCCAGCCACCAGTGACGATGACGTGGAGACGGTCATCGGTGAGCTGCGCGACAGCCAGGCGACCCTGCGCCCGCTCGACGGTCAGCCGGCCGCGGCAGGTCACATGGCGGCCGTCAAGTTCACCGGCACCATCGACGGCGAGCCGTTCGAGGGCGGAAGCGCGGACCGTCTGCCACTTGTCATCGGCGAGAACCGCATGATCCCCGGCTGGGAGGACAACCTCGTCGGCATGTCGGTCGGCGAGACGCGGGAGTTCGACATCACCTTCCCCGACGACTACCGCGTCGAGGAGCTCCAGGGCAAGGCGGCCCACTTCGCCGTCGAGCTGCTCGACCTGCGCGAGAAGGTGCTCCCCGAGGTCGACGACGAGTGGGCGAAAAGCGTCGGCGACGTCGAGGACGTGGCGGGGCTCCGCAAGGAGATCCGCCAGGCGCTGGAGCAGCGCAACGTGGCGGAGGCGCGCCACGCCTTCGGCGACCGCATCATCGACTTCGCGGTGAGCAACGCCACGGTCGAGCTCCCGGAGGTGATGATCGCCAACGAGGTCGAGATCATGCGCGACGAGCTGAGCAATCGGCTGGCCCAGCAGCGGATCGGCCTGGAGCAGTACCTGGCGCTCAGCAAGCAGACGCCGGAGGAGCTGATGGCCGAGCTGCGCGAGCCCGCCTCGCGCCGGGTGAAGACGCTGCTCGTCCTCTCGGCGATCGCCGAGAAGGAGGGGGTGGATGCCACGGACGAGGAGATCGATGCGGAGATCGCGGCCCAGCTTGCGCGCTACGGAGACGACGCGCGGCTGCGCGATTCCCTCTCCAGCCGGCGCGGGCGCTCCTACCTGCGGATGACGCTGCGCAACCGTACACTCGTGGAGACACTCATCGACCGGGCGACCGGCACCGATGCGACCCCTGCCCCCGAGCCTGACACAGCCAAGGAGTCCGGTTAGACCGATGCTCGTACCGATGGTGATCGAGTCGAGCGCACGCGGCGAGCGCGCGTTCGACATCTACTCCCGGCTCCTCAAGGACCGGATCATCTTCCTGGGTGACGCGATCGAGGATCACGTCGCCAACCTGATCATGGCCCAGCTGCTCTTCCTGGAGAGCGAGGACCAGGAGAAGGACATCAGCCTGTACATCAACTCGCCGGGCGGGGTGGTGACGAGCGGGCTGGCGATCTACGACACCATCCAGTACCTCAAGGCCCCCGTCAGCACCATCTGCATCGGCCAGGCCGCCTCGATGGGCGCGGTCCTGCTGGCCGCCGGCGCCACCGGCAAGCGCTATGCGCTGCCCAACGCCCGGATCATGGTCCACCAGGGATCGGGCGGCTTCCGCGGCAACACTCCCGACGTCGAGATCCAGATGCGCGAGATGATGCATCTGACGGATCGCCTCATGCACATCCTGGCCGACCACACCGGGCAGACCTTCGAGAAGGTCAAGAAGGACTCCGAGCGCGACTACTTCATGAGCGCCCAGGAGGCGAAGGAGTACGGCCTCATCGACGAGGTCTTCACCGGCACCACCGAGTCGCTGATCAGCATGACCCAGGCGGCGGGTGGCAAGGTCCCCGATGCCGAGGAGGCAGCCGAAGCGGACGCCAAGAAGAAGTAGTCAGCCACCCTCGCGAACCAGCAGGCGGCGCTTGACCGCGTCGTCGCCGCCCCAGCCGCTCCACCCGTCGGCGGCCCGCACCACGCGGTGACAGGGGACGGCCGGAAAGAGGGGGCAGCGGCCCAACGCGCCGCCCACGGCCCGCGCTGCGCCGGGGTGCCCCATCGCCACTGCCACGTCGCCGTAGGTGGCCCGTTCTCCCCAGCCGATATCGCGCACGGCGGCGTAGACCGCCGCATCGAATGGCGCTATGCCGCGCAGGTCGACGGGCGGCAAATTGCGCCGCACCCCTGTCACCCAGTCGCGCAGCCATCCGGCGTGCGGGTCGCGGCCCGCCACGAGCTTGGCCGTGGGCAGGCGCGCTCGCAGCTCCGCGCCGAGCGTCGCCAGGTCACGTCCCACCGCCACCACCCCACGCGACGAGGTGACGAGGAGCATCGGCCCGAGATCGGTCTCGACCTCGGAGAGCGTGAGGCGCTCGGTCATGGGTGGGTAGCATCCCACGACCATCGGCCCATGGGAGTGTGCGCCCGGGGCCGTGCTACCATCGAGGCCAGATGACCACCAAGAGCAAGGTCCCGTATCGCTGCTCGTTCTGCGGCAAGAGCCAGGAGCAGGTCCGCAAGCTGATTGCAGGCCAGGGCGTCTATATCTGCGACGAGTGCATCAACCTCTGCCAGGAGATCATCGAAGAGGAGATGCTGGAGGCCCCGCGCGCCGGGAAGGCGCAGCCGGCCCCGCTCCCCAGCCCCCGCAAGATCAAGGACGCGCTCGACGAGTACGTCATCAGCCAGGACCGCGCAAAGAAGGTCCTCTCGGTCGCTGTCTACAACCACTACAAGCGGGTCAACGCCGGCCACAGCGTTGACGAGGTCGAGCTCGGCAAGAGCAACGTGATGCTCGTCGGGCCGACCGGCTCCGGGAAGACGCTGCTCGCCCAGACGCTCGCCCGCATCCTCGACGTCCCGTTCTGCATCGCCGACGCGACGAGCCTGACCGAGGCCGGCTACGTCGGCGAGGACGTCGAGAACATCCTGCTGCGCCTCATCCAGGCCGCGGACTTCGACGTGCAACGTGCCCAGCGCGGGATCATCTACATCGACGAGATCGACAAGATCGCACGTAAGACGGACAACCCATCCATCACGCGAGACGTGTCGGGCGAGGGGGTTCAGCAGGCGCTGCTGAAGATCCTGGAGGGGACGGTCGCCAACGTGCCGCCGCAGGGCGGCCGCAAGCACCCGCACCAGGACTTCATCCAGATCGACACCACGAACATCCTGTTCATCTGCGGCGGTGCCTTCGAGGGTCTCGAGGCGATTGTCGAGGACCGCGTCGGCAAGCGCGGCATCGGCTTCGGGTCGCAGGCGCAGCGGTCGCGCGGCGAGCGCCGCGCGATCCTCGAGAAGATGATGCCGGAGGACCTGATCCACTACGGCCTGATCCCCGAGTTCGTGGGCCGCATGCCGGTGGTCGTCAACCTCGCCGCGCTCGCCAAGGAGGACCTCATGCGCGTCCTCACCGAGCCCAAGAACGCGGTCACCCGCCAGTTCACCAAGTTCCTCTCGCTCGACAAGGTGGAGCTCGTCTTCACGCCCGATGCGCTGGAGGCGACCGCCGCGCTGGCCCTCAACCGCAAGACCGGAGCGCGCGCTCTACGCACCATCGTCGAAGAGGCGCTGCTCGACGTCATGTACGACATCCCCGAGCGCACCGACGTCCGCAAGGTGGTCATCACCGGCGAGACCATCGAGCACGGCCAGCCGCCCATGCTCGTCACCGAGACGGAAGATGCCGAGCCCCGCACCCGGCGCGGCGCCAAGGCAGCCGCGGCCCGCGAGGAGCGCGCCGAGGAATCGGCCTAGGCATCCCGACGGCTCGCATGGCCGACTTTCTCGCCGACACCACTGATCTGCTCCGTCGCACGCCCGCCTACCTGCGCGTGCTGCTCTCAGCGCTGCCCGATGCGTGGACGGAGACCCCCGATGTCGACGGCGGATGGCGTCCGCGCGACGTGGTGGGGCATCTGATCACGGCCGAGGCGACGGATTGGATGACGCGCACACACCTCATCCTCGACCACGGCACCGCGGTCCCGTTCGAGCCACTCGACCGCGAGGCGATGCTGGGCCGCGACCGTGGCGTGCCGCTCGATTCCCTGCTCGATCGCTTCGCCCAGCTGCGTTCGGCCAATCTCGCAGAGCTGGGGAGCCTGATCGGGCCCGACGACCTGGAGCGACGCGGTCGCCACCCGGCGCTTGGCGAAGTCTCCCTGCGCCAGCTGCTCGCGGCGTGGGCCGTCCACGACCTGGATCACATCGGGCAGATCCATGCCGGGATGGCTGGGTCACACGACGCTGACGTCGGTCCGTGGAAGGGCTTCCTGGGGATCTTGCTGCGCCGGGACGATCCGTCAGCGGTCGCCGGCTGAGGCGTCCCCCTCGGCAGGCTCCACGTCGTCCGGCTCGCTCGTTGACGCCCCGCGGGTGACCATCACTCGCCTCGGGTAGGGGACCTCGATGCCCGCCCGTGAGAACGCGGCAAGGATTCGCTTCCGCAGCTCGCCAGCGACGGCCCACTGCTCGGCGGCGCGCACCTGGCCCAGGACCTTGAGGGTCACCCCCGAGTCGCCGAGGGCGTTGATGCGGACCACGGTCGGGGTCTCGAGCAGCCGGTCGCGCCATTCCGGGTCGGCGGCGAGATCAGCACCGATGCCGTCGATGATCGCGCTTGCGCGCTCGATATCGGTGTCATAGGCGACCCCGATGTCCAGGTTGACGCGGGCCCACACGCGGGTGTGGTTGGAGGCGACCACGATCTGCCCGTTCGGCACCGAGTGGACCGTGCCGTCCAGGTCGCGAAGCGTGGTGCGGCGCAGGCTGAAGTCCTCGACCGTTCCCTCGACCCCGGCGATGGCCACCACGTCGCCGGCGCTGTACTGGTTTTCGAGGACGATGAAGATGCCCGCCAGCCAGTCCCTGACCAGCGTCTGTGCGCCCAGCCCGACCGCGATCCCGACCACGCCGAGGCCGGCCACCGCCGGACCGATGTCGATGCTGAAGACGGCCAGCACCATGAGCAGTGCGATGGTCAGGATCAGCCCCGCACCGACGCGCACGGTGAGCCGCTCGATGGTCGTGACCCGTCGCTCGAGCTCGATGGCCGGGAGGACGCCCTCCGCATCGGCGGGCCGGCGCTCGAGGAGGCGGCGCACCCCGACGCGCGCCGCGGTACGCAGGATCACGTAGACCACGAGCGCAACGAGGACGATGCCCCCCACCCGGAGAGCAGGGATCGCCCAGTTGGGCAGCAGGATGTCCGACGGCGGCATGCGAGGGATGGTAGCAATGCGGCGGCGGAGTACGATCGGTGTCGGCGGACCGGTACCTTGGGTGGCTCTTGGTCGGACGGGCGCGGCGGCTACCATGCCGCTGCCGCACGACGCGGCGCGATGAAACCCGTCACGAAGCGATGCAATGACCCAGTCCACCCGGCGTCCCGGCTTCCGGCTTCCGTGGTCCAGCGAGAGCGACGGCGCTCCCGCGGCAGCGGAGAGTCAGGATGCCGCCGAGCACGGCGACGCCAGCGCGACCGAGGGTTCGGCCACATCGGCGCCCGATGCGGCGACGTCGGAGGGGGACGCTCCGGTTGGAGAGGGAGAGACAGTAGTGGCTGACATCGATCCGACCGCCAGCGGCGCCCCCAGGCGCTCGGAAACGGCTGCAGAGAATGGGGCCCCGGCGACGGCGGAAACGCCGGCCGCGCCAGCTCCCGCCGCGGAGGCCGTGGTGGAGGCCCATGCAGAGGCGACCCCGGACGCCGAGGAGTCCGACTTCCTGCGCAGCCTCGTCGACGCCATGCGTGGCGTGGCCGAGGAGGAGCGCACCGCATCGGTCAGCGAGCTGCGACGCCTCGTGGACGAGCGCGTCACGCTGCTCGAGACGCGCGCCAAGGACCGTGTCGAGGAGCTGCGTCGCAAGAGCGAAATCGACGTCACCGGTGTCGGGGATTGGGCGAAGGGTGAGATCGAGCGCGTCAACGCCGAGGCCGCCCGCAAGGTCGAGGCGCTTCGTCAGCAGCTCGAGGAGCAGCTCGCCGACCACGAGACCCGCTCGACCGCCGAGGTCACGACGGTCCGCGAGCGCGTCGCGACCTACGAGCAGGAGCTCGAGGCATTCTTCAACCAGCTCGGCGCCATCAAGGATCCCGCGTCCTTCGTTGCCGCAGCGCGCCGCATGCCCAAGCCGCCATCCCTGGATGCCGGCGCCGCGACCCCGGTGAGCACCGCCGCCGCGCCCCCCACCGCGTCGCTGAACGCACGGCTCGCTCAGCTGGGCATCGACCGCACCGTCATGCCGGCTGCAAAGCCCGCGGCTGTGCCTGCGGCGCCGCCGGCTGCCGACACCGGGAGCCCCGCCACGGAGGTTCCTGCCACGGCTGCTCCTGCCCCCGAGGCGCCCGCCGGCGCAGCACCCGACACGGAAGCTTCCGTCGCAGCGACGGCCGAGGCCGCACCCGCAGCAGCCATCACGACGCCACCGGCCGGCGAGCGCGACGCGCAGCTCGCCGAGCGGCTCGCGGAGCTGGATGCGCACCAGGAGCCGAACACCGCCACCACCCAGACCGGCACGGGCGACGACGCCGATGAGATCGCGACCGCGATCATGGTCAAGGGGCTCGGCAGCTTTGGCGCCATCACCTCCTTCAAGCAGCGCCTCGAGCGCCTGGCCACCGTTCGCTCGGTGACCCTTAGCCTCGGGCCGACTGGCGAGTTCGTCTACCGCGCCACCCATCCGCGGCAGATCGATCTCGGCGGGGCGATCGTAACCCTCGAGCCGGGCTCGACCGTGGATCGTCAGGCCGACGGATCGCTACGGGTCACCGTCCAGCCGCGCTGAGTGGAGCTCGCACCGGCCTCTGCTACACTCGCCGGGACGGCGAAGACCGTGAGGAGTACCCCTCCAGCGGACGCTCCAGAGAGGCGGGCCAGGTTGGCTGCAAGCCCGCTGCGCAGCGCGAGGGGGAAGTCGCACGCGAGCCTGCCGGGAGCCGCCCGATAGCGCGGTGACGAGGCGGCCACATCGGTCGCGAACGAAGGTGGTACCACGACGAGCCCGTTCGTCCTTCGACGAGCGGGCCTTGTGCTGTACCGATGGAGGAGCCACGACCGATGACCACGACGCGACGCGAGCTCGCCCCGCGCTACGACGCCGCCGCGGTCGAGCCCGCCATCTACGAGCGCTGGTTGGCGGCGGACGCCTTCGCGCCGGCCGCGGAACCCCCGTCGGGCGCACAGCGCTTCGTCATCATCCAGCCGCCGCCCAACGTTACCGGTGCGCTGCACATCGGTCACGCGCTGGTCACCGCCATCGAGGACACCCTGGTCCGCTACCACCGGATGCGCGGTGACGACACGCTGTGGCTGCCGGGCGTGGACCACGCCAGCATCGGTGCGCAGTTCGTCCTCGACAAGATCATCGCCGAGGAGGGGGAGAGCCGCGCCTCGCTGGGCCGGGAGCGGTACCTGGAGCGCATGTGGCGCTTCATGGACGAGACGCGCCCGGTCATCGGCTCGCAGCATCGCCGGCTGGGTGCCAGCGTCGATTGGGAGCGCGAGCGATTCACCATGGACGAGGGCAGCGCGCGGGCCGTGCGCGTCGCGTTCAAGCGGCTCTGGGACGCCGGGCGCGTGTACCGCGGCGAGGCGCTCGTCACGTGGTGCCCGCGCTGCCGCACCACGATCAGCGACCTGGAGACCATCCACCGCGACGAGACCGGCACGCTGTGGACGATCCGCTATCACCTCGCCCGACCGGATGGCACCGCGGACCCGGATGCCTGGATCAGCGTCGCCACCACCCGTCCCGAGACGCTGCTCGGCGACACCGCGGTGGCGGTGCACCCCGACGACGAGCGCTACCGCGACCTGGTCGGTCGCGAGGTCATCCTGCCCTTCCTTGGCCGGCGGCTGCCGATCGTGGCCGATGATTACGTGGACCGCGCGTTCGGCACCGGTGCGGTGAAGATCACGCCGGCTCACGACCCGAACGATTACGAGCTCGGCAAGCGACACGGCCTCGAGGCGATCAACGTCCTCGACGAGGAGGCGCGCATCAACGGCGCCGGCGGCGAGTTCGCGGGGCGGGATCGGTACGAGGCGCGCGAGGCGATCCTGGATCGCCTGCGCGAGACCGGCGACCTGGAGGCGGAGCGCCCGCACGCCATGGTGGTCGGCCATTGCGAGCGCTGCGGGACGGTGGTCGAGCCACGCCTCAGCGTGCAGTGGTTCATCGACGTCAAGCCGCTCGCCGAGCGCGCCCTGGCATCGGTCCGCGAGGGCAGGACGAAGATCGTGCCGCCGCATTTCGAGAAGGTCTACACCCACTGGATGGAGAACATCCACGACTGGGCGGTCGGCCGCCAGCTGTGGTGGGGCCACCGCATCCCGGCCTGGTTCTGCCCGGACGGGCATGTCACGGTGACCGATGCCGAGGCGGCCCCCGACGCCTGTGCCGAGTGCGGGCGCCCGGCCGCCGAGCTGACCCAGGAGACCGACATCTTCGACACCTGGTTCAGCTCCGGCCTGTGGCCGTTCAGCACCCTCGGCTGGCCGGACGAGACGCCTGACCTGGCGCGCTTCTACCCGACCAGCATCATGGAGACCGGCTACGACATCCTCTTCTTCTGGGTGGCGCGGATGATGATGCTCGGCCTCTTCCTGACCGATACCGAGCCGTTCCACACGGTTTACCTGCACGGGATGATCCGCGCCGAGGGCGGCGTGAAGATGAGCAAGACCAAGGGCAACGTCATCGATCCGATCGACATGGTCGACGAGATCGGCGCCGATGCGCTGCGTCATGCCCTCGTCGCCGGGACGGCGCCGGGAAGCGACATGCGCCTGACCCGTCCCAAGCTGGAGGGCGGCCGCAACTTCACCAACAAGCTGTGGAACGCGGCGCGCTTCGTGCTCGGCGCGCAGCCGGAACCGCTCACTGCGCCGACCGGCGAGCCGACGCTGCCCGAGCGCTGGATTCGCTCTCGCCTGGCGGAGACTGTCGAGCGCAGCACGCGGTCGCTGGATGGGCTGGACCTTGCCGGCTACGCGGCGGCAGTCCATGAGTTCGCATGGAGCGACTACTGCGACTGGTACCTGGAGCTGGCCAAGGTCGACCTGCGGCGTGACGGCGCCGGCGAGGGTGATCGGTCGCGAGTGTGGCTCACCGCGGCCGGGGTCCTTGGCGAGCTGCTGCGTCTCCTGCACCCGCTGCTGCCGTTCGCCACCGAGGAGATCTGGGCCGCACTGGGAGCGTCCGAGCCGCGTGCCACCCGCGGCGAGCCGATGCTCATGCGGGCGGCGTGGCCGACGGCCTCGGCACGCGACGTGACCGCCGAGCAGGATCTCAGCGCCCTGACCGACCTGATCCGCGAGATCCGCGATCTGCGCAGCGGCCTGGGCGCCGCCGCCGGAGCGTGGCTGCCACTGCACCTGGCAGCGGCCGATGGCGGCTCGCGCGCGGTGGTGGAGGCGGGCCTCGCCTACCTCGAGCCGCTCGCGCGAGTCAGGCCCATCGACCTGGACGCGGACATCGCGGCACGGCCGCCGGTGGCCGGCAGCACGCCCCTCGGGACATTCTGGCTCGGGACGGATCCCGGCGCCGCGGAGACGGCCCGCGCTCGCGCGGAGGCACACCTTGCCGAGCTGCAGGCCCAGGCTGCCCGCGTGCGCGATCTGCTCGCGAACGGGTCGTTCGCGGAGCGGGCCCCCGCCGCCGTGGTGGAGCGCGAGCGCGCCCGCCTGGCCGAGCTCGAGGCACAGCTGGAGCAGCTCACCCCGTCGCGCGAGGGAAGCGCAGAGTAGCCGTATCGGGTCATGGGGCACGGCGGAACCGGCTGCTAGAATCGGCGCCGCGGTCAGCCGCACCGCAGGTAGTCACGAGGTTCCCGGAACGAATGTCGTTTCTCAGACGCCGCAAGTCGGAGCAGCCGGCCCCTGCACCTCCCGTGGCGGTCCACGAGGAGGTCACCGCGCAGAGCTACGCGCTGAAGCTGTCGTTCGTGGCCAAGAGCAGCGACGGCCTGCGCGTCATGGGCGACCAGGGCGCCATCCAGGCACTGCCGGCCATCGTCGAGCCGCTGAGCCAGACGCCCATCGAGGTCATCGAACCGCTGCCCATCGACTACGCGGAAGCAGCCCCGACCATCGAGCGCTTCAACGAGATGCAGCAATGGGTCCTGGCGCGACGCGATGTCGGCCCCATCGCGCGGCACGGCCTCTACGTCCTGGAGCTCACCGACGCCCTTGACATGACGGTCGACACCTTCATCTGCGGCATGCTCCACGGCGATACCGATACGAGCGGCTACCCCGACTACAACGCCATCGTCGGCGGGTTGGCGAGCCACTTCGACGAGCTGTCCGGCGAGCTGATCGTTCGATCAGTTGTCGGCTGGGGCGGCAAGGGCATGCGCGGAGACACCGAGCGCATCGGTCAGAAGCTGCTCTCCAGCCTCTACCAGCAGGTCGTGGCCTCCGGCTACAGCCTGGGTGAGGCGGAGCAGGCTCGGCTGCCGCAGGCGGGCCTGCGCTCGGGGCTCACGTGCGCGCACTGCGGGTTCGAGGCGCAGAGTGCCTCGGCGTTCTACTGCCCCAAGTGTGGCATGCGAATGGTGCGCTCCTAGGTCAGCCCTGGCTCCCACTCCGGACCAGTACTTTCTGCCGAGCACGAAACGCCCAGGTCCCATTGTCCTTGGGTGGGGTCAATCCGACACTGGTGCCGTTCGGCGTCCTTCAGAGACGTCGCAGTGCAAAGGGAGTCCCATGGATCGTCCGTCCGTCCTGCTGGCCGTAACCGCGACCGATGCCGGCGCCTACCGCGCCGCGCTCAACGTCGCCGGATTCGACGTCGTTGACGTTGCCAGCGATCTCGCCGGACTTCGCCCGAGCCTGGCGATCCTCGACTGCGACATGCCCGTCGACGAGTTCAACGTGGCGCGCGAGGTGATCAGCTCGATCGAGGGCGTCGCGACGATGCTCCTGCTCGGCGAGACGCTGCCCGACATGGGGCCATCCGATATGCGCAACGACATCGCGATGAAGCCGCTGCCGGCCGATGCACTCGTGTATCGCGTCCAGGCGATGCTGATTCGCCGCGGCCAGGCGCTGCCTGCCGAGTCCGGCGCGTGGGCCGATGAGCCGAGCACCACCGAGACCGTTGGCGAGGGGCACGTCGTGAGCGTGTTCGCCCCCAAGGGCGGCGTCGGCAAGACGACCATCTCCGTCAACCTCTCCGTCGCGCTGCGCGAACAGACCCGGGCGTCCGTCCTCCTCTTCGACGCCGACGTCGGGGTTGGCAACATCACCGCCGTCCTCGATGCTCCGGCGACGCTCGGCCTGGCCGACCTCTCCGAGAGTCCGCAGGAGGAGTGGACCGACGCAGCCTTTGAACAGCTCACCACCAAGCACGTGCTCAGCGGCGTCGACGTCCTCACCTGGGGCACCGATCCCGGTGACTCCGAGCGCGTCAGCGTGGACCTCCTGCTCGCCGCCCTGCGCTGGGCTCGCAAGCAGTACACGTGGATCGTCGTTGACAACCATCCCGGGTATGCGGACCGCACGATGGCGATGCTCACGCTCGCCAACGAGATCCTCCTGGTGGTGACACCCGAGATGGGATCCGTGCGCAACAGCTCCCAGTTCCTGGACCTCGCCCGTCAGCTTGGCCTCGCCGACGTGATCCGGGTGGTCGTGAACCGCGCCAACCACGGCATCAGCGTGGAAGACATCTCGACCGCGCTGGGCATGCCGGTCTCGGCCACCATCGTGTCCAGCGGACCAAAGGCGGTCATCGCCGCCAACGAGGGGATGCCGGTCATCACCAAGTTCCCCAAGGAGCGTATCGCGACCGACCTGCACCAGCTGGCGCGCATCGTGACCCGCCAGCCGACCGAGGTGGTGGCACCCACCCGACGTGGCTGGTTTCCGCGCTTCGCCTCCCGCAGCTCGGGCGCCTGACCTACCGATTCGGTCGCTCCGTCCCGCTGGCGCGTTGCAGGTAGCTCCCCGGACTGCAATCATTCCGGCCCGTGCCGACCTACGATTACCGCTGCCGTGACTGCGGTCACACCATCGAAGTCATCCACCCCATGAGCGAGGATGGTCCTTCGGCCTGCGAAGTGTGTGGCGGACCGGTGCGGCGTGTCCTGTTCCCCGCCGGCATCATCTTCAAGGGCTCGGGGTTCTACCGAAACGACTCCCGCAAGGACAGTGGCAGCGGCGCGTCAGCGCGCCCCGCGGGCGCCAAATCCGGTGACGCTCCCGCCACGAATTCCACCGATGCGGGCAGCGGGTCCACCGCCACGAAGAGCGAGACGAGCGGCAATGGTGGCTCCTCCGGGGAATCGACGTCGCCGACCCCCACACCGCCGGCATCCACCAAGGAGTAGTCCGTCAGGCGGGCTGCGCCTGGCGTGTTCCGCAGCGGCGGCAGAAGCGCGCGCTCGCCGAGAGTGACAGGCCGCACTGGCCGCAGTTCTGCACGCCGATCTGGCTCACCGCATCCGCAACCTCGCGGGCGGACGCATCCCAGAAGGCACTCGACCCCTGCCGTGCCGCACGGGCCGCAAGCTCGCCCTGGGGCAGGGCCGCACCACTGGACCGATAGGGGATGACCCGCGGGCGATCCGCCCGAAGAGCGCCCTCGCCCGGATCCTCGAGGCCGAGTAGCTCCGATCTGCGCTCGACGCGCCGCGGCCATGGGATCCTCGGCTACCTGCGGCAGGTCGATGGGCGCCTGCGCATCCACGGGAGGTGGTGCCGGTCGGGGGAGACGCAGAATCGTGTCACCAATCGGTCGCACCGATGGCCGGAGCGGTGCCACCGGCTCGGGCTCGATCTCCGCCTCGGCCGCAACCGGCTCCGGCTCCGGCTCGATGGGAGCCGCAACGGGCTCGGGCTCGACGTGAGCCGCAACCGGCTCCGGCTCCGGCTCGATGGGAGCCGCAACGGGCTCCGGCTCCGGCTCGACTTGAGCGCCAACGGGCTCCGGTTCCGGCTCGACTTGAGCCGCAACGGGCTCGGGCTTGATCTCCGCCTTGGCCGCCCCGGGCTCCGGCTCGATCTCCGCCGCGGCCGCGACCGGCTCCGGCTCGACTTGAGCCGCAACGGGCTCGGGCTCCGGCTCAGGCAGCAGGTCGAACGGAGAATCGTCCTCCCATTGCATGAGGACCAGCGGCGGTCGCTCGATTTCCACCGCGTCCGGCGCTGGCTCGCCCCAGGGCGCAACGGGCTCGGGCTCCACTTCGGGTTCGTGCTCGGCGGCCACGGGCGCTGGCTCGCCCCAGGCCGCAACGGGCTCGGGCTCCACTTCGGGTTCGTGCTCGGCGGCCACGGGCGCTGGCTCGCCCCAGGCGGCAACGGGCTCGGGCTCCACTTCGGGTTCGTGCTCGGCGGCCACGGGCGCTGGCTCGCCCCAGGCGGCAACGGGCTCGGGCTCCACTTCGGGTCGTGCTCGGCGGCCACGGGCGCTGCTCCCCAGGCGGCAACGGCTCGGCTCCACTTCGGGTTCGTGCTCGGCGGCGGAGTCGAAGGCACGGGCACGCTCGGCGGCCAGCGCATCGGCCGGCCAATCCGTCGCGGCGTGGCCATTGGACGGCGCCTCGGCGACATCGGAGCTTGGCCAGGCGTCCAGCCCCAGGCGGCGCCCGATGTCGGAATCGGCGAGCTCTCCGAGCGGCTCGCCCACGTGGGGGTGCTGCGCCGCGAACGAGGCCTCGAAGCGGTCGATCAGGTCATCGGTACCAGCAATGGGAGCGCACGACCGGCATCGGCCTGCGCCGTCGTTCCAGCAGTTGGTGCAGGTGTACTGGCGGCAGTCGATGCAGAAGTTGAACGCGGAGTGGAATGCCTCGAGCTGCGTCGAGGCGAGCGTCTCTGCCTCGGAACGCATCGCGTCGCCGACGGTGTCGGACAGCGCGTCCTGGCTCATGATGTAGTTCTTGAGACCCGTCACCAGGCCGCGTCCGCGGCGCAGCGGGTTCAGCCGCGTCGGCGCCGTGAACTCATAGCGCGTACCGCAGCGTTCGCAAAAGGACTCAGTCAGTGTTTCCGGCATCCACGTACCACGTCTCGCCCCGCCATAGGCAGCGTCGGGGTCGCACAGTATATGCCGGGCCTCCAAGCGCCTCCCAGTGCCGTCTTGGTACCTTCGGTGGCGCCGTTCGTACCGCGCCCGACGCCCTGCCGCAGGGGGCGGTCCCCACGGCCGCGGGACCTCGCACCTGCTAGCATCCGAGCCCGATGGGCATCTTCTCGCGGGTCGAGGCCTTCTTGCAGCGCCTCTTCGAGGCACCGGCAGGCAGGCTCGGGGCTCGAATCCAGCCGGTCACCCTGGCCAAGCGGATCGAGCGTGCAATGGACACCAACAAGTCCTTCCGCGACCAGGGAATCCTGGTTCCGAACCACTACGACCTCCACCTCAACCCGGGCGACTCCCAGGCCTTCGACTCGTACCGATCCTCCCTGGAGGACGACCTGGCGCATGGCGCGCTTGCGCATGCACGGCGCGAGCGCTACACCCTTGTCGCCCGGCCGCGGGTGCGCCTCGTCGCAGACGGGGGCGTGCCGCGCGGCGACGTGCGGGTGGCCGCAAACGTGGTCGACGAGCGCGGTGATCGCCTCAAGGAGGATCGACCGATGCCGGCCAGCTCGGACACCATGATCTTCCAGCGGACCGCCCAAGACGCCGCACCCGAATCGGCGCGTCGCGCCTACCTGCTGGTCAGCACCGACGGCCAGCCAGCGGTCCAGTTCGACCTCGGAGGACCGCTCATCGGCGTCGGGCGCGCGAGCGACAACGACGTGATCGTGGATGACCCGCTCGTCAGCCGCCATCACTGCCAGCTGAAGCTCCAGCACGGTGCCTACGGCTTTGCCGACCTGGGCAGTCGCAACGGGTCGTTCGTCAACGGCCAGCAGGTGAGCGAGATCGCCCTTGGGCCGGGTGACGTCATCCGGATCGGATCCACCGACATCGAATTCCAGGTCCGCGAAGCATGACCGGGGAGATCCTGCGCCTCCTGCTGCTGGTCCTGCAGCTCGGCTTCGTGGCGCTGCTCTACGTGATCCTGCTCGGCTTCGCCCGCTCCCTCATGCGCGACCTGCGCACCGCGGAGGCGCAGCAGCTGGCGAGCCGCACCGGGATCGGGCGCCTGGCCGTGCTCGAGTCGCCGGAGGACGAGCCGCAGGCCGGGACCACCATCGCCCTCGGCCCTATCAACTCCATCGGGCGCAACGTCAACAACACGATCTACGTGGAGGACGATTTCGCCAGCGCGAGCCACGCCATGCTCACCTTCCGCGGTCGCAGCTGGTTCGTGGAGGATCAGGGCAGCACCAACGGCACGTACGTCAACGGGCATCGCATCGACCGGCCCGTGGCCCTCAGCTTCGGTGACGAGATCATGATCGGGCGCGTCCGCCTGCGACTGGAGCGCTGAGGGTGCGCCTCACCCTGACGTGGCGCTGGACGGAGCTGCGGATGCTCCTCCCCATCGCGCTGCTGGTGCCGCTGGGCTTCGTGGTCACCAACATCGCGACCACCGGCAAGCTCGACCCCGGACCGCTGAGCCTGGCGATCGGCTACCTCGTGCTGCTCCTCGTCGCCCATGCGACGCTCGTCCTGAGCGGGCATCGCGGCGACCAGCTGCTGCTGCCCCTGGTCGGGACGATCGGCGGGGTGGGCCTGGTCGTTCTCAACCGGCTCGCGCCGGAAGTGGAGACGACCCAGGCCTTCGGGCTGCAGCTGGACGTGGCGCAGACCCAGCTCATCTGGTTCACCGCCGGGATGGTGGCCATGCTGGCCGTCGCCATCGGCCTGCGCGACGACGGCCTGCTGCGCCACTACAAGTACAGCTGGGCGGCGTTGGGCATCGGTCTGCTCGGCTTCACTGCCCTCTTCGGACGGGTGGTCAACGGGGCTCGGCTGTGGATCGACCTCGGGCCGGTCGGCATCCAGCCGGGTGAGTTCATCAAGATCATCCTGGTCATCTTCATCGCCGGCTACCTGGCCGACAACCGCGCCCTGCTCAGCGAGGCCACCGCGCGCATCGGACCGATACGCGTGCCCCCGTTGCCGTACCTGCTCCCGATGCTCGCCCTGTTCGGCGTGGTGATGCTGGTCGTTGTCCGGCAGAACGACCTGGGCCAGGCGCTCCTCCTGTTCGGCACCTTCCTGACGATGCTCTTTGCCGCCACCGGGCGGCGCAGCTACGTCCTCATCGGCCTGATTCTGTTCGTGGCGGGGTCCTTCGCGGCGTACGAGCTCTTCCCGCATGTCGCGGCGCGGGTCGACATCTGGCTGGACCCCTTCGCGGACCCGCAGGACGCCGGCTTCCAGCCGGTGCGTGGCCTCTTTGCCCTGGCGCGCGGCGGGCTCTTCGGCGAGGGATTGGGGCAGGGGCTGCCGACCTCGATCCCGTTCGTGCACACGGACTTCATCTTTGCCGCGGTGGCCGAGGAGCTCGGCCTCGTGGGCGCGTTCGCGCTGCTGGCCATGTTCCTGACCTTCGTCTTCCGCGGCCTGCGAATCACCATGCTGGCTCGCGACGAGTTCAGCGCCCTGCTGGCGGTGGGCATCACCACCAGCCTGGGGCTCCAGACGCTGATCATCGTGGCCGGCAACCTGAAGCTGATCCCGCTCACCGGCATCACCCTGCCGTTCGTCAGCTACGGCGGCTCGAGCGTGCTGGCCAGCTTCGTGATGCTCGGCGTGCTGCTCTCCATCTCGCACCGCACAGCCCTCGCCGCCGAGCGGGATCGCTCCGGCGAGGGCTGACCGATGATCGCCACCAACGTTCGCCGCCTCGCTCTCTACATGCTGCTCGCGTTCGCGGTGGTGAGCGGTGGCCTCGGATGGTGGCAGGTCATCGAAGCGCAGGCCCTGAACAGCCGCACCGAGAATCCGCAGGTCATCGCCGCGCGGCGCAGCGCGCCGCGAGGGACGATCTTCGACGCCAACGGGCAGGTCCTCGCCTCGAGCCAGGTGATTGATGGCATCAGTCGCCGCACGTATGCCGATGCCGCCTTCAGCCACCTCATCGGCTATGCCAGCCTGCGCTTCGGAACGACAGGCGTCGAGCGCGCGTTCGACGACATCCTCACCGGGCGCGCGGATCCCAACCCGCTGCGCGACCTTTTCAACGACATCCTGGATCGGCCCGCCGAGCCGAAGGATGTGACCCTCACCATCGACCGCCGCCTCCAGGACTTCGCGGCGGCGCAGCTCGGCGATGCGGCGGGCGCGATCGTCGCCATCGACCCGCGCAGCGGCGCCATCCTGGCCATGACCTCGACGCCGACCTTCGATGCCACGCCGATCTCCGGCGTGCCGGCCGATGCCGGCCCCGCCATGGAGGCGATCACCGCCCGCGATGGCGATCCGCTGGTCGACCGGGCGCGGCAGGGCAGGTACGTGCCCGGCTCGATCATGAAGGTCTTCACTGCGGCCGCGGCGCTCGACACGGGGACCATCACGCCCCAGACGACCTACCCGGATCAGCCCGGGCAGGAGACGTCCGGCTTCCCCGTCCAGGGCTTCACCATTCGCGAGCACGACCTCGGTGCGCTCCGGCCCGCCCTGTGGCCGCTCTCCCCGGCCCTCCAGGTCTCGAGCAACATCTTCTTCGCCCACGTCGGTCTCGAGCTGGGTGCCGAGCAGTTCCTCGACTATGCGCATCGCTTCGGCCTCTGCAAGCCGCGCCAGATCGGGGCTGGGGTGCGCGGCCTGCCCGTGTCGGCGAGCTATGTGACCGCCCCGGTCGACGACGACTGCGGTCCGTTCAGCGACGACGTCGAGCTCGCAAGCGCGGCGTTCGGGCAGGCGCAGGTCAACGTCACCCCGGTGCAGATGGCGCTCCTGGCGGCGACGGTCGCCAACGACGGGGTCCTCCCGGACCTGCACGCCGTGCGAGACGTGCGCGGCCATGCCGCGAACCCCGCGGCCGGCCCCAGCGACCAGGTGCTGGAGCGCCTCGGCGGCGGAGGCGGCGGACGCGTGATCTCCGCCACCACCGCGCAGCAGGTGCGCAGCGCCATGGTCGATGCCGTGGAGGGCGAGCTGGGCAAGCTGTACGCGGGGCAGGGGGCGGTCAGCCTGTATGGCATCGGCGACACGCAGACCGCGGGCAAGACCGGTACGGCGCAGCGTGGCGAGGGGCAGGCACCGCACTCGTGGTTCATCGGCTTCGCGCCCGGTCAGCAGGGGACCGCGGCGACGATCGCGGTGGCGGTGCTCGTAGAGGGCGGCGGCTCCGGTTCCGGCCGCGCCGCTCCGATCGCCGGCCAGGTGATGGCCGAGTGGCTGCGCCTCTCCGCAGGCGCGAGCGGCGGCTAGGAGTCGCGGCCCCGGTTCCAGATGAACCGGTTCGTAACCGGGTGGGGTATTGTCTGGCACAAGGGGAGCGACGACGCCGCGCCCGTCCACAACAAAAGGAACCTGCATGCTGAAGAACGTCCAGGAGCCCGCGGAGCGCATCGTGGCGAACGTCGAGCGGGTGATCGTCGGCAAGCACGCGGAGGTGCGGCTGGCGATGGTGGCGCTCCTGTGCGAGGGCCACATTCTCATCGAGGACGTGCCCGGGGTCGGCAAGACCATGCTGGCCAAGGCCATCTCGCGGTCCATCGGCTGCACCTTCCGGCGCATCCAGTTCACGCCGGACCTGCTCCCCAGCCGACGTGACGGGCCTATCGATCTTCAACCAGAAGACCCAGGAGTTCGAGTTCCGCCCGGGACCGATCATGGCGCAGGTCGTGCTCGCCGACGAGATCAACCGCGCGACCCCGAAGACGCAGTCGGCGCTGCTCGAATGCATGGAGGAGCGGCAGGCCACGATCGATGGCGTCACCCACGCGATGCCGACCCGTTCCTCGTCATGGCGACGCAGAACCCGATCGAGTACGAGGGGACCTTCGCGCTTCCCGAGGCGCAGCTCGACCGTTTCATGCTCCGCCTGCGGATGGGCTATCCCAAGGCAGTCGAGGAGATCGTGATCCTCGACGAGCAGAAGCGCCGCCACCCGATCGACGAGCTGCGCCAGGTGATCGATGCCGAAGAGCTGCACCAGATGCAGATGGCGACCAAGGAGATCTACGTCGACCAGGCGATCGCCGAGTACATCGTGCGGCTCACCGGGGCGACCCGCGAGCACGGTGACGTGTACCTCGGTGCCTCCCCGCGAGGGAGCATCAACCTCTACCGCGCCGTGCAGGCGACCGCCGCCCTCGACGGTCGCGACTACGCGATCCCCGACGACGTCAAACAGCTCGCCGTCCCGATCCTGGCGCATCGGCTGATCGTCAAGAGCCAGGCCAGCCTGCGCGAGGTCGACCCCGACGCCATCGTCCGTGAGGTGCTCGCCCAGGTGCCGGTTGCCGATCCGTCAGGGGCAACCGTCTAGCCGCCCGGAACGTCCGACCCACCATGGGCAGCCTGGCTCGCCAGCTCCGCTTCGTCTTCCTCGGCACGGTGCTGGTCGTCGCCGCCTTCAGCACCGGGCTCAACTTCCTGTTCTTCCTGGTGTACCTGCTCGCCGGCCTGTTCATCGGTTCCTGGTGGTATGCGCGCCGCGGACTGCGTGGCGTGCGAGCCGGCTATCACGTCCTGAACCCGCGTGCGCAGGTCGGGGAGGTGCTGCAGGCCGTCTACCGCGTCGACAACCAGACGCGCTGGACGAAGCCGTGGGTGGAGCTGTGGAACGAGTCCAACCTGCCGGCGTCACTGCCGGGACGGGTCATCGGTGTCATCCCGGAGGGCAGCCGTCAGTGGCTGGCCAAGGTCACCCTCATGCGCCGCGGGTCATATCGACTGGGCCCCCTGAAGGTCCGCACCGGAGACCCGTTCGGCCTGTTCACGACCGAGATGACGGTCGGACAGCCGACCAGCGTCGTTGTCTTCCCCAAGGTCGTGTCCATCCCCAACTGGCGCCTGCCGGCCTCCCCGGTGGATGGCAGCACGCCCACCCGACGGCGGTTCGAGGCGTCGTCGCCGCTCATCACCGGCATCCGGCCCTACAACCACGGCGACGCGATCAACAGGATCCACTGGCTCTCCAGCGTGCGCCACGGGGAGCTGCAGGTGAAGGAGTTCGACCTCGAGCAGACGGCCGACCTGTGGCTGCTCCTCGACCTGGAGCGCGCCGCGCACGCCGGTGTAGGAGACGGGGCTTCGGTCGAGACGGCCGTCACCGCGGCCGCCTCGATCGCCATCCAGACGCTGTCCGCGAACCGCGCGGTGGGCATCACCGCCTCCGCGCGGCGCGTCCACATCCTCAATCCCGACCGCGGCCAGCGGGTGGAGCAGAAGATCCTGCACCTGCTGGCCAACGTGCAGGCCGACGGCGCCCACCCGCTCGCCGAGGTAGTGCTGGCGACGATGCCCCAGCTGCGCCGCGGCATGACCCTGTGCCTCGTGACCGGCTCGACCGATCGAGAGTGGATCCGCGCCCTGGCCACGCTGCGCCGGCGCGGCGTCGGAGTGCTGGTGGTCCTGCTGGAGCGCGCCAGCTTCGTGGGACGTGACGACGACGAGAGCCGCGCCGAGCTGGCCGCCGTGCGCCATGCGCTGGCGGAGTACGACATCGGGTATCGGCTCCTCAAGAGTGGCGACGACCTTGCCGAGCGCCTCGGTGGGCGGGAGCGCGCGCGTGCCTGACTGGCTGCACCGCATGATCCGACCGCGGGAGGGTTGGCTTGCCCTCTTCCTCCTGTTCGTGATGTTGCTCAGCGTCGGCTGGGCCGTTCAGTCGGCACGCTGGCTGGAGGATGCGGACTTCCTGATCCCGGTGGCGCTGTGGGGGATGCTTGCCGGGACGCTGCTGGCGCTGCTGCCGCTGAGCGTGGTGCTGACCCTGCCGATTGGCGCGGTGGCCGGCACGCTGGTCGTGCTGTGGGCGGTCGGCGGCGAGTACTTCGTGGGCCTCGGCCAGATCGGGCGGCTGCTGGCCCTTCGCGACGACGGCCTCAGCTGGCTCCGCGTGGTGACCAGTGGCGGGATTGCCGCCGAGGTGAGTCCGTACGCCATCGGATTGGGCGTGCTGATGTGGACGATCGCCTTCATGGCGGCCTACACGATGTACCGCCACCACCGGGCACTCGACGCCATCCTGCTGGTCGGAGCAGCCATGATCGTGAACCTGTCGGCCACCATCACCGAGCTGTCCGGCTACCTCGTCCTGTTCAGCATCGCGGCGCTGCTGCTGTGGCTGCGGGCGGCGCTGACGACGCGCGAGGAGGGCTGGCAGGTTCGCCGCGTCAACGAGAACGTCGAGGTCCCGATCTCGATCATGCGCTCCGGCCTGACGTTCATCGCGGCGTCGGTGGCCATGGCCTGGATCCTCACCGCCGTCGCCGTGGCCGCGCCACTGACCGATGCGTGGCGCGGCATGGACGTGGTGTGGAATGACGCGCGCGGCCGCCTGGAGGGCATCTTCGCCGGGCTCACCACTGGCGGCTCCCGGTTCTCGGGCCCGACCTTCGGTCCGAACATGACAGTTGGCGGCGCCTGGTTCAGTAACGATGAGCCGGTCATGCAGGTGCGCAGCGACCGCGCCTACTACATGCGGACGGTGACCTTCGACCAGTACACGGGGCACGGCTGGGTCCGCAGCGATGCCGTTCCACGCGAGGTGCCCGCCGAGGGCCGTGTCTTCCCGGGCTACACGCCCGAGCGGCCGGCCGACCCGGACATCGGCTTCGAGCGGGTCACGATCGCGGTCACGTTGCAGGGTGCGTCAAACCGCAACCTGTTCGTGCCCGGCTACCCGACCGTCATCCACACCCCGGCGGTGGTGTACGAGTCGGCCGGCCAGCCGTTCCTGGGAGGGATCGACGCCACCAGTGCCATCAGCCCCGGCGCCGGCTACCAGGTGACCGCGCTGGTGAGCCGGGTGACCGAGGCGCAGCTCATTGGGGCGGGGACCGACTATCCACCGGAGATTCGAGGCGCGTATCTCGGGACGCCGGGGCTGACGCCAGCTGTCCGCGAGCTGGCCCAGGATGTCGCGGCGACCGCCAGGGGCACCACGCCGTACGAGGTCGCCGATGCGTTGGCGGACTACCTCCGGACCGATGACTCCTTCACCTACGAGACCAACGTTCCGGTGCCCGACCCCGATCGCGACCTCGTCGACCAGTTCCTGTTCGGGCCCAACGCGCGCGTCGGCTTCTGCGAGTACTACGCGAGCGCGATGGTGCTCATGGCCCGTTCGCTCGGCATCCCGGCGCGCGTCGCGGAGGGGTACGCGCCCGGCGAGGTGATCGAGGAGGGCCTCTACCAGTATCGAAACGAGAACGCGCATGCCTGGGCCGAACTGTACTTCCCCGGCTACGGGTGGCAGATCTTCGAGTCGACCAAGACGATCGACGCGCCCGTCCGGCCGCGCGGCACGGGCGTCGTTCCGCCGCTGCCGGATCCAGTCGGCGGCGTCGACGGCGGCGGTATCGACGAGGGTACCGGCGAGGTCGTCCCTGGAGCGTCGTTCGCCCCATTGCCCGGTGGCGGCATCGTCGACGAGAACGGCAACACGGTGAGTGCGACTGACGAGGCGCGGGGCGGCAACATCCTGATCATCGTCGCCCTGCTGGGCATCGTCGCGGCGGTGGTGTGGAGCCGCATGCGTGGGCGCGGCCGACGGATCCGCATCCTCAGCCCCGGTGACCGGCAGTGGATGCGGCTCGCGTGGGCGGCGAACCGGGCGGGTGTCGCGCAACGGCCGAACGAGACGTTTTACGAGTACGCCGGGTGGCTCGAGGAGCAGCTGCCGGACCGCCGTACCGAGATTCGCGAGATCGCCGACGGCAAGGTCTGGCAGGCATACTCCGGACGGGCCATGACGCTGACCATGATCCAGGGGATCGAGGCGGCGTGGCAGCGTCTGCGCCGGCCACTGGCATGGCTCGCCGTGCGGCGTCGACTACGGAGCCTGAACCCCCGCCGACGCGGCTAAATCAGAGCGCCCGAGGGTGCCCCTCATCCTCGTCGACGTGGGTCGCCACCGTGCCCAGCAAGTGATGGACGTCGTTCCAGCGCTCAAGCTGCCACGGCCCATGGTCGTCGCGGATCACGACGCCGAGCGAGCAATTGTCCGCGTCGAGGTCCCAGCCGCGGACCGATAGCTCGAGCAGCGCCGCAGCGAGGATCCGGAGCACGCCGCCGTGGGTCACCACGCAGCGTCGGGCCGCGGGCGGCGACGGCGTCCGCTATGGCGGCGCCGGTGCGGCTGGCCACCAACGCCAGCTCCTCGGCGCCCGGCGGCCGCGCGGCGGGATCGGCGCGCCATGCGGCGTAGCGATCCGCATCCTCGCGTTCCAGCTCGTCGTGCGAGCGGCCCTCCCACTCGCCCTGGCCGATCTCCATCAGCCGCGGGTCGCGGGTGATCGGGATCTGCAGTGCCGCGGCGAGGATCGATCCGGTCTCGGCGGCGCGCGCCAGCGACGACGCGATCACGCGCAGCGGGCGCTCGGCCGCGGGCAGGGCTCTGAGCCGCTCCCCGAGCAGGCGCGCCTCCTCTCGGCCGTCATCGGCCAGCGGCGGGTCGAGGTGACCCTGGAAGCGACCGGAACGATTCCAGTCGGTGATGCCGTGACGGACGAGCAGGAGGCGGGCCGCGCTCACCGGGTCGCGGCGGCGCCCCGGGCGGCCTCGAACGCGGCGCGGCCCGTATCGGCGGCGGCGGCGCCGTCGCGGTCGAGCACCTCGCCCATCACCCCGAAGGCATCGGCCATCTCGTCGTAGCCGACCTCGCCCATGTGCCCGAAGCGCAGGATCTTGCCGGTCCACTTGCCCTGCCCGCCGGCGACGACCAGGCCCCGCTCCCGCATGGCGGCATTGAACGGCCCCCATTCCAGGTTGTCCGGCACCCATGCCGCGGTGACCGTGTGGGACCGATGCGCCTCCGGCGCGACGAGCGCGAAGCCGAGAGCCTCGAGGCCGGCCTGCACTCCGGCCGCGACGGCGGCGTGGCGTGCCCAGGTGCGCTCGCGACCCTCATCGGTCAGGCGTCGCACCCCGACTTCCAGGCCGTACAGCACGCTCACCGCCGGCGTCCACGGGGTCTGCCCCTTGGCCGCCCACGTGCGGGCCTCCGCGAAGTCCCAGTAGAAGCGCGGCATGCGGGCCGTCTCGCCCGCAGCCACAGCGCGCGGTCCGAGCGCGGCGATGGCGATCCCCGGGGAGGCCATCCAAGCCTTCTGGCTGGCGCTGACGACGAGGTCGATGCCCCACGCGTCCATCTCGAACGGGATGGCGCCCAGGCCGCTGATGCCGTCCACCAGCAGGAGTGGGTCGCCGGGCGCGGCGCGCACCACGGCGGCCAGGTCACGCAGCGGGTTGGTGACGCCGGTCGAGGTCTCGTTGTGGGTGATCAGCACCGCGCGGTACGGGTCCGCGGTGGCGAGGCGCTCGCGCAGCGCTTCCGGATCGGCCGCGTCGCCCCATTCAACCGACAGCCGCTCCACCTGCGCGCCGTAGGCCTCGGCGATCTTGGCGAACCGATCGCCGAACGCACCGATGGTCACCGCCAGCACCCGGTCGCCCGGGGAGAGGGTGTTGACGATGGTCGCCTCCAGCGCCCCCGAGCCGGAGCCGGTCAGCAGCAGGATCTCGCCGGCGGTCCCGATGAGCGGCGCGATGCCTTCGCAGATGGCGCGCTGCATGGCCGCGAATTCGCTGCCACGGTGGTCGATCATCGGGCGCGCCTGCGCCTCGCGCACCTCCATCGGGATGGGCGTCGGGCCGGGGACGCGGAGGTTCTGTTCCATGACGGGCATCATAATCGGCCCATGGACCAGATCATCCAGGTGCTCGGGGCGATGCTCATCCTGCTCGGCTTCGTGCTGGCGCAGCGTGGCGTCTGGACCACCGACGCACTGCCGTATCTGTGGGTCAACCTTGTCGGCGCCGCCATCCTCGCGTGGGTCGCTTTGACTGATCACCAGTGGGGGTTCCTGCTGCTGGAGGGGGTATGGACGCTGGTGAGCGGGTGGAGCATCGTCGCCCGACTGCGAGGGGCCAATGCCGCGCCGAACGCGGACTGAGCTGACCGAGCCGCTCTTCGACACCGCGGTGGCGGCCGACGCGCCACTCGCCGCGCGGATGCGACCTCGGACGCTCGACGAGTTCCTGGGCCAGGGGCACCTCATCGGTGACGAGGGCGCGCTGAGCAAGGTCGTCAAGCCGGGCTTCCTGCCGAGCATCGTCCTGTGGGGGCCGCCTGGCAGCGGCAAGACGACCCTCGCCCGTCTGCTCGCCGATCGCGCCAGCGGCACGTGGCGTCAGCTCTCGGCGGTGAGCAGCGGGGTGGCCGACATCCGCTCCCTGGTGGCCGAGGCGAAGGCGCTGCGCGAGGCGGGCGGGCGCACGGTGGCGTTCATCGACGAGCTGCATCGGTTCAACAAGAGCCAGCAGGATGCGCTGCTGCCGCACGTCGAGGACGGGACCATCACCCTCATCGGCGCGACGACCGAGAACCCGTACTACGAGATCAACTCGCCGCTGCTGTCACGCATGCGGGTGTACCGCTTGGAGCCGCTCGACGCTGACGCCATGGGTGCCATCGTGGATCGCGCGCTGGCCGATGCCGACCGCGGCCTCGCCGGCCGCGTCACCCTCGGCGACGATGCGCGGGTCGCGCTGCTCGACATCGCCGGCGGCGACGCGCGCTCCGCGCTCAACATCCTCGATGCCGCCGCCTCGGTCACGGCTGGCGGCACGGCGATCACGGCGGACGCGGTGGCGGAGGCGGCGCAGCAGCGGCTGCTGGCGTACGACCGGGTCGGCGACGAGCACTACGAGGCGGCATCGGCCTTCATCAAGTCGATGCGTGGCAACGACCCGGATGCCGCCCTCTACTGGTGCGCCAGCATGGTGGCGGCGGGCGAGGACCCCACGTTCATCGCACGGCGCATCGTGATCGCGGCCTCGGAGGACGTCGGCAACGCCGACCCGCGGGCGTTGCAGATCGCGGTGGCGGCGATGCAGGCGGTCGAGATGATCGGTCTGCCCGAGGCGCAGTACGCGCTGGCGCAGGCGGCCGCGTACGTGGCATCGGCGCCCAAGTCGAACCGGGCCGGCGGCGCGTATTTCGCGGCGCTGGCCGAGGTGGAGGAGAAGGGCCGCCTGCCGGTCCCGCTCCACCTGCGACCCTCGGCCCATCGGCGCCTGTCGCGCGAGCATGGGTGGGGGAAGGGCTACCTGTACCCGCACGACTTCGACAACGCCGACGTCGAGCAGCAGTACCTGCCCGACGACCTCGCCGGCCGGGTCTTCTATGACCCGAGCGACCAGGGGATGGAGATCCAGATCGGGGAGCGGCTGCAGCGCCTCAGGCGCGCGCGGCTGGAGTCGCGGCGGAGCCGGCCGTCCGACGGCGACCGGACGAAGGGCAGCGAGCGCGCCCGCTGACAGACTCTGCGGTATCGGCCTACCTGACATCGGACGGCATATCGGGCGGTAAGGTGGCGGCATGTCCGTTACCTGGGCGCAGGCGCTCGCGTGGCGTCTCCGGCGCCAGTTCCTCGAGCCGATCGGATCTGCCTCGGTGGCTGAGGTGGTGGATCGCCTGGGCGCCCTGCCCGCGTCGCCGGAGGAGTCCGCCGAGCTCGCCGTCCGGGTGCGCCGCGAGACCTCCCGGCCCGGGGAGGTGGCGACGGCCCTCGCCGAGGGTCGGATCATCAGGACCTTCGCCTTCCGCGGCGCGGTGCACCTCATGACGCCGGAGCAGGCCAGCGCGATCCTCGCTCTGCGCGGGGCCAGCCGCATGTGGGAGCTGCCGAGCTGGCAGGACTACTACCATGTCGCGCCCGAGGACTGGGCCGACCTTCGCGCGGTGGTCCGCGGGGCACTCGCCGACCGGCCGCTGACCCGGGCCGAGCTGGGCGCCGCGGTCACCGCCCAGCGGCGCTTCCGCCACCTCTCCTTCGCCTTCGCCGATGACGCCGGCACCTTCCTCAAGCCACTGTGCTGGCAGGGCGTCATGAGCTTCGGCCCCCCGCGCGACGGGCGGAGCACCTTCCAGGCGCTGGACGGGACTCCCGGATGGACGGGACTCCTGGAGCTGGATGAGGCAGGGCCGCGCGCCGTCACGGCCTACCTCCGCGCCTACGGGCCTGCGACCGCCGCCAACGTCCACCACTGGCTGACCGATGGGCTCGGCGCCGGCCGTCGCCGCGTGGCGTCGTGGCTCGCCGGTCTCGGTGACCGGATGGTGACGATCGAGATCGATGGCGACGTCGCCCACATCCTGCGGGAGGATGTCGACGACCTGAACGCAACCCCGCCCAGCGATGCCGTGCGCCTCTTGCCCGCCTTCGACCAATGGGTGATGGGACCCGGCAGCGCGGACGCGCACATCCTCCCGCCGGCACGCAGGAGCGTGGTAAGCCGCCAGGCGGCGCTGGTCGTGGCGGGCGGCGTCGTCGCCGGCACGTGGGCGCTGAAGGGAGAGAATGTGGCTGTCAGCTGGTTCGCCGAGGCGGGCACGGTGCCGCGCGAGGGGCTGGCGCGGGAAGTCGCGCGCCTGGGTCGGATGCTGGGTCGAGAGCTGCGTCCCGAGCTGAGGACCGTCTGAGCGCTTTCCGAGGGAGGCCGCCTCAGATCTGCTTGCCGATTCCCAGCACGTTGACGATCACGTAGGCGACGCCGAGCAGCACCAGCAGCACCAGTGACAGGACCCCGATGTTACGCAGGTCCATGCGCACGTAGTGGTACTCGGCCATCGCCTTCTCGGTGAGCCGCGAGGAGCCGGCGAGGCCGCTGCCGACCGCAGGACGTGCCTTGCGCGGGGTGGTCGGGATGGCGGCGGCGGGAGTCGAGGCGACCGGGGTGACGGCGGTGGCTTCGGCGCCGGTCGAGGTGGTCGGCACGGGCGCCGGGGCGGCAGCAGGTCGTGGGGCGGCCGGGCGGGCCGTCGCTCGCTGACGTTGTCGGCGGGTTGCCGCCTTGCCTCCTCGCTTGGCCATCGGTCCCTTTCGCGTGTGTCGTCGTCCGGTGGCGCGCCAGCGCGCGCGCTCCCGCGGCCGGGTGGCCGATCGGGGACGGTATGATACCGCGCCGATGGCCGAACTCAACCGACTCGTATCGGACAACCTCGCACTGACCGTGGGTGGCCTCGCCCTCGTCCTGCTCGTCCTGCTGATCACGGTGATCGTCCTGGCGGTGCGGCTGGGGCGTGCCCTGCGGGCGTATCGCGCGCTCGTGCGTGGCGCCGAGGGCGGGAGTCTCGGGCAGGTGCTGGAGGGTCACATCGGTCGGGTGGACCAGATCGCGCATCGGCTCGACGAGGTGAACGACCTCCAGACCTACCTCGAGCGGCGCACGCGCGGCGCGCTCCAGCACATCGGGATGGTGCGCTTCAACCCGTTCGAGGACACCGGCGGCGACCAGAGCTTCGCCATCGCGGTGCTCGACGACCGGCGCGACGGGGTGGTCCTCTCGAGCCTTCACGGTCGCAACTACACCCGTGTCTTCGCCAAGCCGGTCGAGAACGCGGCGAGCCGCCACAACCTCTCCGACGAGGAGGCCCAGGCGATCCGAATCGCGGTCGAGGGTACGGCGCCCCTTCCCGGCAACGACTGACCGATGACCGGGCCTGGTCCGGGCGCCGAGCTCGACGCCATGCGGGCGCTGGCTCGTCGCCGCATCCTGCTGGCAGCACGACGCCTGCATCGACGCGAGCCGCTGCGCGCCGACTTCCGGGTGGATGCCGTGCTCAACGAGGTGCGGGCCGACCGATCCGAGCGGCTGCCGGCTTCGCACCGCGGCGGCGGGCATCTGGCCCTCGACGATGCGGCGCTGCGTGAGCTGGTGGATGTCCTGGTTGCCGACGGCGCCCTGCTCGGGGAGGGGCGGCGCGTGCGGCTGCCGGATCATGAGCCCGTCCTGGACCACGCGATGCGCGAGCGGGTCGATCAGCTGCTGGACGGGCTGCGTGCCGCCGGCGCCAACCCGCCGCGCCTTGACGGTCCCGCCGCGCGGTTGGGCATCCCGCCGACCGTCATCGAGCAGCTCCGCGGGTCTGGTGAGCTGGTCGCGGTGGCGCCGGGGATCGACTACCCGCGGGACCTGTACGAGACCCTCCGTGCTCGCCTGGAGTCGCTCGGCAAGTCCGGGCGGTTGAGCGTGGGTCGGGTGAGGGACGAGCTCCGCACCTCGCGCCGCCATGCCGAGGCACTCATTCAATACCGCACCGCCGAGCGCCGCCGTCACACTTCCTGAACCGATGCGACAGCCGAGCTGTCGCATCCACCCGGGAGGCTGACGGCATGTCCCGGTCAGCCGCTACCATCGACGACGTGCCGTCGGTCGTCCCATCCCCGAACCAGATCCCCATATTCGAGGAGCTGGTCGCCCCGCCGCCGCGCCCGCGACGGCCGCTGCTCCGCCTCCAGCCGCCGCTCCTCGCCGACCTGACGCCCCGCCAGCGCAAGGCGGTCACCCACGGTGAGGGCCCCCTGCTGATCGTTGCCGGGGCGGGGACCGGCAAGACGACGGTCATCACTCGGCGCATCGCCTGGCTCATCGCGGAGAAGCGCGCCGAGCCCTCCGAGATCCTGGCACTCACCTTCACGGACCGTGCCGCCGCCGAAATGACCGAGCGGGTGGACCAGCTGGTCCCGTACGGCTACACGGACGCCGTCATCTCCACGTTCCATGCGTTCGGTGATCGCCTCCTGCGCGAGCACGCCCTGGAGGCCGGCCTGTCGGACCGCTCGACTGTGCTGTCGCGCAGCGAGCAGGTGATCTTCCTGCGCGAGCACCTCTTCGACCTGCCGCTGGACCGATACCGCCCGCTCGGCGACCCGACCCGATTCCTCTCCGGCCTGGTGACGCTCTTCAGCCGCGCGCGGGATGAGGACGTCTCGCCCGCCGCGTACCGTGCGGCCGCGGACCGTCTCCGCGCCGCCGCGGGCGCGGCTCCCGACGACGCGGAGCTCGCGGACCGCGCTGCCCGCCAGTCGGAGCTGGCGGACTGCTACGCGGCCTACGAGGCGCTGATGCGCGCCAACGACCGGCTCGACTTCGGCGACCAGGTGACACTCGCTCTCCGCCTGCTGAGAGAGCACCCGGCCGTCCTGGCGGAGGAGCAGCGGCGGTTTCGCTACCTCCTGGTCGACGAGTTCCAGGACACCAACCATGCCCAGTTCGAGCTCGTCCAGCTGCTCGCCGGCGGGCCGCGTGCCAACGTCACCGTGGTCGGCGACGACGACCAGAGCATCTATCGGTTCCGCGGCGCCGCGCTCGGAAACATCCTCACCTTCCGCGAGGCCTATCCGAAGGCGCGCTCCATCGTCCTCGTCGACAACTTCCGCAGCCGCCAGGAGATCCTCGATGCGGCGCACCGGATGATCCAGCACAACAACCCGCACCGTCTCGAGGCGCGCGAGGGAATCGACAAGCGCCTCCGGGCACGCACCACCTTCCGACGCCCCGCGCCCGATCGAGGTGCCATCGAGCTGCTCGGCCACGCGACCGGCTCAGACGAGGCGGACGCGGTGGGGTCGGCAATCGGGGCATCCATCGCCAGCGGCCGCCGAGCGGGCGAGCACGCCGTGCTGGTGCGCGGCAACCGGGATGCGGACCCCTATCTGCGCGCCCTCAACATGGCCCGCATCCCATGGCGCTTCAGTGGCACTGCCGGCCTCTACCAGCAGCCAGAGGTGCGCGTCCTCGTCTCGTTCCTGCGCGTGGTCAACGACCCAGACGACTCTGTCAGCTGCTACGACCTCGCGACCAGCGAGATCTTCGGCCTCGCGTCCGAGGACGTCACGGTGGCGCTCAATCGCGCTTCGCGCCGTCGCACCCCACTCGAGCTATCACTCCGCGAAGCGGTCGAGCATCCCGCCGGCTCGCCGTTCGGGCGCGGCGCGCGCGAGGTCGTGGAGCGACTCCTGGCGGCCATCGACCAGCATCGGTCGCTGGCCACGGAGCGAACCTGCGGGGAGCTGCTGTACCACTTCATTGCCGGCTCCGGGTGGCTCGGCCGCCTCGCCGCGGAGGCACGCGAGACGGGCGATGAGCGCCTCCAGAACGTTGCCCGCTTCTTCGAGATCGTGCGCCGCCAGTCGTCCCTGCTGCGCGACGACCGGTTGCCATTCCTCGTCGCCCAGCTCGACACGCTCATCGAGGCCGGGGACGATCCCGCCACCGCGGACGCAGGCCCCGAGGAGGGCGACGCGGTCCACGTCCTGACGTACCACAAGGCCAAGGGCCTCGAGTTCCCGGTCGTCTACATGGTCGGCCTCGTCGAGGATCGCTTCCCGACCCGGGCGCGTGGCGACGCGTTGGACCTGCCCGGGGATGTCGTGCGGGATGTCGTCCCGACCGATGAGCAGCATCTGGCCGAAGAGCGCCGCCTGTTCTACGTGGGAGTCACCCGCGCCCGCGAGGAGCTCGTGCTGAGCTGGGCCGCGGACTACGGGGGCCGCCGGTCGCGGCGCATGAGCCCGTTCGTGCTCGAGGCGCTCGACCTGCCGCCTTCCACGCCGCTCGAGGCACTGCGGCCGGACCTGCTCGAGCGGATCGGCCGGCACGAGCAGCCGGCGCGCGAACCCGTGGCGTCCGCACCGCCACGCCTGGACGACAAGCCGCTGCTCCTCTCGTATGGACAGGTCAACGACTACCTCGAGTGCCCGGCTCGCTATCGCTTCGGCCACGTGATTCGCATCCCGACGCCACCCAGCCACCAGCTCGTCTACGGGCGCGCGCTCCACGCGGCGGTGCAAGCCTTCCACCGCCGCCAGATGGCCGGCCAGGCCATGAGCCGCGAGGACCTGCACGCCGCATTCGACGCCGACTGGGAATCGGTCGGCTTCCTCACCCGTGCCCACGAGGAGGCGCGCCGCGCAAGCGGCCACGCGGCCCTCGACCGCTTCTGGAACGAGCAGCAGGGTGATCCGGCACGCCCGACCGGCGTCGAGCAGGAGTTCTCCGTCCTGCTGGGTCGCGACCGTGTGCGAGGTCGCTACGACCGGGTCGACGAGTCCGCCACCGGAGACGTCACCATCACCGACTACAAGTCCAGCGACGTGCGCGACCCGGCCACCGCCAACCGCCGGTCGCGCGACTCCCTGCAGCTTTCCATCTACGCCATGGCGTACGAGGCGCAGCACGGACGCCTCCCCACCGAGCTATCGCTCCATTTCCTGGAGTCGGGGATCGTCGGTCGCTCGACGCCCAGTCCGAAACGCCTCGCCAAGGCAGCAGAGGCGGTCACCACTGCCGCCACGGGAATTCGCGCCGGCCGTTTCGAGGCCACGCCGGGCGCCATGCGCTGCGGGTTCTGCCCGTATCGCGAGATCTGCCCGGACGCGGCGCGATCATGACCGCGGACTCCGGCGTCCTCCCGGTGAGCCCCTGAGTGGGCCGCCATCGGATCACCGTCGCCGCGCTGTTCCTGCTCGCCGTGCTCGCAGGCGTGATCTTGCTGGTCGTGGCCTCGCGGCTGTGCCCGGCTGAGCTGCCCGGCCAGCCGTGCGCGGCCGCGGCCGCGAACCGCACCATCGTGGTGGTGCTCACCGCGGTGACGGTCGGCCTGCTGGTCGCGCCGTTCGCGTTCCTCGCCGAGGTGCTGGCGCGGCGGCGCATCGTGTACCGCGGCGCATGGTGGCGGGCTGGCCGCCGCGGAGCGCTCGTGGCGGCCGCAGTGGCGGTGCTCGCGGGCTTGCGTCTGGGTGGTGCGCTCACGCCGCCGATCGCGCTGTTCGTGATCATCGCGGCCGTCGGGATCGAGTGGTTCGCGGCCCGGAACGTCGACCTGGCGTGAGCGACATCTTCGCCGGCCACGGGTCGGACCCGGCGCGCCTGGCGGAGCTGTATGACCTCGAGCACGATGACATCGCCGACGACATGCCGTTCTGGCGGGAGCTCGCGGCGCGTCACCCCGGGCCGATGCTGGACGTCGGATGCGGGTCCGGCCGGCTGCTGCGGCCGCTCCTCGAGGGAGGCGCCACGCACCTGACCGCGGTGGATGGCTCGTCCGACCTGCTGGCCCGCGCGCGCACCCGCATTGGCGCCGACGCGCTGCTGGCTGCCGCTGCATCGCAAGGGAGGATCGAGCTTGTCCACGGGGACATCCGCGCCCTTCGCAGCACGGTCCGCCGTTCGCCCGACGGCTTCTCGCTCATCGTCTGCGCCGGCGTCCTGCCGCACCTGGCCGGTCCCGAGGAGGCGATCCGCACCCTCGAGGATGCGGGCGGCCTCCTGGCGCGCGGCGGATGGGTGGTCATCGACAGCATTGGGCCTGCTCAGACACCCGATCGCGACCTGGCCCTGAGCGTCGATTGGGAACGGGCCACGCCGGCCGGGCGAGTGGTCCGCAGATCCCAGATCCTGCGGCGCGAGCTTCCCGACGGCCTGCATGTCGCCTACTCGACGATCACGGACATGGTGGGACCCGATGGTACGATCGCGCGGCTGCCTGCGACGTTCCGGCTCTGGTATCCATCGTACGAAGGCGTGGATGCCATCCTCGAAGCGGCCGGCCTGACGGCCGAGCTGCGCTGGGGGTCGTACGATCTCGAGCCGTTCGACCCCGTCGACAGCGAGCGATGGATTGTCGTTGCCACGCGTCGCTAGGATGGAGGGGAACTCGCCGGCACCAATGCCCGGCCGCTAGGGGAAGTCTTGGTGGGTGGAGAGCAGATCCGACTGCTGGTGATCGAAGACGTGCCGCAGGTTGCGTCGCACATGCGGTCGCTGCTTGCCGCCCAGTCCCAGATCAAGATGCTCGACGTTGTGACCGCCGGCGACCGCGCGGTGGCCTCGGTCGGGGAGTATCGCCCCGATGTGGTCATCGTGGACGCGCTCCTCCAGGGTCGGGTCAGCGGCCAGGCCGTGGCCGAGACGATCCGCCGCTCCGAGCCGCAGGTCGGCGTGATCATGCTCACCGTCCCGCAGAACCCCGTGCGCGAGGACGTCGAGCGCGGCGTGGACGCCGTTCTCAAGATGCCGTTCACCGGCTTCGACCTCACGACCATGATTCGCAAGGTGCACGAGGAGCGCGGCGTGGCCGCGTCGCGCGCCGGCTCGCTCATGATCAGCCTCTTCTCGCCGAAGGGCGGTGTCGGGCGCACGACCCTCGCGTACAACCTGGCGGTCGCGCTCGCCGTATCGCTCGGCGAGGAGCACAAGGTATGCCTCGTGGACGGCTCGCTCCAGTTCAGTGACCTCCGCGGCCTCCTCCGCGTCCCGGCAGTGGCACCCAGCATCGTCAACCTGCCGACCGATCGAGTGCGCGATTCGGACCTCACCGAGATCATGTGGCGCGATCCATCCGGCATCGATATCCTGCTGGCGCCGCCGCGGGTGGAGATGGCCGAGATGGTCACCGTGCGCGATATCGAGAAGGTGCTGGGCATGCTGCGCAAGCAGTACGAGTTCGTGATCATCGACACGCGCCCCGCCCTGTCGGAGGACGTGCTCGTCTTCCTCGACGCGGCCGACATCGTGCTCCAGGTGTTGACCTACGACTCCATGGCGATCCGCGGCCTGGTGATGGCCGGCGAGACGTTCAGCGCCATCGGCTATCCGCCGAGGAAGCTGGCAATCATCCTCAATCGCGCCGACTCGGCCGGCGGATTCGACAAGGCCGATGTGGAGGCCGCGCTCGGCGCCCCCATCGACTACGAGGTGGTGTCGGACGGCCGCCTGGTCATCTCCGCCAACAACGAGGGCATCCCCTTCGTCACCAGTACGCCGGACGCGCCGATCTCCGGCGACGTGCGACGCATCGCCGATGCGCTGGTGGCCCGCCTGGCCGAGCGAAGTCCCGCCCTGGCACGACGGTGAGCCTCGGGTCCGACGACAGGGCGATCGGTGTCTTCGACTCCGGGGTGGGAGGGCTGACCGTCCTCTCCGAGCTGCGACGGCGGCTCCCCGCCGAGCGGTTCATCTACCTCGGCGACAACAAGCGGACCCCGTACGGGCCGCGTCCCGCGGACGAGGTGCGCCGCTTCACCCTCGAATCAGTGGCGTGGCTTCTCGCTCAGGAGGTGAAGCTCCTCGTCCTGGCGTGCAACACGGCGACAGCCCAGGCGCTCCCGCAGGTGCGTGCCGCATCCACGGTCCCGGTGCTCGGGGTCATCCGACCCGGGGCCGTGGCCGCCACGGCAGCAACCCGCACCGGTCGTGTCGGCGTCGTGGCGACGGCCGGAACGGTGGCATCGGGCGCCTATGCCGATGCGATCTCAGAGGCGGACCCGCAGGTCGTGGTGCGCCAGCAGGCGTGCCCCGATCTCGTGCCGCTCGTCGAGGCGGGCGAGCTCGAGGGACCCCGCGTCACCGCGGCGATTCGTGCCTACCTGGATGCGCTCCGCTCGGGCGACGACGCCATCGACACGCTCCTTCTCGGCTGCACCCACTACCCGCTGCTGCGACCGATCATCGCCCTGGAGGTCGGTCCGGGGGTGGCAGTCGTGGACTCCGCCTTCACGACCGCCGTAGCGGTCGAGGATCTGCTCGACGCGCTTTTGATCCGCGCGTCTGGTAACGCACCCGCCCCGGTTCGCGTGGCCACGACCGGCCCGGTCGCGGCCTTCGAGACGGTCGCGTCACGCCTCTTCGGACAGGAGCTGCCGCCGCTCGAATCGGTCGAGCTAGCACCCGCCGGCCCGGTGACCGCCCGCCCCGGCTAGACTGGCTCGCATGGCACGCAACATGGCCCGCCTCGGGGCGGGCATCGTCGTCGGTGGCCTGATGGCCATGGGCGCCACGGTCGCGCAGCGCGAGATCATGCGCCGCGCCGGCACCCGCTTCCTCGACTGGGACGAAGTGCGGCGCATCGCGCGCCGCCGGTTGGGCGAGGCCGCGACGGTGATCCCCGCGGCGGACCACGCCGAGGCGACTGCCTTCTACGCCGATACCCTGCGTCGCATCGAGCCCGTGGTGGCGGCCGCCATTGGTGCGGAGCTGCCGGCCGCTCTCGAGAGCCCGATGGTGGTGGATCGCACCGAGTGGATCGATCTCAACATCGCGACCTTCCGCCAGATCTTTGGGCGTGTTGAGGACATCGTCATCGGCCAGCAGCACGGACCCGACACGCCGGGGCGCGCGCTGGCACGCATCGTGAATCGACGGATCGGGAACGAGCAGCTCGGCTTCCTGCTCTCGTTCCTCGGGCGCAAGGTGCTCGGCCAGTACGACGTGAGCCTGCTCGCCGCGGCCCCTGATGTGCGCGGCCGGCTCGCCTTCGTGGAGCAGAACATCCGTGCCACCGCCACGACCCTGCGGGTCCCGCTCGACGAGTTCCGAACCTTCATCGCCCTCCACGAGGCGACGCATGCGTTCGAGTTCGAGGCGTACCCGTGGCTGCGGGATCACTTTGCGGCATCGGTCGCGGAGGCCGTTGAGTTGCTCGCGTCCGACTCCGCATCGTTAGGGTCCCGTCTGGGTGCCGCGCTCGGCGGTGGCGACGGCCACTGGCTGGAGCGGATCATGACCCCCGCGCAGCGAGCGAGTTTCCAGCGCACCCAGGCTCTGATGGCGCTGCTCGAGGGCTACTCCAACCACGTCATGCACGTCGCAGGCGAGCAGATCCTGCCCGGGTTCCACGAGCTCCATGCGCGCTTCGAGCGACGCAATGAGCGGCGGGGTGGCGTGGAGCGGATGATCATGCGCATCACCGGCCTCGATCTCAAGATGGAGCAGTACGCGGCCGGCGAGCGATTCGTGGACGCCGTGCTGGCGGTCCGGGATCGCCCCTTCCTCAACCGGGTGTGGACCGGCCCTGTCACCCTTCCTACGATGGACGAGATCAACGACCCGTCGCGCTGGGTCAGCCGCATGGACGCGATGCCGTCGGAGGTGCCCAGCTGAGCGCCGACCGGTTCGTCGTCCTGGGCACCCCGGTCTTCGGCGGACCGCTGCCGCCCGACGCGATCGCCCGGATCGAGGAGGTGGACGGTGCCCGCTTCGTCCAGCTCAGCCGCGACGGACGGGTGCATGTCGAGGCGGACGACGACTCGTCGGCCCTCGAGGCGGCGCGGGTCCTGTTCCGCGGCGGCATGCCGGCCTCCGTCCTTGACCACGTGGTGGGCCGGAGTCCCAACCTGGAGTGGATCCACTCCTACTCCGCCGGCGTGGAGCGCGTCGCGACGCCGCTCGTGCAGTCGCGTGGACTGACCGTGACCAACGGCCGCGGCGTCTTCTCACGGCCCATTGCCGAGTACCTGGTGATGATGCTGCTTGCCGTCCAGCGCCGCCTCCCGCAGCTGATGGAGCTCCAGCGCGAGCGCACCTGGCAGCCGCTGCCTGGCCGCGAGCTGGCGGGGATCACGGTCGGGATCGTCGGCTTTGGCAGCATCGGTGCCGAGCTGGCGCGACTGCTGGCGCCGTTCGGGACGCCAATCATCGCGACTCGCCGCCATCCGGAGCGCGGTGCGGGCGACCATCCCAACGTGGAGCTGCTGGGCCTGGATCGACTCGACGACCTGCTGCGCCGGTCAGACGCGGTGGTCGTCACCGCGCCGCTCACCGAAGAGACGGCCGGTCTCATCGGCGGCCATGAGATGCAGGAGATGAAGGAGGGGGCCTGGCTGTACAACGTCGCGCGCGGGCGGCTGATCGACGAGATCGCGCTGCGCCGAGCGCTGGAGGCCGGGTGGATCGGTGGTGCCGTGCTCGACGTCTTCACCGATGAGCCGCTGCCGTCCGACTCGCCGCTGTACGACGCGCCGAACCTGATCATCACTCCGCACACGTCGTGGGCCAGCGACCAGGTTCTCGACCGCAGCCTTGACCTCTTCGTGGAAAATCTCCGCCATTTTGTTGCCGGCGAGCCGCTCCGCAACGTCGTCGACCTGGAGGCGGGCTACTAGCCGATGCAGGTCACGATCGTCGGGCTCCCCGGCAGCGGCAAGACCACGGTCTACAACGCGCTCACCGGCGGCAGCGCCGAGACCGGCACCTTCTCGGGGGGCCGTGCCGCCCCGAACGTGGGCGTGGTAAAGGTGCCGGACGAGCGGCTCGATGCGCTCTCGATGCTCTTCAAGCCGCGCAAGACCACCCCGGCCGACGTCACCTACGTCGACGTTGCCCTCCCCGCCGGTGCCACGCGCGAGGGGACCGTCCAGCCGGATGTGCTGGCCCTCATCCGAAACGCCGACGCGTTGCTCCACGTGGCGCGCGCCTTTGCCGACGAGGGCGGCACGCCCGCCGATCCGTGGCGCGACGTGGAGGAGATGGATCTCGAGTTCACCGTCGCCGATCTCGGGGTCATCGAGAAGCGGCTGGAGCGGCTGCGCACCCAGGGCCGCCACGGGACGCCCGCGGAGCGCGAGTCGGCCCGGCTCGAGGAGGACGTGCTGGCGCGGCTGCAGCCGCACCTCGAGGAGGGTCGCGCGCTGCGCGAGGTGCAGCTCACCGACGACGAGGAGCGTCTCCTGCGCGGCTACCGCTTCCTTACCCAGAAGCCCGTGCTGGTGGTGCTCAACATCGACGAGGCCCGCCTCCCGGAGGCGCCGGCCCTCGAGGCGGCGGGCGTCGAGCGCTACGGCCAGCGGGCGAGCGCGGTGGCCGCTCTGGCGGGCAAGATCGAGGCGGAGCTGGCACAGCTGCCGTCGGACGACGCTGCGCTCTTCATGGAGGACCTGGGAATCGCGGAGGCCTCCCGCGGTCGCGTGGTGCGCATGACCTACGAGCTGCTCGGCCTGTTCCCGTTCTTCACCGCCGGCGAGGACGAGGTGCGGGCGTGGACGATCCATCGCGGCGACAGTGCCGTCGACGCGGCGGGCGCCATCCACTCGGACCTGGCCCGCGGATTCATTCGCGCCGAGGTGGTCGGCATGGATGACCTGCTGAAGCTCGGGTCGTTCGCCGAGGCACGCAAGCATGGGGTGCTGCGCTCCGAGGGCAAGGCGTACCAGGTCCAGGACGGGGACGTGATCCAGGTCCTCTTCAACGTCGCGCGCTGAGGGCGCGCGATGCATCGGTCAGCTGGTTCGGTCGAGCTCGACGACGATGCTGCGGAAATCGTTGGCGCCCTCGACGAGGTAGAGGTCTTCATCCTCGAGGCCGACGTTCATGCTGGCGCTCAGCTTCTCGTCACCGATGTAGGTGAACCCGTGGCTGCGCTCCAGCTCGCGGGCGATGGCCTCGACCAGGGTGTCCTCCTCGAAGGTCTCGATGACGGCAGCGCGCGCGGTACGCACCAGGCCGTCGAAGGCGCCGGGGGTGTGCTCCTCCTCGCTCACCAGCAACGCGTCCGAGAAGAGGTCGTCCTCGCCCTCGTGGAGCTCGTAGAAATACAGACTCTTCACTGCCCGATGATAGCCCGATGCTGACCGATTCGCCCCAGTCCGACTGGCCTTCGGCGCCCCTCGACCTGCTCGTCGTCGGCTCGCTGACCATCGACCGCTTCGCCGACGGCAGCCTGGCTGCCGGCGGGTCGGTCCTGCATGCGACGCAGGCCGCGGTGGATGCCGGCTATCGAATCGGGGTGGTGGCAAACGCCGGCCCGGAACCCACCGCAGCAGCCGGGGTCCGGCGGTTGAGCGAGATCGCAGCGGTCCACGTCGACCGGGCAGCAGCCACGCTCACGTTCCGCCACGAGGAGACTCCAGCGGGCCGACGGCTCTGGCTGGAGGTTCCGGCGACGCCGTTGGTGGCGCCCTCGCGCGGCCTCGCGCCTCGCGCCGTGCTCTATGCCCCGGTGGCCGACGAGCTCGGGCCGGAGCTCGGGCACCAGGTCTATGAGGGCGCGGTGCGCGGCGCGATCCTCCAGGGCTGGCTGCGCGATCTCGCACCGGACGACCTGGTCCGCTCCCGGCCCGTCTCGTCCATCCCGCCACCATTGGCGGCGCGGCTCGCCGAGTGCGACGTGCTGATCGCCAGCCGGGAAGATCTGCTCGCCGATGGCGACGAGCCGAAGGCGCAGCTGGACGCGCTGCGCGCAGCAATCGGGCCCGATCCGACCCTGATCGTGACCGATGCGGACCATGGCGCATGGCTGGACGGGGCAGGCACCGGCACACGGACCCGCTTGGGCGTGCCCAGGGTCGTGCGCGACGTTCCGATGGTCGGCGCCGGTGACGCCTATGCGGCCCTGCTGCTGGGCGCGATGGGGCGGGGGCGCGACCCGCTCGGGGCTGCACGGGACGCGGCGGCAGGCGTGGCCGAGATGCTGGCCGCGCGCAGCGACCGACGGATGGTGATCCTCGGCGACGTGCACGGAATGGATCGGCGATTCGTGAGCCTGCTCCGCGACGCGCAGCTGATCGACGGGGATGGCGCCTGGAGCGGGGGACGTGACGAGCTGTGGTGTCTCGGCGACCTGGTCGATCGCGGGACCGGAGGCTCGAAGGTGGTCAAGCTTCTCCGACGCCTTGCGGGAGAGGCGGAAGCAGTCGGCGGCCGCGTCGGATCAGTCCTCGGCAATCACGAGGTCCTCATGCTGGCTGCGCGTGCCATGCCCAACGAGGCGTCGAGCGGGCCCTTCGCCACATTCCGGGAGGACTGGATCGGCAACGGCGGCATCGCCGAGGACCTTGATCGCATTACCGACGAAGACGCGGCGTGGCTCGCGGGGCTGCCGGCCATGGTCCGTGTCTCCGACGCCTTGCTGGTCCACGCCGACGCCGGCCTCTACCTCTCCCTTGGGCAGACCGTCGGCGAGGCCAACGAGCGCTTGGCGGCGATGATGGCCGAGCCCGATCCGGTGACGTGGGACGGGCTGCTTGGCGTCATGACGGAGCGCTTCTCGCTGCGCGACGACCCGAGCCTGGCGGCACGCATGCTCGCCCGCTTCGGTGGCGCCCGCGTGCTGCATGGGCATACGCCGATCGCGCGCTTCACCGGCGCCGATCCAGCGTCGGTTCATGCGCCACACCTGTACGCCGGGGGCCGCGCAATGGCCCTCGACCCGGGGCTGCCCATCGGTGGTCCCGGCTTCGTCCACCTTCTCTGAACGCCGGGCGCTAGGCGGCCGACCTCCGCGAGCGACGTTCCCGCGCTGCCACCCAGCGGCGCAGCCGGCGCAGCCGGCCATCCACGATCAGCCTGGCCCGGCCGATCTCCGCAACGGACCCGCCGCGACCCAGGGCAAATGCGACGTCGAGCACGCGAGAAGCGGCCGCGGCAGCCTCGAGCGCGCCCGACAGGTCATTGCGATGCCGTTCGCGGATACGTGCCACTTCGACCCATGCGGCGGCCGCCTGCACGGAGGCACGGTGCGTCGCCTCGTGCCACACCTCCTCGGCTCGCTCGACATCACCGGCCGCCACCAGCAAACGGCTCGCAAGGCGGCGAAGCGATACGTCCTCGTCACGGTCGAGGCTGGCCTGCAGCGCACCGGCGAGCAGTTCCATCGAATCGGCCGCCGCGCCGTCACGGAGGAGCTCCGCGACCATGCCGCGCGGATCAAGCACCGGCGCTTCTCGCCAACCCCCGCGGCGCAGGCGGATGATCTCCGCCTCCAGCAGAGCGAGGCTCGCGACGTCCTGCAGGTTGTGGTCGAGCACGTCGGCCAGCAGGTCCGGCGACCCGCCGCGCAGGTAGCCGAACCAGCGGCCCGGGACCTCGGATCCGGGTAGGTCCGCAGCACGCTCGATGCCCAGTACCCCGCGTTCAATGTCCGCCAGCCGGGCCGACCCCAGCGGACGGCGGAAGAGGCGCCGCGAGACGGGCAGCAGGTCATCATGGCGTCCCGGCATGCCACTCATCGCGGTGAAGAGGCCGTGCACCGTCAGACGCGCGACGAGTAGCGGCAGGTCGTACGTGCGCCCGTTGTAGCTGACCAGACGATCGACACGGCCGAGGTCGGCCATCACCAGCCGCAGGAGCGCACCTTCGTCCGGGTAATCGGGGAGCAGCAGCTGCCGAACGCGGAGCCGGTCGCCCTCCAGCGTGCCGATGGCCACCAGGAAGGCAACGGTGCCGGCGCCGGTCGAGAGGCCGGTGGTCTCTGTGTCCACGTAGGCCGCGCGTGGCAGGTCCTCGAGGGCGGCGACGGTCGCCGCATCGAGCGGGATGGAGCGTTCGACAAGCACCACCCGGCCCAATTCGGCGACGTGGAGATCCGCCCCGAGCCAACGGGCGAGGCCCGCGGCACGGTCGTCCGCCGCGGGTCTGGCCGGGGGGAGCGGCACGGGCCGCTCCCCCCGCACGGCGGCGAGGCGCTCGACGAGGCTCCGGGATGCGACCACGGGTCAGGCCATCCCCGCGAGCAGCTCGATGACGACGGCCTTCCCCCGATGGCCGACCTCGATGGCGGGACCCACGCAGGCGGGGCACCCGTCGGTGCAGGGGCACGACTCGACCGCCTCGCGGCACACGCGAACCAGCTCGTCGACGAGGGTGAAGAGGCGCTCGGTGAGGCCGACCCCGCCCGGCGTCGCATCGTACAAGTACAGCGTCGGGCGCCCGGTGAACGGTGCCTGCACCTGGGCCAGCACCCCCAGATCGCGTGGGTCGCACATCAGCAGCAGCGCACCCGTGGTGCGGGCCACCCGCGCCAGCCCGATCAGCGCGCCGTCGAGCGTGTCGCGGTCGTAGCGGTTCACCAGGTCCGCCGGTGGCACGAGCCAGCAGGCGGCGGTGTGCATCTCCTGTTCGGGGATGCTGATCGAGCCCCAGCCGACGTTCTCGTGGGTGTGGAACTTGACCTTCTTGAACATGGTCACCTTCCAGGCGACCATCACCTCGCCGCGCTGGCGAAAGCCGGCCGGTGGCACATCGGCCTCGTCAAGAACCTCGAGGACCTTGAGCGTGATGCCGAGATCCGCATCGGTGTAGTAGTCGACGTCGGTCCGCGTCACGTACGCCTTGCGCTCCTCCCAATCGAGGCGGTCGACGTGGTGCTGGATGCCCTCGTGGATGTAGATCGCCTTCTCGTGAACGAGCAACGGAGCCGCGAACAGGTCCACCTCCCCCAGCACGCGGTGGCGGTCACCGGTGGTGTCCACGATGACCACGTTCTCGGGTGCGCCGGAACGCAGGCTGAAGTCGCTGGCGGGGAAGTTCTCGTGGCTCCAGTAGTACCGATCGTCGGCTGCGTGCCGGATCCATCCGTCCTCCTCGAGCACGTCGAGCAGGGTCGGTGTCTCGTCGATCCCGAAGCGCTCGGCGGCGGGGACCGGCAGCTCGAACGTGGAGGCGCGCAGGTGATTGAGGAGGACGTGCAGGTTGTCCGGGTTGATGAGCCCATGCTCCGGCGACGCGTCAAACAGGTACTCGGGGTGCGCCGCCAGGAACTGGTCGATTGGCGCGGAGGAGCAGATGAGTGCCGAGAGGCTGGTGCCAGCGCGCCGACCGGCCCGGCCCATCTGCTGGAGCGTGGAGGCGATGGTTCCGGGGTAGCCGACACTGATGGCGGCGTCCAGGCCGCCGATGTCAATACCCAGTTCCAATGCGTTGGTCGCCACCACCCCTCGTACCCGTCCATCGCGCAGCCCGTCCTGGATTGCGAGGCGCTCGTTGGGCAGATAGCCGCCGCGATAGCCGCGAATGATGTGCGGATGCCCGGGCGGGGGAGCGAAGGTCTCGCGCAGATAGCTGGTGAGGACCTCCACCGCGGTCCGCGACTTGGCGAAGGCAATCGTCTGCACGCCGTTGCCGATCAGCCGCTCCGCGATGCGCTGCCCTGTGAGGAGGGCCGAGCCGCGAATCCCGAGTTCCTCGTTGGCAACCGGCGGATTGATGACCAGGATGTGACGCCGTCCGGAGGGCGCTCCGTTGTCGTCCACCAGCTCGACCGGCGCGCCGATCACCCGTTCCGCCAGGTCCGCCGGGTTGGCGATGGTCGCCGAAGCGCAGATGAATACCGGGTCCGAACCGTAGTGACGGCAGATGCGCTGGAGGCGGCGGATGACGTTGGCGACATGGCTGCCGAACAGGCCGCGGTAGCTGTGCAGCTCGTCGACGACAACGAAGCGCAGGTTCTCGAAGAGCTTGAACCACTTGGTGTGATGCGGAAGGATCGCCGAGTGGAGCATGTCCGGGTTGGTGATCACGACTTGCCCCGCCGAGCGGACGACGGCCCGCACGTTGGGTGGCGTATCACCGTCATAGGTGTGCGTCTTGAGTCCGAGCTCGGCAGCATCTGCCAGTGCCCGGAGCTCGACCAGCTGGTCGGCGGCGAGTGCCTTTGTGGGGAACAGGTACAGCGCTCGCGCCGCTTCGTCGTGCGCGATCGCGTCGAGGACCGGGAGGTTGTAGCAGAGCGTCTTGCCCGATGCGGTGGGCGTGACGACGACGACATTTCGGCCGGCGATGGCGGCCGCGGTCGCCTGCGCCTGGTGGGTGTACAGCCCCTCGACGCCGCGCGCCCGCAGCGCACCCATCAGACGGGGATCGAGCCCATCGGGCCAGGGCGCGTAGCGCGGAGCGCGGGGCTCGACCGTGCGATGCGCGGCGATGATCGGGGCCAGCGAAGGATCCGCCAGCAGGGCGGCGATGGCGTCGCTGGGGGTTTCAGGTCGCGCGTTGATCACGAGCAGCTCCATCGGACTGGATTAGAACGGACGTTCCATTCACGATACCACCCGCGCGTGGCGTCGCCCGGCGCATGTGGACAACCGGTGCCGGAATACGTTGCGATGTGGACAACTCCGCGGCTAGACTGCAGCCCAGATGACCGGGATCGAGCTGCCAGCGCCCGCGCCGAGACGCCTTCGGCTGCGCCTGCCTGCCTCGCGCGGCGGCCTGGCGTGGCTCGCAGTGCTCCTGATCATCGGGACCTTCCTGGCGGTCCAGGTGGGCCGGCAGGTCTACTCGAACTGGGCGATCACCGAGGAGGCCCAGGCGGTGCGCTCCGAGCTCGCCGCCCTCCAGGCCCAGAACGAGCGACTCGCGGCTGAGCTGGCGTACCTGAACTCGGACGCGTTCATCGGCGCGGAGGCCAGGGAGCTGCGGACGCTGGGTGCCACTGGCGAGCGCGTGCTCATCATCCCGCCCGGCGCTGAGGCGCCGATTCCCGCCGAGCTCCTGCCGCCGATACCGGCGCCCAAGCCACTGCTCGAGCAGTGGCTGGATCTGTTCTTCGGCGTCTGAACCGCCGCGTCGTCGCACGTATCGCATGCGATCGATGTGAGCACCGCATCGTGACAGCTCGGGTGTCGCACCGGCGCCGCCACGCACCCCGCTCGTGCCAAGGTCTGCACTGCCGTGGGCGGGAAACGTCCGAAGATTAGGTACTTCTACGGATGCGGCGCCTGGCGCGCGACCCTACCGTGCCTGACGATGGGCAGCCGCAGGACCACACTCCGCACGTTCGCGTGCACGCTGGCAACGATCGTGGTGTTGTTCACGACGGCGGCTCCACCGGCGCGAGCGCAGCCCACGACGAGCGGCGCGGCAAACGCGCCCTTCTCCATCCCGGCCGGCTTCCAGGAGACAGTTGCTCTCGCCGGGCTGGACCATCCGATGGCCGTTGAATTCGCCGCTGACGGCAGGATCTTCGTGGCCGAGAAGCGTGGCGTGATCAAGGTGTTCGATTCGCTGACGGACACGACCCCGACGATCTTCGCCGACCTCCGTACCCAGGTCTACAACTTCTGGGATCGCGGCCTGAACGGGATGGCGCTGCATCCGAACTTTCCCGCAACGCCATACATCTATGTCCTCTACACGCGCGACGCGCCGATCGGCGGCACCGCCCCCGTGTGGGGAACCCCCAACACCGATTCGGACCCGTGTCCCGGGGTCCCGGGTGCGACCGCGGACGGCTGCGTCGCGAGTGGACGGCTCTCGCGGCTGCAGGCAGCCGGCGACGTGATGACCGGAGCCGAGGTGCCGCTCGTGACCGATTGGTGCCAGCAGTTTCCCAGCCACACCCTTGACACGCTTCGGTTCGGCCCGGACGGCGCGCTCTACGCAAGCGCGGGCGAGGCCGCCAATTTCAACAATCACGATTACGGGCAGTGGGGCGGCAGCGCGGGCAGCCCGACGCAGCGAAACCCATGCGGCGATCCCCCCGGTGGGGTGGGCGGTGCGATGACGCTGCCGAGCGCGCAGGGCGGCTCGCTCCGCAGCCAGGACGTCCGGACGGCCGGGGATCCGACCGGGCTCGACGGCACCATCATCCGGGTCGACCCTCTGACGGGGCTCGCCGCGGCCGGCAACCCGTCCACCGGACCCGACGAGAACGCGCGCCGGATCGTCGCGCATGGCTTCCGCAACCCGTTTCGATTCACCTTCCGGCCCGGCACGAGCGAGATCTGGGTGGGGGACGTGGGCGACGTGCGATGGGACGAGCTGAATCGCATCATCGACCCGGCAGGCTCGCTCAAGAACTTCGGCTGGCCGTGTTACGAGGGCGCGGCGAAGCATCCGGGATGGGACAGCCTCAACGCAACACTCTGCGAGTCGCTGTACGCGACGCCCGCCGTTGTCGCGCCGTACTACGCGTACGCCCACGACGCCAGCGTCGTGGCCGGCGACGGCTGTCCGGTGGGCGGGGCGTCGAGCTCCGGGGTCGCCTTCTACCAGGGTGGTCCGTATCCGGCCGCCTACGACAATGCGCTCTTCTTCTCCGACTACACGCGCCGCTGCATCTGGGTCATGCGCGCCGGTGCGAATGGCCTGCCGGATCCCGCAACGCGATCCCTCTTCATCGGGGGAGCGCAGGCACCGGTCGACCTGCGCATCGGCCCGGGTGGTGACCTGTTCTACCTCGACTACCTTGGCGGGAACATTCGTCGCATCAGCTACTTCGGTGCCGACCAGCCACCCGTGGCACAGGCGGACGCGACTCCTACCAGTGGCCCTGTCCCGCTCGCCGTTTCGTTCACGGGAACACGATCAACGGATCCAGAGGGTGGTGCCCTGTCCTACGCGTGGGACCTCGACGGCGACGGCGCGTACGACGACTCCGTCCTTGCGGCACCCTCGAGGACCTATACGGTGGCAGCCACCACCACCGTCCGGCTGCGGGTCACCGACCCCGCGGGCAACACTGCCACCGATGCCGTCGTGATCACGGCCGGGGACACCGGGCCGACTGCGGTCATCGATGCCCCGGACGGGGGCATGCCGTGGCGCGCCGGCCAGACGATTGCCTTCTCCGGTCACGCGACGGACCCGGACCAGGGAACCCTGCCGGCGACGAGCCTGGACTGGTCGCTGGTGCTGCAGCACTGCGCGACCCCGTCCAACTGCCACGCGCATCCCATCCAGGATTATCCCGGCGTCGCCAGCGGCACCTTCGTCGCGCCCAGCCACGAGCTGCCTGCGTACCTCGAGCTACGCCTCACCGCCACCGACAACGCGGGTCTCCAGAGCACGGTGACTCGCCGCCTCGATCCGGAGACGGTGCTGCTCTCGTTCGCATCCTCACCCTCTGGCCTGGCGCTGAGCGTGGGCACCGAAACCAGCGCGACGCCTTTCGAGCGCGAGGTCATCCGCGATTCGAGCGTCGCCGTCAGCGCTCCGACGCCCCAGTCGCTCGGCGCACAGACCTACGCCTTTCAATCGTGGTCCGATGCGGGCGCCGACAGCCACGTCGTGGTGGCCAGCGCCGCCTCGAGCTACACCGCGAACTACACGGCATCGACGACGCAGACCTATGCCGCGGATACGTTCACCCGGAACGTGGTGAACGGCTGGGGTTCGGCTGAGACGGGGGGCGTGTACTCCCTCTCTGGAGCGGTGGCGGACTTTGACGTGAACGGCACCACGGGCACCATCACGCACGCGGTGGGCGTCACTCGGGCCGCCACCCTCGACGCGGCCATTGCCCGCGACGTGGACCTAACGCTCAAGATTCGGACCGACAAGGTGGCGTCCGGCGACGGCATGTACATCTGGCTGGTCGGCCGGCGCACCGCCAATGGCCAGAGTGAGTACCGCAGCCGCTTGCGGCTTCTGCCCAACGGCTCGGTGCTGATTCGGACCATGCGGGTCGTCGGTGGCGTACAGACATTGTTGGGAAGCGATGTGCAGGTTGCCGGTCTGACCCACCCCGGTACTGCCCTCCGCGCGCGGGTGCAATGGGACGGCGCCGCGCCGACGACGATCCGCATGCGCGTCTGGGCGGATGGGACCGCGGAACCCGGCACCTGGCAGTCGGTGGTGACCGATGCGAGTGCCGCTTTACAGCCTGCGGGCGCCATCGGCGTGCGGTCGTACCTGGCATCGAATGCCACGAATGCCCCGGTCGTGCTCAGCGTCGACGACCTGCGGGCCACCAGCCTGGTCGTGGCCGCCGGCACGGCATCGACGTACGCCGCGGACACGTTCAGTCGGACCATCGCCAATTCGTGGGGCAGTGCTGACACCGGCGGTGCATACGAGCACTTCGGCGCCCTCGCCGACTACGACACGCTCGGCAGCGCAGCAACGATTGCCCACCCGGCCGGAACGACCCGCGCGGCAATGCTGCGTTCGGTCTCAGCCGTGGATGTTGATCTGACCTTCACGGTCCGCAGCGACAAGCTCCCCACCGGGGATGGCATCACCATCTACGGCGTCGGGCGCAGCGTCGGCGGAGGAACCAGCGAGTATCGGCCCCGAATTCGGCTGGCGCCGGGCGGAGGCGTGTGGCTTCGTGCCGTCCGCTACCTCAGCGGGGCCCAATCAGCGCTTGGGACCGATGTCCAGGTGCCGGGCCTGAGCTACACCCCTGATGCGCGGCTCCGCGTCCGCGTCCAGCTCGCCGGCGCGTCGCCCACCACGATCCGGATCAAGGTCTGGGCCGATGGCACCGCGGAGCCGCCGGGATGGCAGTCGGTGGTCACGGACGCGAGCGCTCCGCTCCAAGGCCCCGGCGCCATCGGGGTTCGTTCATTCGTGGCCCTCAACAGCACCAACGCCCCGATCCTCCTCACATTCGACGATCTGCTTGCCCGGAGCATCATCCCGTGATCGCGTCGCGGCGAGCCGTCACACCCAGCGTCCTGCCCGCCACCATGGCGTCCATCAGCACACTCAAGGGGAGAAACTCGTGACACGAAGGTTTGCCAGCGCCCTCATCGCCGCGTCCCTGCTCACCGCGGGGATCCACGGAGCGGGGCCCGCCCCCGCCGTGGCAGTCGGTCGTGGTCCAGTGCCTGTCACGACGGTCAGCGCCCCTGCGCGCGTCCCACTCGGCGAGCTCTTCGCGGTCAGCATCTTCCTTCCCGAAGGTGTGGCGGCGATCGACGGTCGCGTCACATTCCGGCGCGGCGCCGCCGACGTCGTCGGCATCGCGGCTACCGGTGGCGATCACTCGTTCCGGCCCGCCACCACGGATGCGGGCGCATCCTTCGGCGCGTTCGACATCGGATCCGAGAACGGGGTGCGGGGCGTGGACCTCGTGCTCCAGCCGGTGCAGCGCGGCAGGCTGCACGTGCGGATCGTGCTCGACACCGCCGTGGATGCCACCGGTCAGCGCGTCGAGCTGCCAGAGACCGAGTTCGAGGCCGCGGTCCAGGTCGGCTCCGGGTCCGAGGTCATTGCCGCACCATCCGTGCATCGTGCCGCGCGCCCACCGCGAGCCGCCCGCCCGGTCCAGGACCTCCAACCCGATGGTCGGCGCAATGCCAGCGATCTGGACATCGCGCGCCTCGCGTGGCTGGCGAACCGGGAGGCAAGTGCGCTGGCCGTGCCGACCTGCGCCGCCCCGGCCGCCACCGACGCCAACGGGGACGGGTGCATCGACATCGCCGACGTCCAGGCGGTCCTCGCCGCGGAGACCGTTGACCGGCAGGCTGCCGCTGCAGCCACGCTGGCCGCGAACGTCCTCACGGTCACGAGCGCCTCGGACACGCCCGACGCAAACCCGGGCAACGGCGTCTGCGCGGACGCGGCGGGCAGGTGCACGCTCCGCGCCGCAATGGCCGAGGCGAACTGGTCATCCGCGGAGGATCGCATCGAGTTCGCCCTTCCCGGTACCGCCCCGGTGCTCATCCAGCTCAACGGCCCCCTGCCCAGCATCAACGCCCGCAGCGCGCCGATGACGATCGACGGCTACTCGCAACCAGGCAGTCGGGTGAACACGTCGACGACGAGCTCGAATGCCATTCCGGGCGTCGAGCTTCGTGGCAACGGCCCCGACGCGAACGAGATCGGCGTGTACATGACCAGCGCCAACAACACGATCCGAGGCCTGGCGTTCCACAACTTCTATAAGGCCCTGTTCATTGATGGAGCCGATGCATACGGCAACCGCATCGTTGGCAACTGGTTCGGATTCAAGCGCGACGGGACCTCCTCAACCCGCGGCTACTACAACATCACGCTCAACACGGGCGCGCACGACAACTTCATCGGCACACCGGACCCTGCGGATCGCAACGTCACCGGCAATGCCGCGCACGGGATCGAGATGTATGGGCGCGGCGTAACGGGCAACACGATCCAGAACAACCTGGTGTGCATGGAGCCGAGCGGCGTCGTGTACGCGCAGTGCTCCACCGGGATCGACCACAACTTCGGCCCCAAGAACGGGCTCATCGGCGGCACGGGCCCCAACGAGCGCAACGTCATCGGGCGAACCGGCCTCCAGGGCATCGAGATCTCCCATGGATGGAATCCCGCCCTGGGTTCGGCGAACGGCGGCAGCATCGATTGGCAGCTGAACGGCCACCGCATCATCGGCAACTGGATCGGGTTCCGTGGCGATGGCCGATACGACGCCACGTTCCGTTCGGCGACCAATGACCCCGGCACCGGCGACAACGGACAGGCGGTGAACGTGTACGACGGGTCGAACGACAACCTTCTGGAGGCAAACTACATCGCGTCATTCCATGACGGGATCCAATTTGGCTCCTCAAACGCGCAGCGAAACACGGCTCGCGGAAACTTCATCGGCATCTCGCCGCTCGGCGAGGCGGCGCCGATGAGCCGCTGGGGGATCAGGGTGCGGCTGGGTACCAAGCTGGACGTCATCGAGGGCAATACGATCCGGAACGCGACCCTGGGTGGCATCGGCCTGACCCAGAACAACGTCTACCAGATTCGACTGACCCGAAACCTCGTGACCGACACGCCCGGGTGGGCCATCGACCTGTACGGCGTGCCCGGGCCGGACGCAAACGATCCGGGGGACGGGGATGCGGGCGCCAACTCGCTGCTCAACACCCCGATCATCACCAGCGCCACGACAGCTCTCGTCAGGGGAACGGGCCTGGCAGGGGCGAAGGTGGAGGTCTATCGGGCCAGCCGGCCCGCGGGCCAGTTCGGGCTGCCCGACCTGTACCTGGGCCAGGTGACCGTGGCCAGCAACGGGACGTGGAGCCTGGCGGTCTCGCGGCCGAGCGGGGAGCGGGTCACCGCGCTCCAGATCCGAAATGACCGCGACACGTCGGAGCTCTCGCGCAACGTGCTGGTCGGCGGCGCGGCGGCGAACCAGCCCCCCACGGCGGACTTCACAACCTCGTGCGTTGCGCTGGTGTGCACCTTCACCGATGCGTCCGATGACGCCGATGGAGCGATCAGCAGCAGGGCGTGGAGCTTTGGCGACGGGGCCCAGTCCAGCGCCACGAATCCGGTGCATGCATATGCGGGGCCGGGCACCTATACGGTCGCGCTGGCCGTGACCGATAACGCGGGTGCCGTCGCATCCATGTCGCGATCGGTCACCGTCCTCGCCTCCGGAGGGCTCCCGATGCGCGTGGCCGATCTGGCTGGTTCCACCTCCATCTACAGCAGCTCCAGGTGGGAAGCGTCGGTCGCCATCCTCGTCACGGATACCAACGGAGTGCCAATCCCGAATGCCACCGTGAACGGGACGTTCAGCCGGGGCGGTGCGCGATCGTGCGTGACGGCCGCCAACGGCCGCTGCAGCGTGGCGGTCAACCTCAGCCTGGCGGATGCGGCGTCGACGACGTTCACCGTCACCAGCATGTCGGGACCGCGCCCCTACGATCCTGCCAGCAACGTCGAGACATCGATCCAGCTGAACCGTCCGTGACGGGGCCGCAGCGGCAGCGAGGAAGCTTAGGCGGCTGTCCTGGTCGGGCTCTCCCGGGTCGCCACGGGGGCCAGGTGGGATGGCTCGGCCTCCAGCACCTGGACCAGGGCCAGGGCCGTTGAGAGCAGCGGCTCCCTCGTCCCGTTCGCAAGGCGGGAGATCGTGGAGTGGTCGATGCCCGCGCGAATCGCGAGCATGCGCAGCGAAATCCGCCGCGTCGCCATTGCGCCTCTGAGCCAGCCCGCGAAATCGCCGGCGGCGACCTGCGGTGGAATGCGGAGATCGGTCATTGTCCCGGGTGGCACGGTGTGAAGAGGGGCTCAGCCTAGGCGGCGCACCTTGCGCCACTCCTTGCAGCGAGCAACGAACATGCGCGGGGTGTGCACCGGATGACTGCCGCGAGCGGCTGAACTGCCTACCTCCGCCTCAGCGCGGCCGCAAGGTGGTCGTCGATGCGCCGATGCATCCCCGCACTATCGAACGGCGCACGTCTCCCGACCTGGATCGGGATGAACGCCGCCCAGTCACTGAACGCGGGCGCGGTCGCGCTGCGGATGTCCCAGTACGGATCCACGCGCCGGCCTGCATCGGCTTCGTAAGCGTCCAGGAAGTCCGCCGCCACCTCCGGCGAGTAGAGGACCGCGAGATTGAGCCGGCAATGTCCGACATCCATGTCGGCGGGACCGCGGCACGCGTTCACCCAGTCGACGACACCGGTCAGTTGGCCACGCCGCCAGAGTACGTTGAAGTGCTGGTAATCGCCATGTGCCAACCGGTGTTCATGTGGCTGCACCGCCCCGCGGATGAGGTCGGCGGCTGCCTCCCACACCGCTGGCTTCGACGTCCAGTCCGGCACGGGGACCTCTCGCGGCTTCCACTCGCGCGGCTCGGCGTCCACGTCCGTCGCGTGGATGCGAATCGCCATGACGGCCATCTGGCCCAGCCATGCGGCTGAGTCGGGTGGGGTGAGGTCCACCCGCCCCGCCACGCGTGTCATCAGGAGCGCCGGCACACCGGTCGCGTCGCCCGTGGGATCGGCGGCGAGCAGGCGGGGCGCCGGGATATCGGTCGCCTCGAGACCGCGAAGGACCTGGGACTCGCGCTCGACGAGGCGGGGTGCGTCTGCCGTCGCGCCCCATGCGCCCGGCGTCCATCGTCGCAGCACGACCTGGATCCGTGTACCGGTACGCGTCTCGACGGCGAGCCGATGCACCGACGAGGTGATGCCACCCTTCAGCCTGCGACCGCCGGTGACGCGAGCTCCCGCCCCGACGGCGCGCGCGACCCATTCACGGGTTCGTACGTCGGGGAACCGGCGGACGGGATCCTCCCGCTCGCCGGATCGGGGTGAATGCCTGCCGAGGGCGTTGTGCTTGTCCCGCTTCACCCGGTGAGTATGGGCCCGCCGAGGCCCGGCGCTGGATTCTTGGGAATCCACCACGCCGTGAGTTGCCGCTCCGCTCGTTCATCGGTATCCTCGAAGTCCCCGCTGGCGGAGTAGCTCAGTGGCAGAGCAGGGGACTCATAAGCCCTTGGTCGGTGGTTCGAATCCGCCCTCCGCTACCACTTCACCCGATGGCCTGGCGCAGGCCGTGCTGCGTGGCGCCCGCGCGCTCGACATCGCGGCTGACGCGCGTCTCATCCTCGCCGTATCTGGCGGCCCCGACTCGATCGCCCTGCTGCATGGCGTCGTCCACCTGGTCCGGACCGATGCCGTCGCGTGGCGCCTCACGGTCGCCCACCTTGATCACGGCCTGCGGCCGGACAGCGCGGCGGACGCGGCGTTCGTCGGTGCGATTGCCTCGTCGCTCGACCTGCCCTTCGCCTCCCGACGCACCGATGTCGCCGCGCTGGCGCGCGCCGAGCACCGCAGCCTGGAGGAGGCGGGTCGCGAGGCCCGCTACCGCTTCCTCCACGAGCTCGCCGGCACCGATGGCCTGATCGCCATCGCCCACACGGCTGACGACGCGGCCGAGACCGTCCTCATCAACCTGCTTCGCGGGAGCGGCCTTGCCGGAGCGAGCGGCATCCCGGGGCGGCGCGGCAACGTCGTGCGACCCCTGATCGCCGAGCGCCGGGAGACGCTGCGGGCGTGGCTGGACGATGCCGGGCTCACGTACCGGCTCGATCCCAGCAACGCCGACCCGGCCTTCCTGCGCAACCGTGTCCGCGCGGAGCTGCTTCCGCTGATGGACAGGCTGCGCCCCGCGGCGGTCGAGTCGATCGCGCGCTTCGCGAGCCTTGCCGCGGACGACGACGCGCTCCTCGACGAGGTGGCCACGGCGGAGCTTGCCCGGCGCTCGGCAGGCATGGGCGGCGCCCTCGACTGGCACGCACCACCGGGACGCGCCCTGGGACGCCGCATGCTGCGCCTGGCGATCGGGCATCCGGCACCCAGCGCGGAGCGCATCGACGCGCTGCTGGACGCGGCCGAAGGGCCACGCGGCGGCCTGCGCATCGAGCTGGGCGCGGGCCGGAGCGCATCGATCCGTGAGCGGATCATCACCATCGAGTGAGCCGCGCGTGCCCCCGGCGCGTATTGACCCATGCAGGGCGTCGATGACCCATCGGTCCGTGGCCTGATCGGTCGAGTGGCTCGACCGGGGTGGCGCACCTATACTTGCGGCCCGACGACGTGTGACGTCGGGGCGCGAACCCGACAGAGAAAGAGAACAAACCTTGAGCAGCCGACTCGTCCGCAACAGCGTCGTGCTCGTTGTCATGGCCGTCTTCGGGCTGGCACTGCTGTGGACCTACATCGTCGACAACAGCTCCGCCCCTCCGTACACCTACAGCCAGCTGATGGTCGACGCCGCCTCCGGCAAGGTCACCTCCGTGACCCAGGACGGAACGAAGCTGAGTGTCGTCCTCGATGGCAACACCCAGAATCCCAAGACCGCGGTGGTCTCGTCCGAGCTGATCGATGTGCGCGCCGACCTGTGCGCGGCGGTCGGGGCCGCGAACCCGGCCGACTGCGTGAGCAAGGTCGACTACGGCGCGGTCGAGGAGAGCGCCGCCGGCGGAATCCTCACCCTCCTGATCACCGCCTTCCTGCCGGTCCTCCTGATCGGCGGCTTCATCTTCTTCATGATGCGCCAGGCGCAGGGCACCAATAACCAGGCCATGAGCTTCGGCAAGAGCCGGGCCCGCATGTTCCTTGGCAACAAGACGGTCGTCACGTTCGACGATGTGGCCGGCGTGGACGAGGCCAAGCAGGAGCTCGCCGAGGTGGTGGAGTTCCTCAAGTACCCCGAGAAGTTCAATTCGCTCGGCGCGCGCATCCCGCGCGGCGTCCTGCTCGTCGGCCCGCCGGGAACCGGCAAGACCCTCCTCGCCCGCGCCGTGGCCGGTGAAGCCGGCGTGCCGTTCTTCAGCATCTCCGGCTCCGAGTTCGTGGAGATGTTCGTGGGCGTCGGCGCCTCGCGCGTCCGCGACCTGTTCGAGCAGGCCAAGCGCAACTCGCCGTGCATCGTCTTCGTCGACGAGATCGACGCGGTCGGCCGCCAGCGTGGCGCCGGCCTCGGCGGCTCCCATGATGAGCGCGAGCAGACCCTCAACCAGATCCTGGTCGAGATGGACGGCTTCGACACCAACACCAACGTCATCGTGGTCGCCGCCACCAACCGGCCCGATGTCCTCGATCCGGCGCTGCTGCGCCCGGGCCGCTTCGATCGCCAGGTGGTCCTCGACCGCCCTGACATCCGCGGTCGCCGCGAGATCCTGAATGTCCACGTCAAGGGCAAGCCGCTCGACAAGACCATCGACATCAACGAGCTCGCCAAGCGCTCGCCCGGCTTCTCGGGCGCGGACCTCGCGAACCTCGTCAACGAGGCCGCCATCCTGGCCGCGCGGCGCAACAAGAAGACCATCGGGATGGACGAGTTCAGCGAGGCGCTGGACCGCGTCGTCGCGGGGCCGGAGCGACGCAGCCGCCTCATCACCGATGCCGAGAAGGAGATCATCGCCTACCACGAGGGCGGTCACGCCGTCGTGCAGCGTCTTCTCCCCAAGTGCGATCCGGTGACCAAGGTCACGATCGTGTCGCGCGGCATGGCGCTGGGCTACACGATGAGCCTGCCCAACGAGGATCGGTACCTCCACTCCAAGTCGGAGTTCGAGGACAAGATCGCGGGCATGCTCGGTGGCAACGTGGCGGAGCAGCTGGTCTTCAGCGATACCACCACCGGCTCGTCGAACGACATCGAGAAGGCCACCGGCCTGGCCCGCGCCATGGTGACGCAGTACGGCATGAGCGAGCGCCTGGGACCGCTCACCTTCGGCAAGAAGGACGAGATGGTGTTCCTGGGTCGCGAGATCAGCGAGCAGCGCAACTACAGCGACGAGGTTGCGGCCAAGATCGATGCCGAGGTGCGCGAGATCATCGACCGCGCCTACGAGCGGGCGAAGGTGGCACTCACCGAGCAGCGTGCGGTACTCGATCGGCTCGCAGAGCTGCTCATCGAGAAGGAGACCATCGAGGGCGACGAGTTCGAGTCGCTGTTCGAGGGCATCCTCCCGCCGCGCAGCGACGGACCGACCCCCATGCAGGTCATGTCGCCGCGGCCCACCGAGCCGGAGGCCACGACCGATGGCGAGACCGACACCGATGAGGGCGGTTCGCGCCGTCGCCAGGGACCGGCACCCCAGCCGGCCTGATCCCGGCTCTCTAACCGTTGACGAGGCCCGCCTTCCAGGCGGGCCTCGTTCGATCTATCGAGTGGATCCTGGCGCAGTTGCCGGGCGACGTGCTATTCGCTCGATGGATCGAACGTGGGGCCGCACGGGGCGGTGCATCCGGGCGGCTCCACGCTCAGCACCGCTGCGATACATCGAACGAACCGCGTCCCTTCGCCGCGCCGCGCGCGCATCCGTCGAACTATCGAACAATTCGGCCCGGCATAGCCCAATCGGTCTATACCGGGAGTGGGAGGTACCGGCGTATACTCCGGCCCCGCGTTGCGTGGGCGCACCCCATGGGGGTTGCGCGCGCAGTGACCCGAGCTGCCAAGGAGCCGACCGGACGAATGATCGAAGAGCCGAAGCGCAAGACCGCCACCAAGCACGATGAGGCGCCGCCCGCCGTCGACTGGAAGCTCGACGTCGGGGAGGGCAGCCTGGCGCCGCGTTCGGCGCTCGACGTCCTGACCACGCTCAACGAGCGCGTCGCCTCCGGCAACATCGAGGACCTGATGCCGATCGCGACCGGCTTCGTGCCACTCGACAAGACGATCGGTGGCGGACTGCGCCCGGGGGAGCTGATGCTCATCGGTGGCGCGCAGGGACAGGGCAAGACGACCATGGCCCTCCAGATGGCGCGCAACATGGCCGCCTCCGGCCAGGCGACCGTCCTCTACGTCTGCTTCGAGCACGACGAGGAGTACCTGATCCAGCGCATCGTGGCCATGGAGTCGGCTCTCAGCCACCTGCCCCAGAAATCCGGCGCGGTGAAGATCCAGGATGTCAAGAAGGAAGTGGTGAGCAGCTACACCGCCTCCGCCGAGAGCGGGCAGCGCGCCAAGCTGGGCGCCAATCCGCGGCTCCGCCCGAGCCTCGAGCGCATTGCGCGCTACGGCAGCAACCTGTACCTGATGCGTGGCACGGCCACCGCCAGCACCATCGACAACCTGCGGGCCCTGGTGCGCGAGCACCGCGGCGACGAGGGGCGGCGGCTCGTGCTCTTCGTCGACTACCTGCAGAAGGTGCCGGTCATCCCGGAGCCGAGCGACGAGACCGAGAAGGTCACCCGCATCGTGTCCGGGCTCAAGGACATCGCCCTGGCCCAGCAGGTTCCGGTGGTCGCCATCGTGGCCGCCGACCGCGAGGGCCTCAAGGCCAAGCGACTGCGCAACCACCACCTGCGGGGCTCGTCGGCGATCAACTACGAGTCGGACATCATCCTGATCCTGAACGACAAGTACCACATCGTCGCCAAGGTCAATATCGAGTTCAATCCGTACCAGGCGCAGCGCTACCGCGATTGGATCGTGGCGACCGTCGAGAAGAACCGCGGCGGCCAGGACAACATCGACCTCGAGTACGAGAAGCTGTTCGAGTACAGCTGCTTCGATCCGACCGGCCGCATCACGGCCGAGAAGCTGATCGAAGAGCGGCTCTACAACGACTGACCGATCGCAACCCACCGTCCGATGCCGCCCACCCCCGAGCCCTACCGCGTCCTGCAGGTTGTCGCGACGTGCGACCAGGAGGTCCTGCAGGCAGCGTATCGGGCCCTCGCGCGCAAGTACCACCCCGACCGTGACCCGAGCCGCCACGCGCGCGAGCGGATGGTCGAGCTCAACGAGGCATACGCCATCGTCCGGGACCCCATCGCCCGCGAACGGCACGACCGGGCGGTGCGCAATGCCGCCTTCGCCCCGCTGAGCGCGGGACTGGCGGCTCCCCCGCCGCGCTCGCACGCCGAGGGCACCCGCCTCGAGTTCGGGCGCTACGCGGGCTGGACGCTGCGCGACCTGGCCCGCCAGGATCCCGACTACCTGCGCTGGCTGTCGCGCCATGCGTCCGGGCTGCGCTATCGGACGGAGATCTACGGCATCCTCGGCCGGCAGGGGGCCACCGCCGCCTGACTCGGCCGGCCCGAGGCTGGGGTAGGCTTGGACCGATGACCACCCAGCCCCATCGGCCGCTGCGCGCGGTCTTCCTCGACATCGGCGACACGGTGATGCGCCCCAATCCGTCGTGGGAGCACGTCTACGCCATTGCCTTCGCCGAGCAGGGAATCGAGGTGGACGTGACGGACCTCGAGCGAGCGCTCCGCGCCGCCTATCACCATGGGGGCTGGGGCCTGGGCGAGCCGTTCGAACCGAGCGAGGCAGAGAGCTTCCGGCGCACCGTGGCCATCGACCAGGCCGCGATCGCGGAGCTGGGCGTCGGCCCGATGCCACCGGAGTTCTTCCACCGCCTCCACGAGCTCTTCATGATCACCAGTCACTGGCATGTCTTCCCCGACGCCTACGAGGCACTGCCCGCCATCCGCGAGCTCGGCATCACCCTGGGCGCGGTGAGCAACTGGGTCTGGGACCTCCCGGAGCTGCTCCACTCCCTGGACCTGGTGCGCTACTTCGACTTCATCGTGGCCAGCGCGCGGGTCGGCTTCGAAAAGCCGCACCGCGGCATCTTCGAGTACGCCCTCGAGCAGGCGGGCGTGGCGCCGGACGAGGCGATGCACGTGGGTGACCACGTTGACGCCGATGTCGCGGGTGCGACCGCACTGGGCATCCGCGCGGTGCTGATCGACCGGAAGGACCGCCATCCCGAGACGCCACTGCCTGCCGGAGTGACGCGGATCACGTCACTCACCGAGCTTCTGCCAATGATCGAAGCGCGGGGCACCACCGCGTGACCGACCGGTGGCGATGCTTTGTCGCCATCCCGATCGGCGAGGCGCTGCGCGCATCCCTGTTTGCTGCCAGTGCCCCGTGGCACGCGACGCTCGTCGGCGCCGACGTGCGCTGGATGGATCCCGCATCGTGGCACGTGACCCTGGCGTTCCTTGGCGACGTGGATGCCGAGCGGGTGCCGCGCCTTGCCGAGGAGCTGCCCGAGCTGGTGGCTGGACACGCCGGGGTGCAGCTCGTTCCCGAGGGTCTCGTCGCGTGGCCGCGGGTGGACGAGACGCGCATGGTGTGGTGCCGGTTCCGTCCCGAGGCGGGCCTCGCGGACCTGCACAATCGCGTCGCGGGTGCCCTGGGCGTCACCGAGCGGCGTCGCTTCCGGCCGCACGTGACGCTGGCCCGGGTGCGAGGCGGGCAGAGCCTCCAGCTCCGCGACGATCCCTCGGTGGCGGAGGCGGCCGAGCTGCCCACCACGGTCGCCGACGAAGTGACGCTGTACCGATCGCACCTCGACCCGGCCGGCACGACCTACGAGGCGCTGGCCCGCGCGCCGCTCGGCGTGGTGGCGGCATGACCGTCGAGGCGCGGCAGCGCCAGCCGCACGTGGCGGTGATCGGCGATGGCGATCCGCGCGGACCGGAGGCGCATCGGCTCCTGGAATGGGCGGAAGAGGTGGGTCAGCTGCTGGCGCGCGCCGGGATGGTGGTCGTGACCGGTGGCCTGGGCGGGGTCATGCGGGCAGCGTCACGCGGCGCGGTTGGAGCGGGTGGCGTCACCATCGGCATCCTGCCTGGCAGCGACCCGCGCGACGCCAACGAGTTCGTGACCGTCCCGATCGCCACCGGCCTGGGCGTGATGCGCAACCTGGTGGTGGTCACCGCTGCCGATGCGGTGCTTGCGGTCGGCGGGCGCCACGGGACGCTCTCCGAGATTGGCCTCGCCCTGCGTCAGGGTCGCCAGGTCGTGACCCTTAGCTCGTGGCGGGTCGAGAACGATCAGCGCCTGGGCGGCCCGATCGTCCACCGCGCGCGCGACCCGCGGGAGGCGGCGCTCCTCGCCGTGCGACTCGCGAAGGAAGGCCCTGCCGCTCCGGCGTGACTTAGTCGACCAGCCCGCGTTGCGGGAATTGATAGATTTCGGCCGGGTCGTAGGGCATCCCGAGAGTCCAGTCCCGCCGATGTCCCAGGTCCACGAGATGATCTGGACCGAAGCGACCTGTTTGGCGTCGTGACCACAATTCGCGTCTCGCGTTCCCGCCGAGGTTCGACGTCTGCCCTCGGGGCGTAGATGGTGCCGGAAATGAAGAGGTTGCTACCGCCCTCGATATCGATGCGCCCGGATTGCCGCCGCGCCCTTGCTGCCGTTCCCGTCGTACCAGATCACCATTCCGCCGAACGGGCAGCCTCCGGTCGTCGTGACCGGCGGGCACGGCTGGTCGGCGAGCAGGCCTGCGAGCTTGAGGTCCGCGCCCGCGGTGATGTCGAGATCGCCCTGGCAGCGCGACGCTGACCCCCCTGGGCAGCTTGCCTTGTACACCGGGTTGTCGGTGCTGTAGACCAGGATAGGAGCTGGCGCCGACGCGCCGGCAAGGGAGTCGAGCGAGCCGGTGGCGCCGATCGAGATGCCGCCCCCGGCGATGACGTAGATGCCGGGCTTCAGGGTTACCCGGATCTTGGTACCGATGTCCCACCCGCCGTAGTAGACGCCGGATTGAGCTCGACGCATTGTAGCCCGACGCGAGGCCCGGGCATGCCGATCGGGCGAGATGCCCCACGCGATGCGGCCGCCACTGTTGCCGCAACCCTCGACCCCGTGGACGTGGTGTTCGCTGCTCCAACCCCGCATGCCGCGCCGGGAACTCCGGTATTCCAGCCTGGGAAGGCTAACGCCCCCAGTGGATCGCCAATCTGCGCGGATGCCTCATCCAGCACTCCTGTTGGCTGGCCCGACGGTCCCTTGCAACCACCATGAACATTGACCTGCGGGGCCGATAGCGCGGCAGTCCCATTGATGTTCAGCGCGCCAGTGATGAAGTCGTGCAGTTGTTGTCCGCAGTGGACGTGCCACAGTCCGAGTTGACCTGCACATAGCCCACCCGGGCCTGTGTAGCCCGGCACGGGGTAGATGCTGATCGTCGAGTTGCCACGAACCCGGGCTGTGTCGCAGCCATCCGGCTTGAGGGCGATCAAGGAGCTGCTGTTGACGTTTCCTCGCTGGCGCGCTGCGACCGCACCGCTGCTGACGGTCGGGTCCGTTGGGCCGAAGACGCGTCCGAAGAATGCGCGTGGCGGGCCGCGATGATGACCTGGACGGCGCCGCGATTGCCGGCAGCGAGCCGGCGAGACAGGCTTGGCGGCCAGATGACCTCGGTCTGTCCGTCCGGCCAGCAGCGGCGTCACAACTCGTGTTCGTCTGCTGGAAGAAGCCGTTCTGCGTGCGTAGTGGCAAGCGGCCGTCCAGCCGTCGCGCTGTCGTAGTTGCTGGATCCCTGTCACGGGGTCGGGATCGGTGATGAAGCGTGCGGCGGCCAGGGCTGCGGGGTCGGCCGCATTCTGCTCCTGGCGCGCCAGCATCCACGAGAACCCGAGTCGATCGCGATGGCGGCGATGCCGATGAGCACGATCATCGCGGCCGCCTGCGATGGGAAGGACCTGTCCACGGGATCTGGAACGGACATGGCGATTCATTGCTGGTCTCCAGGGCCTCAGTCACGACGCTCTCGAGCGTCATTCTTCGGGGGATGAGCAGGAACCCGCTCGAGGGGCGGCTCCCACGTGTAGCACGTCAGACCGTGACCTGGTTGGCGTCGACTTCATTTGCCTTCATAGCTTCTCGGCCATGTCGTCGCTGACCGTTGTCAAGGGAAAGTCCCTGTTGCAATCGATCGTGATGCCGACGTTGGAGCCATCCGCCCGGTTTGTGGGTCGATCACAAATAGCGAGGACGCCTCCGTGTCCCGATTTTGTGAAGGCGTCCAGCCCCATACCGGGCGGTGCAGGTGCGGAACTCGTTGGGAGCGCCCGTCGTCGGGTCAGTCGCAATCTCGTCGTAGGCGGCCCACCCGCCGGCAGTGTCCCGGGTCCAGTAACCGGACCAGCACGCCGACAAGCGTACCGGGTCGGCTGAAGCCGAACAGTCGCGTGCGGCCCTCGGCGGTCATGTGGGCCAGCGTCCGGCGGGGCGATCGCAGCGAAGTAGCTGCTGGAATACGGCCCCGTCGCCCCCGGCGCGGGTCGAGCGATTCGAGCGGTCGGGCACTGGGCTGTTGCGCTGTGAGTGGATTGCGTACCGCGCGGCCTCGCGGCCCGCGTTCGTCACCTGCTGCTGGTAGAAGACCCCGATTCCGAGGATCACTATCCCGAAGAGCACCATGAAGAAGAGCGGAAGGACCAGCGCCATTTCGACGATGGTCTGCCCGCGCCGCGCGCCGCCGTCTCACATGCGGCCACGGATACCCGGCGACAGTCCATGACCATCGATCCTCTGGAGCCATATATCGCCCAGCGCCATGCCGGCCCCGAACGGCAGGCTGACGAGGACGCCGCTCAGATCAAGGCGTGAACCGATAGCAGGCCCGGACCTCGACGGCGGGCTCGCCGGCCGCCGCCAGCGCCGTCAGGGCCAGATTGGCTGGCGACGACGACATTGAGTGGATGCTCGAGCATGACCCCGGGAGCCGTTCCCGCCTCCGAGCGCACAGCGGATCGTGGCCGTCATGGATACAGATCGCGACGGCCGGCATGCTGCACGGTGCCGGCCCGGCCGAGTCGTTCTGGAGCGCTCGCGCCTCGTCGCAGACCGATCCATGGCGAGGTCGTGGAGTCGCTGGTAATCACGGTCGCCAACGGGAGGGTGGCGCCGCGAGCCAGTTGCCGGTACTCCTGGGCCGCCGCCTCCGCTCCGTTGCGTGCGGCCGCCTCGATGGTGATGCCCGCCTGGAACACCCGCCCGAAGTCGGCAACGCCGAGGAGCAGGACAAGGAGCATCGGCAGGACGAGGGCGAATTCGACCAGTGACTGACCCCGGGGGTGCGCCCCAGGACCGCTGATCTCCCCGTGTCCACCGCTTCGGCGGCGACGATCAACCAATGCAGATGCCTCGTTGGGACCGATGGCCGTGGGCAGCGGTGCCGCCGGTCCGAACGGATGGGATGTATGAGACGGGCCAATGCGCGGTCGCTGCCGCACCGCGCATTGGGCCCGGTACCTGAGTACTAACGCGGGCACCGGACCATCGTTTGGTGCATCGTCCCGTCTGCGGGGCAGCGCGTCGAGGGGACCGATGGTGCACTTGAGGTGGGTGATGGTGACTCCGTGACCTTGCGGTGCACCTTGCGACCCGCACGAAATGGTGCAGCGGTGCACCGACCGGCGTCCGTACACTCCGGCGGTGATTGAACGCGTCCTCGTCCTGCCGCGCGACCGGGTTCCCGGCGGCTGCGACTTCATGGGAGTCCGGCGCGCTGATACCGCCGCGTTGGCGGCGCTGGGACGGGCGGTGCGGCAGCACGGCCGCTACGTCGAGCGGCCGATGGCCGAGAAGGATCGGACCATCAAGCAGCTCATCCCGTATGTCGTCGTGCGCGACGGCGAGCGGATTTTCCTCATGGAGCGGACCGATGCCGGCGGCGACGCTCGGCTGTACGGCAAGGCGAGCGTCGGGGTTGGCGGCCATCTGAACCCGGTGGACGAGGGGCAAGATCCACTTGACGCTGGGCTGCGCCGCGAGTGGACGGAGGAGCTCGATGCGCCATGGGAACCGACCTTCGCCCTGGTCGGCCTGCTGAACGACGATTCGAACCCCGTGGGTGCGGTGCACCTCGGCGTGGTGTTCACCGTCGAGGCGGCCGGGCGGCCTGTCGCGGTGCGCGAGACGGACAAGCTCGTGGGTCGCTTCGCCAGCTCCGGTGACCTGGCAAGCTCGTTTCCGAGGATGGAGACCTGGTCGCAGCTGGTGGCGGCCGAGCTGCTCGAGATCCGCGCCCCGGGGGCCTGAGGCGGCGATCGGTATACTTGAAGGGTCATGCTGCCGCGGCACCCCGAGCCCCGTGCCGGCCTCCGGCGCTTCGTCCGCCGGACGGTCGCCGCGATGGCCCTTGCGCTCGGTCTCGTGTCACTCGCCGCGCCGGCGGCCGCCGACGGCGACCACATCACGCGCTTCCGGATCGTCGGGATCATCGACCAGGTGAATGCCGCCTTCGTCGCCGAGGGCATCCGCACGGCGGTCGACGGCGGGGCGGCGGCGGTCCTCATCGAGGTCGACACCCCGGGTGGTGAGCTGCGCGCGATGGACGACATCGTCAGCGCCATCCTCAACAGCCCCATCCCGGTCATTACCTACGTCGCGCCAGATGGTGCGCGCGCCGGGTCCGCGGGCACGTTCATCGTCCTGGCCGGTGACGTGGCCGCCATGGCCCCGTCCACCAACATCGGAGCGGCCTCGGTGGTCGGCAGCGGGGGGCAGGAGCTTGGGCCCACCCTGGCGGCCAAGGTGACCAACGACGCCGTGGCCAAGATCCGCTCCCTCGCCGAGCGCACCGGCCGCAACGCCGACTGGGCCGAGTCGGCGGTCCGGGAAGCAGTGAGCGTCAACGCTGGCGACGCGATCGCCATGAAGCCACCGGTGGTTGATCTGGTGGCGGCGACAACGGACGAGCTGCTGAGCGCCATCGACGCCGGCCGCCGCGCCGACGGGGCACGGCTCACCTTCGATGGTGGGGCGCTTCCGCCGCTGGGGGATCTGCCGGTCACCGAGGTGCGGATGAACATCGGTCAGTCGCTGCTGCACCTCTTGAGCGACCCGAACATCGCCTTCATCCTCTTCACCGTCGGCTTCTACGGCCTGCTGGCGGAGGTGTGGCACCCGAACTTCGTGAGCGGCATCGCCGGCGCGATCGCCATCCTGCTTGCCTTCATCGGCTCGAACAGCCTGCCGCTCAACGTGGGCGGGCTGCTCCTCATCCTGCTCGGCATCGGTCTGTTCGTGCTGGAGCTGCAGGTGACCAGCTACGGGCTGCTCACCGCCGGCGGGATCGCGTCGTTCGTGCTGGGCGCCTTTGCGCTGTACACCCGCGTCGACGGGACCGATTCGGTGCAGGTCACCGTCTCCCCGTGGCTCATCGCGGCCGCGGTTGCGGTGACGCTCATCTACTTCTTCGTGCTCGTCCGCGCGCTGCTGCAGATGCGCAACCGCGGCGGCGTGGCAACCGACCCCATGGCCGCCCTCCAGGGCGTCATCGGGACGGCACAGACCCTCATCGCCCCGACCGGGATCGCCTATGCTGGCGGGGAGTCATGGTCCGCTCGGGTGCCGAGCGGGACCATCTCCGCCGGCACACCGATCCGTGTCGTGGGGGCGAAGGGGCTGGAGCTCATCGTCGAACCCGCCGACGAACCCGAGCGCGGGCAAGAGGAGAACCCATGACCTTCGAGAACCCGGTCGGCCTGATCATCCTGGTCGTCGGCCTGGCCCTGCTGCTCTGGATCCTGACCAGCATCGTCCACATCATCCGCGAGTACGAGCGCCTGGTGGTCTTCTTCTTCGGGCGCCTGCAGGGGTCGCGCGGCCCTGGCATCGTGCTGCTCATCCCGTTCGTGCAACAGGCGGTCAAGGTGGACCTGCGCGAGCGCTTCCTGGAGGTGCCGCAGCAGACCTGCATCACCAAGGACAACGCGCCCATCAACATCGACTTCCTCGTGTACTCGAAGGTGTTCCAGCCCGATGTCACGGTCACAGCGGTGACGGACTTCACCGGCGCCTCGCAGGCGCTGGCGGCCACCACCCTGCGCGCGGTGATCGGCGACATCCCGCTCGACGACGTGCTCGCCAAGCGCGAGGAGATCAACCACATCCTGCGCGCGAAGCTCGACGAGGTGACCGAGCGCTGGGGCGTCAAGATCACCAGCGTCGAGATTCGCGAGATCGTTCCGCCGCGCGACATCCAGGAGGCGATGAACCGCCAGATGAGCGCCGAGCGCAACCGGCGCGCGGTGATCACGGAGTCCGAGGGGACCCGACAGGCGACGATCAACGTGGCCGAGGGCGACAAGCAGTCGAACATCCTCCGCGCCGAGGGCGAGCGCCAGTCCCAGATCCTGCGCGCCGAGGGTTACGCCAACGCGCTGCAGACCATCTTCGGGGCGGCGAGCGGCATTGACGACAAGACGATGGCGCTCCAGTACCTCGAGGCGCTCAAGGCACTCGCCGCGGGACAGAGCACCAAGTGGATCGTCCCGATGGAGCTCGCCGAGCTGACGCGACCCATCAGCCAGGTGATGCGCAACGCCGGCGGCGAGGATCGCGCAACCGGATGAGCGCGAACGGCCGGCCCGGGCTGGTCGCCTGGGTCGGTCGCATCGCGGGGGCCGCCGTGGCGGCCTATCTCGCCTACCTCAGCGTCATGGGCTCGCGGCGCCTCGTGCGTCCCGAGACGCGGCCCTTCGAGCCGCCCGTCGAGGGCTGGCCGGCCTCTCCCGCCGACCTCGACCTGCCATGGGAGGACGTGGCATTCACCACCGATGACGGGGTGGCACTCTCCGGCTGGCTGATTCCCGCGGAGCGCGAGACGCGTGCCGCGGTGATCGTGATGCACGGGTTCAGCGGCCATCGGCTGGGGGAGCTGGCCGCCTACGTCCCGTGGCTGCGCAGCCGCTACCACGTCCTCCAGTTCGACTTCCGCGGCCACGGCACCAGCGGCGCCGGCGCCATCACCCTCGGCTCGCTGGAGCGGCGCGACGTGGCGGCGGCGGTTCGTTTGCTCGAGGAGCGGGGCATGGGACCCATCGCGCTGATGGGTCTTTCCATGGGCGCCGCGGTCGCCATCGTCGCGGCGCCCGACCTGCCGGTGGCGGCGGTCGTGGCGGACGCCGCCTTCGCGGAGCTGCAGCACCCGATCGCGAGCCGTCTGCGCGGCGAGCGGTATCCGTTCGCCGAGCTGGGCTCGCGGCTCATCGTGGCGGCCGCTTGGCTGCGCGCCGGGACGCGCCTCATCTCGCCCATCAACCGCGTGTCGCGCATCGCCCCGCGTGGCCTGCTGCTCATCGCGCCGCGCGAGGACGGGCTCATCAGCTGGCGCCAGTCGCAGCGCCTGTACGACGCGGCCGGGGAGCCGAAGGAGCTGTGGGTGGTGGATGGCGCCGAGCACGCCACCGCACGCTGGGTGGCAGGGGAGGCGTACGAACGCCGCGTGCTGGAATTCCTGGAGCGCCAGCTGGGCTGATCCCCGCGGCAGCGGCGGCATCGGTACTGGGCTGATCGGCGGTTGGGGGTACCGGGATGCGTCGGTATAATCGGCCCGATTCCCCTCCACGTCAGCGGAGCTTGCATGGCCGTCACCAAGGTCCTGGTCGTCGATGACGACCTGAACATCCAACGCGTCCTCGTCTTCACCCTCAAGCAGGAGGGCTACGAGGTCATCGTCGCGTCCGATGGCGCCACCGGAGTCGAGATGGCGGAGAGCGAAGCGCCGGACCTGATCCTGATGGACGTCGCGATGCCCAAGCTGGACGGCTACGCGGCCACCCAGCAGGTCCGCGCGGGCGAGACCGAAGGGCGGCGCGTGCCGATCATCATGCTGACCTCCGAGGCGGAGGTGGAGCAGCGCGTGCGCGGTCTGCGCGCCGGCGCGGACGACGACATCGTCAAGCCCTTCCACCCCCTCGAGCTGATGGCCAAGATCAAGGCGCTGCTGTCGCGCAGCAGCGGCGGATCGGCCAAGCCGACCACCGGCGCGGATCGCCCGACCCTCGGCCGCCTGGCCGTCTTCTACGGCGCCAAGGGAGGGGTGGGGACCACCACCATCGCCATCAACACGGCCATCAGCCTCGCCCGCGAGCTCAACCGGCGCACCGCGCTCGTCGACGCCAACCTGCAGTTCGGCGACCTGCGGGTCTTCATGGACCTTGCACTCGACACGGCGTCGATCGTGAACGCCATCAGCGAGGCGGACCTCGACGTGGATCTGCTGCGCAAGCTGATGGTCCACCACCACACCGGGGTCGACCTCCTGCTGGCGCCGCCGTCGCCCGAGTCGGCGGACCTGGTGATGGAGCATCAGCGCCAGAACCCGCAGTCGCTGAGCAACCTGCTGGCACTCGCGCGCCGTGCCTACGACTACACGCTCATCGACATGGTCAAGACCATCGACGACTTCAACCTCCAGCTGTTCGACGCGGCGGATGTCATCTTCGTGATCATGACCGCCGACCTGTCGTGCCTCAAGAACGTGCGGCTGGTGCTGGAGACGATGGACTCGCTCGGCTACGAGCGCAGCAAGGTGCAGCTGGTGCTCAATCGGTCCAACGCGTACACGGGCATCAATGTGAACAACGCGGAGTCCGCGCTGGGCCGGTCGATCGACTACCAGGTGATCAACGAGTACCGCGGCGCCATCAGCGCGCTCAACTCAGGCGAGCCGATCATGTCGTCGCGTCCCGAGGCGCCGCTCTCGCGCTCGATCACCGAGTTCGCCAAGGCGATGGACGCCGAGCTGGCCAGCGAAGAGGAGCGGGTGCCCGCCCGCAGCTGACCCCGTCTGTTCGCCCACGACAGCTAACCCGCCGCTAACGGACCGCTAACGACCGATCCGTAGCCTGCTGTCTGCCGGTCGCCGCCGAGTATGGAGGCGAGCAGGCGGGCGGCCGGCACTCCCTCGCGCCATTCCCCCTGCGCCTCCGCCGGAGACGCGCATGCTCGCCCAGGTCAGCACGGCCACCATCATCGGCGTCGACGCCGTCCCGGTGCGCGTCGAGGTGGACGTCGCCTTCGGCCTGCCCGGGCTCACCATCGTTGGCCTGGCCGGCGGCGCCGTGCTCGAGGCGCGTGAGCGCGTCCGCTCGGCGATCCGCAACTCCGGGTTCGAGGTGCCCGCCCGGCGCATCACCGTCAATCTCGCGCCCGCTGACCTCCCCAAGGAGGGGACGGCGTACGACCTCGCCATCGCTGTGGGGATCCTCGCCGCGTCAGGGCAGCTGCCGCTCGCGACGGGCCTTGCGGACACTGCTCTGATCGGCGAGCTCGCCCTCGACGGCGGGCTGCGCCGCGTGCCGGGGGTGCTCGCCCTCGTCGATGCGGCGCGCTGGGCGGGTCTCGCGGAGGCACTGGTGGCCGCGGACGCGGCGCAGGAGGCTGCCGTGGTGGGCGGGATCTCGGTGGTAGGTGCGGTGACCCTCGGTGAGGCGATCGGCCATGTGAGCGGGACCGCGCGCCTGGACACGGCGGTGCCGGTCCCGGTGCCCGAGGCACAGCCGGCCGACGTACCCGACCTGGCGGCGGTGATCGGCCAATCGGTCGCCCGCCGCGCCCTGGAGGTGGCCGTCGCCGGACGCCACCACTGCTTCCTGGAAGGTCCGCCGGGTACGGGCAAGTCGCTCCTCCTGCGTGCGGCGCGGGGTCTGCTGCCGCCGCTGGATGACGCCGAGGCGGGCGAGGTGAGCCGCATCTACTCGGTCGCCGGCCTCCTGGATCGTCGTGCGCCCGTCCGTCGCGAGCGGCCGGTCCGGGAGCCGCATCACACGGTCTCGCCCCAGGCGCTCGTGGGAGGGGGACCGCGGGTGCGACCCGGGGAGGCGTCGCTTGCCCACCGCGGGATCCTGGTGCTCGACGAGGTGCGCCACTTCCGCGCGGACGCCCTCGATGCCCTGCGTCAGCCGCTGGAATCCGGCGAGGTCAGCGTGGCCCGCGTGGACGGAGCGGTGACGCTGCCGGCCCGGTTCCAGCTGCTCGCGGCGGCGAACGGGTGCCCATGCGGTTGGCGGGGGAGCGAACGGCACGCCTGCACGTGCGACGACGCGGCCGCGCGCCGCTACGCGGCCCGCGTCTCCGGTCCATTCCGGGATCGCATCGACCTCTGGGTACGGATGGAGGAACCGGCCAGGCTGGCAGCCTCGATGGGTATGCGCGAGCCCAGCCGCGTTGTGGCGACACGGGTTCGTGACGCCCGCGAGCGCCAGCTCGACCGCCAGGGGTGCCTCAATGCGGACGTCCCGCCTGAGCCCCTGCTGACCGATGCGTGGCTCGGAGCAAGCGGCGCTCGCACGCTGGTGCGTGAGGGTGAGCGGCTGGGCCTGTCGCCGCGCCGCCTGCACCGCGCGGCGCGGGTGGCCCGCACGGTTGCAGATCTCGCGGCCGCCGCGCGGGTGGACCGGGAGCACGTGATGGAAGCCCTCTTCTATCGACCGGAGGTGGCGCGATGATTGGGGTGGGCACGCGCGACGGCCGCTCCACCGTTGGTGTGGAGGACCCCGCGCGGCGCCGACAGGCGTCGTGGCACACGCTCGACCTGCGCCGCCTCGACGGCGCCACGGAGCGCGCGGCGTGGGTTGCCCTCTCGCTCGTGCCGGGCATGGGGCCGGCGGGATTCGCGGCGGCCCTGCATCGGTACGGCAGTGCCCGCGACGCGCTGCGTGCCGGCGTTGAACTGGTGCCGTACATCCATCGCGAGCCGCCATCCGCGACCGACTACCTGCGCCGCCACGCGGGCGACGATCCCGCCGATGTGCTCCGCCGCGTCGAGCAGGCCGTTGGCGGTGCCGGTGGTCGGGTGGTGACGGCGGTTGACGATGAGTATCCGGGGATCCTGTGCCAGCTCGACCCACGGCCGCCGGTCCTCTATGTCGCCGGCAGCCAGGCGGCGCTCGAGGGGACCGCCGTGGCGGTGGTCGGCACACGACGGGCGAGCGGCTACGGGCGGTCGAGCGCCATCGACATCGCCGATGCCCTGGCTCGGGCGGGCATGGTCGTCGTGTCGGGCCTCGCGCTCGGGATCGACGGCGAGGCGCATCGCGCGGCACTCGACGCGGGAGGCACGAGCGTGGCCGTCCTGCCCTCGCCGCTCGACCGGGTCTACCCGCCGCGGCATGCCGACCTGGCGCGTCGCATCGTCGCCGACGGCGGCGCGCTGGTGAGCGAGGTGCCGCCCGGCGTCGCTATCGGAAGGCCGGACTTCGCCCGCCGCAACCGCCTCATCGCCGGGCTGTCGAGCGCGGTGGTGGTCGTCGAGGCGCCGGATCGTTCGGGTGCGCTGCTGACCGCGGCCCTGGCCATCTCACTCGGGCGCGAGCTGTACGCTGTACCGGGACCAATGGACGCGGTGGCCTCGCGGGGCTGCAACCGGCTCATCGCGGACCAGTCGGCGACCATCGTCACGTCGTCGGGGGCGCTCCTCCAGCGGCTCGGCGCCTTTGCCCCTGGTCGCCGCGGCGCCCTGCCAGCGCTCTCCGAGGTAGAGGGCCTGGTACTCGGCCAGCTGCTGCGCCGGAGCGCGTCGATCGAGGAGCTGATCGGTCGCGTCGGGATGCCAGCGGCCGCGCTGGCGAGCGCACTGACATTGCTCGAGGCACGCGGCCTGGCGACCAGTTACGGAGGTGCGACGTTCCATCCGACCCTCCTGGCACGCGGCCGCGATCCCGGCGCCCAGAAGCGCAGAAGGCCTTGACAGCCGCCATTCGGGCTATACTGGGGCGCCACTTGGTACCTCCAACGTGCCCACGCGGAGGTCGAAGCCCCTTCAGGAGTCCATGTCTATTGCCTTCGATCCGTGACGTCCGCGCTGCCTTGCGCGCCCCCCACGAATCGCTACTGCCGGTTGTGACCCGCCACCGAGCTGTCACTCGCGTGACACTCACCGCGGTCGCACTCGCCATTGTGTTCGTCATCTCGCAGCAGAGCCCCAGCCAAGCCGGCCGGGCACCTGAGCGACCCTCGGTCGCCTCCTCGCTGCTCCCCGCCAACGTCGGCATCGGCATCGCCACCGACGAGGCCATCACCCTCTCATTCGAGCAGCCGATGGACCGCGCCTCGGTGGAGGCCTCGCTCCGCGTCCGTCCCGCCCAGCCGCTCGCATTCGGGTGGAGCCCAGATGGACGGTCAGTACGGATCGGCGCCGCGACCCGCTGGCAAACCGACCAGCGCTACGTCGTCCAGGTGCCCGCCGACGCGCGCACGGATGGCGGTAGCAGCCTCGGCACACCGGCCAACGTGAGCTTCACAACCGAGACCGCGCCGACGGTGACCGACTTCCAGCTGCGCTTTGCGCCGGCCACCCAGAACGCGGCGGCCATGCAGCCGGTGATGCCTGACGATGTGGCGGCGCTCGTGGCGCCGGCGGATACGGCCAACCGCGTGAGCGCGCGTACTGCCATCACGTTCACCTTCAGCGCGCCGATGGACCATGCCGCCACCGAGGCGGCGTTCGTGGTAACCCCCGCCGTGGATGGATCGTTCAGCTGGACCGGTTCCAGCATGCGCTTCGAGCCAGTTACGCCGTTGGTCGCCGGCGACCGCTACGCCATCAGCGTGGTCGGCGCCCGCGACGCTGAGGGCAACCCCATCGGCGGGGATACGAGCTTCTCGTTCAACATTCGCGACGGTGCGCAGGTGGCATCGGTGAGTCCCAAGCCGGCCGCGAAGGCGGTCACCGGTCGCACCGTGACCCTGCGTTTCACCGAGCCTTTGAACGTTGCCAGCGTCCGAACCGGCTTCAGCGTCAAGGACGCGGTTTCCGGTGCGCGGGTGGCCGGCAAGGTCACGTGGAACCGCGCGCACACGTATCTCAAATTCACCGCCGACCGTGACTTCACGCTCGGTCGCGTGTACACCACCACGCTCACCGGCGCGACGGACGTGGACGGGAATCCTGTGACCCACACGTCGTCGTTCCGGACAGCGACCCCGGTGGTCGTTGCACCGGTCGCGGCCGTTGGGGTGGCACCCGTCGCCACCGCCAGGCCGCGTCCGCCGGTGCCCGCTCCTTCTGGGAGCGGGGTCGCGCTGGCCCTCAACCAGATCAACGCGTCTCGGGCGCAGTACGGCTTCGCGCCGCTGGTCCTCGACAACGCGATCACCAACGTGGCCAACGCGCACGCGTGGGACATGCTGAACAACGGGTACTTCAGCCATACCGGGCTCGACGGCTCCACCGTTCGCACCCGCCTCTCGCGCGCGGGCGTTCCGTACAGCCACGCGGGCGAGAACATCTGCACGTACACCGGCATCGGCATGAACGGGACCCTGAACTGGTGCCACGGCGCCTTCATGTCCGAGCCCTATCCCGGCTACTACAACCACATCGCCAACATCCTGGACCCTGACTTCCGACGCGTCGGCGTGGGCATCGCAGTCTCGGGTGGCAAGGTCGTCGTGGTCTGGGACTTCGCCGGCTGAGACGTTGACGCCGGCGGGTAAACCCCGCCGCGCAGCGCGGCACCGCAACCACCGGCCCTCCGGATTCCCGGGGGGTCGGTGCTACACTCGCTGACCGAATGCCACCCCGTAAGCCACGCTCCGGCGGCGATCTTGTGATCGTCGAGTCGCCGGCCAAGGCGAAGACCATCGAACGCTACCTGGGCCCCGGCTTTACCGTGCTGGCCTCGTACGGCCATGTCCGCGACCTGCCGCAGAAGGGGCTCGGTGTGGACGTGGACCACGACTTCACGCCGCGCTATGAGCCGCTCACCGACCGCAAGAAGGATCTCGACCGCCTCGCCACGCAGGCCCGCGGCGCCGAGCAGGTATGGCTCGCGACCGACCTTGACCGCGAGGGTGAGTCGATCGCCTGGCACATAGCCGAGTACGCCGAGATCCCTGCGGACCGCATCCGGCGCGTCACCTTCAGCGAGATCACCAAGTCGGCCATCGATGCCGCCTTCGCCGCCCCACGTACCATCAACGTCGATCTCGTCAACGCGCAGCAGGCGCGCCGCATCATCGACCGATTGGTGGGCTACAAGTTGAGCCCGCTGGTGAGCAGCAAGATCCGCCGTGGCCTCTCCGCCGGTCGCGTCCAGAGCGTCGCGGTGCGCCTCGTGGTGGATCGCGAGCGTGAGATCACCGCGTTCACCGCCGAAGAGTACTGGACCATCGCGGCGACCCTCGCCCGACTGGAGAGCGAGGGCTCGTTCACGGCCGAGCTGACCCGGATCGACGGGGAGAAGGCGCGCATCGGCTCGGAGGCAGAGGCGCGTGAGCACGAGGCCGCCCTGCGAGCCGCCACGGACTACCGGGTCGTGGCCGTGACCCGTACCCAGCAGCGCAAGAACGCGCCGCCCCCGTTCATTACGAGCACCCTCCAGCAGGAGGCCTCCCGCAAGCTTGGCTTCGGAGCGCGCCGCACGATGAGCGTGGCCCAGCGCCTGTACGAGGGCGTCACCCTGCCCGAGGGCCAGGTTGGCCTCATCACCTACATGCGCACCGATTCGGTCACCGTCTCGACCGGGGCCGTGGCCGAGGCACGCGACGTCATCACCCGCCGTCACGGCGCGGACTTCGTGCCGGAGCGGCCGAACGCGTTCCGCACCAAGAGCCGGGGCGCGCAGGAGGCCCACGAGGCTATTCGCCCCTCGAGCTTCGCGCGGACGCCGCAATCGGTCCAGCCGCACCTCAAGCCCGAGGAATATCGCCTCTACGAGCTGATCTGGAAGCGAGCCCTCGCATCGCAGATGGCCGCGGCGCGCTTCGACCAGGTCGGCGTCGACGTCAGCGCGGACCGATACATCCTGCACGCCGGGGCGCGGAAGCGGGTCTTCGACGGCTACCAGGCGCTGTACGTGGAGGGCAAGGACGACGAGGAGGACGAGCGCCTGGCGGTGCTGCCGGACCTCGCTGACGGCGAGGCCCTGCGCCTGACCGAGCTGGCGGCCGAGCAGCACTTCACCCAGCCGCCGCCGCGCTTCACCGAGGCAACCCTGATCAAGGCGCTCGAGGAGCACGGCATCGGCCGCCCGTCCACGTACGCGCCTACGATCGAGACGATCCGCCAGCGCGGCTACGTGACCCTGGAGGAGCGGCGCCTCCGCCCGACCGAGGCCGCCGAGCGCGTGACCGACCTGCTGGTCGAGCACTTCCCCGAGATCGTGGACCTCGAGTTCACGGCGCGCATGGAGGAGCAGCTCGACGACGTCGCGGGCGGGGACCGGGAGTGGGTTCCCATGGTCCGCGACTGGTGGGGCCCGTTCAGCCAGAAGATCGCCGATGGCCGCGAGAACATCACCAAGCAGGTCGAGGTGACCGACAAGCCCTGCCCGCTCACCGGCGACACGGGCGACATGCTCATCAAGCGCTTCGGTCGCAACGGCTGGTTCCTGGGCTGCGCCGGCTATCCGGAGTGCAAGTACACCGAGCCGCTCCCCGGCGAGGAGGGCGAGGCGCTGCCCGACCTCCCCGGCATCGGCGAGCCGTGCCCCGAATGCGGGGAGGGGAAGCTGGCCGCCAAGCGCGGCCGCTTCGGCCCATTCGTCGGCTGCGACCGGTATCCGGAGTGCAAGTACATCAAGAAGGACGCGCAGCCGGCAAGCGAGCAGTTCGGGATCTGTCCGAAGTGCGAGCAGGGCACCGTGGTGACCAAGCGGTCGCGGCGCGGCCGATCCTTCTGGGCCTGCAACCGCTACCCCGATTGCGACTACTCGACGTGGGCCCGCCCCGGCAGCGAGGCGGCCGCACCGGCAGCCTCGACCGATGGAGATGCCGCACGCGCCCCACGGCGCCGCACGCGCCGCGCCGGGGCGGCCGGTGGAGCGCGTGCCTGAGGGCACCACTCCCGCGCTGACGCCGAGCGGGGCTGAGGCGCTCCAGCGCTTCATCGGTCACCTCGATGGCCGCAACGTCTCCCCGCGCACCGTGGTCGAGTACCGCCGCCACGCCACCGAGTTCCTCGCCTTTCTTGCAGCGCGGGGCGAGGCGTGGGAGTCGCCGCCGCGCCCGGTGGTGCGCGCCTATCTGGCGGCCCTCGCCGACCGCCACCTCTCCGCATCGTCCGTCGGTGGGCGTCTCGCGGCGGTGAGGTCGCTGTATCGACACGCGGCCCGCGAGGGGCGCATCAGCGTCGACCCGCTGGCCGGGGTGCGCACCCCTCGCCGCCCGGGTCGCCTGCCGCGCGTCCTGTCGGCGGCCGAGGCGGAGACGCTCGTCACCGGCCCGGCCTCGACGCCGCACGCCGCCGGCCTGGCCGATGCCCTCTCGCGCCGCGACGGCGCGCTGTTGGAGCTGCTCTACGCGACCGGCATGCGGATCAGCGAGCTGGCCAGTCTCAGTGTCGGCCGCCTCGACCTCGCGCGCGGACGGGTGCGCGTGATCGGCAAGGGCAACAAGGAACGCGAGCTGCTCTTCGGGGCGCCGGCCTCTGCTGCCTTGCGGGCGTACCTGGCCGAGGGACGCAGTGCCCTTGTGGCCAGGGCGGGGGAGTCCGGCGGGGCCGGCGACGCCCTGTTCCTCAATGCCGGCGGAACCCCGCTGACGGCCCGCGGCGCGCGCATGGTGGTCGACCGCTGGGCCGAGCGTGTGGGGGCGCCGAAGCGCACCTCGCCGCATACACTGCGCCACTCGTTCGCGACCCACCTGCTGGAGGGTGGCGCGGACCTGCGCAGCGTCCAGGAGCTGCTCGGCCACCGCAACCTGGCGACTACCCAGATCTACACCCACCTTTCCGACGCCGCCCTGCGCACGACGTACCGGGCGGCGCATCCGCGCTCCGGGCGCGCGCGCCCAGCGCGGTGAGCGACCCGACCAACCCGACCCCGCCGGAGGAGACCGCGGAGCAGGGCGCCGGCATTCGGCCCTCCGCGGCGCGCGTGTTGGTGACGGCCAGCCTGATCCTGACCGTGGCCGCCCTGGCGAGTCGCCTGCTCGGCTGGATCCGGCTGCTGGTGATCGGCTCGCAGTTCGGCGCCAGCCGCGAGCTGGACGCGTACTTCGCCGCCTTCCGCATCCCCGATGCGATCTTCCAGCTGGTGGTCGCCGGAGCGCTCTCTGCGGCACTCATTCCCGTCTTCAGCAGCTATCGCGCACGCGAGCAGGAGCGGGAGGCGTGGCGCCTGGCCAGCAGCATCATCAACCTGGTGGTGATCGCGCTGGCCGCCCTGAGCCTGCTGATGGCGATCTTCGCGCCGCTCATCGTGCCGATCGTGACCCCCGGCTTCGACGCGCCCACAACCGAGCTGACGATCCGCATGACCCGGGTCATGCTGCTCAGCCCGGTCTTCATCGGCATGGGAGCCGTCGTCAGCGGCATCCTCAACTCGTACGAGCGATTCGCGGTCCCGGCGCTGGCGCCGCTCATCTACAACGCGGCCATCATCGTGGCGGCCATCGTGCTCGCCCCCCTGATGGGCGTCGAGGGGCTGGCGGTGGGCGTCGTGTTCGGCTCGCTGCTGCATCTGCTGGTGCAGCTGCCGCAGCTCGGTCGGGTGGGGCAGCGCTACGACCTGACCATCGGCCTGCGCCATCCCGGCGTCCGCCAGGTGGCGTGGCTGATGGGACCGCGGATGCTGGGCCTGGCGGCGGGGCAGCTGAATTTCATCGTGTCGACCGTCCTCGCCTCCGGGCTGCCGGAAGGCAGCGTGACGGCCTACAACTACGCGTTCCAGCTGTCGCAGATCCCGGTCGGCGTGCTTGGTGTCAGCGTGGCGGTCGCCCTCTTTCCGAGCCTTTCACGCGACGCCGCCCTGGGGCGCGTGGGCGAGATCCGGCGGCAAGTCGCCGGGAGCCTTCGGATCCTCGTCTTCCTGGCAGCGCCGCTGACCGCCATCACCATCGTGCTCGCCCAGCCCCTTGCGGCGGTCTTCTTCCAGTACGGCCTCTTCAGCGCGCGCTCGACCGAGCTGACGGCGCGCGCGCTCGCGTACTTCGCCATCGGCCTGGTCGGGCACATCGTGGTGCACGTGCTGACGCGGGCCTTCTACGCGATGCAGGACACCAGGACCCCGGTCACGTGGGCGATCATCGCGGTTGCCATGAACGTGCCACTGATGATCGCCTTCGTCGGACCGATGGGCGTCGAGGGCCTTGCCCTTGCACTGTCGCTGTCCGCCATCGCGGAGGTCGTCGGCCTGCGTCTGGGCGCTGCGCAGACGTATCGAGAGCGTGGAGGAGCGCTCCGTCCTGAAGTCGGCCGGCCGCTCACTCGTCGGGGGCGTGGCCGCCGCGCTGCTCATGCTCGGCGGCCTGACGATGGCGCGCGCCTGGCTTGGCGGAGTGCTGGAGCACGGCCTCGGCCGGCTCGTGCTGCTGGTGGTGCTCTCGCTGGCCGGCATCGCCATCTTCAGCCTGGTGACCGCGGCGCTCGGGTCGCCCGAGCTGGAGCAGGTGCGCGGGCAGCTGCGGCGGCGCCTGCGCCGCGGGGCATCCTGATGCGACTCCGGCCCGCGACCGATGCGGACCAGACGGACTGGCAGGCGTTGCTGGGCGCCACCGCGTCCGGTGACTTCCTGCACGACTGGGCGTGGGCGGAGGTGGCCGCCTTCGACGGTCAGCCGCAGCGTCGCTTCGTCCTCGAAGACGAAGGCGAGCTGGTCGGCCTGGCGGCGGCACAGGTCCGTGGGCTCCCCATGGGCCGCGCGTTCTGGTACGTGCCGCACGGTCCGGTGATCGACTACGCCCATCCACGGGCGGGGGAGCGGCTGCGGGCCATGGTCCTGGCCTTGCGCGAGGCCGGCCGAAATGGCGGAGCGCTGGCCGTGAAGCTCGAGCCGCGCATCGCCGAAGACGACCCGATGGTCGACGTCCTCGCTCACCTGCCTGTGCGCCGCCAGCCAGCGTCGGTGCAGGTCGGGCAGACGCGGCTGGTCGAGCTGCTCGACGACGATGCCCTGCTCGCCGCCTTCGACAAGGACACTCGGTATGGCGTGCGCCGCGCGGATCGCGAGGGCGTTCGCATCCGCCGCATCACCGATGCGCGCGACGAGGTCGCCCTTGATCGCCTCCACGAGCTCGTCACGGAGACGCAGCAGCGCGCCGGCTTCCCGCTCCCGCCGCGCGACCGATATCGCCTGGTCTGGATGCGGCTCGGTGGTGCCGGTCGCGCCCGGATCTTCGAGGCGTGGCACGAGGACCGGCTGCTCGCATCGGCGATGCTCGTGGTCGAGGGCACGCGGTCCTATTACCTGTTCTCGGGCTCGATCCGCGAGGCGCGCGGCGAGCCGAAGCGCTATGCCAGCTACGCGCTCCAGTGGGCGATGATGCGCGACGCGCGCGAGCAGGGTGCGCGGGTCCACGACCTGTGGGGCATCGCGCCGGCCGGCGCCGACGAGCGACACCCGTGGCACGGCGTCGGGCTGTTCAAGAAGGGCTTCGGCGGCACCGAGGTCGCGTGGGCCGGCACATGGGACATCGTGGTCGACCCGACCGCGTATCGGCTGCGCACCGCGATCGGCATCCTGCGGGGTGGCGCGCGCCGGCTCATCCGCGGCCCCGGGGCGGTTGCTCGCAGGGTGCGTCGGTGACGGCCGAGATGCGGCGCATGGGTCTTGGCGCGCTGGCCGATGTCATCGGGCCGGAGCGCGTGGTCGGCATCCCGTTCGGGGAGGTCACGGCCCTCGCCTACGACTCGCGCACCGTCGCGCCCGGCACGCTCTTCTTCGCCGTGCCGGGGGTGCATGTCGACGGCCACTCCTTCGCCGCCCAGGCCCAGGCGCGCGGCGCCATCGGTGCGGTGGTCGAGCACGAGGTGGCGGGCCTCGAGATCCCGCAGCTCGTGGTGGACCGCACGCGCCGCGCCCTGGCCGACGCGGCCGATGCCTGGTTCGAGCGCCCGAGCGAGCACCTGCAGGTCATCGGCATCACGGGCACCGACGGCAAGACCACTTCGAGCTTCCTGACGGTCGAGCTGCTCCGCGCCGGCGGACGGCGGCCGGGGATGATCGGCACGGTGGCGGCCGATGTCGGGGATGAGCGGCGCGACAACGACGACCGCAACACGACGCCCGAGGCGCTCGAGCTTCAGGAGCTGCTGGCTGAGATGGTCGCGGCAGGCAACGACTCGGTGGTCATGGAGGCGACCTCCCACGGTCTCGCGCTGGAGCGGACGCGCAACTGCCGCTTCGACGTGGGCGTGGTGACCACCGTTTCGAGTGAGCATCTCGAGTTCCACGGCAGCCTGGAGGCGTACCACGCCGCCAAGGCGCTCCTCGTCGAGGAGGCGCCGCTCGCGATCCTCAACGCCGACGAGCCGACCTTCGCCTACTTCCGCGACCGCGCGCGTGACCGCGTCCTTACCTACGGCATCGACACTGATGCCGACCTGCGCGCCACCGACCTGGTCTCGGACCCCAATGGCACCTGGTTCACTCTCGCGGCCCCGGCGTGGAGCGGGCCGGTGCACCTGCCGATGCCGGGGCGCTACAACGTGTCGAACGCGCTGGCGGCACTGGCCATCGCGACTGCCGAGGACGTTGACCTGAGCGTGGCGGTCGAGGCGCTCGGCAGCTCGCGGGGTGTTCCGGGTCGCATGGAGCGCGTCGATGCCGGTCAGCCGTTCGGGGTCGTGGTCGATTACGCGCACACAGCCGACTCGCTGGCCAAGGTGCTGCGAACGCTGCGTCCGGTGACCCGCGGCCGCCTGATCGTGGTCTTCGGCTCGGCGGGTGAGCGCGATCCGACCAAGCGGCCGGCGATGGGCCGCGTCGCCGCGGAGCTCGCCGACCTGGCCATCGTCACCGACGAGGACCCTCGCCTCGAGGAGTCGCGGACGATCAACGAGGCCATCGCCGCGGGCGCTCGCGAGGCCGGGGCACGCGATGGGGAGACGCTCGAGGTGATCGACGACCGCCGGGCAGCCATCGAGCGCGCCGTCGAGCTCGCCGCGGAGGGCGACGTCCTGCTGCTCGCCGGCAAGGGCCACGAGACGTCCATCTTCTACGACACGCGGAAGCTGCCCTGGGACGACCGCGAGGTGGTCCGCGACGCGCTTCGCGGCGCCGGCTGGGAGGGGACGCACAGTGGCTGACCTGCGCGCATTCATGGTCAACGACCCCGATGCGTGGAATGCCTTCGTCGAAGGCGCGCCCTACGCCGCCTTCCCGCAGCTCTGGGAGTGGGGCGAGCTGCGGCAGCCGCTCGGCTGGCGCCCGCTGCGCATCGCGGTGGGGGAGACGCCGGCCGCGCCGATCGCCGGCACGCAGGTCCTGCTGCGGGCCATTCCGGGCATTGGCTGGCACCTCGGCTACGCCCCCCGCGGACCGATCGGAGCGGTCGACGACCCGCAGGCCCGCGATGCGCTGCTCGCCGCGCTGCGCGCGCTCGCCCGTCGCGAGCGGATCGCGACCATCAAGGTCGACCCGGAGGCGACGGCGGACGCCCCGCTGGGCGCGGCACTCCTGGAAGCTCCGTGGCGCGCCGCCGACAAGGTGCAGCCGCCCAGCAGCCGGATCCTGGACCTCACCCGCACCGAGGAGGAGCTGCGCGGCGACCTGAAGCGCAAGCACCGGCAGTACGTGAACAAGGCGGAGCGCGCCGGCCTCCGCGTCGAATGGCTCGACGCCACCGCCGACGAGGCCACCACGCGGCAGGCGCTGGCCGACTTCTACGCCATCTATGACGCCACCGCCGCGCGGGCCGGCTTCGTGGCCCGCGCACCGTCGTACTACGAGCGCGTGTGGCGCCTCTTCGCGCCGGGCGGTCGCGCCCGGCTGCTGTTCGCCGTCGAGGACGGGGTACGCGTGGCCACGCTGTTCCATTTCGTGGTCGGCCCCAAGGTCGCCGAGGCCTATGGCGGGATGACCGATGCCGGCGCCGCATCGCGCGCCAACTACCTCCTCAAGTGGGAGGCGATCCGCGGCTTCCGGTCCGAGGGACGCACCTCCTACGACCTGTGGGGCATCGCGACCGGTGGGATCGCCCAGTTCAAGGAGGGATTCGGTGGAGAGGTCCATCGGTATGTCGGGGCACGCGACCTGCCGTTGCGAGCCCCGGTGGACGCGCTGCTGCGCATCGCGCTGCCGGCATACGGCATGGCGCAACGCGCGCGCCTGCGCCTCGCGGGACGCCACCTGACGCCGAGCGACGACTGAGCACCGACAGGAGACCGATGACCGACGAGACGACCGCCCGCGGTGTCCGGGTGATCCCCGCCGCCGACACCGACCAGCCGCGCTGGGATGCCTTCGTCGCGTCGCGTCCCGAGGCGGATCCACTCCAGGGGTGGTCGTGGGGGGAGTGCGCCGCCATCGCCGGCGAGCCGCCGGTGCGGATGCTGGCAGAGACGGTCGACGGGACGGTGCGCGGCGTGGCCCAGGCACTCGTCAGGCCGGCCGGCTTGGGGCGCAGTGTCGCTTACGTGGCCCACGGGCCGGTGTGGGACCGGGGAGCGCCGGATGGTGACCGCCTGCTCGGTGCGCTCCTCGACGGGCTGCGCCAGCTGGGATCGGTCGAACGATCGATCGTCGTGAAGCTCGACCCGCGTTCGGCACCCGGCGACGACCCCGGTGCACTCGCCGCAACCCTCACCGGCTATGGCCTGCGGCGCGCCGAGGACCTGCAGGCCCCCACCACGCGCGTCGTGGACCTGCTTGACGGCGGGGACGCGCTCATGGCCGCCTGGCACGCCGACGCGCGACGCCTCTCGCGGCGCTCCGAGCGGGAGGGCGTGATCGTGGACATCGACCGCATCGGTTCGCACGAGGCGCTCGAGACGTTCCACCAGTTGCTGGAGGTGACCGCGGAGCGCGGCGAGTTCCGCGTCCGCGACCTCGCCTTCCTGGAGCGGCTCGCGGCGGCGTACGCGGCGAGCGACGGCTGGTACCTGGGGATCGCCACCGTCGGTGGCGCGCCGATCGCCGGGATGGCCATGCCGCGCATCGGGGAGCGGGCGTACTACCTGTACGGCGCCTCCTTGCGTGACGAGGCGTACAAGCACAAGTACGGGCCGTACGCCGTCATGGCGGCTTTGCAGCGGCAGCTGGCCGCGGACGGCGTCCGGCAGCTCGACATGTGGGGCGTCACCGAGCCCGACGATCCCACCGCGGACCCGGCGTGGCAGGGCTTCTCCGCATTCAAGCGCACGTTCGGCGGCGAGCCGCTCCGGCATCCCGGCACGTTCGACCTGGTCATCGACCGCTGGTGGGACGCGGCGCGTCAGCTCCGCAGCCGCCTCCTGCGGCGAGGCTGACCGGGCGCGGACCGGCGACGCCCTTCCCGCGCCGGAGTCCCGTGCGCTACGATGCGGCGACCATGGACCTGGCGCGCCTCCGGGCGGCGCCGGCGGCGGTCATCCAGCGGATCAGCCGCACCTCGGACCCGGCTTCCGGCACGCCCACCCTGCAAGACGTCATCGCTGAAGCGCAGCGACACCGGCCGAGCGTCAACGTCGGCCTCCTGGAGCGTGCCCACGACCTTGCGGTGACCGCCCACGAGGGGCAGCTGCGCTCGTCCGGCGAACCGTACGTCACGCATCCCATCGCGGTCGCCTACGAGCTGGCCGAGCTGCAGATGGATGCCGAGACGCTTGCCGCCGCGTTCCTGCACGATGTCCCGGAAGACACCGACGTCACCCTCGCCGAGATCGAGAAGCGCTTCGGCCGCGAGGTGACCCGTCTCGTCGACGGGGTGACCAAGCTCTCCAAGTTCGGCAGCGCGCGGACCATGGAGGAGCAGCAGGCCGAGAACATCCGCAAGATGTTCCTGGCCATGGCCGAGGACGTCCGCGTCGTGCTCATCAAGCTCGCCGACCGCCTGCACAACATGCGCACCCTCGGCTCGCCTGCCCGCCGAGAAGCAGGCGCGCATCGCGCGCAGACGATGGAGATCTACGCGCCGCTGGCGCAATCGCCTGGGCATCTGGCAGATCAAGTGGGAGCTCGAAGACCTCGCGCTTCAAGTACCTCGAGCCCGAGTCGTACCGCAAGCTGGTGACGATGCTCGCCGACCGTCGCACGGCGCGCGAGAGCTACATCAACGAGAGCGATCGCCGATCCTGCGCAAGGAGCTCGCCGCGGCTCGGCATCCAGGCCGAGATCACCGGCCGCCCCAAGCACATCTACACCATCTACAAGAAGATGGAGCGCAAGGGCGCCGAGTTCGAGCGAGATCTACGACGTGCTCGCCATTCGCGTGCTCGTCGAGGACGTGAAGGACTGCTACGGCGCGCTCGGCGTCGTCCACGCGCAGTGGCGCCCGATCCCCGGCGAGTTCGACGACTACATCGCCATGCCGAAAGCGAACATGTACCAGTCGCTGCACACGGCGGTGCTCGGTCCGGAGGCCAAGCCGCTGGAGATCCAGATCCGCACCCGGGAGATGCACCGAGGTCGCGGAGTACGGCATCGCGGCGCACTGGCGCTACAAGGAGGGCAGCCGCGGCGACCGCCGCGTACGACGACGAAGCTGGCCTGGCTGCGCCAGCTCATGGACTGGCGCGCGACGTCGTCGGACGCCACCGAGTTCGTGGAGTGCTGAAGATCGATGTCTTCCGGGAGCTGATCTACGTCTTCACCCCGGAGGGCGACGTCATCGACCTGCCCGCCGGCGCCACGCCGGTCGACTTCGCCTACCGCATCCATACCGATGTCGGCCACCGGTCGCGTCAGCGCGAAGGTCAACGACCAGCTCGTGCCGCTGGACTACAAGCTGCAGCAACGGCGACATCGTCGAGATCCTGACCACGCAAGACAAGCACGGCCCGTCGCGCGACTGGCTCAACATCGTGCGCTACGTCGCACGCGCGCGCGCGAGAAGATCCGCCAGTGGTTCCGCCGCCAGCGGCGCGACGAGAACATCCAGCAGGGCCGCGACCTGCTCGATCGCGAGCTGCGGCGGCTGGCGCACGAGACGCTGGCATCGGTCTCGGTGGAGAAGATCGCCGAAATCGCGACGCAGCTGCGCTACCGCGAAGTGGACGACTTCTACGCCGCCATTGGCTACGGCGCGGTGTCGCCGGCCAGCGTGGTCAGCAAGCTCGACATCCACGACGACGCCGAGATCGCGCTCCCCGAGGTGGCGCCCACGGCCGCCGCCCCGTCGACGACCGGGGTCAAGGTCAAGGGCGTCGGCGACCTGCTGGTGCGCTTCGCCAAGTGCTGCTCGCCGATCCCCGGCGACGCGATCAGCGGCTACGTGACCCGCGGCAAGGGCGTGACCGTGCATCGCGCCGACCTGCCCGTCGGTGCTCTCGGAGCGCGATATCGAGCGGCTCATCGACGTGGAGTGGGAGAGCGTCGACGCGCAGACCTACCCGATCACGGTGCGCATCGAGGCCAACGACCGCCCGGGCCTGCTCAACGAGATCACCAACGTGGTCGCCGAGCACAAGGTCAACATCATCGCCGCCTCGATCGGCGTGGCGCCGGACGGCATGGCCCTCATCACGGCCACGCTGAAGGTCACCTCGCTGCAGCAGCTGTCGCGGGTGCTGCAGCGCATCGAGCGCGTGCGCGACGTGACCAGCGTGACCCGCGAGGTCCGCTGACGCCCGGCGGACCGGTCACCCTCGCCATCCTCGGTGCCGGCAACCGCGGCCGGCACACGTACGCGCGCTACGCCCTCGACCACCCGGACGAGGCGCGGGTCATCGCGGTCGCGGATCCGCACACTGCCCGCCGCGAGGCCCTGGCCGCCGAGCATGGCGCGGCCGCTCACGCCACGTGGGAGCAGCTGCTCGCCACCCACGTCCCCGACCTGGTCGTCGTCGCCACCCCCGACCGCGAGCACGTGGCGCCGGCCATCGCCGCCCTCGAGCGCAACCTCGACGTGCTGCTCGAGAAGCCGATCGCGCCCACCGAGCCGGAGGTCCGTGCCGTGCTCGCCGCCGCGGAGCGCTCGCGCGGGAGCGTGACCGTCGCGCACGTCCTGCGCTACACGCCCTTCTTCAGCGCCGTGCGGCGGCTGCTCGACGAGGGGCGCATCGGTCAGCTGGTGACGCTCCACCACGCGGAGAACATCGGCTGGTGGCACTTCGCGCACAGCTTCGTGCGCGGCAACTGGCGCCGCGAGGAGCTCGCCGCGCCGATGCTCCTCGCCAAGGCCTGCCACGACCTCGACATCCTGCGCTGGCTGGCCGGTGCGCCGTGCGACCGCGTCGCCAGCTTCGGCGGCCTGGCGCATTTCCGGATCGAGCAGGCGCCGTCGGGTTCAATTGACCGATGTACCGATGGCTGCCCCGTCGCCGCCGAGTGCCCGTTCGAGGCGGTCCGCTTCTACGTCGATCGCACCGCCAACAGCGACGGCTGGCCGGTGAGCGTCATCACCGACGACCCGACCCGCGCCGGCCGGCTCGCGGCGCTGCAGACCGGCCCGTACGGCCGATGCGTGTACCGCTGTGACAACGACGTCGCGGACCACCAGCTGGCGACGCTCGAGTTCGGCAACGGGGTGCGCGCCACGCTGGCCGTCAACGGCCTGACCGCCGACAACACCCGCAGCATCAAGCTGGTCGGCACCCGCGGCGAGATCCGCGGCCGCCTCGACACCGGCGAGATCGAGGTACGTGGCTTCTTCCCGGCCGGCCCGCTGCCGCCCGACGGACCGTGGGACGTGGACGAGCTCGGCCGTGGCGCGCTGCGGGGCGACGAGCGGGAGATGATCATCGCCGCGCCACCGACCCAGGACGGCCATGGCGGCGGGGACGCTGGCGATGCTCCGCGACGTCCTCGCGCGGGTCCGGGCGCGCCGCGACGGCGTGGCGCGCACCGACCACGCCGGCGCTGACCGACCTCGCAACGAGCGCGGAGAGCCATCTCATGGCCTTCGCCGCCGAGCGTTCGCGCCACGAACGGCGCATGGTGGACCTCTGAGATGGGCCGCGGCCTGGCGTCGACTTGCGCACTTGCCGTGTGGTGCTGGCGGCCTGCTCGTTCCTCGCCACGGACGACAACGATCATGCCTTGGGCACCGTCGGCGGGATGGCCACTTCGGCATTGAGCATCCTGGAGGCGGCTCCGGCCGAAACTCGCGAATGCGATCACTCGTCAGGCGGCCATTCGTGCTCGCCGCGAGTGAGATCGGGCTGCCTGCGGAAGAGGTCACATCGGCGACGCTGGGACGAATCTCCACCGCCAAGCGAGGGCGGCGACCTTGCATCGCCGGCCCGATCGCATGGGCGATCGTTTGGGAGCGCGTCGACAGGGTCGCGTTGCGCGATTGTCGTGGCGCATTCGACAGCACGGTCCTGTCGGTCGGCAGCAGCAACGGCCCCGGCTAGCGCCCGCCATCGGTACACTCGGGCGGATGGCCGACCCGAAGCTCACCGCCCCGCGCGGCACGCGCGACCTGCTCCCCGAGGAGACGCCGCTGTGGGACCGCGTCGAGGCGGTGGCGCGCGACCTGGCACGGCGCTACGCGTTCGAGCGCATCGAGATCCCCCTGTTCGAGCGGGTCGAGCTGTATGCAGCGCGGCCTCGGCGAGAGCAGCGACGCGGTCGAGAAGGAGATGTTCCGGGTCGGGGGCGCGCGCGGCAGCGACGAGGAGCGCGCCGAGTGGGCGCTGCGCCCCGAGCCGACGGCGGGCATCGTGCGGGCCTTCATCGAGCACGGGATGCACGTGCGGCCGGGGCCACTGCGCCTCACCACCATCGGCCCGATGTTCCGCTACGACCGCCCCCAGGCCGGCCGCTACCGCCAGTTCACGCAGTGGGACGTGGAGGTGATCGGTGACGCCGGGCCGGCCGTCGACGCGGAGCTCATCGAGCTGGCGCATCGGTTCTACCGCGAGCTCGGCATCGCCGGTGTTGTGGCGCGCGTGAACTCCATCGGCGACGCGGCGTGCCGTCCCGCCTACTCGCGAGGCATTGATCGGGTACTTCTCGGACCACGAGGACCGCCTGACCGATGACTCCCGGCGGCGGCTGCACGTCAACCCGCTGCGGGTCCTCGACGACCGGCACCTGGATCCCGACCTGGCGGCCGGCGCCCCGAAGAGCGTCGACCACCTGTGCGATGCCTGCCGCGAACACTTCGCCGGCGTCACGGCGGTGCTGGATGCGCTGGGCGTGGCGTACGAGCTCGACCACCGGCTGGTGCGCGGGCTCGACTACTACACGCGCACCAGCTTCGAGTTCTACGCCGCCGGTCGCGAGGGCCAGCAGGACGCGCTGGGCGGCGGCGGCCGCTACGACGGCCTTGTCGAGCTGCTCGGCGGACGGCCCACGCCCGGGATTGGCTTCGGGCTCGGGCTGGATCGTGACCGTGCTGGCGATGCAGGCGCAGGGGGTACGTCGCGCCCGAGCGCGGGTCACTGGTCGCCGTCGTCGGCTCGACCGATGACCTTGGCCGCCGGCTCGCGCTTGCCGGACAGCTGCGCGACGAGGGGTGCGCGGTGCGCACCGATGGGTCGACCCGGAAGCTCGGCAAGCAGCTCGAATCGGCGTCGAAGGCCGGCGCGCGCTGGGCGGTGATCGTGGGGGAGGGGGAGCGGGTCGCGCTCAAGGACCTGGCGAGCGGGGAGCAGCGGGACGACCTGGCCGTCGACGAGGTCCCGGGCCTGGTCTAGGGCTGGTTGCTCGCCGTTGCGCGGGCCAGGATCTCCTCCACCACATCGGTCTTGGCGTCCGCGTAGTGCTGCGTGTGCCGCCACGTGCGCGCCGCGAGCTCTCGCTTGACCCGCTCGTAGCGGTCCCGATCGGCGGGGTGGCTGCGCAGCCAGTCTCGGAAGGCGACCATGCGCGCCGTCTCGGTGGAGCCGCGGCTGAAGACGTGGAGGTTGACGTCGGTATCGGGGCCCTTCAGCACGCGATGCTCGTGCCACTCCGGCTCCCGGATGCGGAGGACGTAGCCGGCGGCCTCGAGGGCCGGTACGTACGCCGCCTCGTCGGACGAGTCGGCCACCTCCATCGTGATGTCGATCCGCGGCTTTGCGGCGAGGCCGGGCACCGAGGTCGAGCCGGTGTGCTCGAGGCGCAGGACCCGGTCGCCCAGCGCGCTCCGGATCCGCGCCTCCTCGCGCGCGAAGAGCTCCGGCCAGCGCGGGTCGTACTCGGCGAGCTCCACCGGTCCGTTGAGCGGGGTACGTGGGCCGACCGTGTATGCCTCGATCTCGGTGTCGCTCGGATGGCTCCCGCGGGCTCACGGGGCGGGTGCCTCGGGCCGCAGCATGAGGGTCGCAATCCCGAGGGTCAGCGACACCACCCCGACCCCGAACGCGGCGGGACCGATCCAGGTCCCGGCGACAGGCGCGCCGCGGAGCAGCGGCGGGATCACGATCAGCCCCCACAGCAGCGCCAGCGTGGCGCCGCCGAAGCCCAGGAATGCGGCCAGCTCCGGCCAGCGCCCCTCCCCGCGATAGTGGAGCGCCAGCAGGGCGTAGCCGCCGACCAGGATTGCGAGGAAGGGGACGATCGGCAGGAAGATGGTGATCGAAAGGCCGAAGAGGACGCCGGTGTCTGCCGCGGCCAGGGTGCGGTGGGTGACCCCGCGGTTCGCCGACCGTGCCGACCTTTGCCATGAGCCAGTAGCGCGAGCAGGACAACGCCGAGGGCCGAGGCGACGAGGTAGGCGAGCAGCAGCGGGTTCATGGCCGCGCAGATGATACCCACGGGGGATCGGCTACCATGGCCGACCCATGACGAGCACCTCGGCGAGCACCTCCCTGCGCTCCCATACCTGCGGCGAGCTGCGTCCCGCGCAGGTCGCGGAGCGGGTCACCTTGTCCGGCTGGGTGCACCGCCGCCGCGACCACGGCCACCTCACCTTCTTCGACCTGCGCGACCGGCATGGCATCACCCAGATCGTGACCAGCTCTGACGACGCCCCGGAGGCGCACGCCGCCGGTGAGGCAGCGCGCAACGAGTGGGTCGTCCAGGTGAGCGGCACGGTCCGGGCGCGTCCCGAGGGAACGACCAACGCGGAGCTGCCGACCGGTGAGATCGAGGTCGCCGTCGACAGGCTCACCATCCTCAACCCGAGCAAGGTCCCGCCGTTCTACGTCAACGAGGAGCAGCCCGGACTCGACGAGTCGCTGCGGCTGAAGCATCGGTACCTCGACCTGCGCCGCCCGGCGATGCAGGAGCGGATCCTGATGCGCTCGCGCCTGGCGGTCGCGATCCGCCGCGCGCTCGACGACGAGGGCTTCGTCGAGATCGAGACGCCGACCCTCATCCGTTCCACGCCGGAGGGGGCCCGCGACTTCGTCGTCCCGTCGCGGCTGCGTCCCGGGGAGTTCTACGCCCTGCCGCAGAGCCCGCAGGTCATGAAGCAGCTCCTCATGGTTGCCGGCTACGACCGCTACTTCCAGCTCGCGCACGCCTACCGCGACGAGGACCTGCGCGGCGACCGGCAGCCGGAGCACACCCAGGTCGACATCGAGATGAGCTTCGTCACCGAGGAGGACGTCATCTCCACCGTCGAACGGGTGGTGAGTCGCGTGGCGCACGAAGTCGTTCCCGACCGCCCGATCCTCGCCGAGCCCTTCCCGCGCCTCACCTATGCGGAGGCCCTCGCCCGCTACGGCTCCGACAAGCCTGACCTTCGGTTCGGGATGGAGCTGGTCGACCTTGCCGACACCGTGCGCGCGGTCGACTTCCGCGTCTTCGCCGAGCCGCTGGCCGCCGGCGGGGCGGTGCGCGGCATCGTCGTGCCCGGCTGCGCCGACTACTCGCGCAAGCAGCTCGACGAGCTGACCGATCTCGCTCGCCGTCACGGCGCGAAGGGCCTCGTCCACCTCGCGGTCCAGGAGGACGGGACGCTGCATGGTCCGGCCGCGAAGTTCCTCGCCGGACACGAGGCCGACCTGCTCTCCGCGACCGGCGCGAGCGGCCGGCGACCTCATCCTGATCGTGGCCGACACCGATCCGGTCGCCTGCGCCGAGGCGCTCGGCCACCTCCGCCTGGCGATGGGTGATCGGCTCGGCCTGCGCACCCCGGGCCAGCTCGCCTACGTGTGGATCCACCGCTTCCCGATGTTCGCCTGGGACGAGGAGGGCCAGCGCTGGGACGCCACCCACAACCCGTTCAGCGCTCCCGTCCCCGAGGACGTCGATCGCATGGAGTCCGACCCTGCATCGGTGCATGCCCAGCAGTACGACCTGGCGCTGAACGGCTGGGAGTGCGGCGGCGGCTCGATCCGCATCCACCAGCGGCCGCTGCTGGAGCGCGCCTTCGCGCTGATGGGTCACACCGTCGACGGCATGCGCGACCAGTTCGGCGCCCTGCTCGACGCGCTCGAGTACGGCGCCCCGCCGCACGGCGGGATCGCCATCGGCCTGGACCGATGGGCGGCCCTGTACGCCGAGGTCGACAACATCCGCGAGGTGATGGCCTTCCCCAAGACCCAGTCGGGGACCGACCTCATGCTCGACGCGCCCTCACCGATCGCGCCACAGCAGCTCGACGAGCTGCACCTCACCGTCGTCGAGCCGGACCCTTCCTCGACCTAGCCGAAATATCGAACGTTTCGCACCGGGACATGGTTCGGCGTGCGGTTTGGCCGATATGTCGAACGTTTCGCGCCTTGGCGGGACTTCCGGGTGGCTACTGACCGATATATCGAACGCTCAGTCCAAGGGGGCCGCCGCGGCTATCATCGGTCCATCATGTCCATCTACCTCGATCACGCGGCCACCACGCCGCTCCGCGCCGAGGTCCTCGAGGCGATGCTGCCGTACCTCACCCAGCACGCCGGCAACCCGTCGAGCCTGCACGCCTCCGGACGCCGTGCCCGCCAGGGGATCGACGAGGCGCGCGAGGGGCTTGCCGCGCTGATCGGGGCACGGGCGCGCGAGATCGTCTTCACCGGCGGCGGGACGGAGGCGGACAACCTGGCGCTCAAGGGTGCCGCCTGGGCCGCCAGCCCGAGGGGCCGGCACATCGTCATCAGCGGGGTCGAGCACCGCGCCGTGCTGAACGCCGCGGCGGTGCTGGAGCGGAGCGGCTTCGAGATCAGCATCCTTCCCGTTGACCGGTACGGGCGCGTCGATCCTTCCGCCGTGGCAGAGGCGCTCACCGAGCGCACCACCGTGGTCAGCGTCATGGCCGCCAACAACGAGGTGGGCACGCTCCAGCCGATCGAGGAGATCGGGGCGATCGTGCGCGGCCACCCGGCCGTCTTCCACGTTGACGCCATCCAGTGGGCCGCCCACCTGCCGATCGACGTCGACGGGTGGCAGGCCGACCTGGTGAGCCTGTCGGCCCACAAGCTGGGCGGACCTATGGGCGTGGGTGCCCTGTTCGTGCGCCGCGGCACGCAGCTGCTGCCGCAGCTCCAGGGCGGCTCCCAGGAGCGCCAGCGCCGCGCCGGCACCGAGAATGTCCCGGGTATCGCCGGAATGGCGGCCGCCTTCGCTGCCGTGCACCGTGACGCTGCCGAGCGCGAGCGGGAGGCAGAGCGCCTTGCCGCACTCTCCGGGGAGCTGCGCGCTGGACTGCTCGCGCTCGACGGCGTCGAGCTCACCGGCCATCCGGACGAGCGGCTGCCGAACAACGTGAGCGTCGTCGTCGATGGCGTGGAGGGCGGCGACCTGGTGGCGGCGCTCGACCTGGAGGGAATCGAGGTCTCCACCGGCAGCGCCTGCACCTCGGGGAGCACGGAGCCCAGCCACGTCCTGCTGGCGATGGGGGTGGAGCCGCATGCGGCGCACGGATCTCTGCGCCTCACCCTGGGGCCGGAGACGGACGCCGAGCACATCGCAACCACGCTCGACGTCATGCGCCGCGTCCTGCCGCGGCTCCGCGGCAGCGGCCGCGGCATCGGTCCGGTGGCGGCGGTGGGCGCCTGATGGGCCGCGTGGTCGCCGCCATGAGCGGTGGGGTTGACTCGAGCGTCGCGGCCGCGCTGCTCGCCGAAGAGGCGCGCAACGGCGGCGACGAGGTGGTGGGCGTCTGGATGCGCCTGTCCCCCGACGAGGGCGAGGGCTGGGAGCTGCGGCGCTCGTGCTGCTCCCCGGATGCCGCGGACGATGCGCGCCGCGTGGCGCAGCTGGCCGGCATCCCGTTCTTCGTCCTCAACCTGGAGCGCGAGTTCGGGGAGCGGGTCATCGACGCCTTCGTGGACGGCTACCTCGACGGGGCCACGCCCAACCCATGCCAGGCCTGCAACCAGCACATCAAGTTCGACGTCCTGCTGCGCCGTGGGCTGGCCGCCTATGGCGCGGATGCGGTCGCGACCGGCCACTACGCCCGCATCAAGACCGATCCCGGGGGCACGCACCACCTGCTGCGTGCGCTCGACACGGCCAAGGACCAGACCTACTTCCTGTGGACGCTCACCCAGGAGCAGCTGGCCGCCACGCGCTTTCCGCTCGGGGAGCTGACCAAGCCGCAGGTCCGCGCCCTTGCCACGCAGCTCACCCTCCCCACCGCCGATAAGCCGGAGAGCCAGGAGATCTGCTTCGTGCCGTTGGGCGACTACCGCACGCTGCTCGCGGAGCGGCGCGGGTACGACGGCGATCCGGGGCCGATCGTGGATGCCGACGGCAAGAGGGTCGGCACGCATACCGGCTACGCGCACTACACCGTCGGGCAGCGCCACGGCCTGGGCCTCGCCCTGGGGGAGCCGGTCTACGTCCGCGAGGTGCGGCCCGCCACCAACACCGTCGTCATAGGCCGTCGCGGGGAGGTTGCGCAGCGGAGCTTCACCGCTGACTCGCGCCATTTCGTCACCGGCGAGCCGCCGGCGGAGCGCTTCGGCGCGCAGGTCCGCATCCGTCACCGCGGCGAGCCGGTGCGCGCCGAGGTGACGCTCGTCGGGAAGGATCGGTTCGCGGTCGAGACGGACGAGCCGGTATGGGCGCCCGCCCCCGGGCAGGCGGCGGTCCTCTACCAGGCCGAGGAGCTGCTGGGCGGCGGTCGGATCACCCTCGAACGCGCATGACCCCGTGGCTCGTCATGAGCGTCCTGGTGGCGCTCGGCAACCTGTTCGGCTTCGTCCTGGTGCGCGGGCGCTGGGGCTCGTTGGTGCCGTTCCTCCTGATCGCCAGCCTGCTGGGCACGATGGCCGGCAACGCGATCGGCGACCGGACCGGCCTCGAGCTGCTGCGGATTGGCGATTTCGCGCTCGTGGCGGCGTCGATCGGCGCGCAGCTGGCCATGCTGGCCGTGGTCCTGCTCTCGGCCATGGGTCCGCAGCCATCGCTCCCGGACGAGGAGTGAGCTGCGCGATACTGGGCGTCCGGTCGCGCGACGGCCGGCGCACTGGACGGAGGACGACGCCTTGGACCTGGTGAGCGCCATCTTCAACGTGGGGGTCGGCCTCGGCGTGCTGCTCGTCGGCGCGGCGGTCCTCTACCTGGTGATCCAGGCGACCCCGCTGCTCCGCGAGTCGCGAGCCCTCGCGACCGATGCCCGGCGCCTGGCACGCCTGGCGGAGGAGGAGGCAAGGCCCATCCTCGCCCATTCGCGGGAGCTGGCCGCCAACGCCGAGATTCTCTCGGAGGACGTCGCCGTCAAGCTGGACCGCCTCAACGACCTGATGAACGCCCTCCAGCACACGCTCGAAACGGTGACGGTGACTGCCTCGCCGGGACGGGTGGCCATCGGGTCGGTAGAATCCATGCACTCACGCGAGGACGAATACACCCCATGAATTCTGATTCTGGATTCGGCAGCTTCCTGGCCGGCGTCGTGATCGGCGGTCTGGTCGGAGCGGCCATCGGCCTGATCTTGGCCCCGCAGACCGGCGAGGAGTTCCGTGCCGAGGTCGGCGAGTTCGTCGACGCCAAGCGCTCCGCCTTCGGCGACGCGGTGAGCGAGGGCAAGGCCGCCGCCGAGCAGGCCCGTGCCGAGATGCTCGCCGAATACGAAGCCGAGGCGGGCGGCGCAGCGGGGAGCAGCGTCTCGTAATCGGTTCAAGGGCGGCCATATCGGTCGCGGACAGGACCACTCGAGAGCCGGTGCGTATGCCGGCTCTCGTCGTGTGGAGAACACGTTGATAGCATCGGTGAGCGCGGCGCAGGTCCGCGAGCAGTTCCAGCGCTTCTTCGAGGAGCGGGGCCACACCCGCGTCCCCAGCGCGCCGCTGCTCGCCCGCGACGATCCGACGCTCCTCTTCGTGAACTCCGGCATGGCACCCTTCAAGCGCGTCCTGACCGGGGAGGAGCAGCGCGACTACACCCGCGCGGTGGACTCGCAGCTCTGCCTGCGCGTGCAGGGCAAGCACAACGACTTCGAGGAGGTGGGCCGCACCCCGCGACACCACACCCTCTTCGAGATGCTCGGCAACTGGAGCTTCGGCGACTACTTCAAGCGCGACGCCATCCACTGGGCCTGGGAGTTCCTGACGGAGGAGCTCGGCATCCCGGGCGACCGCCTCGCGGCCACCGTGTACACCGATGACGACGAGGCGCACCGCGTCTGGGCCGATGACATCGGCCTGCCGCCCGAGCGCCTGGTGCGCTGGGGCGACATTGCCCGGGGCGACGAGAAGAACTTCTGGCGCATGGGCGACACCGGGCCGTGCGGGCCGTGCAGCGAGCTGCACTACGATCGCGGCGCGCACCTGTCCGAGGGTCCCGAGTGCGTGCCCGACCACTCCGAGCACTGCCCGCGCTGGCTGGAGGTGTGGAACCTGGTCTTCATGGAGTTCGACCGCGCCGCCGACGGGACCCTGACCCCGCTCCCGTTCCGGAGCGTCGACACGGGCATGGGCCTGGAGCGTATCGCGAGCGTGGTGCAGGCCGTCGACTCGAACTACCGGACGGATCTGTTCGTGCCGATCATCGAGCGCCTCGCGGCGTTCATTGGGCACGACCCGGAGACGGTGGAGAGCGAGCGCTTCAGCTACCAGGTGGTTGCCGACCACTCGCGGGCCATGACCTTCCTGCTCGCCGAGAGCGTGCATCCCGCCAATGATGGCGCTGGCTACGTCCTGCGCCGCATCATGCGCCGCGCCGTCCGCCACGGGCGGCTCATGGGGATCACTCAGCCGTTCCTGCGCCAGACCTGCGAGGTCGTGATCGAGCTGATGCGGGAGGCATATCCGGCCCTCGACACCGAGCGCGACCGCATCCTCGCGGAGGTGGAAGGCGAGGAGACCAAGTTCGCTCGCACCCTGGAGTCCGGCAGCGCCAGGCTCGCCGAGCTGGTTGCCAAGGGCGGGGAGATCAGCGGCGAGGACGCGTTCCGCCTGCATGACACGTTCGGATTCCCGATCGACCTGACCGTGGAGATGGCCGGCGAGTCGGGGATCGGTGTCGATCGTGCCGGCTTCGAAGCGGCCATGGCCGACCAGCGTCAGCGCTCGCGCGGGACGGCGCGCGCGGCCGCGGCGATCCCCGACGCACTCGCCGATCTGCGCACCGAGTTCGTGGGCTATCCGAACAAGACCGATGGGGACGGATTGAGCATCACCGGCGTCGCGCAGATCGACGACGGACGGACGGCGGTCGTCCTCGACCGCACGCCGTTCTACGCCGAGGGCGGCGGCCAGGTCGGCGACCGCGGGGAGCTGACCGGGGAGCGCGGCAGGCTGGCCGTCGAGGACACCCAGCGTGCCGGCGACGCGATCCTGCACATCGGCACCATGTCCGGTGAGCTTGCCGAGGGCGACCGGGTCACCGCCCGCGTGGACCCGGAGCGGCGCTGGGCGGCGGCACGCAACCACACCGGCACCCATCTGCTCCACCGCGCGCTGCGCGACGTGCTGGGAGAGCAGGCCAAGCAGGCCGGGTCGCACGTCGCGCCGGAAGGGCTGCGCTTCGACTTCCCCGGCGAGAAGGCGACCCCGCGCGACGCGCTGCGCGAGATCGAGCGGCTCGTCAACGAGCAGATCCGACGCAACGCCACCGTGCGGCCGGAGGTGATGAGCATCTCCGAGGCGCAGGCGCTGGGCGCCGACATGTTCTTCGGCGAGAAGTACGTGCCCGAATCGGTGCGCGTCGTCCAGGTGGAGGGCTACAGCAAGGAGCTGTGCGGCGGGACGCACGTCGGCGCCACGGGCCAGATCGGGCAGCTGCTGATCACCGGCGAGTCGAGCATCGGCGCCGGCCTGCGGCGCATCGAGGCGGTCACCGGAGCGGCGGCGGCTGAGCTGGTCGCCACCCGGCTGGAGGCGCTGCGCGCGACGGCACAGCTGCTGGGCGATAAGGAGGAGGCGGTCCCACAGCGCGTGGAGGCGCTCCTCGCACGGCTCCGCGAGGCGGAGAAGGCCGCGAAGGCGCCGCGCGCCGCCGAGCAGCGGCTCGATGCCGCCGGCGCGCTCGCCGAGGCACGCGACGCCGGCACGGCGAAGGTCGTCGTGGCCCGCTACCCGGATGCCGATGCCACGGCGCTGCGCGGCCTGGTCGACGACCTGCGCGGCATCACCGGGCGGTTCGTGGCGGTCGTGGCCGGGGTGCGCGGCGACCAGCCGGCTCTGCTGGTGGCCGCCAGTCGTGACCTGGCTGCGGAGGGCTTCGACGCAGTCCAGATCATCCGCGCCGTCGGACCACTGCTCGGCGGCGGTGGTGGCGGCCGACCGGAGCTGGCACAGGCCGGCGGTAAGGACGCGGCACGCCTCGACGAGGCGCTCGCCGAGGCCGCGCGGCTGGCCCTCGAGGCGCTCGCCGGCCTGGAAGGCGGCTGAGACGCGCACCGCGGAGGAGGGCGCATGCAGGACCTGATCGGTCGCGTCGCCGGTCGGATGCGCGCCGGGCGCGCCCGGGCACTGGCCATCACCGCGCTCGACATCGGTACCGAGTACGCCAAGGCGCTCGTGGTGACCGCCACCCAGGGGGAGGATGGGTCGCTCGATGCCCGTGTCCGCGGGGCGGGCCGGCGCCGGCAGGGCCTCGCGCACATGCAGTCCGGCACGGTGAGCGACATCGATGCCGTCGTCGCCAACTGCGCGGCCGCCCTGGCGGAGGCGGCGGCCGTGGCCGAACGACGGCCGGCACCGGCCGTGATCGGGATCGCCGGTGAGCTGGTGAAGGGCACCACCTCGGTGGTCGCCAGCCGTCGCGACGACCCGCGCAGCCCGCTCGACGAGGCGGAGCTGCAGCGCATCGTGGAGCGGGCGCAGGAGCGGGCGCTGGAGGAGGCGGAGTCGCAGATCGCGTGGGAGGCCGGCGTGCCGCGCCTCGACGTGCGCCTCGTCCACGCCGCGATCACCGAGATCAAGATCGACGGCTACCCGGTCAGCAATCCCATTGGCTTCACCGGCGCGCAGGTAGAGCTGAGCCTCTTCAACGCGTTCGCGCCCATGGTCCACCTCGGCGCGCTGCAATCGGTCGCCAATGCGCTGAAGCTGCAGCTGCTGGGGGTGATTGCCGAGCCGTACGCCGTCGCGACCTGCCTGGATCCGGGCGAGCTCGGCGACGCTGGTGCGATCTTCGTCGATGTCGGCGGCGGGACGACCGACGTGGCGCTCGTGCGCAAGGGCGGCGTGGCGGGCACGAAGATGCTGGCCCTGGGTGGCCGGGCCTTCACGAAGGGCCTCGTCGATCGGTTCGACCTGGGCTTCGACCGCGCGGAGGCGGCCAAGGTGGCGCTCGCCGAGGACCGGGCACTCCCCGACGGGCTGGATCGCGACGCTATCGACGCCGCGCTGGGGGAGGATGCCGCGGTGTGGCGACGCGGGGTGGGAATGATGATCGACGACCTGGCGGCGGGTGAGTTGCTGCCCGGCCGCGTCTTCCTGTGTGGCGGCGGGTCACGCCTGCCCCACGTGGGTGCAGCGCTGGCCGAGGAGGCGTGGTGGCGCGAGCTGCCATTCGCCAGACGGCCCGTGGTCCGCGCCATGGCGCCGTCAGACGTTGCCGGCGTTCACGACGAGACCGGGGCGCTGACCACCGAGCAGGACGTGACGCCCATGGCGCTCGCCCACCAGGCGCTGATCCTCGACATCCAGGCATCGGCCGCGGAGCGCGCGATGCGCCGCGCCGTGCGGAGCCTCGACCTGTGAGTGACGCGACGCCGACCGTCATCTACCTGGAGCCTGATGACGAGATCACCGCGGTCGTCCGCCGCGTGCGCGAGACCGAAACGGGGCGCGTGATCCTGGTGGCGCCCGGTCGCACCAAGGCGACCACCTCGGCCATGGGCCTGCGCCTCCTCGGCGGCCTGGCCCGCGACGAGGGACGCGAGCTGATCCTGGTCGCGGATGCCGCGGCTCGCTCCCTGGCCGCGGAAGCGGGAATTGCCTCGGCAGCGTCGCTGAGCGAGGCGCGCGAGCTGCGGGACGTGAGCGTCGCGCCCACCGGCCCTTCTGCGGGAGCGAGGATCACCGTCGCGCGTGGCTCGCGCGCGATCCCGGTGCCGCCACCCGCCATTGGCCCGGAGCGCGATCCGTCGTTTGACGAGACGCGCGCGGTGCCGGTCGCGCGACCTGTCCCGGCCGCAGCGCCGCGTGTACGGCGGCGGACTCCACGACGTCGCCCCGTTCCGGTCGCGTTGCTGGCCGCTGCCGCCCTCCTCCTGGTCGGCGCGGTGGCGGCCGCCGCGATCCTGCTTCCCGGCGCCACGATCCACGTCGTGCCGCGCACGGCGGCCATCGGTCCATTCGCTTACGAGCTCCAGACCGGCGACGAGCTCGCGATCCAGTCAGAGAGCGGGGAGGCATCCGTGAATGGCTCAGGCACCGCAACCGGCATCCGCGAGGTGCGTGTGCAGGCAACCGGCGTCGTCGTGCTCCAGAACTGGAACACCGTGGCCGTCGAGGTCCCCGCGGGCACCGAGGTCGCCGCCGCCGAGATCGTCTTCCTCACCGGCGCTACCGTCGTGGTGCCGCCGGGCGGGCTGACCGGCGACGGAACCATCGCTCCCGGCACCGAGTCGGTGGCCGTCACCGCGGCCGAGCCGGGGCCGGCGGGCAACGTCGCGGCCGAGGCCATCGACACGATGCGTTCAGAGCCCACCGGCTCGCGGCTGCGCGGCTTCCCGAACTCCCGGCTGCGGGTGGTCAACAATCCGGATCCCACGGTGGACGGTGCGGCGGACGACGTCCCGGTCGTCGAACAGACCGATGTCGACGGCGTGCTCCAAGACTTCCGGACGCAACTCGATACTGAGATCGCCGCGGCTCGTGCCGATGACCCGATGCGCATCTACCTCCAACCCGCCGAGGGTGACGAGGTCGTGGACGTCAGCGTCCCCGAGGACCTGGTGGGTCGCGAGGGTGATACGACCTTCGACCTGGCTGGCACCATCCGCTGGACCGTCCGCTGGCTGGCACGCGACGAGGTCGAGGCCGCGGCCGCGGCGCGCCTGGCCGAGGATCCGGACGCCGTCGCCGACGGACGCGAGCTGGTGGCGGATGCGGTTGCGGTCACGGTGGACGCTCCCGCCGTCACGGGCGAGACCGCCCGCATCCCGGTCCACGTGACAGCGGCGACTCGACCCGTGATCGATGCGGACGCGCTGCGCGCCTCGCTCGCGGGCAAGACCCCCGAGGGGGTCATCGCAGCCCTCGAGCCGATCGGGCCGGCATCGGTCGAGCTGTGGCCGGGCTGGGTGGATCGCGTGACCGGCATCGGTTGGCGGGTCGAGCTCGCCATCGAGTCGGCGGTCGACGCGCAGCCATCAGCACGTCCGTCGGCGGCGCCGTGAGCCGCCTGATCGGCATCGACCATGGGTCGCGGCGCATCGGACTGGCGGTGGGCGACACGGAAACCGGGATGGCCTTCGCCCGCGGCGCGCATCGCCGCACCAACGAGCGCGACGATCTTGCAGCGCTTCTCGCGTTGGCCGACGCCGAGGGCGCGGCGTGCTTTGTCATCGGCCTGCCGCTGCTGGAGCGCGGCTCGGAGGGCGCGCAGGCGACGCGGGCGCGCGCGTTCGGGGATCAGCTGTCCGCGCTCAGCGAGCGCGCGGTCATCTACGTCGACGAGCGCTTCACGAGCTCCCAGGCGCGGAGCGACCTCGATGCCGCGGGACGCCGCCCCTCGCGAGTCACTGGGGAGCTCGACTCCGCCGCGGCGCGCCTGATCCTGCAACAATATCTGGACGACCTGGCCGGCAGGGGGCACGCCGGGAGCCACTCGCACCCGATCACTGAGGAGCCTGCATGAGCCGTCGGACGCCACGCCGTGAGCTCGAGGAGCGTCGGAACTCCCGCATGCGCGAGCTGCGCGAGCAGCGTGAGTCCCCCCTGCGCCGTAAGCGACGCCTGCAGCCGGTCGTCCTGCTGGCCTGGTTCGCCGCGGTCATCGCCGTCCTCGGGATCGTGCTGTTCGTCGGCTTCCTGGCCTTCGCGCCGCGCCTGATGGCGTGGGTCGAGGACAACCCCGGGGCTGTCGAGCACGGCATCGTGCGCGACTTCGTGAACTGGTATCAGCCCGATGCCCTCTCCGACGCGCCGGCGAGCGATCAGCGTCGGCGCGTCACGGTCACCATCGAGCCCGGCATGACCGATGCCGAGATCGGCGAGCTGCTCGTCGAGGCAGGCGTCGTGCGCAGTCAGCTGGCGTTCCAGAACGCGGTCCTGCAGGCCGGTCGCGAAGGCACCCTGGCCGATGGTACGTACGACTTTCTCACCACGCTTCGGCCGAGCGAGATCGTCGCCCGTCTCCAGGGGGTCGCGATCGAGACGGTCGATGTCCGCATACCGGAGGCGACGCGCATCGAGGAGATCACCGTGGCGCTGGGCGAGTCCGACTTGTCGATGAATCTCGAGCAGTTCGCGCAGCTCGCCAAGGCTCCACCGGCTGAGATCCTCAACGCCTACGACTTCTTCGCCGACCTGCCCGCGGGGCGGTCGCTGGAGGGGTACCTGCGCCCCGAGACGTACAACATGGAGGCGGATCTCAACGCCACCGAGGTCCTGGTCTTCCTGCTTAACCAGTTCGAGGCGCAGCTGACACCGGAGCTGCGGACCGCGATCGAGGCGAAGGGCCTGACGATCGACCAGGCGGTCATCATCGCCAGTATCGTCGAGCGCGAGGCGGTGCTGGAAGAGGAGCGGCCGCTCATCGCGGCGGTCTACATCAACCGCATCCTGAACCCGGAGAACGGCGAGACGAACGGCATCCTCAACGCCGACCCGACCCTCCAGTACGGCCTCGCCACCGCGGAGCACGGCACCGCCCCGGTGGGCCAATGGGCGAGCATCGACTGGTGGCCGCAGCTGACCGTGGGTGGCAGCGAGGTCGTGCTCCCGGAGGAGCTGTCGGGCTACCAGACGTACCTGAACGCCGGCCTCCCGCCGTCGCCGATCGCCGCGCCGCGCACCTCCTCGCTGCAGGCGGTCGCCGACGCGAACCTGGCCGATGGCTACCTCTACTTCGTCGCGGGCTGTCCCGGCGGCGTGCGGGACGGCTCGCACTACTTCGCTCGGACCAACGCGGAGCACGAGGCGAACATCGCCATTGCTCGTGAGGAGTGCGCCGGGGCGTGACCGACACGGCGGAACGCCTGGCGCGCCTGCGTGCCGGGATGACCGAGCTGGAGCTCGACGCCGTGGTCGTCACCGCCGATGCGTCGATCCGCTACCTCGCCGGCTTCACCCTGGCGCGCGGGGAGCGGGCCACCGCGTCGTGGAGCGGCACGCTGCTCGTCACGCCCGACGAGGCGCTCATCTGCGCCGATCCGCGCTACGCCGAGCAGGCCCGCTCCGAGGCGCCGATGTTCGAACTGATCGCAAGCGGGCAGCGGCGCATCCACCAGCTGCTGCCCGAGCTCCTCGTCGAGCGCGGGGCCGTGCACGTCGGGCTGGAGTCGGACGCCATCTCGCACCGCGACGCGTCGCGCATCGCCGAGGCGGCACCCGGCCTCGAGCTCATCCACGCGGACCGGATGCTGGCTCGGCTGCGACTCGTCAAGACCGCATCAGAGGTGGCCGCGCTCCAGCGTGCCGCGGCGGTCGGCGACGCGGCATTCGACCACCTCCTGACCTGGATCGTGCCGGGCATGTCCGAGCGCCAGGTCGCCTGGGAGCTGGAGGCGTGGCTGCGCACCAATGGCGCGGAGGCGCTGGCCTTCGACCCGCTGGTCCAGGCCGGCCCGCGCGCCGCCATGCCGCACGGTCGGCCGTCGGAGGCGGTCGTGGAGCCGGGCAACGTGCTTCTCCTCGACTTCGGCGCGCAGGTCGACGGCTACCGCTCCGACATGACCCGCACCCTGTGCATCGGCGACGTGCCGGCCGAGATCGTCAAGCTGCACGCGCTGGTCCGAGAGGCGCAGGCGGTGGCCATTGACGCGGTGCGACCCGGCGTCACCGGCACCGCGATCGACGCCGCCGCGCGTGGCGTCATCGCCGCAGCCGGCCAGGCGGCGGCGTTCAGCCATGGCCTCGGCCATGGCATCGGTCTGGAGACGCACGAGGACCCGTTCCTGCTCAGCTTCGACGAGCCACTCACCGAGGGGATGGTGTTCAGCATCGAGCCGGGGGTATACCTGCCCGGGATCACCGGCATACGGATCGAGGACCTGGTGGTGGTCGAGGAAGGCGGCGCGCGCCTCCTCACGCACGCCCCGCGCGAGCCGATCGTCCTCTAGAACGGCGCCGCGCTATCCTTCGTCCGCACCCCTCGGTCCACACAGGAGCAACGATTGATCAGCACCGGCGACGTCAAGAAGGGGATCATCATCGAGCTGGACGGTCAGCTGATGAAGGTCCTCGACTGGACGCACATCAAGATGGCCCGCGGCTCCGCGCAGGTCCGCATGAAGATGCAGAACGTGCGCAAGGGCGACATCATCGAGCGCACCTTCCAGGCCGGCACACGCTGGCCGCGTGCCCGGGTGGAGCAGCGCCGGGTGCAGTACCTGTACGGGGACGAGAACACGTTCCACTTCATGGACAGCGAGACCTACGATCAGTTCGCGGTCAACGCCACGCTGCTCGGTGACGACGCCAAGTTCCTCAAGGAGAACACGGACGTCTTCGTCTCCAGCCACGAGGGCGAGATCCTGGGCGTCGACCTGCCGGTGACCGTCGACCTGGTGGTGACCCAGACCGATCCCGGCTTCGCCGGCGACACGGCGACCGGTGCCAAGAAGGCCGCCACCGTCGAGACCGGCCTGGTGGTGCAGGTGCCGCTCTTCGTCAACGAGGGCGACACGCTGCGCGTCGACACCCGCACCGGCGAGTACGTCACCCGGGTCCAGTAGGTCCGGTCGGGACGCATGAGCGCGGAGCAGCCGACCCTCTGGGACGGGCCGCGCGCCGCACCGCGCATCCTGCGCGTCGCCGATCTCAACCGTCGCGTGCGCACCCTGCTCGACGGCGACGCCACGCTCGCCGATGTGTGGGTCGAGGGCGAGGTCAGCCAGCCGTCGTTCCCGCCATCCGGGCACTGCTTCTTCACCCTCAAGGACGGCGCGTCGCAGGTGAAGGCGGTCCTCTTCCGCGAGGAGCTGGCGCGCGCCACGGTGCGCCCCGCGCACGGCATGCAGCTCATCTGCCATGGCCGGGTGCGTGCCTACGAGGCGCAGGGCGTCTACCAGCTGTACGTCGAGTCGGTCACGCCTGCCGGTGCCGGCGACCTGCACGCCGAATACGAGCAGCTCCGCATCCGCCTCGCGGCCGAGGGGCTGTTCGAGGAGCGGCTGAAGCGGCCCGTGCCGCGCTGGCCGCGGCGGATCGGGGTCGTCACCTCCCCCGTCGGCGCGGTGTGGCGCGACATCGGCAACGTCCTGCGCCGCCGCTTCCCGCTGGTGGAAGTCGTCCTGTCGCCGACGATCGTCCAGGGTGCCACCGCGGCACCGTCCGTGGTCCGAGCCCTGGAGCGCATCTACGCCCGCCCCGAGCTGGACGTCATCATCCTGGCCCGCGGCGGCGGCTCGCTCGAGGACCTGTGGCCGTTCAACGACGAGCGCGTGGTGCGCGCCGTGCGCCGCTCCCCGGTGCCGATCATCGTGGGCGTCGGCCACGAGTCGGACGTCACCCTGGCCGACTTCGCGGCCGACGTGCGCGCACCCACGCCGTCGGCGGCCGCCGAGCTCGCCACTCCGGACGGGACCCAGCTGCCGGCAATCCTCCTGCGCCTCCGGGCTCGTGCGTCGGCAGCGTTGCTCGGCCGGCTGGAGGAGCGACGCCGCTTCGTGGCTTCGGAGGGACGCGCACTCAGCGCAGCCGCGCCGGACATCGCCGCGGTCCGCCAGCGGACCGCCGACCTGGTGGACCGCTCCGCCCGCGCATTGGCCTCGCGCACGGTGCGTGACCGCGCGACACTCGACGGACTGCGCGACGGCCTCCGGGCCCTCGGACCGCAGGCGACCCTGGAGCGCGGCTATGCGATTGCCCAGACCGATGACGGTGCGGTGGTTCGCGACCCCGCAGCCGCGCCGGCGGGCGCCTCGCTCACCGTGACCGTGGCGCACGGTACTCTCAGCACCCGCGTCACCGAGGCGCGGCAGCGGGAGGCGGAATGACCATCGACGTGGGGGCCATCGAGGCGCTCGACGACGCGGCGCTCGGGGAGCGGCCGTTCGACGAGCTGGTGGCGCAGCTGCAGCGGATCGTCCAGGCACTGGAGGCGGGGAGCGTGGGCCTGGAGGAGAGCATCCGCCTCTACCAGGCCGGGCTGCGCCTCCACGCCGCGTCGGAGTCGCGGCTGCGCGAGGCAGAGCTGACGATCAGCGAGCTGGGCCGCCGCGCAGGGACCGCGGCCGCGGCGGAGCCGTCGACGGTGCCTCCCGAGCCGGAGTGACGGCCCCTCGGGTCCGCCGCGCGCGCCTCGACGACGCGCCGGCGCTGGCGCCGCTCACCACCCAGCTCGGCTACCCGGTCGAGGCGGCCGAGCAGGCCGAGCGGTTGGCGCGGGTGCTGGCGAGCGACGACGCGGTGCTGGTGGCGGTCGATGCCACCGACGCGGCCATCGGCTGGATCCATGTGCAGCACCGCACCCCGCTCACCTCGGCGCCGCACGCCCAGATCGCGGGCATGGTGGTGGACGAGACGCATCGCTCGGACGGCGTGGGGGCTGCCCTGCTGGCCGCCGCCGAGGCGTGGGCTGGGGGGCGCGGACTGCCATCGGTCCAGGTCTATTCGCGCGTCGAGCGCGAGCGGGCGCATCGGTTCTACGAGCGCCACGGCTACGCGCTGGTGAAGACGAGCCGCGTGCTCCGCCACCGGATCGGGTGACGCGGAACCCCCTGCGGATCGTTCTATACTCGATCACCGCGCCACTGGAGCCTGACTGACCGCGTGCCCATCCTCGATACCCTGACCGATCCGGCCGCCCTGCGCGGCATGGGGGAGCCAGAGCTTGCCCAGCTCGCCGCCGAGCTGCGCGAGAAGATGATCCGCACCGTGCACGCCACCGGCGGCCACCTGGCCAGCTCGCTGGGCGCGGTCGAGATCACGATGGCGCTCCACCGCGTGATGGACTCCCCGCGCGACCGCATCGTGTGGGACACGGGGCACCAGGCATACGCCCACAAGCTGCTCACCGGTCGCTACGGACGCTTCCACACCCTGCGCCAGGTGGACGGCGTCGGCGGCTTCCCGCGCCGCGGCGAGTCGCCGCACGACGTGATGGACGGCGGGCACGCCGGCACGGGGGTGAGCATCGGGGTGGGCTTGGCGGCCGCACGCGACCTCGCTCCGCGGGGCTCGGCGGAGCGAGCCCAGCGGATCGCCGTGTGCGTCGGCGACGCAGCGCTGCAGAGCGGCCTGACCCTCGAGGCGCTCAACCACGTCGGCCACATGCGGACGCGGCTGCTCATCGTGCTCAACGACAACGAGATGAGCATCAGCCCGTCTGTGGGCGGCCTGGCCACGCGGCTCAACAAGCTGCGCCTGTCGCGGGCCTACCAGGAGACGAAGGAGGCGGGAAAGCGCGCCCTGCCTCGCATCCCGCTCATCGGCCAGGCGGCCTTCGACACCGTCGCCTGGGCCAAGGAGGGTTTCAAGCGCTCGTGGGCCAAGGTCGGCTTCTTCGAGGATATGGGCGTCACCTACATCGGCGTGCTGGACGGCCACGACCGTGAAGAGCTCGAGGACGCATTCGAGAAGGCGTTCGCGCTGCCGACACCGGTGCTCGTGCACGTCAAGACCATCAAGGGCAAGGGCTATGCGCCCGCCGAGGAAGACAGCGTCAGCTTCCACGGCGCATCCCTGCCGCCGGTCGACCTGACCCTCATCGACCCGACCGAGGAGGCGGTCCCCGCGCCCGCGGGCGTCGCACAAGGCCAAGACCTACACCCAGACCTTCGTCCGAGGAGCTGGTCCGCCTGGCGCGGACTGATGAGCGCATCTGCGCCATCACGGCCGGCATGCCCACCGGCACCGGCCTGGCCCGCTTCGGCGAGCACTTCCCGGAGCGCCTCTTCGACGTCGGCATCGCCGAGCAGCACGCGATGACCATGGCGACCGGCCTGGCGCTGGCCGGCAAGCGGCCGGTGGTGGCGCTCTACTCGACCTTCAGCCAGCGCGCCTACGACCAGCTCGTCCATGACGTGTGCCAGAACGACGCAGCCGTGCTGGTTGCCATCGATCGTGCCGGCCTCGTTGGCGAGGACGGCACGAGCCACCAGGGGATGTTCACCCTGTCCGCGCAGCGCTCCCTGCCGAACCTGGTGATCGGTTCGCCGAAGGACGAGCAGGAGCTGCGCGACATGGTCGTCACCGCCTTCCGGCAATGACGGACCGATCTCGCTGCACTACCCGCGCGACGCGGGCGAGGACCTCCCCGACCGCGACGGCGAGCCGCTCGAGATCGGCCGCGGCGAGGTGCTGCGTGCCGGCGCGGACCTGCTGCTGACCGGGTTCGGACCCATCGTGCAGCGCCTGCTGCGCGTGGCCGACACGCTTGCCGCCGAAGACGGGCTGCAGCCGACCGTCATCAACGCCCGCTGGGCGAAGCCGCTCGACGAGGCGCTCCTCGCCGAGCATGCCGCGGGCAAGCGCCTGGTGGTCACCGCCGAGGAGTCGGCCGCCATGGGCGGCTTCGGCGACGCGGTGCTCGACGCGCTCAACCGCGCCGGCGTCCACGTGCCGCTGCACAAGGTCGCGCTGGCCGAGGGATTCGTGCACCACGGCGCGGTCGACGATCTGCGGCGCCAGCAGCGCATCGATGAGCCGGGCATCCTGGCGCAGGTCCGCGAGGCGCTCGGCGGCGTGCCTGCGCGCGCCGAGGTCGGCGCCGCCGGCTAGGTGGCCCGCGTCCGGCTCGACCAACTCCTCGTCGATCGCGGCCTCGCCCGCTCGAAGGCGGAGGCGCAGGCCATCATCCTCGCCGGCCAGGTGGACCTGGCCGGCGCCCCGAACCGGACCCTCAAGCCCGGCCAGCCCGTGGCCCCCGACGTGGAGCTGTCGCTCGTCGCCCGTCCCCGCTGGGCGAGCCGCGCCGGCGACAAGCTCGACGCCGCCCTCGACGCCTTCGCGGTCGATCCGGCAGGCCTCGCCTGCCTGGATGCGGGAGCGTCGACCGGCGGCTTCACCGACGTGCTGCTCGCCCGTGGCGCGCGGATCGTCTACGCGGTAGACGTGGGACGCGGCCAGCTGATCGACCGCCTGCGTCGCGACGAGCGGGTGGTGAGCATGGAGCGCACCAACCTGCGGACTCTCGAGGCGCTCCCCGAGCCGGTGGCGCTGGCGACCCTCGACCTGTCATTCATCAGCCTGGCGCTCGTGCTCCCCGCCGTGGAACGCCTGCTGACCGATGACGGCCGCGTCGTCGCCCTCGTGAAGCCACAGTTCGAGGCCGGCCGCGACGACGTGCCGCGGGGTGGGGTGGTGCGCGAGCCCGCCGTCTGGCGCGCGGTGCTGCTGCGGGTGGCGGCGGATGCCGCCGCGGCCGGGCTCGCGGCCACGCCGCATCATTCGCTCGCCCGTGACCGGCGGCGACGGCAACGTGGAGTTCCTCGCCCTGCTGGTGCGTGGCGCGGACACGCGCCGGCTGGGCGCCGATGGTCGACGCGGCCATCGAGGCGCGTGGCGTAGCACGCGCGTATTACGATGCGCCACGAGATGAGACGACGTGGCGGCCGCAGCGGGGAGGTCGAGCAGCTGTCGGTCGGCTTCGAGGGGCTCGAGACGATCGAGGCGCCGCTGCACGACCCGGCGACCGACACGATGCGGCAGATCGTCAGCCTGCGCATGCCGGACGCCCTGCTGGAGCGCGTCGAGGCAGCCGCCCGAGCGCGCGGTGTCTCGCCGTCGAGCCTGATGCGCGCGCTCATCGCGGCGGGGCTGGATCGCTCGTACGCGGCGGTCCAGGACAGCCACTCGGATGGCGACGTGGCCAAGCAGCTGAACGCCCTGCGCGAGCAGATCGACGCGCTGGCACGGGCGATCGGTGCGCAGCGGGCCGGTGACGCCGAGTGAGCGGGCTGCGGCGCATCGGGTTCGCCTTCAACCCGTACAACGCCGAGGCCCGCGCGGTCCTGGCACGTGCGCATGCGTGGTGCGCCGCCAACGGGGTCGATGCGTGGGACGCCAAGGCGGAGGATCGGGCGACCATCGCGCGCGAATGCGCCGCGCAGACCGACCTGGTGTGCGTGCTCGGCGGGGACGGGACGTTCCTGCGTGCCGCCAACGCGCTCGGCGAGACTGGCGTGCCGGCGCTGGGCATCAACCTGGGCCGGGTCGGCTTCCTGGCCAAGGTCGAGACCGTCGACCTGGAGCGTGCGCTGGACCAGATCCTGGCCGGCGACTCGACGGTCGAGGAGCGCTTCCGGATCGAGGCGACCATCACCCGCCCGGACGGGACGCAGGAGCGGCACGCCTGCCTCAACGAGGTGGTCGTGGCGCGCGGCAAGCGCGTGCGCATGATCCGCCTGGAGGTGGAGGTCTCCGGCTCGCACCTCGCGACGTACGTGGCCGATGCGGTGGTGGTGGCGACCCCGACCGGCTCGACCGCCTACTCGTTCAGTGCGGGCGGCTCCATCCTCGACCCGCGGCTACGCAACATGATCATCACCCCGGTCGCGTCTTACCTCTCCCCGCTGCACAGCGTGGTGGCCGGCGAGGATCACGTGGTACGGCTCACCCTGCGCGAGGCATCTGATCCGGCGATCGTGAGCATCGACGGCCAGTGGGACGTGGAGCTCATGGCCGGCGACACGGTCGAGGTGCGCGCCCTGGCGGAGCCGCTGCGCCTGCTCGAGCCGGCGGGGGCGACGCCGTTCTACGACCTGTTGCGCACCAAGGCCGGCCTGCTGCCGTACTGAACCGATGCCCCTCATCGAGCTCACCGTCGTCAACCTCGCGGTGCTGGAGCACGTCCGCCTGCCGCTCTCGCGTGGCTTCACCGTGCTCACCGGCGAGACCGGGGCGGGGAAGTCGCTCGTCGTCGACGCGCTGGCGCTCGCGCTCGGCGCTCGCGCATCGGCGGACCTCGTCCGCACCGGGGCCCATGGCCTGCGCGTCGACGCGGTCTTCGAGGACGTTCCCTCCGAGACCGACGCACCGCTCGACGACATCGTCACGTCGGAGGGCGGGGTGGCCATCGTCCGCCGCGAGGTGGGGGCAGACGGGCGGTCGTCGGCCCGCGTCAACGATCGGGCGGTGACGATCGGCGGCCTGGCGGCGCTCGGGTCGCGGCTGGCGGAGATCCACGGCCAGCACGAGCAGCAGCGGCTCACCGAGAGCTCGCATCAGCTGGCCCTGCTCGACCGATTCGGCGCGCACGACACGGACGCCGTCGCCGACGCGTGGCGCGCGTGGCGCTCCACGGTGGCCGCTGCCGCCGAGCTGCTGACCGACGAGCGCGAGCTGGAGCGGCGCCGCGAGCTGCTGCGCCACCAGGTCGACGAGATCACCGCGGCGGCACTTCAGCCCGGCGAGGAGGCGGAGGTCGAGGCGCGGCTGCGCGTCGCACAGCACGCGGAGGCGATCGCCGCCAGCGCGCACGAGGCATCGCGCGCGGTGCACGACGAGGGAGCCGCGCTCGACACCCTGCGCACCGCGCTCCGCGCGCTGGAGGCCGCCGCCGCCCACGACGAGCGATTCGATGCGCTCGTGGAGCGCGCTCATGGCATCGCCGCCGAGGCGGAGGAGCTGGGCCGGGATGCGGCATCGCTCGGCGAAGCGGTGGACCTGGATCCGGCAGCCCGGGCTGCCGCCGAGGAGCGGCTCGACCTGATCCGCGACCTGGAGCGCAAGTACGGCGCATCGGTCGAGACGGTGATCGCGTTCGGCGACGAGGCCGCCGCCGAGCTGGCCCGCCTCGACGACGCCGAGGGACTGCGCGATCGCCTCCGCGTCGAGGAGCGGGAGCGGCACGCCGCGGTCGAGGCCGCCGCCGCGGAGCTGTCCGCCGCACGACGCCTGGCCGCCGAACGGCTCGCCACCGCGGTCAACGGGGAGCTGGAGCCGCTCGGCCTGCCGGCCGGCTCGTTCGGCGGTGGCGGTCGAGCACGCCGAGCTCGGCCCGTCGGGCGCGGATCGGGTCACCTTCACCTTCGCCCCCAACCCCGGCGAGCCGCCACGGCCGCTGGCGCGGATCGCCTCGGGCGGTGAGGCAAGCCGCCTCTCGCTTGCGCTGAAGGTCGTGCTGGCGGCGGCCGACGAGACGCCGCTCCTCGTCTTCGATGAGGTGGACGCGGGCATCGGGGGGCGCCACGCCACGGCCCTCGGAGAACGGCTGCGTGCGCTGGCCGCCTACCACCAGGTGGTGTGCGTCACCCATCTTCCGCAGGTGGCCGCCTACGGCGACGCGCACCTCCACGTGGGGAAGCGCGTCACCGACGGCCGCACGCAGACGGAGCTGCGCGAGCTGACCGGCGACGACCGTGCGCGAGAGCTCGCCGCCATGCTCGGCGGCAGCGGTGCCGGCGACGAGGCTCAGGCGGCGGCCAAGGCGCTCCTGCGTTCAGCGAGCGTGTGACGAGCCTCGCCGACGCGATCGAGGCGTTCCTGCTCGAGCTGCGCGTCGAGCGTGGGCTGGCGGCTCTGACAATCTCCGCATACCGCCGCGATCTCGCGCAGTTCGCGGACGCCGCGACGGACCGATGGCACGACGACCCGGACGTGGCGCGCGACTGGGTCGCGGCGCAGCGGAAAGCCGGCCGCCAGGCGACCACCCTCGCGCGCAAGGTGGCCGCGCTGCGCAGCTTCTACGGATTCGCGCTGCGGGAGGGGATCGTGGAGCGCGACGTCGCCTCGCTGCTGGAGGCCCCGAAGCCGGGCAGCTACCTGCCCGACGTCCTGAGCATCGACGAGGTGGAGCGCATCCTCGACGCGCCGCCCGCCGACGATCCGATCGGGATCCGTGACCGGGCCGTGCTGGAGCTGCTCTACGCCTGCGGGCTGCGGGCCAGCGAGCTGACCGGGCTGGATCGGCATCGGGTCGACCTGCCGAACCTGCAGGTCCGCGTCATCGGCAAGGGCAACAAGGAGCGCCGCGTGCCGATGGGGGAGGAGGCGCGCGAGCGCCTGCATCGGTACCTGGAGGGTCCGTATCGCGAGTGGACGAAGGGTAAGCCGGTCGAGGCGGTCTTCGTGGGGCTGCGCGGCAGGCGCCTGAGCCGCGAATCGGTCTGGCAGGTGGTGCGGCGCTGGACCGAGGCCGCGGGGGTGACGGCGCACGTTTCGCCGCACACCTTCCGGCACAGTTTTGCGACCCACCTGTTGGAGGGCGGCGCCGATCTGCGGGCCGTTCAGACGCTGCTTGGCCATGCTAGCATCAGCACCACCCAGCTCTATACCCACCTCACCGGGGAGCGCCTGCGCGAGGTTTACGCCCGCGCACATCCACGCGCCTGACCGGCCAGCCCGAGCACGGAGCCACCTGAGCCGATGAGCTACGCCGAGAAGCTTCTCTCCCGCGGCGAGGAGATCGTCTACGAGAGCCGCCAGCACTGGTTCGCCGTCGTCGCCGAGACGTTCTGGTGGATCGTCGGCGCGGTCGTCCTGCTTGCGCTCGCCATCTTCCTGGCGTCGAACCAGGCTCCGGTCGTCAACGACGGCATCGATGGCGTGCTCACCGTGGGCACCCTCCTCCTGCTGCTCCTGGCCGTCGGCCGTGTGGCGCTCAAGATCTGGGACTGGCGCAACCAGGAGTGGCTCATCACCAACCGCCGCGTGATCCGCTCCGAGGGCATTCTCAACAAGGCGATGTCCGACTCCAACCTCGAGAAGATCAACGACGCGATGCTCACCCAGAGCTGGGTCGGCCGCATCTTCAACTACGGCACGCTCGACATCCTGACGGCGGCCGAGGAGACGGGGGCGCATGCCGGGATCGGCGACTTCCCGATGATCGCCGAGCCGGTCGCCTTCAAGATCGCGATGCTCAACCAGAAGGAGCTCCTGGACCGTCCCGACCTGGCGCCCGCACGGCGCCCGCAGGGTCGCGAGGCGACGCCGGACTACCGCCGCGAGGCACTCCCGCCGCGCGCCGGGTCGGATCGCGTCTCGCAGGTCGCCTACGAGGACGAGCAGGCGTCGCCGCCGTCGTCGGCGCCGGCCCCCGCGCCAGTCGCCCCCGCTGCCGAGCCGGCCCGCGCCGCGGAGGATCCCGGCGCCACCCTGGAGCGCCTCGCCACCCTGCGCGACAAGGGGCTCATCACGCCCGAGGAATACGAGCTCAAGAAGCAGCAGATCCTGGAGCGGTTCTAGCCGATGACCGATCGCCCGCTGGGCTCCCTCCCGGACGGGATCTACGGCGCCGAGCTCCAGCGCCGCATCGAGGAGGCGGCAGCGGCCATCCGCGACGCGCTGGCCGCCGAGTCCGCGCTCGCCGAGCCGCGGCTCGTCTTCGTCCTCGGCTCGGGCCTGGGCGGGGTGGTCGACCTGCTGGATCCTGAGCCGCGGGTGCGGCTGCCGTACGCCGACATCCCGCATGTGCCGACCGGCTCCGTCGCGGGGCATGCCGGTGAGCTGATCGCCGGCATGGCGCACGGTTCGCCGGTGGTGGTGCTCTCTGGGCGTGCCCACCCGTACGAGGGCTACTCGCACCGCGAGGCGACCCTCCTGCTGCGCGCCGTGCTGACCCTCGGCCCGCAGACGGTGGTGCTCACCAATGCCGCCGGCGGCATCAACCCGGCCTTCGCGGCCGGCGAGGTGATGCTCATCCGCGACACGATCAACCTGTCGGGGGAGAACCCGCTGCTCGGCCCGAACCTGGATGCCTTCGGGCCGCGCTTCGCGGCGATGGCCGACGCGTTCGACGCCCCGCTCCGCGAGCGCGCCCGCGCGGCGGCCGAGCGGGCGGGGGAGACGCTTCACGAGGGCGTGTACCTGATGCTCTCCGGTCCGGCCTACGAGACGCGCGCCGAGCTGCGCATGCTGCGCATCCTGGGAGCGGATGCGGTAGGCATGAGCACGGTGCACGAGGCGATCGTGGCTCGCCACGCGGACCGGCGCGTCGTCGGCTTCAGCCTCATCACCAATCCGGCCACCGAGGAGATGGAGGTGGGTCCGACCCACGAGGAGGTCATGGAGATGGGCAAGCTGGGCGGGGCGCGCCTGCTGGCCATCCTGCGCGAGCTGCTCCCGGACCTGGCGTAGATGCTCTTCCTGCGCGACCTCGACATCATCAGCATCCTGGCCATCCTGCTGGCGCTGGTGGTGGGCATCACCTTTCACGAGTTCAGCCACGCGTACGTGGCCGACCAGCTCGGCGATCATCGGCCGCGCGCGCTGGGGCGGGTGAGCCTCAACCCGAAGGACCACATCGACCCCATGGGCGCGCTGATGTTCGTGCTGGTCGGCTTCGGCTGGGGCCGGCCGGTGCCGGTTAACATCGGGGCGCTGCGCCCCGGGCGCATCGGTCTGGCGTGGGTCTCGGCGGCGGGACCGATCGCCAACGTCTCGGTCGCGATCGTGCTGGCGGTGACCTACCGCGTGCTCGACATCGCCGGCGTGGATGGCGTCGACGTGCGCCACTTCCTGGAGGTTGGCGTCCTCTTCAACCTCATCCTGGCCCTCTTCAACCTGCTGCCCATCCCGCCGCTCGACGGCTACAACGCGGCGCTGGGGTTGCTGCCGGCGCGCCAGGCGATGACCCTCCAGCGCTACGCCCAGTACGGGATGATGATCCTGCTGGGCCTGGTCCTCGCGAGCTACGTGCTGCCCGGTGGGGGTCCGCTGAGCTGGCTCTTCCGGGCGGCGCAGTTCATCGCCCGGGTGCTCCTCGGCGGTGCATAGGGTGGCGCAGTTCGTCGGCCACCTGACCGCGCGGGTGCGCCCCGGCGAGGAGGTCCTGGTGCGGCAGGTGCTGCCGGCGCGGGCGGTGGAGCTCTTCGATGCCATGCCCGTGGCGGACCGGCGCCACGGGCTCGACGTGGCGCAGCGGCTGCTGGGGCGTGGGGTCGACGATCCGGACGTGCTGGCGGCGGCCCTGCTCCACGATGCGGCAAAGGGTCACGCCATGCGGCTGTGGCACCGGGTGGGCGGCGTGCTGCTCGACGCATTCGCGCCCAGGATGCTCGCCGGCTTTGCCTCACCCGACGTGCGGTCGTGGCGCCACGGGTTCCACCTCTACCTGCACCACGAGGCGCTGTCGGCGGATGCGGCGGTGGCCGCTGGGTGCCCGGCGCGGGTGGGGGATTTCATCCGCGGCCCGGTGCCGGCTGCAGACGCAGCTCTGGCCGACGCGCTGCGCGCTGCCGATGATGCGAGCTGACGGACCGATGCAGCTCGAGCCGATCCCCGTCACCCCGGAGCGGGCCGCGGTGCCGGTCGGCGACCCCCCGCCGTTCACCGTCCAGCTGGAGGTCTTCGAGGGTCCGCTGCAGCTGCTCCTGCACCTCATCGAGTCGCGGCAGCTCGACATCCTGACCGTCCCGCTGGCCGACCTCGCGGACGCATACGTCGCCCACCTAGCCGGCCACCCGGTGGATCCCGAGAACCTGGCTGACTTCGTGGCCATCGCCGCCCAGCTGATCCTCCTCAAGTCGCGGCGCATGCTGCCGTCCGAGCCGCTTCCGGCGCTCGTCGAGGGCGAGGAGGAGCCGAGCGAGGAGGAGCTGCGCCGCCGGATCCTCGAGTACCGCGTCCTGCGCGACGCGGCACGCCTCCTGGGCGAGCGCGACCTGGTGGCGCCGGCCATGCGTCGCGAGCCCCGCGATACGGATCTCCCCGAGGCGCCGGCCACCGTGCTGCCGGTCACGCTGCTGTCCGACGCCCTCGCCCGCCTGGCGCAGGTCGCCGAGCCGCCAACGCCTCCGCCGCAGGTCATGACCCGCGAGATCACGATCGGCATGCAGATCGCTGCCCTGCGGAGCGCCATGGGCCGCCGTGGCAGCGTCGTGCTGCAGGCCGTGCTGGCCACCACACGCAGTCGCACCGAGGCGGCGGTGACACTGCTCGCCGCGCTGGAGCTGGTCCGTCGCCGGCAGGTGACCGCCACGCAGGAGACGCTGTTCGGACCGATCACACTCACCGCGGTGCCCGACGCATGACCGACCAGGGACCGCTCCGGGTGGAGGCGCCGCTCGACCCGGCGGCGCTGGAGGCCTTCTTCGAGGCCGTGCTCTTCATCGCCGAGAAGCCACTCGCCACCGATGAGCTGGCCACCCTGGCCGGCGTCGCCCCGCTGCAGGCCGAAGGCGCGCTCTCCAATCTCGCCGAGGAGCTCGACGCGCGGGAGCGCGGCATCCGGCTCCAGCACCACGACGGCGCCTGGCAGCTCGCCACCGCGCCCCGCCTCGGCGCTCGCCTGGCGGCGTACGCGGCGCGCGAGGAGGCGCGTCTCACGCCCGCGGCGCTCGAGGCGCTGGCGATCATCGCCTACCGCCAGCCGTGCACCCGCGGCGAGGTCGAGCGGGTGCGCGGCGTCGACAGCGACTACGTCATCCGCTCGCTGCTGCATCGGCGCCTCATCGTGGAGGTCGGTCGTCGCGACACGCCGGGCCGCCCCGCCCTGTTCGGCACCACCTTCACCTTCCTCGAGCGCTTCGGCCTGACCGGCACCGAGGACCTGCCGCCGCTCGAGTCGGCCACCGCACAGGCGATCAGCGAACCGGACCCCGATGCCGGCTGAGCGGATCCAGAAGGTGCTGGCCGCAGCGGGGGTCGCCTCGCGGCGCGGGGCCGAGGAGCTCATCGCCGCGGGCCGGGTGCGGGTCAATGGCAAGGTCGCGACCCTCGGCGAGAAGGCCGACCCGACGACCGACCGGGTGGAGCTGGACGGGCGACCGATCGGGGCGCCGGAGGCATCGGTTCACTTCGCGGTCCACAAGCCGCCGGAGATGCTGTCCTCGAGCCGCAACGAGCGTGGCCGGCGCTCGGTCATCGACCTGGTCCCGATGCAGGAGCACCGCGGACGCCTCTGGCCCGCCGGCCGCCTCGACGCCGAGTCGGAGGGGCTGATGATCCTGACCAACGACGGGGAGTGGGCCAACCGGGTGCTGCATCCGCGCTACGGCGTCGAGCGCGAGTACGCCGTCCTGCTCGCCGACCTGCCGACCCAGGAGGAGATCGACGAGCTGCTCGAGGGCGTCGAGCTCGACGACGGCCCCGGACGCCTGCTGAGCGCCGAGCGTACCGATCCGCCGCGCGAGGTGGCGCGCGGCCACGGCGAGCGCGGGACGTGGGTGCGGGTGCGCGTCGGCGAGGGGCGCAAACGCGAGGTGCGGCGCCTGTTCGCCGCGCTCGGCCATCGCGTGCAGCGCCTGGTGCGGACGAGGATCGGCAGCCTGGCCATCAACGGGCTGCGGGTGGGGGACTGGCGCGTCCTGCGCGCCGATGAGGTGGCCATGCTGGCCGGGGTGGGGACGCCGCCTCCGGCCGCGACGCGGCGGGGGACGCATCTCACCATCGCCATCGACGGGCCGTCAGGGAGCGGCAAGAGCACCGTCGGCTACGCGGTTGCGCAGCGCATCGGTGCCACGTTCGTCGACACGGGGCTCATGTACCGCGCGCTCACCCTGGCGGCGCTCGACGACGACCTCGACCTGGCCGATGGCGCCGCGCTGGGCGACCTGGCGCGACGGGCGCAGATCGCGGTCCGCAAGCCGTCCGCGGCGCAGGTCGGGCGGCGCGAGACCGTGCTCCTCAACCGACGCGACGTGACCGACCTCGTGCGCACTCCGCGCGTCGATCGTGGGGTGAGCACGGTATCGGCGCATCCGGAGGTGCGGGACGCGATGCTCGCCGTGCAGCGCGCCGCCGCGAAACGAGGCACCACCGTGATGGTCGGCCGCGACATCGCGACCGTGGTGCTGCCCGATGCGACCCTCAAGGTCTTCCTGACCGCCTCCGCGCAGGTGCGCGCCGCGCGCCGCGCCGGCGAGATGGGGGACCCGGAGCGCACCGCCCGCTACCTCGAGGAGATCGAGCGCCGTGACGCCGCCGATTCCGGGCGTGCCGTGGCCCCGTTGCGCCGCGCGGCGGATGCGCTGGTAATCGACACCGGTGACATGGACGTGGAGGCGTGCGTCGAGGCCATCGTCGCCGCCCTGCCGGCACGACGCGGGCGGCCCGCATGAGCACCTGGTTCTTCGGCCCGGGCGCCACGATCACCGGCTGGCTGGTGTCGCTCGTGGGTGGCGCCACCATCGAGGGGGACGAGCACATGCCCGACGGCGCCTACATCCTCGTCTCGAACCACTGCTCGCTGGCCGACCCGCCGATCCTCGGCTGGGCACTCGGCCGCCGTCACGGTCGGGTGGTGCACTTCATGGCCAAGGACGAGATGCGCCGCTGGCCGGTCATCGGCTGGCTGGCCGCGCAGTCGGGCACGTTCTTCGTGCGCCGCGGGGAGGGGGACCGCGCGTCGCAGCGGATCGCCCTCGCAACGCTCGCCGCCGGTGAGCCGATCGCCATCTTCCCGGAGGGCACCCGCTCGCGCGACGGACAGCTCAGCGAGGCGAAGGGTGGCGCGACGCTGCTCGCCATGCGCTCGGGCGCGCCACTGCTGCCGGTGGGCATCGCCGGCAGCCAGCGACTCTTCCCGGGACGCGCGCGCATTCCGAAGCGGTCGCACATGACCATCCGCATCGGGGAGCCGTTCACGCTCGAGCATCAGCCAGATGGACGCCTCGACCGTACCGCGCTGGCGGCAGGGACGGATCGGATCATGCGCGAGATCGCCGCGCTCCTGCCGCCCCGCCAGCGAGGTCGCTGGGGCTGAGCGCCGTGCGGCGCGTTGCCAGGCCTGCAACGTCCGGCGAGCGAACCGGACCTCAGCGGTCGGTCGTTGCGACGGTTCGCAACAGCGGGTGAGCGGAGAGCCCATTCCGCGCCCGCGGGCTCCGGACGTTGCCCGGGCGGAAACGTCCGGATCGGCCTCCAGAACGTATCCCTCCTAGAATGGAAGCGATGACCACCGCAGCGCCCACGCGTCCCGAGGTCCGCATCGCCGAGCGGGCCGGCTTCTGCTACGGCGTGCGCCTCGCCATCGACAAGGCGAAGCACGCCCGCGAGGAGGGGAAGGACGTCACCACCCTCGGCCAGCTCGTGCACAACCCCGGCATCAAGGCCGATCTCTCCGACCGCGGCATTCGCACCGCCGATCTCGCCGACCAGGTGGAGGGCGGCACGCTCGTCATCCGCGCCCACGGCGTGCCGCGCACGGAGATGGAGAAGCTGTCCGGCAAGGTCGAGAACCTCGAGGTCATCGACGCGACCTGCACCTGGGTTCTCCAGTCGCAGCGGGCCGCGCGGGAGCTGGCCGAGGCCGGCTACACCGTGGCCATCATCGGTCACGAGGATCATCCGGAAGTGAAGGGCGTGCGGTCGTACGCCGGTGAGAAGCACGTCGTGGTGGACGACATGGACCGATCCACCTGGGAGCGCGTGCCACGTACCAAGAAGATCGGCGTCCTCAGCCAGTCGACGATCCTGCCCCACAAGCTCGAGGAGTTCGCGGCCTTCTGCCTGCGTCGATGCCACGACCTGCGGGTCGTGAACACCGTCTGCCCGGTCACCCTGACCCGCCAGGACGATTCGGTGAAGCTGGCCGCCGAGGTCGACGCGATGATTGTGGTGGGTGGCAAGAACTCCAGCAACACGAAGGAGCTGGCGGTCAAGTGCCGCGAGATCCTGCCGGAGACGATTCACGTCGCCGATGCCGACGAGCTGGCCGCCGAGCACGCCGCCTGGCTGCGCGACAAGCCGCGCATCGGGATCACCGGCGGCACATCGACGCCGGAGGTCGACCTCGAGGAGGTCCGTGATCGGATCTACGCCCTCGTCGCCGCCGCATAGGGCGGGCTAGGCGAGCAGCTCAGCGAGGGAGCGGCGGAGGACGTCATAGCCGAGGTGCTCGCGACCGATGCGGAAGTTGTGGCGCGCGTCGCTCGTGCGGCGCTCCGGATCGGCGAGGACGTCGCGCACGTCCGCGACGGTGGCATCGGTGATCGCGCCGTCGATCTCGATCATGCGCAGGCCGAGCGGTCGAATGTCCGCGTCGTAGACGCTGTAGCGGTTGACCATCACCGGCGTCCCGTAGAAGAGCGCCTCCACCAGTGCATTGCCGAACCCCTCGTACAGGCTGGGGTAGGTGACGAGGTCCGCGGCCAGGTACGCGTCCGACAGTGAGTGGGCCGGGTTGAGCCGCTTGCCGACGAGGTCGGGCGCGAAGCGGTCGGCCGCATAGCGCAGCCGGACGTTCCACCGGTCCGCCAGGCGCTCCAGGGTGACCAGGTACTCGGTGCCCTCGTCGCCGGCGGGGCTGGTGATGAGCAGCACGGCATTCGGATCGGCAAGGCGTCCGACCAGCTCGATCGCCAGCTCGATTCCCTTGCGCGGCACCACGCGGGTGGGCTGCACCACGAGCAGCGCGTCCTCCCGCATGCCGAGCTCGCGGCGGAGCTGCGCACGCACCTGCTCGCGCCGCGCGGACCGCGGCCGTGCCCCGTCGAAGTCGAAGACGTTCGGCACCACCGTCGAATGGAGGCCACGCCGCTCCAGCAGCTGCGCGGCGGCAAGCGAATTGATGCTCACGTGGCGCACGTTCGGCAGGTCCGGCGGGAAGGCCGCGGCCAGCACCTCGGGCACGGCGCATGTCGCGAACCGCTCGCGCTCCCACCAGTAGTCGTGGTGATGCCCGATCGTCGGCAGCCCGGTCTCGGCAGCCAGGTCTCGGAGCGCGACACCGAGCGGCAGGTGCATGGGGATCGCCCATGCGTTCTCCACGATCATCGCGTCGAGCGCGTTGCGGGTCACCCAGTCGCGCAGCGGCGGCAGCAGCTGGTCGGCGAGGCGGCGGATCTTGCGCCGCAGCTCGCTCCGGTCGGCGGTGGGGTCGAACGCGGCACCGGCCACCTCCATGGCCGGGGGGTGGGTGAAGTGCATCGGCGGGATGAGGCGCGTGTTGGGGCGCAGCGCGTCGACGTCACCGGCGACGAGGCGCATCTCGTGACCCAGCTGCTCGAGCACGATCTCCCACTTGACCGTCTCGAAGGTCACCCCGTCGACCCCGGCCAGCCGGGTCGCCGCAATACCGATGCGCATGATCCGATGCTACCGGACGCCCACGGCTACACTTGCCGACGCCATGCCATCACTCCCGGTCGTCGCGATCGTCGGCCGCCCCAACGTGGGCAAGTCCACGCTCTTCAACCGGCTCATCGGCGAGCGGGTCGCGATCGTCGAGGACCTTCCCGGCACCACGCGCGACCGCGTCTACGGCACTGCCGACTGGCGCGGCCGCGACTTCACGGTGGTCGACACCGGCGGCCTGGAGCTCGAGCCGGGGACCGAGATCGAGGAGCGCGTCCAGGACCAGGCGAAGGTGGCGATCGACGAGGCGGACGTGATCCTCTTCGTGGTGGATGCCGCCGCCGGCCTCGCGCCGCTCGACCACGAAGTGGCGGATCGGCTGCGCCGCACCACCAAGCCGGTGCTGCTGGTCATCAACAAGGCGGACAACCCGCGGCGCGAGCACGAGGGAGCCGAGTTCTACGCCCTGGGCTTCGGTTCGACCATCACCATCAGCGCGCAGCACGGCCGCAACACCGGCGACCTGGCCGACGAGATCGTCGACCGCCTGCCGCCGGCGCCAGACGTGGTCCCCAACCCGGAGCTTTCCGAGGACGACCTCGCCGAGCTGTCGAAGTCGGAGATGGGGCCGCCCAAGGTGGCCATCGTCGGGCGCCCCAACACGGGCAAGTCGACGTTCATCAACAAGGTGCTGGGCCACGACCGAATGATCGTGTCGGCGGTGCCCGGCACGACCCGCGACCCGATCGATACCGAGATCCAGCTCGAGGGCGAGCCGATGACCCTCATCGACACGGCCGGGATCCGCCGCCGCGGCTCCATCGACCGCGGCATCGAGCGCTACTCGGTCCTCCGCAGCCTGAAGGCCATCGACCGCGCCGACGTGGCGATCGTCATGACGGATGCCACCGAGGGCTACACGGCGCAGGACGCGCACGTGGTCGGCTACGTCCTGGAGGCGGGACGGGGGGTCGTGCTGGTCATCAACAAGTGGGACGCGGTCGAGAAGGACGAGTTCACCGCCGACCGCTGGCTGAAGCGCCTGCGCCGCGATGCGCCGTACCTGGCGTGGGCCGACATCGTCTTCGCCTCCGCGCTCACCGGGCAGCGGGTCGAGCGCATCCTGCGCGAGGCGCGCACCGTCGCCGAGGAGCGCTACCGGCGCGTGCCGACCGGCGAGCTCAACCGGCTGGTGATGGACGCCGTGCGCGACCATCCGCCGGCCCATGTCCGCAACCGCCTGCCGAAGATCTTCTACGCCACCCAGGTGGCAGTCGGACCGCCGACCTTCGTCGTGTTCGCCAACGACCCGACGCTCATCCACTTCAGCTACAAGCGCTACCTGGAGAACCGCATTCGCGAGCAGTGGGGCTTCCTGGGTACGCCCATCAAGCTCATCTTCCGCGAGCGCGCCTCGGAGGAGGACGCGCGCCGCACGTCCAAGCCGCGCAAGCGCTCGACGAAGCGCCGCTGAGACCGATGAGCGACCAGGTCGGGGTCATCGGCGCGGGAGCATGGGGGACGACCCTCGCGGTCCAGCTCGCCGACGCGCAGCGGCCAGTCACGCTGTGGACCCACGCCACCGAATCTGCTGAGCGCCTGGCCCACGGCCGCGAGAACGCGCGCTACCTGCCGGGAGTGACCTTTCCACCCAACCTGCGCGTGGCAACCGACGACACGCACCTCGCCGAGCCCTACCGCGTCTACCTGGCGGCCGTGCCGTCCTCCCACCTCCGCGAAACGCTGCGCCGCCTGGCGCCCGTCCTGCATCCGGGCGTGCCGATCCTGTCGCTGGTGAAGGGTATCGAGGAGCACACCCACGCCCGAATGAGCGAGGTCATTGCCGCCGAGCTGCCGGGGCGCGCGGTGGCCGTCCTCTCCGGCCCCAACCTGGCCCGCGAGATCGCGGCCGGCAAGCCGGCCGGGTCCGTCATCGCGGCCGAGGACGCGGACCTTGCCGCCGACCTGGCCGGGCTCATTGGCCGCGACACGTTCCGCGTGTACACGAATCCGGACGTCGTCGGGGTGGAGCTCGCTGGCGCGCTGAAGAACATCGTCGCTCTGGCGGCCGGCATGGTGGACGGCCTCGGCTTCGGTGACAGCGCCAAGGCGGGGATCATCACCCGCGGGCTGGCCGAGATGACCCGCCTGGGCGTGGCCGCCGGCGCGCACCCCGGCACGTTCGCCGGCCTGGCCGGGGTGGGAGACCTGATTGCGACCTGCATGTCGCCGCTGTCGCGCAATCGGCGCGCGGGCGAGCTCATCGCGGGCGGCCTCAGCTGGCCAGAGGCGCGCGTCCAGCTGGCCGGCGTGGCCGAGGGAATCTTCACGGTCGCCGGGGCGCTGGAGCTGGCCGCGCAGCACGCAACCGAGCTGCCGATAGCCGAGCAGGTGCGTGCCGTCGTCCACGAGGGGCGTTCACCCCTGGAGGCGGTGGCAAGCCTCATGTCGCGCGAGCGCAAGGACGAGCTCAGCGGCTGACGGGCCGCATCGGGCTATACTTTCGCCCGTCCGGCGGGGTGTAGCGCAGTTGGTTAGCGCACTAGTCTGGGGGACTAGAGGTCGCCGGTTCGAGTCCGGCCACCCCGACCACCGTTCCCTGCCGCGCCGATTCCGCGACCGATCGGCTACCCTGTCGGCATGGACAGCAAGCGCCTCCTTCAGATCGCGGTCAATGCCGCCGCGCTCTGGGTCGCCACGCAGATCGTGCCCGGCATCAGCTTCACCGGCGAGTGGTGGAAGCTGCTCATCGTGGCCCTGGCATTCAGCCTGGTGAACACGTACATCAAGCCGATCCTGCGCATCCTGACGCTGCCCATCTCGCTGATGACGATGGGCCTTTTCCTGCTCGTGATCAACGCGCTGATGCTCCTGCTGGTGAGTGCCATCTCGAGCGAGCTCGCACTCGGGTTCACGGTCGCCGATTTCGGCGCCGCCTTCCTCGGCGCCATCGTCGTCGCCCTGGTCGGCCTGCTGCTGAGCGTGGTGCTGGGCGCCACCCGGCTCGCCCTCTGACCCTCCGGCGCACCGGGTGCCCATGAGCCGGCAGCCGCGGGTCGCGGTGGCCGTCCTGGCCGTGGCGACCGCGCTGCTGGTGGCCCTCGTCGGCCCGCTGATCCTCTTCAACCCGTGGTTCGTGTCGCTCGAGCAGCAGCGCGCCGGGGCGGCCCTCTTGCTGGGTGCCTCGCAGCCGCAGGTCGACGCGGCGACCGGCAAGATCCTGCTCGACCTGTGGACCGGCGGCGACTTCGTGGTGCGCCTCGTGGAAGGGGGACCGGCGGTCCTCGATACATCCGAGCGCAGCCACATGGCGGATGTCGGTGGGCTGGTGCGGCTGCTGGGCCTGATCGCCCTCCTGGCCATCGTCGCCGGACTGCTCGCGGGCCGGGCGCTGCGCGGCCGACCGCGGTCGATCGGCGCCGGCCTGCTGGCGGGTGCGGGATTGGTCGGGACGCTTGCCGTCGTCGCGGCCATCGTCTTCGCCGTGGCCTTCGATGCCGCCTTCATCGCTTTCCACCAGCTCTTCTTCCGCGAGGGTACGTACCTCTTCGGACCCGACTCGATGCTGATCCGCTTCTTTCCCGAGGCGTTCTGGTATGAGGTGTCGCTCATCGCCGGCGCGGTCATCGTGGGAAGTGCGGTGGCCGTGTCGGTGGCCGGGTGGCGGCTGCTGCACGCCGTCGACGCGCCGGTCGGCTGAGGCGATGCGGCGGCGCGGCCGGCAGGCTCGGCTACACTCGCCCGCATGACGGGCGGATTCCGGATCGGGCGCATCGCGGGGATCGAGATCGCCGTGCACGTCAGCTGGCTGGTGATCTTCTTCCTCGTGACCTACTCGCTCGCCGTCAACCAGTTCCCGTCCCAGTTCGGTGGGTGGCCCCGACCGCTCTACTGGGTGGTGGCGGGCGCCACGAGCCTGCTCTTCTTTGCCAGTGTCCTCGCCCATGAGCTCAGCCATGCGCTGGTGGCGCGCCGCTTCAAGCTGAAGGTGTCGCGCATCACGCTGTTCATATTCGGCGGCGCGACCAACCTCGAGGAGGAGCCACATCGCGCGCGCGACGAGGTGCTCATCGCCGCCGCTGGGCCGCTCAGCAGCCTTGCCATCGGCGGGCTGATGTTCGCCATCGACGCGAGCATCCCGCAGCCGCAGGTGCGTGCCCTGGTGGGCTGGCTGGGCTTCATCAACATTTCGCTGGGGCTCTTCAACCTGCTACCCGGCTTCCCCATGGACGGCGGGCGCATCCTGCGCGCCATCCTGTGGCGGGTGCGCGGAGATCGGACCGCGGCGACCCGCAACGCGGCAGGCGTGGGGCGCTTCTTCGGCTATCTCCTGATGGCCGGCGGCGTCTACCTCGCACTCCAGCCCCGGGGCCTCTTCAGCGGCATCTGGATCGCCCTCATCGGCTGGTTCATCTCGACCGCCGCCGAGGGGGCAGCGGCGCAGCTCACCGTCGAGAGCAGCCTGCGCGGGGTGACGGTGCGCGACGTGATGGAGGCCGACCCTCCCAGCGTCGGTCCCAACGAGCCCGTGGCCGACCTCGTCAACGAGCGGATGCTGCGAGGGGAGCATCGGTCGTTCGTGGTGCGCCACGAGGATGGTGGCCTTGCGGGGGTGGTGACCCTCTCCGATGTGCGGCGCCTGCCGCGCGAGAACTGGGAGGCAGCGCGCGTGACCGACATCATGACCCGGTACGCCGACCTCGCCACCGTCACGCCCGAGACGAGCGCGGAGGATGCCATGCGCCTCCTCCAGACGCGCGAGGTGGGCCAGCTGCCGGTGGTCGAGGCCGACTCCCGGACGGTGGTCGGCCTCCTGACGCGCACCGGGATCCTGCGCCTCATCGACACCCGCACCAAGCTCGGGGTGTAGATGCTCCGGACCGATGCGCCACTCCTGAGCGCCGACGAGGCGCTCGACCGGCTGATCGCCCGAGCCCGTTTGACCGATGTCGAGACGGTGCCGATCAGCGAGTCCGGTGGCCGGGTCCTCGCCGAGCGGCACATCACGGTGAGCGCGGACGTGCCGCCGTTCGCCAACTCGGCGATGGACGGGTATGCCGTGCGCGCCGCGGACACCCCGGGGACGCTCCCGGTGACCGGCGAGATCGCTGCCGGCCTGGCTGAGCTGCCGGCGCTCACGCGCGGCGCAGCGCTGCGCATCATGACCGGCGCCCCGCTGCCAGCCGGCGCCGATAGCGTTGTGCCGATCGAGGAGGCAGCCGAGGATGGGCGGGCGGTCACCATTGCCGCTCGCGTACAGACCGGCGCTCACGTGCGAGCCGCGGGCCACGACCTGTCCGCCGGCGAGCGGCTGGAGCTGCCAGCCCTCATCGGCCCGGCGGGGCTGGCGGTGCTCGTCTCGCTCGGGTTCGGGAGCGTGGTAGTCCGGCGGGCCCCGCGCGTCGCGATCCTGTCGACCGGCGACGAGCTCGTCGCGCCCGGGGAGCCCCTCGGACCGGGACAGATCCACGACGCCAACGGTCCGGCACTCGGCGCGGCGGTCGTCGCGGCCGGTGGAACGGTGGTGCCGATCCCGCGACAGCGCGACGATCCTTCTGCCATCGAGGCGGCGCTCCGCCACGCAACAGCCAGCGCCGACCTGGTGGTCGTGTCCGGCGGGGTGAGTGTCGGACGCCATGACCACGTGCGGGCGGTGCTGGAGCGCCACGGACAGCTCGACTTCTGGCGAATCTCGGTGCAGCCCGGCAAGCCGCTGGCGGTCGGGGAGCTCGACGGCACGACGGTCGTCGGCCTCCCCGGCAACCCTGTGAGCGCGCTCGTCACCTTCGAGCTGTTCGTGAGGCCGATGCTCCGCGCCATGCTCGGACTCGCCGGCGACGGACGGGAGCGCGTGACTGCCCGGATCGACGAGCGCATCGACAAGGACCCGCGCCGGCGCGCCTACCTCCGCGTGGCGCTGGCCCGCGAGGATGGCACGCTGGTGGCACGTGCGACCGGCGGACAGGGGTCGGCGCAGGTGCGGCCGCTGGCGGCGGCCAACGCCCTGCTGGTGGTCCCCGAGGGCCTTGCGGCCACGGAGATCGGGGCATCGTACGAGGCGATCCTGCTGGAGCCGGTGGCGCCATGAGCGACGAGCGCCGCCCGACCCACCTGGACGACGATGGCGCCCCGCGGATGGTTGACGTCGGCGCCAAGCCGGTGACCGCGCGCCGTGCCACCGCGCGGGCCACGGTGCGCATGCGTCCCGACGTGCTGGCCCGTCTGCTCGATGCCGGTGGTCCGAAGGGCGACGCGCTCATCACCGCGCGCCTGGCCGGAATCGCGGGCGCGAAGCGCACCGCCGACCTCATCCCGCTCTGCCATCCGCTCCCGCTCGACAGGGTCGTCGTCGAGCTGACGCCGGACCGCGACGCCGGGACGGTCGAGATCCGAACCACGGCCGCTGCCACGGCGCGCACCGGCGTTGAGATGGAGGCGCTCACTGCCGCCAGCGTGGCCGCGCTGACCCTGTATGACATGGCCAAGGCGCTCCAGCGCGACATCGTCATCGAGCGGGTCGAGCTGCTGGAGAAGTCCGGCGGGCGCACCGGCGACTATCGGCAGGGAGACGTGCCCGAACTGCCGGACGTCGTGCACCAGGCGATCGTGGTCACCTGCTCGAACCGCTCCGCCGCGGGGGAGCGCGAGGACGCCAGCGGACCCGCCCTCGTGACCGCGCTGCGCGACGCCGGGTTCGAGCCGGCGCCGGAGCCGCTCGTCCTCCCCGACGATGAGTCGGCGATTGCCACCGAGCTCGCCCACCTGGCAGACGCGGGCTATCGCCTCGTCGTCACGACCGGCGGCACGGGTCTCACCCCGACCGACGTCACACCACAGGCCACGCGCCGCATTCTCGAGCGCGAGGCGCCGGGCATCCCCGAGCTCATACGGTCCACCGGGGCGGCCAGCACCCCAATGGCGGCCCTCAGCCGCGGCATCGCCGGTACGCGCGGTCGCTGCCTGATCGTCAACCTGCCAGGCTCGCCCAAGGGTGCGCTCGAGTCACTCGACGCGCTGCTCCCGCTGCTGCGTCACGCCCTCGACCAGGTGACGGGGGGCGACCACTAGCCATCGAGCCACGCGCCCCGCCGCTACCATGGCGGGCGCATGGAAGCCTCCATCCCGTTCTACTTCCTGGTCGTCATCCCGGTCGGGATGGCGATTGTCCTGTTCTGGCGTCGCGCCGGGCAGCACGTCGCCGTCCTGCGCGCCGGGCAGCCGCTCAACCGTCACGACCGCCCCCTGGAGCGGATCAAGGGACTCGGCGTCTTCGTCTTCGGCCAGAAGCGGCTGCTGAACGACCTTGGCCCGGGGCTCGCCCATGCGTTCATTTTCTGGGGCTTCCTCATCCTGCTGGCGACCACCGGGAACTACCTGACCAACGGTTTCCTGGAGGCCGTGCTCGGCTGGCCGCTGGGCGGATGGCTGTGGGGGATCGTGGTCTTCTTCGCGAACCTGTTCATCGGCCTGATCCTGCTTGCGCTGGGATATGCCGCGTGGCGACGCACGGTGATCCGCCCGACCCGTCTGGCGCTGAGCCGGGACGCGTTCATCATCCTCGTCCTGATCCTGGCGATCGTCGTCACCGAGCTGCTCGGTGACGCATTCCGCTACGTCGCCCTCCCCGGTGTGGCGAGCCGATCGTTCGCCATCCTCGCCGGTCCCCTGGCCACGCTGCTGGCTCCCATCGGTCCGGAGGCCGGCGCTGCCGGCTACGGGGCGATGGGCTGGGCGCACATCCTGCTTGTGCTCGGCTTCGGGGCGTACCTGCCGTACAGCAAGCACCTCCACATCATCACCAGCGAGCCGAACGTCTACTTCCGCAATCTCCAGCCGCGCGGAGCGCTGCGCAAGATGGACCTGGAGGCCGAGGCGGGGCCGGACGGCGAGGAGCCGACCTTCGGTGCCAAGTCGCTCAAGGACCTCACCTGGCGCCACCTGCTCGACGGCCTGTCGTGCACCGAGTGCGGGCGCTGTATGGAGTTCTGCCCGGCGTCGATGACCGGCAAGACCCTGTCGCCCAAGCACTTCATGGAAGGCCTGCGCGACCAGATCGTAATGGCCGAAACGGCGCTCGCCTCCGCCGCCTCCGCACAGCGCGCCGCGAAGGGAGGAGCGGCAGGCGGCCTGGAGGCCTCCGATGTGTCGCTCGGGCTGGCGCGTGAGCGGGCATTCGACGCGCTCGAGCTACCGCTGGTCAACAACGCGATACCGGAAGAGGCAGTCTGGCAGTGCACCACCTGTGGCTGGTGCGTGGAGGGCTGTCCGGTGCTCATCGAGCACGTCGACTCGATCGTCGAGATCCGGCGGAACCTGGTCCTCGAGGAGGGACGCAACCCCAAGGAGCTCAACACGGCGTTCCGCAACATGGAGCAGGCCGGCAACCCGTGGGGCCAGACAAAGGCGGCGCGGATGGACTGGGCCAAGGGGCTGGAGGTGCCACTGCTGGCCGATGCCGACGAGCGGCTCAACCCGGCGCACGCCGAGCGGCCAGGCGCCTCCCCGTGGCGGACCATCGTGGGCAGTGCGAGCCAGCCGGTGCCTGACGCGATCGCCGGCGGTGAGACGATCCTGTACTGGGTCGGTTGCGCAGGCGCCTACGACGATCGCAACCGCAAGGTGGTGCGCGCCATGGCTCAGCTGCTGCGCCAGGCCGATGTGCCGTTCGCGGTCCTCGGCAGCGGCGAGACCTGCACCGGCGACCCGGCCCGCCGGGCCGGCAACGAGTACCTCTTCCAGATGCTGGCCGAGGAGAACGTGGCCACCCTCACTGCCGCGCACCGCGAGCACGGCATCTCGACGATCGTGGCGTCGTGCCCGCACTGCTTCAACACGATCCGCAACGAGTACCCACAATTCGGGCTGACCGGGGTCGAGGTGATCCACCACACCCAGCTGCTGGATCGCCTGGTGGCGGAGGGCCGGCTGCGGCCCACCGAGCACCACGAGGCGGTGGTCGCTTACCACGACGCGTGCTACCTGGGTCGCTACAACGAGGTCTACGACGAGGGACGCCGGGTCGTCGAGTCGGTCCCGGGGCAGAGCGTCGTCGAGATGGAGCTGCACCACCGCAAGGGCATGTGCTGCGGCGCGGGCGGGGCGCGGATGTGGATGGAGGAGCATGAGGGCCAGCGGATCAACCACCGCCGCACCGAGCACGCGCTGGCGCTCAACCCCGATGCCATCGCGACTGCCTGTCCCTATTGCCTGATCATGCTCCGCGATGGCACCACGGATCTCGAACGGACCGATGTCGCCGTGCGCGACGTGGCCGAGCTGCTCGCCGACGCGACCGGCGCGTGGGATGTCCGGCCGACGACGGGGCCTGAGCCGGGACACGCCACGGATTCCGGATAACGATGCGGAATCCGCAGAATCGGGGCGTCACGACCTGCTGAAAGTTGTAGGAAACGTGCTCCTCGGCTAGGATTCGCGCATGGCAATGCGTTCTCTCCCGGCAGCCGGTGGACGCCGCCCGGTGCTCGACGACCTGGACAAGGCAATCATCAAGTGCCTCCAGCTGGACGGCCGGCGGCCATACGCCCAGATCGGGCGTGAGCTCAAGGTGCCGGAGGCCACGGTGCGCCAGCGCGCCGAGCGGCTCATCAGCCGCGGGGTGGTGCAGGTGGTGGGGGTCACCGATCCGCTCGCGATGGGATTCCAGCAGCCGGCCTTCATCGGCCTGCACGTGGATTCCAGTCGCCTCGACCAGATCGCGGAGCAGATCGCGGCACTCGAGGAGGTCACCTACGTGGTGGTCACCGCCGGCCGCTTCGACATGATCTGCGAGGTGGTCTGCGAGGACAACGAGCATCTGCTCCGCGTCCTCACCGACCAGATCGCTGCCATCGATGGCATCCGCTCGACCGAGACGATGGTCGAGCTCAGATTCGTGAAGGAAAGCTACCGATGGGGGACGAGGTGACTGAAGTGACGGTGTCCGCACGCCAGGTGGATCGCGCCAGGGTTCGCACGATCGGCGAGCGAGAGGAACGGAGCTATCGGGAGCGCACCCGGCGCAGCGAGGAGCTCCACGAGCGCGCGAAGGAATCGATGCCGCTCGGCGTCTCGAGCTCGTTCCAGGCGTACGACCCATACCCGCTGTTCATGACCGATGCCCGCGGCAGCCGCATCTGGGACGTGGATGGCAACGAGTACATCGACTTCGACATGGCGTTCGGCGTCCTGGCGGCCGGCCATTCGCACCCCATCCTGGCCGAGGCGCTCCAGCAGCGCGTCGCGAACGGCACGTGCTACACGTTCCCGGTCGAGGACAGCATCACGCTGGCGGAGGAGATCAAGCGTCGCTTCGGAGCGGATCTCGTCCGCTTCAGCAACTCGGGCACCGAGGCGACGATGGATGCCATCCGCGTCGCGCGCGGATTCACGGGGCGCGAGAAGATCCTGAAGTTCGAGGGCGGCTACCACGGCCACCACGATGACGTGCTGGTCAGCATCCAGCCTCCGCGCGACATGATGGGCAGCGAGGCGTCGCCGAACACGGTCCCGCTCTCGGCGGGCATCCCCGCCAGCCGGCTGGCGGAGACCATCATCGCGCCCTTCAACCGGCCCGAGCTGGTGGAGGGCATTCTCGAGGCGCACCGCGGAGAGATCGCGGCGATCATCGTCGAGCCGGTGCAGTTCAACATCGGCGTCGTGCCGCCGGTCGCCGGCTTCCTCGAGCGGCTTCGGGAGCTCGCCACGGAGCATGGGATCGTCCTGATCTTCGACGAGGTCAAGACGGGCGTCGTGATCGCCTACGGCGGTGCGCGCGAGTACTTCGACGTCACGCCCGACCTCTTCTGTCTTGCCAAGAGCATCGGTGGTGGCGTGCCGATCGGCGCATTCGGTGGCCGCCGCGAGGTCATGCTCGCCATCGAGGGCGGCGATCCGGCCGCACCGGCCCCCATCGCTTCGTTCGACCGCAGCGATCGGAGCGAGCTGACCAGCACCATCGCCTACGTCCCGAACCGGGTCGCGCACCTGGGAACGTTCAATGGCAACCCCCTGTCGATGGCGGCCGGCGTGGCCACGCTGACCCAGATCCTCACCCCCGACGCCTATCCGCGCCTGCATGCGATGGCCGAGCGCCTCACCGCCGGCTGCCAGGAGGTGCTCGACGAGTTCGGGCTCCCCGGCTACGCGATCAACGTCGGCCCCAAGGGCTGCATCATGTTCACGCCGGAGCGGGTGACCAACTACCGGGACTTCATCGGTCTCGACACCGAGCTGTGGACCGCGTTCTTCTTCTACCTCGTCAACCGGGGCGTGCTGCTGCCGCCCGGGCCGGACGACCAGTGGACGCTCTCCGTGCAGCACACCGACGAGGAGATCGAGCGCCACATCGCCGTCTTCCGCGAGTTCGCGGTGGAGCTGGCCGGCTGACGACCGCGTAACCGTCCTCGGATAGGCTGCCGACAAGGAGGAGAGCGGATGCTGGAGCGCATGGGGCGGCCGCTGCGCGGCGTTGGGAACGCGGTGGCGTCAGCGACCGACGCGGTGTATCGCGTGCTCGGGACGCCCGGCCGCCTGTTACAGGATTTGCTGAACGGGAGCTGGCTCGGCCACTCCCTGCACGCCGTCGTGGTGGACGTCGTGGTCGGGGCGGCGACGGCGGCGCTCTTCCTCGACATCCTGCGCGTGGTCTTCCGCGTGGACGGGCTCGCGACGGCGGCGACGTGGGTGCTGGGGCTGGCCGTGGTGGCCGGATTCGGCGCCATCCTCTCCGGCCTCACCGACTTCAAGGACACCGCCCCGAACAGCCGCGAGCGCGACGTCACCATCCTCCACGGGCTGATCAACATCGTCGGCAACGTGCTCTTCGCACAGTCGGTGATGGCGCGCGCCGGCGGTGCGCACGATGCAGGCCTGTGGTGGCTGCTGGCCGGCTATCTGCTCGTGAGCGCGGGCGCCTATATGGGCGGGCACGTCGTGTTCAAGTTCGGGTACGCGGTGGACCACAACGCATTCGCGCGCGGCAAGCGGGCGAAGGACTACACCGCCGTCCTCCCGGCCGCGGACCTTCCGGAGGGGACGCCGACGAAGGCGTCATTGGGGAGCACCGCCCTCGTCCTGGTGCGACGTGGCGACGTGGTCCACGCCCTCAAGGACACCTGCTCCCACGCCGGAGGCCCGCTGTCGCAGGGCCGCCTGGTCGACGACGCGATCGAGTGCCCCTGGCACCGGTCCGTCTTCCGGCTGGCAGACGGCGCGGTGCGCCACGGACCGGCCACCTCGCGCCAGGTGAGCTACCGGGCACGGATCGAGAACGGCCAGATCGAGGTCGCGGGACCGCGCGACTGACCTAGAATCCGGGCGGCGCAACCCGCTCGCCGCGTTCAGCCGGCGAGGGCCGTCCCGGGAGGAGCCCGCCCATGTACCGCGTGCGACGCATCGGTGTCATCTCGGCCGCCAATGTCACGGCCGCCATCTCGCTGGTCATCACCCTCGTCTTCGTACTCCTGGTGGCGCTCGTCATCCTGCCGATGGGATCGTTTCCGGTGAGCCTCAATCCTGCCAACCCGTTCGACCGCACCCGCGTGCCGTCCGGTTCGATCGTCGGTTTCCTGTTGATCATCCCGCTCGTGTATGCCGCCATCGGCTGGGTCATGGGTGCGCTCGGCGCACTGGTCTACAACCTCGTGGCCCGGTTCATCGGCGGCGTGCAGCTGGACCTCGAGCATCGCGACCCGCAGACGGCCGCCTGGGCAGTCCCCGCCGCCAGCGCCCCGCCGCCGCCCGCGGTGCCCCCGGCGAGCCCAACGCCTCCAGGCCCGTACGACCCCCCTCGCGAGGGCTGATCCGGGACCGGACCGTGCGCATCGGCTAGACTCGGGGGCGGCCACGCCTTGCCCTGGCCGCGCTTCCCCGCCACGCCTGAGCTGACCCCGAAAGGACCGTGCGTGACCTACCGCCTGACCGATGAGCACCTCGAGCTGCGCGCCCTCGTGCGCGAGCTGGCGGAGGAGCGCATCGCGCCGCGGGCAGCGCAGATCGACGAGACCGCGGAATTCCCGTGGGACCTCAAGGAGCTGCTCGCCAAGCAGGACCTCCTGGGCGCCGGTTTCGCCGAGGAGCACGGCGGCACGGACCTCGACACCGTGGCGCAGTCGATCCTGGTCGAGGAGCTGGCGCGCGCCGATGCGACCACCAGCCTGATCCCGGTCGTCCAGAAGCTCGGCGCACTGCCCATCCTGCTGGCCGGCAGCGCGGAGCAGCAGGCGCGCTACATTCCGCGCCTCGCCTCCGGCGAGTGGCTGATCGCCTTCGCGCTCACCGAGGCGGCGGCGGGGAGCGACGTGGCCTCCAACCGTATGCGCGCCACCCGCGAGGGCGACGCCTTCGTGCTGAACGGCAGCAAGCGCTTCATCACCCATGGTTCGGTGGCCAACGTGCTCACCGTCTTCGCGCTGACCGATCCGGAGGCGGGTGGCCGCAAGGGCATGAGCGCCTTCATCGTCGAGACCGATACGCCCGGGTTCGCCGCCCCGCGGGTCGAGCACAAGATGGGGATCCGCGGCTCACCGACTGCCGAGCTCACCTTCGACGACGTGCGCGTGCCGGCCGAGAACCTCCTCGGCGCGGAGGGTGATGGCTTCAAGATCGCCATGGCCACCCTCGACCGCTCGCGGCTCTCGATCGCCGCCCAGGCGGTGGGCATCGCGCAGGGCGCCCTCGACGCCGCGGTTGCCTATGCCGCCGAGCGCCAGCAGTTCGGCCAGCGCGTCACCGACTTCGAGGGCATCCAGTTCATGCTCGCCGACATGGCCAGCCAGACCGAGGCCGCTCGCCAGTTGACCTATGCGGCAGCCGCCGCAGTTGACGCCAATGCGCCGGACCTGCCGTACTGGACCAGCTCTGCCAAGCTGATCGCCGGCGACACCGCCATGCGGGTCACCACGGATGCCGTCCAGGTACTGGGCGGCTACGGCTACATCACCGAATACCCCGTCGAGCGGATGATGCGCGACGCGAAGATCACCCAGCTCTACGAGGGGACCCAGCAGATCCAGCGCCTCATCGTGGCCCGCCAGCTCCTGGCTCGCGCCGGGGTCGGCGGCAAGCGATGACGGCCCGACCACACCACCAGCAGGGAGCTCGAAGCACAGCCACGTGAAGATCGTCGTCTGCATCAAGCAGGTCCCGGCCACGACCGCCGAGAAGCGGTATACCGATGACCTGCGCCTCGATCGCGCCGCGACCGAGGCCATCATCAACCCGCTCGACGAGTACGCCATCGAACAGGCGCTGCGTCTGCTCGATGCGGGTGCCGTCGAGTCCGTCGGCTACCTGTCGATGGGGCCGGAGAGCGCCGGGGAGGCGCTCCGCCGCGCCCTGGCGATGGGCGGCGACGATGCCACCCTGATCACCGACCCCGCGCTCGGCGGCGCCGACGAGTGGGCCACGGCCCTCGTCCTGGCGAAGGCGCTCGACAAGCTGGCCCCCGACGTCGCGCTGATGGGAATGGCCTCCGACGACGCGCGCGGCTCGCTCGTGCCCGGCGCGGTCGCGGCGAAGCGTGGCCTGCCGTTGCTCAGCTACGGCGCCGAGCTGGCGGTCGCAGATGGCAAGGCGCGCATCCGGCGCCTCAGCGCGACCGGCTTCGACTGGATCGAGGCGCCGCTGCCAGTGGTGGCGAGCGTCACCGACCAGGTCGGCGAGCCGCGCTATGCGAGCCTGAAGGGCATCATGGCCGCCAAGCGCAAGCCGATGGAGACGTGGTCGCTGGCCGACCTGGGCCTGGCCACCGACGACCTCAAGGGCGGCGCGCTGACGCGCGTCACCGAGGCGAGGCCGCCGGAAGCGAAGCCGCCGACCGAGCGCATCGAGAACCTGGGTGCGGACGAGACCGCGGCGAAGATCGCCGACTGGCTTGCCGCGCGGAAGCTGATCTAGGCGAGGAGCCACCTGTGAGCAACGACATCTTCTTCCTCGCCGAGTTCGCCGGCGGTGCCCCGCAGCGCTCCGCGCTGGAGCTCGCGGCAGGTGCCGCGGAGCTCGCAACCGCAAGTGGCGGGGCCACCGTGGCCCTCGCCTACGGGCCGGGAGCCGCCGAAGGTGCCGCCGCGCTCGGCGCCCATGGCGCGTCTCGCGCGATCGTGCTCGGCAACGACAACGTGCCCGCCATCGCCCTTGGACCCGCGGCGGCCGAGGCCGTCAAGGCCGATGCGCCACTTGCCCTGCTGGCGCCGGCCACGCCCAACGGCCGCGACCTGGCGGCCGCGCTGGTCGGCCTGGCCGACCTCCCGGCCTTCGGCCCGGTGCGCAGCGTGCGCGTCACCGAGGGCGCCGTCGAGACCGAACAGGCCACCCTGCAGGGCAGCGTCATCACCACCTCGCGGCCCGTCGAGGGCGCGGCCCAGCCATCGGTCGTGCTGGTGCTGGCGAACACGTTCACGCCGGCCGAGGGTGGGAGCGACAGCGCGGAGGTCACGCAGGCGCCGGCATCGGACCATCCGTTCACCACGGCGACGATCGCGGAGAGCCACGAGGCGGACGCCAAGGTGGTCAACCTCGAGGAGGCCACCGTCATCGTGGCGGGTGGCCGCGGAGTGGGCAGCGAGGCCGGCTTCGGTCAGCTCAACGAGCTCGCTGCGGCCCTCGGCGGCGCGGTGGGGGCGAGCCGCGCGGCGGCCGACGCGGGCTGGGTCCCGTACCAGCTCCAGATCGGGCAGACCGGGAAGGTCGTCAAGCCCAGCCTCTACATCGGTGCCGGCATCAGCGGCGCAATCCAGCACCGCGTCGGCATGCAGACGGCGGAGCACGTCATCGCCATCAACAAGGATCCCGACGCCCCGATCGGCGAGTTCGCGGACCTGTTCGTGGTGGGGGACCTGTTCCAGATCATTCCGAAGCTCACCGACGAGATCCGTCGCCGCAAGGGGTAGCCTGTACCGATGCAGCCGCGCTCGATCCTGATCCTGCTCGTCGCCACAGTGGCGGCGAGCGCCCTGCCGGCCTGGTTCCCCGGCCGCCGGAAGCGCGGCGTGGTGCATCATGGCAAGGAGCTGCGCGAATATCGGTCGCACCTGCTGGAGCGCACGACCCGCATCGATGGAGTGCTCGCCGACGTGGCCGATGCGATCGAGGGGCTGCGACGCCGCGACCTCGACGTTGATCTCGCCATCGAGCGCCTGGCCGCCGCCGAGGACGAGCTCGACGCGGCTGCCGAGGAGTTCCGCGAGATGCTGGCCCCGGAGGAGCTGCACCCGCTGCACGTCGAGTACGACGGCAACCTGGAGCGCGCGCTGCGCGGCATCGTCACCGCCGAGCGCGGCTGCGGCATCACCAAGCTGCCGCACCGCCCGCCGGAGGACGAGGAGCCGTACATCTACTGGAAGCGCGGCGCTTCAAACGTCACCCACGCGCGGATGCGGATGGCGGAGGTGGCCGAAGTGCTGGTCGCCTGGGAGCCGGGCCGCCTCGCCGAGGTGACCGTCAGCGCCCGCCTCCACCGCGACGAGGACTAGGGGCGACCAGAGCTCGGGGCGAAGCGCGGCAGGTGCTCGGCATGCGCCGTCAGCAACGCCTCCAGGAGCGGACCTACGTCGCCGATCCGTGGTCCCACGAGGGGATTCGCCTCGAGCGCGCGGCGTGCGTCCTCTCGACTCCCGCTCAGCGCGGCACGGATGGTGAGGCGCTCGTACGCCTTGACCTGCCGCATCAGCGCCAGCAGCTCGGTCGGCAGTGGGGCAGCGGACAGCGGCTGCGCCCCGGCGACGTTCACCCGCGCGCTCACCTCCACGACATCGTCATCGGCCATGCCCTGCACCGCGCCGGCGTTTCGCACGTTGACCACCTGCACACTGCCGCTGTCACGCGCCAGCGAGCCGACGAGCCGCGCAGCGGCCCGGCTGTAGAACGCGCCGCCACGGCGCTCCAGGAGGACGGGCTTGGTCACCAGCGACGGATCCGCGTACTGGGCCAGCAGTCCGCGCTCGATCTCGATCACGTCACGCGCCCGCGTGCCGTCAGCGCGTTGCTCGCCCAGGACGGCGTCGAAGGCGTCGAAATAGCGCAGGTACGAGGACGGCAGCACGCCAAGGCTGCGGAGCGACGGACCGTCGCGCCCGACCTCGGCGGCCCACTCCCCGGCGTGCGCGTCCAGCAGCGCCGGCAGACGATCCGTGCCGTCCACCAGCACCGCCTGCTCCCAGCTGAGATGGTTGAGCCCGACATGCGCCAGCTGCACCTCCGCCGCGCCCACCCCCAGGACGTCGGCCATGCGCCGCTCCATGCTGACCCCGATGTTGCACAGGCCGATGGCCCGATGGCCGGCGTCCAGCAGCGCCTGGGTCACGATGCCGACCGGGTTCGTGAAATCGATCAGCCAGCTCCCCGGCGCGGCGAGTCGGGAGGCGCGCTCGGCGATGTCGAGCACCACCGGCACGGTGCGCAGCGCCTTGGCGAAGCCGCCCGCGCCGGTCGTCTCCTGCCCGATGGTGCCGAAGCGCAGCGGGATCGTCTCGTCCAGCAGCCGCGCCTCCTGCCCGCCGACGCGCAGCTGGACCAGCACGTAATCGGCATCGGTGAGCGCGGCATCGAGGTCGGTCGTCAGCGTCATGCGCCCAGTCCAGGCGCGGTGGGACGCCATGCGCCGCGCCATGCCGCCCACGACCTCCAGCCGCTCGGGATCGCGATCCTCGAGGACCACCTCGTCGACTTCGGGCGCGTCTGCGCCGGTGAGCCCCTCGATCAGCTCCGGCGTGTACGTGCTGCCGGCCCCGATGACTGCGATCCTTTGACCCATGCGCTCGCGCTCCCTGGATGATGTGGCCGGGATGACTGTCACGAATCATGGCCCGCGCGGCGCTGCGCCGCTGGTGATCGGGATCGATGGCGGCAATTCGAAGACGCATCTCGTGCTCGCCACCGCCATGGGGGAGGTGCTCGCAGCGGTCGCCGGGCCAAGCATCTCGCCGCCCGTGGTCGGGATGGGACGGTCGGCCGAGCTGCTCCTCGAGATGGTCGGGGAGGCGGTGCGACGCGCCGGCGTGGACGCCGGGCCACCGGTGGCCGATGTCGCCGTCGCCTGCATCGCCGGCGCGGACACGCTGGCGGAGACGCGGCAGATCCAGCGGACGCTGGCAGGGACCGGGGTGGCTCGCCGGCTGGTCGTCCACAACGACGCTGCGGCCGCGCTCCGGGCCGGCGCGCCGCGCGGCTGGGGGGTGGCGCTGATCTGCGGCTCCGGCATCAACGCGCTGGGACGCGCTCCGGATGGTCGCGAGGCCGGCTTCCCGGCCTTCGGTGCGCTGTCCGGCGACTGGGGCGGTGGCGCCGCGCTCGGGATGGCGGCACTGGCCGCGGCGGTCCGTGGGCGCGACGGGCGTGGCCCGCACACCGCGCTCGAGGTCGCGGTCCCGGCGACCTTCGGACGCGCGACGCCGCTGGCCGTGACCATGGCGATCCACCGCGGCCGCCTCGATCGCAATCGGCTCCACGAGCTTGTGCCGGTGGCGTACGAGGCTGCGCGTCACGGCGATGCGGTTGCCGGTGGGCTGCTTGACCGGCTGGCAGATGAGCTGGCCGGGATGGCGACCTCGGTCATCCGGCGGCTACGCCTCGCAGGCAGCGACGTTGACGTGGTGCTCGCCGGCGGCTTGCTCGCGGGCGGGGAGCCACGGATCGTCGAACGCGTCGCCGCCGCGATCACCACCACCGCCCGACATGCCCGGGTCCACGTCCTCACCGAGCCGCCGGTGCTGGGCGCCGTGCTGCTTGCGTTCGACGCGCTCGAGGAGTCGCGCGATGGGCAGGCGGAGGAGCGCCTGCGCAACCAAGACCTCCGACCCAGCTGATCCCACCACATCTTGTGGTATCCTCCGGCGGGGTACCACCCTTGGTGTAGTCCGGATCGGGAGTCGAGCATTGCGCTGTCCACGATGCAACGAGGTCGGCACGCGGGTCATCGACAGTCGTGACCTCGAGAACGGCAGCACCATCCGCCGGCGCCGCGAGTGCGAGACCTGCGCCCATCGGTTCACCACCTACGAGCGTCCGGAGGGCGCCCGCCTGGCGGTCATCAAGCGCGACGGGCGCCGCGAGGACTTCGACCGCGCCAAGCTGCTCAACGGCCTGCTGCGCGCCCTGGAGAAGCGGCCGGTGACGCTCCAGCGCATCGAGCGCGCGGTCGACGACATCGAGTCCGGCCTGCGTGCGCGCAACGAGGCGGAGGTGCCGTCCACCGAGATCGGGCGCCTGGCGACCGATGCGCTGCGCGACCTCGACCAGGTCGCGTACATCCGGTTCGCATCGGTCTATCAGGGCTACGAGGACATCGACACGCTCAAGCGCGAGGTGGATCGGCTCGTCCGACAGCGGCAGGGCGTGGCAGAGTAGACGGGTGATCCTGTCCGACCGCGACATCCGTGCCGAGATCGAAGCCGGCCGGATCGTCATCGACCCCTTCGGCCCCGATTCGGTGCAGCCGTCGAGCGTCGACCTCCACCTGGGCAACAAGTTTCGCGTCTTCCGCAACAACCGCACCGCGGTGATCGATGTGCGCACCGAGCAGCCCGAGCTCACCGAGCTGGTCGAGATCACCGGCGACGAGCCGTTCGTCCTGCACCCCGGCGAGTTCGCGCTGGGGGCGACCTACGAGCGCGTTGCCCTGCCGGACGACCTCGTGGCGCGCCTGGAGGGCAAGTCGTCGCTCGGGCGGTTGGGACTGCTCATCCACTCCACCGCCGGCTACGTCGATCCCGGCTGGGAGGGCACCCTGACCCTCGAGCTGTCCAACGTGGCCAACCTGCCGATCATGCTGTACGACGGCATGAAGATCGGCCAGATCAGCTTCCAGCGCCTCTCCTCGCCGGTGGAGGTCGCGTACGGCGACGCACGCATCGGCTCGCGCTATCGCGGCCAGACCGATCCCACCGCCAGCCGCTATTTCGCCGACTTCGACCGCACCCGCATCCGCCGATGAGCGACGTCCCGCTGCACCTTCTCTCCGAGCCGAAGCGCTTCGCGGGTGGCGTGACCGTTCGGGTGCTCCGGGCGGGCTGGTTCCGCCCCGATGCCGGCGGCTTTTTCGGGGTGGTACCCAAGGCGCTGTGGAGCCGCTTCACGTCCACCGACGACCGCGGTCGGCTGCTGTGCCGCCTCAACCTGCTGCTCATCGACGCGGGCGGCAAGCGCGTGCTGGTCGAGACCGGCACCGGCGTGCGGCTCACCGACAAGGATCGCGACATCAAGGGCATCGAGGGCGGCGACCCCGCGGCAGCGCTGCGCGCGGTAGGGCTCGATCCGGATGAGATCGACTACGTCGTGGTGAGCCACCTTCACTACGACCACGCCGGCGGGATGATTGGCGCCGACGACAAGCCCGCCTTCCGCAACGCGCGGTACGTGGTGCAGCGCGACGACGTCGAGGCCGCCCGCTCCGACGAGCTGCGGCAGCAGGGGGTGATGGAGGCCGAGCAAGTGGAGTTGGTGCGCGCGACCGGCCAGCTCGCCGAGGTCAGCGGGGAGGTCGAGCTGGTGGAGGGCGTCACGGTGACCCGCACCGGGGGCCATACGCGCGGCTCGCAGGCGGTGCTCATCGGCTCGAACCGCCCCGGCGGCCGCGCCGGAGACCCGTCGGAGCGCGCCATCTTCTTCGGCGACCTCATCCCGACCCGCTGGCAGCTGCCGGTGCGCTGGACGAGCGCCTACGACGACTACCCGATCGACGCCATCGAGATCCGCAACCAGCTGGTGCCCAAGGCCGCGGCTGAGGGCTGGTGGTGCTACTTCACCCACGATCCCGGCGACCTGCCGGTGCAGATCGAGGCGACGGACAAGGGCGGGTTCCGCGTCCGCGAGTGAGCCCCGGTATCATGGTCGCGCCCGCTTCGCCCCGTGCCAGGAGCCTCCATCCCGTGATCTTCAAGATCGATGGCGCGCGCCCGCGCGCTCGATTCCTCTCCGCCGTCGCCCTGGTCGTGGCGCTCGCCGCGTGCGGCGGTGCAGCCACGACGCCATCCGGCGAGCTGACCTGCATCCAGGCGGATGCCGACAACGTCGTCCAGCTCAGCGCCGACAACCTTGCCTTCTCGGCCAACTGCATCCAGGTGGCCGCCGGTGAGCCGATCACCATCGAGTTCACCAACCTCGAGGCGCAGGCACATAACGTGGCCGTCTACCAGGACAGCAGCAAGGCCACCGAGGTGACGCGCGGCGACATCATCACCGGCCCGGACGCCTCGGCCACGTACGAGGTGCCGGCACTCGCGGCCGGCGACCACTACTTCGAGTGCAGCGTCCACACCGCCATGAACGGTGTGCTGCGGGCTGTCGAGGCCCCGTCGGCGTCCTAGCCCCGCTCGGCTTGCACCAGTGGCAGGTATCGGACACCCGATTGCGGTTTCTGCGCCGGCGGCAGGAAACGGAGATGTTCACGGCGTGCTCCGTGCCCGTTTTCGACCGGGTGTGGGAATCCTGCAATCAGGTATCGGATACGCACGCCGGGTGGGAACCGAGCCGGACCCCCAGGAAGGCTAGGCGGGCACCGGACCGAGGAGCTCCTCCAGGATCTCGACCATCCGGACGGGGTCGAGCGGGCCGATGATCTCGCGCACCACGACCCCATCTGCGTCCACGAACCAGTGGCGCGGCAGCCCGGGGTCGAGCGACCAGCGGTAGCTGTTCGTGAGCGTCGGGTCCAGCAGGATCGGGTAGCTGATGCCGTAGCGGGACGCGAAGTCGGCGACGGGCTCACGCGACTCGCCGCGGTCGAGGCCCAGGATCAGCAGCTCGTCGCCGTACGCCTCGGCAAGGCGCTGCATGGCCGGCATCTCGGTGCGGCATGGCTCGCAGCTCGTGGCCCACAGGTTGACCCAGGTGATGCGCTCGCGGCCGCTGGCCATGGTCCAGCGAGCGCCGTCCAGGTCGGCAGCGTCGAGCGTCGGGGCCGGTTTGCCGACGAGCGGCCCCGTTTCGCCACCCGGCGCCTGGGCGAGGGGCGCGAAGGCCAGCACCGCGAGCAGCGCGCCGACTGCCGCGATGCCGACCAGCCAGGCGAGCGATCGCCATCGGCGGCGGCGCGAGCCGGTCATCGGTCAGCCAGAAGGGCTCGCACGTCGGGTCCGGTGATGGGCGCCTCGAGGCGGTCGACCCCGGCGACCGCGACTACCGGAATGCGGTATGCATAGGCGACCAGGAGGTCGTCGTCCGTGTCGATGTCGACGCGTCGGTATCGGTCTGGTCCGAGCATGGTGTCGAGCAGGACGCGCGCCTCCTCGCAGAGGTGGCATCCGTCGCGCTCGTAGAGCACGATTTCGGGCTGCGGCATGCGGCGGATGATACGGTGTGCGCTGGCGCCGCCCCCGTAGCTCAGTGGATAGAGCGCCGCCGTCCTAAGGCGGGCGTCGGGGGTTCGAATCCCTCCGGGGGCGCCACTGCAAAACCGCCCTGCATTGCCGAATAGAACGATGGGTGTAGTCCGCATGGCGCGGGCAGAGGGGGCGAATCGACCCAAGACTGACAGGGAGGCAGGATGGCCAGGTCGCTGTTTCACGACGCATTTGCCCACCACGTGTGGGCCAGCAAGCAGATCCTCGATGCGTGTGCCGAACTCAGCGCAGAGCAGCTCGCCCGTCCCGCGCCGGGCACGTACGGCCCGATCATCGACACCCTGCGCCACATGGTCCAGTCGGACACCTGGTACCTGCGCCTGTTCAGTGACCGACCTGTGATCACCGAGGACGCAGCCGCAGCAATGAAATTGAAGCGGTTGGTGTCCGAGGCGGCGACCAGTGGCGTTGCATGGATGGAAGTCATCGAAAACGAGCCGGATGGCGAGCGCGAGGTTGTCGAGCGCGATAACGGCTGGGAGATGCATTCGCCTGTCGGGTTGCAGTTCGCGCAGGCGGTCCACCACGGCACCGACCACCGCAGTCAAGTGTGCACCGCACTCACCAGCATGGGCGTCGAGCCACCCCAGCTCGACCTCTGGGCATATGCCCGAGCCACCGGCCGGGAGCGTGCCGTGCCACCGGACGTGCAGACCGACGGGAATTAGAACGGATGTGCGATTATGGATCCTATGCAGGAGGGGACACCCTGTCGCGGCCCAATCGCTTGGTCGGTGACCCACGTGACCACGGCGGGACGTGGGGAGTACTTGGCTCCTATGTGGAATCGCCACGGCGCCCTCTACTGTGCCTTGAGGGGGGTCACCGATTAGCGAGAGCCTTGCATGAATCGTTTCTGGGATTGGCGCACCCGCCCTAACGCTTCCGTAGGAGCCCAGGTAGCCGTCGCCGAGACCACGCTCGAGCCGGTCGAGCTGTACACCGAATCGGCAATGATCACCGGCCTGGTGGCGTCCGAGGGACGGCGCCTGTCGGACATCCTCAACACCAACTCGCACCTTCCCGTGCGCAACCCGAAGTCGGTCAGCATGGTCGACGGGCTGGAGGGCGAGCAGGGTGACGGCTGGAGCGGCGTGGACGTGCCGGACATCTTGCTTGTCATGCCTCCCGCGCACTCCCCCGCGCGCCAGCTGAAGATCCATCGTCGGCAGCACCGGGTACGCATCGTTACCGGCCCCTTCGAGGTCAGCGGTACCGCCCACGTCCTGCCTGGCGTGGCTCTCGACCCCTACGTCTTGCGGAGCCGCATGAACTTCATCGCCCTCACCGACGCGCGGGTGTACGTTGCCGGCGACCAGGCCTGGGAGCGGACGGCTCCTGTCGTCCTGGTCAACGTGCGGCCGGTCAAGGACCTCATTGAAGTGATGACCATCACCTAGCCGACGACGACACGCCCGTCGTCACCCCTCCGGGGGCGCCACATGCCGCGCCTAGAGCGTCGTGAAGAGGCCGGCCAGCACGGTGAACGTGTTCGTGAGGATCATCACCCCCACCACCACGATGAACGCGCCCGACACGACCTCGACGGCGCGATGGTGGCGCCGCAGGAAGGTCAGCAGCGGCCGGAGGCGGGGGAGCGCCACCGCGGCAGCGAGGAACGGCAGGGCCAGACCGATGGAGTAGGCGGTCAGCAGGAGCGCGGCGGGGCCCACCTGCTGGGCGGAACCGGCAAGCATGAGGATCGAGCCGAGGACCGCCCCGATGCATGGCGTCCAGCCGATCCCGACCAGCGCGCCGAGCGCCGCGGACCGCAGGGAGCGCCCGACCGGGAGGCGCCCCGCGGCTACGGGCAGCATCCCGACACGGGCAAGCGGCCCCCAGGCGGCCATGGTCGCCAGCCCGAGCGCGATCACCAGCACGCCCGCCGCCACGCTGTAGCCGGGATCTGAGAAGAGGCGCGCACCGATGAGCCCCGCCGAGACGCCGAGGAGCACGAAGACGGCGCTGAAGCCGGCCACGAAGAGAAGCGCCTGGACCAGGACCGGGCGGGTGGGCATCGGCGCCGCGCTGACGCCACCGCCGGCCGCGCCGGCGGCTACCACCGGTGCCGCGGCAGCCTCCGACAGGAACGCCAAGTAGACGGGAACAAGCGCCAGGACGCAGGGCGAGACGAAGCTCACCAGGCCCGCCACCAGGGCGAGCGCGAGGGTCAGCTGCTCTCCGGCCATCGGTCGATGGTAGATGTCCGGCCGCGCGGACGCGCGACCGCTCCTGGCCGCCGGCCGATCACCGCCAGAGGAGGCTCACCGGAGCGGCGTTCGGCTCGAGGGTGATCGGCTGGGCGATGATCCAGAGGCTGAGCACCGTGTAGCCGATCATCAGCAGCACCATCGGCAGACCCGCGACGATGGGATGCCCGGGCGCGTCGCGCAACGCGATCCGATGCGCCAGCACGACCGCCGCGATGTGGCCAAGGACGATGGCCAGCACCGAGCCGTACCAGATGGCCGAAACGGGGATGAAGCCGATGGTGGGTGCCACGCTGCTGAGCGGGTCGCGCAGCAGGTCCGGCAGGAACAGGGCGTTCTGGATGATGAGCGTCGCGTAATGCGCCAGCAGGTAGCCCGCCGCGATCGGCAGCAGCGTCGCCCCGTACTCGCCGGTGACTCCGCCCAGCGGCAGGCGCCCGGTGTCACGGGCATTGAGCAGGCGGCTCAGGTACGCGGCGACGATGAAGGCCACGAAGAAGGCGGCCCACAGACCGATGAGTCCAAGGGTGTCGATGCTGATCACGCCGTAGTACGGCCCGACCAGGGACGTGGCGCCGGGGAGTGCCGCATTGAGGGCGTTGCCCCACAGCGAGGTCTCGCGCATGCCGTCGTACGTGACGCCGGCAAGTGCCAGGACCAGGAAGGCGGCATCCGACCAGCCGGCGCGGCGCACCTCGGTGAGCCCGGTGAGCCACGGGCGAAGCTCGGGCAGCCGCTCGCCGGGTTCCGCGGCGGCGGCGCACTCCGGGCAGTCCACGCAACGGCCAGGATCGCAGCGCAGCTCGCAGCCTTCGCACACCGCCGGATCCACGACCCGGCGGCCGATTGGCCCAATGCGCCCGAACCAGCCGAGCAGGATCTCGAACAGCTCCGCGTTGCGAAGCCACGCGACGCGGCCGAAGGCGAGCATCCCCAGGATTGCCAGGATCGTGTACCCCAGCATCAGCGGTCCCGCGCGGTCCGCCGCGCCGCTCGACGGCAGCACCAGCTCACTCCAGATCGCGGCGCCCAACAGGAAGACGGCCGGCCAGCGAGCCGCGCGTGGCGGATACGGAAGGCCCAGGTCCAGGCGCCTTACCCGCGCCAGGCGGGCGACGAACTCCAGGACGCCATGCACTGTCCGGAATGGCGATAGTGACGGCCAGGGGTTGCCGAGGAGCACGGCCGCCGTCGGCAGCCCGACCCAGATGCCGACCCAGAAGAGGACGCCGGGGAGCTGGGTGATGTCACCCACCGTGTAGGCCACCCAGATGGCGCCGAACCACCAGACCAGGCCGAGCAGCGCCAGCAGGACCGAGACCACGCGTGCCGGGAGCGCTGGCAGCACCCGGCGGGGGTAGGCCGGGTTCGCGGTCGCCGGGCGGACGACCCGGATGGCCACGACGAAGGAGGCGGCCACCGCCACCCCGGCGGCGGTGAGGTACAGCGCCAGCGGGACCGGCAAGCGGAAGGAATCGTCGATGGCGTGGCCCAGGGCCAGCCCCGGAGCGCCGACGCTCGCGATCAGGGCGAGCGGGAACGCCAGCGCCCGCGCCGCTCCCCGCGCCCTCCTACGGCTCATCGACGGTGAGGATGCCGACGCCGAGCCCCGCCGGGCCATCGGACGTGTGGAGCTCGATCACGAATTGCCCGGAGCGGACCGCGTCGAACGACAGCGTCACGGGGGTGCCGGCAACCACCTCGACCGCGGATGTCTGGTCGTCATAGCCGTGCAGGTGCAGGACGCCATCGGTCTGGATGTCCACGTCCAGCGTGACCGCCTGGTCGCGGCAGACGGTGATGGTCTGCGGCTCCAGGCGGTGTGCGCTCGTCAGGGTCGCCGCGCGCTGGACGGCGGCTGCGTCACAGTCGTCGGGCCGTTCGATGGGGCTGACGCAGCCCGCGAGCACGACGAGTGATGCTGTAAGGATCAGGAAACAGGGAACGCGCACCCAGCGAGCCTAGCGGATCGGCGCGTCGGTCAGTCACGTGAGCGCTGCTCCTTCGTCTCGCCGTGCTCGCGACGTTCCTTGTTCACGGTTCGCGCGGCGCGTTCCTCGGCCTCATCCTCCTTCACGCCACGGTCTTCGTACGAGTCCTTGATGTGCTCATATTGGCGTTCTCGCTTGTCGCTCCAGGCATCCGGCATGGGTCCTGCTCCGTACGGGTGTGTGATACGGACCGATCGAAGCATTGGCCGTGCCGGAACCAGGAGGAATCAACACATGGCCAACGTGGTCGAACACATCGATGTCAAGGTGCCCGTCGGCACCGCATACAACCAGTGGACCCAGTTCGAGGACTTCCCCAAGTTCATGGAGGGCGTGAAGTCGGTCACCCAGACCGATGACACCCATCTCCACTGGGTGGCAGAAGTCGCTGGCAAGGACAAGGAGTGGGACGCCGAGATCACCGAGCAGCACGCCGACGAGCGCGTTGCCTGGAAGTCGACTTCCGGCGCCGAGAATGCCGGCGTGGTGACATTCCATCGCGTCGACGACGAGACGACGCGCGTCACGCTGCAGATGGACGTGGATCCGGAGGGCCTCGTCGAGAACGTCGGCACCGCCCTCGGATTCCTGGAGCGTCGCGTCAAGGGCGATCTCGAGCGCTTCAAGGAGTTCGTCGAGAGCCGTGGCACCGAGACCGGTGCGTGGCGCGGTGACGTCGAGGCGGCTGCCCAGCGCTAGACCGATGCGGCCGGCGGGTCTCCCCGCCGGCCGATCACCTCGTGGAGGTACCAGCGATGCGCGATGAGCAGCGACCCGATGCGGCACTGACCGGCGCAACGGGCGACTTGACGCCCGAAGACAGCGAGGACGCCTTCGTTCCCGCCGAGCGGCGGGTCATGGAGCAGGACGCTCCCGACGGCACCCCGGCCACGGAGCCACCGAGCATGCCGGGTGCGACGCCGGACCAGCAGCCCGGCGCTACCGACGTGCAGGTCGATCCGCAGGACGACCGCTACTAGCCCCGTCAGGCTGCCGAGCGCTTCGTCCGCGACTTCGCGGATCTGGCGGTCTTCCGTGACGCGTTCCTTGTCTTCGACGTGGCCTTCCGGGCCTTGGACGCGTCCACGCTGGCTTGCAGTGCCTCCATCAGGTCGATGACCTTCGGGGTTGCCTTGCGCCGCTTCGCATTGCGCGTGTCGCCCTTTTCCCGCCTTGCGATCAGCTCCTCCAGCGCGGTGCGGTACGTATCGGTGTAGGCGGACGGATCGAACCGGTCGGCCAGACTGGCGACCAGGCTCTCGGCCATCTTCAGCTCCTTCGGGCGCACGGCCCGCTCGGCTCCCTCGGGGAGGTCGAGCGCTCCAGTGGAGCGTATCTCGTCCGGCCAGAACATCGTCTCCAGCATCAGCGCGTCCTCATAGGGGCGCAGCGTGGCCAGTCGCTCCCGGGTCCGGATGGTGACGCGCGCAAGGGCGAGCCGCTCCGTTTCCTCGAGGGCGCGGCGCAGCAGGCTGAACGCCTTGGCCCCGACCTCCGACGGCTCGAGAAAGTAGCTCTTCTCGAAGTAGACCGGGTCGATTTCGGAAGCGGGCACGAAGTCACCGATCGCGATGGTCGTGCTGCTCTCCGGCTTGGCCGCCTCGATCTCCTCCGGCTCCAGCACGATGTACTCGCCCTTGCTCACCTCGTACCCGCGAACGAGGTCGTCCCAGGCGACCTCCTTCCCGTCCGCAGTGCAGAAGCGCTTCTCCTCGATCGGGGCGTTATCCGTCTTGTGGAGCAGCCGGAATCGGATGTCCTTCGGCTGGGTGGCGGTATACAGCTTCACCGGGATGGTGACCATCCCGAAGCTGATCGCCCCGGTCCAGATGGCGCGCATCGGTCAGCCGGCGGGGTGGGCAACGTCGCTGTCGTCGCTCACCTCTATGCCGTGGCGCTTTGCAGCGGCGACGATCTTCTTCCGCGCCCGCTCCTTCGCGGCCTTCGACTCGAAATCGGTCTGGTTGAAGCGCGCCATCGCGTTGCGCACGTGGCTCTCGTCGTGGATCGGGAGGTGCTCGCCACCGTCGCGGTCGACGTAGGCGAACTGGGTGCTGCGCAGGTCCTTGCGGTCCTGCGCGTCGAGCTCTGGCATCGGTCCTCCTCGGTGCTGGGTAGACCGATGCACTCCGCATGGCGCGTGCCGGACCCGGCACGTCGCTTGCGTTGTGGGCGGGCATGCAACCCCTTCCTCCCTCGACGGCACGGCAAGCGTCATCCGCACCACCCGTCGGCGCCTCGATGGTCATCCGGATGGACGCGGTGTCGCGCCGCTTCGGCGACGTGCGCGCCGTCGAGAACGTGAGCCTCAGCGTTCCCGAGGGCACGATCCTCGGGATGATCGGACCGTCGGGCTCCGGCAAGACGACCATCATCCGGATGCTCACCGGCACGCTCGGTCCCACGGAGGGCGAGCTCAGCGTCCTGGGCCAGGTCCCGCTCAAGTTTACCCGGCAGGCACGCGAGCGGATCGCCTACATGCCACAGCTGTTCAGCCTGTATCCGGACCTCACCGCGGCCGAGAACATGAACTTCGTCGCCGCGCTGTTCGGCGTGCCGTGGTGGAAGCGCTCGAAGCTGATCAAGCGCGGGCTCGGGGTCGTGGACCTGTGGGATGCCCGTCATCGACCGGCGCGCGACCTCTCGGGCGGGATGCAACGCCGTCTGGAGCTTGCCTGTGCACTGGTGCACAACCCACGCGTTCTGTTCATCGACGAGCCGACGGCCGGCATCGACCCGCTCCTTCGCGAGTCGATCTGGGACGAGCTGCGCAGGCTGCGTGACGATGGAGCCACGCTCATGGTCACCACCCAGTACGTTGGCGAGGCCACGTTCTGCGACCGGGTGGCGCTGCTCGCCGAGGGGGAGCTGATCGGCCTGGACGAGCCGGAGGCGCTCCGGCGCTCGGCGCTCGGCGGCGAGGTGCTCGAGATCGACACCCTCGGCGTGGTCGACGGGGAGCTGCTGACGGCCGTGGAGGGGGTCCGCGAGGTTCGCCAGGTGACCAGCCGCCGGCTCATCGTGGTGACCGACGACGCGGGCACGGCGTCGCCGCGAATCATGGATGCCCTGCGCGCGGCCAACGTGGAGGTTCGCGAGATCGAGGAGTACCAGGCCAGCTACGACGACATGTTCACCACCCTGGTGCAGCGCCACCGCGACGCGCGCGACACGACCGCGGCCGACCTGGCCGAGCGGGAGGCGGTGGCATGACCGGCATCCTCAAGAGCCTCATCCGGGTCAGCTCGTTCATCGGCAAGGAGCTGCGCGAGCTGCGCCGCCGCCCCGGCGTCATCGCCACGCTTGTGCTCGGACCGCTGCTGGTGATGCTGCTCTTCGGCATCGGCTACGAGGGCCAGCGCCGGCCCTTCACCGCCGACATCGTGCTGCCGGCGGGCAGCAGCATGCCGACCGACCCCGCGTTCTACCAGGACATGACCGAGGACCGAATGTCGATCCAGGAGGTGGGCTCCGACAAGGACGCTGCGCTTGCGCGGCTGCGGGCCCAGAAGGTCGCCATCGTGGTGGTCGCGCCGGCCGATGCGGAGGCACGCCTCAAGGCCGGCGAGCAGTCGGAGATCGAGGTCTACTGGAACGAGGTTGATCCGCTCGACGATGGCCTGGCACGCCTGGCCATGCAGATCATGGTCGGCGAGCTGAACCAGGAGATCATCCGGCGCGCGGCGGCGGAGGGAATCACGATCGCCAACGCCGAGCTGGGCGAGCCGATCACACTTGATCCGAACGTGGTCGCGGAGCCGACGACGGCGCAGGAGACCAACGTTGCGCCCACGGCTCCTGCGACGATCGCCTTCTTCGGGCCGGCGGTCTTCGCCCTTGTGCTCCAGCATCTTGCCATCACGCTCACCGCGCTCTCGCTGGTCCGTGAGCGGCTCTCGGGACAGATGGACCGCTACCGCGTCTCGCCGCTGAACTCCGCGGAGCTGCTGATCGGCAAGTACGTCGCGTACGCCGCGTTCAGCCTGGTCGTCAGCGCCCTGGTCGGAGGTGCCATGGTCGCGTGGCTCGGCGTGCCGAATCTAGGCGGCTGGCCGATCCTGGTGGGTATCGTCCTCCTCCTCACCTTCGCCTCGCTGGGACTCGGGATCCTCATCTCGCTCATCGCGGACTCCGAGCGGCAGGCTGTTCAGCTCTCCATGCTTGTCCTGCTGGCGAGCGTCTTCTTCTCCGGCTTCGTCCTCCCGGTCGACGACTTCATCCCTGCCGTGCGGCCGGTCGCCTATGCGCTGCCGGTGACCCACGGCATCGCGACGCTCCAGGAGGCAATGCTGCGCGGCGAGGTGACTTCGGTGTGGATGCTCGGGGCCCTGGCGGGAATCGGAGTCCTGTTTTACGTCATCGCCCTGGTGCGGCTGCGGCGGCTGATGCATCGAGTCGACTGAGCGCGGCACCCGCCGCGAGCAGGCCGCCGGCCTGGATGGCCAGCAGGATCAGCAGACCGATCCCGACCGGGACGAGCGGCGGCATGCGGCGCGGCTCGGCCAGCTTCTCGATGTCGTCGGCGAGCCGGGTGAGCTGCGCGTGGAGCGCCGCCAGGTCGTCGCCGTTGCCGTCCAGCGCGCCGCGCATCGTGGCCAGGGTCCCCGCCAGGCCGTCGAGGTCGTCGGCGCTCGCGCCGAACTGGTCGGCCAGCCCCACGAACGGCTGCGTGCCGAAGACGTTGATGCTCATGGCGCCGGCCAGGTTGCGGGCGGTCTGAGCGCTGCGCGCTGCGAGGGCTGCGGCGTCATCCGTCGCCCGGGTGGCCTCGGTCAGCGAGGCATCGAATCCGTCGAACGCGTCCGCCGCTCTGCGCGCCGCCGCGGCGGCGGTGCCGAGGGTCGCGTCGGACTGACCAATGAGCGTGTCGATGCTGGCCAGGGTGGGCACGCCGACCGCCCCGAAGCCGACGGCGGCGAGCAGGCCGGCCAGGCCGGCCGCCTGGACCAGGCGGGCGAGAGTCCGCAGCGGCATCGGTCAGTCCTCGGCGAAGAAGTGATCGTCGCCGTAGATGTCGAGCCAGCGGCGTCGCATCAGGCGAATGGTGGCCAGCACCGCCTCCGGTGGCGTCCCCGCCGGCAGGAGCCGGGTGATGGCCTCGCGGACCGGCTCGGCTCCCTCGATGCCGAGCAGCGAGAGGTAGTCCGTGACCCGCCGAGCTGCGCTCTTGCCCTCACCCCGCATCCGGACGAGCACCTCCGCCTCGTGCTCCATGCCGCCGACGTAGTCCGACTCGGGCCGCTCGATCTCCGCCAGCAGGGCGGGAATGTGGTCGAGCCGCGGGTCGGAGTACGCCCAGCGCACGAAGCTGTCCAGCTTCCCGGGCTCGCGCTCGTGGTGGTTGGCGTGGAACTGCTGCAGGTACTGCGTCCGCTCCGCCTCGGTCCGGGTCAGCGCGATCTGGACGATATGGCGCATCTCCGGCGTCCAGCGGCGGAGCGATTCGACGAACTGGCGGAGGGTGAGCGATCCGGCCGGCTGCGGCTCGAATTTGTGCTCGTGGACGTGCTGCACAGGGCGCCTATACTACCGGCCGTGCGCCCCAGCCACGCCGGATGCCCCGTGCCGGCCCACGTCTCCCTCGCCCGCCCTGCGGCCGCGCGCTGCCTTCGACCGCCGACCGCATGCGCCACGTGACGTCATGCGCCGGCTGACCGCCGCTCTGGCGGTGCTGGGGCGCTGGTGCTGATCGTGACGACCCTGGGGGTCCGCGGCGACGCGCGTGCGGCCGGGGAGCCCCTCCGCTATCTCGGCGGCGAGATCGGGACGCTGGACCCGGCCTTCATCGCCGACGCGTCCGACGTGCAGCTGCTCCTGCAGCTCTACGCGGGCCTCACCCGCCTCGACGAGGAGGGCAACGTCTACCCGTCGCTGGCCGATTCGTGGACGGTCAGCGACGACGGGCTGACGTACACCTTCACCCTCCGCGACGGTCTCACCTTCAGCGACGGCAGCGATCTGCGTGCGGCGGACGTGCGCCGCTCGTGGCTGCGCCTGCTCGACCCGGCGGTCGGCGCCTTCGCGCCGGGAATGCTCACCGTGGTGCGCGGCGCTAGCGACCGGCTGGCGGGTGGTGCGGAGGAGGGCGTCGGGATCAGCGCCCCCGACGACCGCACCCTGGTCGTGGAGCTCGCTCATCCGGCGGGCTACTTCCCCTCCATCACCGCCACCCCGGCGACCTTCGTCGTGCCACCGGCTGCCGGGACGGATGACACGTGGCAGACGACCGAGAGCTTCGTCGGCTCCGGCCCGTACGTCGTCCAGGGCATGGACGGTGACGACCTCGTACTGCGCGCCAGCGAGCGCTACGTGGGCGGTCCGCCGCCGATCGACGAGGTGCGCTGGATAGGCCGCCTGGACGACGACGCGGCGAGCGCCTTCTCCGGCGGACGCATCGACCTTACCGGGATCTCGTCATTCGACGCGTCGTGGATCAGCTACGACCGCGAGCTCGGTCCGAGCCTGCAGCGCGGCGCGGCACTGTCGGTCCAGTACTTCGCCTTCGACACCACCCGCCCACCCTTCGACGATGCGCGGGTGCGGCGCGCGTTCGCCATGGTGCTTGATCGCACCCGGCTCGTGGAGCTCTCCGCCGGTACGGGCGCACGGCCGGCCGGCAGCATCGTGCCACCGGCCCTGTGGCCCGGCGAGACGTTCGGGGCGCCGGAGGCCGCGGACGCCGACGAGGCGCGGGCCTTGCTGGCAGACGCGGGTTACGCCACCGGGTCGGCACTCGGCACCGTCACCGTCAATGGCACCGGTCTGGACGTGTCGCCGGCCGTGGCCGTCTGGGAGGAGACCCTGGGGGTCTCGATCGACGTCGAGGTGATGGACTTCAACGACTACGTCGGCGTGCTGCGTACGGACGCCCCGCAGGTCTACACGATCAACTGGATCGCCGACTATCCGTCGCCGCACGCGCTCTACGGCCTGCTGCTGCTGCCGAACGCCCCGGATAACAACGGTCGCTGGGTCGACGACACGTTCGTCGACCTGCTCCAGGCGGCTGCCGAGCAGGAGGAGCCCGCCGCCCAGGCCGCCGCCTACGCCGACGTTGACGCCCGCGTCCGCGAAGAGGCGCCGCTCATCCCGTGGTCATATGACGAGAACTGGTGGCTGGTGCGCGACGGCCTGCGCGGCACGGGACAGCTGACCATCGGCCTCCTCGACTTCGGGAGGCTGTCGTGGGACGGCTGAACCGATGGCGACCGCTCCTCGCGGTCGCCCTGCTTGCCGCCGCCCTGTCCGTGCTGCTGGCCACGCCGGCTGCCGCGTTCAGTGGATTCGGCCCAGCGACCGCTGACGCGACGTACGGCACCGAGATGACGTTCACCATCGACCTGCGCGGCGGCGCGCCGGACCGCCTGGAGCTGCTGCTCGACTTCGCGGGCGACGACTCGGTCTTCGTGGCCCCGGTGGAGGCCTCCGGTGACACCGCTACCTACCGATGGGACGCAGACCGCGACCACGTCACCCCCAACACCCATATCACGTACCGGTGGCGCGCCACGGTGGGCAGCACGCAGACCCTCAGCAGCCCCGCGGAGCTGCTGTACGACGATGACCGTGCCGGCCTCGACTGGCGCACCGCGACCATCGGCCAGGCGACCGTCCACTGGTACGGCGACTCCGAGGCCAAGGCGCGACGCTTCGGTGAGTTGAGCGCGGAGGGCGCCGCGCGCGCGGAAGCGACGCTCGGCCATGAGCTGGCCGGCCCGATCGACATCTTCGTGTACGACTCGCAGGAGGACTTCTTCGGGGCCCTCGGGCCTGGGGCGCGCGAGTGGACCGGGGCGGCAACCTACCCGGAGCTGCGCACGATCTTCATGTGGCTCGGCGGTGGGCCGGACGAGTACCTCGAGACGGCGATCGTCCACGAGGTGACCCACGTCGTCTTCCGCGATGCGACCGCCAACCCGTTCCACGATCCGGCGCGCTGGCTCAACGAGGGCTTCGCCAGCTGGTCGGAGCAGCAGAACGCGGACGTGGAGCGCTCGCTCGTCGAATTCGAGGCGGGTGACGGGCTGTTCGCCTTCCCCGCCATCAGCCAGCAGTTCCCGATCGGCGACCGCGGCGCGCGACTGGCGTACGCGCAGGGCGCGGTCATGGTCGATCGGCTCATTGACGAGCACGGGGTGGCGGCGATCGCGCGCCTCACGGCGGCCTATCGGGACGGCGCCACGGATGACGAGGCACTGGAGGCGGCAGCTGGCACGCCGGCGGACGACCTGTACGCCGCCTTCTTCGACGCGTTCGGTGTCGATGCGCCGCAACCGGTCTCGCCGCGCCCGATTCCACCATCCGACGTGACCGTGCCGGGGTCCTCGGGCGCCCCACGAGCGAGCGGTGACCCGCAGCCGACGCCGAGCGGCGACCGCGGTGCGAGCGGGGGAGCGCTGCTGCCGGCCATCATCGGCCTGGTCGTGCTCGCGGGCGTGGCCACCGCCGCCTGGATCGGCCGCCGCAACCGTGGCGCGGCGGCCCGGCGATGAGCAGCAGCCGCGCCATGCATCGCGGTGCCCGGCCCGGGCGGCGTCGCATGTCGACGCGTGCGCAGTGGGTCGTCAGTGTGGCCATGGCGCTCGCCACCATCGGCTTCGTGGGTGCCGCGCAGTTCAACTCGTCGGTGGAGCGCAACGCGTTCACCACATCTGCCCAGCAGGTGCTGGCCGACCAGGTGCGCGCGCTGGAGGGGGAGCAGCAGACCCTCCAGGCCACGCTTGCGACAGTCAACCAGCAGATCGAGGCATTCCAGGCGTCCGCCCCCGGTTCCGAGGCGGATCTGGCGGACCTCAATGCCCGCCTGGCGGCCGCGCGCGCAGCTGCGGGCCTGACCGCGGTCCACGGGCCGGGGGTGCAGATCGAGATCGCCGATTCGCAGCGCGAGGTGCCACCCGGCGAGTCGGTGGCCAACTACCTCGTCCTCGCCGAGGACCTGCGCGCCATCGTGGTGGCGCTGTGGGCGTCGGGCGCCGAGGCAATCAGCATCAACGGCGCGCGCATCGTCTCCACCACTTCCATCCGCGCGGTCGGCAATCCGGTGCTTGTCAACGACAGCTATCTGCAGCCACCGTTCGTGATCCAGGCGATTGGGCCACGGGACCAGCTCGTCGGCTTCGAGACGCATCCATCGTTCCTCTCGACCGTCCAGGCGCGTGTCGAGTCGTTCGGGCTGGAGTACGCGTGGGCACCCATGGACGATGTCCAGATCAGCGGGTTTGTCGGGGGTACGCGCTTCCGCGAGGGCGTGCCGGTGCGCGCCGAGGACCCCAGCTGATGCGCAATCGCTTCGCCCAGCTGAGCCTCTTTGGTGTGGCCCTCCTCATCGGCCTGCTTCTCGTGGGACAGCTGCGCAGCCAGCAACGGCCGGTCGAGCTGCGCACCCTCAGCCCGCAGGAGCTCTCCGGGCTCGTCCAGAGCCTGAGCCTGCGCAACCGCGAGCTGCAGGCCGGTCTGGCTGCGCAGCGCGAGCAGCTCGTCGGCTACCAGGAGGCCGAGGCGGCGGGCATCAGCCAGCTCGAGCTCGGGGAGGAGGAGGTCATCCAGGTCAACGCCTTCGCCGGCCTGGGTGCTGTGCGCGGTCGCGGGGTAGTCATCGACGTGGATGGCTTCCTCGACTGGATCGCGGTCAACGACCTCCTCAACGAGCTGCGAAACTCACGCGCCGAGGCGATCACCATTGACGGCATCCGGATCACCGGGCGGACCGTGGCGGTGCCCGGCGTGGAGAGCGCGGTGGTGATCGACGGCACGGCCATCGGCTCCACCTTCCAGGTGCGTGCCATCGGTGACCCGGCGGAGCTGTATGCCGCCATCACCGGCCCGGGAGGCATCAAGAACCAACTCGAGCAGGTCGCCGCGGTGACGCTCAGCCTCCGGGAGGCCGACTCGATCGTCGTGCCCGCCACCAAGCGCGACCTCACCTTCAACGTCGCACAACCAGTGGAGTGAATCGAAACGACCGTGGATGAGCTGCTGAACCGAGCCCTGGACGCCGCCCAGCGAGGCGGGGCCTCGTATGCCGACGTGCGCGTCGTGGACCGCGAGTCGGAGACGCTCACCGTCAAGAACGGCGTCCTCGAGAGCGCCAGCGCGACGCAGTCCGCCGGCTTCGGGATCCGTGTGCTGCGTAACGGGGCATGGGGCTTCTCGTCGAGCGCGCGTCTCGACCCGGAGGAGATCGAGCGGGTGGCGCGCGAGGCGCTTGCGATCGCCGCGGCCTCGGGCCTGGCGATGCGCGATCCGGTGCGCCTCGACGATAGCCCGCCCGTCGTGGATCGCTACGCCACGCCGTACGGGGAGGACCCCCTCGCCGTCTCCATCGACGACAAGCTGCGGATCCTGTTCGACGCGGACGCCGCCATGGGTCGCGTGTCCGGCATTGCCGTCCGGGAGGGCACCATCGAGTCCGGGCGCGAGCGCAAGACGTTCGCCTCGACCGAGGGGTCGCGGATCGAGCAGGAGATCGTGGAGGCGGGCGCCGGGATCGAGGCGACCGCCTTCAACGATAGTGAGTCGCAGTCGCGTTCGTATCCCAACTCGTCCGGCGGACAGGTCATGACGGGCGGCTTCGAGATCGTGCGGGGCATGGACCTCGCGGCGCACGGTGAGCGGATCGCGGAGGAAGCGGTCGCGCTGCTGGACGCGCCACAGTGCCCGAGTGGGGAGATGACCGTGATCATCGGTGCCAGCCAGCTGGGGCTCCAGGTCCACGAGTCGTGCGGCCACCCCATCGAGCTCGACCGCGTGCTCGGCATGGAGGCGAGCTTCGCCGGGACCTCGTTCCTGACCCTCGACAAGCTCGACACGCTCCGCTACGGCAGCGACATCGTGAACATCGACGCCGATGCCACCGCACCCGGCGGGCTCGGCACCTTCGGCTATGACGACGAGGGAGTCGTCGCCCAGAACGTGCCCATCGTCAGCGCCGGCCAGTTCGTCGGCTACCTGACCAGCCGCGAGACGGCCCCCATCGTCGGCCGTCGCTCCATGGGATCCAGCCGCGCCTGGGCGTGGAACCGCATTCCCATCATCCGGATGACCAACATCAACCTGCGCCCCGGCGCGGCGGGATCGCTCGATGACCTGATCGCCGACACCGACGACGGAATCTACCTCGACACCAACAAGAGCTGGAGCATCGACGACCGACGCCTCAACTTCCAGTTCGGGACGCAGGCTGGCTGGCTCATCAGGAACGGCAAGCTGACCGAGATGGTCAAGAACCCGACGTACACCGGGATCACGCCCCGCTTCTGGGGGAGCTGCGACGCCATCTGCGGACCGGACGAATGGACCCTGTGGGGCGTCCCGAATTGCGGAAAGGGTGAACCCATGCAGACCGGCCACGTCGGCCACGGCGCCGCACCGGCCCGCTTCCGCAAGGTCCAGGTGGGGGTGGGATCATGGTGAACGACCGCTCGGTGCTGCACGACCCGCAACGCATCGACGACCTGTTGGGCAGCGCCATCGAGGCAGCCTCGGGCGGGGACGCCGAGGTGGAGGCGACCTACCGCGCGACTGATGCGGCGCTGACCCGCTTCGCCAACTCCCGCATCCACCAGAACGTGGCCGAGCACGACGCCACGCTGCGTCTGCGCGTCATTCGCGACGGGCGCACCGGCGTGGCGGGCACCAACCGCCTCGACGCGGAAGGGATCCGCGCGGCCGCCACTCGCGCCGCCGAGATCGCGGCGCGCTCCGCCGCCAACCCGGACCAACCGCCCCTCCCGCGACCGGACGGCGCCACCCGGCCGGAGGTTGGGCACGTGGCGGCCACTGCAGCCGCCGACCCCGAGCTGCGGGCCGCCGGGGCGAGCGCGGTGATCGCCGCCGCCGATGACGCGCGCCTGGAGGCATCGGGCGCCTTCACCACCGAGGTAGGGACGCTGGCGGTGGCCAACAGCGCCGGCGTGCGCAGCCGCCAGATGGTCACCCAGGCACGCCTGCTGACGGTGATGATGGGGGACGGCGGAGCGTCGGGCTACGCGCAGGCCTTCGGGACCGATGTTCGCGAGATTGATGCCGCCGCCGTTGGGGAGGAGGCCGCCACCCGTGGCCGTGGCAGCGCCAACGGGATCGACCTGCCGGCGGGCGAGTACGACGTGGTGCTCGACGAGTACGCCGTCGCCAACCTGCTCGAATACGCGTCGCTGGTCAGCTTCGGGGCGCTGGCGGTTGAGGAGGGTCGCTCGTTCATGGCCCTTGGCGAGCGGGTGATGGGGGACAACGTGACCATCTGGGACGACGGCCAGGACCCCTCCGGCATGCCGTCGCCGATCGACTTCGAGGGCGTCGCCAAGCAGCGCGTCGACATCATCAGCGGTGGCGTCGCGACCGGGCTGGTCCACGACAGCGCCACCGCGCGTCGGGCGGGGACCGAGTCCACCGGCCATGCGCTCCCCCAGCCCAACACCTGGGGACCCATCGCCTGGAACCTGTTCATGGCACCCGGCTCGGCGACCCCGGGCACGCTCCGCGCCGGGATCAAGCGCGGCCTGTGGGTGACGCGCTTCCACTACGTGAACATCGTCCACCCCAAGAAGGCGATCCTGACCGGCATGACCAAGGACGGGACGTTCCTCATCGAGGACGGCGAGGTGGTGGGGCCGGTTCGCAACCTGCGCTTCACGCAGTCGGTCCCCGAGGCGTTCAGCCGCATCGACGCCATCGGCACCGAGACGCGCCTCGTGGGCGCGGACTACACCGGCGTGCATTGCCGCGTCCCCGCCGTGCGGATTCGCGGCTTCACGTTCACCGGCGCCACCGCTGCCGAGGAGCCCGCCTGACCCGTGGCGGCCATCGAGCTGGCGATGGGTGACGTCCTTCACCTGCGCAAGGCCCACCCGTGCGGCAGCCACGACTGGGAGGTGGTTCGGCTGGGTGCCGATATCGGCCTGGTGTGTGCCGGCTGCGGGCATCGCATCCTGATGGACCGCCTCGACGTGGAGCGGCGGTTCCTCGGCTACGTCTCGCGCGGTGCGTCGACGGACGCCGACGCGCCGGGCGCGGAACGGGCACCCTAGACGGCAATGGCACACGAACTCCCCACCGACATGGGAAGCCAGGACCTGTCCGGCGCCGGCGGCGTGCTGCGCAACCGGGCCTTCGTGCTCCTCTGGTCGGCCCAGGTGCTGAGCCAGCTGGCGAGCAACATGGTCCTCGCCGCCCTCATGTCGATCGTCTACGGCGCCACCGGGTCGAACACGGCCAACGCGCTGCTGATCCTGACCTTCCTCGTGCCGGCGGTCATCTTCAGCGCCATCGCCGGGGTCATCGTGGAGCGTGCCGACGCGCGGATCATCATGCTCGGCAGCAACGTCCTGCGTGCCGTCGGTACCATCGCCTTCATCTTCGTGGGAGCGGACAAGGCGAGCGCCAACGTGCCACTCATCCTGGGGATCAACCTGGTGCTGGCCAGCGTGACCGCTTTCTTCGCGCCTGCCGAGCTCACGGCGCTGCCGCGCCTGGTGGAGAAGCGCCACCTGATGGCCGCCAACTCCATCTTTGTGCTGACCATCAACGCGACATTCGCCATCGGATTCGGCTTCCTCGGTCCGTTGCTGCTCACCGCGACGGGCAACGCGACGGCCGTCTACCTGGTCGTGGCCGTCATGTTCGGCCTTGCCGCGGCGGCCATCGTGCCGCTCGCCGCTGTGCCACGAGAGGGCGTCCGGCCGCCGGCTGGTGGCGCCGCGGGCCGTGCGCTCCGCGAATTCGGGGAGCAGCTGGCCGAGGGCATCGCCTTCGTCCGCCACACCCCGCGCATCGCGTGGAGCCTCACCTACCTGGGCGTGGCGGCCAGCCTGATCGGGGTGATGGGCGCCATCGGGCCGGGATTCACCAAGGAGATCCTCCGCCTCAGTGAGGAGGACTTCTTCTTCATCATGGGTCCGGCCGGCCTCGGAGCGGTGATGGGGATCCTCTTCCTCAACGCCTACGGAAAGGGGCTGCCACGGCGGCTGGTGATCGACATCGGCCTGGTGGCGATGGGGACCACGTTGATCGCGTTGGCCATCGTCAAGCCGCTTTCACTGCTGCTGCATCCGGCCCTCCAGCCGATCGAGTCGAACCTTCCGGCGCTGCTGGCGCCGGTGATCTCGCTCATCGCGGTGGTGGTGGTGATCGCCATCACCGCCGGCGTCGAATACGCCTTCGTGGCCATCCCATCGCAGACTGCCCTGCAGGAGGAGCTGCCGGCGGACGTCCGGGGCAGGATCTTCGGCATCCTCAACACGCTCCTCAGTGTTGCCTCGTTCCTGCCGGTGATCGCCGCCCCAGCGGTGGCCGACGTCATCAACATCGCATTCCCCGGCACCGGCATCCCGGTCGTGATGGGGCTGTTGGGGCTCGGCACGCTGGCTGCCGGCATCTTCTCGTGGCGCCGCAACCGCGCGGAGGGCCTGCACGACCACGATCTGGGCCTCGACGGTCCGGCGATTCACGGGGGCTCCGACCCGGCGCCGGGGGTGCCCGGCGATCCACAGCCCGGAGCGACACTGTCGACCGCGACGCCCAGTGGCGGACATCGCCGCCGCCGCCGGCCGTCCTCGGCCACGACGGATGAGGACTAGGCTCCTCGCACTCGCCCTGCTCCTGGGCTCAGCGGCGATCGCCGTCGCTGCCATCGCCAGCGTCACCGTCGCGCGGCTGCTGCAGCTGGCAATCGGTCTCTCCATGGTCTACGTCGCGTACCTGGGGTGGCGTGGCGGGCGGACGATGGGCCACGCGCTGGTGACCGCCGGCCCGCACCGTGACCTGCCGCAGCCCACCGAGCTGCCGCGCATCAGCGTGGTGGTCGCGGCCCGGGACGAGGCACCCGTGATCGGCGAGCTGATCGCGGATCTCGTCGCCCAGCGCTACCACCACGGCGACGAGGCGCGCTTCGATGTCCTCGTCGTGGACGATGCCTCGAACGATGGCACCGTCGACGTCGTGCACGCCGCCGCAGGGGCGGCGCCCAACCTGCGCGTCGTGCGGCGCGCGCCGGGCAGCGGCCCACCCACCAAGGGAGCGGTGCTGGCCTTTGCCCAGGATTACGTCCGCGGTGAGGTCGTGGTGGCGCTGGACGCGGATGCTCGCGTGGCACCCGAGTTCCTGGCCCGCGGCATCGCGGCATGGCGGCGGGATCCGGACGCCGCCGCCGTCCAGGTCCAGCGTCGCGCCCTCAACGCGGATTGCTCGTGGCTGACCGCCGCACAGGACGAGGAGCAGCTGATGGACATGGCCAGCCAGTGCGGCCGCTGGGCGACGGATGGCACAGCCGAGCTGCGCGGCAACGGGATGTTCGTACGACGCGCCGAGCTGGAGGCGAGCGGCGGCTGGCCGACCGCGGCGCTGACCGAGGACCTCGACCTCTCGACCCGCCTCGGGATTCGGGGCCGGCACGTGGCGCTGGCGCCGGAGGTCGCGGTCCGCGAAGAGGCCGTGTTGCGAGCAGCGGACCTGTGGCGGCAGCGTATGCGCTGGGCGGAGGGCAGCCTGCGACGCCTGATGGAGCTCGGGCCTCAGCTCATCGGTGGCTCCCTGCCGCTGGTCCGCAAGCTGGACTTCGTCTCGTTCGCCGCCGAGTTCTTCATCCCGCCGCTCTTCGTGGCGGCGGTGGTGGCGAGCCTGCTCACCATCCCGATGCCGATCCGCGCGGACTGGACAGTGCCCATTTCGCTGTTCATCGGCTACGGGCTGGGTACGTTCCTCCTTGCCGCCGCGGGCCTGTCGGCGCATGGCGTGCGCGGGGTGACGCTGGTGGCACGCTCCATCCGAGGGTCGCTGTTCCTCTCCCACTGGCTGCTCGTGGTCCCGGCGGCGCTGGTGCGCATCGCCTTCGGGCAGCCGACGCGCGGCTTTGTCAAGACCCCGCGCATGGACCGATGACGCCGCCGCGTGCCACCTTCGTGGTGAGCGGCCAGGTCGTGGTCGCGGCACGTCCCGACCGCGTGGTGACCGCGGAAGCGATCGGCATCGCCAATGGGCGGGTCGTGAACGTCGGGGAGCGGCGCGAGGTCGTTGAAGCCGCCGCTTCGGGAGCCCGCGTCGTGGATGCGGGCGCGTCGGTGGTGATCCCCGGCATCCATGACTTCCATCTCCACCTGACTGGGATGGCACGTACGCGCCGCGAGATCGACCTGGCTGGGGCCGGCGACGTGGCGGCCATCGCGGGTCGCGTCCACGCGGCGATCGAGCGGCAGCGGGGCGGGGGCTGGGTATCGGGCGGCCGCTGGAACGAGGAGGCACTGGGTGGCGACCTCTCGGCCCTGGAGGCGGCTGCCGCGGGCCGACCGGTGCTTCTCACCGCGCACGACGGGCACTCGGTATGGGCTTCAGCGGCGGCGCGTCGGGCAGCGGGGATCGAGGACGGCATGGAGCCCGTGCCCGGAGGGCGCATCGAGCGCGATGGGAGCGGCTCATTGACCGGCGTGGTCCGCGAACGAGCGATGCTCCCGCTCATGCACGCCGCCGAACGTCTCGAGGGCGACGCGCTGGTCGACGCGATGGCAGAGACGATCGACGAGCTGCTGGGGTGGGGGATCACCGGCGCCACGGACGCTGGCGACTACGACGCGGACCGGGGCATCGGCTCGTACGGGGGGCTGGGGGAGAGCTTCTCACGCGCCTGGGAGGCGCGCGGCCGCATCGACGGGCGGCTGCGCCTGACCATGGACATCCCGGTGGCCGCGATCGCGGCGGCGACGCAGCTCGGCCTTACCACCGGCGCGGGCCTCCCGGCGCGGACCCTGCGCATGGGCTGGGCGAAGCTCTACGCGGACGGCACGCTCGGCTCGGGGACGGCGGCGCTCTTCGCTCCGCGCTCGTGCGACGGGGCGGCCGCCGACGACCTCGGCATCCTGCGCCTCGATGCCGCAGAGTTGGACGCGATCCTGACGGAGGCTCGCGCGGCGAGGATCGGCATCGCCGCCCACGCCATCGGCGACCGCGCGGCGGCCACCGTCCTGGACGCAATCGCGGGCGCGAGTCCGCGGGCGGCGGGCGCCCCACCCGACCGGCTGGAGCACGCGCAACTCGTGCGACCCGTGGATCGGGCGCGATTCGCCGAGCTCGACGTAACCGCCAGCGTGCAGCCAATCCATCTCATCTCGGACCGCGACACCGCCGAGCGCTGCTGGCAGGGCCGCATGGGGCACGCCTACGCGTACCGATCTCTCGCGGATGGCGGAGCACGGCTGGCCTTCGGGACCGACGCGCCCATCGAATCGGCCAACCCGTGGCCCAACCTGCTGGCCGCAGTGCGGCGGGACGGCTGGCGGGCCGAAGAATGCCTGTCGCTGCCTGCCGCCCTGCGGGCGGCCACACTCGGCCCGGCGATGGGGATGGGACGTGCCGACGAAGGCCACCTGGCAGTCGGCGCGCGCGCCGACCTCGCGGTGTTGTCGTGCGACCTGCCAGCCTTGCTGGCCGCCGACGAGGGGCTCGCCGACACGCATTCCCAGCTGACCGTGGTCGACGGTGACGAGGTGCATCGGTCCTGAAGCGAAATGGTGTTGCGAGCCGTCACCGCGAGCGATAGCATGCTCGCCGGGTGGGCGAGCGACGGACAGCGGAGGAACGGCGTGCGGGACCAGGACGAAGACCGGGTCGCGTTTCGGATTGGCGAGGGATCGGTCCCCGTGGGGCCAGGCCCCGACAACGTGGATTCGCTGAAGGTCGACTTCGGGCACCACGCCGGGCGCACGATTGCCGAGCTGGCGATCTCCGATCCCGATTACCTGCACTGGCTGGCGCGCCACCCATCCGGGGCGCGTTTCCGCGCCGAGATCGGGCGCGTCCTCGGCTCGCCCCTCCGTTCGACGGAGTACTGACCGGCCGTCCGGCTGGATAGACTGGCTCGCATCACCGTCCCGACGCGCCTTCGAGCCCTGCTGACCCGGTTTCTGCCGGGTGGGGCAGTGCTGCTCGCGGTGCTCACCTTTGGCAGCTACCTGGCCGGCCTGGCCCGCGACCGCACGTTCGCCCAGACGTTCGGGGCGGGGAGCGAGCTGGACGCCTACAACGCTGCCTTCGTGCTCCCCGAGCTGCTGCTCGACGTCCTCGTGGAGAGCGGCCTGGCGGCGCCGTTCATCCCCATCTTCCTGGCCTTGCGCGGGGAGGGTGACGGCAGCGAGGGCGACCGCTTCGCGCGAACGATCCTGAGCGGCGCGATCGCGGTGATGGGTGTCGCGGCGCTGGTGATGTTCGTCTTCGCCGACGCGACGACGGGGCTCATCGCACCGAGCTACACCGGCGAGCAGCGCGAGCTGTACGTGTCGCTCTTCCGAGTCATGCTGGTGACCCCCATCCTGTTCGCCGCCTCGCTGACGCTGGGCAACGTCCTGCTCGCAGAGCAGCGCTTCGCGTGGTACGGCATCGCGCCGCTCCTCTACAACGCCGGGATCATCGCCGGGACGCTGCTCCTCACCCCGGGGATGGGGATCTACGGGCCGGCCGTCGGCGCCATCATCGGTGCTGTGCTGCACCTCGCCAGCCGCCTCGTCGGTCTGGGCGGCAGCCAATTTCGCGTCGGCCTCGGCCGGTCGTTCCGCATGCCGGCGGTGCGCGAATTCGTGCGCCTCATGCTGCCCAAGATGGTCTCCCACCCGGTCGAGTCGACCACGTTCCTGTTCTTCACCTCGGTGGCCACCGGGCTGGCGGCCGGCAGCGTCTCGTCGATCAGCTTCGCGCGCAACTTTCAGAGCGTGCCGGTCAGCGTGATCGGCGTGGCCTTCGCGCTGGCCGCCTTCCCCGCGCTCTCTTCACTCCACGCCGATGGCGATCGACGCGGCTTCATGCGCCTGCTGCGCACCAACCTGCTCAGCGTTGCGGCCTTCACGACGGCGGCTGCGGTCGCGTTGGTGGTGGTCGGCAGCCTCGCCATCCGGACCTTCCTGGGCGGTGGTGCCTTCGACGCCGATGACGTTGCCCGCACGTCGCTGGTCCTCGGCGCGTTTGCCGTCGCGATTCCGTTCGAGAGCCTCACTCATCTGCTGAGCCGGGCGATCTACGCGACGCGCCACACGCTGCTCCAGGTGCTCGCCTCCCTGACCGGGCTGGGGATCACCGTGCTGGCGACCCTGCTCCTGCTGCCGGGCCTCGAGATCGTTGCCATCCCGGTCGGCTTCGCCACCGGCCAGGGCGCCAAGGTCGTGCTGCTGGCGCTGGCCCTGGCTGTGCGCCTGCGCGGCTGGGCGACCGACTAGGGCGCGCCGCCGCCGGCAGACGCGGAGCGAGGGATGGTGGGGATGAGGACGACGAACTTGCCGTCCCGCCCTGGGTAGGCACCCTCCGGGCGGGTCCAGCCCGGACCGATCTCCTGGTAGGGCGGCGGCCCGCCGTGCACCGGCCAGTTGCGCTCCAGCTCGGCGAGGTCCTCGAAGTTGCCCGGCACGTCGGACTGACCCCAGATGCTGGACCAGCGGGGGTACCACGGGTCGAGGATGTAGGCGCCGCTGATCGCCGCGTCGGCGAAGAGGGCCGGGTCGGCGTCGGCGCGGTAGCCGGTCATGACCCACGTGTGGGCGCCCCACCAGGGGAACATCACCACCGGCATGTCCCGCTCGGAGATGGCAATCGCCGAGTCGCGCAGCGCATCGGTGTAGGTGTCATAGGCGCGCACCTCGTAGCCCGGGGCGCCGTAGGCGGCCAGGGCCAGGGAGACCGCCGATGGGCCCCACTTGCCGTTGTGGCTGTCCTCCCAGGACTCCCATTCACCGATGCGGTCGTGCAGCTGCGTCTGGAACTCAGCGGAGCTGTTCCCCAGCCCCAGGATGGTGAGCACGATCTGCGTGCCCGCCACCGCGCAGTCCTTCTCCGTGATCTGCGAGGTGAAGACCGATTCGGCGTTCGGTGCGACGTTGACGTCCACGGCACGTCGCATCGGGGTGGGGGAGGCAGTGGGGCTGGTGCTCGGCGCGTGCGGGAATGCCGATTCGCTGGGCACCGAGGTGGGACTCGGCGTCGGGCGCTGGGTCACCACCACGGTGGCGACCCCGGGCCGGCTCGGCGGCGGGTCGATGAACGCTTCGATGCGCGCGACGAGCCGCTCGAAGCGTCCGCCCATGCCGAGCGTGTTCGTGGCCACCACGGTCGCCCCGATGGCGACGAGCGCCACCAGCGCCATCAGACCGATGCGCAGGGCGCGGAAGCGCCGAGAGTGACGGGTCGACGAGGTCATCGGCGACATGGTGGGCGACCGGGGCCGGATCGGCAAACCGGCCACCGCTTGGGGGTGCCGCTCGGAACAGCGTGTGCGAGCGGTCGGCGTCTTGGCCATCCAGCCGCGGTTGACGCTCGTCGCCGGGTCGTCCAAGATTGGCGCCTCGCGGACCCGTGGGGCGGCTAGCTCAGCTGGTTAGAGCACTTGCTTGACATGCAAGAGGTCACTGGTTCGAGTCCAGTGTCGCCCACCAATCACCCTTGCCACCGACGACCTGAGCGCGTCGCGGACCAAGGAACCGTCGGTCCGTCCCGACGAGTGAGGCATCGTCGAATGCCTCGCGGCTACCGATGATTTTCGCCTGCAGCCGGCGTCTAGAGTGCACATCGACCCGCACGCACGGCAACGGGAGTCGCGTTGAAGCTTCTGCTCACCTCTGGTGGCGTCAGGAACCCCAGCATCCACGCGGCGCTGGTGGCGCTGCTCGGCAAGCCAGTGGCCGAGGCCCACGCGCTCTGCGTCCCGACGGCACAGTGGGGTCACCCGAAGCTCGGTCCGGCATCCGTCCGAGGCTTCGTGGCCGCCGAACCTCGGTGGCAGTACATGTCCGGGCTGGGCTGGGCTTCGCTTGGCGTCCTCGAGCTCACCGCATTGCCAACCATCGGTCCGGACCGATGGGTTCCGTGGGTCCGCGAGGCGGACGTGCTCCTCGTCGACGGCGGTGACGCGACCTACCTGTGCCACTGGATGCGGGAGTCGGGGCTGGCCGATCTGCTGCCCTCGCTACCCGACACGGTCTGGGTGGGAATGAGTGCCGGGAGCATGGTCATGACGCCCAGGATCGGATCGGACTTCGTCAATTGGGCGTCCGCGCCGGACGACACGACCCTGGGCGTCGTGGACTTCTCGATCTTCCCGCACCTGGACGCGTTTCCGACGAACACCATGGATGCCGCCGAGGAGTGGGCTGCGGCCATCGGCGGGCCGGCGTACGCCATCGACGAGCAGACGGCGATCCAGGTCGTTGACGGATCCGTCGACGTCGTCTCCGAAGGCCGCTGGAGGAAGTTCGGCGCGTAGCCGGCATCCGCTGGCGGTGCGTCGCCGCTCGGAGCCGTAGCCGCGACCCGTGCTATCGTGCGGATCCATCCGCATCCGAGACCTGCCGGTGGCCCGCATTACCGTCGTCAACGACAACCCGGAGTTCCTCGACCTCGTCGATGCGATCCTCGAGGAGGACCGCTACGAATCGACCACGATTGACGGCGACCGAGCCGATGCGCTCGAGGCCATCCTGGCGTCCCGCCCTGATCTGCTGATGATCGACCTGCGAATGGGCTCCGAGGAGCTCCACGGCTGGGACATCGCCCAGCAGGTGCGCGCCACGCCCGAGCTCAACGGGCTGCCCATCCTGATCTGCAGCGCCGATCTACGCGCGCTCGAGGCGATCAAAGGGGACCTTGACCCGAAGCACCATGTCGCCACCCTGGTGAAGCCGTTCGGGGTGGACGAGCTCACCGCATCCATCGACGCGCTCCTGGCCGGAGCTGCCGCCCGCTGACGCCGGTGTCAGGCGGCCGAAGTGCGGTCCCGGACCTGGCGCTGCACGCGGGCCAGTAGTGCGGAGGCGCCGCGCATGCGCAGCGGGCTCACGACCTCGGTGAGCGCCATTCGCGAGGTCACGTCGCCCGGCACGGCGAGCACCTCGTCCACGCTGAGCCCGTCCAGCGCGGCGTGGAAGATGCCGGCGAAGCCCCGCGTCGTGGGCGCCTCCTGCGGAGCGCTGAAGAAGACGTGGACCCGGTCGCCGTCGTCAACGTCGGTGGCCACGAAGAGCGGCGACTGGCATTCCGGCACGGGCTCGAGGAGCTCGGGGTGCTCGGCGAGATGGGCCGGCAGCGGTGGCAGCCCCTGGGCGTATTCGAGCAGCAGCTCCAGCCGGTCGCGCGGCGGCGAGGTGGCGAAGAGGTCCACGATCTCGGCCAGCGCTGCCGGCAGGGGCGTATCGGTCATGCGGGGTCGACGTCGCGCTCGATCGGCACGCGCACGCTGTTGCCCCATTCGGTCCACGACCCGTCGTAGTTGCGCACGTGCTCGAAGCCCAGCAGGTGGGTCAGCGCGAACCACGTGTGGCTGGACCGCTCACCGATACGGCAATAGACAACCACGTCGTCGGCAGGCGCCAGGCCGGCCTCGCCCTGGTAGAGGGCTACCAGCTCGTCGCGTGACTTGAAGGTGCCGTCCTCGTTCGCCGCCTTCGCCCACGGGACGCTCTTCGCGCCGGGGATGTGGCCGCCGCGCAGCGCGCCCTCCTGCGGGTAGTTGGCCATGTGCAGCAGGCGGCCACTGAACTCGTCCGGGGAGCGGACGTCGATGAGCGGCTTGCCCAGGTGGGCCAGCACGTCGTCGCGATACGCGCGAATGGCCGCGTCGTTGCGCTCGACGGTGGGGTAGTCGGTCTCGTGACGGTCGGGGGCATCGGTGGTCATCGGTCGACCTTCGGCCTCCCACTTGGCGCGCCCGCCGTCGAGAAGGCGCAGGTCCGCGTGGCCGAAGAGCGAGAAGACCCACAGCGCGTATGCCGCCCACCAGTTGCTCTTGTCGCCGTAGAACACGACCGTCGCATCGCGAGCGATGCCCTTGGCGCCCATGAGCGCCGCGAAGCCCTCCGCGTCGAGATAGTCGCGGGTCACCTGGTCGTTGAGCTCAGTGTGCCAATCGACCTTCACGGCGCCGGGGATGTGACCCGTCTCGTAGAGGAGGATGTCCTCGTCGGACTCGACCACCACCAGGTTCGGGTCATCGAGATGCTCGGCCAGCCAGGCGGTGGTGACCAGCCGTTCGGGATGCGCGTACTGCGCCAGCTTGGGATCGGGATCGTGGGCGAGTGCCATGGTTCGTGTTCCTTTGGAATGCCGTCAGGCCGATGCTATGGCATTCCCCGATGGAGCGCCCGCGCGCGCCCGGCGCTCAGCCCGCCAGGGCAGTCTCGATGGCGGCGCGTGTTGGCATCGCGCCCCGCGCCCCGGGCGCGCCGACCGACAGGCTCGCTGCAACATTGGCCGCCGCAATGGCTTCCGGAAGGGCCGCCCCGCCCGCCAGCCACGCGGCGAGGACGCCGTTGAACGTGTCGCCGGCGCCGGTGGTGTCCACCACGGCTGCGGCCGGGTGGCCCTCGAACCGTTCGCGCCCTTCGCCGTGGGCGAGGAGAGCGCCGGCAGGACCCTGGGTGACGACCACCGACCCAGCGGTGCGTGCCGTCAGCTCGGCGAGCGCGGCGGCGGAATCGTCGTTGCCGATTGCGACCACCAGCTCGTGCTCGTTGGGCGTCAGGATCGGGGCGAGGGCGAGGAGCTCGGCGGGCAGGGCGTGGGCGGGAGCGGGATTGACGACGGCCAGCGCGCCGGCCGCCGTTGCCGCTCGAACGCCGGCCACCACGCTGGCGAGCGGGACCTCGAGGGAGCTGAGAAGCACCGCGCCATCACCCAGGAGCTCGGCCGCCACCTGCGCGTCCGATTCGGAGACGGCCGCGTTGGCGCCCGGGGCGACGACGATCTGGTTCTCGCCCCGCGGCCCCACGGCGATGATCGCCGCGCCGGTAGGCCCGGCCACGCGCCGGACATGCGACGCGTCAACCCCCTCGGCGCGCAGCGCCGCGAGCGCGTCGTCCGCGTACCCATCCTCGCCGACACAACCCACGATCAGCACCTGCGCACCGGCACGCGCAGCCGCGACAGCCTGGTTGGCGCCCTTCCCGCCCTGGTGGATCGCGAGGCTGCCGCCCTGGACCGTCTCACCCGGCGCCGGCAGGCGGTCGGCGCTGACCACGAAATCGGTGTTGATGGATCCGAGGACGACGACCCGGCCGGTCATGGCTGCAACCTCCTTCGCGTCCAGGATCCGTCGTCCGGCCGCAGGTACTCGATGCGATCGTGCAGCCGGTCGGGCCGGCTCTGCCAGAGCTCCACGGTTTCAGGGACCAGGAGGTACCCGCCCCAGAATGGTGGCAGCGGGACGTCGTCGTCCGGGAAGCGACGTTCGGCATCTGCCCAGCGCGCGTCGAGCGCCGCGCGATCCTCGATCGGCTGTCCCTGCGACGACGCCCAGGCCGAGATCCTGCTGCCCCGCGGCCGACTGGCGAAGTAGGTCTGCGATTCCATTGGGTCGAGCTCCTGCACCCGGCCTGCCAGCCGCGCCTGCCGGTCGAGTGGCGCCCAGTAGAACACGGCCGCAGCGCGCGGCACCGCCGCAAGGTCGCAACCCTTGCGGCTCTCCCGGTTGGTGTAGAAGCGGAGGCCGTCCGCGTCGACCCGGCGGGCGAGGAGCATGCGGGCCGATGGGTGCCCGTCGGCGGACACAGTGGCGAGCGTGAAGGCCTCCGGAAGCTCCGCGCCGGCGGCGCGCGCCTCTTCGATCCACGTTGCGAGCTGCGCCATGGGGTCGGGCGACAGGTCGGCAAGGTCCATCAGCCGACCCCGACAAGGCTTGCCGGGAGCGCGGCGGCAAGCCGTTCCATCTGCTCCATGTCGTTGTGTGCGGCGGCGCTGATGCGGAGGAGTCGCTGCCACGGACCGCCGTCGGGGCGCTGGGGCCACGGCGTGATCATCGTCTGCAGGCCGTGCTCGAGCAGGGCGTCGTGGACCGGGTCGCCGTACAGGTCGACGCCCTGCACGCGGCCGCCTGCGTCCAGCGTCGGGGGCAGTGGAATGGTGGCCATCGAGCCGATCATCGCGTCGGGTGCCGGGGCGGCGGCATCGAGAGCCCGCAGCACGAGGTCGCGCCCCGCGAGCGCGAGGTCGTGGTTGCGGCGCCGGAGCGCCGGCCACCCGCCGGGCAGGAGCGACGCGCCGAACCGCAGCGCGGCGGGCACCGCGAGATAGGCGGTCTGGTCGTCCGTGCCGGTCCAGTCGAACTCGAGGCGGAACCGCGAGCGATCCGTCCGCGGAGAGTTGGCGCCGTGGCTGATGACGAGCGGTCGCAGGTCCGGCTGGCGTTCGCGAGCGGCCCACAGGAAGGCGCTGCCCTTTGGGCCGTAGACCCATTTGTGCAGGTTGCCGACGTACCACGCCGCGCCCACCGCCGGCACGTCGAGGTCGAGCGTGCCCGGCCCGTGCGCCCCGTCGACGAGCGTCGCGACCCCGCGCTCCGCAAGGGCGGCCACGATCTCCACGATCGGCAGGATCAGGGCGGTCGGGCTCGTGACGTGGTCGATGAGCGCCACCCGGGTGCGTGGGGTGACGCTGGCCAGGATGGCGTCGACCGCCTCGCGTGGCTCGCGGATCGGGAAGGGGAGCGGGGCGATGACCAGCCGGCCGCCGTCGCGCTCGGCGAGGCGCTGGAGCGCGTTCTTGGCCGCGTTGTAGCCGTGGTCGGTCGTGAGCAGCTCGTCGCCGGGCTCGAGGCGCAGTGACGCAATCACGATGTTGAAGGCGGTCGTGGCGTTCCGGACGAAGGCGAGGTCGTCGGGATCGGCATGCAGGAAGGCACCCAGCTCGGCCCGCGCGGCGTCCAGCGCCGGCTCGAGGTCGCGCACGAAGAACGCGATCGGCTCGCGCTCCATCTGGTCGCGCCAGGCGGCCTGCGCCTCGAGGACCGGGCGCGGGGTCGCGCCGAACGAGCCGTGGTTGAGGAGCGCGATCTCCGGATCGAGGGACCAGTGGTGGGCGAACGGGGATGGCATGCGCGACGCTATGGTAGGCGCATGGACCACCCCGGCCGCCCGGCCGCCGTCATCTTCGACCTCGACGGAACGCTCGTCGACACCGTGCCCATCCGCATCGCGGCCTGGACCCGAGCGTTCGACGAGCATGGCGTGACGGCAACCGCCGCGCAGCTGGCGCCGCTCATCGGCGCGGATGGTCGGATGCTGGCGCGCCGCGTGGTCGGGGAGTCCGGGGCAATGCTCGACGACGAGGGTGCCGAAGCGCTTGATCGGCGCAGCGGGGAGATCTACTCGGAGCTCAACACGGATCCCGCCCCGCTCGACGGCGTGGTCGAGGCGCTCGCCATGCTCGACGCGCGCGGAATCCCGTGGGCGGTCGGCACGTCCAGCCGCCGCGAGCAGGTCGAGACGTCGGTCGCGGCACTCGGCCTGGAGCGTGATCCCACGATCGTGGACGGCAGCCACGTCGAGCGCGCGAAGCCGGCGCCGGACCTGCTGTTGCTCGCCGCACGCGAGCTCGGGGTGGCCGCGGACCGCTGCTGGTACGTCGGCGACTCGACGTGGGACATGGAGGCCAGCACGGCGGCCGGGATGCTGCCGATCGCGGTGCTCGCCGGGGCGGCGGTCGACGGACCCACGCTCGAGGCAGCCGGCGCGCGGATCGTGCTGGCGACCCTGGACGAGCTCATCGATCACCTCCCGGACTGACCGATGCCGCTCGAGGCGTATCGGTCCAAACGTGACTTCGCCAAGACCCCGGAGCCTGCCGGCGACGGACCGGTCGGCGACGGGCGACGCTTCACCGTCCAGCGCCACCGCGCGACGGCGCTGCACTACGACTTCCGCCTCGAGATCGATGGCGTCCTGGTGAGCTGGGCCGTTCCCAAGGGACCGACCCTCGACCCGGCGGAGAAGCGGCTGGCGATGCGCACCGAGGACCACCCGATCGACTACCTCGACTTCGAGGGCGTCATCCCCGCCAAGGAGTACGGCGGTGGCGACGTGATCGTGTGGGACTGGGGCACGTGGGAGCCAGAGGAGACCCGCGACCCCGGCGCCGCCCTGCGCAAGGGCGAGGTCAAGTTCCGCCTCCACGGTGAGCGGCTCAGCGGGCGGTTCACCATCGTGCGCACCAGCGGACGCCACGGCGACACCGATGACCGCGAGAAGTGGCTGCTGATGCACAAGAAGGACGAGGCGGCGGTCGCCGGCTGGGATGCCGAGGACCATCCGACCTCGGTCAAGTCGGGACGCACCAACGACGAGGTGAAGGCCGATGTCCCCGCGCGCTGGGACGGCTCCGCGCCGGCCGCCGAGGCGGAGATCGACCTGTCCGCGGCGGTGGATGCGCCACTTCCCGACTTCGTGCCGCCCATGAAGGCCACCCTGGGCAGCGGCGCGTTCAGCGATCCGGATTGGCTGTACGAGGTGAAGTGGGACGGCTACCGGGTGGAGGCCGTCGTCAGCGGCCGCGACGTGCACCTGTTCACGCGGAACCGCCAGGACGCGGCGCGCTACTTCCCGACCCTCGCCGAGGCGCGCGGCTGGATCGACGCGCGCGAGGCGGTGGTGGATGGCGAGGTGATCGCGGTCGACGACCGCGGCCGCCCGGACTTCAGCCTGCTGCAGGACGTCAGCGGGTTGCGCGGCCTCCACGGCCAGGGCTCGATGGGCGAGCGCCCGCGCGCGTCGGACAAGGAGCGCGCCGCCATCCCCATCGTGTACCAGGCCTTCGACCTGCTCCATCTCGACGGGCGCTCCCTGGTCGACGTGCCGCTCGAGCACCGCAAGCGGCTGCTCCGCTCGGTGCTGCGCGACCACCCGATGGTGCGCTACGGCTCGCACGTGGTGGGCGACGGGGAGGCGTTCGTCGAGGCGGCACGTGAGCAGGAGCTGGAGGGCGTCGTCGCCAAGCTGCGCCGCTCCCGCTACGAGCCCGGCCGGCGCTCGAAGTCGTGGCTCAAGGTCAAGCTGCGGCGCGAGCAGGAGGTGGTGGTCGCGGGCTGGCTCGCGGGGCAGGGGAGCCACGCCGAGCTCGGCTCCCTGATCGTGGCGGTCAACGACGGGGATCGGCTGCGCCACGCGGGCCAGGTCGGCTCCGGCCTCGACACGCGAACCCGACGCGAGCTGCGCGGGCAGCTGGACGCGCTGGCCCGCGACGACAGCCCGCTGCGACCCGGTGCCGCGCCTCAAGGGAGCGCACTGGGTCGAGCCGCGCATCGTCGTGCGGGTCGAGTTCGCCGAATGGACGACCGACGGCCTGCTGCGGCAGGCGGCATTCAAGGGCTTCGAGATCGGGAAGGCGGCGAGATCGGTCCGCCGGGAGAAGCCGGTAAATACGCGCCGCGCCGCAGTCGCCGCCGAGCGCGCCGCACCGCTGCCGAAGGCGCGTCGATCAGCCCCGCGACCGCCGGCGGACGACGGTTCCGACGCAGTGGCCGCGCTCGAGGCGATGACGAGGGAGGGGAGCTGGACCGTCTTCGGTCGCGAGGTCCGCGTGACGAACCTCGACAAGGTGCTGTTCCCGGGGCGCGGCGACGAGCCACCAGTCACCAAGCGCGACCTGTTCCGCTACCACGCCCTGGTCGGCGCGACCATCGTGCCGTACCTCGCCGGGCGTGGCACCACGGTCCAGCGCTTCCCGAACGGGGTGGAGGCGAAGGGCTTCTGGCAGAAGGACCTTCCCGGCCACACGCCCGAATGGGTCGGGCGCTGGACGTACCACCATCGCGAGGAGGGTGACAAGGACTACATCGTGGTCCAGGAGCCTGCGACGCTCGCCTGGCTGGCGCAGGAAGCGGCCGTCGAGCTGCACCCGTGGACCAGCCGGACCGACGCGCCCGATATGCCGACCTACGCCCTGATCGACATAGATCCCGGCGATGAGACGACCTGGGAGGAGGTGCTCGTCCTGGCGCGCCTGTACCGGGCGGCGCTGGAGCACCTGGGTGTCATCGGCCTGCCCAAGGTGACCGGCAAGCGTGGGATCCAGGTGTGGGTGCCGATTCGGGGCGGCTACTCGTTCGACGAAACCCGTGGCTGGGTGGAGGAGCTCAGCCGTGCGGTCGGCCAGACCGTGCCGGACCTCGTCAGCTGGGAGTGGGCCAAGAAGTCGCGCCGCGGCCGCGCGAGGCTCGACTTCACCCAGAACGCCATCAACAAGACCCTCGTGGCGCCGTATTCTCCCCGCCCGGCGGCGGGGGCTCCCGTCTCGACACCCATCCGCTGGGAGGAGCTCGACGATCCCGAGCTGGCGCCCGACCGCTGGACGGTCCGGTCGCTGCCTGGTCGGCTGGCCGAGGTCGGCGACCTCTTCGCCGCGGCGCTGACCACCGAGCAGGAGCTGCCGCCGCTCTGAGCAACGGGAGAGGCCACGCCGGATGGCGTGGCCTCTTCCAGGATCAGGGATGGCTGCGGGGGCCTCAGCGAGGGAAGCCGCCTCCGGTGGTGACGCCGAGGACGGTCGTTGCGATGGACATGAGGCTCACCGCGGCGACCATGCCCGCGAGCAGAATGGATCGAAAGATCCGGGGTGCGCGCATATGGATCTCCTGGTGTGCGTCACCCACAGCGGGTGACCTCGTTACACGCTCGCCCGGACGGTGCGCGCGAACAATGGCCCACCGGTACCGGGCATCGGTGTCACCGCCCCGTACTTTCGGTGGGCCACGGCGTCAACCCACACTTGCCTTCCGGTTGTACACTCCGGTCCATGCCGAGAACGAAGACCATCGCGCGCGCGACCGAGCAAGATGCCGCCCTGGCCAAGCGCATCGGCGCTCGCATCCGCGAGGCTCGCCATCGAGCGGGCCTCACGCAGCAGCAGCTGGCCGGCGATCGGTATACGAAGGCATATGTGAGCGCCCTCGAGACGGGCATCGCGCGGCCCAGCATGGTCGCGCTGCGCTTCCTCTCCGAGCGCCTCGGCCTGCCCGCGAGCCACTTCATCGACGAGCAGCATCCGGCGTGGACGCGCCTCGAGGTGGATCTCCAGTTGGCGGCGGGGGACTGGCAGGCCGCCGCGGACGGCTACGTGGATCTGCTGGACAGCGTGCCGGACGACGCCAGCCGCGCTGACCTGCTGCGAGGCATCGCGGAGGCGGAGGCACGCCTGGGCCGCGGTCGCGAGGCCGTCGATCCGGGCATCGGAGGCGGCGCGCCTGTACGAGGAGCTCGGACGGCCGGAGGACGCGGCACTCGCCCGCTACTGGCTCGCCTACGGCCTGTACGAATCGGACGCCGAGGCCGAGGCGCGGACGATGCTCACCAGCCTGCTGGAACGCGTGCGGAACGGGATGCTCGTCGAGCCCGAGTTCGAGATGCGCCTCCTGATGTCGCTGGCGGCGGTCGAGTCGCGCACCGGCGAGCACGAGCGGGCGCTGCGGTACCTCGAGGAGGCACGCGGTTTCGCCGGCGACCTCGACGATCGGCGGCGCGCCACGTACTTGTTCAACCTGGCGATCAGCTACCGCGAGACCGGCGATCTCGAGGCCGCCATCCGCAGCGGCACGCAGGCGCTGGGCCTCTTCCGCGCCGCGGGGACGGAGCTCGAGTCGGCATCCATCGAGAACGACCTGGCGCTCGCGTACCTTGCAGCAGGCAACATCGACCGCGCCCGCGAGTACGCCGATGCGGCGCACCACCAAGCTGAGAAGACCGGTGACGAACGCGTGATGGCGGCCATCCTGGAGACGCAGGCGCAGGTCGCGCTGCGCGCCGGCGACGCCCCCCATGCGCGGGCGCTCGCGGCCGAGGCGATGGCCAAGGCGCGCACCAGCGGCAACCGCCTTGCCGAGCTGGCCGCGCTGCTCACCGAGGCCCGGGTCATGCGTGAGGCGGGGGACGCCGCCGAGGCGGAGCAGCGCTTCGCCAGCGCCGCCGAGGTGGCCCGCGTCGGCCGGCTCGACGGGCGGCTGCGCGAGGTCCTCCGCGAGTGGGCCGATCTGCGCGCGGCCGGCGGTGATCATCGGGGCGCGTACGAGCTCAGCAGCCAGGCCCTCACCATCTCCTGAACCGGCCGGTCAAATTGACGTTGACAGCGGGCCCCGCGCCGACGTAGGCTGCCCGAGATCGAGTCGAGCGGGCACATCGCCGGAGCAAGGACGGCGAAGCTCGACCCGAAGATCGGGCAGCGGGATCGGGGATCGGGCACATCTCCGATCCCGTCCCGTGTCCGGGCCACGCTGAATCGGTACGATGGCAACATGCCGCGCCGACTCTTCCGTTTCACGGACCCCGACCGCTTCATCGCCGGCACCATCGGTGCGCCGGGCGACCGGACGTTCTACCTCCAGGCTCGGCAGGGCCCGGCAATCGTGAGCGTAATCGTCGAGAAGTCGCAGGTCGCCGTCCTGGCAGCGCGCATGGCCGACCTGCTCGAGACCGTTGACCAGCCGTCCGACGCGGGTGTCGGGGTGCGCGACGATGCGCCGCTCGACGAGCCGCTGGTCGAGGCATTTCGCGTCGGCGTCCTGGCCCTCGCGTGGGACGCCGGCAGCGAGCGCGTGGTGCTGGAGGCGCAGCCGATCTCCGAAGAGGGGGAGTACGTGGAGGCCACCGACGAGGATCCCGACGCGCCGGACGTCTTCCGGGTCAGCCTGCCGGTCGCGCCCGCGCTCGACTTCGTGCGCCGGGCTGCCGACCTCGTCTCAGCCGGGCGGCCCACCTGCCCGTTCTGCGGCCAGGCCATCGACGAGCGCGGCCATCTCTGCCCGCGGGCCAACAGCCACCTCAACTGACCGATGCGTGACGCGCCGCTGCGTATCGACTGGCTCGGCGTGGAGGACGACAGCGGCGGGGACATCGGGCTCACCTTCCTGCCCGGCAAGCGGGGACCATCCTTCCGGTATCCGGGACGCGTGTACGACCGAGACCTTGATGCCGACCTCGCTTCGCTGCGAGATGCGGGCGTGGTGCGCCTCTTCCTGCTGATCGAGGACGCGGAGCTCGACCGGTTCGGGACACCGGGGCGGAGCCCCGGCACCTGGCAGCCGCCCGTAACGCGGTTCCCCATGCCCGATGGATCGCCTCCCGCCGACCTGGCAGCGATGGACGAGATCCTGGCCGCGGTCGCGGCGGCGCGCGCCTACGGGAACGTGGCCGTCGCCTGCATGGGCGGAGTGGGCCGAACGGGGACGGTTGCGGCATGTGCCCTCGTGGCGCGCGGACACGACGCTGATGACGCCATTGCCACCGTGCGACGGGTGCGGAATCCCACCGCGGTGGAGACGCCGGCCCAGGAGGCGTTCGTCCGGGCCTATGCCGAGCGCACGGCGGCGGCCCCGGACTAGCCCCGAGGAGCTGCGTCGCGCTCGAAGGCGAGCATCAGACGCCGCAGCAGGACGTTCAGCTGTTCTTTCTCCTCAGCGGTCAGCGCCTCGGCGATGAGTGCCTCCTTGCGCGCCTGGGTGCCGGTCGAGTCCTGCCAGAGCTGCCAGCCCGCATCGGTCAGCTCGATCTGCAGCGACCGTCTGTCGTCGGGATCCGGGAGGCGGCGAATGAGGCCGGCCGTTTCCATCCGGTCCAGCCGGTGGGTCATGGCTCCCGACGAGAGCCCGAGATCCTCGGACAGCTGCCCCGGCGAGCGGCGATAGGGTGGACCGCTCTTGCGCAGGGCGGCGAGGAGGTGCCATTCCCCGCGCTTCAGCTCGAACTCGCGCAGGGTGAGATCCATCTCGTGGTTGAACCGGGCGGCCAGCTTCTGGATGCGCTCGACGATGCCTTCCGTCGCGAGGTCGAGCTCGGGCAGCTCGGCGCCCCAGATGTGCAGCCGCGCGTCGATCCAGTCCTGCTCCTCGACCGCGGTGGCGCGGGTCTTCATGCTGGCGATTGTGGCACGTCATTTCTTTTTACGTCAAGAGAACGTCACCCGACGCCCACGCTCGCTTCACGTCGCCGGCGTAGGCTGGTGCCATGACACGCGAGAAGATCGATCGCTCCGACGCCGACTGGCGCGCGGAGCTCACCCCCGAGCAGTACCACGTACTCCGCGAGAAGGGGACCGAGCGGCCATTCACCGGCAAGTACTGGGACGAGCATGCCGATGGCACGTACCGATGCGCCGGCTGCGGCGCGGTGCTCTTCCCCGCCGGCACCAAGTTCGAGTCCGGGTCCGGATGGCCGTCGTTCTACGCGCCGGCTGAGGATGGCGCGGTCGAGACGACGACCGATCGCACGTTCTTCATGACGCGCACGGAGGTGAGCTGCGCGGCGTGCGGCGGCCACCTGGGCCACGTGTTCGACGACGCGCCGGACCAGCCGACCGGGTTGCGCTACTGCATCAACTCGGCGGCGCTGGAGCTCCAGCCCGAACCGACGCCGGAGGGCTAGCGGCGGGCGGAGCCCCGACTCAGGAGGACCAGCAGCAGGCCGAGCACGGCGAGTCCCGCCGTCGCGACGAGCGATGGCAGCATCCCGGCGGTCGCGAGGCCGATGGCGGCGCCCCCCAGGATCGTGGCCTGGATGCCGGCCGCGCTTGCCTCGGCCATCGGACGGTCGCGGAGGAGCGCCCCGGTCACGTTGAACGCAGCCACGGCGAGCACGGCGGAGAGACCGGCCAGCAGGAGCGCGGCGACTGCCGCCTGGCTTCCCAGGCTGCCACCCAGCATGTTCTCGGCGGTGGGGGCACTCAGGGCGAGTGCCACAGCGGCGCACAGCGCTGCCACGCCCTCGACGGCGACGAGGACGATGAGCCAGCGACGGGCGGTCAGGCCGGGTCGCGGAGTGGTCCTGGACCTTGAGAGGGCGACTGCATTCATGCGGGCATCCTCAGCGCCCGCCGGGGCGGCCACCACGGACGCGGGGCGTATGGCGCATGCGACGGATGACGTAGGCCCTCCTACCCGGTGGTGGCACCCATGAGGCGCCTGGCCATCTCAGCGAACAGCGCGGTGTGGCGGTCCACGTCCGCCTCGGTCGTCTGCGGCGCGATGAGCGCCATGTTGTGGAACGGCGTCAGCAGGACGCCGCGGTTGAGCGCGAACAGATGGGTCAGGCGCTGCAGGGTGAAGTCGTCCATTGCCGCCGCCTCGGAGCCGGTGCGTGGCCGGTTCGGCCCGAAGAGGTACTCGGCGCGGTTGCCGAGCCGCGTGACGTGCCACGGAAGGCCGGTCGCGCGGATGGTGTCGTCCACCCCCGCGGCCCAGCGCTCGGCCAGCGGGACGGTGTGGCGGTATGCATCGTCGGTGAGCACCTCCGTCAACGTGGCGCGCATGGCGGCCAGGCTGAGCGCGTTGCCGGCCAGGGTGCCGCCGATGCCGCCCACGTCACACTGCTCGAGCTCGATCTCCCTCGCGATGCGCGCCGCGACGTCGGCGCTCATGCCGTAGGTCCCCGCGGGCAGGCCGCCTGCGATCGGCTTGCCGACCACCAGCATGTCCGGCTGGAGGCCGTGTGCCGCGGTCATGCCGCCCGGACCGGCACACAGCGTGTGCGTCTCGTCGATGATGAGCAGCGTCCCGTGGCGTCGGGTGAGCTCGCGCAGCGATTCGTGGAAGCCGGGATCCGGATGGACGATTCCGATGTTGGTCAGCGCCGGCTCCGTCAGCACGGCGGCCACGTCGCCGTGCGCCAGCGCGGCCTCCAGCCCGGCCACGTCGTTCCATTCGACGACCCGCGTCGTCCCCTCCAGCGCCACCGGCGGACCGATGTTCCCGTCGCGTGCCACCACCTCGCCCTCGCCGTTCAGGGTGGCGAATGACTCGTCGACGGAGCCGTGGTAGCACCAGTTGAAGACGAGGATCTTCGGCCGCCCGGTGACCTGCCGCGCGATGCGGATGGCAAATCGGTTGGCATCGGTGGCGGTGAGAGTGAACTGCCAGAACGGCAGCCCGAAGCGACGCGTGAGCTCCTCGCCGACAATGGCGCCGTCCTCGGTCGGCAGCATCAGGGTGATCCCGCGGGCCAGCTGTCGCTGGATGGCACGCACCGTCGCCTCCGGGGCGTGGCCGGTCATGGCGCCGGTGTCGCCCAGGCACAGGTCGACGTAGTCGTGGCCATCGACGCAGGTGAAGTGGGCTCCGGCGGCGGACGCCACGAACGGCGGGAAGGGCCCCGGCCACTTGCTCATCCAGTTCATCGGCACCCCGCCGAGCAGCGAGGCGCGGGCACGTTCGAAGAGCGACTGCGAGGTGGGATGTGCGGCGACGAAGGTCGCCACCTCGTCGTCGAAGAGCTCGGTGACCCGGGCCGGATCGATGCCGGAAGGCACGGCGGGGGCTCCATCTGCGGGTGGTGGCGCGAGTATCGGGCATCGGTCCCCATGGCGCGGCGCACGCGTGACGCGAATCCGGTCCAGACTGTGCCGATGCATCGGTCCTGGATCCGTCCCGCGCTCGCCGGTCTCGTCGCCGGTGGCGCCGGCCTGGCGGCGAGCGAGCTGTTCGCCGGCCTCGTCGATGGCGCACCGTCGCTGGTGACGTCCATCGGTGCGCTGGTCATCGACCTCCAGCCGCCCGGCGCCAAGCAGTTCGTGGTGGACCTGGTGGGGGAGGCGGACAAGCTGGCCCTCAACCTTCTGGTGGCCGTGGTCGCGCTCCTGATCGCCGCGGGGTTGGGCGTGGTCGGGCGCCGTGACAGGCGCATCGCCGCTGCCGGCTTCGCGGTAGTGGCAGCGGGTGCCGCCGCGGCGAGCCTGCGGGATCCGCTCGTCGATCCGATCCTGGCGGTGCTGTCCGCAGTGCTCGCCGTTGGCACGAGCATCTTCGCGATGCGGCGCCTGCTGGGTGCGGTCGACGGTCGCCCCGCTGCCGAGATGCCGGCCTGGGAGCGCCGTCAGTTCCTCGGCTCGGCGCTGGCGTTCGGGGCGTTGGCGATCGTGGGCGGCGGCATCGGGCGCTACCTGCTGGAGCGCCAGCCGCGAGGGGTGGGAGGGCCGGTGCCGACCGCGCTGCCCTCGTCCGCTGCATCCGCGCCACCGCTGCCGGTCGGCGCGATCGAGGTGGACGGCGTGTCGCCACTCGTCGTCCCGACGGAGGACTTCTATCGAATCGACACCAAGCTGCTGATTCCGCGGCTGGACGCGGCGACATGGTCGGTGACCATCGATGGGATGGTCGACCGTCCCATCACGTTGACCTACGCGGATCTGCTGGCCCGCCCGCAGGTGGAGCGCTACGTGACCATCGCATGCGTCAGCAACGAGGTGGGCGGCAAGCTGGTGGGCAATGCGAAGTGGAGCGGCGTGCCGTTGCGCGATCTGCTTGACGAGGCAGGTGTCTCCCCGAGGGCGACCCAGGTGGTGGGGAAGGCATTCGATGGCTGGACCGCTGGCTTCCCGACTCGCTGGCTGGATGGTCCGGGCGCGGGGGCGCTCCTGGCGGTGGGCATGAACGACCAGCCGCTGACGGCGGCACATGGCTTCCCGGCACGCCTCATCGTCCCCGGGCTCTACGGCTACGTGTCGGCCACCAAGTGGCTGACCAATATCAACCTGACCACCCTGGAGGCGTTCGACGGCTACTGGATCCCGCTCGGCTGGGCGAAGGAGGGACCGATCCTTCTGCAGTCGCGGATCGACGTCCCCGGCGGCGGCAGCGTGCCGCGCGGTCAGGTGGCGGTGGCGGGTGTGGCGTGGGCTCCGACGCGTGGCGTGTCGGCTGTGGAGGTCCAGGTCGACGACGGGCCGTGGCAGGCGGCGGGCCTGGGCCCGGCGATCAGCGATGAGACATGGGTGCAGTGGATCTTCCGCTGGGATGCCATGCCCGGCAGCCATCGCCTGCGGGTGCGGGCCACGGACGGCGACGGGAACCTGCAAGAGGAGCGGATCACCGAGCCGGCGCCGGACGGCGCCCGCGGCTACCACGGCATCCAGGTCAGCGTGAGCTGACCGCCGGAGGTCCTAGTCGGCGGCGCCCACGGGCACCGGGCGACCCTTTGCGGCTGAGATGGCCGGCGCTGGACGGGCGCGCTCCACGAGCACATCGGCCGCCACCGGTGCGGGTGGCGGGGCGATCACGGTGACGCTCTGCACAGCGGCGACCGCGGTCTCCGCCAGCATCTGGGCGGCGGGGGACGCCGTCGGGTCGCCCGCGAAGGCGTACCAATAGTCGACCTTGCCCTCGAAGTAGCTCGACCGGTGGAGCCACACCTCCGACGCTCCGCCAGCGTTCACCCGGGTGAGACTGGCGGGGTCGAAGCTGGCCTCACCGGCGAAGACGTCGCCATATGTGGCGGTGGGATCGGCGAGCATGCGATCGATGAGGTGCGCAGCACCCTCGAAGAAGTCGGTTGCGAAGTAGGCACTGGCGCCCATCGCGGTGAGCGGGGTCTGGCTGTAGGCACTGACGCGTGCGACGGCCTCCTCCAGTGACGCCGGGGCCATCTGCGGCTCGGCGGCACCTGCCGCGTAGCAAGCGTTCGAGTAGATCATCGCCCAGCCCGGCGCCGGGTGGGCGTGCTCGACGATCCACGCCTCGCCGTAGTACTGGAGCGTGCCGTCCTTCCATGAGTCGCTGTGGTCCCCGCGCCGGCTCGGTCCGTTGAGGCCCCACCCGTTGGTCGTCTCGGGGTTGGGCTGCGAGCTGTACGGGTTCGGCGTGCCGACGCCGTGGCCGAGGTACACGACGATGTTGGCGTCCTGCACGGCGGCAATGACGTGGTCCGCGTCTGCGGCCGGCGAGTAGGCCCGGGCGACGGTGGCGCCATGTGACTCGGCGGTCTTCGCGGCGGTCTCCGCGATCTGGATGTAGACCGGCGTCAGCTCAGTACCGACCGGGCCGACGATGATGGCCACCTTGACCGCCGGCGCCGCACCGCGCGCGGGACTTGAGAGCCCCGCCAGGCCGATCGCCAGGGCCAGGGCAACGAGGACCGTCAGCGGTCGCCGCACGAACACGCTCCACACAGGCACGCGGTGGGTCATTGGGGGGCGAGGGCACGCCCTACCCGCGTGAACGGCGAGGATGCCAGAGCGGGGAGACCCCGGGCAACCCCGTTGCGGGTCGATGGTGCCATGCCGCACCACGTTTCGTCCGGGGGCGGGGGGTACGGGGGTCCGATGGGTAGATCGGGTCATCGCCGGATGGGCCCCATCCGCGGCTCAATGCAGTCGTGATCGAAGCCCACACGTTTCGCCTGCCTCCCCGCGAGCCGGCCGCGCGCTCCCAGACAACCCGGCTGCTCGCCGTCGTCGCGCTCGTCGCGACAGCGGCCTATCTGGTGTGGCGCGCGACCTCCACCGTCAATTGGGCGGGCTGGTACATCGCCGTCCCGATGCTGATCCTGGAGCTTCACGCAGCGCTGGGCCTGGGGCTCTTCACCTTCAGCCTGTGGGACATTGACCGTCGTCCGCCGCTGCTGGAGCCGGACCCCGACCTCTCGGTTGCGGTGCTGATCCCGACCTTCAACGAGGGACGCGAGATCTTGCTGCCCACCGTCGCCGCTGCGATCGCCCTCGAGCCGGCCCACGAGACCTGGGTCCTCGACGACGGGGATCGACCGGAAGTGCGTCGCATGGCCGAGGACCTCGGCGCGCGATACCTGACCCGCCCGACCCACGAGCACGCAAAGGCCGGCAACGTGAACCATGCGCTCGGTGTCGTGCGGGCCGACCTGCTCGCCATCCTCGACGCCGATCACGTCGCGCGCCGCGATTTCCTGCGCAACACGCTGGGCTACTTCCGCGACCGTGGTGTCGCCGTGGTGCAGACCCCGCAGGAGTTCTACAACGTCACCAGTTTCGAGCACGGTGGCGGGACGACCTTCGGGGAGCAGTTCCACGAGCAGACCCTCTTCTACCGCCTCATCCAGCCGGGCAAGAACCGCTGGAACGCGGCCTTCTGGTGCGGGACGAACGCCGTGGTGCGTGCCGATGCCCTCCGAGCGGTGGGCGGCTGCGCGGTCGAAACGATCACCGAGGACATCCACACCACCATCCGCTTCCACCGCGCCGGCTGGAAGAGCGTCTACCACAACGAGGTGCTTGCCCGCGGCCTGGCGGCCGACGATGCCGCCCAGTACCAGCTCCAGCGCAACCGTTGGGGAACCGGTGCCATGCAGGTCCTCAAGGTCGAGAACCCGATGCTGGTGCCCGGCCTGACCCTGGCCCAACGCCTTGGCTACGCCGCGACGCTGCTCGGCTGGTTCGACAGCTGGCGCACCCTCGGCTTCCTCGTTCTGCCCGCAGCGGTCCTCCTCACCGGCCAGATTCCGATCCTCGCCGACGGCCTGACCTTTGCTGTGGCGTTCGGCCTCACCTACGGACTTCAGCAGCTGGCGCTCTACCGGCTCGGCCGCGGTGCATACCGCCCCGTGCTCTCCGTCCTCTTCGAGCTGGTCCGCATGACCCCCAACCTGCGCGCCACCCTGACCCTGGTCACGACCCGCGTGCCGCGCTTCATGGTCACGCCGAAGGGCCGGACCGGTGACGAGCGCGGCCGCGCAGCCGCCCCGGCTCCGCTGAATGGGGTGCTCGCGCTATCGTTCATCGCCAGCACCGTCTTCGCCCTCTCGCTGCTCGGCGCGCTGCCGATCCATTACCGCGAGTCCTGGGCCGCATGGGGCGCCTTCGGCTGGCTGGTCGTCAATGCCGGGCTCGTGTACCTCGCCATCCAGCGCGTTCGGTCGCTGCGCTTCGCTGGCGAGCGGCGTGCCGGGGTCCGCTTCGCCGTCGACGCGCCCGGGTCCATCGACGGCGTCCCCGCGGGCGTCCAGGATGTCTCGGTCGGCGGCGCGCTGCTCGCCACCCGCGAGCGCCTCGTCGAGCGAGATCGCCACCTCGTGATGTTCGGTCCCGAGGACGCTCCCATCTCGCTGTGGTCGGTCGTGCGGTCCGTCCGCGAGGCACCCAGCGGAGAGCTGCACTACGCATTCGAGTTCACCCCTGGCCAGGATGCCGCGACCGGCGACCTGGCGCGGGTGATCTTCGGCGGCGACTACCCGGTCGCCGGCGTCGAGCGTGTCCGACTCACCGACCTGCTCCGCGAGGACCTCGCCGATCTCAGCCGCCGCTTCCGACGCCAGGAGCACAGGGCGGCGCCGAGCCCCTTCCTCAGCGCGCCGCCCGAGGGGGCGTAGCCGGCACATCGGTCTCGGCGGCACTCTCTAACGCCTGCGCGATCACCTCGGCCCAGGCCGCGTATACGGACGGGCCGGGATGGAACCCGTCTGCCGACATGGCGGTCGCCGGATCGATCCGGCCCCTCAGGCGCGGCAGCACGTCGCGCGCGAGGTCCGCGTAGGCCGCACCGGCGCGCTCGGCCTCGTGGCGCTGGATGCGCCGCAGCGGCGCTCCGTAGGCGTCCGCCAGCGAGATGAGCGGCTCCAGCTGCCGCAGCGCGCCGCGGAGGCGCGGCACGCCGGCCACCACGACCTCGGCCCGCGGAGCCGCGTCGCCTATGCGGTCGAGCGCCAGCCGCAGGTCATGTCGAAAGCGCGTCGGGCGCGTTCGATGCGTCGCATCGTTGGCGCCCACCACCACAGCCACCAGGTCCGCATCGTGGAGTGCCGCGACCTCGCCGCTGCGGCGTGGCCGCAGGGCATGCGCCACCTGGTCGCGCGCGACGTCGGCGACGCGTGCGCCCGCCCATCCGAAGCTCAGCACGCGCACCGGTCGCCCGCGGGCATCGGCCACCAGCTGCGCGATGCGATACGGAAGCGACGCCTCCGCCTCGTCGACGCCCACCCCTGCGGTCGTCGAATCGCCAAAGACGACGAGGAAGAGGCGCGCGCCGGATACCGCGCCGTCCGACGGCATGACCACGTGCGAAATCCAGAACCCGGGGTGGCCCGGCAGCAGGCGCAGGCGCCGCAGCCGAACCACCTGGACGGCGACCAGCACCCCGAAGGCGGCCACCATTGCGGCAGCGGCCTGCGAGGCGCGGACGAGCTGGCGGAGCATGGCCCAAGGATACCGGCGTTGACAGTGGGTCCCAGAATCGGTCGGCAGTGCGCCGCGTCGTCGTGATCCTCAACCCGGTTGCCGGCTCTGGTCGCGCGGCGCGCGCCGCGAGCGCGCTGCACGCCGCGATCGACGCCAGTGGGGCGCAGGGTGTGACGAGCGCCGGACCCGGTGACATCGAGCGCCTGGCGCGCGAGGCGGCGGACGGCGGCGTCGAGCGGATTGTGGCGATCGGGGGCGAGGGCACCATCCAGGAGGTCGCCAACGGGCTGCGTGGCGCGTCGACGCTGCCGGTTGTCGGGATCGTGCCGGGCGGCAACGGCAACGACCTCGCGCGGGCGCTGGGCCTGCCGCGAGATCCGGTCGCCGCGCTGGCGGTCGCGCTGCACGCCCCGGGGCTCCCCGTCGACACCGGGTTGGCGCGTGCGGGAGGACGTGAGCGTCGCTTCGTGGCTGCCGGTGGCATCGGCTTCGACGCCGCGGTGGCCACCCGCATGGCCGGGCCGCGGGCGTGGTGGCAGCGCGGCCAGGCGGGCTACCTGCTCACCACCCTCGACGAGCTGCGCCGCCATCGCAATGCGCGGGTTGAGGTAGAGGTGGACGGCGTGGAGCTGGCGCTCAACGGCCCGATCCTCTTCGCGGCCATTGCGAACGGCGCCTTCTACGGCGGCGGCATGCAGATCGCGCCGGCCGCACGCGCCGATGACGGATTCTTCGACCTGTGCCTGGTCGGGGATCTGTCGCGACTGGAGGCGCTGCGCCAGCTGCCGGGGCTGTATCGCGGCGCCCACGTCGGCCACCCACGGGTCGCTTTCCACCGCTTCCGGACCCTGCGCGTCGACGGGGACCCAGCCCCGCTGCATCTCGACGGGGAGCCGTTCGGCCACCTCCCGCTGGAGGTCAGCGTGGAGCCGGGCGTGCTGCTCGTCGCGCGCCCCGCGGGATCGGGTACGGTGGGCGCATGAGCACCATCCAGCCCCGCGTCGGGGCACGCCTGCACGGGGCGCGCGACGCGCGTATCGGTACGGTGGATGCCGTCTTCGCCGACTACCTCCTGGTGCGCACCGCGGGCCTCCTGCCGGTTGACCTGTACGTGCCGCGCAATGAGGTAAGGGATGAGGATGGACGGCTGCGCATCGAGACCGACGCTGCCACCGCCTATGAGCGTTGGCACCGCCCGCTCAAGCGCGCTCCGCACGATTGACGGATGGCCGAACGCCGGCCCGGTACGCTACCCTTGAGGGCGTCATGACCGATGCCGATACCATCCAGCCGCTCTCCGGGCGGCCGCCCTACGCGGCCGGCGATGCCGACGCGTTCTACGCCCACGTCGGTTCGGGCGGCAAGGTCGAGGCGGACGACTGGATGACCGACGAGTACCGCGCCGCCGTCCTCAAGTTCGTCGAGATGCATGCCAACAGTGAGCTGATGGGCGTGCTTCCGGAGCGCGACTGGATGCTTCGCGCGCCCACCCTCAAGCGCAAGCTCGCCCTCACCAGCAAGATCCAGGACGAGGTCGGTCACGCCCAGCTGCTGTACCGCGTGGCGGAAGACCTCGGCAAGCCCCGCGAGGCGATGCTCGCCGACCTGCTGGCCGGCAAGACAAAGTTCCACAACGTATTCCACTACCCGACCCACTCGTGGGGCGACGTCGGGATCATCGCCTGGCTGGTGGACGCGGCCGCGATCGTGAGCCAGCAGGCGCTGCGTGACTCCTCGTACGCGCCGTACGCACGCACCATGAAGAAGATCTGCTGGGAGGAGTCCGTCCACATCATGCATGGCCGGGACGTGGTCCTGACCCTGATGAACGGGACCGATGCGCAACGCGCGCTCGTCCAGGAGGCGCTCGACCGCTGGTGGGGCCCGCTGATGCAGATGCACGGGCCGCCAACCGACCCGGCGAAGGACAAGGACCTCCACTGGGGGATCAAGGCCAAGAACAACGAGCAGCTGCGGCAGGAGTTCCTGTCGATCTACGTGCCACGCATCCGCGAGCTCGGCCTCGTGATCCCGGATCCCGCGCTCGAGCACGATGCCACGACCGGGCGCTGGGCCTACACCGAGCCGGACTGGGCCGAGCTGAAGGCCGTCGTCACCGGACACGGCCCGGCCTCGCAGTCGCGGCTCGAGTTCCGCCGCGTCAACTACGCGGAGACGCAGTGGGTCCGCGACGCGCTGCTCGGCGGAGCCGCGGCGGCAGCCTGAGGCGGCGGTGAGCGACGCGACGCCGGCGCGCGTCTGGGAGGTGTTCCGCCAGGAGGCGGAGGGCGACCCGATGGTCCATGGCGGGAGCGTCAACGCGCCCGATGCCGAGCTGGCGCTGCATTACGCCCGCGAGTTCTACGGCCGCCGCCAGGAGAGCCACCGCCTGTGGGTCGTGCCGCGCGACGCGATCGCGGAGCTGGACGACCCGGATCTCCTCGACCCTCCCTTCGACCGCTCGTTCAAGCGGCCGGGCGGCTACATCATCAAGCACAAGCTGGAGGCGGCCCGCGCCCGCGCCAGCGCGCCGGACGAGGGATGAGCGAGCTGTCAACGGACGCCCGCGCGGGACTCGCCGAGCTGCTGCTGGCGATGGCCGACGACGAGCTGGTGATCGGCTACTGGGACTCCGAGTGGACCGGTATCGCGCCGATGCTCGAGGAGGACGTGGCCATGAGCTCGGTGAGCCAGGACGAGATCGGGCATGCCGCTGCCCTCTACGAGATGCTCGCCGGCCTGACCGGCACCGATGCCGACGCGATTGCCTATGGGCGCCAGCCGAATGCCTACCGCCACGCCGCCCTGCTCGACCACCCGCGGACCGATTGGGCGTTCAGCATCGCGCGCCGCTACCTGTACGAGACCGCCGACGCGGCCCGCCTCGCGGCGCTGGCCGGCTCTTCGTACGAGCCGCTGGCCCTCCTGGCCGGGAAGATGCGCCGCGAGGAGCGGTACCACCTCATGCACGTCGATGCATGGGTGCGCCGCCTGGGCGAGGCCACCGGCGACGGGCGCGACCGTCTGGCTGCAGCGTTCGAGCGGCTCGGCGATGACGCGCTGACCGTGCTGGGCCCGCTCGACGGCGAGGGCGCTCTGCTGGCTGCCGGCATCCTCCCCGAGCCGCTGGACGCCATCCGGGCCGCATGGATGGGGCGGATCAGCGGTCCGCTCACCGCGCTCGGCCTCCAGGTTCCGTCGGGGACGCCGCGCGCCGATGGCCGCACCACGCATGGTGACGACTTCGCCTGGCTGCATCGCGAGATGACGATGGTCTCGCGCTCCGAGGTGGGCGCGACGTGGTGACCGCCATGCCCTCGGCCGAGGCGCGGGTCTGGGATGCGTTGCGCGGGGTCGCGGATCCGGAGATCCCCGCCATCAGCGTGGTCGACCTGGGCGTCATCGGCGCCGTCGAGGTGAGCGCGGAACGCATCCACGTCGACCTGCTGCCGACCTTCGTCGGATGTCCGGCGATCGGCGTCATGCGGCAGCAGATCGGCGAGCGGCTAGGCGCCCTCGGCATCGCGGAGCGGGTGGAGGTGGAGGTCAGCTACGACCCGCCGTGGACGAGCGACCGCATCAGCGAGGCCGGCCGCGAGCGGCTCCGCGCGAGCGGCTTCGCGCCGCCGGTGGCGGCGCCATCGGTCAGTGGCCTCGATGAGCTGATGGTGCTATCGGTTGCCGACTGCCCGTACTGCGGGTCACGCAACACGTCGCTGGACAACGCGTTCGGACCGACGCTGTGCCGCAGCATTCATCACTGCGCGGACTGCAATCAGCCCTTCGAGCAGTTCAAGACGCTCTGACCTCCGGCAGCGAGTCGAGGTCATTCACCAGGATCTCGCGATCCTCCTCGTCCTCCAGCGCGGCGGCGATGCGCCGCGCCTCGTCGACGTGCGATCGCGCCGCGGAGGCCTCCCCGTCCACCAGCAGCGCGCGGGCCATCGCCTCGTGCGCCGCGCCCAGGAAGAAGGTGGTGATCCCTGCAGCCTCGCACAGCGCCAGGGCGCGAGCAGCATGCCAGCGCGCCGGCTCGGGGCGGCCGAGCACGGCATAGACGCGGGCGCATTGCCATTCGCCGCCGACGAGGCGGACCGGCTCGACATGCGGCCCCGCGGCGCCCCAGTGGTGCCGGCTGGCGTGTGCGGCGTGGAGCATCTCGTCGTCCTGGGCCGCCGTCCGCGCCTCGGTCTCCAGCAGCGTCCAGACGTGGTTGAAGAGATCCACCGCCAGCTGACGGTGGAGGTCGGCGCCGTCGACGGACGGCGTCGTGGTGGTCGTGGTCATGATCGGCTCCCTGTGCTCGATGATGCGGTTGAGGTGATGGAGCTGGCGTTGCGCGCGCGCCAGGCGTGCGAGAGTGCGGTCACGCGCCCGGGCGAGGAGCGCGGGGTGGTCGGCCCGTGGGGCCTGCAGGACGAGCGCGATCTCCGGCAGTGGGAGGTCGAGGTCACGGAGGCGGGCGATGAGGCGGGCCGCATCCGCCTGGTCGCGGCGGTAGAGGCGATACCCGGTGTCCGGATCGATGCGCGCCGGTGCCAGCAGGCCGAGCTCGTCGTAGTGGCGCAGCGCACCGACGGACAGCCCGCAGAGGCGTCCGAAGCGACCAATCGAGAGCAGCGCGTCCATCGTCGGGGAGTCTGAACCCTCGGGTCGGTGGAGAGTCAAGCCCCTCGGCGCGCGGTGCGCTGACGCGTTACCCTTCGCACCCATGGCCATCGACTCCGACGAGATCCGATCCGCGGCCACCGAGCTGCTCGACGCCGGCCCCACCAGCGATCCGCTGGCGCCGATGCGTCACAGCGCCGCGCACATGCTGGCGGCGGCCGTCATGGAGATCTTCCCGGACGCCAAGCTGGGGATCGGCCCGGCCATCAAGGACGGCTTCTACTACGACCTCGACCTGCCGCGCCCGCTGACCCCGCACGACCTCGAGGCAATCGAGGCCAAGATGCGCGAGCAGCAGGTTGCCGACTTCCGCTTCGAGCGCTCAGAGGCATCGCGTGCCGACGCCACCACGCGCCTGGAGGCTGCGAACCAGCCGTACAAGGTCGAGATCATCCGCGATCTCCCGCCGAGCGAGGGCGAGACGGTCAGCTTCTACCGCCACGGCTCATTCGAGGACCTGTGCCGTGGGGGCCACATCGAGTCGACTGGCGGCCTCGGCCCGTTCAAGCTCCTCAGCGTGGCGGGCGCGTACTGGCGCGGCGACGAGCACCGGCCGATGCTGCAGCGGGTCTACGGCACAGCGTGGAACACCCAGGAGGAGCTGGACCAGTACCTGTGGCGAATCGAGGAGGCGAAGAAGCGCGATCACCGCAAGCTGGGGCGTGACCTGGACCTGTTCAGCTTCCACCCGGAGTCGCCGGCGGCGCCGTTCTGGCACCCGAAGGGGATGCGCCTGTGGCGTGCGCTCGAGGCATGGTCGCGCGAGGTGCGCGCCTCGGGCGGCTTCGACGAGGTGCGCACCCCGGCAGTAGTGCGCAAGGAGCTGTGGGAGACGTCCGGCCACTGGGGCAACTACCAGGACAACATGTTCGTCCTTGACGACTCCGACCACATCTCCGGCCTCAAGCCGATGAACTGCCCGGAGTCCATGCTCATCTACCGCACCCGGGCGCGCTCGTACCGCGACCTGCCGATGCGCCTCGCCGACTACTCCTGGCTCTTCCGCAAGGAGCGGACCGGCGCGCTGGCCGGCCTGTTCCGCGTCCGGCAGCTCGTCCAGGACGACGCCCACGTGCTGTGCCGCGACGACCAGGTCATCGACGAGATCAACCTGGCCCTGGCCCTGGTGCGCAAGCAGTACGCGCCGTTCGGCTTCGAGCCGAGCTTCAAGCTCGCCACCCGGCCCGAGAAGCGGCTCGGGAGCGACGAGTTCTGGGACGCAGCCGAGAAGAAGCTCGCCGAGGCGCTGACCGAGTCGAGCACGCCGTACACCATCGATGCCGGCGGCGGTGCCTTCTACGCGCCCAAGATCGACATCTTCATCGAGGATGCGCTGGGTCGCGAGTGGCAGATGGCGACCGTGCAGCTCGACTACCAGCTGCCGCAGCGCTTCGACCTCGAGTATCGGACCGCCGAGGGCGGGTTCGAGCGTCCCGCGGTGATCCACTACGCGATCTACGGCTCGTTCGAGCGCTTCACCGGCATCCTGGTGGAGCATTTCGTGGGCGCATTCCCGCTGTGGCTGGCGCCGACCCAGGTGACGGTGGTGCCGATCGCGGACCGCCACATCGGCTACGCCGGGGAGGTGCGCGACGCGCTCACCGCCGCGGGCCTGCGTGCCGAGGTGGACGACCGATCGGAGCGGATGCAGGCCAAGCTGCGCGACGCGCAGGAGCAGCGCGTGCCGGTCATGGTGGTGGTCGGCGACCGCGACCAAGAGGCGCGCGCAGTCTCGCCGCGACTCCGCACCGGGGAGCAGCAGCAGGGCGTGCCGCTGGACGACTTCGTGGCCGGGCTCGTCGCGCGGAATGTCGCGCGTGAGCTCTGGCCGTTCGACGAGGGGAGCGGCTCCGGGGCGTGAGGAAGATGCGCGCCATCGGTCAGCTGGCGCTCCGGTCGACCAATCCGGCCGGCTGCGCCGAGTTCTACGCAGCGGCCTTCGGGTTTCGGACCATCGCGGTCGACGAGCGGGGAGCGGACCTCGAGCTCAACGGCTTCGAGCTGAGCCTGCGGCAGGCTGATACCGCCACCCGGGACGGTATCCAGATCGGCTTCAAGGTCGACACCGCCGGCGAGGTGGATGCCTGGGCCCAGGAGCTCGGCCGGCGCGGGTTCGCGCTCGTCGGACCGCCTTCCGGCGACCGATGGGAGGGCTCGCGCTCATTCCGCGTCGCCGACCCCGACGGGCGCCAGGTGGCGATCTTCTACGACTGGCCCCGCTGAGCGTGCGGCGCGTTGACCGAGCACGGCGCATCGGGTACCATCCTCCGGCGTTTCGCACGTAGTAAGTGGGCCACCCGTCCGTTGCGGCCGGTGGCTCGTTTGTTGAAGGAGTGGTAGAGCAATAGCACGGGATCTCCGGCTCAACGAGATGATCCGTATCCGAGAGGTACGGGTGATCGACGACCAGGGTGAGCAGCTCGGTGTGATGCAGACGGCTGACGCCCTTGCTCTCGCCCAGGAGAAGGGGCTCGACCTCGTGGAGGTGGCGCCCACCGCCGTACCGCCGGTCTGCCGCATCCTCGACTACGGGCAGTACAAGTACGAACTGCAGAAGCGCGAGCGCGAGCAGAAGAAGAAGCAGAAGTCACAGACGTTCAAGGAGATCCGCCTGCGGGTCAAGATCGACGTCAACGACCTCCGCACCAAGACACGACGGGCCGCCGAGTTCCTTGATGAGGGGGACCGGGTCAAGGTCAACGTCCAGTTCCGCGGCCGGGAGATGACCCATCCGCAGCTGGGGCGGGACCTGCTCGTCAGGGCGGGCGAGATGCTCGCCGAGCACGGCACCATCGAGCGCCAGCCGCTGATGGAGGGCCGCAACATGTACATCGTCATGGCGCCCGTCGACAAGCGGGCGGAGAAGAAGACTGATTCCGGCGACGGTGCCACAGGGACCGACGCCGCGGCGGGTCCGGAGGCCGGTCCCGGCGACAACACGATCGGCGAGGCGCTCGTCGCCAAGGGACAGGCACCGGTGGTCACGCCACCCGAGCCGGCGCCCGAAGCGACAGCCGCGCCGGCAGAGCAGGGATAGGGACAAGTGCCGAAGATCAAGACCCACAAGGGGACGGCCAAGCGCTATCGGAAGACGGGATCCGGCAAGTGGGTCCGTCCGAAGGCGTGGCGCGGCCATCACCTGGAGATCAAGTCGAGCCGCCGCACGCGTCGCTATGCGGGCGTGGCCGGTGTCAGCAAGACGCACGAGGCGCAGCTGAAGCGCCTCATGCCGTACGCGAAGTAACCGATGGCACGCGTCAAGCGCGGCGTCGCCGCCCACAAGCGCCACAAGCGGCTCCTCAAGCAGGCCGAGGGACGTCGGGGCACCCGCTCCACGCTCATTCGCCCGGCTCGCGAGGCCCTGTTCCACGCTCTCGTGTACGCGTATCGCGACCGGCGCGACCGGAAGCGCGACATGCGGCGTCTCTGGATCCAGCGCATCAACGCCGCCACCCGCCAGCATGGCGTTCCGTACGGGCGCTTCATCGCCGGGCTCGAAGTCGGCGGGCGTCGAGGTGGATCGCAAGATGCTCGCGGACCTCGCGATTCGGGAGCCCGCCGCGTTCGAGGCCCTGGTCAACCAGGCCAAGGGCACCTTTACCAGCTAGCCGGCGTCTCGCCACGCCGGCACCACGGCCCTGCTCCGTTTCGCGGAGCGGGGCCGTTCGCTTTGGACCGATGATGCGCACGGACCGATGACCGACCACCACCTGACCTCCCAGCTCGAGCAGCTTCGACGCGACGCCAGCGCCTCCCTCGCCGGGGCCGAGAGCGTGGCGGCGGTGGACGTGCTGCGCGCCGAGCTGCTGGGGCGATCGGGCCGTCTGACCGGCCTGCTGCGTCAGCTCGGCAGCGTGCCGTCGGAGGAGCGGCCGGCGGCGGGGAGGCTCGCCAACGCCGTGCGCGAGGAAGTCGAACGCGGCATCGCGGCACGCCTCGCCGCGCTCGGCGGCGACGAGTCCGACGCGGCGCTGGAGAGCGAGCGCATCGACATGACCGCGCCAGGGCGCCCGAGGCGAATCGGTCACCTGCACCCCCTCATGACAGTCGAGCGCGATTTCCGGGAGATCTTCCACGCCTTCGGGTTCGAGGTCTTCGAGGGGCCCGAGATCGAGACCGAGGAGATGAACTTCGAGGCGCTCAACATTCCGCCAGACCATCCGTCGCGCGACCTGTGGGACACGCTGTACGTCGCCGAGCCGGGCAGCGACCCGCCGGTCCCGGCGCTGGACGGCACCATCCTGCGCACCCATACCAGCCCGGTGCAGGTCCGCGCCATGCGAGCCCTGACGCCGCCGATCCGGGTGATCATGCCCGGGCGCTGCTTCCGCCACGAGGCGGTGGACGCCAGCCACAACTTCGAGTTCTTCCAGATCGAGGGGCTGGTGGTCGACGAGGCCACGTCGCTCGCCGACCTGAAGGGCACGCTGGAGGAGTTCGCACGGGCGCTCTATGGGCGCGAGACGCGGACCCGCTTCCGGCCGGGCTACTACCCGTTCACCGAGCCGTCGGTGGCGTTCGACATCGGTTGCCTGGTGTGCGGTGGGTCCGGCTGCCCGGCCTGCGGGCGCTCGGGCTGGATGACCATCCTGGGCGCGGGCATGGTGCATCCGAGCGTCCTGCGTGCCGGCGGGCTGGACCCGGAGCGATACCAGGGCTACGCATTCGGGATGGGCCTCGATCGCATCACCATGCTGCGCCACGAGATCCCGGACCTCCGGCTCCTGATGGGAGGCGACCTGCGCTTCCTCGACCAGTTCAACGGAGGGCGCTAGGTCGATGCGCGTCCCGCTCTCCTGGCTCCGCGACTACATCGACGTGCCGATGTCGCCCGAGGCGCTCGCCGAGCAGCTGACACTGCGCGGCATGGAGGTCTCGAGCATCGAGATCAGCGGTGCGGACTGGACCAATGTCATCGTGGGGCGCCTCCTCGAGGTCGAGCGGCACCCCAACGCGGACACGTTGTGGCTGACCACCGTCGATGTCGGCTCGGGCGAGCCGCTCCGGATCGTCTGCGGCGCGCAGAACCTGTCTGTCGGGCAGCTCGTGCCGGTGGCGCGCGTCGGGGCGGTGCTCCCCGGCGAGCGGCGCATCGAGCGCAGCAAGATCCGGGGCGTGGTCAGCGACGGGATGCTGTGCAGCGCCGCCGAGCTTGGCCTCGGCAGCGACGCGGACGGGATCCACATCCTGGGGACCGCCGATGAGCTGCCCCTCGGCGGCGACCTGCGGCAGCAATTCGGGGAGGTGGCGCTCGACGTCGATGTCAAGCCCAACCGCGGTGACGCACTGTCCATGATCGGCCTGGCTCGCGAGATCGCCGCCTTCACCGGCGGCACGGTGCGCTGGCCCGACGCGTCGGTCGAGGAGTCGGACGAGGCGACCGCGGCACACGTGTCCGTGCGTATCGATGAGCCGGAGCTCTGCCCGCGCTTCACGGCGCGCTGGTTCGACGGCGTCCGCAACGGCCCCTCGCCGGACTGGATGCAGCGCCGCCTGGTGGCCGCGGGCATGCGGCCCATCAGCGCGGTGGTCGACGTCACCAACTACGTGATGCACGAGCTCGGACAGCCGCAGCACGCGTACGACGCGGCCGCCATCCCCGGCGGGGTGATCGTGGTCCGCCGCGGCCGGGAGGGCGAGGCGCTGGAGACGATCGACCACGTGGCGCGGCGCCTCGACGAGCGGATGCTGGTGATCGGGGACGGTGACCGAGCGATCGGGCTGGCCGGCATCATGGGAGGCTCGTCGACGGAGGTGGGGGAAGGGACGACGGCCGTGATCCTCGAATCGGCCGTCTTCGACGGCCCGACTGTCCGCAACACCGCCCGCCGTCTCGGGCTGCGCTCCGAGGCGAGCATGCGACACGAGAAGGGGATCGGCGGCGACCTGCCGCGGCTCGCCGCCGACCGGGCCGCCCACCTGCTGCAGCAGATCACCGGGGCCCGCGTCGGTCACGGGATCGTCGACAACGACCCGTCGCCCAAGGCACCGCGCGTGGTACGCGTCCACATCGGGCGCATGGAGCGCCTGCTGGGCATCCCGCTTGACGCCGAGCGCGTGGCGAGCCTGCTGGCGCCGCTGGGCTTCGAGACCGTGCCGGCGGGGGACGGAGTGCTCGACGTCACGGTGCCGCTCCACCGGCTGGATGCAGTGGCTCCGGAGGACATTGCCGAGGAGGTCGCCCGCTCCCATGGCTACGGCGAGCTTCCCGGACCGGTGCCGGCGCCGGCCCTCCCGTCGTTCCGCCGTGATCCGAGCGAGGCGCGTCACGGCGTGCGCCGGGTGCTGGCCGGCCTCGGCCTCGACGAGATCGTCTCGCACGCGCTCGTCAGCCGGGACGACCTCGCGCGCAGCGGGTACGAACCGGATGACGCGGCCGTCGTCCGCGTCGCCAACCCCGTCAGCGAGATGCACACCCTGCTGCGGCCGGTGCTCTACCCCACGCTGCTCGCGGCGATGGCAGAGAACGTTCGCCAGCGGCGCCTCGACCCATGGCTCTTCGAGATCGGCAAGACGTACCACCACCAGCCGACCGCCACGTCGCTGCCCGGGGCGGACACGGCGGGAACGGGGCGTGTCGAGCTGTGGCACGTCGCCATCGGGCTGCTGGGAGCCATCGGGCCGCGGGGGATCGATGAGCCGGTCCGCGATGCCGATGTCGGGGACCTGAAGGGGGTCATCGAAGCCCTCCACGAGGCGCTGGGAGCGCCGCTGCCCGCGTATCGCGCGGAAACGGCGGATGAGCTGCATCCGCACCTCCATCCGGGCCGTGCGGGGCGCCTGCTGGACCCGGCGGGTGCGAGCTACGGAAGCGTTGGCGAGGTCCATCCGCGTGTCGCCGCAGCCTGGGGCATCGCCGGGCGTCCGGTGATGGCGGCGATCAACCTGCCACGTCTGCTTGCGCTCGCCCGCGAGACGGAGCTGCGGACCGTGCCTGGCGCGCAGCCGGTCGACCGGGACCTGGCCGTGGTGCTGGACGCGGCAACGCCCATCGGTGACCTGCTACGTATGATCCGCACCGCCGCCGGACCGATGCTCGTCGAGGTCCGACCCTTCGATGCCTACCGCGGCCCGCAGGTCGGGGAGGGGCGGATCTCGTACGCGGTGGCGCTCCGCTTCCAGCCGGTCGCGGCGGGCGACGAGAAGGGCGTGGAGAAGGCGATGAACAAGATCGCCGGCTCGCTGCGTCACCACCTTGGGGCCGAGATCCGCTGACGCGCGGCGGTGCCTTGTCCGTGGCGTGAGGCGCCTGCTACGCTACCGCGCGCCCGAGCCGCCGCGGCCGGAGCGCAGCCGTCGTCGCAGGAGCCTGCCGTGGACGTCCTCTCCGAACTGAACTTCATTGATCTGCTGATCATCCTGGCGCTGGCGGGCGGGGCCTTCGCCGGCTTCACCCAGGGCGCCATCCGCTACGTGCTCAGCCTGGTGGCGGTCGTCGTCGCGTTCGTCATCGCTGCCCAGCTCAAGGGGCCGATGACCGATGTGCTCTCGTTCTGGAAGGCGTTCACCCCCGAGCTGCGGGAGTTCTACATCTTCATCGTGCTGTTCATCGGCCTGACGGTTGCCGGCTGGTTCATCGTGCGCGCCTTCTACAAGACCACGCGCCTGCCGATCGTGAAGCAGCTGGACGAGATCGCGGGCGCGGTGCTCGGCGTGCTCTTCGCGGCGACGTTCATCATGCTGCACCTCATCGTCTTCGACTCCCTCTTCCGCGGGTCCGTGGCCGGCGAGGGCCTCATCGCCAGCCAGGTGGGCTGGCTGCGCGGCTACTACGACGCCATGAACGCGTCGCTGCTGGTCGACTTCTTCCGCTCGACCATCATCCCGACGGTCGGATTCATCGTCCGGCCGCTCATCCCGGGTGACATCGCCAGCTTCCTGCACTGGCCGTGATCGCGGCCGACGTCGCGGAGGCGTCGCCAGCGTCACCGCTCCCTGACCGTGCGTGGTTTGACCGGCCGGCGCTGGAGGTCGCCCGCGACCTGCTTGGCGCGCGCCTCGTCCATGACGCGCCCGATGGACGCGTGGCGGGCACCATCGTGGAGGTGGAGGCGTACGCCGGTCCGGAGGACCTGGCTGCCCACTCGTCGCGCGGCATGACCGCACGCAACCGCGTCATGTTCGGCGAGCCAGGCCACCTGTACGTCTACCTCGTGTACGGCCTGCACCACTGCGCCAACGTCGTGTGCGGCCCCGGCGGCAAGCCGGAGGCAGTGCTGCTCCGCGCGGCGGCGATCGACGAGGGTCTCGACCTGGCACGACACCGTCGCGGGGTCGTGGCTGACCGACGCCTTGCCGCGGGACCCGGCAACCTGGGACGCGCCTTTGGTCTCGACCGCTCCCACGATGGCCTGGATCTGCTCGCGTCGGCGGTTCGGATCGAGCTGGGACGAACCAGTGCCGCGGTGCGTCGCGGGCCGCGCATCGGCGTCGACTATGCCGGCGAGTGGGCTGCCCGACCGTACCGCCTGTGGACCGATGGCGATCCCCACGTCTCCCGCTGAGATCGAGCCCGGCGTCGCCGCGGATGCGGCCTCGCGGCGCGCGCTCGAGTTCGACGCGATCGTTGATCTGCTCGCCGGGATGACGGCGTTCCCGCCATCGCGTGAGCTGGCGAACGAGACGCTGCCGATGGCCGATGCGGCCCTCGTGGCCCTGCTCCAGGAGCAGACCGACGAGGCGGCGCGCCTTATCGACGAGCAGGCGCAGGCCGGGGTGGGCGGCGCGCGCGACATCCGTGGCCCGCTGGAGCGGGCACGTCGCGGCGGACGCATGACGACCGGTGAGCTGCTCGACGTGGCCGAGACGCTGCGCGCCGCCGGCGCCCTCCGCGACCGCCTCGCCGGCTGGCGCGGCCGCCACCTCGCGGAGCTGGCCGAGGCGCTGCTCGACATCCCCGCCCTGCGCGAGCGGATCGAACGCAGCGTCGACGACGGCGGCGCGGTGCTCGACACCGCATCGGCCGAGCTGGCTGCGATCCGGCGGCGTCTGCGCACGTCCCAGGATCGCGTCCGCGAGCGCCTCAACGCGATGCTGCGCTCCTCGGACATGGCCGGCATCGTGGGCGAGCCGATCGTCACCGTGCGTGCGAATCGGTACGTGATCCCCATCCGGGCTGAGGCAAAGGGCCGGGTCAAGGGCATCGTCCACGACCAGAGCGCGTCCGGGGCGACGCTGTTCATCGAGCCGCTCAGCGTGGTGGAGCTCAACAACACGTGGACCCAGGCGCTGCTCGACCAGGAGCGCGAAGAAGAGCGGATCCTCGACGAGCTGTCACGTGCCGTCGAGGCGCAGGGCGCGGAGATCCGCGACGCACTCGATGCGTTGGCACGCGCCGACCTATGGATGGCCCGCGCGCGCCTGTCGCGGCAGCTGGACGGGGTGCGGCCGGACATCGCGACCGACGCGGCGGAGCTGCTGTCCGCGCGTCATCCGCTGCTCGGGGAGGCGGCGGTGCCCATTGACCTGCGCCTCGGCGACCGGTTCGGCCACCGCGCCATCGTCGTCACCGGCCCGAACACCGGCGGCAAGACGGTCAGCCTCAAGACGCTCGGCCTTCTCGCGCTCATGCACCAGTCCGGCCTCCGGGTGCCCGCCGCTGCTGGAGCGCGCCTGCCGGTGTACCAGCGCGTCATGGCCGACATCGGGGACGAGCAGAGCATCGCCCAGTCCCTGTCCACCTTCTCCAGCCACCTGCGCAACATCGTCCGCTTCGTCGGGGAGGCCGATGCGGGAAGCCTGGTCCTCCTTGACGAGGTCGGCGCGGGCACGGATCCCGCCGAGGGCTCGGCGCTGGCGATGGCGGTGGTGGCCCATCTCCTTGCGCAGGGTGCGTGGGTGGTCGCCACGACCCACTACGCGGAGCTCAAGACCTTCGCCGAGACGCACCCGGGCGTCACCAACGCCGCGGTCGAATTCGACGTCCGCACGCTGCGACCGACGTACCGATTGACGATCGGGCTTCCGGGGAAGAGCCAGGCGTTCGCCATCGCGAAACGGCTCGGCCTGCCGGCACCGATCCTCGACGACGCGCGCTCGCGCATCTCCGCCGAGGTGGCGAGCATGGAGGCCACCCTCGCCCGCATCGAAGAAGCCGAGACGCAACGCAACGAGGCACTCGAGCGTGCCCGCGCCGCCGAGGAGAGTGCTGCGGCGGAGCGCGAGCGGGCGCGGACCGGGGTCTCGCGCGCGCGACGCGAGGCAGCCGAGATGCTTGCCGACGCGCGACGGAGCGCGGACGACATGCTTGCCCGCGCCGAGCGAGAAGTGGCCGAGGTGCGCCGCGAGGTGACGCGTCAGCGGAACCTCGCCGGCGCCCGGGCGCGACAGGCGCCGGCAACCGCCGCGCTCGACGAGCTCGCGCGTCGCACGGAGGCGGCGCGCCTCGAGACGAGCGACGCGCCCGCCACGGACGCCGGGCCGGACGAGACGCGCGCCCCAGCCCCGGGTCGGGCTCTGGGGCCGCAGCCGCACGCTCGGCACGCAGGGACGCATCGCCGAGGTGAGCGGTCGCACCGGCCGGGTGACCCTCGAGACGGAAGGCATGCGGGTCGTCGTTCCGGCGGATGACGTCGACATCGTCGACGAGCCGATCAGCGGCCCCGCCCCGCGCGACGTGGAGGCAGACGAGATGCGCCGCCGAGCCGCCGCTCGCGTGTCACCGCAGCTCGACCTGCGCGGGGAGCGGGTCGAGGCGGCGTTGGAACGGCTCGAGACGTACCTGGACGACGTGCTGCTGGCGGGGCTCGACGAGGTCCGGATCATCCACGGTGCGGGTACCGGGGCGTTGCGTCGGACCATCCGCGATCGGCTGGCCGAGCATCCGCGCGTTCGCGGGGTGCGGACCGGGCGCAAGGAGGAGGGTGGCGACGGGGCGACCGTCGCCGAGCTCTAGCCCGCGGGCGGCGGCGGCGGTGGTGGGGGCGGGGGCACCGGGGTGGGGGTCGGCGTCGGAGTCTCGGTCGGACTCGGGGTTGGGCTGGGCGTCGGCGACGGTGTCGGGCTGGGCGACGGGGTCGGTGACGGAGTCGGCGACGGCGTGGAGGTCGGCACCTCGCCCGGGGTGCATTCCTCGGACGGCGCAAGCGGCGCATCCAGCGCGCCGAGGGGGGACCGGTCGATGCCGTCCTCGTTGCCCTGGAATCGCTCGATCCATGCCCGGTTCGCCGCCAGCCAGGTCGGCTGCGACTCCTCCACGCCCGAGAGGTCCAGGAAGACCTGTTCCTTCGCCGTTGGTGGTGGGGGAGAGGCGCTTGGCGCGGGCGTGGCGGACGGCGGCTCGGTCTCGAAGTCACCGCAGCCCTCCTGCCAGATCTTGCCCGTCTCCGCCTCGATGCGCAGCTCGCGGTGCAGGGTGTCCTGCTGGGTCGGCGCGTTGGCAGCGGCGAACACCTCGCTGATCGTCGTCTCGGTGAACTGGCCCGGAAGCTGGCCCGAGAATGCATCCACCTCGGCGTCGACGATCCCGTCGGGCCGCATGAAGTCGCGCACCGGCAGCTCGTTGAGGGCGGCGACCTCGGCCATGTAGTCGTGCCAGATGTAGGTCGGCCCGTCGGCGGCGAACACGTCCTGGATGGCGGAGAAGTCGCTGTTGCCCACCCACACGCCGGTCACCACCGCGCCATCGGGGACGGTGGGATCGGCGTCCGCCGCCAGGTACCCGAACGCCTGGAGGTCCTTGAAGTCGTTCGTGGTGCCCGTCTTCAGGGTGGCGGGACGGCGGGCGCCATCGGCACCCAGCAGCTGGAAGCGCTCGCCCCAGATGGCGTTCGTGGCGGGGTCGGTGTTGTCGGCCAGGATATCGGTCACCAGGTAGGCGGATTGCGGCGAGATCGCCTGCTGGGGCTCCGGGGCGGCCGCCGCGTGGTCGTAGATCACATTGCCGGCGCGGTCCTCGATGCGCTCGATGAGGTACGGCGCGTGGTACACCCCGCCGTTGGCCAGCGCACCGTAGGCGGCCGCCAGGTCGAGCTGGTGCACACCGATGGTCCCGAGCGTCAACGACGGCACGTTGGGATCCTGCTGCGGGTCCCAGGCGAGGCCCAGGCGCTCGGCCTGAGCCACCACGTTCGTTGTGCCGATGAGCTGCTGCGCCTTGGCAACCGGGATGTTCATCGAGTACTTGAGCGCATCCCGGACACGCACCGGGCCACGCTCGCGCTCGTCGGCATTCGGCGGCGAGAAGTCGGTGCCGGGCACGATCTCCGTGCGCACGTCCATCAGCATCGATGCGGGGGTGATGACGCCACGCTCGAAGCCGGTGGCGTAGGTGATCGGCTTGAAGGCGGAGCCGGACTGCCGGAACGCCTGGCCGACGACGTCGAAGTTCGGCTGGTGCTCCGGCGTCGCGTCGCCGTAGAAATTGGCCGAGCCGACGTACGAGATGACTGCCCCGGTCCGGTAGTTGAGGCTGACCATGGCGGCGTTATTGATATTGCGGCCCTGGAGCTGGCCGATCCAGCGCAGTGCCGCCTCGCCGTACTTGGCGCTCAGCTCCTCGGTCGTGAGGCGGTCCATGTCATACGCGATCATCGTCCACTTCTCGGCCGGCACCTGGTAGCCGTTGTAATCGAGGGTGGTGATGATGCGCAGGCCCTCCGAGTCGAGCGGCTGCTCGTCGCCCAGCAGGTCGGCAGCGGCGCGACGCACGGCGTACACGAAGTGCGGCGCCTTGAACTGGTCGTCGACCGGTGGCGCGAGCACCACTTCCTCCGCATTGGCGGCGTCGTACTCGGCCTGGGTGATGTACTCGGACGCGAGCATGTTGTCGAGCACGAAGCCCCGCACGCGGATCGCATCGGCGTCTTCCGGGACCACCAGGATTGGCCCGTTCGGACCCTCCCGCCGGACGGCGACCTTGGTCGGGTCGAGTCTGGACGGTGAGCGCACGAGCCCCGCGAGGAGGGCCGCCTCGCTGACGGTGAGCCGGTTGGCCTCGTCGTCCGCCGTGATGTCCTTGCCGAAATAGGCGTTGGCCGCGGCCCACACGCCGTAGGCGTTGTTGCCGTAGTAGAACTGGTTGAGGTACATGGCAAGGATCGTCTCCTTGCCCTGCTCGCCCGGGTACGCGTCAGAAACGCGCAGGGCAAGCACTGCCTCCTTGATCTTGCGCTCGACCTCGCGCGCCGGGTCGGCCATCAGCTCCGCGTCGAAGAGCCGCGCGCGGACCAGCTGCTGACAGATCGTAGAGGCGCCGGAGACCTGGCGGCCGGATGTGAGGTTCTGCACGAACGCGCGCACGATGCCTCGGAAGTCGACGCACGGGTTGGTCCAGAAGGTCCGGTCCTCGGCGGCCACCTGCGCGTCGCGCATGACCTGCGGGATCTCATCGAAGGGGATCGTGCGACGGTCCTCGGTCGCGAAGGTCGCCAGCTGAACGCCGTCAGCCGAAAGGACAGTGGAGCCCTCGGCGAGGTCGAAGTTCTCGAGCTCCGAGACGGAGGGTAGGTCGGTGGTGTAGCGCGCGTAGACCGCCATGGCACCGATGAACAGCGCCACCCCGAGGATGGCGAAGATCGCCATCAGCATGGCTGGCAGCGGGGCGATCCCGCGCCGGACCGGGGCTCGCCCGGCGGTCCGCGGACCGCGCGCCGCCTGGCCGCGCGCGACGGATCGGTAGCCGGGAGGAGGACGACGGGACATGCGGGCCGAAGGGTAGCACGGGTGCCGTTCGAGGAGCCGCTGACCGTATACTCGCGCTCCCATGGACCGATCCGGCCGACCCCACCTGCTCGACGAGCTCGCCTGGCGCGGGATGGTCGCCCACGCGACCGATCTCGACGTTCTGCGCGCGCGAATGGACGCGGGCCCGATCACCCTCTACTGCGGATTCGACCCTACCGCACCGTCGCTCCAGTTCGGCAACCTCGTGCAGCTGGTGACGTTGCGCCGCTTCCAGGACGCCGGCCACCGCATCATCGGGCTCGTAGGCGGCGCGACCGGGATGGTCGGCGATCCATCGGGCAAGTCGGAGGAGCGTGCCCTCAACGACGAGGCGGTGGTCACCGGCTGGGTCGACCGCATCCGTGGCCAGGTCACCGGGGTGTTGCGCTTCGACGGCGACAACCCGGCGCTGCTTGCCAACAACCTCGACTGGACCGGACCGATGCCGGTGCTCGCCTTCCTGCGCGACGTCGGCAAGCACTTCACCGTGAGCCGCATGCTGGCCAAGGAGGTCGTGGCGACGCGCCTGGAGGCGGGAATCAGCTACACCGAGTTCAGCTACCAGATTCTGCAGGCCAACGACTACCTGGAGCTGCACCGCCGCTTCGGCTGCATCCTGCAGACCGGCGGCTCCGACCAGTGGGGCAACCTGACCGCCGGGGTGGACCTGATCCGGCGAGTCGAGGGTGCCGAGGTCCATGCCCTGGCCACGCCGCTGATCACGAAGGCGGACGGCACGAAATACGGCAAGACCGCCGGATCGTCGCTGTGGCTCGACCCCGCGATGACCTCGCCGTATGCGTTCTACCAGTACTTCGTCAACCAGGCCGATGCGGATGTCGGACCGCTGCTCCGCGCCTTCAGCTTCCGCGTGCCAGAGGAGATCCAGGCGCTCGAGGCGGAGATCGTCGCGCATCCCGAGCGACGCGAGGGGCAGCGGCTTCTGGCACATGAGCTCACCGCGCTGGTCCACGGTCTCGCTGCGGCGGACGGGGCGGTCGCGGCGAGCGAGGCGCTCTTCGGCTCGGGCGACCTGGCGGCGATCGATGCGGCCACGCTGGAGAGTGCGCTGGGCGACCTGCCGCGGGCCGAGGTCGAGCGACCACTGCCCTCGGTGGTGGATCTGCTGGTCGCCACCGGGCTCGCGGCGAGCCGAGGGCAGGCGCGACGCACCGTGGCCGAGGGGGGCGCCTACCTCAACAACGTGCGGGTGACGGATCCGGAGACCGCCACGGACGACGCCACTCTGCTCCACGGTCGCTGGCTGCTCCTGCGGCGCGGCAAGCGTGCGCTCGGGGTGGTCGACGCCGGGGGTTCGCGGCCCTAGCCGCTCAGTGCTTGTCGGCCGCTCCGGCGTGCGCGGCGTGCTCGGCGATCACTTTCTCGGCCACCTGGTGCGGCACCTCGGCGTAGTGATCCACCTTCGAGGTGAAGCGCCCGCGGCCCTGGGTGATGCTGCGCAGCTCGGTGGCGTAGTGGAACATCTCCGCCTGCGGGACGTGAGCGCGCAGATGCTGCAGCCCGCCGTCGGAGTCCATCCCCAGCACGTGGCCGCGCTTGGCGGTGATCTGGCCCATGACGTCGCCCATGTACTCGTCCGGCACGATCACCTCCACCTCCAGGATCGGCTCCAGGAGGATCGGATCAGCCTGCTCGAAGGCCTTCTTGAGCGCCTGTGAGGCGGCGATCTTGAAGGCCATCTCGGAGCTGTCGACGGTGTGGTACGAGCCGTCAACCAGGGTGGCTCGCAGGTCGACGACCGGGTAGCCGGCGAGGACGCCCTCGGCCATTGCCTCGTGAAGGCCCTTCTCGACCGCCGGGATGTACTGCCGCGGCACGACCCCGCCGACGATCTTGTTGCCGAACTCGAATCCGGCACCCATCTCGGCCGACTCGAACTCGATCACCACGTGGCCGTACTGCCCGTGGCCGCCGGTCTGGCGCTTGAACTTGTTGTCGACCCGTGCCGGCTTGCGAATCGTCTCGCGGTACGGCACACGTGGCGTGGCGGTACGCACCGCTGCCCCGAACTTGCGCTTCAGGCGATCCACGATGACGTCGACCTGGGCATCGCCCATGGCGGTCAGGATCGTCTCGTTGGTGCCTTCCTCGCGATGGATGCGGATGGCCGGCTCCTCCTCCTCGAGGCGGTGCAGCGCCTGGCCGAGCTTGTCGAGATCCGCCTTCGACTCCGGCTCGACGGCCACCTGCAGGGTCGGGTTGGGGAAGACCAGCGGCGGCATCTGAACGGCGTGGCTACGGTCGGCGGTGAGCGTGTCACCGGTGTGCGTGCCGGTCAGCTTGGCGACCGCCGCGATGTCGCCGGGGCCGACCTTGCCGAGCGTGGTCTGGTCCTTGCCGAGCAGGCCGAGCAGGTTGCCGAAGCGCTCCTCCGTCTTGCGGGTGGCGTTCCAGACGTGGCCCTGGCTGGCCATGCTGCCGGAGAAGACGCGGAAGTAGGTGAGGCGTCCGACGAATGGGTCGGCGGCCGTCTTGAACACCTGGGCGACGAAGGGCGCGGCGGGATCCGGCTCCACGCGCGCGCCGTCGGCGGTCTGTCGCGCACCCAGCTCGGCCGGCGAGGGGATGTGCTTGACGATCATGCTCAGCAGCTCGCGGACGCCGATGTTCTTGAGCGCCGAGCCCACGAAGACGGGCACCACGCTGCCTTCGCGGGTGCCCTTGTGGACGGCGGCCTCGATCTCCGCGTCGCTGAACGGCTGGCCCTCGAGGTACTTCTCCATCAGCTCGTCGCTGGCCTCTGCCGCAGCCTCCACCAGGGCGTCGCGGCGGGAGTGCTCGATGCCCTCCAGCTCCGGCGGGATGGGCACCTCGGAGGGCTTGCCCTTCTCGTAGACCGTGGCGTGCTCCTCGATGACGTCGACGTAGCCGCGGAACGAGTCGGCCGCCCCGATGGGCAGGTACACCGGCGCGATCTTGGCGCCGAAGCGCGCCTTGAGCTGGTCAAGCACGGCGTCGTAGTTGGCGTTCTCGCGGTCCATCTTGTTGACGAACACGAACCGCGGCAGGCCGCGCTCGTCCGCCATGCGCCACACCTCCTCGGTGCCCACCTCCACACCGGCGCTCGCGTCGACGAGCACGATCGCGGCGTCCACGGCGGCCAGCGCCTGCACCACGTCCGACGCGTAGTCCGCGTAGCCAGGGGCATCGACGATCGTGATCCGCACGCCCTCGTGCTCCAGCGTGGCGACGCCCAGGTCGATGCTCTGCTTGCGCTTCTGCTCATCCGGGTCGTGGTCGAGGGTCGACGTCCCGGCGTCGACGGAGCCCAGTCGCCCGATCGCGCCGGCATCGAAGAGCATCGCCTCGGCGAGGCTCGTCTTTCCGGCGCCACCGTGGGAGATGAGAGCGACGTTGCGGATGCGGTCGGGCGTGGTCGGCGTCATCGAAGCTCCTCGAAGTGGGGCGTCATTATCGTGCACCCATCGGTCGAATGATGGGACGATCAATCCATGCTCCTCCACGTCCGTTACGTCACCGACCCGGAACCCGCCCCCGACCCGCTCGGCTTCCTGCTCGAGACGTTGTCCCACGTCGGCAACGTAGTGCTGCTGGCCTCGGGCGCGCTGGTCGTGCTCGGGCTGGTCCTCGCCTGGGCACGCATCAGACCGATGGAGGCAGCCCGCCTCCGCCTGGTTGCCCGGGCGGAGACCTACCGCGACTACGTTCCCTGGATGCTGCGTCTGTCCTTTGGCCTGGTGTTGCTCGGAGCAGGGCTGACCCGCGTCCTGTTCGCGCCCGATGTCAGCCCGCCGGAGTGGCCGTACCTTGCGCTCAGCGCGCTCGGCTTTCTGCTGCTGCTGGGCCTCGCCGTGCGGCCCGCCGCGATCGCCGGGCTGCTGGTTTACCTGGGCGGACTGGTGTGGCAGCCGGGGCTGATCGAGATCTGGGACGTGGCGGGCGGGCTCGCCGCGCTGGCACTGGTCGGACCAGGCCTGCCGAGCGCCGATGATCTGCTGCGCCATGCCTTTCCGCGCGCGCCGGGCAGTCGCGCCGCCACCGAGGAGCCGACGAAGCGGGTCTACGACGACCTCGTTCCCTTGCTGGTGCGGGTGGGGCTGGGCGGCGCCTTCCTTGCCTCCGGGATCACCGACAAGTTTCTCGTCTACCCGCAGGCCCTCGAGGCGGTCGACAAGTACCACCTCACCTCGCTGATCCCGGTCTCGCCGGAGCTGTGGGTGGTGGGCGCCGGGCTCGTCGAGGCGGCGCTGGGGCTTGCCATCCTCCTCGGCGTGCTGACGCGTGCGTCGGCGGCGGTCGGGTTCGTGGTGCTCACACTCGCCGTCTTCGGCCTGCCGGACGACCCGATCCTGGCCCACGTCGGCCTCTTCGGGCTGTGCTCGATCCTCGTCGTGCTGGGGGCGGGGCGCTGGAGCGTGGACGCGTGGCTCGGCCGCCGCTTCGAGCGACAGCGCTGAGGTTGGTAGAATCAGCGCTCCGCTGAGCACGAACCACCACCTGGAGGGTCCATGTCCGGCCACAGCAAGTGGTCGCAGATCAAGCGACAGAAGGGCGCCAACGACGCCAAGCGCGGCGCGCTCTTCACGAAGCTGACCCGCGAGATCATCACCGCCGCCCGCCAGGGCGGGGGAGACGTGGAAGGCAACTACCGCCTCCGCATGGCCATCGACAAGGCCCGCGCCAACAGCATGCCGGCCGACAACATCAAGCGCGCCGTGGAGCGCGCCACCGGCGCCGGCGCGGACACCGAGCAGTACGAGGAGATCAGCTACGAGGGCTTCGGTCCCAGCCAGGTGGCGCTGATCGTCGCGACCATGACCGACAACAAGAACCGCACCGCGTCGGACATCCGCGCCGCGTTCAACAAGGCGGGCGGGTCGCTGGCCCCGGTCGCCTGGCAGTTCGAGCACAAGGGCGTCATCAGCATCCCGCTCGACGGCCGCGACCCGGATGAGCTGAGCCTGCACGCCATCGACGCCGGCGCGACCGATGTCGACACGCCGGATGCCGGTGCGGTCGTCGTCTACACCGATCCAGCGGACCTGGAGCGGGTGCGCAGCACCCTCGCGGCCGCCGGCTACGAGGCGGACAGCGCGGAGCTGAGCATGGAGCCGACCACCAGGGTCGAGCTGGCCGACGAGAAGAATGCGCGCGCCGTGCTCAATTTCGTGGAGCGCCTCGAGGACCTCGACGACGTCCAGAACGTGTACGCCAACTTCGACATCCCGGCCGAGCTGATGGAGTCGCTCGAAGCATCGGTCGCCTGAGGCGCCAGCGCCTAGGATGGGCGCGTGATCGCGCTCGGCATCGACCCAGGCACCGCCATCTGCGGCTTCGGCGTGGTCGCGCTCGAGGGCGGCGCACTGCGCATGATCGACGCGGGCGTGGTGCGCACCGCTGCCACCCACACCGATGCCGTGCGGCTGGTGGAGCTCCACGCAGCGCTGCGCGCGCTGCTCGCCGAGCATCGTCCCGACGTGGTGAGCGTCGAGCGCCTCTTCTTCCAGCGCAACGTCCAGACCGCCATGACCGTCGGCCAGGCCCGCGGCGTGGCGCTGCTGGTCGCCGCCGAGGCGAACCTACCGATCGATGAGCCGACGCCGAACGAGGTGAAGATGGCGGTCTGCGGCAGCGGCAACGCCGACAAGCGTCAGGTCGCCGAGATGGTCGAGCGGCTGCTGGGCGTGAGCCTCAAGGGCGTCCCGGACGACGCGACCGATGCCCTCGCCGCGGCGATCGGCGCGGCGTATCGGTCCGTGAGCACCGCCCGGGCGGTGGCCCGGTGATCGGGTCGCTGCGCGGACAGGTCAATCGCATCGCGCCGGATCACGCGCTGATCGAGGTCAACGGGATCGGCTACCGGGTCGTCGCCGGCCCGGCCCTGCTCGCGACGCTTCGCAGCGGGGCGCAGGCCCACGTCTTCACCCACCACCTGGTCCGCGAGGACCAGCAGGCGCTCTTCGGCTTCGCCAGCACGGAGGAGCTCGCATTCTTCGAGCTGCTCATGACGGTCAGCCAGGTCGGCCCGCGGCTCGCCCTGGCGATCGTCAGCGCGCACCAGGTGACCAAGCTCCAGCTGGGGATCATCGGTGACGACGTCGACCTCTTCACCTCGGTGAGCGGGGTGGGGCGCAAGACGGCGCAGCGGATCATCCTGGAGCTCAAGGAGAAGGTCCACGCGGCGGGCGTCGCGGGCGCGACCGCCTCGACGGATTCGGACGTGGTCGCGGCCCTCGAGTCGCTCGGCTACACCGCGACCGAGGCGCGCCGTGCGGCGAGCGCGGTCGCCGGCAGCGACACGGCACTCGACGCGCGCATCAAGGCCGCCCTCCAGGAGCTTGCCCGCGCCAGATGACCGACTGGAGCGATCCCCGGGTCGCTGAGCACATCCTCCGCACCTTTCGCAGCTGGGCGATCGTCGGCTGCTCGTCGCATCCCTCGCGCGCCTCGTACAGGGTGTCCCGCTACCTGCTGGCGCGGGGATACGGCGTAGTGCCGGTCAACCCGCACGAGGAGCTCGTCCATGGGCTGCCCGCCTACCCGGACCTTGCGTCCGTGCCGATGGACCCCAAATCGCCGATCGAAGTGGTCGACATCTTCCGCCGCTCCTCGGCGGTAGGCCCGCACGTCGAGGAGGCGATCGCCATCGGTGCGAAGGCGATCTGGATGCAGCTCGGGGTATGGGACGAGGCGGCGGCGCAGCGGGCCGCTGACGCTGGACTGCTGGTGGTGATGGACCGATGCCCGGCCATCGACCACCCGGCACTGGTTGGCGACGAGGCGGATGGCTGAGCACGTCGTGCGTCCCGCACGCCCGGGGGAAGCCGATGGGCTACGCGCCCTCGCGCATCGGTCGAAGGCCCACTGGCCATACGACGCCGCATTCCTGGAGCGGGTGGCGCCCATGCTCGTCTTGACCCCGCTGGAGATCCGCCGCGACGAGGTCCACGTCCTGGAGGTCGGCGGGGCAGTGGCCGGCTGGCATCGCGTCTCGCTGCACGCCGGCCACGCCGAGCTGGAGGACCTGTGGGTCGAGCCGACGCTTATCGGGGCGGGATGGGGGAGGGTGCTCTTTGCCCACGCGGTGGATGTCGCCCATTCGCACGACGCGCCGGCGCTGGAATGGGACGCGGACCCGTACGCGCAGCCGTTCTACGAGCGGATGGGCGGGATCGAGGTGGGCCGCACGCCATCGGCGGCCGAGGAGGGCCGCACGCTGCCACGCATGCGCCTGGAGCTCTAGCTACCGGCGCAGGACCAGGCCGATATGCCCGAACGGTGGCCGCGGGTCGGCGTACGTCCGGACCGTCGGGTCGCCTTCCGACTGGGCGACCTCGTCCCACAGCCGGTTCTGCGTGTCGAAGCTGACCTCCGCGAGCTGTGGCCAGCGCTCCAGCATCCGGTTCCCGATCTCGTGGACCAGGTGCTGGATGGAGAGCGACACGAAGTCGTGGAAGACGGCGGCGGCGAGATCGGAGACCTGCTCGGCGGCCACGTAGCGGGCGGGGTCGCCACCCAGCGCGTCAGCGGCATCGGCATAGCGCCAGCCGATCTCGGCCCAGATGTAGAGGGGCCGGTCCGGCCGCTCGGGGAGCGTCGTGTGCTTGTCGCGGGCGAAGTCCGCGAACGATGAGCCGGTGACCTTGATCAGCTGCAGGCCGGTGCGCCCGCACGCATGGTCGGTGATCCGCACCCCGCCGGTATCGTCACGCGCCAGCTCAAGGCGGGCGGTGCCCTGCTCGCCGCGGTCGCGGGAGAAGAGGCGGTCCGAGGCGGAGAAGCCGTCACCGTCCGCGGCGGGCACGAGCGCCGCCGGGAACGGCAGGTCGCGCCCCAGCATGCTCAGCGAGCCCATGTGCGGGTAGGTCTCCAGGAAGGCCACCCCCACCTCGTGGATCCAGCCTTCGAGGGTGCGCGCCCGGGCGCGCAGCGAGGCGGCGTGGATGAAGTTCTTCATCGTGTCGGTGGCAACGACCATCCGGTTGTCGCCCTGCTCGTAGGCCGGCCAGAAGTCCTCGCCGTGGACCACCACCTCGATCTCGGCCGCGGCGAGGATGTTCTCCCGGCCCGTGAACGGCGACTCCGGAATCGGCGTCACGCCGGTGAGCGGCTCGGCGTGGGTCCGGTAGACCTTGACGTCGGCTTTGCCGTAGCGGATCTCGTGCTGCATGGCGCGGATCCTACGCCCGCAGCCTGGCGAGGCGATCCGCTGCGATGTCAACGCAGTCGTCGACCGCGCGCCGGAGCTCGGCGGCCGTCTCGTTGCGCAGCCCGACCTCGATGAGCGGGATGATGTCGGCGCGCGGCCGGCCGGCAACGAAGACGGTGAAGCTGAAGCCGTGGATCCGCTCGTAGGCGTCGTTGAGAAACGCGAGCTCGTCGGCGATCCGCGCCGCTTCGCGATCGGGGCCCTGGGCGTCGTCATCGTCGTACCCCTGCTCGGAGTGGCTCAGCGGTGAGACGGATGCCGCGACCGCGCCGATCCGCGGGTGCGCATCGATGAGCTCGACGGCCTCCTCCGCGGGCAGCTCACGGGCAATCCTGGCAGCAGCAGCCAGCAGGTCGCCATCGGCCTTGAAGGGCCGCTCCGCCGCGAGACGGGCCAGGAAGCGCGGCGCACCCTCGAAGAGGACGCCGACCTCGTGGGCGAACGACTCGACGGGGAGCAGGTTGAGGTCCTCGATACGCGGAAAGGCGATGCGCCGCAGCACGTCGTCCAGCCCGGCCACGGGCCGCTCCAGCTCCACGAGGTCGTGCATCGCAATCCCGTTATCGGGGTTGACCGGCGGGATCTCTGGCTTCAGCGCGCGGTCCGCGTCGACCGCACCGGCGTGGACCCGCGCCACGCGCATCCCACGGCGCAGATAGAAGTGGATGGCGGAGATGTTGTCGTTGGTCGTCACGAGCCACAGGCGCTCGTGCCCCGAAGCGGCGGCGACCTGGAGCACCGTCTCGAGCAGGGCCGTGCCGACCCCTGCCCCTTGCGGCGCCGCGTGCAGGGTAACGAGCTCCAGCCCCGCTCCGGGTGCCTCGTGGACGGTCGCCAGCCCCACTCGCGCGCCGTCCGCCTCGGCGACGAGCCCGGGCAGCTCCAACGGGTCGAGCAGCTCACCCAGGCGCGCCGTCATCCGGGAGCCCTGGTGGGAGGCCAGCAGCTCCTCGGCCCAGGCTCGGTCGTCGGGCTCCAGGTCGCGGATGCGCACCGCGGGCGCGGAGACCGTCATGTCGTTGGGCTCAGCTGCCTCGGTACGTGGTCAGCCCGAAGGGCGCCACGAGCAGCGGCACGTGGTAGCTCCGCTCCGCGTCGTCGATGCGCAGGCCGACCGCGCAGCCCTGGAAGAACGAATCCTCGCCCCGGTAGGACGCCACGTCGAACAGGATCTGGTAGTCGGCGACTTCGAGCTCCTCCCCGTCGAGCAGGTCGGTGATGCGACCGTCGGCATCGGTCTCGAGCTCGTTGATCAGCTCGGAGCCGCCGTCCTCGGTGAGGCGGAAGACGGCGACCGCCAGCCCGTGGGCGGGCATGCCGCGATCGGTATCCAGGATGTGAGTGCTGATGGTGGGTCGCGCTGCGGTCATGTCGATTTCGCTCCTGCTACGCTCGACGCATGATGACCGATGCGCCGACCGCCCGCGACGCCCGGCTCGACATCCTCCTGCCCGGCTCGCTCACCCCGCCCGGCGTGGTGAGCAGCTGCACCCTGCTGCGCTCCGGTGACGTCGTGGCGGTGGTCGATCCGGGGATGGCGAACCGCCAGACCGATATCACCGACCCGCTGCGCGCCCTTGGGCTTACGCCCGACGACGTGACCGATGTCATCCTCGGCCACCACCATCCCGACCACACCTTGAACGCCGCTCTCTTCCCACGGGCACGGGTGCACGATCACTGGGCGATCTACGAGGGCATGTCGTGGACGGACCAGGACGCGGAGGGCTACGAGCTGACCCCGTCCATCCGCCTCATCCGAACGCCCGGCCACACGGCCGAGGACATCGCCACGGTGGTGGGCACGGCAGACGGCGTGGCGGTCCTGACCCACCTGTGGCTGCACGAAGGGGCGGAGGTCAGCGAGCTGGACGAGGATGCCGCGCAGGTCGCCGCGTCGCGCGCCCGCGTCCTGGCCATCGCCGACCTGATCGTGCCCGGCCACGGGACGCCGTTCCGGCCGCGCTAGACTGCGTCGCATGGCCCAATTGACGATCAAGGTCGGGGACCTCACCTTCACCGCGGACTGGGAGGACGCCGCGCCCCACACCCGCGAGGCACTTCGGACGTGGCTTCCGATGCGCGAGCGGCTCATCCACTGCCGCTGGAGCGGCGAGTCGACGTGGATCCCGTTCGGCGACCGGCGGCCCGACGTGGGCTACGAGAACCAGACCGCGCATCCGGCGCCTGGGCAGCTGCTCATCTACACCGGCGAGCTGAGCGAGTGCGAGATCCTCTTCCCGTACGGCGCCTGCGCCTTCAGCTCGAAGATGGGGCCGCTGGCAGGCAACCATTTCGCCACCGTGACGGCGGGGCACGAACAGCTCGCCGAGATGGGGCGCCGCGTCCTGTGGGACGGCGCACAGGAGATCGAGATCAGCGAGGGGTAGACACCCATTGCCGCCGCGCGCATGCTCGATGTCCATCGGGAGGAAGCGATCGTGGTCTGGATCATCCTGGCAATCGCCGCAGCGGGCGTCGCCGCCATCTCGTTCAGCGTGGTGCATCCCCTCGTCGGGATCGGGCTAGTGCTGCTGGGAGTGATCGTCGCGGTCGCGGTCGTCGACCGGCGTGACCGAACACGGCGTTCGCACGCCGATCCCGGAGCTGTGCTGGAGGCCGGGCGCGAAGATGCCCGTCATGCGGAGCGCCAATGGAACCCCCCGAGGGTGGGCGGCAGCCCGGGCGACGGCGGCATGAGTGGGTTCGGCAGCTAGGGGAGGGTTCGATGGTCCCGTTGCTTCTCGTGATTGTCCTGGGGGGCGTTGCGGTTATCGGCATCGGCGTGGTCACGCCGCTGCCCGGGATCGCGCTCATCGTCCTCGGCCTGATGGCCGCGGTCGTGGTGGGCGAGCGCCTGGACCGTGGGCGCCAACGCGGAGCGCACGATCCCGCGGCGCATTTCGATCCGAACCGCGGGCAATGGCACGGTAACGAGGGGTCGTGGCAGACGCCGACCCCCTACATCGACCATCCGGCTGGCGGTGGGGCCCCGCCCGGCGTCGAGCGCGAGGGGCGGCGCTAGCCAGCCGGGGGAGGCACATCCCGCGGCAGCGCGACGAGGACCACGACCCCCGCGAGCACCAGCAGGCCGGACGCGACGCTCAGCATATTCACCGTGCCGACCGACTCTGCGAGCGCGCCCCCGACCGTCGCGCCCAGCAGGCTGAGGAGCGCTCCACTGGCGCCCAGGGCGCCGAACACGCGCCCGCGATGCGAGTCCGGCACCGTTCGCTGGGCCGTGGTGTCAACGCCGATGCTCGCAGCCACCGCGGTGACGCCACGGACGGCATTCAGACCGAAAGCCAGGCCGATGTTGCTGACGAGGTACATGACCAGTGAGAGCACGCCGGCCACGATCGATCCCCACCCCATCAGCCCCCTTGGCGGCCAGGACTGGGCAACGGTTCCCAGCACGAAGGTCCCGGCAATGCCGGCGACCGCGCTGACGGTCATCAGCCCCGCGTAGACCTCCGGCCCGCCGTGGAGCACCTCGATGACCCAGGCGGCGGTGAGCGGATCCAGCATCGTGCCGCCGAAGGTCATGATGCCGAGCACGACGAAGAGGACGCGGATTGCGCGGTCGCGCCTCATGAGCCGGAAGCCATCCAGCCACTCGCCCCAGACCGATCGCCACGCCGAAGCCGGGCTGGCGTCGGCGCGTGGCTCGACCGCCTTCGCGGGCTGGCGTACCCCCACCAGCAGGCCAGCGGCGATCAAGAAGCTGATTACGTCGGCGATGACCACCGGTCCGATGCCGCCGGCCGCCAGCAGGAGCCCGCCGATCGGCAGCCCGGCCAGTCGGGCGAGGCGGTTGTTGAGGGCGTTCAGCGCGTTGGCGGGTACCAGGTCCGCGTCGTCAACCAGCGCCGGCAGCAGGGCGTTTTCAGCCGGGCCGGCGAACGCCGCCACCGCGGACTGCGCGGCGGCGACCACGAACACGATCCACAGCCAGCCGTCGAGCTGGACGAGCGCCAGGCCGGCGACGATCGCGGCCTGGAGGAGGTTCGCGACCACCAGCACCCGCCTCCGGCTCCAGCGGTCCACGAAGACACCCGCGACGGTGCCCAGCACCGCCCGGGGCAGCAGCTCCGCCACGACCATGCCGGCGGTCGCGATCGTCGAGCCCGTGCGCTGGAAGACGTAGAACGGCAGCGCTGCGTACAGCACCCAGTCGCCCGCCATCGAGACGAGGCCGCTCGTCCAGAGCAGGGCGAAGCTGCGGCGGCGAAGGACGCGGAGCAACGGAGTGCTAGCTGGTGGTACGGACGCTGAGGACGCGGATGGTGTCCGCGGCGACGACCAGTTCCACCGCCGCGCTGCCCTGAACCGCCCGCTGGCCGGCGACGAGCGCGGCGCGCCCGTCGACCTGGACGGGGAAGGCGTCCACCGCTCGAACGCGGCCGGCGCGTGCGCGAAGCTGCGCCGACTGCGGCATGGATGCGACCAGCCCGCCGAGCGAGCTCGATACCGTCTCGCCGCAGGCACCACAGCTGACGTGCAGACCCACGCGATGCCGCAATCCCAGCTCCGGCGCGGTGTGCCGGTAGGGAAGCAGTGGCGCGAGGCGACCGCACGCGGTGCACGGCGCCTGTCCCGATTCACCCGGACGGCCGAAATAGTCGTGGCTCCAGGCGGCCGCTCGTCGCGCCAGCGCGGCCGGCTGCGTAATGCCACCGAGGACGTTGGCGAACGTTCGATTCGCAAGCCGGAATTCGGATCCGACGCTGTCCGGATGCGAGGCACAGCCGGGACAGCGAAACGCAACGTGGCGATCGGTCCGTCGCATTTCGAGCCGCCGGTTGCCGCAGTCGGTGCACCAGAGCGGCGTCGCGCGCCAGCCCGGCCGCCCGAGGCGAAGTCCCGCCGCGCGCGCCTCGTCGCCCAGCTCGTCGGTCAGGACGCGTCGGAGCAGGGTGCCGGCACGGGTGAGGCGCATCGAGACCGCGGCGGGGCTGAGTCCCAGCTGCACGGCCAGCCGGCCGGTGCTCTGCCCCGTGAGGAGCCGAGCGGTAAGAAGGGACCGGCTTGCCTCGGGAAGTCGGGCGAGGGCGCGTTGCACGAGCTGCTCTCGACGCTCCACCACATCGTCCGGGCCATCGACGGCCGATGGCGGCTGGAGATAGATCGGGCCCGCCGGCAGCTTCGGTTGCTGGGCCCGCCAGTGACGCCTTGCAACGTTCCGCGCGACGCCGGCCAACCACCGATCCAGCGCCTCCGGGCGCGCCGGAGCCACGCTGGATCGCAGCGCGGCGACGAGCGTGTCCTGGGCGAGATCCTCGGCGGCGATTGGCCCGGCGAGCGCAGCGCACACCCGCACCAGGCGGCCAATTGTCGCCTCGTCAAGCTGTCGAACGGTCACGCGGTCCTCAAGCGTGGTAGTCACACACCTCAATCGCGCATCTGCGTCCGATCCAACGCGATTTCGCCGGATTCTGAAGTGCGAAGCGATCAGCGGCAATGCGACACTGCCGGCATGCCCGACCTCGAGCCCTACGACCTGGTCATCGCCGGCGCTACCGTCGTGAGCGCCGACGGTAGCGCGACACGAGACGTCGCCGTCAACGGGGAGCGGATCGCGGCGCTCGGGGCGTCGCTCAGCGGGGCGGCAACACGGCGGGTCGAGGCCGATGGGCTGGTCCTGCTACCAGGGGTCATCGACGTCCACACCCACCTGCGCCTGCCCGATGCCACCGCCCCGGACCGGTTCCTGCGCGACACCGTGGCGGCCGCATTCGGCGGGACGACCACCGTCCTGACGTTCGACAACCCCGGTACCGGTATCAGCGAGGCGGGAGCGCGGAGCCCGTTGGCGGGCATGCGCGAGTTCCGCGAGCGGACGGCGGGGCAGGCGTCGGTGGACATCGGTCTGAATGCGGTCCTCACCGGCCAGCAGCCAGATCTGCTGACCGAGCTGCCGGAGCTGATCGCGGCGGGCGTCCCCACCTTCAAGGCGTTCATGGTGTATGACTTCCGGCTCCCCGACGACCGCCTGGAAGCGGCCATGCGGATCGCGGGCCGACACGGCGGCATGCTCCAGGTCCACTGCGAGGAGCCCTCGATCATCGACCCGCTGGTGGCGGAGGCGCTGCGTCGCGGCGAGGTCAGCTGCCGGCATCACGCGACGACGCGGCCACCGCGCGCCGAGGCCGCGGCGACGCGGAAGGCGATCGACATGGCGCGGCGAGCGGAGGCCCCGCTGTACATCGTCCACCTCAGCTGCGCGGAGGCGCTCGAGGCGGTGGCTGAGGCAAAGTCGCGCCGCGAGCCGGTCTACGCCGAGACCTGCCCGCATTACCTGACGCTGACCGATGCGCTCTACGAGGCAGATGACGAGGCTGAGGTCATCAAGCGCGTCATCTCACCGCCGTTGCGCTCACAGGCCGATGTCGACGCCCTGTGGGCCGGCCTGCGCGACGGGAGCCTCGACGTCGTCGGCTCCGACCACGTTCCGGATCGGGTGGAGGTGGAGAAGCAGGTGCCCGCGCCGCCGTTCCCGGATATCAGCAACGGCGGCCCGGGAATCGAGACGCTGCTCGCGGTCCTGTGGTCGGAGGGGGTCGGACGGGGTCGCCTGTCTCCCGAGCGGGTGGTCGAGGTGCTGTCGGCAACGCCGGCGCGGCTCTTCGGCCTGGCGGCGAAAGGCCGGATCGAGGTCGGTGCCGATGCCGACCTGGTCCTCCTCGACCCGGCCGCGCGCCGCACCATCAGCCAGGGGGCGCTGCACCACACCAGCGACTACACGCCGTTCGAGGGGCTGACCGTCTCCGGCACGCCGGTGCGGGTGTTCCTGCGCGGCCACGAGCTGGGGACGACCGAATCCGCCTCGCTCGGCCGCTTCGTGGAGCGTACGCTCGCCCGATGACCGATGCCCCGCGTGAGCGCCTGACCCTCGAGCCGCCGGGACCCGAGCCGGAGGTGGGCCGCTGGCTGGCCGCCCTCGAGGACGCACGTCGCGACACGCTGCGCGAGCTGGAGAGCGTGACGTCCGAGATGGTCGATTGGCGGCCGGATGCGCCGCTCAACAGCATCGGGGCGCTGCTGTATCACATCGCACTCATCGAGGCGGACTGGCTGCTGGATGACATCCAGGGTCGGGATGCCCTTCCCGACTGGATGGGCGACCTGCTCCCGTTCACGGACCGTGACGACGATGGACGCCTGACCCGCGTCGACGGGCAGTCGCTCGACCAACATCTGGACCGATTGGCGCAAATCCGCGCGTTTCTCATCGAGGAGCTGCGGGCGATGCCCCCCGAGGAGCTCCACGCCGCACGGATGCGGACCCGCTACGACGTCTCGCCGGGGTGGGTGCTGCACCACCTGCTGCAGCACGAGGCGGAGCATCGCTCGCACATCGCCTGGCTGCGCGACACGTACCCGCGCGGCTGACCGAGGAACCGACGGACCGCCGGCCGCGTCACTCGGGCATGCGTAACCTCGTCCTCCTCGCCGCGTTCCTCCTGAGCGGGTGCTCATCGATTCTGCCGGTAAGCGGCGCGCTCGACGGCGAGTGGCGTCTCGTCTCCGGCAGCTGGCAGGGGAGCCCTGTCGACGTGCGCGACGACGCGCCCGTCACCCTTACCGTGGACGGTGCCACGGCCGGCGGGCGGTCGGCCTGCAACGCCTACTTCGCCGACCTCGAACGCACCGGCAGCGGGGCGCGGTTCACGGGCATCGGGGGGACGGAGATGGGCTGTGATCAGCCTGTCATGGCCCTCGAAACGGCCTACCTCGCCGCCTTGGGCGAGGTCACGCGCTGGCGGCGCGGCGGGGAGCGCCTCACGCTCTCCGGCACGGACGTCGAGCTCACCTACGCGGAGGTCTCCCCGCCAACCGACGCGGCGCTGGTGGGTACGCGCTGGCAGCTCGAGACAGTCGAGCGCGACGGAACCGCCTCCAACGGGACCGATTTCGATCATGTGTCGATGACGTTTGCCGCAGACGGCACCGTCGCCGGCGGCGCCGGCTGCACCACGTGGGACGGCCGCTGGCGCGCGGATGGCCCCCGCATCCTGGTCACCGACATCAGCCTGACGGCGAGGAGGTGCGCGTCGCCCGACCTGGCCAGCAGCGCGGAAGACGTCGTGATGGGCGTGATCGACGGCGGCTTCGCGGCCCGCATCGACGGCAGGACGCTGACCTTCGAGCCCGAGGCCGGCAGCGGCCTGCAGTTCCGCGCACGCTAGGAGGCGTTCCAGACCTCCGTGATGGGCCGCAACCGCGGCGAGGGCGTGCCGAATGAGCACGAAATCGGTCCCGAATGGCATCCGCGGACCGCGGGACCTTGAATCGGAGTACGCTGAGGGCCCCTCGCAGCGCCTGTCGTCCGCGCCGCGACCGCTTTGGAGACCCGATTTGCCTGTTCCGACCACCCGGCTAGGACGCCGAACGAGCGACCTTCGCGTCCTCCAGCGCGCCACCGCCCACATCGACGAGCTGAACCAGACCCTCGACCGGCAGCTCGCAGTCGAGCGATCGGAGGGGGAGCGGATGCGGCTGCTTCGCGAGACGACGAACCAGATCACCCGCGCCGCGAACGACGGGATCCAGGCATATCGCCGGGTTACGGCCGCGGTGAAGTCGGAGCAAGCGCGCCCGGACGGCGCCCAGGCGGACGAGCTGGCACGCATCCAGGCATCGCTGGACGCGGCACGCCAGGACCTGCTGGATGTTCTGGAGTCGACCAGCCGTCGCTATCCGTGGGCGTCCGAGTGGAACACGGCGGTCGCCGAGGTGACGACCTCCGAGGTCACCACCGCGGACGCATAGGCGGAGATTCCGGACAGCAAGAAGCCCGGTGGCAGTGCCACCGGGCTTCTTCGTTGGTTGCGTCGCCGCGACTAGCGTCGGGAAGCGAAGCAGTCCGCGCAGTAGACCGGCTTCGAGCCGCTCGGGCGGAACGGGACCTGGGCCTCGCGGCCACAGTTGTCGCACGTCGCGCTGAACATCTCGCGCTGGCCACCGTAGCCGGCGCCACCGCCACTGCGGAAACCGCCGGCGCTGCCACCGTTGCCGTAGGTGCCACCGGACTCGCCACGGGCGGCCTTCTTGGCGGCTCGGCAGGCCGCACATCGGCGCGGCTCGCTGAACTGACGATCAGCGTAGAACTGCTGATCCGTCGCGGTGAACGTGAACTCCTGATTGCAATCGACGCACGTCAGGGTCTTGTCCGTATAGGTGTACAAAAGAAAAAAGCTCCTTCTCGAGCGGCTGCAGCGAACCTTTCTCGCCGAAAACCGTGAGAGGAGTGTCGTTGTGCCGCGTGCTGTAGCCCGATTCGCGGGCGTTGTTCCTGCAGCCTACCACAGGCGTGCTGCAACCACCAGACCCAGAATCGGCCGATTGGCTTCCCAGCCCGCGGCATTGGGCACATGGTGCTTTCGGCGAGCGTGGCCTACCGTCCTGGCATGAATGCCAACCGCGACGCGTACGCGATCCTGCAGGTCGATCCGCTCGCCGTGCCCGAGGTGATCGACGCCGCGTTCCGGGCGCTGGCGCGTCTTCGCCATCCTGACCGCGAGCCTGGCTCGAGCGGTCGAGCAATGGCCGAGCTCAACGACGCCTACGCGGTCCTCCGAGATCCCGCGCGGCGGTCGGTCTACGATCACGAGCGCTTGCCGAAGGTGCCGATCCCCACCTTCCTCCATGATCGCGTGGCTGTCAGCCCGACAGCCCGACGGCCGGCCACAACCGACGCGAGCCCGATCATCGACTTCGGACGCTACGCCGGGACGACGCTCGGGCAGGTGGCGAAGGCCGACCCCGACTACCTGCGCTGGCTCCGGCGCCACTCGTCGGGCATCCGGTACCGGCGCATCATCGACGACATGCTGGGGCCGCCGGTGGCACCGCGACCTGTCGAGCGTGCGCGGCGACGACGTTGAGCGCCTAGGGGAGCTCTGCGTACGCGGCTGTGGTGAGGAAGGCTGCGAACTCGTCGGCCAGCACGAGGTCATCCAAGAGAGCAGCGGCCTTGCCCCACGGGGCTTCCGGTGCAGTCCGGCGCAGGATTGCGAGCTCCTCGTCGCGCAATGCGGCGTAGCGTGCTGCGTCAAGCGGATGTCCGGCATCGAGCGGGACGCCGTGCATGCGCCACTGCCACAGCTGCGAGCGACTGATCTCCGCGGTGGCTGCATCCTCCATGAGATTGTTGATGGCGGCGGCGCCGTTGCCGCCCAGCCACGAGGTCAGATATGCAAGCCCAACCGAGATGTTGGCTCGCACCCCCGCCTCGGTGACGTGGCCGTCCGGCACGTGTGCATCAAGCAGGTCGGCCCCGGTGATGCGGATCTCCGGCCGCTGCCGCTCCTTTTGGTTCGGCCGCACCCCCAGCACGTCGTCGAAGACCTCCCGAGCCAATGGCACGAGATCGGGATGCGCGACCCACGTGCCGTCGAACCCGTCACTCGATTCGCGTTCCTTGTCGGCGCGCACGGCGTCCAGGGCGCGCTCGTTTGCGGCAGGGTCGCGGCGTGACGGGATGAACGCCGCCATGCCGCCGATGGCGTGTGCGCCACGTGCGTGGCACGTCGCCACCAGCAGCTCGGTGTAGGCGCGCATGAAGGGCACCGTCATGGTCACCTGGGCGCGGTCCGGCAGGATCATGTCGTCGCGGGCACGGAACTTCTTGATGATGCTGAAGATGTAGTCCCAGCGCCCGGCGTTGAGTCCGGCCGCATGGTCGCGCAGCTCGAAGAGAATCTCGTCCATCTCGAAGGCGGCGAGGATGGTCTCGATGAGCACCGTGGCCCGGATCGAACCCTGCGGCACATCGAGCGACTGCTGGGCCGCAACGAAGATCTCGTTCCACAGCGCAGCCTCGAGGTGCGACTCGATCTTCGGCAGGTAGACGTACGGGCCGCTGCCACGAGCGAGTAGCTCGCGCGCGTTATGGAAGAACCAGACCCCGAAGTCGAAGATGCTCGCGCTGAGCGGGGTTCCGTCGACCAGCACGTGCTTCTCGTCGAGGTGCCAGCCGCGCGGCCGGATGCACAGCGTGGCGATGCGATCGTTGAGGCGATACGCCTTGTCTTCGGTCTGGTGGGTAAGCGTGCGCCGGACGGCCTGCGAGACCGCCCAGTGGCCGGTGACGACGTTCTCCCAGGTGGGGGATAGGGCATCCTCGAAGTCGCACATGAAGACCGATGCCCCCGAGTTGAGGGCGTTGATCATCATCTTGGGCTCGGCGGGGCCGGTGATCTCGACCCGTCGGTCGTTGAAGTCCGGCGGGGCCGGCGCGACCCGCCATCGCGCATCGCGGCTCTCGATGGGGTTGGGCAGGAATTCGGGCAGCTCACCGCGGTCCAGTCGCACCTGCCGTGCCTCCCGGTCCGCGAGCAGCCGCAGCCGGTGGGGGTTGAAATGGGTGTGGAGCTGCGCGACGAACGCCAGTGCCTCGGGGGTCAGGACGTCCTCGAGGTGTGGGACATCGGTACGGGTGAGCTGGACGGTCACCCACTCACCATACCGTGCGGATCAGTCGTCGAGGGCGACCGACTCCGCCGGCCGGCCCTGAACCGCCGCGAGACGGCGGATCTCGGCCAGCAGGCGTCGATGCGCGTCGCCGAGCGGACGAGGCAGGCTGAGATGGCCAGTCACGTCGTCCTCGCCATCAGGGGAGAGGGCGGGATCGGTCCAGCCCTTGCCGCCGTATCCCAGGAAGCGGGTGGGGCTGATGCGCACCGGCTGGCAGTAGGTGGCCACGAACGTCTGGCGGTCGAGCGCGGCACGCGCCATGAGCGCGGCGTACTTCTCGAACATGGTCGGCACGATCACCGCCTCGGTGGGGGCCTCCAGCACGGTGGCCGTGCCCTCCACCAGCTCGACCTCCCACTCGTGCTCTGGACGGCCGACGGCGAGCATCACCTCAGGGTGCTCGCGGAGGTTGCGGACCTTCTGGGCGTTGGGCTTGCTGAACAGGTCGAAGCCGGATCCGTCCCAGTTGAACCATACCGGCACGACGTGCGGCCGGCCATCGGGGCGCGTGGAGCTGAGCCACACGGTCGACTCGGTACGCAGCCGGTGCTCGAGAGGAGTGCCCGGCTGTGGCAGTGGAGTGCTCATGGCGGGCAACGTACGCCGCCTGCGAGCGCTTGCCTAGGGGTCAGCCGACCGTTGAGCTGTCCGGCAGGCGACACTCCCAGCGATCGCGGGCGGTCACCGCCCCCGGCGCGGGTCGCGTGCGAGCGGCTTGATCAGCCGCCCGGCAGCGGAGTCCTCGATAAGGGTTGCCAGGCGCCGGTCTCGCGTCTCCGGCCGCTTCGCCGACAGGACCCAATGGGTGGCACCGCGCCGGTACGACGCGGACTGCGCCTCCCAGAAGGACCGCGCCGCGGCGTTGTGGTGCAGTCGCCGGCGCTCGGCCGGCGGGAGGTCGCGCGGCGCCGACTCGTACGAATACACGCCGGTGCGTGCCGGCGTGCGCGCCTCGAACGCGGCCACGCCGGCGGGGCGCGCCTCGCCCGTCGCGATCAGGCGTTCCATCCGCGCCACGTTGACCAGGCTCCAGTTGCTGCCCTTCCGGCGGGGCGTGAAGCGGTTGGTATGCACCTCGTCGTCGACGCGGTAGGTGAGCGAGTCGACCCAGCCGAACGCGAGACCCGCCTCGACTGCCTCCTCGTAGCTGACCGATGACTTGCTCGATCCCCTTGCGGTAGTAGCCGACCCAGAGGCCATCGCTCGTGGCGTGGTGCTCCTCCAGCCAGGCCACGAAGTCGGCGCGCGACGGAAAGACGGCCACCTCGTCGCGCGAGGGGCGCTGGAGCGGCGACATGTGCCGGATCGTGACAGATGGGCGACTCATGCGTTGTCGGGGAGTGGATAGCCGCAGGCGGCCGATCGGCCTAGAATCCGCGGCGGTGAATACACCGCGCAACCAACAGAGCACCGGGAGCCAGCCATGCCACTCTTCCTTGATGAGCACGAGTTCATCCCTGGCCTGACCGCGGCCGGCCTGGCCGACGCGCACGCCCGTGATGTCGAGGTCGGGCCGCAGTACGGCGTCACGTACCTGCGTTACTGGTTCGACGAGGCGACCGGCAAGGTTTTCTGCCTGGTCGACGCCCCGACCGCCGAAGCCGCCAACCACGTGCACAGTGAGGCGCACGGCCTCGTCGCCGATCGCCTGGTGGCCGTCACCGAAGGCGCCTAGTCGCGGCGTGCGGCCCGGTCCAGGATGGCCTGCCACGAGGCCATCCGTCCGGCAGCGAACGCGCTGCGCACCGCCTGCGCGCCGCTCACCGCCCCGAGACCCTCGAGGAACTGATCCACCCGCCGCGCGTTGGCGGCGCTGAGCGGCACCCCAACCTCGGCGCGGATACCCTCCGCTCCCCCGAGCAGCGCCGCGGCCCGTTCCGGCCGGTCCTCTGCCGCCCCGGCTAGGCGTTCGAGCGCCTGCGCCACGCCGACGCGGTCACCCAGCGCGCCACGCGTCGCGACGGCATGCTGGTAGAGGCGCTCGGCCTCGCCGGCTTCGCCTTCTTCGGAGGCGAGGTCGCCGAGCAGCGCGCTCAGGCGCGCCTCGGCCCTGCGGTCGCCGGTTCGTTCGTGAATGGCCAGCGCGGCGGCGTACTGCGCGCGCGCCGTGGCCCGATCGCCGCGCCGCCGCGCAGCCTGCGCGAGGCTCGCCATGGCGTGCGCGGTCCCGAAATCGTCACCAAGTGTCCTGAACGCCTCGATGCTCTCCGCATAGAGCCGATCCGCCTCCTCCGCGTCTCCCTGGCGGGCGACCACGTCGGCGAGGTTGATCAGGGTGAATGCCGCGCCCTGCGGATCGCCCGCGTCACGCGTGAGCTGGATCCCCTCCTCGAAGAGCGCCCTGGCACGGGCCAGGTCACCGCGTTCGGCCGCCACGCTGGCGCTGTTGCTGCACGCGGCGGCGACCCCGCGCGGGTTGCCGAGCTCCCGCTGCAGCAGGAGGCTGGCGTCGTGGAACGCCGCCGCCGCGTCGTAGTCACCACGCTGAGCGGCCAGCACCCCGGCACCGGTGAGGGCGCTGGCGCGCCGCGGTGAGACCTCACCGCCCACCCGCGCCAGGGCCCGCTGGAGCCAGGCGCCGCCCTCGGTGAACTCGCCCCGCACCTCCCAGAAGCGCCACAGGCCGGAGACCAGGCTCAGCTCCGCGTCGGCCCCATCCGGATCGTCGTTCGTCCAGCGGAGGGCGGCGCGCAGGTTGTCGTCGTCGCGAGCCAGCCGCGTGACCCACTCGGTCTGGACCGGCCCGGAGAAGAACGCCGGCCGCGCCCGCTCCACCAGGACCGCGAACCACGCCGTGTGCCGCCGGTGCAGCTCCTCTGCCTCGCCCGACTCGGCGAGCCGCTCCTGCCCGTAGTCGCGGATGGTCTCGAGCATCCGGTACCGCGCTTCGGAGGGATCAGCCTCGCCTTGCAGGAGCGAGCGGTCGATGAGCCGGCTCAACAGGTCGAGCATGTCGGCCGCGGTGACCGTGCCGCCGCTGCAGATGGCCTCCGCCGCCTCGAGGGAGAAGCTGCCGGAGAAGACCGACAGGCGCGGCACGAGCTCCTGCTCGGCCGGCGACAGGAGCTCGAAGCTCCAGTCGAACGCCGCGCGCAGCGTGCGATGGCGGGGGAGGGACGTGCGGGAGCCGCCGGTCAGGAGCCGGAATCGGTCGTCCAGGCGCGCGGCGATCTGGTGCGGTGGCAACGAGCGGATTCGTGCGGCGGCGAGCTCGACCGCGAGCGGGATCCCGTCCAAACGGCGGCAGATCTGTGCGATCGGCACGATATTGGACGCGTCGGCCACGAAGCTCGGCATGACCGCCTGCGCGCGATCGACGAAGAGGCGCACGGCGTCGCATTCGGTGAGCGCGACCAGGCTGGCCGCCTCGCCGTCCGCGGGGAGCGACATCGAGGGCACCGGCATGAGACTCTCGCCCGGCAGGCCGAGGGCCTCGCGACTGGTGGCGAGCAGCTGGAGCTTGGGGCAGTTGCGCAGGAGGTCGTCAGCCGCGGCCACGGCGGCATCGAGCAGGTGCTCGCAATTGTCGAGGATGAGCAGGGTCGGCCTGGCGGCGACGGCCTCCAGCAGGGCAGTCAGCAGGTCCACTCCGGGCCGTTGCTTGACGCCGAGCGCGGCAGCGATCGCATCGGTCACCAGGTCGCCCTCCGAGACAGATGCCAGCTCGACGAGCCACACCCCACCCTCGAACGCGTCGACCAGGTGCGCACCGATCTCGAGTGCCAGCCGCGTCTTGCCGACGCCGCCCGGGCCGGTGAGGGTGAGCGTGGTGGCCTCGCGGAGCCGCTCCTCTGCCTCCTCGATCTCGCGGTCGCGGCCCACGAAGCTCGAGAGCTGGCGAGGCAGGTTGTTGGGCAGGGTGTCCAGGGAACGGACGGGGGGAAACTCGGCCCGCAGCCCCTCGCCTGCGACCTGGTAGATGCGCTCCGGGTTGGCGAGGCCGCGCAGGCGATGCTCGCCGAGGTCGCGCAGCGTGATGCCCTCCGGAACCGCGGCGCCGATGAGCGAGCGCGCCGCTGCCGAGACGAGCACCTGGCCTCCGTGGCCGGCCGAGCAGATGCGTGCCGCGCGGTGCACGTCGATCCCGACGTAGCCGGTCACTGCGCTGATCGGCTCGCCGGTATGGATGCCCATCCGCACCGCGACCTGGGCTCCTGTGGGCCAGGCGTGGGTCGACAGCTCGCGCTGCGCCTCCACCGCCGCCGCCACGGCGCCGCGCGCGGTGAGGAACGCGTAGAAGAGCCCGTCCCCGGCGGCGTCAACGCGACTGCCACCGTGCGCCTCGGCAGCGCTGCTCACGATGCGGTGGTGGTCCACGAGCAGCTCAGCGTATCGATCGCCGAGCTCATCGAGCAGGCGCGTCGAGCCCTCGATGTCGGTGAAGACGAGGGTGACGGTGCCGACCGGCAGGTTCGGATCCGACATGGCTACCAGCCTCCCGCCTCGCGGACGAGCCGTTGCAGGACGCGGCCGGCCACGACGCGCCGGTAGTCCGCCGTCGAGCGCACGTCGTCGATCGGGTGCAGCTCGGCGGCGAGGGCGGCGACGGCCCGTTCAGCGGTCGCGGCGTCCGGTCTGGCGCCTTCCATGACTGCTTCCGTGGCGGTCGCACGGATGGGGGTGGCGGCCATGGAGCCGAGTGCCACGTGGACATCGGTCCAGGGGGAGTCGGGTGCGTCGCCGGCTGCCCGCCAGGAGGCGGCGATCACGACCTTGCTGATCGCCTGGGCGCGCCGCGTGCCGACCTTGCGGTAGCGAAGCTGACGGTCCGAGGCAAGAGGAATGCGGACGCGCAGCACCAGCTCGTCGTCCGCGCGCGCCGTGCGGCGATAGGCCGGCCAGAACGCGCCCGCCGGGACGGCCCGCACCCCGCGCGACGAGCCGACCACGATCTCGGCGTCCGTTGCCAGCCAGATGGGCAGCGTGTCGCCGGCGGGCGAGGCGTTGGCGATGTTGCCGCCGACGGTGCCGCGGTTCTGGATCTGGGCGGCACCGATGGTGGCCGCCGCTTCGGTGAGCGCGGGCAGGAACTCGGCGACGATGGGAGAGCGGCGCAGCTCGGTGTAGGTCGTCAGCGCGCCGATCGTGATGGCGTCGCCCTCGTGGGTGATGCCCCGCAGCTCGTCGAGCAGCCACACGTCGAGCAGCCGCTCCGGTGGCTCGCCCAGCTCGCCGGTGAGCTGGACCATCAGGTCGGTGCCACCCGCGATGGGACGCCACCTCGCCTGGGCGAGGAGGCCGTACGCCTCGTCCAGGGTCCGCGGGCTGGTGAGCGGCGGCTCGAGGGCGGTCATCGGTACGCACCCCGGTCCGCCGCCAGCGCGATGGCCTCGACGATCTTGGTGTAGCCGGTGCAGCGGCAGAGGTTGCCGGCAATCGCCTCGCGGATGTTCTCCTCGCTGGCTTCGGCACCGGACGTGAGGAACGCCACCCCGGCCATCAGCATCCCGGGCGTGCAGATCCCGCATTGCGCGCCGCCGGTCTCCAGGAAGGCGGCCTGCAGCTCGTCAAGGCGACCATCGGTCGCCAGCCCCTCTACCGTCCGGACCGATGCACCCTGCGCCTGGCTCACCGGGACCAGGCACGCGTCGACCACCGCACCATCCAGCAGGACGCTGCAGGCGCCGCACTCGCCCTCGCCGCAGCCCTCCTTGGTGCCCGTCAGGGCGAGGTCCTCTCGCAGTACGTCGAGCAGCCGCCGGCTGCCCGCCGCCTCGACCTCGACGGGGGAGCCGTTGACGGTGAACGCGAAGCTCACGACTCGCCCTCGGGAGCCGGTGCGCGCAAGGGAATTTCGTCGCCGCCGCGCGGCAGGTGCTCGATGGGCGGGGTGCGCGGTGCCGGCGCCTCGACGGAGATGCCGGGCGGCTGGGGCATGGGACCGTCGGTGAGCGCCGCGATGATTCGCTCCGGGGAGGCCGGCAGATCGTGGATCCATACCCCGGTGGCGTCGTGGATGGCGGCTACAACCGCCGGCGCGCCGACGTCCATCGGCAGTTCCCCAATGCCCTTGGCGCCGTGCGGCACACCCGAGTATGGCGCCTCCACGAGGATGGATTGGATGCGCGGCGCGTCGAGGGCCGTCGGGATCAGGTACGTGGCCAATCGGTCATTGAGGTAACGCCCGTCGACCAGCTTCATCTCCTCGATGGTGGCGTAGCCGATGGCCTGCAACGTGCCGCCCTCCACCTGTCCCTCGGCCAGGACGGGGTGGATGACGCGACCGACGTCGTCGGCGGCAACGCAGTCGCGGACTGCCACCTCACCGGAGTCGAGATCGACGTCGACGCGAACCACGCACGCCGCCCACCCGAAGGCCGGGTAGGCGTCCCCGGTGTAGGCCTTGTCGTCGAACGGCTCGCCGGGGTAGGGGGCGAAGCGCTCGTCGATGCGGAGCGGTCCCGCGTCGCGGTACGCGTCGCGGAACGGCCGGCCGCTGCGCTCCTCGACCTGTGCCCGCAGCTTGCCTGCGGCCGTGATGATGAGCCCGCCGACCACCATGGCCGTGCGGGAGGCGACCGTGGGGCCGGAGTCCGGCACGATCGAGGTGTCCTGGGGCGCCAGCTCGACCTCGTCGATCTCGACTCCCAGGACGTCGGCGACCAGCTGCGGGAAGATCGTCTTGGTGCCCTGGCCCATCTCTGTCGAAGCGGTCAGGATCCGGATCCGACCATCGTGGGTCAGCTCGACCGATGCGACCGAACCCATCCGGACCTCGCCCGAGCCGGTGAATCCGGCGCCGTGCCAGGCCAGCGCCATGCCGATCCCTGACGCCTGGCGGGCACCATCGGTGCGTGCCTCGCGCATGGCTCGCGTCTGCGCGTGCGAGCGGTCGAAGGCCGATGCCTCCGCGGCCGCCTCCAGGACCTCGATGCCGGCCACCGATTCGCGCAGCACCTGTCCGGTCGGCGTCGTGTCGCCCGTGCGGTACACCCAGCGCCGTCGCAGGTCGAGCGGGCTCATGTCGAGCGCCTCAGCGATGCGGTTGACCTGCATCTCGGCGGCGAACTCGGTCTGTGGCGCGCCGAAGCCGCGAAACGCACCGTTCGGCGGGGTGTTGGTTGCCATGGCGCGTCCGGTGATGCGAACGTTCTCGCACCGATATGGCCCGCCGGCATGCAGGATGCCGCGCGACAGCACGACCGGCGTGAGCGTGCAGTACGCCCCGCCGTCCATGATCACCTCGATCTCCTGCGCCACCAGCTCGCCGGCGTCGTCCACGCCGCTGCGATAGCGGATCACCGCCGGATGACGCTTGGTGGTGGCGCTGATGTCCTCGTGGCGGTCGTAGATCATGCGAACCGGGCGGCGGCATTTGAGCGCGAGCAGCGCAGCGTGGAGCGCGATGATGCTGGGGTACTCCTCCTTGCCGCCGAAGCCGCCGCCCGTCTCGGCCTGGACCACGACCGCCAGCTCGTCGCCCATCCTCAGGGCGCGCTTCATGGCCTTGTGGATGTAATACGGGCACTGCAGCGAGCCGTGGACCGTGACTCCGCCGTTCTCCTCCGGGATCGCGATCATCGCCTGGTTCTCGATGTAGAGCTGCTCCTGGTGGCCGACCCGATACGTGCCCTCGATGACCGTCGCGGCGGCGGCCATGGCCGCGCTCGCGTCACCGCGCGCGACCGTGTACTCGGCGAACTGGCGATCGCTCTCCAGGGGGTCGAATGTCGCGGGCAGGCGCTCGGTGACGAGGTGGGCATGGCTTCGGGCCGCGCGAAGCGTTGCGCGGTCGGGTGCCGCGATCAGGGCGCACGCCTCTGCCTGGTGACGGATCTCACCCCCGACCGGCACCAGCACCGGCTGGTCGTCGTCGATCAGGCTCACGACGTTGTCGCCCGGGATGTCGGCCGCCGTGACCACGACCACCTTCTTCCAGTCGAACGCCTCGTCGAGCTCCAGGCCGATGAACCGCGCGTGCGGCTCGGTCGAACGGAGCGTGGCGCCGTACCACGCTCCCGGGAAGACGAGGTCGTCGGTGTACCGGGCCGCGCCCGTCAGCTTCGCCGGCCCCTCGCGGCGGAGGGGAGCAGCACCCCGCGCGCGACCGGGGACCTGGGTGTGCGGCGGGATGATCAGCGGCACCGTGTCGGCGGGTGCCACGGCAGGGGACGCCGTGCCCGGCGGGAGGGTGCGGGTCGTCAGGCTCGGCCGATCCATCGGTGCATCCTAGCGGTCGCGCACTCGGTCGGCGAGTAGCTCCGCGAAGGTCGCGGCTAGTCGGCTCCGTGGCGCAGTGCCCGCCCCGGCGTCGCGCCGGTATGGCGGCCCTCGTCGATCACCGCCACTCCGTTGACGAGGACGTGGGAGATTCCCTCCGACAGCTGGCGCGGCTCGTCGAAGGTGGCCATGGCGCGGACGCGGACGGGATCGAAGACGACGATGTCTGCGGCGTGGCCGTCCCGCAGGAGACCGCGCTCGCGCAGGCCCAGCCTGGCGGCGGGGGCGCCGGTCATGCGGTGCACCGCGTCCTCGAGGCTCAACAGCGCCTCCTCACGCACGAACTGGCCGAGGATGCGCGGATAGGAGCCGTACGTCCGCGGTGAGGGTTTTGCCCCGAAGAAGGTCGAGTCGGTGCCGATCATCGCGCCCGGGTGGGCGAGGAAGCGGCGCAGCCCATCGGTCCATGGCCCCGAGGTCACCTGTGTCACGCCCAGGTTCTCGCTGAGCAGCAGGTCGCAGATCGCGTCGACGGCGTCGACGCCCCGCTCGTCCATCACATGGGCGAGGGTGCGCGACTCCCACCGGAGATTGTCGGGGCGGGTGAATGCACCGAGCCGGACGTCTGCCCAGCCGGCCGATGACGCGTACGCGGCCCCACGAGATCGCAGCTCGGCGCGTACCCGATCACGCGCCGTTCCATCGGCGAGGCGCTCCTTCAACAGCGCCGGTCCGCCGGACTGGATCCACAGCGGGAGCTGGATGAGCAGCCGCGTCGACGCCCACTCGTACGGGTAGGTATCGAAGGTCACGTCGCGCCCCTGCGCGCGGGCATCATCGACCAGGGAAAGCATCTGCTCCCCGCTGCCCGGGTAGGACTGGCGGTGATAGAAGTGGGTGAGGTGCGCTGGTCCCTCCCCGCGGCGCCCGATCTCGAGCGCCTCCCGGAAGGGGTCGAGGAAGCGGTCGCCGAGTGGGTAGCGGACATGGGTGTGATAGAAGCCGTCGAGCCGCGCCGCCTCGTTCGTCAGGCTCGCCAGCTCGTCGGTGGTGGCGAAGGCGCCGGGCGGATAGTCCAGGCCGCTGGAGACGCCGAAGGCGCCGTCCTGCATTGCCTCGCGAAGCATCGCGCGCATATCACGTACCGCTGCCTCGGTTGCCGGGAGGTCATCCCAGCCCACGGCGGCGATGCGCAGGGCGCTGTTGCCGACCATGACGCCGACGTTGACCGCCTGCCCCGCGTCGTAGCGGCGCAGGTAGGAGGCGAACGTGTCCCAGTCGAAGCGGATCTCCGGCCGGCCATCGAGGCCTGCGTTGAGGTCCACGAACTGCAGCAGGTCCTCGTGGCCCTGGAACGGCGCGTAGCCGTTGCCATCCACCCCGATGATCTCGCTGGTGACGCCCTGGCTCACCTTCGGCTCGTGGCGCGGGTCGGCCAGCACGGCGAGGCCGCCGTGCGAGTGCAGATCGATGAAGCCCGGCGCGACGACCATCCCCCGCGCGTCGATGAGCCGCGCCGCCGCCGGCGGCGTCGCGTCGGGCGGCAGGAGGCGCAGGCGCCCGTCTGAGATGGCCAGGGACCCTGTGCGTGCAGCCGCGCCGCTCCCGTCGACGAGGGCCCCGTTCGTGATCAGGATGTCCACCGTCGCGCTCACCCGGCTACCGGCCGTCCAGTCGGCGGCCGCGGACCCATGCCGCGCGAACCATGTCGCGGTGACCGCGAAAGATGAGCCGCGACGCGACATCGGATCCCTCGTCCTCCGCTTCCACCGCCGCGGGGGCGATGCCGGGCAGTGGATCGGTGAGCGAGGCATCGACGCAGATCAAATCCGCCTCCTTGCCAACCTCGACCGAACCGATCTCCGCGTCCATCCCCAGGGCTCTCGCGCCACCCAGCGAGCCGAGCGTCAGCCAGTCGAGCGGGCCGAGCGGCGGCGCGGTGTCGCCCAGCATCGAGCGGCGGCCGTTCTGAGTGTAGGCGCCGGCGCGCATGACCCCGAACAGCGAGAGATCTGGACCGGCCGCCACGTCGGATCCGAGTCCCACCGAGAGGCCGGCGGCCAGGTACGCGGCGAGCGGCATGGCGCCGGAGGCAAGGAAGAGATTCGACGCCGGGCAGTGCGCCACGTGCGAGCCGCTCGCCACCAGGCGCGCCACCTCCGCGTCCCCGAGGTGGACGGCGTGCGCGAACACCGAGCGTGGGCCGAGTCCGCCGGCGCGGGCGTAGACATCGGTGTAGTCCGTTGCCTCGGGGAAGAGGCGCGCGACCTCCGCGATCTCGCCGCGATCCTCGGCGAGGTGAGTCTGCCAGTACGCCCCGGTGGCGCCGGCCAGTTCGGCGGAGGCGCGGAGCATGTCGGAGGAGCAGGAGACCGCGAAGCGCGGCGTCACCGCGTAGCGGAGGCGGCCGTCGTCGCGGCCATGCCAGCGGTCGATGAGGTCAGCGCTCTGGCGGAGGGAGGTCTCAAGAACCTGGGTGTCGGAGACGGTTGGGTCGTAGCGCAGGCGATCCATCATGACCTTGCCGATCACCGCCCGGATCCCGTGCGCCTCCGCCGCCTCGAAGGCCGCATCGAGCGAGTCCTCGTACACGGCGCCGTAGAGCAGCACGGTGGTCGAGCCGGCAGCGGCAAAGGCGCGGAACGCCGCGGGGGCGAGCCGCTCCGCGACGGGACGGTCGAATGCCTGCTCGAGCGGGAAGATGTAACGCTCCAGCCACGTCAGCAGGTCCAGCCCCGCCCCACGCCCGACATTGGGCAGCTGCGGCAGGTGGGCATGAAGGTCGACCATGCCTGGCATCACGACCCACGGCCGGACGTCGACCGCAGCCGATCCATCCCACGCGCCCACCCGGTCGATGCGGCCGTCCTCCGTGACGCTGACCAGTGCGTCCGGCTCCCACCGGTGACCGCCGCTCGCGAGCGGGGTGAGGAGGCGGGCGCGCAGCGCAAAGGGACCTCGGTCGGGCAGTAGGGGGCCGCTCACGCCCCGATGCTACCCGCTGGGCGCTAGGCTCCACCCAGCATGAGCGGCACGGTGGCGGCAGTGATCCTGGCGGCGGGGGAGTCGCGCCGGTTCGGGGGTGCGAAGCAGCTCGCCCTGCTCGAGGGACGCACGCTGCTCGAGCACGTGCTGCTGCGTGCCGCGGAGGTCGGCCTCGCTCCGATCGTGGCGGTCGTGCCGGTGTGGCTGACCCGGCCGCGCGACTGGACCGATGAACGGCTGCGCTGGGTCCGCAACCCGCATCCGGGGCGCGGGATGAGCCATTCACTCCAGATGGGCTTCGCGGCGCTGCCACCGGCCTGCGAGGCGGCGGTCATCCTGCTCGGGGACCAGCCCACCATGCCGGCCGAGCGGATCGCGGCGGTGGTTGCCGGCCGGGGCGAGCGGCCCATCGTGGCCACGCACATCCGCGGCCGCGCTGCACCCCCGGTGCTCGTGGAGCGCTCGCACTTCGGCCTCATCGGCGAGGCGGCGGGCGACGCGGGCCTTCGCGACCTGCTTTCGGCGCACCCCGAGTGGGTCGTGGCCGTCGAGATGCCGGGCCACGTGCCGGACGTCGACACGCTTGCCGATCTGGACCGCCTCGGCGACCGCTAGAATCGTTCACATGTTCGATTCGGGCAGCGGGGCGCCACGCACATGACCATCGAGCGCGTCACCAGCGCCGAAGTGGGCGAGGAGGAGCGGTCGCTCGAGTCCGCGGTACGGCCTCGCCGGCTCGACGAGTTCGCGGGCCAGGACAAGGTGAAGCAGAACCTCGCGATCCTGATCGACGCGGCCCGCCATCGGTCCGAGCCGGTTGACCACATCCTGCTGTACGGGCCACCCGGCCTCGGCAAGACGACGCTCGCCAACATCGTCGCCGCGGAGATGGGCGCCCAGATCCGCACCACCAGCGGCCCGGCCATCGAGCGTGCCGGCGACCTGGCCGCCATCCTCACCGGCCTGGGTGCCGGAGATGTCCTGTTCATCGATGAGATCCACCGCCTCAGCCACGCCGTCGAGGAGATCCTCTATCCGGCGATGGAGGACTACGCCCTCGACCTCGTGCTCGGCAAGGGTCCCGGGGCGCGCACCGTGCGGCTCCAGATCGAGCACGTCACGGTCATTGGTGCCACCACCCGGGTGGGCAGCATCACCGGCCCGCTGCGCGACCGCTTCGGAGCGACGTACCGCCTCGACTACTACACGCAGACCGAGCTGGAGCGCATCCTGCGTCGCTCGGCCGCCCTTCTCGAGGTCCCACTGACCGATGAGGCCGCATCGCTCGTGGCCGGCCGCTCGCGCGGGACCCCACGCATCGCGAACCGGCTTCTCAAGCGCGTCCGCGACTACGCCCAGGTCCGCGGCGGTGGCGACGGCAGCGTGACCGCCGAGCTGGCCGCCGATGCGCTGCGGCTCCTCGAGATCGACGAGCGCGGGCTCGACGCGATGGATCGCCAACTGCTGCAGGCGATGGCCGATCATCACGCGGGCGGGCCGGTGGGGCTGTCCACCATGGCCGCCACCGTCTCCGAGCCGATCGAGACGATCGAGGACGTCGTCGAGCCGTACCTCATGCAGATCGGGCTGCTGTCGCGGACGCCACGCGGCCGCCAGCTCACCGCATCGGGCTGGGAGCACCTCGGGATGACCCCGCCGCCGGGCGCGGCGGCGGCTTCGGTCCAGCCAGGGCTCTTCGACAGCTAGCCGACCGCGCGAAAACGACCCTCCCGCGGCGGTTCCGCGTACTACGATCCGCGCGGGTACTGCCGGGGCAGCCGGCGGACCCACGGAGGAGGAGTTCACATTGGTGGACACGACCGCCCAGCCACGCCCGCGCGCCGATGAGCCCGAAGAGACCGGGATGGCGCGCTTCTTTCATTTCAGGGAGCGGGGGACCAACGTCGGGACCGAGGTCAAGGCAGGCGTCACGACCTTCCTGGTCATGGCCTACATCATCTTCCTTAACCCCTTGATCCTCTCCAACATGTTCCCGGAGGGAAGCGCCGAGCGGGACGCGTTCATCCCCGCGGCCGCAGCGGCAACCGCCCTCCTGGCCGGCGTGCTCACCATTGCGATGGGTGCGATATCGAACTATCCAATCGCCCTGGCGGCGGGCCTGGGGATCAACGCGATCGTGGCCTTTGGCCTTGTGCTCGGTCTTGGGCTGAGCCCGGCCGGCGCGATGGGCGTCATCGTCCTCGAGGGCCTGATCGTCCTGCTGCTCGTCATCGTCGGTCTTCGCGAGGCGATCATGAACGCCGTGCCCCTGGCGCTGAAGCGCGCCATTGGGGTTGGGATCGGCCTCTTCATCCTGTTTATCGGGTTCGTGGACGGCGGCCTCATCGGCCCGCGGCACCCCGGTCCGTCCAGTTCATCTTCCCGAACGCGACGGCCCAGTGGCTGTTCGTGCTCGGGCTGGTCCTGACGATCGTCCTGTTCGTCATGAAGGTACGCGCCGCGCTCCTCATCAGCATCGTGGCCGTGTCCATCCTTGCCTTCCTGCTGGGTGAGACGCACCTCCCCGCTGACATGAGCTTCGCGCCGGACTTCTCGACCCTCGGAAAGTTCGACATCGGCGAAATCTGCGGCATCGGCGCACTTGCGGCGGCGCTGACGATCTTCGCGATCATGCTGACCGACTTCTTCGACACGATGGGGACTGCAACGGCCATCGCCGAGCAGGCGGGACTGGCCACGCCCGACGGGCAGGTTCCCGGGATCAGCCGAGTCCTGCTCGTCGACTCCGTGGCGGCTGCCGCGGGTGGAGCCGCGGGCATCAGCTCGAACACCAGCTACATCGAGAGCGCGGCAGGTGTCGCCGAGGGCGGACGGACGGGGCTTCACGTCCGTGGTCACCGGCATCCTGTTCCTGCTCGCCGTCTTCGTCACGCCCCTCGCCAACCTCGTGCCCTTCGCGGCCACCGGCCCGGTGCTCGTGGTGGTGGGGTACCTGATGGCGACCATGATCAAGGACATCGACTTCGCCGATGTCGAGGAAGGGCTGCCGGCGCTCCTGGGCATCGTGCTCATGCCGCTGACGTACAACATCACCGTCGGCATCGGCGCCGCATTCGTGACATACGTCCTGATCAAGGCCGTCCGCGGCAAGGCGGGCGCGGTCCATCCGCTGATGTGGGTGGTCGCGCTGGCGTTCGTCGTGTACTTCGCACAGGCTTGGCTCAACTCGATCATCTGAGCCTTCCCCTCACATCGATGGCGCCCGGCCGGGCAATCCGGCCGGGCGCTACGCTGTCCGGGCCCATGGAGACCGTCCAGCGATGACGCGCCTGCGCGTCGATGACTTCGACTACGAGCTGCCGCCATCGGCCATCGCCCAGGTGCCGGCCGAGCCCCGCGACGCGTCGCGGCTGCTCGTCCTCGATCGGGCGGCGTCGCGCCCCGGCGCACCGGCGCTCAGCCACGCCACCTTCGCCCGGGTGGGGGAGTGGCTCCGTCCCGGCGACCTGCTGGTCGTCAACGACAGCCGCGTCATCCCGGCCCGCCTGCCGGCACGCCGCTCCACGGGTGGCGCGGCTGAGGTGCTCGCCCTGCGCCAGCACGGCGACGACCCGTTGGAATGGGAAGCGCTCCTGCGTCCCAGCCGCCGCCTCCCCGACGGGCGGAGCTCCGCCTGGGCAACGGCGACGTGCTGACGGTCGGGAAGCGGCTCGGCGACGGCACCCGGGTGGTCCGCTTCCCGCGTGACCCGCTGGCGGTCATGGCCGCGGCCGGCGAGACGCCGCTGCCGCCCTACATCCAGGACCGATCCGCCGCGCCCGAGCGCTACCAGACCGTCTATGCGGATCCCGCAGGCTCAGCCGCCGCGCCGACCGCCGGGCTGCACTTCACGCCGGACCTGCTGGCGTCGCTGGCTGCGGCGGGCGTCGAGCGCACCAGCGTCACCCTCCACGTGGGGCTCGATACATTCCGCCCCCTCGAGGGCGACTTCATCGACGAGCACCACATTCACCGCGAGTGGTACACCGTGCCGGCGGCGGCTGCCACGGCGCTCGGTGCCGCGCGATCGGTCTGCCGCTCGGGTCGTGGCGGTCGGGACGACGAGCGTGCGGGTCCTCGAGACCGCGGCGCGGGACGGGTCACAGAACGGCTGGAGCGACCTGTACATCAGTCCGCCGTACCGGTTCGCGAGCGTGGACGCGCTGATCACCAACTTCCACCTGCCGCGAAGCTCATTGCTGCTGCTGGTGACTGCCTTCGTGCAGGCGGGGATGACGACCGCGACCACGGAGCTCGAGGCGCGGGACACGCTGCTGGCCGCCTACCGGGCCGCGCTGGCGGAGGGCTACCGGTTCTTCAGCTTCGGTGACGCGATGCTGATCGTGTGAGCCAGCCTCAGCGGTCGTGAAGCGGACCCTCGAGCCCGAGCGGGTCCGGGTCGTACTCGTTGAGGTTGATTGGCTCCTCGCCCGGGGGGTAGGCGGTCAGGTCTACGGGCTCCTCGCCCTGCGGTAGCGTCGCCGTTGCGGCCGGCGGGGACGCGGCTGCGGCGGCTGCTTCCCTCGAGTCGGGGCCCGGAGCAGGCCGGGTGGCCGCTTCCGCGCCGTCGCGCTCGCGTTCGAGATCTCGCTCACGCTCGCGGGCCTCGCGGTCGCGTCGCGCCTCGCGCCGAGCGGCGAGGAGCCCGAGCCGTGGTTGCTCGGCATCCGCCGCATCCGCGGGCCGGTCGCCATTCGTCGATGGCGCGGTCAGGTCCGGCGCCAGCTCGGCCGAGTCGGGCTCGGCCGATTCAGGCGATGGCGATTCCTCGGCAGGCGCGGGCTCGACGGGCGGCTCCTCGACCGCGGGATCAGCCGTCGCATCGGAATCGGACGCATCGGTGGGTTCATCGAATGGTTGCGCCGTGTCCTCCTGACCTTCGGCCTCGCCCGGCTGCGCCGGCGTCGCATGCACGAACTCGTCGATCAGGATGTCGGGCTCAAGTTCCCGTGCCGCATCTGGCTCCGCGTCGGCAACCTTGAAGGCGGCGTCCGGACGGAGTGGCGTCGGCTCGGGCGGCGCCAGGGAGGGACCGACCACCGGCGGCGGCACAGCGGGGCGGCCGGTGGGCGTGATCGCCTCGACATCGGTGCCTGCCTCGGGCGGGACCTCGGTCGGCTCTGGGAGGACGCGCAGCCCCTCGCGGCGAACCGGGACCTCGTCCTGCGCCGCCTGCCAGCCGGCGGGCTCGGCCATCACCGCGCACACCTTGGCGAAGTCGCACAGCGCGGCGCCAAGCTCGGGCGAATCGGTCTCCGACTCGAAGCCGGGGCGCGTCAGGCGCAGCCACCAGCGGGTGCGATGCTCGAGCGCCCAGACACGGTACGTCTCGCCTCGCAGGTCGACCCCGCGCACGGCCTGCCATGGCCACACCCGCGCGGTGAAGCCATACCTCGCCGACGACCCCCCGCGCGGGGCATACCAGCCGTCGATGAGCCCGACCTCGGTGGCCACCAGGACGCGTCGCTCCTCGTCCTGCCCACGCTGGGGATCGACCGCGTAGATGGCGATCTCCTCCACGCCGAGGGTGGCAAGGTGGGCGGCGATCCATTCGCGCAGCTCGTCGTTCAGGTAAGGCATCCGCGGCCAGTCGGCCAATCGCACGCGCAGCGCTCCTATCGGTGAGAGGGGAAAGCCTATCCTCTCGCCGATGAAGGCGCATCCCCCCACCGACAGCCTTCCCCCGGAGGCGCCCGTGCACTTCAGCTCGGTGCCCACCGCGACCGGACGCGCCCGGCTCGGCCACCTGACGACCCGCCACGGCGTGATCGACACGCCGCAGTTCATGCCGGTCGGCACCCAGGCAACGGTCAAGGCGCTGACCCCCGGCGACCTGCGCGACGCCGGAGCCCGGATGATCCTCGCCAACACCTACCACCTGTCGCTGCGTCCGACCGCGGAGCGCATCGCGCGGCTGGGCGGGCTCCATCGCTTCATGGCCTGGGACGGGCCGATCCTGACCGATTCGGGCGGCTTCCAGGTGTTCAGCCTCGCCCACCTGCGGCGCGTCGACGACGACGGCGTCACCTTCGCCAGCCATCTCGACGGCAGCGACGCAGCGCCTCACCCCGGAGCGCGCGATGGAGATCCAGGAGGCTGCTCGGCAGCGACGTCGCGATGGCCTTCGACCAGCTGGTCGATCCGCACGTTGCCGTCCGACGAGGTCGCGCGGGCGATGGAGCGGACCCACCGCTGGGCGGAGCGCTGCCTGGCGGCGCGCGAGCGTGCCGACCAGGCCCTGTTCGGGATCATCCAGGGCGGCGTCGACGCCGACCTGCGCGCGCACGTCGACGCCGGCCATCGCCGGCGCTGCCGTTCGACGGTATCGCGGTCGGCGGCCTCTCGGTGGGGAGAGTCGCAGGACGAGATGTGCGCGACTCTCGAGGTGGTCGCGGCCGCTGCTCGGTGACGATCCGCGGCCGCGCTACCTGATGGGCGTCGGCTCGCCGATCGACTTCTTCACGGCGTGGAGCACGGGATCGACCTGTTCGACTGCGTCCTGCCGACCCGCGTGGCGCGCAACGGCCAGCTGTGGACGCTCCGAGGGGCGGCTCAACCTGCGCAACGCGCGATTCCAGGACGACCCCGGACCGATCGATCCGGCATGCGGCTGCGAGGCCTGCTACCGTCCACTCGCGGGCCTACCTCGCGCACCTCTTCCGGGCCGATGAGCTGCTCGCATATCGCCTCGCATCGGTCCACAACGTCACCTATACTCTGACCTTGATGGCGAACATCCGTTCGGCTTTGGCCGATGGATCGTTCGACTCGTTGCGTGATGCCGTGGCCGCCCGCTACGAGCGTCCCCGGCACGCGGATAAGCGGCCGCTAACGGAGCGCTAACGGGCCGCGAGGCAGGATGGACTTGCCTCGGCCGGCCACCACAGCAGATGGAGGTTCGACCAGATGGGGAGCCGAGATCGCCCTCGCCACCAGGAGAAGCGCAAGCCCAAGGGCGGCGTGAAGGCGGCCAAGCAGCAACCCGCGGCACCTCCGGCCTACGAGCCGCCGGCGTCGGTCGAGGTGATCAAGCCCAGGCGCAAGCCGCGCAGCGAGGAGCCGGGCGTCGAGGAGTGACCCCCTCGCCGCCGGCGCAGACGATGGAAGGAGCCCAGACACCCATGGACGCCACGGCGGCCACCGCCCAGGCCAGCACCCCGGCCCAGAAGAACGGTGAGCGCGGCCGTGCCGTGGATGCCGCGATTCTGCAGATTGAGAAGCAGTTCGGTCGCGGCGCGATCATGCGACTCGGCGACCGTGCCGCACAGGACGTGCAGGCCATCTCCACCGGCTCGGTGGCGCTGGACCTGGCGCTCGGCGTCGGCGGGGTACCGCGCGGCCGGATCACGGAGATCTACGGCCCCGAGTCGAGCGGGAAGACGACGCTCTGCTACCACGTTATCGGCAACGCGCAGGCCAGCGGCGGCGTGGCCGCCTTCATCGACGCGGAGCACGCGCTCGACCCCGGCTACGCCAAGAACGTGGGGGTCAACGTCGACGACCTCCTCGTCTCGCAGCCGGACACCGGTGAGCAGGCACTCGAGATCGCAGAGACCCTGATCCGCTCCGGCGGAGTGGACGTGGTGGTCATCGACTCGGTCGCCGCCCTGGTGCCGCGTGCCGAGATCGAGGGCGAGATGGGGGACAGCTTCGTCGGCCTCCAGGCGCGCCTCATGAGCCAGGCCCTGCGCAAGTTGACCGGTGCGGTGAATCGGTCCAAGACGGCGCTCGTCTTCACCAACCAGCTGCGCGAGAAGATCGGCGTCATGTTCGGGAATCCCGAGACGACGCCCGGCGGCAAGGCCCTGAAGTTCTACGCCAGCGTGCGGATGGACATCCGGCGCATCGAGACGCTGAAGACCGGGACGGATGCCATCGGCTCGCGCACGCGGGTCAAGGTCGTCAAGAACAAGGTCGCCTCACCGTTCCGGGTCGCCGAGTTCGACATCATGTACAACGAGGGCATCAGCCGCGAGGGCGGCCTGCTCGACGTGGGCATCGCCGCGGGCGTAGTGGCCAAGACCGGTGCCTGGTTCAACTACGGCGAGACGCGACTGGGCCAGGGCCGCGAGAACGCCCGTGACTTCCTGCGCAGCAACCCCGAGGTGGCGCAGAAGATCGAGGACGAGATCCGCGGCAAGGTCGCGAGCATCGAGGTCGGGGTCGAGGGCATCAGCGAGGCCCAGTGACGGTCACTCGCCGCCATGCCTGAGCGACCAGCGCGGCGCCCCGCCGAGCCGCCTGGCCCGGAGCAGGCGTTCGAGCTCGCGGCCCACTTCCTGGCGACGCGACCCCGCAGCGCCTGGGAGGTCCGCCGCCGTCTGCGGCGGACAGCGGCGGAGCCGGCAACGATCGAGGGCGTCGTGGATCGCCTTGCCAGCCTCGGGCTCGTGGACGACCTCGCCTTCGCGCGGTGGTGGCGCGAGCAGCGCGACCGGCATGCCCCACGTGGGCGCCGGATGATAGAGGCCGAACTGCGCGGGAAGGGCATCCCGCGCGAGGTGATCGAGGTGCTGCGTGACGAGGAACCCGAGCGGGCGCCGGAGGACGCAGCCCTGCCCACGACGGAGGAGGAGCGCGCTCGCGAGGCGCTCGACGCACACCTGCGTGGACGCCCGCTCCCAGCGGACCGGCGTGCGCTCGAGCGCATCGGCATGTTCCTGGTGCGTCGCGGGTTCGATCCGGGCACCGCTCGGAGCCTCATCCGCGAACGGGCCGTTGCGGAGGCGGGCATCGCGACGGACGACCTGTCCGAATCGGCTGGGTAGACTGCACGGATCACCGCACCAGGAATGCTGCCCATGGTCACCGGCACCGCCGCCACGGTGGACGAATATCTCGCCGCCCTGCCGGAGGATCGGCGCGCGGCGATCAGCGCGGTGCGGTACGTCATCCTCCGCAACCTGCCCGACGGCTTTCGCGAGGGGATGGCGTTCGGGATGATCGGCTACCACGTCCCGCTGGAGCGCCTGCCGGACACCTACAACGGGCAACCGCTCGGCCTGGCCGGGTTGGCCAGCCAGAAGCATCACATGTCGCTGTACCTGAACGACGTGTACGGCAACCCGGAGACGGAGGCGTGGTTCCGCGACCGCTACGTGGCCAGCGGCAGGAAGCTCGACATGGGCAAGTCGTGCGTTCGCTTCCGCCACCTGGATGACCTGCCGCTCGACGTGGTGGGCGAGGTCATCGCGCGAACCCCGCTCGACGAGTTCGTCGCGCGCTACGAGGCGGTGCGCGGGTCGTCGCGGGCCACCCGCGCCGTCGGCCGCTAGGGTCAGCGGGATGCGCTTCGCCCTGATGTCCGAACCCCAGCAGGGCCTGACCTACGATGAGATCCTGGCGCTGGCGCGCGCCGTCGAGACGGCAGGCCTGGAGGCGTATTTCCGCTCCGATCACTACGACTCGTTTCCCGGGCCCGGAGGGGCGTCCTACGACCGATGCGTGGGCTACCCTCGCCGGACTCGCCCGCGAGACGCGGAGCATTCGCCTGGGCACCCTGGTGAGCCCGATCACCTTCCGGCTGCCGGGCAACCTGGCCAAGATGGTCGCCACCGTCGACGAGATGAGCGGCGGGCGCATCGAGCTCGGCATGGGCGCGGGCTGGCATGCCAAGGAGCACGCCGCGCTCGGCTTGCCCTTTCCGCCGCTGCGCGAGCGCTACGACATGCTCGAGGAGGGCCTGGCCATCGTCCACGGCCTGTGGACCGAGCCCGACGGCTGGACCTTCGATGGTGCGCACTGGCAGGTGCGCGACGCCGCCTTCCGCCCCCAGCCGGCACACGATGGGCGGGCCCACCCGCCGATCATCCTGGGCGGGGAAGGGGGCCCGCGCTTCTCACGCCTCGTGGCGCGCTACGCCGACGAGGTGAACATCGTGTCGGCAACGCCGCAGCGCGTCCGAACGGCCTACGCGCGAGTCCGTGAGGCGTGTGCCGAGATCGGACGCGATCCCGACGAGCTGGCGTACTCGGCCATGACCGGCGTGCTGATTGCCGACTCGGAGGCGGAGCTCCAGGAGCGGGTCCACGAGCAGGTCGCCTTCACGAGCGACGGCGATCCCACGGACGCAGCCGCGTGGCTAGCCGAGCGACGCCAGCGTTGGATCATCGGTACCCCGGACGAGGCGTGGTCGCGCATCGAAGAGCTTGCCGCCGAGGGCGTGCAGCGGCTCATGCTGCAGGACTTCCTGCCACGCGACCTCGACATGGTTGCCAGCATCGGACGCCTCGTTCGGGCCTGAGGCCCCGGACGGCGCGCGACGTGATCTGCGGTACACTCCGGCCCTCGGAACGGCACCCCGCTCCGGGACGACAGATCGTCTGATTCCCGTCCGACATCGGACGTACCGCATGCCCATCCGGGGCTCCATCGCATGGGAGGGAGCCGATGCCTGAATTGTTGGTCGCCGCCGTGGCGATCGCCGCGCTGCTGGTCGGCGCCGTCCTCGGCTACGCCGCCAGGCGCATCGTGGCCGCAAACGCGGTCAAGCACGCCGAGTCGTACACCGCCCGCATCATGGCCGAGGCGCGTGCCAAGCAGAAGGAGATCGTCCTCGAGGGCAAGGACGAGGCCCTCCAGCTGCAGCGGGCCGCCGAGGAGGAGGCACGCGAGAAGCGCATCGACCTTCAGCGCCAGGAGCGCATGCTGCTGGATCGCGCCGAGTCCCTGGAGCGGAAGATCGAAGCGATCGAACGCCGTGAGGAGACCGTCGAACAGCGCCAGGCCGAGATCGAGACCGCGCGCCAGGAGCTCGGCGAGCTGCGCCAGCGTCAGCTCGGCGAGCTCGAGCGGGTGAGCAGCCTTTCCGTGGCCGAAGCGCGCCAGACGCTGATCAGCCAGATCGTCGACGAGGCGCAGGCCGAGGCCAGCCAGCGGGTGCGCGACATCGAGCGCCACGCGGTGGAGGCGGGGGAGGAGCGGGCCCGACGGGTGCTCACCACGGTCATGCAGCGCATCGCCGGCGAGCACACCTCCGAGGCCACGGTCACCGTCGTCCACCTGCCCAACGAGGAGATGAAGGGCCGGATCATCGGTCGCGAAGGTCGCAATATCCGTGCCCTGGAGCAGGCCACAGGGGTCGACCTGATCATCGACGACACGCCGGAGGCGGTGGTGCTGTCGGGCTTCGACCCGGTGCGGCGCGAGGTTGCGCGCATGACCCTGACCAAGCTCATCAGTGACGGCCGCATCCACCCGGGGCGCATCGAGGAGACGGTGGCCAAGGCCCGGGCCGAGATCGAGGTCGTCATGCGCCAGGCGGGCGAGCAGGCCGCGTACGACGCGGGTGTGCCCGGCCTGCATCCGGAGCTCATCAAGCTCCTCGGGCGCCTCAAGTACCGCACCAGCTACGGCCAGAACGTGCTTGACCACTGCATCGAGACCGCCCGCCTGGCAGGGCTCCTCGCCGCCGAGATCGGCGCGAACGTCGGCGATAGCAAGAAGGGCGGCCTGCTGCACGACATCGGCAAGGCGGTCGACCACGAGGTCGAGGGACCGCACGCCGCCATCGGCGCCGACATCGCCAGCAAGCTGGGGGTCAACGCGATCGGTCTGCAACGCCATCGCGGCGCATCACCAGGAGGTGGAGCAGGAGACGACCGAGGCGACCGTGGTCCAGATCGCGGACGCGATCAGCGCGTCGCGGCCGGGTGCCCGCGGGCGAGAGCCTCGACAACTACGTCAAGCGTCTCGACGACCTCCAGCAGATCGCGCTCAGCTTCCCCGGCGTCGAGCGTTGCTTCGCCATCCAGGCGGGCCGCGAGATCCGGATCCTGGTGCGCCCCGAGGACATCGACGACCTCGCGTCCAGCCGCCTGGCGCGTGACGTGGTCAAGCGCATCGAGGAGCAGCTCCAGTACCCGGGCCAGATCAAGGTGACCGTGATCCGCGAGACGCGCGCCGTCGACTACGCCCGGTGACGGCGAGTCGCAGCGGCCTCCGCGTCCTGCTCATCGGCGACATCATCGGCAAGCCGGGCCGCGTGGCGATTGCCCACGCGCTGCCCGACCTGCGCAGCGAGCTGGAGGTCGACCTGGTGGTCGCCAATGGCGAGAATGTGGCAGCCGGCATGGGCCTGACGCCCTCGCTTGCCGAGGAGCTGCTGCGCAGCGGGATCGATGTCATCACCAGCGGCAACCATATCTGGGACAAGCGCGAGATCTACGACTACCTGGACGGCGATCGCCCCGTCCTGCGCCCGCTCAACTACCCGCACGACGCCCCGGGGCGCGGCTGGCTGGTCCACCACGCCGCAGATGGCACGGAGGTGGCGGTGATCAACGTCATGGGTCGCGTGTTCATGAACCAGCTGGACTCGCCATTCGCCGCCATGGACACCCTCCTCGACGAGGCCGCCGAGCCGCTGCCGCCGAGTCCGCCTCGTCGACTTCCACTGTGAGATCACCTCGGAGAAGAACGCCATGGGCTGGTATCTCGACGGTCGCGTGACCGGGGTGGTGGGCACCCACACCCACGTGCCGACCGCCGACGCGCGCCTGCTCCCCAAGGGCACCGCCTACATCAGCGACCTGGGCATGACCGGGCCGCGCGACTCGATCATCGGCTTCGACCTCGCGACGGTGCTGCCGCGCTTCACCCAGCACCTGCCCACGCGCTTCCAGGTCGGCACCGGGCCGGTCAACCTCAACGCGGTGCTGATCGAGGCCGACCGGGCCACCGGGCGCGCCCTCGCCATCACCCAGGTGCAGCGGCTCGTCGAGGTCGACTAGACCGATGCGGCCCGCGCCGCCCCTGCTCGCCATCGTCGGCCCCACCGCCTCCGGCAAGACCGATCTGGCCCTGGCGCTGGCGCGCCACCTGGACGTGGAGATCCTGGTCGCCGATTCACGACAGGTCTATCGCGGCATGGACATCGGCACCGCCAAGCCTGATGCGGCTGCACGCGCCGCGGTGCCCCACCACCTGCTCGACCTGGTCGAGCCCGACGCGCGTTTCACGCTGCCATGACTGGCTGACCGAGGCGCGCCGCGTGGTTGCCGAGGTGGGGGAGCGCGGCCGCCTGCCGCTGCTCGTGGGCGGCACCGGGTTGTACGTCTCGGCCCTCGTGGATGGCTACCGGCTCGCGGCGCACGACCACGACCTGCAGCGACGAGCAGATCTCACGCGCCGGCTCGAGCGCGAAGGGCTCGCCTCGCTGGCGGACGAGCTTGCCGGCATCGACCCCGCAGCTGCGGCGCACGTCGACCTGCGCAACCCACGGCGTGTCGTTCGGGCGCTGGAGCGCGCGACGGGCGGGGGCGGGAGCGTGGCAGCGCGAGACGCCGCATCCCGCGCCGGTGCGCCTGATCGGCCTGGCGCGTCCGCGCGAGGTGACGGTGTCGCGCATCCGGCACCGCGCCGAGCAGATGTTCGCCGGCGGCCTGCTCGACGAGGTGCGTGCGCTGCTGCTCGCGGGGTTCGGCCCGGAGCTGTCGCCCATGACGGGCCACGGCTATCGAGAGGCGATCCATTACCTGGCGGGGGAGTGGACGCTGGCGCGGGCCGTTGACGTCACGGTGCTTCGCACGGGGCAATACGCGCGCCGGCAGATGACCTGGTTCCGGCGCGACCCTCGCATCACGTGGCTGGATGCCCGCGACGGGCCTGCGGACGCGCCGGCGATCCTGGCCGCGGCGGTTGCCGCGGCGGGGGGGCTGTCAGGCGCCCCGGATAGACCGATCGACTGGCGCCACGCCGACACGCCCACGACCTCCTCGGCCGCGTGCACGGGGAGTGGCAGGCTTCCCGGACGCCCGGGCACCAGCATGGGCGGGAGCGGGCCCGGTCGGCCGAGCAGGAAGCCCTGCCCCGCGCGCACGCCCAGCTGCACGACCTGGGCAATCTCGGACTCCTGCTCCAAGCCCTCGGCAATGACCAGCGCATCGGTCTGGGTAGCCATGCCCACAACCGAGCCGATGACGGCGTTCGACGGCGCGCCCGGGCCACTGCGCTGGACGAGGCTGAGGTCAACCTTGAGCACGTCGAAGCGCAGCTGCGCCAGGAGCCGCAGGCCGGCGTTGCCGGCGCCGAGGTCATCCGCGGCGAAGCGGATCCCGAGCTTCCGCAGCGCCTCGACCTTCGAACGGACGCGCTCCGGCTCTGAGAGAGGCCGATGCTCCGTCAGCTCGATGACCACCTGCTGGGCCGACATGCCGTGCCGGTTCAGGATGGCCATGAGCGCGGCCGACCCGAACTCCGGGGCCTCGATGGTCTGGGCGGATATGTTCACGCTCAGGAACTGGTCCGCTGGCAGTCCCACGGCGGCCGCGACGATGACGTCGATGCACGCCATGTCGAGATCCACGACATGGCCGGTCGCCTCGGCCGCGGCGAAGAGGTCACCGGGTCCATTGAACGGCGATCCTTCCAGCGGCCGGATGAGGCCCTCATAGCCCAGCACGCGACGGGTGTCGAGCTCGACCACTGGCTGGAAGACGGGCCGCAGCCGTCGGTGACGGGCGATCTCCGAGATTGCCGCCGCCTGCTCGGCGGGGACCGCGTCCTGCGAGGCGTCACCGGCCTCGTACACCTTCACGTCCGTCCGCCCCGCTCGCTTCGCCGCGTACAGGGCCTCGTCCGCCTGCAGGTAGAGCTGCTCGCGGCCGGCTGCCAGGGAAGGAATGGACGAGATGCCGGCCGAGAACGAGATGCCATCCGTTCCCAACTCGCGCAGCACGGGCTGAAGAGCAGTGACCAGCAGGCGGCGGGCGAGGATCCACGCGCCGTCGGCATCGGTATGGGGAAGCAACAGGGCGAACTCGTCGCCGCCGACCCGGAACGAGCGGTCGGGTCGCCGAATGGAGAGCTCCAGGAGCCGCCCGAACCGCGCAAGTACCTTGTCCCCGGCCGCGTGGCCCAGCGTGTCATTGACGGTCTTGAATGCATCGAGGTCGATGAGCACCAGCGACAGCGGCACGCCGTAGCGTTGGGCGGCCTCGGCGTGACGGTCGAGCTCCTCCTGGAAGCAGCGATGGTTCCCGAGCTTGGTGAGCTGGTCCGTCAGCGCATCAGCGAGCGCCTCCTCGTACGCGACCTGGAGCTCGTCGCGTGATCGGGCAAGGGGAGCGATGGCGCGGTGCACGCCGAGCATGCCGACGCCGCATGCCGTCACCACGGAGGCGCCGACCGCGACGTATGGGCTCATGCCGAGCGGGCCACTGGCGACGAGCTGCGCGGCGGCGCCAGCCACCAACGCCAGGGCGAGGGAGGCGGCAACGCGCACGCGCCCGCTGCCGCTGGCCGCGGCCGCTGCCGGGGTTGTCGTGCCCTGTGGGTGCTCGGTCATGCCACCTGTACGTGCGGAGCCCCTGTGATCGGCTGGGTATGACAGGTCGAGGACCATTCCGCAGTAGCCGAAAGGTACCGGCCTCGCTTCCGGTTGCGGCTGTTCCGGACGCCCTGCGCTACCATGAACCGAACACATGTCCGAACGCGTGCCCATGATCGACCTCACCACGAACGACGAGCGCGCCTTTCTGATCGGCATTGATCACCCCGACGCGACCAGCTGGCCGGTCCGGCGCAGCCTGGCCGAGCTCGGGGCGCTGGCCGAGACGGCAGGGGCCGCAGTCGTCGGCAGCGCCTTTCAGCGGCGCCCGCGGCCTGACGCGCTGTGGTACTTCGGCAAGGGGCGCGCGGCGGAGCTCGTCGAGGAGAAGGCCGCCAGCGACTTCAACGTGCTGGTCGTTGACGACGAGCTCACGCCGAACCAGCAGCGCAACCTGGAGAAGCTGCTCGACTGCAAGGTCCTCGACCGCTCCGCGCTGATCATCGACATCTTCGCGCAGCGCGCGCGCACCCACGAGGGGCGGTTGCAGGTGGAGCTTGCGGGTCTCGAGTACCACCTCCCGCGGCTGACCCGCCTGTGGACCCATCTCTCGCGCACCCGTGGTGGCATCGGTACGCGTGGCGGCCCCGGTGAGACGCAGCTCGAGACGGACCGCCGCCTGATCGGCGAGCGGATTCAGAAGCTCAAGCGCGAGCTGCGCGATGTCAAGCGCCACCGCGACACGGCGTCCCGCCGGCGTGACGAGTCCTCGGTCGCCTCGGTGGCCCTGGTGGGGTATACCAACGCCGGCAAGAGCACCCTCCTGAATTCACTGGCGGACGCGAACGTCTACGCCGCCGACAAGCTGTTTGCGACGCTCGATCCAACGAGCCGACAGGTCACGCTGCCGAATGGCCAGCGGATCGTGGTGTCCGACACCGTGGGCTTCATCAACAAGCTTCCGCACCACCTGGTCGATGCCTTTCGTGCCACGCTCGAGGAAGTCCTGCGCGCCGACATCCTGCTGGAGGTCGTGGATGCCTCGGATCCGAGCTTCGTCGGCCAGCAGGAGGCGGTGCAGGCCGTACTCGAGGAGCTCGGGGCGGGCGACACGCCGCGGATCACGGTCTACAACAAGGTGGACCTGCTCGACGAGGACCTGAGGACGGATGCGAGCGTGCCCGACGACGAGCACGTGGCATTCGTGAGCGCCACGAGTGGCGAAGGGACCGACGCACTGCGCGCCAAGATCGCGGGTGCGCTGCGAGAGCACATGGTGGCGGTCGACGCGGTGGTCCCGTACGCACGCGGCGAACTGGTCGCGCGGGCGCGCCTGGCGGGCGACGTCAGCGAGGCATACGGCGATGACGGAATCCGGGTTTCCGGGCATCTCCCGGCGGCGATTGCCGGAGAGCTGGGCTCGGCCGCTCGCGCGGCCGACGCATCAGGGCCGGAGGGACCCGTTTCGGGCTGAGATCATGACCCGCGAGGGCGTGCGCGCGTCTGCGTGCCGCCGCGCAATAGTGTGCCGCACGGCAACCCCGGCGAACAGCCAGGTCACCGCGGGCAGCAGCATCGCGCCGTAGCCGCGCAGGAGCGCTCCCAGCTCGCCAGGGACCAAGAAGCCGGTCACGACGGCCCCAACCGCCATGACGAGGCCGCCGATGCCGAGTCGTGCGAGTCCAGAGATGTTGCGCATGCAGGCATGGTGGACGCCGCTGAGCGGCGGCGCCATGACGCTTGTGGGGTGCGCGGCCCGAACGATGGTCCGGCCGGGGATAGAACGCGTGTTCTATGTGGCTAAGGAGGACTCACCGAGGGTGGTAGCCAGGCGGTCGAGGAAGTATCGCCAGCCCGCCTCGTGGTGCCCGCGGTCCGTCTGGTCGAGCTCGGTGGCGTCATACGGGCCATGCTCGAGACAGAGGGTCGATGAACCGGCCCTTGCCCCAAGCTCCACGGTGACCCGCACGGCCCGGTCCGGCAGCTCCGGCCGATGGTCCCAGCGCCAGCTGAACGCCAGGTGCGTCGCCGTGAGGGCTATCACGCGGCCGCGCAGCCACCAGCCCTGGTCAGGCCATCCAAAGGCGTAGCTGCCGCCGGGGCGCGCGTCGAACGTGGCCCTGGCAGGCCACCAGGCCGTCAGCAGTTCAGGGTCCGTCCAGGCGGCCATGACCTCGGTCGCGCCGGCGGGCAGGTCGATCTGCAGCACAAGGGTCGCGTCATTCGGGGAGAGATCGCGCACGTTACTCACTGCCTCACGCCTCAAGTCGCCGGCTGGGACTTCCGCAAAGATATGTTATGTGATGTACGGCATGGTTGACTGAGCAATTGCGCCGGCGGGGTTCGACCCCGAAGCCGCGCGATTGCGCCATGCGCCGCGCTGCGGCCTCGGTTACCGGAGACGGGTGACGTTGGCCGCGGCGACGGGCCGGGACATGCCTTTCAGCTCCAGCTCGCCAACCCATTCCACATCGACCAGGTCCTCGACCATGGCGTGAGCCCGCTGACTCACCAGGATCTGGTTTGCCTCGGCCTTGCTCGAAAGGCGCGAGGCCATGATCACCACGTTGCCGATGGCACCGTAGTCGTGGCGGCCCTCGAAGCCGATGCGGCCGAGGGTCGCATAGCCGACCGCGATGCCGGCCCCGAAGCCGAGCTGGTAGCCACGTTTCTGCCAGGCGGATGACAGCTCCGCGAAGCGATCGCGCATCTCGACCGTCATCCGCACGGCCCTGGCCACGTGGTCCTCCTGGGGAACTGGATCATTGAAGAAGATCATCACTCCATCTCCGGCGAAGTGCTCCAGCGTGCCTCCGTGGGCCACGATCGAGGTCCCGAGCATGCGGTGATATTCGCCGAGGACTCCCAACAGCTCCTCAGGGTCGGCTCCCTCGGCGAACGAGGTGAAGCCGCGCAGGTCGCAGAAGGCGACGCTGATCATGCGTCGATGCCCAGCGAGCAGCACCTCGCCGTCGTCCGACGAGATCAGCGACGCGATCGCCGGCGACAGGAATCGGCTGAGCTCCGTCTTCTGGCGGTCGATCGTTGCCGTCAGCGCGCGCTGCCGTTCGAGATGCTCGACCTCGAGGTCGTGCAGCCGCTTGGCCGTGAGCGAGGCGTTGACCCGAGCCTCGAGGACTCGTGGATTGATCGGCTTCGTCAAGTAGTCGGTTGCACCGAGCTCGATGCAGCGCACCACGCTGTCGAGCTCTTCCACGCCCGAGACGACGAGCACCGGCAGGTGCTGCAGATCAGGATCGGCCTTGAGCGCCTCCAAGGTGGCGTAGCCGTCCAGCTCTGGCATCACGACGTCGAGCAGCACGAGGTCGAAGGCGGCGCCTGGCGCGCGCAACGCGGCGAGGGCCTCCATCCCGTTCTCGGCTTCGCTGGTCGCCAGTCCGAGCCGATCCAGGTGCCGCACCAGCAGCCGGCGGTTCACGACGCTGTCGTCGACCACCAGCGCCGCGCCACTCACTCGCCCGCACCTCCGTCGATCCACGCCCGCAGCTCGGCGGCTGCCTGCGGCCAGAGCCGGCGGAGCTCGGCCAGCTTGTCGGCCGGAACCGTGCCGGCGCGTGCGGTGGCTTCTGCCTCGCGGGCGGCGGTGGCGAGCGCCACGGCGCCGACCGTCGCGCTGCTCGACTTGAGGGTGTGGGCCGGACGGACTGCCTCTGCAACGTTGTTCGCGCTGCAGGCCACCTCCAGCTCGTCGAGCTGGCGCGCGGCGTCGGCCAGGAACGTCTCCACGAGGTCCACCACGAAGGAGCGATCGCCGTCCACGGCGTCACAGAGCTCGTCGAGCACGGCAGTGTCCAGCGGCAACAGCTCAGACACGGGCACTCGGCGCCCGTTCGAGCGCCGCCGCCAGCTCTGCGGGTCGGATCGGCTTGCTGATGTAGTCGTTCATTCCCGCTGCCAGGCAGGCTTCCCGGTCGCCCGCCATCGCATTTGCGGTCATGGCGACGATCCACAGCGGCCGATCGGGCCACGTGGCGCGTATCTGGCGGGTGGCGCCCAGACCGTCGAGCTCCGGCATCTGGATGTCCATCAGGACCACGTCATAGGCTCCCTTCTCGATTGCCTCGACCGCCTTTCGCCCATCGCCGGCGACGTCGACCTGGTACGACATCTGGGCCAGCAGGCGGATGGCCAGCTTCTGGTTCACCGGATTGTCCTCCGCCAGCAGAATACGCAGCGGATGCCGCTCGCCGAGGAGGCGGCCCTCGGCGTCCGCCGCCGTCGGCGCCACCGGGCGCGCCACCACGGCACCCAGCAGGACCGTGGCGATCACGTCGTGCAGGGCGGATGGCTTGACCGGCTTGGCAAGCCAGGCGGCCACCGCGGCCTCGTCTCGGTCCCGCGTACCGATCGACGACAGGATGATGACCGGCATCGGCGTCTCGCCATCCGCGGCCGGCACGCGCGCGGCCAGCTCGAGACCGTCGATCTCGGGCATGAGCAGATCCACGAGCGCGATGTCGAAGCGCTCCCCGCCTGCCAGCCAGCCGAGCGCCTCGGCGGGCGAGCCCGTCTCGCGCGGCAGCATCCCCCACCGCGCGGTCTGGGCGACCAGGATGCGACGGTTGGTGGCGTTGTCGTCGACCACCAGCACGCGCCGGCCGGCGAGGTCGACGTCGGTTCGGATGGGGCGCACCGGGGTCACCGCATCGGCCGCTGCCGCGGGCATCCGGACCAGGAGCTGGAAGGTGCTCCCCTGCCCCGCCACGCCGCTGCTCGTGGCGTTCAGGCTGCCACCCATCAGCTCGGCGATGCGGCGGCTGATGGCCAGGCCGAGCCCCGTGCCTCCGTAGCGGCGCGCGATCGAGGCGTCGACCTGGCTGAACGACTGGAACAGCTTGCCCATCGCCTCCGGCGGGATCCCGATGCCGGTGTCCTTGACGTCGACCTGGATCTCCCACCCATCGCGGCCCAATGCACGACCGCCGACCGACACGACTACCTCCCCGCGCTCGGTGAACTTCACCGCGTTCGAGAGCAGGTTGAGGAGCACCTGGCGCAGGCGGCCCGAGTCGCCGACGAGCGCCACGGGGAGCCGCTCGTCGACGGTGTAGGCCAGCTCGATGCCCTTGTTGGCGGCCGTCGGGGCAAGGATGTCGAGAGCCGCCTCGACCGTGTCGCGCAGGACGAAGGGCGTGGCCTCCAGCTCGACGCGGCCGGCCTCGATCTTCGAGAAGTCGAGCACGTCGTTGATGATCGTCAGCAATGCGTCGCCGGAGGTCCGGATGGTCTCCGCGAAGTCGCGCTGCTCGTCGTCGAGCGGCGTGTCCAGCAACAGGCCGCTCATGCCGATGACTGCGTTCAGCGGCGTGCGGATCTCGTGGCTCATGGCCGCCAGGAAGCTGCTCTTGGCCTCGTTCGCCTGCTCCGCGGCGGTACGCGACTCCCTCGCGTCCGCGAACAGCCGCGCATTCTGGAGGGTGATCGCCGCCTGCTGCGACATGCGCTCGAGGAACGAGAGGTCGGCGCCCGTGAAGGGCTCGCTGCCGCCGGAGCGCCACACGGCCAGGATGCCGATGACCGCGTCCCGGATGACGAGCGGGGCGACCATCAGCCTGTCGTCGTCATCGTCCTCGGTGCCCTCGATGTCCACCGCCCGCGGGTCATCTGCCGGTCGATTGACAACTTCGGCGACGCCGGTGAGGGCCACGTCGCCGATGATGCCCATTCCGGGCGTGACCACCGTCTGGCGAATCGACTCGGCGATGCTGCCGATCGCTACCGTGGTGCGGTAGGCACCGCCGTCCGCATCGGGCAGGAAGACGGCACTGGTATCGGCGCCGACCAGGACCCGGGCGCGCTCGGCAATGAGCTCGAGGGTGGCGGCCGGATCCAATGTCGCCGACATCTCGCGTCCCACGTCGGCCAGGGCGGCCATCTCATTGGCGCGTCGTCGCGTCTCGGCGTAGAGACGGGCGTTCTCGACAGCTACTCCCACGTTTGCGGCAATCGTCGAGAGCAGCCGAGCGTCCGCCTCGGTGAAGCGTCCGTCCTGCGTCGTGCTCTGCACGCTGATCACCCCCAGCGAGCGCTCGCCGGCCATGATCGGCACACCCAGCCACGAGCGGGCGACCGTGCCGATGCCACGCTCCCCGATCGCCTCCCACTCCGCCTCGCGGTTGATCAGCAGGGGCTCGCGGCGTTCCATCACGCGCCAGCTCAGACCAGCGCCGCGGGCGATCGGCGCCTGCGGCTCGAATCGGCCGTGCTCGACGTGGTACGCGAACTCGATCAGGTCGGTCTCTGGGTTGAGGAGCGCGACGTAGGCGATGTCCGCCTCGAACGCGTCACGGGTCTTGTCGCCCACCAGGCTCAGCAGCGGACCCAGCTCGAGCTCCCCTGCCAGGGCCTCGCCGACCGTATTGATCGTGGCAAGCTCCTCGACCCGCCGCCTCGTCTCGTCGATGAGGCGGCCGGTTCGGAGCGCCACGCTCAGGCTCGCGGCGATCGTGGTCAGCAGCGACACATCGCGCTCGTCGAAGGCGCCTTCCCGGTCGAGGTTCTGGAGCGAGATGACTCCCAGCATCTCCTCCCCCACCGCCAGTGGCGCGAAGATTGCCGACAGCGCGGGTTCCCCGACAAGCTGCGCGGGTTGGCCGAGCTCGGCGCCGCGCGCGCGGAGGTCGTGCGTGATGAGGAGTGGCTGACGGGTCGCGATGACGTGCTTGCGGAAGCCCATCACGGGCCGTGACTCGACGGGGAAGCTCTGGCCACGCTCGATGGTGAATGGGAAGGTCATCATCTCGGTGGTGGGGTCGTAGATGGCGATGTCGACAACGTGGGTGTCGAAGACGTCGTTGGCACGCTCCCCCACCAGCTCGTACATCACCTGCACGTCGAGCTCCGCGGCCAGGCCGCGCTGCACGCTGTTGACGATGGCGAGCTCGGCGGCACGTCGATCCGTCTCCACCAGCAGGCGGCGTGTCTCGTCGAAGAGCCGAGCGCTCTCGAGGGCCAGACTCAGGCTGGCCGCCAGGGTCGAGAGGAGGCGGGCGTCTGCCTCGCTGAAGGCGTCGCTGCGATCGAGGTTCTGGAGTGAGATGCGACCGCGAATGGCGTCACCGGCGGTCAGCGGCACGACGAGAGCGGACTTGGCGTCCTCGCCCTGGATGACCTTCAGATCTCCGCCTGATGCGAACCACGATGCCAGGTCGGTGATACGAACCGGCGCACGCGTACGGAGGAGCTCGGCGGAGAGCGGCGAGTCCTCGATCCGCGTGGGTTCGTCGGGATACCGCGTCCCCCGTTCGATGGCGTACGGGTAGCGAACCAGTCCTTCCTCGAAATCGAAGATCCCGATATCGACGACCTGCGCCTCGAAGATCTCCTGGATCTTGTCCCCGACCAGGTCGTACATGGCCTGCATGTCCAGGTTCTGGGCGAGGCCCTGCTGGACGCTGTTGACGACGGCCAGCTCCGCCGCGCGCTCATCGGCCTCGGTGAGCAGGCGTCGCGTTTCGTCGAATAGCCGCGCGTTCTCGAGCGCCACGCTGAGGCTTGCCGCCAGCGTCGACAGGAGTCGCACGTCTGAGTCCGAGAAGGCATCTTCGCGGTCGAGGTTCTGGAGCGAGATGACGCCGCGCGCCTCATCGCCGACCACGAGTGGCGCGAAGAGGACCGACTTCGGCGGCTCGCCCTGCAGCACCACGGTCTGGCCGTGGCGGGCGGCGACGTTGACCATGTCGCGGTTGACGAGCAGTGGCTCGTGCGTCTCGAGTACATGGGCACGCATGCCTCCAATCGGCATCGGTGCGTCGGGAAACCGCACGCCGCGTTCGATGGTGTACGGGAAATGGATGCGGTTCTCGGCGTCATCGACGATGCCGATGTCGACCACCTGGGCATCGAAGATCTCGCGGATCTTGTCCCCAACCAGCTCGTACATGCCATCGATGTCCAGGTTTGCGGCAAGGCCCTGCTGGACGCTGTTGATGATGGCCAGCTCGGCGGCGCGCTCGTCGGTTTCGGTGAGGAGCCGCTTCGTCTCGCCAAAGAGCCTCGCGTTCTCGAGCGCGACGCCCATGCTCGAGGCGACGGTGCGCAGCACCCGTTCGTCGCTTTCGGTATACGCGTCCGGCCGTGCGTCGCTGAAGACGATGATTCCGATCGACTCCGAGCCGGCCATGATCGGCACACCGATCCACGATGGCAGCTGCATGGTTTCGCCGTCGGCGTCCGTGTATTCGCCCACGAACGCCCCCGCCTCGAACTGGGCCTCGACGCTGCCGAAGCGCAGCACACGCCGCTCGCGGATCACCTGCGACGCGATCCCCCGCCCCAGCTCGATGGGGAGAGCGTGGACGCGCCGGCCGCCGTCGAGCTCGTACGGGAAGCTGATCAGGTTGGTCGCGCGGTCATACAGGCCGATGTACATGTCCTGCATGTGGAACTCGGCCGCGAGTCGGGCGCCGACCAGTTCGATGATGCTCTCGAAGTCCAGCTGCTGGGCGAGCGCGGTACCGATCTCGTTGATCACGCCGAGCTCGGCGTTGCGCTGCTCCGTCTCGGTGAGGAGGCGCTTTGTCTCGTCGAAGAGCCTGGCGTTCTCGAGCGCCACTCCCATGCTGCCCGCGATCGTGGAGAGCAGCCGCTCGTCGGCATCGGTGTAGGCGTTCACCTCGCTGGCCTCGAGCGCGATCACCCCGATCACTCGGTCGACTGCAGCGATCGGCACCCCGAGCCACGACTCGGATGGCACTCCGCCGATGTCGATCGCCAACCCGGCCATGTCGGTCATTCGCGAGATGCGCACGGGTCGCTCGGTACGGATGACCTGCGAGGTGAGCCCCGGCCCGAGGGGCATCTGATCCGTGTACAGACGCTCGCCGCCGGCGACCTCGTAGGCGAAGCGGATGACCTGCGTCGGCCCGTCGTACAGGGCGATGAAGAGGGAGTCCGATGTGAAGATCTCTCGCACCCGCTCCCCGACGAGCTCGATAATCGCCTGGAAGTCGAGCTGCCGGCCCAGCGCCGCGCCGATCTCGTTGATCACCGCCAGCTCGGCGTTTCGCTGCCGCGTCTCACTGAAGAGGCGGGCATTCTCGAGCGCCACACCCATGCTCGACGCAAGCGTCGACAGAAGGCGCTCGTCCCCCTCGCTGAACGCATTCCGCTCCGGGCGATCGATGTTGATGACGCCGATCACTCGATCTCCCGCGATCACCGGCACGCCGAGCCAGGACTCGGCGGGCGCGGAATCCTCCTCCGGAAGACCGATCATCAGCGCACCGCGCTCCCGCGCCTCCGCTATCGTGCCCAGCCGCAGCGGACTGCGCGACTCGATCACCTGGGAGGTCAAACCCGGCCCCAGCGTGATCGGCTCCACCGCAATCCGCTCGCCCTGCTCGACGAAGTACGGAAAGGACACCGAGTTGGTCGCCTCGTCGTAGAGCGCGATGGCGGTTGAGTCGACCTCGAAGATGCTGGCGATGCGGTCGCCCACCAGGTTGATCGTCGCCTCGAAGTCGAGCTGCTGGGCAAGCGCAGCCCCGATCTCGTTGACCAGCGCCAGCTCCGCATTGCGCTGCCGGGTTTCCTCGATCGCCTGCGCCCGTGTCAGCGCGGTGGCGATGTGCTGGGCCACGAATGCAAGCAGATCGAGATCTTCGGGCCGATGTGCCTGCTCCGCCGCGTAGCTCTGGGTAACCACCGCCCCGATGATCTCGCCCTCGGCCTTCAAGGGCGCCCCGAGCCAATCGTGGCCCTCGACGCCCACCGCGGCGACGGCTCCGGAATCGACGAGATCGCGGTATCCCTGTGCGTCGATCATCAAGGCCTCCCCCAGCCGCAGCAGGTGGGCGGTCATCCCGGCCGCGTCGCCGGTGCCGATCGACTGCCACGACTGCGGATCGGGAATGTCTTCATCGACCTCATCGCGGTAAAACGCGAAGTTGATCAGGCCGCGCCGGGCGTCGTACAGGGCGATGTAGAAGTTGTCGGCGTACATGAGCTCGCCGACGATCTCGTGGATGGCTGCGTAAAAGGACGGCATGTCCTTGGCTGCGCTGGCGGTCTCAGCGATGCGATAGAGGGCCGCCTGCACCACGGCGGCCCTCTGCGGCTCGTCGATGGGCGCGGCAACGGAGGCCCCGTCGCGGGCAGCCACGCGGGTCGCCTTGGGTGCTCGCGGTCGCCTTGGGTGCTCGGGTACGGGTCCTCTCCCAATCAGTTCAGCAATAGCCGGCCACCCCCGCAGCCGGTGGCCTATTGTGCACTGCCGGGGTGCGTCATGCGGCCGCTCAGGCCGCGATGCGAGCAACGACCGGAAGGTGATCGCTACCCTGCCATGCGACCCCGATCCCGGCTTCCCGGGTACGGATTGCCGGGGAGGTGAAGATGGCATCCAGGCGCAGCAGGGGTCGCATCCACGGCACCGCCAGCGGGCGCCACGTCGGCAGGGGCTGGGCGGCGCACGCATCGGTCATGCGCGGCAGCTGTGGGTCACGGGTGTTGAAGTCCCCGCCGACGATCAGCCGCTCCCCGCCAGCCACCATGGCCTCAGCCCATCCGGCGAGCTCGGCGCGCTGCGCGTCGCGTCTTGCCTTCGCTCCCGGCAGTAGGGGTGCCGACAGATGGACGGAGGCGACGGTCAGCGGTTCCCCGGCCCATCGAAACCGTGCCCAGCACACGCGTGGCCGGTCCCAGGGCGGATCGAAGGGATCGAGGATGCCCTGCTCCTCGAGCCGCAGGTGGGAGGCGATGACGATCCCGGGCGTCGTGCCCGCGGTGGGCCACCACAGGCGCGACTCGTAGGTCGGCGGCAGGACGTCGCCCACGCGGTCTCCATGGGCCTCTTGCAGAAGAAGCACGTCGGGGCGCAGGTCGCCGAACGCATCCGGCAGGCGGAGACGATCCGCTGCGCGTCCCTGGAGGTTCCATGCCAGTGCGGTCAGCTCGGGCATGCGCCCGTGGCTCAGCGTCGCTCGGCGGGCACGCCGAGCGTCACTGCGGCGGCGACGGTCGCCACGACGAGGCTGTAGGCATCCTGGGCGCTCAGCGCCGCGTCCGAGGCGAAGAGCTGCGCCGCCGGGGCCGGGATCACGGCGAGGACCGCGGGTACCACGATCCACCCCAGCACCAGGACGGTCGGCGCGGTCGCCCCGGGCAGCCCGGCCATGCGGGTCGCCACCGCGGTCAGCACGCCCAGGAACGCGGCGAGCAGCAGCACCAGGATGAGGGCCGGGGTATCCGAGGCGCCGGAGGCGTCCACGAGACGGACCATCCCCTGCTGGGCGACGGTGACGAGCAGCGCCAGGAAGGTCCCGAGGAACACCTCGCGCAGGCCGGTCACGGCTTGTCCATGCTGCGGCGCTCGTCCAGTACGCCGGACTTGATGGCATCACGCAGGCCACGTGCGATGCGATACGACTTGCCGGCACCCATGACCAGCACGGCGTCGCCTGCTCGCAGGTGATCGGCCACGTAGCGCGTGGTTGCGTCGACGTCGCCGGTGGCGATGGCGGGCGTGGCGCTGACCCGTTCGATCAGGTCAGCGAGCGCCTCGGCGGAAGTGGCGCGCATGGCGGCAGGCGTGTCGCGGCTGGCGAAGATGTCGGCGATGGCGACTTCATCGGCCCCCGAGAAGGCAGTGGCGAATTCGTCGGCCAGCAGGGCGGTCCGCGAGTACATGTGCGGCTCGAAGACGGCCCACAGGCGTCGCTCCCCGACCAGCTGCCGGGCGGCCGCCAGCGCGGCGCGCACCTCGGTCGGGTGGTGTCCGTAGTCGTCATAGACGATCACCCCGCCAGTATCGGCGATCAGCTCCATCCGCCGTCCTGCTCCACGGAACGTCGCGAGCGCGTCTGCCAGCGCCCCGGGCTCGGCGCCCAGCTCGCGGGCCAGCCGGAGCGCGGCCGTGGCATTCAGCACGTTGTGCTGGCCGGCGAGCCCCATCCGGTACGCCTGTCCTTCCAGCGTGAACCGCGTCCCATCCGCCTCCAGCGCGACATCGCGGGCGACGACGGAGCCACCGGGTCCGTAGCGCTCGACACGCAGCTCCACGTCCCGGAGGCGACTCAGCAGTTCGTCCAGGCCGGAATCGCCCGCGGCGGCGAGCACGAGCGTGCCCCCCACCGAGGCATCGGGCCGCATGCCGCGCACGAAGCGCTCGAAGCTGTCGAGCACCGCAGCGCGATCCGCGAAGAAGTCCGGGTGATCCATCTCGAGGTTGGTGAGGATGGCCGCCGCGGGGTGGTAGTTCAGGAAGTTGTCGCCGAACTCGTCGGCCTCCACGACGAACGGCGCTCCCCCACCGGGCCGCACCGATGCGCCGCCCCAGTCCGGAATCGAGGCGCCCACCTCGACCGTCGGGTCCAGTCCGGCGCCGATGAGCAGATGGCCGAGCAGCGCGGTGGTGGTCGACTTGCCGTGCGTTCCCGCCACCGCCAGACCGATGTGCCCGGGAGCGTCCATCAGCTCGCCCAACAGGGCCTGCCATGTCACGACCTCCAGCCCGGCTCCCCTGGCGGCCGCCAGCTCAGGGTGGCCGGGAACGGAGCGCACCGCCGGCGAGATCGCCACCCGGTCTACACCGGCCAAGTGCGCCGGGTCGTGGCCGGTGATCACCGTCACGCCCGCCTGCGCCAGGGGCGGCGTGTACGGCGACGGCCCGTCCGCATCGCAGCCGTCCACGATGGCGCCCGCCCGCGCACAGAGCAGCGAGACCCCGGCGGCACCGGAACCGGCAACGCCGATGACGTGAATACGCTCGCCTGGGCGGACCACTCCCCTACTCCGCCGCGATGGCGTGCGCCATCTCGAGGGCCAGCAGCGCGCTGGCGCGCTTGTTGCCATCCCTGTCATGCGTCCACACCGCGCGCTCGATGCGGGCGACGCCGCCGCGGCACGCGGCGGCCACGTACGTCAGCCCGACCGGCTTGTCGGCTGTGCCACCGTCCGGTCCCGCGATCCCGGTCACCGAGACGGCCACATCGGCCACGGGAAACCGGCGGAGCACGCCATCGGCCATCGCCTCCGCGATCTCCGGTGACACCGCCCCGACCCGTTCCAGCAGGTCGTGGTCGATCCCCAGCAGCTGCTCCTTCACAAGGTTCGAATAGCTGATCACGCCGCCAAGGTAATGGTCGCTCGCCTTCGGGATGCCGGTGACGATATGGCCCACCAGTCCGCCCGTGCACGACTCGGCCGAGGCAAGCTGCCATCGGCGCTGGACAAGTGCGCGGCCAAGCCGCCGAGCGGCACGCTCGAGGTCCCGGTCGGAGGGCGGCCGGCGCGGAGGCATCGGTTCAGCGGTAGTTGATGAACTGGAGCGCGACCGGGTAGTCGAGGCCCTTCAGGTGTGCGATCACGCCCTGCAGGTCGTCGCGGCTCTTGCCCGACACCCGCACGGCGTCACCCTGGATCACCGGCTTGGTCTTCGGGAAGCTCTCGCGAATCATCTTCGACAGCTCCTTGGCCTGCTCGCTGGTCAGGCCGCGCTTGAGCTTGATCTCCTGGCGCACCGTGCCACCCGAGGCGGGCTCGAGCTTGCCCCATTCGAAGATCTTGAGGCTCAGGTTGCGACGTACCGCTTTGGACTGGATCAGGTCCTTGACCGATCCGGCACGGTACTCGTCGTCGGCGTGGAGCGTGATCGCCTCCTTGCCAAGCTCCAGCTCCACCTTGCTGCCCTTGAAGTCGTACCGTGTGGCCACCTCGCGGCGCACCTGGTCGAGCGTGTTGACGAGCTCCTGCTGGTCGAAGTCGCTCACGACGTCGAACGAGGAATCTGCCATCTGGTCTCCCTTGCTCTGGTTCAGCGGCGCGTGATGCGCCATTCGATGACGTTGCCGGCGGCGCCCATTGGACCGATACGAATGCCGTTGAGGGTCACCACGACCGCCCCCGCGTTGCCGGCGCGAACACGCAGCTCCCGGGTGGCTGTGGTGGTCACGCTGGCCCCGTCCGCGACGATCGAGCCGGAGACGCCCGCCTTCGCGCGCCCATCCTCGTCCAGCTCGAGGTATGACGCCCCGCCGCTGACCGCCAGGCTGCCCGCGAGCCCGGCCGGCGCGGCAACGGTGACGTTGCGTGCCGTCGGGCTTCCGCCATCGGCCGCGGCACTCACCACCCAGGCCCCGGGCGCCATGGTGAGCTGGCCGGTGAACGCGCCGCTGGCATCCGCAACGAGCGTCAGCGGTGCCGGAGCCGCGGGGGCGGTGGTGGGAATCGCGACCGGGCGTCCGGCGGCGTCGACGATGGTGAAGGTCGCCGCGGCAGGGGTGGTCAGGGTTGCCGTCACGATTACCGACGTCCCTGGTGACGCCGTGCCGGTGACGCTCACCGCCCCGACGACGGTCGCGTTGTCGGCCGGCGCCGTAAGGGCGACCGGGGTGGGTCCGCCGGGGCTGCCGGATGGCAGCGCGGTCATGACGGTGATCGCTCGTTCCACCTCGGCGCTCGTGCGGCCAGTGGTGTTGTCGTAGGCCACCAGGCGCACGATGTTCGAGCCGGGGACCAGCTCGACCACCACCTCGAAGACGCCGTCAGCGTCCGCCGTGACGACGGGATTCTCGCGAGGTCCGGTGACGGTCACCCTGGCCCCGGGCGCCGTAACGCCCTGGAACGTGTAGCTCTCGCCGTCGTACGCGGCCACGGGGCCTGGAGGGTTGACGACCCGCAGCTCGGGCGTCCCGGCAAACGCGATCAGCTGGCCCGCCAGGTAGGCTCCGATGCCGAACACCATGACCGTGAGGATGGCCGCGACTACGATCCCGGGCGTGAGGACGAAGCCACGCGACCGGCGCACGGCGATGGGCCGCGGGGGCGGCGCGACGCTTGCCCGTTCCGCGGACACGGTGCTCGACTCGAGGCGGTACAGGTCAATGAGGTACTCGGGGTCGAGGCTCAGGTAGAGGCCGTAGTTGCGCAGGAAGCCCTTGGTGTACACCGCTCCCGGCAGGTCGCGGTACTCCGCGTTCTCCAGCGCCGAGAGGTAGCGGACGCGGATCTTGGTGTCCCGCTCCACCCGCAGCAGGTCCACGCCCTTGGCCTCCCGCGCGGCGCGCAGCACCTCGCCGAGCTTGTGGCTGCTCGCCTCGGTCACAAGTCCTCGTCCTCGTCCGGCGCGACGTCGCCGCCCCAGCCGTCGCTGGTGACCATCACCTCGCGGAAGCGGCTGCCGTCAGCCGGCCCCACGATGCCGCGGTCCTCCATCTGGTCCAGGATCCGCGCCGCCCGGGCATAGCCGATCCGCAGGCGCCGCTGGAGCAGGCTGGCGGATGCCTTGTCGGATCGCCGCACGATGTCGATGGCCTGGGTGAGGAGCGCGTCGGCATCACTGTCCTCCTCCTCGCCGGGCTTGCCGCCCGGCTTGCCGTCGCGGCGCGGCGCGGTGATCTCGGGCCGGTACTGCGGGCCGCCCTGTGCTTTCCAGTGGTGGCTCAGCTCCTCGATCTCGTTGTCGGTCACCAGCACGCCCTGCAGACGCACCGCACGCGGTGCGTCGATCGGCTGGTAGAGCATGTCGCCGCGGCCCAGCAGGTCCTCGGCTCCGTTGGCGTCGAGGATCGTCCGCGAGTCGACGCCGGAAGTCATGGCGAACGCAATGCGGCTCGGGATGTTGGCCTTGATGAGACCCGTGATGACCTGTACCGATGGGCGCTGGGTGGCGACGACCAGGTGGATGCCGGTCGCGCGCGCCAGCTGCGCGATGCGGGTGATGGTCGCCTCGACTTCGTAGGCGCTGACCATCATCAGGTCGGCCAGCTCGTCGATGACGACGACGATGTACGGCATCCGCGGCTCGCCGGGACGCAGCGCCTCGTTGTACGCGGCGATGTTGCGCACCCCGCGCTGGGCGAACTCGTGGTACCGGCCTTCCATCGTGCCGACGGTCCACTTGAGGGCGTTGACCGCCTGCTCGGGCTCGACGATCACCTCGCACAGCAGGTGCGGGATGCCCTTGTACTGCACCATCTCCACGCGCTTGGGGTCGATCATGATGAACTTCACGTCGCGTGGGGTGGCCTTCATCAGGATCGAGCAGATCAGCGCGTTGACACACACGCTCTTGCCGGATCCGGTGGCGCCCGCGATCAGGACGTGCGGCATCTTGCCGAGGTCCGCGTTGAACGGCTGGCCGGCCACGTCCTGGCCGAGCGCGAAGGCGAGCTTGCTCTTCCCTGCCAGGTCCTCGAAGTTGCGGCTGGCGAGGACCTCCTTGAGGGTGACCAGGTCGAAGGCGTTGTTGGGGATCTCGACGCCCACGTATCCCTCGCCGGGGATGGGCGCCTGGATGCGGATCGAGCGCGCAGCCAGTGCCAGCGCCAGGTTGTCGGACAGCCCGGCGATGCGCGACAGCTTCACGCCCGGGTCGACGTCGAGCGCGTACTGGGTGACGACCGGGCCTTCCTGGATGCGCGCCACCTTGACGCCGATACCGAAGTGGGCGAGCGTCTCGCGGATGCGCTGTCCCTTGGCCGTGAGGTCCATCTGCGCGGCCGTGGATGGGGCGCGTCGGCCAGCAGGTCGATCGCTGGCAGCTCCCAGGGCCGCTCAACCGCCTCCAGGGCCGCGTCGATGGCCGGTGGGGCATCCGTGTCTCCCGCCTCCGTGGCGGCCAGGTGGGCGCGCTCCTCGCTGTCCAGCTCGATCGCGGCATCGGCGTCGACGGGTGCATCTGCGACAGGGATCGGTACCCGCGGTGGACGCGGGCCCGACCCGTTGCCACCCTCCGGCCGCTGACGGCGCACGATGAGCGGCTCGTCCTCGTGCGCATCGTTGCCGCCCGCAAGGGCGCCGCGCATGCGGTCGATCAGGCCGGGTCGCTCATCGGCCTCCGGTTCGGCCGCCGGCGCGACCTTCGGCGGCCGTCCACGGCTGCCCTGCGCAATGCGACGTGCCTCGATCTCCGCCAGCTCGCGCGCCTCGTCGCGACCCTGGAGCCACGCGGCCACCACGTCGCCAATCGTCATGTTGAAGTACAGCAGCAGGCCGACCGCCACGAACAGCACGAGCACGATCCACGCGCCGGCCGCCCCGATTGCGCTGACGAGCGCGCTGCTGACCGCGAAGCCCAGCAGGCCGCCCCCGTCCCCCGTCTCGATCTGCTCGGCGCCTCCCCCGCTGCCGAGGTGGAACATGCCGAGCAGGGCCAGCGCCACGAGCGCTGCGCCGCTGGCCGCCATCCAGCGTTCGGCGGGCATCGTCTTCATCCACAGCATCACCGCGAAGCCGGCGAGCAGCGGCGGCGCGAACGCCACCCCCCAGCCGAGGAGGTAGGCCATGAAGGCATGCCACGGCTCGACGATCGCACCGGCATGCGGCGCGAACAGGCCGATGACGCTGATGATCGCCAGGAACAGCAACGCCAGCGCCAGGACCTCGCGCATGAAGCGGGGGCTGAGCGAGGGGCTGCTGCTGCGGCGACGGCGAGTGCTGCGACGTCGGGTCGAGCGACGGGTCGTCACTGCGGGTCAGACCTCGAGCACGATCGGCATGATCATCGGGCGGCGCTTGGTCTGCTGGAAGAAGTAGCGCGACAGGGTGTCCCGGATCTTGGTCTTCAGGTAGCCGCTCTCGGCGCCGTGGTCATCGGTCGCCGGCTGGCGCAGGGCGGAGGCCAGGTGATCACGCGCCGAGGCCATGAGCGGATCCTCCGGATCGGACAGGAATCCCCGGCTCAGCAGATCCGGGCCGGAGACTGCGCGCCCGGTCTTGCTGTCGACGGTCAGGGCAACCATCACGACTCCGTCGCTGGCCAGCATGCGGCGGTCGCGCAGGATGACACCGCCGATGCCGTCGATGGCGGCAATACCGTCGACCAGCACCGCGCCAGCGGTGACGCTGCCCGCCATGCGCGCGCGCTCCCCGTCGAACTCGACGACCTGGCCGTTCTCGAGCACGAAGATCTTGTCGATGTCAACGCCCGCTCCCTCGGCAAGCAGGGCGTGCTGGACGAGCATGCGGTACTCGCCGTGGACCGGGATGAAGTGCCTGGGCTGCACGAGGCCGAGCATGAGCTTGAGCTCCTCGCGCGAGCCGTGGCCCGACACGTGGCAATGCTTGAGCGGCTCGTAGTGGACCATCGCCCCCTCCTTGAAGAGGTTGTCGATGGTCTTGGCGACCGCTTCCTCGTTGCCGGGGATCGGCGAGGCCGAGACGATGACCGTGTCGCCGGGCTCGATGTTGACGTTGCGATGGTCGCGGTTGCTCATGCGCGTCAGCCCGGACATGGGCTCGCCCTGCGACCCGGTGGTCATGATGACCAGCTGGTCCTTGGGGATGCGCTGCAGCTGTTCCTTCTTGATCAGCGTGCCGTCGCGCGCGTCGAGGACACCGAGCTCGACAGCGATGGCCGAGTTCTGCTCCATGCTGCGTCCCAGGCAGACAACCTTGCGGCCGTGGTCCGCCGCGGCGTCGATGACCTGCTGCACGCGACCGATGTTGCTGGCGAAGGTCGCCACGATGACCCGCCCGCTGGCCTCGCCGATGAGCTGATGGAGCGACTCCCCCACCGTCATCTCGGAGAGCGTGTAGCCCTCGCGCTCGGCACGCGTGGAGTCCGACATGAGGAAGTCGACGCCCTCGTTGCCGATCTCGGCAATGAGGCCCAGGTCGGCGCGCCGTCCATCGGGCGGGGTCATGTCGAACTTGAAGTCGCCGGTGTGGACGACCGTGCCGCCGGGGGTGCGAATGGCATAGCCCACGCCGTCGGGGATGGAGTGATTCACGCGGAACGCGGTGACCGTGAACGAGCCGACGCTGAAGTCACGCCCCGGCTCCACCAGGTGCACCTGCGTCATCTCGGTCAGCTTGTGCTCGCGCAGCTTGACCTGCACCAGGCCTGTCGTGAGGCGCGTCGCGTAGATGGGCGTGCCGGGGATCTTCGGCAGCACGTACGGAAGCGCGCCGGTATGGTCCTCGTGGCCGTGGGTGAGGATGATGGCGCGGACCCGGTCCTTGTTCTCCTCGAGGTAGGTCACGTCGGGGATCACGAGATCGATGCCCAGCATCTCGGGCTCTGGGAAGGCAAGGCCGCAGTCGACGACCACGATGTCGCCGGCGGACTCGATGACGGTGATGTTCTTGCCGACCTCGCCCACGCCGCCGAGCGGGATGATCCGAAGGGTATCTGGCATGGGTGCTCCTAGAAGAGGGTGAGCTGCTGCTCGTCGTCCGGGGCCGTCGCCCCGCTCAGCCCGTCCGCTTGCGCGGTGACCGGCCGTTGGGTGGTGGCGTGCATGTCGTCGTGGACCGATGCGGCCCGCTCGGCGTCGATCGCCTCGCGTGCCCGCAGCAGCGCCGCCGGCAGCCCGCGAATGTCCCGGAACAGGGTTTCGCGCAGCGATGCCTGGTGAAGCGCTGCAGCAGGATGGTACATCGGGAAGACCCACCGACCACGCCCGCGATGGAGCGTGCCGTGGACCGCGCTGATGCGCGCGTCGGGGAGATAGCGCCGCAGCGAGTGCCGGCCCGGGGTCACGACGACGCTCGGGTCGAGGGCCGCCTCCTGTCGATCAAGGTACGCGGCGCAGGTCGCGATCTCGTCCGGCTCGGGGTCCCGGTTGCCCGGCGGGCGGCATTTGACCACGTTGGTGATGAACACCTCCTCGCGGTGCCAGCCGATGCTGGCGATGAGCTCGTCGAGCACCTGCCCCGCGGGTCCCACAAATGGGCGGCCGGTCGCGTCCTCTCGCCCGCCGGGACCCTCCCCCACCAGCAGGACGTCGGTCGCCACGCTGCCCTCCCCAGGGACTGCCTGCGTGCGGCGCGCGGCCAGCGCGCAGCGCCTGCAGCCGCTGACCTCGGCCGCCACATCGGCCAGGAGTGCGTCGGTGGCCACGGACGCTGGGGCCCTCCGGAAGCTGTGTGTGCGGTCCGGTGTACCACGACGGGCGGCCCGCGCTCGCGGCCCGCCCGTCGGTACGGTGATGCCTAGCGGCGGCGCGGTGGCCGCTCCCGGTTGCGATCGCCGAACCGCGGGCGATCGCCACGATCTCGCGGCGGACCGCTCTCGAAGCGCTCGGCGTTCTCGAGATCGGGCTGGCCGTTGCCGGATCCGCCGTTGCTGTCGCCACCGCCGTTGCGCGCCATGTGGCGCTCCATGGCGGCCTTGCGCGACAGGTTCACGCGACCCATGCGATCGATCTCGGTGACGACCACGATCAGCTCGTCGCCGATGCTGACGACGTCCTCGACCCGGCCGACACGCTGGTCGGACAGCTCGCTGATGTGCACCAGGCCGTCCTTGCCGGGCAGGATCTCCACGAAGGCGCCGAAGTTCATGATGCGAACGACCTTGCCCAGGTACTCCTTGCCGACCTCGACGTCCTTGGTCAGGCCCTCGATCCACTTGATCGCCTTCTGGGCGGCCTCGCCGCTCGTCGCGGCGATCTGGATCGTGCCGTCGTCCTCGATGTTGATCTCGGTGCCCGTCTCGGCCGTGATCTGGCGGATGATCTTGCCGCCCGCGCCGATGACGTCGCGAATCTTGTCGACCGGGATCTTGATGGTCGTGATGCGCGGCGCGAACGGCGACAGCTCGTCGCGGCTGGCACTGATGACGTCGGTCATCTTGCCCAGGATGAAGAGCCGGGCCACGCGGGCCTGCTCGAGCGCGTCACGCATGATCTCGACGGTGATGCCGGCGACCTTGATGTCCATCTGCAGGGCGGTGACGCCCTCAGCGGTGCCGGTCACCTTGAAGTCCATGTCGCCGTACGAGTCTTCCTTGCCGGTGATGTCGGTCAGGACGGCGTAGCGGCCGGTCTCCTTGTCGGAGATCAGCCCCATTGCCGCACCGGCCACCGGCGCCTTGATCGGCACGCCGGCATCCATCAGGGCCAGGGTCGAGCCGCAGGTCGAGGCCATGGAGGTCGAGCCGTTGGAGCTGACCACCTCGCTGACCACGCGGATCACGTATGGGAACTCGGCCTCGCTCGGCAGGACCGGAAGCAGGGCGCGCTCGGCGAGCGCTCCGTGGCCGATCTCGCGCCGGCCGGGGCCGCGCATGAACTTCGCCTCGCCGACCGAGTAGGGCGGCATGTTGTAGTGGTGCAGGTAGCGCTTCTCGGTCTCCGGGGAGATCGTGTCGAGGCGCTGCTTGTTGCTGGACGGGCCCAGGGTGGCGATGCTCAGCGCCTGGGTCTGGCCGCGCTGGAAGAGGCCCGTGCCGTGGGCGCGCGGCAGGATGCCGACCTCCACGTTGATCGGGCGGATGGTGGCCGTGTCGCGGCCGTCGATCCGGATGTTCTCCGACAGCACCAGCTCGCGGACGGTGGCCTTGGTGAGGACATCCATCAGCGGGCCGCCGATGCCGTGGCGACGGCGGATGTCGTCGAGGCGCTCGCCCTGCGCGCTGCGGTCATAGGACTCGCGGGCGCGGCGGACCTCGTCGGCGATCTCGGTGCGCACCGCGTCCAGGCGGGCGGCGAGTCCATCCGTCAGGTTGATGAACAGCTCGGCGGTGGCCTCCGCGTCGGGCATCGCCCGGTGCGCGGTGGCGTGGTCACGGCCGAAGACGAAGCGCACCAGCTCGGCGAGCTTGTAGCCGCCGGCATCGGGGTAGAGCTGATAGGCAAGCTCAAGCGTGTCAAAGACCGCGGACGGCTCCCACTTCACGTCGCTCGGCAGGTGCCGGGTGACGAAGGGCAGGTCGAACGCGACGTTGTGCGCGACCACCGGCGCCTGGCCGATGAACTCGACGAGCTTCGGCAGCACCTCGGCGGCGGTCGGCGCACTGGCGACGTCCTCGTCGCTGATGCCGTGGATCTGGTGGCCCACGATGGCGCGGCCCGGGTTGACGAGCGACTCGAAGCGATCGACGACCTGCCCGTCGCGGACGCGTAGGGCTGCGACGTCCACGATGAAGCCGGCATCGGGCTTGAATGAGGTGGTCTCGAGGTCGAGCACCACGAACTCGGTCTCGCCCTTGGCCAGGCGGTTGCCGAGCTTGGCGACGCTGTCAGCCTTCGGACCGATGAACGGCTGCTTCTTGGGCTTGCCGACGGCCTCGACCAGCTTCAGCTGCAGGTCGATGCTCTTCTGTGCCTCGGCGTGACCGTAGGCGATGGCATCGGCCATGACCGATTCGGGGACGATCTTGGCACCGGCCTCGACCATCATCACCGCCTCGCGGGTGCCGGCCACGACGAGGTCGAGGTCACTCTCCGCGAGCTGCGAGATGGTCGGGTTCGCGAGGAACTCGCCGTTGATCCGCCCGACCCGCACGGCGCCAATGGGGCCGAGGAACGGGATCTTGCTGATCGACAGGGCGGCCGACGCGCCGTTGAGGGCCAGGATGTCGGGATCGTTCTCCTGGTCGTGGCTGAGCACGGTGAGGACGACCTGGACGTCGTTGAAGTAGCCCTTCGGGAAGAGGGGCCGCAGCGGCCGGTCGGTGAGGCGCATCGCGAGGATGGCGTTCTCCGACGGGCGCGACTCGCGCTTGATGAAGCCGCCCGGGATCTTGCCCGCGGCGTACATCCGCTCCTCGTAGTCGACGGTGAGCGGGAAGAAGTCGGCCCCTTCGCGGGGCTCCTTGGCCGAGACCGCGGTCGCGAGGACCACGGAGTCGCCGTATCGGACGAGAACGGCCCCGTCAGCCTGCTCGGCGAGCTTACCCGCCTCGAGCGAGAAGGTCTGGTCGCCGATCGGCGCCTCAACCTTGATGGACAAAAGAATCCTCCAACGTGATGGGTCCCGTGGTGGCGTGCCGGTCGCTCGGTCGGCGCTTCTCATGGCGCGCGATAGGTTGGCGCTCAGCGGCAGCGTGGGACACCGTGATAGGCAGATGGGTGAGTGACTGCGGCGCGTGACGCATCGGCCGCTCGTATGCGAACCGACCCAGGCGATCGGCCTGGGTCGTGTCGGTCCGCAGGTGTGTTATCGGCGCAGACCCAGTCGACCGATCACGGCGCGATAGCGATCCACGTCGTTGCGGACGAGGTATGCCAGCAGGCGGCGTCGCTGGCCGACCAGCTTGAGCAGGCCGCGGCGCGAGTGATTGTCGTTCTGGTAAGTGCGCAAGTGATCCGTCAGCGACTTGATCCGCTCGGTGAGAAGCGCGATCTGCACCTCGGGTGATCCGGTATCGCCATCGTGCGTGGCGTAGTCCTCGACGATCGCGCTCTTCGCGTCATTGGCGAGCGGCACGTATTCCTCCACATTCGTTTCCGTAACGCTCGAAGTCTAGCAGAGGCGTCCGCTTTCCGCACGACCGGCTCATGCCGCCAGCCGCTCGACGAGCTCGAATCGCAGCACGCTCGTGCTCGGGCCTCCGGCCCCCCTGACCCGCACCGTGCCGTCCCCTCCCACGAGGATGGTCAGACGGCCGTCCGGGTCATCGCCACCGACGTCGGCCCCGGCGGCATACGTCCCGGGACGCGGCAGCGCCGGCAGGTGGTCGAATGCCAGTGTCCCGTCCGCCATCACCTGACCGACAAGGGTCGGCGGTCCGCCCAGGAGCCGGGTGGCAAGGCGGATATCGCCGTTGGCGATGGCCGTCCGTACGCGGCTCGACGAGACAGCCTCGCCGTCGATGTCGACCAGGGCATCGAGGACCGTCACCTCGAAGCCGGCCTTCGCGCTCAGCTCCCGCATCGCGTCCGGTGTGCCGGCGCGCCCGCGCCCGAAGGCGCTGTCCGGGGTGAGGACCAGGACCCGCAGGTCGATCCCCGGCCCCAGGGCGGCGAGAAATGCTTCGGGCGGCAGCTGCCGCATCTCCTCGGTGAAGCGCAGGCCGATGGGGTGCCGGATCCCGGCGGCAGCCAGGCGACGCAGGTTCTCGGCCGGTGGCGCCAGCCGCGGCATGCGCTGCTCCGGCCGGATCACCTCGATCGGCGGTGGATCGAAGAGCAGCGCGACGCTGGCGACGCCACGCTCGGCGGCGGCGGCGGCGGTGCGCTCCACCAGCGCCCTATGCCCGAGATGCACGCCGTCGAACACGCCCATGCACAGTGCCGCGGGCCCCACCGGTGGGATCTCCGCCAGGCCGATGAGCTCGCTCACGCCTCGACCGCCACTGCGCCGATGACCTTCTCCGGCTGGAGGGAGCCGTTCGCAACGATGCCGATTCCCAGCAGCTTTCCGGTGCCGTCGAGCACGACCCGCCGGCCGTCCGGCTCGCCGTGGTCAAGGCGCGTTGGCGACCCGTGGAGGAAAGCCGGGTCGTCCACGGTCACGCGCGGAAAGGGCAGGAGGTCGGTGATCGCTAGCACCGCGTCTTCCAGGGCACCGGCAGCTGCGAGCCGCTCGAGCTCGTCCGGCGTGACGGCCGTCTCCGCGTGCAGTCCGGCGGCCTCCAGCCGGCGGAGCGCGTGCAGGTGCGCGCCGCACCCGAGCGCCTCGCCCAGGTCGCGCGCAATCGAGCGGATGTAGGTTCCCGCCCCGCACACCACGTCCAGCCGGGCGTCGAGCCAGCCCTCGCCGCCTTCGAGCTCGAGGAGCTCGAGCTGGGTCACGGTGACGGTCCGCGGTGGCAGGTCGAGCGGTGCGCCGGCACGGGCTGCGCGGTGCGCCACCAAGCCGCCCTGCTTGCGCGCGGAGAAGGCCGGCGGGCGCTGATCGAACGTGCCGCGCTGGCCCGCCAATGCCGTTTCGATGGCGTCACCATCGGGGAGCGGCGCGCCGGATGGCTCGAGCGGTCCCTCCCCGTCGTCGGTGGCGGAGCGGATGCCGAAGCGCACGGTGGCGGTGTATCGCTTCCGCCCGCCGGTCAGCTCCTCGCTGAAGCGCGTTGCCGCCCCGACGAGGATCGGCAGCACGCCCGAGGCGAGGGGGTCGAGCGTGCCGGCATGACCGATGCGTCGCATGCCGGAGAGGCGGCGCAGCAGGCCCACCATGTCGTGGGACGTGACACCGACCGGCTTGTCGAGGTTAACGACGCCCAGCATGCACGCGCTCGAGCTCACGTTCGCATTCGGCGAGGACGAGCGTCCGCGCCTCGTCGAGGGCGGCATGCACGGTGCAGCCCGCGGCGCGGGCATGACCGCCGCCACCGAAGACCGAGGTGATGGCCACCGCATCGGCCGGCTCGGCGGTTCGCACGCTGACCCGCACCTCGCTGCTCGACTGCTCCTTGAGGAGCACGTTGACCACGGCGTCGCGGGTGATGCCGAGCAGGTCGACGAATCCCTCCGACGCGGTCGGCGCGGCACCGGTGGCCTCCAGCATTGCCAGCGTCATCGATGCGTGGACGATGCGACCCTCGGCCCGCTCCCCCATCCCGGCCAGCATCCGGCCCCACAACGCCAGGGTGGCGTAAGGCTTGTCCGCGTAGACCGCTCGGTTGATGGCATGCAGGTCGGCGCCGGCCTCGACGAGCGACGCGGCGACGCGCAGGGTGCGCGGCGTGGCATTGGGATGCACGAAGGTGTGGGTGTCCTGCACGATCCCACCGAGGAGCGCGGTGGCCAGCGCGGCGTCCAGCGCGACCCCGAGCTCGGGAAGCAGCAGGGCCACCATCTCGCAGGTCGCCGCGGCGGTGGGGTCGACGAGGGCCAACGCGTCGTCGCGGGTATTCGAGACGTGATGGTCGATGTTGGCGATCGTGGCCCGATCGAGCCACGCGCCACAATCTCGGACGACCGACCCGGTCCGCTCCAACGGGCCGTCGACGACGACCGCCAGGTCAGGCTCCAGCAGCGGTGCGCTCCGCACCTCCGCCACGCGTGGCATGAACGACAGGAACGGCGGCACCGGGTCGCCGCTGACGACCTCGGCGCTCTTGCCCAGTCGTTCCGCCGCGAGGCGCAGGGCGGTCGCCGCGCCGAGCGTGTCGGCATCGGGGTTCTCGTGACAGATGGTCGTGATGCGGCTCGCGCCCAGGAACGCTGCGACAACTTCCGAAGCGCCCATCAGCTGGGCGTCTCGTCACGAGGCAGGGTGGGTTCCGCGCGCTCCGGAACGCCACTTGCCTCGCGCTCGTCCTCGAGCCGGCGGAGGATCTTCAGCACCCGGTCACCTTCCTCGATGGAGTCGTCGCGCTTCATGATCAGCTGCGGCATCGAGCGGATCGTGATCCGCTCGGCGAGCTTGCGCCGCAGCCACGGCGTGGCGTCGGTGAGCGCCGCCATCGAGGCGGCGCGCTCCTCCTCCTCGCCGTACAGGCTGACCCACACCCGCGCCTGCCCCAGGTCGCGTGACGTCTCGACGCGCGTGATGGTCGCGAAGCCGAGCCGCGGGTCCTTCATCTCGCGCTGCATGAGCAGCATCAGCTCCTGCTGGATCTGGCTGTCGAGCCGATCGGTGCGCTGGCTCACCCGTCTCCTGACCTTCCGCTCAGAGCGTCTGCGCCTCGGCGACCATCTGGAAGCACTCGATCACGTCGCCCTCGGCGATGTCATCCACGTCCAGGCCGATGCCGCACTCGAACCCGGTGGCCACTTCGCGGACGTCGTCCTTGAAGCGCTTCAGGGAGGTGATGCGGGTCTCGGCGATCTGCTTGCCCGCGCGGAAGAGGCGCACCTGCCCACCGCGGATGATGCGGCCATCGGTCACGTACGAGCCGGCCACGTTGCCTGCTCGGCCGGCGAGGATGACCATCCGCACCTCGGCGTGGCCTTCTACATGCTCCACGATCTTGGGGGCGAGCATGCCGGAGAGCGCCGCGGTCACGTCATCGGTCAGCTTGTAGATGACGTCGTACAGCCGCACGTCGACACCGGTCGCCTCGGCCGAGCGCAGGGCGCCCGGATCCGGCTTGGTGTTGAAGCCGATGACCACCGCGTCGGAGGCCGACGCGAGGTTGATGTCCGACTCGTTGATGTCGCCGGCACCCTCGCGGATGATGTTGATGCGCACCTCGTCGTTGGTGAGGCGCTCGATCGAATGGCGGATCGCGCCGAGCGAGCCCTGCACGTCGGTCTTGAGGACCACGCGCAGCTCCTTGATATCGCTCTGGCTGATCTGGGCGCTGATCTCCTCGAGGCTGGAGGCGGAGCGTCCGTCGATCCCGCCGGCTGCGGCGGTCGCCTTCTCGGCGAGGTCCCGGGCGGTCTTCTCGTCGACCACGACGCGCAGGATGTCGCCTGCCTCGGGCAGGTCCTGCAGCCCGATGATCTCGACCGCGCTTGCCGGCTCCGCCGATTGGACGCGCGTCCCGGCGGCATTGTTGAGGGCCCGGACGCGTCCCCAGGTGCGCCCGACGCTGACGATGTCGCCGATCTTGAGGGTGCCGGTCTGGACGAGGACGGTGGCCACGTTGCCACGGCCCTTCTCGACCTTGCTCTCGATGATCGTGCCCACCGCCTGGCGGCTGGCATCGGCCTTGAGGTCCTGGAGGTCCGCGACGAGGAGCACCATCTCCATCAGGTCGTCGAGCCCGGTGCGCTGCTTGGCGCTCACCGCGACGGCGATCACGTCGCCCCCGTACTCCTCGATGAGGACGTTGTTGTCAGCCAGCTCCTGCTTCACCCGGTCGGGCTGGGCATCCGGCTTGTCGATCTTGTTGATGGCCACGATCATCGGCACGCGGGCGGCGCGAACGTGGTCGATGGCCTCCTTGGTCTGCGGCATCACGCCGTCGTCGGCGGCCACCACGATGATCGCGATGTCGGTCACCTGGGCCCCACGGGCACGCATGGCGGTGAACGCCTCGTGACCGGGCGTGTCCAGGAAGACGATGCGCTTGTCGTTGTGGACCACCTCGGACGCACCGATGTGCTGGGTGATGCCACCGCGCTCCCCCGCCGCGACCTTCGTGTCGCGGATCGCGTCGAGGAGGCTGGTCTTGCCGTGATCGACGTGGCCCATGATCGTCACGACCGGCGCGCGGGTGACGAGATCCGCACCGGCACGCTCCTCCCAGAGCGGGGTGCGGGAGCTCTTCTCCTCGTCGCTGCCGGGCTTCACGAGCTCCTGGTCCGATGCGGCCTCGGCGGCAGCACGCTCACTGGCGCCGCGCTCCTTGGTCTCGAAGCCGAGCTCGGCCGCGACCAGCGCGGCGGTGTCGTAGTCGATGCTCTGGTTGATGGTCGCGAAGATCCCGTTGCGGATCAGCTCGCGGATGACCTCGGCGTGGCTGACGGCCAGCGCCTCGGCAAGGTCCTTGACGGTGATGGGGTTGGACAGCTCGACGGCGCCGGCGGGGCGCACGGGGGCCACCGCGTCCATCGTCGCCGCCCCGCCCGCGGGGCCGGTGCGGCGACGCGCGGGACGCGGTCCTCGGCGCGGAAGGTATCTACGTGGCGGCATGCTTCTCCTCGATTGCGAGCAGCCTCCGGCGTCACCTCGACGCCGAGTGCCCGGCTCACCGCCGCGCGCATCGTCTCCGGCACGCGGCAGGTTGGTTGGTCACAGATGTAGGTTCCCCGGCCGGCGAGCTTGCCGGTCGGATCGATGGTCACCGTCCCGGTGGCGCTGCGCACCACGCGGGTCAGTGACCGCTTTGGGTGCACCTCGCGGCAGGCCGCGCAGGTGCGCATCGGGATGTGATCAGGTCGTCGCTTCGGCATCCACCGGCGCCTCCGCCGTCGCCACCTCGTCAGGCTCATCACCCGCGGCGGCGGCGGCCACCCCGGCGTCGGAGCGGATGTCGATGCGCCAGCCGGTCAGCTTGGCAGCGAGGCGGGCGTTCTGGCCCTCCTTGCCGATGGCCAGGCTCAGCTGCCGCTCGGGCACCACGATGTTCGCGATCTTGTGCTCCTCGTCGACGCGCACGCTCAGCACCTCTGCGGGGCTCAGTGCCTCGGCGACGAACCGGCCGGGATCCTCGTCCCACAGGACGACGTCGACCTTCTCCCCGTTGAGCTCGGCCACGATGGCCTGGATGCGCGCGCCGCGCTGTCCGACCGCGGCGCCCTTGGCGTCGACCCCGGTCTGGCGGCTCTCGACGGCCACCTTGGAGCGGCTGCCGGCCTCGCGGGCGATGCCGCGGATGACGACGGTCCCGTTGTAGATCTCCGGGATCTCCATCTCCATCAGGCGCCGCAGGAAGCCGCGATGCGTGCGGCTGGCGACGATGACCGGCCCGCGCGTCGTGCGGCGCACCTCCAGGACGTAGGCCTTCAGGTGCTGACCGATGCGATACGCCTCGCCGGGCAGCTGCTCGCTCACCGCGAGAACCGCCTCCACGCCCTTGCCCATGTCGAGCACCACGGCCTGGTCGGTGGTGCGATGCACCACGCCGGTCATGATCTCGCCCTCGCGGGCGGCGTACTGCTGGTAGACGACATCCCGCTCCGCCTCGCGGAGCCGCTGGCGGTACACCTGGCCGGCGGTCTGCGCAGCAATGCGACCCAGCTGCGCCTGGGTGACGTTCTCGGGGATGCGGACCTTGCCGCCCACGCCGGTCGTCGGGTCGTGCTTCTGCGCGTCCGCGACGATCATCTGGGCCTCCGGATCCTCGATCTCCTCCTCGGTGGCCATGACGTCATACTCGCGGTAGACGCTGATCTGGCCGGTCTCCGGATCGACCGCCACGACCACGTTCTCGGGGGCGTCGGCGTTGCGCCGGTAGGCAGACTCGATGGCCTGCTCAAGGGTGTGAATCAGGACCTCCTGCGGCACGCCCTTTTCAGCGTTGAGCTGGAGCAGCGCCCCGATGAAGTCTCGATTCACGCTCCACCTCCGTGCGGGCTCAGGGGACAAAAATAGACGTGGGTTGGCGAACCGACCCACGTTGCACACCCAAGTCGATATCAATTCCGGTCCAACCGGGGCCGAACCGTCCCGAAGTATAGCAGTCCGACCCTTCCCTCGTCACCGCGGGGCAGGGGAAAACGGCCGTCGGCGCGTGCCGCGGCGAGCCTGCAATCCGATGCCGGTCAGGTCCCGGCGGGTCGACTGATGTCCTGGATGCTGATGAGCACCACCAGGGCGATGAGGAATACGAATCCGGCGGCGTAGATGAAGGCCTCCCCTGCAGCCGGCAGCTTCCGCCGGCGCACCGCCTCGAGCAGGGTCACCGCGATCCGGCCCCCGTCGAGGGGCGGGAAGGGCATGACGTTGAGGACGGCAAGGTTGATCGAGAGGAGCGCCACGAAGTAGAGCTGGACGACCAGTGGCTCGCGCAGGACTTGCCCGGTGAGCTGCGCGATCCCGATCGGCCCGCGGGCGTCACCGGAGTTGGGCGCGAGCCCGACCAGACCGGCAACGGTGCGTCCGAGGGCTCCGGGGATCTCGGTGGCGGTGGTCCACGACTGCTCGACTCCGAAGCCGAGCGCTTGGATCGGGTCGTCCGCCAGTGGCGGGAAGTCGCGCACCTCGGCGTCCCAGCCGAAGCCGATGGACCCCATTCCCGCCGCTCGCTGCTCGTCGGTGAGCACCCGTGGCGTGACCGTCATCGGCCTGCTGCTTGCCATCGCGGACGACGGCCAGCTCGACCTGGTTACCGGCCCGCGACTGGATGTAGGCGAGGAGGTCACCTGCGCGGTCGAATGTCCTGCCGTCGGCGGCGGCGATCTGGTCACCGACCAGGAGCGCACCCTCCGCGGGGCTGTCGGGCTGGATGCTGGTGATGCTGATCGGTGCGATCCGGTCGGGCTGCGGCTGGGCCGCAGCGATGCCGAGGAGGATGACGGCGAGCAGGAAGTTCATGGCCACGCCCGCCAGCAGAACGGCGAGGCGCATCCAGATCGGCTTGCGGTTGAAGGCTCCCTCCATGGCGCGGTCCACGGCCGACTCGGAAAGGCCCTGCTTGCGCATCCGCTCCGCCTCGGTCTCGCCGTCCTCGCCGAGCATCTTCACGAAGCCGCCCAGCGGGATCCAGTTGACGCTGTAGCGCGTGCCGCGCCAGATGACCGATGCGATCCGCGGCGGGAATCCGATCCCGAACTCCTGGACGGTGATGCCGCTTGCCTTGGCGACCAGGAAGTGGCCGAGCTCGTGGACCAGCACCAGGACGACGATGATCGCCAGGGTCGCGAGGATGGTGGTGACGATGTCCATCAGGCTCGAGCCTCGAGCTCGCGGCCAAGCGCGGCGCGGACCTCGGCGTCGAGGGCCACGATCGTCGGCAGATCCGGCTCGGCATCGGTCCCCCATCGGTCCACTGCGCCGGCGATGGCGGGCGCGATGCCGGTGATCGGCAGCCGTCCGCCCAGGAAGGCAGCCACCGCCACCTCGTCGGCGGCGTTGACGACCGTGCCGCGGTTGCCGCCGGCTGCGCTCGCGGCGCGTACGGCGTCGTACGCCGGGTACGCGCCTGGCGCGAGGGCCTCGAAGGTCAGCGTGGCCCACGCTTCCGGCGTGCCGTGGCTCGACGGCGCGGGCAGCCGGTCCGGATAGGTCAGTGCGTACTGGATCGGGAGGCGCATGTCCGGCAGGCCGAGCTGGGCCTTGTAGGACCCGTCCACGAACTCCACGAGGGAGTGCACCACGCTCTGGGGGTGGATCACGGCATCGATAGTAGCGTAGGGCAGCCGGTACAGCCATCTGGCCTCGATGACCTCGAAGGCCTTGTTGACCAGCGTCGCGGAGTCCACGGTGATCTTGGGTCCCATGCGCCAGGTCGGGTGCGCCAGCGCCTCGTCGGGCGTGACGGCCCGCAGCGTCCGGGGATCGCGGCCGCGGAACGGGCCGCCGCTGGCCGTCAGGACGAGCCGCGCGACGCTTCCGCTCGGCTCGCCGACGAGGCATTGCCAGATCGCCGAATGCTCGCTGTCGATGGGTCGTAGCCAATCGAGCGGATCCCCGCCGAGCTCGTCCAGCGCCGCGGCGACGAGGTGGCCGCCCGCTACCAGCGTCTCCTTGTTGGCCAGGGCGACGCGACGCCTTGCCCGGAGGGCCGCGAGCACCGCCGGCAGGGCGGCCATGCCGGTGGTGGCGACCACGACCAGGTCGGCGTCGGTTCCGGTGGCGAGATCAACGAGCCCGTCGCCCACCCCTTCGCCGGAGGCGTCATCGGCGCTCCAGGCCCGCGCCGCGGGGTGCGCTGCCCGTTGGTCGTCGAAGGCCGCGGAGGCATGCGCGCTGGCGATCCCGACGAGCTCGAAGCGATCCGGGTGTGCCGCCAGCACCTCGAGCGTCTGGCGCCCGATGGAGCCGGTGGAGCCGAGGACGACGACCCGCATCAGGCGACCCGGCCGGCCACCAGCAGGGCGTAGCCGGCCAGCACGGGTGCGGCGAAGAGGAACGAGTCCATGCGGTCCAGCATGCCGCCGTGGCCCGGGATGAGGACCCCGGAGTCCTTCTTGCCGGCCGCGCGCTTGAGCATCGATTCGGCGAGGTCGCCGGCCTGCGCCGCCAGGCCCACCAGCGGACCGATGAGCAACGGGTGCCACGGCTCGAGGCCGATGAGCCAGCCGCCGATCCCGGCGGCGATCGTCGCCGCCACCAGTCCACCCGCCAGCCCCTCCACCGTCTTCGAGGGGCTGATGTGATCGATCAGGCGTCGGCGTCCGAGCCACCGGCCGGTGATGTATGCGCCTGTGTCGTAGCCCCACACCACCAGGACGAGGAGCAGCACCCAGGCCGGTCCGGAGCGCATGCCGAGCGCCCCGACCGTGCTCGTGGCCGAACCGCCGTTGGGTGCCAGGTGTCCGACCAGGTCGATGAACGGCAGGAGCAGGCCGATGTAGGCGATCCCGAACGTCGACATCGCCCAGCTGACGAACCCGGCACGGCCCTCCGACCGGGTGAAGGCCACGGCCGCCATGAGCAGCACCGCCGCCGCCATCGTCACCGCCACCAGGCCCGGCGGATCGGTGTTGCGGAGCAGGTCGCCGAGCGCGCCGCCGATGAACGCCGCGTTGGCGGCAATGAGTCCCGCCGCGGTGAGCGCCACGCCGGCCACCAGTCCGAGCACCTGCGGCGGCTCGAAGCCGCTGGCGTCCAGGAGAGCAATCACCTCCAGCAGACAGAGGAAGGCAATGACGCCGAGAAGAAGCGCCAGCCACGGCTCGCCGAGCAGGGTCACCGCCAGGACGATCGGCCCGAGAACGGCGGCGGTCAGGAGGCGGGTGCGCAGCATCGGTCCCTCTCAGCCGCCGAAGCGGCGCTGCCGGTTCGTGTACTCGTCCAGCGCCCCGACCAGGTCGGCCTCGCTGAAGTCGGGCCACAGCGTCTCGCTGAAGACCAGCTCGGCGTAGGCGCCCTGCCACAGCAGGAAGTTGCTGGTGCGCTGCTCGTTGCCCGTGCGAATGAGCAGATCCACGTCCGGCTGGCCGGCCGTGTAGAGCCGCTCGCCGACCAGGGCCTCGTCAACCTCGGCCGGGGTGACACCGGAGGCCATGAGCGACCGCATGGCGTCGATCAGCTCGGTGCGGCCGGAGTAGTTGAAGGCGATGTTGAGGGCCATTCGGGTGCCGCCTCGGGTACGCTCCTCCGCGCTGCGGATGCTGCGCTGGACGTCAGATGGCGCCTCGTGGAGGCGGCCGATGACCCGGACGCTGACGCCTTCGGTGATGAGCTCGTCCGTGTGCTGCTGCACGGCCGCATCGATCAAGCCGAAGAGGCCGGTCACCTCGTCCTCGGGGCGGCGCCAGTTCTCCTGGCTGAAGACGTACAGGGAGAGGACCTGGATCCCATGGTCGGGTGCCACGCGCACGATGGGACGGATCGCCTCGACCCCCTGGACGTGGCCCGCGATGCTCGGCAGGCCGCGAGCGGCTGCCCATCGCCGGTTGCCGTCCATGATGATGGCGACGTGGCGCGGACCGTGCGGAGGCGCCGGCGGGGTCAGACCTCCATCACCTCGGCTTCCTTGCGCTCGGTGCGCTGGTCGACCTGCTCGACCCAGCGATCGGTCAGCTTCTGGAGCGCGTCCAGCTCGCGGCGCTCCTCGTCCTCGGACAGGTCCCCTTCACGGGTCGCCTTCTTGAGAGCGTCGGCCGCTTCGCGCCGGTGGTGGCGAACTTCCACCCGCGCCTCCTCAGCGCGCTTGCGGACCTGCTTGACCATGTCGCGCCGGCGTTCCTCGGTGAGTGGCGGCACGTTGAGACGGACCACCTGGCCGTCCACGTTCGGCATGAGCCCGATGTCGCTCTTGGTGATGGCGCGCTCGATCGCGCTCAGCACCGACCGATCCCAGGGCTGGATGAGGATGAGGTGGGCGTCCGGGGTACTGATGCCGGCAATCTGGTTGAGCGGGGTCTGGGTCCCGTAGTAGTCCACCACGATGCGCTCCACCAGGGAGCTCGACGCGCGTCCGGTGCGGATGCTCGCGAACTCGCGGTCGAGCGCCTCGACGGCCCGCTGCATCTTCGGCTCGATGGCCACCAGGGCTGCATGGGTCATTCGGTCACCTCTCCTGAGATCAACGTGCCGATCCGCTCCCCGCGAACGGCTCGGACGATGTTGCCATCCTGCGTCATGTCGAACACGACGATCGGCATATCGTTGTCCATCGCCAGGCTGACGGCCGTCGCGTCGAGGGCATTGAGCCGCTTCGAGAGGAGGTCCGTGTAGCCGATGCGGGTGTAGCGCGTCGCGCCGGGCTCCTTCTCGGGATCGGCATCGTACACGCCGTCGACCCGGGTGGCCTTCAGGATGACCTCGGCACCGATCTCCACGGCGCGCAGGGTCGCGGCGGTATCGGTCGTGAAATACGGGTTGCCGGTCCCGGCGACCATGATCACCACGCGGCCCTTCTCGAGGTGGCGCACGGCGCGCCGCCGGATGTACGGCTCGCAGATCTCGTTCATGGCGATCGCCGACAGGACGCGTGTCGGGCAGCCGGACTGCTCGAGGGCGTCCTGGATCGCGAGGCCGTTCATGACGGTCGCCAGCATGCCCATGTAGTCGCCGGTCGAGCGGTCCATCCCTGATTCCGCGGCGGCGAGGCCGCGGAAGATGTTGCCGCCACCGACCACGAGCGCGATCTCGGTCCCCTCTTCACGTGCCTCGCGAACCTGGTCTGCGATGGCCCGCGTCACGCCCGGGTCGATGCCGTACGGGCGGGTGCCCATCAGGGCCTCGCCCGAGAGCTTCAGCAGGACGCGACGCACCGGCGTCCCGTCCGCTCGACCCGGGACGCCGGTCACCGTCTTCAGGCGACGCCGGCGGGAGTCGCCTCCGCGGTGGCCTCGTCGGCCTCCGCGGCGGACTCGCCGACCGCCATCCGGACGAAACGAGCGACCTTGATGTTCTCGCCCAGCAGGGCGATCTTCTCGGTCACGATGTCCCCGATCTTCTGGTCGGTGTCGCGATACGGCAGCTCGAGCAGGCACTGCTCGCCGAGCCACTTGTTGAGCTTGCCCTCGACGATCATCTCGATCCGATCGGCGGGCCGGCCCTCGGCCTGCGCGTCGGCGGCGAAGGTGGATCGCTTTTCGGCGAGCACGTCAGCGGGGATCTCCTCGCGGCTGACGTACGTCGGGTTGAGCCCGGCGACCTGCATGGCGAGCTCGCGGGCGAGCTGCTGGAAGTCGTCCGTGCGGGCGACGAAGTCGGTCTCGCAGTTGAGCTCGAGTAGCACGCCCAGACGGGCGCCGTGGTGGATGTAGCTGGTCACGACGCCCTCGCGGGCGGCGCGATCGGCCTTCTTGGCGGCGGCGCTGAGCCCCTTGGTACGGAGCCACGCGGTCGCCTTTTCGACGTCGCCGGCCGACTCCTCGAGCGCGCGCTTGCAGTCCATGATGCCGGCGCCGGTCTGCTCGCGCAGTCGCTTGACGTCCTCTGGCTTGATCATCGGTTCGTTGGTGTCCTTCGTTGTGCTGCGCTAGCGGTCGCGCTCGCGGTGCTCCCGCGCTCGCTCTCGCTCGCGTTCGGTGGTGTCGTCGGTGCGCTCGGGCTCGCCTTCAAGCTCGACGGCGCGTCGAGCACGTGCCCGTCGCTCCTCTTCCTCGTCCTCGGGCTCGGGCTCGGGCTCGAAGATCATGGCCTCTCCCCCGGCAAGGGCCGCCGAGTAGTCGGCGTCCTCGGTGAGCACGGTCTCGTCGACCGGCGGCAGGGCCTCGGCCTGCTCGAACTCCTCGTCCAGCTTGGCCTGGCGCTCCTGCTGGGCCGACATGGCGGCCTCCGAGATGAGCGTGCAGATGAGCTTGACGGAGCGGATGGCGTCGTCGTTGGCGGGGATCACCCAGTCGATCAGGTCGGGATCGCAGTTGGTGTCCGTGATCGCCACGATCGGGATCTCCAGGCGACGTGCCTCCGCCACCGCGATCTCCTCGCGGTGCGGGTCGACGATGAAGACCGCGCCCGGCAGGCGCCGCATGCGACGGATGCCGCCGAGCGCCGAGTTGAGCTTGGTGATCTCGTCGGTGAGCTTGGAGGCTTCCTTCTTGGTCAGCCGCTCGAACTCGCCGGCATCGCGTCGTGCCTCGAGCGCCTCAAGGCGCTGGATGCGACGCTTGATGGTGGTGAAGTTGGTGAGCATCCCGCCCAGCCACCGGTTGTTGACCCAGTGCTGGCCGCTGCGCTCGGCCTCGCTGGAGAGTGCCTCCTGGGCCTGCTTCTTGGTGCCGACGAAGAGGATGCTGTCGCCGCGGCGGATGACCTCGCGAATGAACTCGAGGGCGGCGTCGAGCCGATCCACCGTCTGGGCCAGGTCGATGATGTGAATGCCATTCCGCTCGGCGAAGATGTACTCGCGCATCTTCGGGTTCCAGCGACGGGTCTGATGACCGAAGTGGACGCCCGCTTCGAGCAGCTGCTTCATGGTCGTTGCAGCCATGTGGTGAGACCTCCGGTTCGTTCCTCCGCCTGTCGTCATGTCCCTGGGTCGACCGCTCGTCTCGAGCGGCACCGTGACACCGGGATCGGTCAGGCGTGTGTGATGGTTGGCGTCCAGCGTGGCGCACGGCGAACCGCCGTGGATGCCCGCGGGACGCTCCCGAGTATAGCACCCGGCCATGCTCAGGTCGGGAGGGCGTCGCCGTGTGCCGCGCACCGGTACGCAGGTACTCCTGACCGCACCGATCGTACCTTGACCGCCCTGCTCGGTTCCCTAGCCTGACCCTCGCTCACGGGACCTCGTGCCAGGTGCCCGGGGGCCGGTTCACGTCGCCGACTGCTGATAGGCGACGAACACGACGACCACCAACGCGCGGAGGACCGATGCGTACCAGATCGATCTCGCTCGTGGCTGGCGTCACGGTGAGCGTCCTGCTCACTCTGACCGCCGCCACCACCACGGCACTGGCGACCGACGAAGTGACCGTCGCCAGCGGCGACACGCTGTCCGCCATCGCCCTGCGCCACGGCCTGACCGTCGCCCAGCTCGTCTCGATCAACGGGCTCACCGACCCCAACCGGATCTACGCCGGGCAGCGTCTCGCCCTCAAGGCGCCCGCGACCGGGGACGACGGCGCCGGCACCGGTCGCGCCGGCTGCTCCTGCGGCGACCGTCCACGTGGTGGCCTCCGGCGAGCATCTCACCGGCATCGCGCGACGTTACGGAACCACCATCGGGGCGCTCGCAGCCGCCAACGGGATCAGCAACCCGTCGTTCATCCGCGTGGGCACGCGGCTGACGGTCCCGGGCGCCGCCTCCGCGCCCGCGGCACCTGCCGCGACACGCCCCGTCGCCGCCCCGCGCATCCACCAGGTTGCAACCGGTGAGAATCTCACCTGGATCGCGCGCCGATACGGCACGACCGTGGCGGCCATCGCCGCCACCAACGGCATCAGCAACCCGTCGTTCGTGCGCATCGGCGCGCGCCTGACGATCCCCGGCGCGGCGGCGGCTCCCGCGGCGCCTGCCGCGGGCCCTGCCGGGACCGCCGGGATGCCCGCGTCGATGGCCCGTCTCGTTGCGCGCCGCGCCGATATCGGGGCGATGATCGCGGACGCCGCCGCCCGACATGGGGTGCCGGTGGCCTTCGCGAAGGCCGTGGCGTGGCAGGAGTCGGGCTGGCAGCAAGGCGTTACCAGCCACGTCGGCGCGATGGGCGTGATGCAGCTCATGCCCGACACGGTCACCTGGGTCGGTGAGGCCATGCTGGGCCGCCCGGTGAACGGACGCGACACGGCCCAGAACATCGAAGCGGGCGTGCGCCTGCTGCGGCACTACCTGGATCGCTATCACGGCGACAAGGCACGCGTGCTGGCCGCGTACTACCAGGGGCAGACCGCGGTCGACCGCCACGGCATCTTCGCCGTCAGCCGGCCGTACGTCGCCTCGATCCTCGTCCTGGAGCGCCGCTTCGGCGGGTGAGCCGCGCTCACCAGCCATCGACCGCCTCGAGCCGGGTTGCGCGCCAGCGTGACCCGGCTTCCGCGTTCACGGGGGTCAGCGTCACCAGGTCCACGCGCAGCGCCGTGTGCGTTGGTGCGGCCTGCGCGGCGTAGCGGCCGAGGGCGGTCCGCAGGCGGCGCAGGTGCCGGCGGTCGACCGATTCCCCCGCCGCGCCTGCGCGAGCCGTCCGGCGTGCCCGCACCTCCACCGCCACCAGCGTCCCGGCGGTGTCGAGCGCCACGATGTCCAGCTCGCCTTCCGCCACCCGCCAACGTCGCGCGAGGACGTGCCAGCCCGATGCCGTGAGCCATGCCGCGACGGCTTCCTCGCCACGTCCGCCAAGGTCGTGCCGCGGATCGCCCATCGGTCAGCCGGGGACGGCCAAGGCGGCGAGCTCGTCGCCCACACCGATCTCGGCGTCCGCCGCGTCGGCAATCTCGGCCATGACCGCCTCGTCGTCAAGCTCGTCCATGCCGATGGGAATCGCCAGGTCGAAGGACAGCTGCTGGCCCAGGACGAGGTTGCGGACCGGGGCGAACGAGCGGCGGTGCCACTCGCACGGCCCCGCGTCGTTGAGGGCGTGCAGGTGGAGCGGCGTGCCGTAGCCCTTGTTGCGCCGGAAGCCGTACGCCGGATAGCGATCGTCCATCTCGTCACAGATGCGGTCGCGGGTGACCTTGGCGATGATGCTGGCCGCCGCGATGGAAGCGCTGATAGCGTCGCCGTCGATGATGGGGCGCTGCGGGATCTCGACCAGCGGAAGGCGCAGGGCGTCAATCAGGAGGTGGTCGGGCGCCAGCGGCAGTCGCTCGAGGGCCTGGCGCATGGCGAGCTTCGTCGCCTGGAGGATGTTGATGCGGTCGATCGTCTCGACCTCCACGCAGCCCACCCCGACGGCATCCGCCCGATCCAGGATCAGCTCGTAGAGCGCCTCGCGGCGCGCCCGTGGCAGGACCTTGCTGTCACGCAGGCCCTTCAGGCGCGGCCGCTCGGGCAGCACCACCGCGGCGGCGACGACCGGTCCCGCCAGGCAGCCACGTCCCACTTCGTCGAGGCCGGCCACGCGGCGAAAGCCGGCAAGGCGCAGCTCGCGTTCGTGGCGCAGGTGGGCGTCGCGCGTGCGACGTCGGCGGCGGGGGCGGAGCGGGCGCGGAGGTGGCATAGCGGCGGAGCCGCAGGCCGGGCTACTTGGTGCGGCGCTCGCGGAGCGTTGCCGACTTGCCGACGCGCTTGCGCAGGAAGTACAGCTGGGCGCGACGGGCGACGCCATGGCGGACCACCTCGATCTTCTCGACGCGCGGTGCGTGCACCAGGAAGGTGCGCTCCACGCCCACGCCACTCGAGATGCGGCGAACGGTGATCGACTGGTTCAGGCCGCCGTTGCGCAGGCGCATGACGGTTCCCTCGAAGACCTGGATCCGTTCACGGCTGCCCTCGACCACCTTGACCGAGACGCGCACCGTGTCGCCAGGGGCGATCTCGGGGACATCGGTCCGGAGCTGCTCGCGCTCGAGCTCCTTGATGGCATTCATCTTGGGGGCGACCTCGTTATCGCGGCGTTAGCGGCCGCTTATCGACTGAGTGCATGGTAGCGAACATGCGAACGCGACCGCGAGAGCGGCCGCGACCGGCGGAGTATATCGCGGCGTCGGATTCGGAGCAAGGAACGCCGTCCGTCACTCCCCTGCCTGCTCCTCACGGAGCGCGTCCAGGGTGGCGCGATCTTGATCGGTCAAGGGCGCCGTATCCAGGAGGTCGGGCCGTCGTTCGAGCGTCCGCCGCAGCGATTCCCGGCGCCGCCAGCGGTCCACCTCGGCGTGATGACCGGAGAAGAGGATCGGCGGCACGGCCATGCCGCGGAACGACTCGGGGCGCGTGTACTGGGGGTGCTCGAGAAGGCCTGCGGCGAAGGAATCGCCCGCTTGCGACGCGTCGTCGATGACGCCGGGCACCAGCCGAGACACCGCATCGATCAGGACGAGGGCCGGCAGCTCACCGCCGGTCAGCACGTAGTCACCGATGCTCACCTCGCGATCAACCAGCGACCGCGCCCGCTCGTCGATCCCCTCGTACCGACCGCAGACGAGGGCAAGGCGCGGGAGGGTGGCCAGCTCGCGCGCCAGCGCATCGGTCAGGCGAACCCCAGCGGGGTCCAGCAGCACTACGTGCGCACCCCCCGCTTTGAGCGGCTCGACCGCCGCGTACAGCGGCTCGGCGCGCATGATCATCCCGGCGCCCCCGCCATAGGGCTGGTCGTCCACCGAGCGATGGCGCCCCAGCCCGTGCTCGCGCAGGTCGTGGATCGCGAACTCGACCAGGCCGCGCTCGGCGGCGCGACCGATGATCGAGGTCTGGAGCGGCGCCTCGAAGAGGCCCGGGAAGAGCGTCACCACGTCGAAGCGCACGCTCAGTTGGCCTCGTCCACGTGGTAATCGACGACCATCCGGCCGGCGTCCAGGTCGATCTCGCGCACCACGTCGCGGATGGCGGGAATCAGCAGCTCTCCGCCTGGACCGTCGACCCGGTACACCTCGGCCTCACCAGCTCGGAAGACCTCGGCCAGCGTTCCGAGGTCGGTGCCGGCAACGTCCACGACGCGGAGCCCCTCGAGCTGGTGCCAGTAGTAGCTGCCCTCGGGCAACGGGGCGGCCTCCACCTCCAGGTAGCGACCGATGAGCGGCTCCGCGAGCTCCCGCGTGGTCACGCCCTCGAAGGTCAGCACCGGATGCCTGCCGCCGAGCTCGACGGCGGCAACGGTGCGCGCCGCCGCCTCGCCTTCGACGAAGAGGCTGGCGCCGGGTGCGATGCGCTCCGGCCAGTCGGTGAGCAGCTCGAGCCGCAGCCCGCCGCGCAGGCCCTTGAGGCCGCTGATGCGGGCCGCCGCCAGTCGCGCCGGTGGCTCAGTCCTCGTCGCCGACGATCTCCAGCTCGACATGGCGGCCGTCGCGGGTCGCCATCACCCGCAGGAGGCTGCGGATTGCATTCGCGATCCGGCCGTCGCGGCCGATGACGCGTCCCATGTCGCGCTCGTCAACGCCGAGGACCAGGACGATCTCGTCGGCGTCTTCCTCCTCGATCTCGACGCTCACCGCGTCGGGGTTCTCGACCAGGCCGCGGGCGATGTACTCGAGCAGCTCCTTCACTCGGAGGCCTTCGTCTCGCCCGGCTCGGCGCTCTCAGGTGCCTCGGGCGTCTCGGGGGCTGCGGTGTCGACCGTCTCGTCCGGCGCTGTCTCCGCCGATGGCGCGGCCTCGTCGGCATCGGCCTTCTTCGGCTTGGCGGCCTTGGGCTTCGCCGTGGCGGTGCCTGCCGCGGCGCGCTTCTTCGGCGCCGCTGCCGGAGGGGCGACGGCCGGCGTGCCGCCGATCCCCGCCTGGCGCATGAGCTTGACGACCGTCTCGGAGGGCGATGCGCCCTTCGAGATCCAGGCCTTCAGTCGATCGGCGTCGATGTTGACGGTGGCCGGGTCTGTGAGCGGGTCGTAGAAGCCCAGGATCTCCAGGGCTCGTCCATCGCGCGGGCGACGGCTGTCGATGGCGACCACGCGGTAGCTGGGGCGCTTCGTGGCGCCCACCCGCGTCAGTCGGATCCGTACTGCCAAAGGTGTCGTTCCTCTCTTGAGTGTGTCGTATCTCGTCGCTGCGTCCGCTGAAGGCTAGCGGATCGTCAGCGTGGCGTGAAATTCGAAGCGGTCGGGACGGGACGGCGTAGTGAGGCCGAACGACTCGACGTGCTCCAGGATGTCGGCCGTCTCCGGCGGCATCCCCTCCCCTGCCTGCTCCAGGAAGAGCGGCACGAACGGGTTGAGATCAATGAACAGCTCCGTGCCCCCGCGATCGGCTCCGGCGAAGGTGGACCGATACAGGTCGGTGCCGCCCAGCGTCGAGCTCGCGGCGCCGGCCTCGAGCACCGCACCGACGTCGTCGGGGGTGAGGCCGAGCACGATCAGCTCGTCAGCCACGGCCCAGCTGACGGCGCCGACCTGTCCCACGTCGATGCTGACGACCTCCGTGCCGGCGACGGTGGTGCGATCGGCGGTCGAACCGCGCGACTCGAGGGCGTCGACCACCCGACCCAGCGCCTCGGCGCTTCCCGCCGGATCCGATGGGCGGAGGAGGAGCGCGCCGGCCGGCAGGCCGTCGGCGATCCCGTGAATGGCCACGCCTACTTCTCCGTCGAGCAGCGGCAGCAGGTCGTTGTCGATGTCCACCCCGAGCCCGAAGGCCGACAGCGCGCGCAGCTGGTCGATCGTCGCGGCCACGTCCGGGCTCTGATCCTCGAGCTCCGCCTCCGTCCGCTCCAGCGCAGCGCGCAGGTTGTGGAGGATCAGCGAGACCTCCGTGCCGTCGGGCATGGCATCGGGGAGCTGCGGGATGCTCGCTCCGGAGGCGAGCGCATCGCGAATGGCCGCGCCGACGGACCCGGTGTCGACGGGCAGCTGTCCGACCAGCCGGAATCCGGACTCCTCGGCGAGGAGCGCCATCGAGAACGTGCTGAAGCCCGCGGTGTCGGCAACGGCGCCGGTGCCGACAGCGGTGGCGGCCATCTGCTTGATGTCCACCCAGGCCGCGGCGAGGTGGTCGGACGGCAGGCTGCCCATGGCGGTCGAGAAGGCGGGCAGGTCGGCGAGCGAGTCGGCGCGGCCCTGGAAGACATCGATCGCGCCATGGACCTGCTCGACGGCATCGCCGGCCACCAGCATGCCGTCGACGATCGAGTAGCTCGTCGTACCAGCCTGCGTGACGGTCAGGCCCTGGTACGTCTCGTCGGTCGTGTCGATGCCGTCGGGGAGCAGGCTCCCCAGGCGGTCCGCGAAGACGGCCTCATCCTTGACGTCGGCGATGAACAGCAGATCGCTCGGCTGGCCGTTTTCGTCCGGGGTGCCGCCGGCGACCGACAGCTGGTTGCCGAGCCACGGCTTCACGTCGGCCCGGTAATCGAAGCCGGCGTCGGCGAAGAAGCGCTGCGCCAGCTCGTCGATCTTGCTGTCAAGCGCGGCGGTGTCCTCGAAGCCCGGGAGGCGCGACAGGACGCTCGCCAGCTGCGCCTGCTGGCCGGCGGAGGGCTGGAGGTACACCGTGGCATAGAAGGCGCTCGAGGCGGGTGCCAGCGCGGCGGCACGGTCGGCGGTGATCCCGCCGAGGAACAGGTAGACGCCGATCACGGCGGCGCCGACGATGGCGATCAGGCTGGTGAGGGCGATGACGAGACGATGCATGGGTCGGACGCTCAGCGCCCGAAGATCCCCCGCATCCCGCCCGGCATGCCGGGCATCCGACCGCCGCCGAAGGCCTTCATCATCTTCTGCATCTCCGTGAACTGCTTGAGGAGCCGGTTGACGTCCGCAGGCTGCGTGCCGCTTCCGAGCGCGATCCGCCGCCGCCGGCTGGCCTTGATGACCTCCGGGTGACGCCGCTCGTGGGGGGTCATGGAATCGATGATCGCCTCGATCCGCTTCAGCTGCCCGTCATCGACGGCCTGCTGCGCGGCGCCTGCCATCTCGCCGGCGCCGGGGATCATCGACAGGACCTGGCCAATCGGCCCCATCTTCTTGATCTGGGTGAGCTGGCTGCGGAAGTCCTCCAGGCTGAAGCGCTGCTGCAGCATGCGCTGCGCGACGCGCTCTGCCTCATCGGTGTCGACCGTCTCCTGCACACGCTCGACGAGCGAGAGGATGTCGCCCATCCCCAGGATGCGCTGTGCCATGCGGTCGGGGTGGAATGCCTCCAGGCCGTCCGTCCGCTCGCCGGTGCCGATGAACGCCATCGGCAGGCCGGTCACGCTGCGGATCCCGAGCGCGGCGCCGCCGCGCGCGTCACCGTCCATCTTGGTGAGCACCAGCGCCGAGAGCGGCAGGCGGGCGTGGAACGCCTCGGCGACCCGCACCGCCTCCTGGCCGGTCATGGCGTCGACCACCAGCAGCGTCTCGGACGGGGTCACGATGCCGCTGATGCGCACCAGCTCGTCCATCATCGGCTCGTCCACGTGGAGGCGGCCGGCGGTGTCGAGGATCATGACGTCCACGTTCTTGCTGCCGCGCCAGCCTCGAGTCCCGAGCGCGCGATCTCGAGGGCCGGCGTCCCGACCGGGCGGCTGTGCACCTCGACCCCGATCTGGTCGCCGAGCTGGACAAGCTGGTCGACCGCCGCCGGGCGGTAGACGTCGGCCGCCACCAGGAGTGGCTTCTTGCCCGTCCTTGCGCAGCCGCACCGCCAGCTTGGCGGCGGTCGTCGTCTTGCCCGAGCCCTGCAGGCCGACGAGCATCAGCACTGCCGGCTTGCCGCCGAGCTGCAGCGCGTGCCGCTCCCCGCCCAGGACGGCCACGAGCTCGTCGTGGACGACCTTGACCACCTGCTGGCCGGCGTTCAGCGCCGCTGAGCACCTCCGCGCCAAGGGCGCGCTCGCGCACGCGCGCCGACGAACTCCTTGACCACCTTGAAGTTGACGTCCGCCTCGAGCAGGGCAAGGCGAATCTCGCGCAGCGCGACATCGAGGTCGGCCTCGGTGATGCGGGACTTGCCACGCAGGCGCTCGGTGACCGCCTGCAGGCGTGCGGAGAGGGACTCGAACATGGATGGACCGATGTGGGCCGCGCGCTCGCGAGGGGGCGGCGCGTCAAACGGCTGCCCATTCTAGCGCACGCTCAGTCGGCGAACAGCCACTCCACATAGGCGGCCGGATCAAACGGGGCGAGGGCGTCGATCTCCTCGCCGACCCCGGCGAAGACGATCGGCACACCGAGCCGATCGGCGACCGCCACCGCGACGCCGCCCTTGGCCGAGCCATCCAGCTTGGTCAGCACGATGCCGGTAACGCCCGCCTCGCGGCTGAACGCCTCCGCCTGGATGAGCCCGTTCTGCCCGGTCGTCGCGTCGAGGACGAGGAGGACGTGGCGCGGCTGTCCCTCGAGGCGCCGGGCGATCACGTTGCGGATCTTTCCCAGCTCGGCCATGAGCTGGGTCTTGTTCTGGAGGCGGCCGGCGGTGTCCACCAGCACGGCGTCCAGGTTGCGCGACTCGGCCGCGGCCACGGCGTCGAAGGCCACCGCTCCGGGATCCGCCCCGGCGCGCTGAGCGATGACCGGCACCCCGACCTGCTCGCCCCAGATGCGCAGCTGCTCGATCGCCGCGGCGCGGAAGGTGTCGGCCGCCGCCAGGGCGATCTGCAGCCCCTCGGCATGCAGCCGGTAGGCGAGCTTCCCGATGGTCGTGGTCTTGCCCGTCCCGTTGACCCCCACGAAGAGGATGATCGCCGGCGCCGGACCCAGCTCGAATGCTCCGGACCCCGCCGCGCTGAGGCGCTCAGTCACCTCCTCGGCGAGCGCGCGGCGCACGTCGCCGCCGGTGCGGCCGCCGTCGCGACGGAATCGTTCCCGTGCGGCGTCAACCAGCCCGAGGGTCGTCTCTGCTCCGACGTCGGCGGCGACCAGCGCCTCTTCGACTTCTTCCCACGTCGCCTCGGTGGCGGGGGCACCGACCCCGAGAATCGAGCGAAGCCGGGAGCCCAGGCCAGAGGGCCGGGCACGCAGTCCCATGCCCGCCATCCCGGTTGCTCTGCGGGACGGTCGGGCGACCGTCATCGGCTCTTCGGCGGGTTGGGAATCGGTCTGCTCGGGCGTCTCTGGCCCACCGTCCGGCTCGTCGCGCCGGCGCCAGAACATCAGGCGCTGACCTCGGCGGGCAGGTCAGCCAGACGGAGGGAGAGGACGCGCGATACGGCGGCATCGGTCATGGTCACGCCGTAGATCGTATCGGCGACCTCGATGGTGGCGCGGTTGTGGGTGATCACCACGAAGTCGATCGACTCGCTGAGCCTGCGCAACGCGTCCGCGAAGCGACCGATGTTGGCCTCGTCGAGGGCCGCGTCGACCTCGTCCAGGATGCAGAACGGCACCGGGTTGACGCTCAGCATGGCGAACAGGAGCGCAACCCCTGCCAGCGCTCGCTCCCCGCCGGAGAGCATCGCCAGGCGCTGGAGGCGCTTGCCGGGAGGGCGCACGACGATCTCGATCCCGCCGGGCGCCTCGCCGTCCTCCCCATCCGATAGCTGCAACGACGCGGATCCGCCTGCGAAGAGGAGCTGGCAGAACTCGTCGAAACGGGTCGCGATCTGTGCGAAGGCGGTATTGAAACGTCCGTTGATCTCGCCGTCGAGGGTCGTGATGAGCTCCTCGGTCGAGCCGATCGCCTGGGTCAGGTCCGTCTCCTGCGAGGTGAGCCCCTCCAGCCGCTCGGCGAGCTCGCGATGCTCTTCGATGGCGAACGGGTTGACCGATCCGATCTGGCCCAGCGTGCGCCGCACGCGACGCAGCTCGGCGTCGAGCTCGGCGTCGTCGAACGCGGTGAGGTCGACCGTGGTGGCCGGCTCGGTGGCCGCATCGGCCGGCGGCTCGTCCGGCGCGTCCGCGATCGCCTCGAGCGCGAGCTCACGCTCGCGTCCCGCAGCGGCGAGCGCGTCCTCGGCCCGCGATGCGTCGATGGCCGTCGTCTGCGCCCTCCGCTCCAGCTCGGCGAGACGGACTGCCGCCCCTCCCCTCCCCCGCTCCAGCTCGAGCAGCTCGCGCCGCCGCGCCTCGCGCGCCTCCTCGGCAGCCTGGTGTGCGGCCTGGCTCGTGGCGTCCGCGGCGCGCGCCTCATCGAGCGCCGCCTGCGCGGCAGCCCGCTCGCCCACGATGGCTGCCAGCGCCGTGCGCTGGGCCGGCAGGGTGGTCTCCAGGTTCGCGATGCGGGCCTCGGCCAGCGAGCGTGCGCCGCGGCTGCCGGCGCTCCGTGCCTCGGCCGCCTCGGCCGCTCCGCGCGCGGTCTGCCACGCATCGCGGGCGGTGTCACGTGCCGCCGCCGCGTCATCGCGTGCCGCGCGTGCTCGCTCGGCCGCCGCGACGAGGGCCTCGATGCCGGCGTCGGCCGGCGATGCCTGGGCCCGCTCAGCTTCGTTGATGGTCACCTGCGCGCGCGCCTCGTCGAGTGCAGCTGCCAGACGTTCCGCTTCGGCGCGCGCGCGCTCCTCGCGCGCCGCCACGGTGGCATGCGCCGTAGCCGCCTCGCGCTGTGCGCGCTCGGCGCGCTCCGCCGCGTCGCGCAGCTGCAGGCGCGCCTCCCGTCGTGCGTCTCGCTGCGCCTCGGCCTCGACCGCCGTGGAGCGTGCGCCGTCGCGGGCGGCCCGCAGGGTGCCAAGCTCGGTGACGAGCTGGCGGCGTCGCGCGTGCAGGCGTGCCGCCTCTCCGGCGTGGGCGTCGTCGCGCCCGCGGACCGTCACCACGCCGCGGCCGTCCGCGACGTCGCCGGCCTCGGTCACCGCCACCCAGCCCGCCGGCAGCCGGCGCCATCCGTCCAGGAGATGTGCCAGGTCCGGCGCGACGGCGACCCGCCGCAATGCCAGTGGCAAGTTCGCGTCGCCCAGCAGCTCCGCCAGGGTGCGGTCACCGCCCACGGCGGTCAGCGCCGCCTCCCGCTCCGCCTCATTCGGTGCGCCGGTGGCGAGAAGGCGCGCGACGCCAGCGGTGCCCATCGTGCTCGTGGAGGGATCGGTCCCATCCCAGAGCAGCGCCTCGTCGAGCGGGCCTCCCACGATTGCCTCGATCGCGGCCCAGGCGGCCTGCGGTGGTTCGACCGCATCGAGGAGTGCCGTCCAGCCGGCTGCCACGAGGCGCTGGGCCAGTCGCTCGCCGTGTGCCGCCCGCTCCTCGAGGGCGGTCAGCTCCGCTTCCAGGGTTCGCGTTCGTCGCTCGACCTCGCTGGCGCGGCCGAGGGCTTCGTCGGCGGCACGAACTGCGTCCTCCGCGTCGCGCTCCGCCTGTTGCAGTGCGGTGCGCGCTCGCTCTGCTGCGGCGATCCGGGTGGTGGTGAGCTCCGCTGCAGGCTTCAGCAGCGTGCGTGCTTCGCGAAGCGCGGCCTCAGCGGTCGCGTGATCCGCCTCGAGGCGACCGACCCGCTCCGCGGCTGCCGCCTGGCGCTCCGTTGCCCGGGCACGGGCGGCCAGCCGGTCGGCATCCGCGGCGCGGGCGGCCGACAGCCGCTCCTCGGCCTCGAGCAGGCTGGCGTCTGCGGCAGCAAGGGCCGAAATCGCGGCGCGCCAGCCCTCTTCGGCCTTCCGTGACGCCTCGATCGCCGGTGTGATCTCCGCCTCGAGGCCGCTGACATCGGTCAGGTGGGCGAGCGCAGCGCGCGCCTCCACCATGGCTGCCTCGTCGCGTCGCGTGGCCTCCTCAAGCTCACGCGCGCGGGCGACCAGCGATTCGAGCCGTCCTTCGGCGCGCACGAGCGCCTCGCGGGTCGTCGAGCGACGCTCACCGGCGGCGCGCGCCTCGGCCTCCGCCTCCCAGTAGCTGGTCTCGGCGCGTTCCACCTCGGCGCGCCCGGCCGCCAGGCTGGCACGGTGCGCCTCCAGCGACGCCTCGGCAGCGGCCGCAGCCCGTCGGGCCTCCCCCAGGACCGAGCGCAGTGTCGTCTCCCGCCGGCGGTGGAGCTCGATGATCGTGGCCCGCGCCCGCGTCCCGAGCGAGGCGTGCTCCTGCTGATGCTGCGCCTGGAGGGACAGGCGGCGCACCTGCGGCTTCAGCTCGCCGACCAGGTCGGCGACGCGCACCAGGTTGTCCCGGGATCGGGCGAGGCGGCTCAGCGCCTCGTTCTTGCGGACCTGCAGGGACTTGACACCGGCGGCGTCCTCGAAGAGCTGTCTCCGCTCCTCCGGCCGCAGCGAGAGGGCCGCATCCACCGTTCCCTGCCCAACCACGACCAGCGCGTTGGCGCCCAGCTGGCCCTCGCCGAGCAGGTCGACGATGTCGCGCAGCCGCGCCCGCGCGCCGTTGATGAGGTACTCGCTCTCGCCGGACCGATACGCGCGTCGCCCGATCGACACCTCGCCGAACTCGACCGGCAGGCTCCCGTCGGCGTTGTCCAGGGTCAGGACCGCCTCGGCCATGCCCTGCGGCTTGCGAGCCTGCGAGCCGGCGAAGATCACGTCCTCGGCGCGCCGCGTGCGCAGGTAGCGGTTGGACTGCTCGCCCAGGACCCAGCGCACGGCGTCGGCCATGTTGCTCTTCCCCGAGCCGTTGGGGCCGATGACGGCATTGACACCGGGCTCGAACACGAAGCGCGTCGGATCCGCGAACGACTTGAAGCCGTGGAGGCGCAGCTCCTTGAGGCGACTCATGGGGCGTCGAAGTCGAGCAGGAGCAGGGCGGCCTCGGCGGCATGCTCCTCGGCGCGCTGGCGGCTGGAGCCCTCCCCTACCGCGAGCTGCTCGCCGGCGAGGACGGCGGCGACGGTGAAGAGCTGGTCGTGCGCCGGGCCGGCGGTGGCCAGGAGCTGGTAGTGCGGCCGCGTGTGGCGATGGCGCTGGCTCCACTCCTGGAGCCGGCTCTTCGCCGACTTGGGAGGCGCGTCCTCGTCGCCGCGAAGGTCGAGACGCTCCCCGAAGAGGGCTCGCAGCCAGGTGCGTGTCGTATCCAGGCCCTCTGCCAAGAAGACGGCGCCGGCCAGGGCCTCGAACGTGCCGGCCAGCAGGCTGGGGCGGGTCGCGCCGCCGGCGTCCGCCTCCCCGCGGCCGAGCAGCAGGAACTCGTGGAGGCCGAGCTGCAGCGCGAGGCCCGCGAGTGCGTCGCGGTTGACGAGCGCCGCGCGACGCGCGGTCAGGAAGCCCTCGTCCTCGTCCGGGTAGCGCTCATACAGGAGGCGGGAGACCACGAGCCCCACCACGGCGTCCCCGAGAAACTCGAGGCGCTCGTTGTGCCCCGCGGCACTGGTGGGGTTCTCGTTGTAGTACGAGCTGTGGACGAACGCCTGGCGGATGGCCTCCGGATCGGTCAGTTCGATCCCGAGCTGCGCGCCGAGCTGGTCGAAGCTCGGTGGCGGGTTGGTGGCCATCGCGCCTCCGGCGCTACGCCTGGTGCTCCTCGATGAACTCGACCGCGTCGGAGACCTTCTGGATCTTCTCGGCGTCCTCGTCCGAGATCTCCATCCCGAACTCCTCCTCGAGGCTCATGATGAGCTCGACCAGGTCGAGCGAATCGGCATTGAGGTCTTCGACGAACGAGGCCTGTAGGGTGACCTCTTCCTCGTCGACGCCGAGCTGTTCGACGATGATCTTCTTGAGTCGTTCGAAAGTGGTTCCGTCGGTCACGCGTTATCTCCTGCACCCGATGATCTCGAGACGCTGCCCAGGACACCGTTCACGAGTCGTCGAGCTGCGTCTCCGGCATAGATCCGGGCAAGGGAAACCGCATCGTTGATGGTCTCCCCGACCGGGGTCGCGGCGGAGTATAGCACCTCCCAAAGTGCGCTCCGGAGGATCGCGCGCTCGACTTTTCCGAGCTCGCTGATGGGAATCGCCGGCGCCAGGCGAGCAAGCTCCACGTCGAGGGCCCCACGCTCGGCGAGCACGCCGCGCACGATCCGCTCCGCGTGCTCGGCCACGGCCGCCGGAACCCCGCGTTCCTCACCGATGCGCGCCAGTGCGCCATCCGCCGTGGACGCACCGAATTCTGATTCGAACAGCGCCATCAGGGCAAGCCGTCGGGCGCGCATGCCGGGTCGGTCCACGCTTGCGCGCGGCGTGCTCGCCGTATCGGTCACAGCTCCGCGCCCGCTGCTGGCGCCGCATCGTCCGGGACCACCCGCAGGGCAGGATGCGCTCGCGTCCACTCGGCGATGACGTCGGGGATGCGCGCCGAGGCGGCCTCCGACGCGACGCGGATGGCGTGCTCCATCATCCGGGCCTTGGCGCGCCCGTGGGTCACGATGCTCACCCCGCGCACCCCGAGCAGCGGAGCACCGCCGTAGCGCTCGTAGTCGAACCGCTGCCGGATGCGGTCGAAGCCAGGCTTGAGCGCCAGCAGCGCCAGCGGCGCGACCGGCCCCTGCTGCAGGTCGGCTCGCAGGGAGCGGAAGATGTAGCTGGTCAGCCCCTCGAAGAGCTTGATCACCACGTTGCCGACGAAGCCGTCGCAGACCACCACGTCGGCGCGGTGCGCGATCATCTCGTGGGCTTCGACGTTGCCGACGAAGTTGAGGTCCGCCGACGCCAGGCGCTCGTGCGCGGCGCGCGCCAAAATGTCACCCTTCTCCACCTCCTCGCCGATGTTGAGGAGGCCGATACGCGGATTCGTCACGTGCAGCACGCGCTCGGCGAAGATCGCGCCCATGGCCGCGAACTGCACCAGGTTGGTCGCGCTGCTGTCGACGTTGGCACCAACGTCGAGGATCATGATCGGGCCGGTGGCGGTGACCATGTGGGCCGGCAGTGCCGGGCGATCGATGCCCTCGATGCGCCCGAGGCGGAAGACGGCCGCGGCCATGGTGGCGCCGGTCGAGCCGGCACTGACGACGGCGTCAGCCTTGCCATCGCGCACCAGGTCGGTGGCGACCGCGGATCGACGCGCGACGCTTGGCGCGCAGGGCGGCGGCGGGATGCTCGCCCATCTCGATCACGTCGGGCGCGTCGACGAAGCTGACGCTGGCGGGACGGCCGCGGCCGTACTCCGCGATCTCGCGCTCGAGACGGGGCACGTCACCAACGAGGATCACCTCGTCGGCGTTCGCGGCGGCGTAGTCGATCGCCCCTCGGACGATCTCACGCGGTGCGTGGTCGCCACCCATCGCGTCGACCGCGATGCGCATGGCGCTCAACGCCCGCCGTGCTTCATGGTGTGGCTAGCGCTGCCCCTCTGCCGGCGACGCCTGTTCGATGGGCATCGCCTCGCGGCCGTCGTAGTAGCCGCAGGTAGGACAGACATGATGCGCCCGCTTCAGCTCGTGGCAGTGATCACACTCCACGAGGGCCGGTGCGCTGATGGCCAGATGAGCGCGGCGCTCGCCCTGGCGGGCCTTGGATACTTTGCGCTTGGGAACGCCCACGCGTGACTCCTGATCTTCCGGAGAGGTGACTGGGGAACGCCGCAGTATAGCCGTGCGTCGGCCGCGGCCGCCACCCGAGCATCGGGGAACGGCCTACTGCTCGCGCTCCAGGAGCTGCGCCAGCGCCGCGAGCCGGGGGTCCAGCTCCTCGTCGCCGTGATCGTGGGCGCCGCCGGCCAGGGAGCGCCCGCACACGCTGCACAGGCCGGGGCAGTCGGGACGGCAGAGCGGGTGCATCGGCTCGGTCAGGGCCAGCTCATCGTGCAGCAACGGCCGCAGGTCGATCTCGTGGTGGCCGTCAATGAACGAGGTCGGCTCCTCGCCCGGCGGTGGCTCGACGACCGTGCCGGCGGCGGGGTCGATCGTCGGCAGGTATTCCTCATCGAGACTGACCTCGACGTCCTCCACGTACGTGTCCAGGCATCGCGCGCAGGTGCGCAGCAGCGGGGCGCGCGCCGAGCCGCGCAGCAGGATGCCGCGGTTGGTGCGCTGGATGCGCAGGTCGGCATCCATCGGTCCGGCGAGCTCCACGTCCGCCCCGAGGGTGACGTAGTGATCGCGGAGACGCGCCTCGCGCGTCGCGCCCGGCGACTCCGCGAGGAGTCCCGCGACGTTGAACGAGGTCATGACCGGTGGCCCGACCCCGCCCCTTCGACCTCGTTGGACGTCTCCGCCAGGGCGTCCCGGGTGGCGTCTGTCGGCCGGTAGCGGTCGTCGAGCATGTCGAGGCCGCGCTTGATGCTGGTGAGCGCCTTGATGCATTCGCCCTCGAGCCGGATCAGGACGCCCGCCGCGTACTCGTCGGCGCCGCGCCGGATCTCGGCCGCCTCGGCCTGCGCCTGGTCGATGAGCTCGGTGGCGCGCTGCTGGGCCATCTTCACCAGCTCGCGCTCCTCGAGGAGCTGCGCCGCCTGCTCCTGGGCGCGGGCGATCACCTGGTCCGCCTCGTCGTGCGCCCGCTCACCGATGCGCGTCGCCTCCTCGGTGATGCGCTTCGCCTGGCGCACCTCGTCGGGCACCGAGACGCGGAGCTGGTCGATCAGCTCCAGCACGGCGGCCTGGTCGAGGACGACGTTGTTGGTGAGAGGCAGCTTCTTGCCGGCCGCCACGAGGGACTCGAGGCGCTCGACGAGAAAGATGATGTCCGTGTCGGCCTCCTGTTCGTGGGACGGTCGCGTCAGGCTGTGGCGCCGATCATACCGTCGCCCGTCTGGCAGCGTCCACGCCCGGCGTGCGTGCCGGGAGGCCGCTCAGCGCGCCGGGTAGCGACCGCGCAGCGCATCAGCCACCGGCTCAGGCACCATGCCGCCGATGTCGCCGCCGAACATCGCGACCTCCTTGGCCAGGCTGGAGCTCAGGTAGCCGAACTCCAGCGCGCTCATCAGGAAGGTGGTGTCCACCTCGGGTGCCAGCTTGCGATTGGTGTGCGCCATCTGCAGCTCGGCCTCGAAGTCGCTCACCGCGCGCAGGCCGCGGACGATGAACCCGGCGCCGTGGCCGCGCGCGAACTCGACCGTCAGACCGTCGAACGCAGTCACCGAGACGTGGTCGCCCAGTCCGGACACGGAGGCGCGGATGAGCTCCACGCGCTCCTCGATCGGGAAGAGCGGCTGCTTCTTCTGGTTGTTGAGGACACCGACGATGAGCCCGTCGAACAGCGTGGCGGCGCGCCTGGCCACGTCCAGGTGGGCGTTGGTCATCGGGTCGAACGAGCCGGGAAATACGGCGATTCGGGTCATTGGGCCTCCTCAGCCTGGGGCTGCTCCAGGAAGGTCAGCATCGTCTCCCCGAAGCGTCGCTCCCGCGTCCGCACCAGCTGCGGCGTCTCCGGCACCTCGGTGCGCCAGAAGTGCTTGACCACGACCGTGGCGCCTGGCGCCAGCAGGCCCTCGAGCCCCGAGAGCGGCGCGAGGATAGCACGCTCGGCGTAGGGCGGATCCAGCACCACCAGGTCGTAGGGAATCTCCGGGGGCGCGGCCAGAAAACGCTCCACGTCCCCCGGATGGACCGATGCCTCGCCGCCCAGGCGGGTCTTCTCGAGGTTGGCGCGGATCGCCGCAACGGCGTCGCGATGGCGCTCCACGAACGTCGCGTGGGCCGCTCCCCGGGAGAGTGCCTCGATGCCGATCGCGCCGCTTCCGGCGTACAGGTCGAGGAAGCGCGCGTCCAGCACGCGCGTGCCCAGGATGCCGAACAGGGTCTCCTTGACACGGTCGGTGATCGGCCGCGTACCGCGGTCGCGTGGGGCGACGAGCGGCACGCCGCGGGCGGTGCCGGCAATGACGCGCATCGGCCTAGTGGGCGTCCGTCTCGTCGCCCTCCTCACGGGCGACGAACTCGGCCTGCGCCCGTGCCAGCGCCGGGCGACGCTCGAGGGTCGGATCATCGGCCAGCAGTCGGTCGGCGAGCTCCTTGGCACCCCACGCCAGGCGGATGTGGCGCGGCTCGAAGAGGCTCGCCACCTTGAGCGGCGGCAGGCCGGCCTGGCGCGTCCCGAGCAGGTTGCCGGCGCCGCGCAGGGCGAGGTCGGCCTCGGCGATGACGAACCCGTCCTGCGAGCCGCGCAGCACCGCGAGCCGCTCGCGGCTGCGCTCGTCCTCCGCGTCCGAGAGGAGGATGCAGAAGGACCGATGCACCCCGCGGCCGACCCGACCGCGAAGCTGGTGCAGCTGTGCCAGCCCGAAGCGCTCCGCGTCCTCGACGAGCATCACGCTGGCGTTGGGGATGTCGATCCCGACCTCGATGACGGTGGTCGCCACCAGGACGTCCATCTCCCCGGCGGCGAATGCGGTCATGGTCGCGTCCCTGAGGTCGGCCTTCTGCTGGCCGTGGACGATCCCGATCCGCAGCTCCGGGAGGGCGGCGCTCAGCCGCTCCGCCTCCGCCTCCGCCGAGGCCGCCTGGAGCGCCTCCGACTCGGCGACGAGCGGCACCACCACGAACGACTGGCGCCCCTCGGCCGCCTCGTCGGCCAGGAACCCCTGGATCTTCGGCAATGCGGAGCGATCCCGGATCTCGGTGCGAATCGGCTGGCGGCCCGGCGGCAGCTCGCGAATGCTGCTGATCGCCAAGTCGCCGTAGAAGGTGAGCGCCAGGGTGCGCGGGATGGGCGTCGCGGTGAGGGCCAGCACGTGCGGGTCTCGCTCCCCCGCCTTCGCCTGCAGGGCGGCCCGCTGCGCCACCCCGAAGCGGTGCTGCTCGTCCACCACCGCCAGTCCCAGCCGCGGCAGTGCCACGCCCTCGCTGATCACGGCGTGGGTGCCGATCACCACGTCGGCCATCCCCGTCGCCAGCTTCTCGTGCACGTCACGCCGCCGCGCGGCCCCGAGCGAGCCCGAGAGGAACTCGGCCCGCACGCCGAGCGCGTCGAGGAGCGGGGCGAGGCCGGCGTGATGCTGGCGGGCGAGGATCTCGGTGGGCGCCATCAGCGCGCCCTGCCAGCCCGCGCGGACGGTCGCGGCGAGCGCCACCGCCGCCACCGCGGTCTTGCCGCTCCCCACGTCGCCCTGCAGGAGGCGCCGCATGGGCTGGTCGCGGGCCAGGTCGGCGAGCACCTCCTCCACGGATCGCCGCTGGTCGCCGGTCAGCTGGAAGGGAAGCGCGGCGAGCAGCGCGTCGAGCTCGGTGGCATCCACCGTGATGGGCGGGGCGTGCTGCCCGGTGCGTGCCAGCCGGGCGCGCGCGAGGGTCAGCTGGAGAGCGAGCAGCTCATCGAAGGCGAGACGGTCCAGCGCCGCCGCAACATCGGTCTCCGCTTCGGGGAAGTGGACCGTGGCAAGGGCGTCGGCGAGGCGCGGCAGGCGGTCGCGCTCCGCATCGGTCAGGGGGTCCGGCAGCGCCGGCAGGGCGCGCTCCAGGATGCGCGCCAGCAGCTCGCGGACACGCTTCTGGGTGACGCCGGCGGCAAGCGGGTAGACCGGCACGACGCGCGCGGTGTGCAGCGACTCCTTTCCCGCCGGCGTGAACTCGGGCGAGGTGAACTGGGGTCGCCAGCCGCGCATGGTGACCTTGCCGCTGACCATGATCTCGTCGCCGGTCGCGAGGCGGCGCTCCACGTAGCGGCGCCCGAACCAGACGGCCTCCGCGCTGCCGGTGTCGTCGGTGAGCTGCGCGATCACGCGCTGCGGCCGGCGTCCGAAGCCCTTCTCGATCTTGATCGTGCCGACCCGCACCACCGCCGACTGCTTCTCGTCCTCCACCAGCTCGCCGAGGTGGCGCAGCTCACTGAAGTCGTCGTAGCGGAACGGGAGGTGGAAGATCGCCTCGCGCGGGGTGGTGATGCCGAGCCGCTTGAGCGCCGCCGCGCTGCGCGCCAGGTCCGGCAGCACGGCGCGAATCGGGGCGTCGAGGTCCTCGGGACGAAGGGCGGGCGCCGTGCCGGTGACGGTCACGCCCGCCGTGGGGCGCTCGATTGCATGGCTCGATCCTAGCGTGCTACGATCCGGGTCGCTCCGGCGCCTCGCGCCGGTTGTTTCGTGATTGGAGCACCTCACCATGGCCCGCATCTGCGACATCTGCGGCAAGAAGCCGATCACCGGCTGGAACCCCCAGTCCGTCGGCATGAACCGCAAGCGCGCGCTGCGCCGCTGGATCCCCAACCTGCAGCCGATGACCGTCACCACGAACGGCACGACGAAGCGGGTCCAGGCCTGCAGCCGTTGCATCAGGACCTCCCAGAAGGTCTGACTCTCCTCTGCTCCAGACCGATGCGCCCGCGTCACCTGACGCGGGCGTCGTTGTGTCCGGCGCCCCTCGGTCAGGCAGAGTCCAGGACCATGGTGAACGGGCCGTCGTTGACCAGCTCCAGCGCCATCGAGGCGCCGAAGCGGCCCGTAGCCACCCTGACGCCGACACTACGCAGCCGCGCCGCGAAGCGATCGACGAGTGGCGCCGCAACTTCCGGCGGTGCCGCGTCCGTGAAGCCGGGACGCCGGCCGTGGCGCACGTCGGCGTAGAGGGTGAACTGGCTCACCACCAGCAGCTCGCCGCCCATGTCGCTGATCGCGCGATTCGTGCGCCCCTCGTCGTCCTCGAAGTAGCGCAGGCCGATGAGCCTGTCGGCCATCCGGTCCACGACGGCATCGTCGTCCCCGGTGCCGATCCCGGTGAGCACGACTGCCCCCGGCCCGATCTCCCCGACGACCTCGTCGTCCACCCGCACGGCGGCGCGGGTGACGCGCTGCACGACGAGGCGCATCAGCGCGCGGCGGCGGTGATCGGTCCTGCGTCCTCGCCCGGACGCGGTGGCGCCAGCGCGGCCTCGGTGAAGATGGCGCGCGCGTTCCAGATCATCCAGCCCGACGTCCCGTTGTCCGCCGCGGCCGCCATCTCGGCCTTCACCTGGGCCGCGGTGTACGGCGCCAGGGCCCCGTAGCCGAAGTCCTGGATCCACGGCCGGATCGACATCGGGAGACCCTCCGCCTCGACGTTCATGCGCTTGAGCGTCTCGTCGACGATCTCGTACGGGTAGTTGTTGGGAATCCCGTAGCCGAACACCCCGGGCCCGTAGTGCGACGGGTAGACCATGGGGCAGAAGTAGTCGACGTACGGCATGATCACCTCCGGCCGCTGGCCGATCCCCTGGTCGTCGGGGACGATGAAGCTGATCGGGAAGACGTCCGCGCCCAGGAAGGCACGCGTGTGATGCAGCCGCGTGCTCACGACGCGCAGGACGCGCTCGATGGCCGGCAGCCGGAACGACTGGGTGTTCGGCAGGTTGGTATCGGCCACGTCGTACGGACCATCGCTGTAAAAACGGATGTAGTCCAGCTGCACCTCGTCGAAGCCCTTGTCGGCGAGATCGCCGGCGATCGCGGCCAGATACTCCCCGACGCCCGGGGCGCTCGGGTCGAGCCACGCGCCACCGATGTTGTCGCGCCACGGCTCCCCGGTCGCGGCGTTCATCACCGCCAGCTCGGGCCGCGCCGCGGCGGTCGTGTTGTCCTTCATCGAGACCATCCGTGCGATGGTGTAGATGCCGCGCTCCTTCAGCGCCGGCAGCAGCTCCTCCAGGTCGAAGACCGGGTTCTCGCGGACCGATCCGGCGGCGACCGCCTCGGGCAGATCGGTGGCCCAGAAGAGCTTGCCGTCCGTCTCCTTGACGTCGATGACCAGCGCGTTGGCCTCCGTGCGGTCGAGCAGGTCGAGCATGGCGTCCAGGCGCCCGGGCGCCTCGAAGACCGCCGACGGCGCATAGAGCGCGCGGACCCCGAACGGCTCCATCGCCACGTCGACCGTCATCTGCTGGCCCAGCGGGATCTCGCCGAGCCGATAGCCGGCGCGCTTGTAGATCAGCGTCCCGCTCTCCGGCACGTCCGGCAGCAGGTACGTGCCGTCCTCGTCGGTCGTGGCGACGGCGCCGTCGGCCTGCTCATCCACGAACACGTCGACCCCGGCCAGCGGCGCCCCCGTCTCGTCGGTGACGGTGCCCTCCAGGGTGTTGTCGCGGAGCTCGACGCGCAGCTCCCCGTCGGCGGGGACGCTCCCCGCGCCGTCCTCGTAGCCATCGGCGGTGGCCTCGACCGCGTCGTCGACGAAGGCGGTGACCGTCGCCGCCCCGGTGTCGTCGGCGGTCAGCTCCTGCCCGTGGGCGGTGATGATGGCACCCGGGATCGGGTCGCCGGTGGCACCGTCGATCACCACGACCGCCACTTCTCGCGGCGGCACCGGAGTCGGCGAGCCGCCGATGGGGAGCGGGCCGTTCTCGCCGCACGCGGCGAGCAGCACGGCGAGGACAAGGAGCAGGGAGAGTGGTCGGGTGCGAGTCAGCATGTCACCAGGTCGGCAGGCGGGATGGCTCCGCGGCGGTACGCCGCGGCATCGGTCAGTTGGCATCCGCGAGGGCAGCGCGGCGAAGGTCGTCGACGACCGTCGTCAGGTCGCCGTCATGACGATACAGCCCCGAGCCCACCACCAGCACGCGTCCCCCGGCATCGTGGGCCTCGCGGATCGTCTCCAGGTTCACGCCGCCGTCCACGCCAATGGGCAGGTCAAGCCCGCGGCGATCGATCTCGTCGCGCAGCCAGGCCATCTTGGACAGGACGTCGCCCCGGAACGGCTGGCCGCCCCAGCCGGGCTGGACGGTCATCACCAGCAGCAGCTCGATGCGGTCGAGGTATGGCGTGATGTCGTCCACCGGGGTGTCGGGGTTGAGCGACAGGCCCGGGGCCTTGCCAGCCGCGCGGATGGCGTCGATGACCGCGCCCGGGTCGTCGTCAGCCTCGACGTGGGCCACGATCAGGTCGCTGCCCGCCTCGGCGAAGGCGTCGATGTAGGCCAGCGGGTGGCTGATCATGAGGTGGCTGTGGAACGGGACGCTTGCATGCGGCCGCAGGGCCTCGACGACCACCGGTCCCAGGGTGATGTTGTCGACGAAGTGGCCGTCCATGACGTCGAGGTGGATCGAGTCGACGCCCCCCTCCACCGCGCGCCGCATTTCGTGGCCGAGCTGCGCGAAGTCGGCATTCAGGATCGAGGCGCTGATCTGGAGTTCGGCGCTCATGCGACCGGGACCGATGGGTCGGGGGCTTGCCCGGCGCGCGGCAGCTCCCTGCCGGCGAGCTGCGCGTGGAGCTGGCCGCAGGCCGCCTCGATCTCGCGTCCGCGCGTGTCGCGCACGGTGACCGAAATCCCGCCCGCCCGGAGCGCTTCGACGAAATGCGCGATGCGTGCCGCCGGCGTGCCGCTCCAGCGCGAGCCGGGCGTTGGGTTGAGCGGGATGAGGTTGACGTGGCTGCGCCAGCCGCGCGCCGCGTCGACAAGTGCCGCGCCCTGCGCATCGGTGTCGTTGAGGCCGTCGATCATCACGTACTCGAGGCTCACCCGGCGGCCGGTACGTTCGGAGAAGCGCTGGCCGGCGTCGATGACGCTGGCCACCGGCCACTTGCGGTTGATGGGCACCAGCTCGTCGCGCAGGTCGTCGGTGGCGGCATGCAGGCTGATCGCCAGGTTGACCTGCGGCAGCTCGTCGATCATGCGGTCGATCCCGGGGACCACCCCCGAGGTGCTGACCGTGATGCGGCGCGCCCCGATACCGAGCCGCTGCGGGTCGTTGAGAAGGCGCACCGCGTCGAACACCCGATCGGCATTGTTGAGCGGCTCGCCCATGCCCATGAAGACAATGTTGTAGGTCGCGCTGCGGTCGCTGGGCCGCCACTCCGGCCCCAGCGCGTGCCACGGCGGCCGGTGCCAGTGCAGTACCTGGTCGACGATCTCGCCGGGGCTCAGCTGGCGGGCGAAGCCTGCCTGCCCGGTGGCGCAGAAGGGACAGCCGACCGCGCAACCGGCCTGCGAGGAGATGCAGATGGTGGTCCGCTCCCCCATCTTGCCGCGCGACGGGTAGCGCATCAGCACCGACTCGACGCGCTGGCCGTCGTGAAGCTGGTGCACGGCCTTGGCGGTCAGCCCGTTGTCGGCGGTCAGCACGTGGCTCGCCGGGATGGTGCTGAAGCGGAAGTCGACGTCGAGCGCCGCACGGAGCGGGCCCGGCACGTCGGTCAGGTCGGCGAAGCTGCCCGCGTCGGCACGATGTGCGCCGGCCAGGATCTGCGCCGCCCGGTACGCGGGCTCGCCGCGGGCGTCGAGCCACGCGGCGAGCGGTGCGGGTGCGATCTCGCTGATGGCCGGCGCTGGGCCGGCCAGGGCCAGCTCAGTCACGACGTCCGAAGACGAGCCACGCGTAGTACAGGAACGTCAGCAGCGCGGTGAGCGCGCCGGCGACGTACGTCCAGGCCGCGGCCTTGAGCACGGCGCGCGCGCCGTGGTGGCGCTCGCCGGTCATGCCCAGGGTGTTGACGAAGGCCAGCGCCTTGCCCGACGCGCCGATCTCGACCGGCAGGGTGGCGAAGGTGAACAGCACCGCGCCCGCGAAGCCGATGAGACCGATGATCGCCAACCCGAAGAACTGCAGCCACACCCCGGCGATGATCAGCCATGGCGCCACCCCGGAGCCGAACTGGGCGGCGGGAACGATGAGCTGGCGGAGCTTCATGGCCGGCTCGCCCTTGTGGTCCTGGAGGGCGTGGCCGACCTCGTGGGCGATGACCGCCGCCGCCGCCACGCTGAGCCGCTGCTGGGAGGTGACGATGCCCGCCGACTCCAGAGCCGTCGCGTCGGCGACCTGGCTGCTCACGCGCAGCACCTTGCCGCGCGGGTCGTAGTGGTCGGTGAGCTGGCCGGGAGTCGGCTCGATCTTGACGTCGCGCAGCCCCTGGCGGTCAAGCAGCTGGCGGGCGAAGTCGAATGCGTTGAGGTTGATGCCGGAATCCACCTTCGACCACTTCGAGTACGTGGCACGCACCCGCCATGCCGCCCAGCCGGTGATGGCAATGGTCGGAATGAGAACGAAGAAGATGTAGCGGGGGTCGAAGATCATCGTGCTGTTCCCCACCTCCAGGGGGATGGCCGGAGTATAGCGGAGGGTCGCCGCGCCTTCGTGGACCGGGTTCAGTCCACTCCGAGCATGACGTGCTCGCGCTGCATCCCGTTGCGCCACGAGCCGGCATCCATGGGCGGCTTGCCCTCCGGCTGCACCACTTCCAGCCCCAGCGCTCCGCGGCCGCATGCCACCCGGACCACCTCGCCGGGGATCAGCGACCCGATCGGGAGGTCGTCGAACCCCGGTAGTGGGTGCGCGGCACGCACATGCAGCCGCTTGCCGTCGAGGGTGGTCCACGCCCCCGGCCACGGCTGGAGGGCACGCACCTGGCGGTCAAGGTCCACCGAGCTGCGGCGCCAGTCGATGCGCCCGTCCTCGCGGCCGAACGGCCGGATGAGCGTCGCGCGCGCCTCGTCCTGGGGGCGCGGCGCGATCGCACGGGAGGCCCACGTCTCGAGCTCCGCCGGTACCGCCTCCGCCGCCAGTCGCGCCAGCCGGCCCTCCAGCTCCGGGGTGGTCTCGCGTCCGGTGAGCGGCACGGTCCATTGCGCGACGATCGGCCCGGCGTCGAGGCGCGCCTCCATCACCATCAGCGTCACGCCTCCCTCGGTGTCGCCGGCGAGGATGGTGGATGCCACCGGCGCCGCCCCGCGATGGCGCGGCAGCAGGGAGGGATGCACGTTGAGCGGCAGCCGCGGCGCCAGCGCCAGCAGGTCGTCGGGCACGAGCTGTCCGTAGGCGACGAGCAGCAGGCCGTCCGGCGCCCAGTCGCGCAGCAGCCCACGGCCCTCGCCGGAGCGGAGACGGCGCGGCGTCTCCACCCGCAGCCCCGCCTCGCGCGCCCAGGCGCTGACCGGGGAGGGCCGCGAGTGCATGCCGCGCCCGGCGGGACGATCGGGCTGGCTGACGACGAGGAGCTCGTCAGCAAGCTCCGCGAGGCGTTGCAGCAGCGGGACGCCGAACGCCCCTGTGCCGAGGAAGGCGATCCGCCCGATGCGACTCACGAGGCGCGTGGCATCGGTCCTCGTCAGATGCTTGCTGCCGACTCCTCGGGCACCTCGTCGGGATGCTCGCTCACCCGGACGAGCTCCTCGAGGCTCTCGAGGTAGTCGATGTACAGGATCCCGTTGAGATGGTCGATCTCGTGCTGCAATGCCCGCGCCAGCAGGTCCTCGCCCTTGATGCGGAACTCCTTGCCATGGCGGTCGCGGGCCTTGACGGTCACCTTCTGGTGGCGCGTCACCTCGGCCACGAAGCCCGGAATCGAGAGGCACCCCTCCCAGTCGATCACTTCCCCGGACGCCTTTACGATCTGCGGGTTGACCAGCTCGTAGATGGTGTCTTCGAGCTCGATCACCGCGACCTGCAGCGGCACCCCGACCTGGTTGGCGGCCAGACCGATGCCGGGCGCATCGCGCATCGTCTCGAGCATGTCGTCGAGCAGGCGGTGCAGGCTCGCATCGAACGAGGAGACCTTCTTCGTCTTCTCGCGCAGGATGGCGGCTTCGGCGGTGAGAATCTCGCGGACGACCATGTCCGCATTGTACCGATGCGCCGCATGCCTAGAGGAGCGACTCCGGATCGACGTCGATCGCCACGCCCGGCGGAACGCGCTCGAGGGCGTCGGCGCGGGCCGACTCGGTCTCGGCGCGCACCACGACCTGCATCCGCCAGCGGCCGGCGCGCTTCGGCACGTACGCGGGCAGTGGACCCAGCGCCTCGACGCCCGGGATCGAGACGGCTTCCGCCGCCTCGCGACCGCGTGCCTCGGCCCGCTCGCGGTCCGCATCCGCCACCAGCAGGCGGGCGAGGACCGATGGCCGGCGGGTAGCCCAGCAGACGGCGGCGCGGCAGCTCCTCGTCCGCGAAGGCATCCACCTCCATGGCGGCCGCCGCCTTCACCGCGTAGTGGGTGGGCGCGTAGGTCTGGATGATGACGCGCCCCGGCATCGGTCCGCGGCCGGCCCGGCCGGCCACCTGGGCCAGCAGCTGGAACGTGCGCTCGGGAGCCAGGTAGTCCGGCAGGTTGAGGGTGATGTCGGCTGCGATCACCGCCGCCAGCACCACGCTCGGCAGGTCGAGTCCCTTGGCCGCCAGCTGCGTACCGACGAGCACGTCGAAGGCGCCGGCCGCGAAATCGTCGTACACGGTCTCGTAGCCGCGACCGGCGGCGAGCACGTCCGAGTCCAGGCGGCCGATACGCAACCGCGGGAAGCGCGAACGCAGCTCGGCCTCCACGCGCTGGGTCCCGGCACCGAAGTAGCGGATGCGGAGCGAGCCACAGCGCGGGCACGCGTCCGGAGGCGCGGCCGTGCGCCCGCAGTGATGGCAGCGCAACCGCCCGCCGGAGGAATGGAAGACGTACGGCAGGTCGCAGTCCGGGCAGCGGACGCTCTCGCCACAGTCGCGGCACAGCACGAAGGTCGCCGCACCTCGGCGGTTGATGAGCAGGATCCCCTGGTCCGTTCCAGGACGCAGTGCACTCAGCGCATCGGTCAGGATGCCGCTGAAGATGGACCGATTGCCCTGTGCCAGCTCCTCGCGCAGGTCGACCACCTCGACCGATGGCGCCGCGCCGACGCGGCGCTCTCGCAGGTGCACCCGCTCCACCATCCCGCCGCGCGCCCGACTGACCGTGACCACGTCGGGGGTCGCTGTGCCGAGCACCAGTCGCGCGCCGGTGAGGCGAGCGCGTCGTCGCGCCGCCCAGCGGGCATCGAGGCGTGGGGTTCTGTCCGACTTGTAGGCACCGTCATGCGCCTCGTCGACGACGATCAGCCCCAGATCGGCGAGCGGCGCCATGGCGGCGCTGCGGGTGCCGACCACGACGCGTGCCTCGCCGCGCAGGATCCGCCACCACGCGTCGTGCCGCTCCCCGCCCGATAGCCCTGAGTGGAGCGCCACCACCTGGTCGCCGGCGAGCGCGGCAACCCGGTCGACCAGCTGGGCCACGCCGGACAGCTCGGGGACGAGCAGGATGGCGCTGCGTCCCGCCTCAAGAGTCGCGGCGAGCGCCGCGAGGTAGACCTCCGTCTTTCCGGCCGCGGCCACGCCCTCCAGCAGCAGCTCCCCGCCGGGGACGAGCGCGGCGATCGCGGCGACGGCGGCGAGCTGCTCTCCCGCGAGGTCGTGGTCCGTTGGCGCGCGTCGGGTTCGGTGGGCAAGCGGATCGCGAACCTCCACCCGCCAGTCGAGCTCGGCAAGGCCCTGCTCCACGAGGCGCCGTGCCGGCGAGAGGAGGCGTCCGGCGTCCATGGCCAGCGACTCGGCGAGCTCGGGGAAGGTCCGCTCCCCCGCCGCGATTGCCTCGAGCAGCGCGACCTGCAGCGGCGCGCGGCGTGACGGCGTCCCCTCGCCGACGGGGCGCAGCACGCGGACCCGTCGCTCGGCGACATCGGCCGCCCGGAGCGTCCACTGCGCGCGCAGCGCACCGGACCGGCGCAGCTTCTCGAGCCAGGCATCGCGCCCGCGACGTGGGGCGTGACGCAGGAGCGGCGCGTCCTCGATGAACCCTTCGTGCACGAGCGCCCGGAGCTCGTCCGGCAGCGCTTCCGAGTCGGCCACCGCCCAGCGCCGCGAGAGGCGCGACTCGAGGCCCGGCGGCAGCATCGAGGCCAGGGTGGTGCCGACCGGCGCCCGATAGTAGACCGCGACCTCCTCGGCAAGCGTCAGGAGGTCCGGCGTCAGCATCGGTGCGGAGACCACGGCCTCAACCTCGCGGAGCTCGGCGTCGTCGGCATCGGCTTCCGGATCGGTCAGGTTGGGGAGGACGTAGCCGAGGGCCAGTCGGCGGCCGTACGGGACCAGCACCAGGGAGCCCGGCGCCGCCGGGCCGAGGGCATCGGGCAGGAGGTAGGTGAAGGTGCGCTCCGGGCGGTCGGCCAGGGCGTCGACCGCCACGCGGACCGGACGGCCGGCCATGCCTGGAATCGCTAGACGTTGACCGCGCGCGGCGGCTCGCGGCGGGCCTCGGCGGAGATGATCTCCCAGATCCGCTCGGCGGCCTCCTCGGGATGATCGGTCTCGTTGACGACCACGTAGTCGTAGTCGTCCGTTTCGGACATCCAGCGTTCGGCGTCGCGGCGACGGCGTTCGAGGCTGGCGGCGCTCTCCGAGCCACGACCGGTGAGGCGGTCCTCGAGATCCTCCATCGACGGTGGCATGACGAAGACGAGCAGCGCGTCCGGCACGCGGGCGCGCACCGCCCGTGCGCCCTGCGGATCGATGGTCAGGATGGCATCGCGGCCGGCGGCCAGGATGCCGCGCACCTGCCAGATGGGAGTCCCGTACCAGTTGTCGTGGACCCGCGCCGATTCCAGCAGCCCATCGTCCGCGCGCAGCGCCTCGAACTCCTCGACGGAGAGGAAGTGGTAGTGGACCTTGTCGACCTCGTCCGTTCGCCGGTCGCGGGTCGTGGCAGTGACGATGGGCACAACCTGCGGATGCGCCCGCGCCAGGACGGCGACGATGGTGCTCTTCCCCACTCCCGACGGGCCGCTGATGACCACCAGCATCGGGTTGGGGAAGGTCATCTTCTTGGCGGGGGCGGCGTCCGGTGGGGCGTAGCGGTCGTCGCTCGGGCTGCTGCTCGCTTCGTCGGTCATGGCGCCTCCTCGGATCTCGGCTCCCCCACCACGGCGGCCCCGACGCCCCGCGGCAGGCGCTCGCTGGTCAGGCGCGCGGTCTCGAGTGACGTGGCCAGGTCCTCCGGCAGCTCGCTCCACGCGTCGAGCATCGCGTCGTCGAGCGGGCGTGCCAGGCGCAGCCGCGCAGCATGCAGGAACTGGCGCGTGAGGCCGCCCGGCCCGACCCCGCCACCGTAGCGCATGTCGCCCGCGATCGGCAGGTGCAGGTACGCCAGGTGTGCGCGGATCTGGTGTGTACGCCCGGTGAGCGGACGCAGGGCGAGCAGGCTGTAGCCGCCGCCGGTGGCGAGCACCTCGTACTCGGTCACCGCATCGCGGCCGCCGGCGGTGACGGCCATCCGCTGCCGGTCGGCGGGATCACGGCCGATGGGCGCCTCGACCCGGCCACGGATCGCCGGCGCATCGCCGCGCACGAGGGCGAGGTACTCCTTGGCGATCGAGCGGTCGCCGAACTGGCGCATCAGGCTCGCCTGGGCGTCATCGGTCTTGGCCACCAGCAGGAGGCCGGATGTGTCCTTGTCGAGTCGATGGACGATCCCCGGTCGCTCCATGCCGGCGATGCTGCCCAGCACCTCGTCGCGCGCCCGTGCCCGGCCGAGCAGCGCGTGCACCAGCGTGCCGGTGGCGTGTCCCGCGCTGGGGTGCACGACCAGGCCGGCCGGCTTGTCGACGATGAGCATCGTCGCGTCGTCGTAGGCGATGCGGAGCGGGATGTCCTCCGGTACCAGCGTGTCGTCCGGCGGCGCCGACAGCTCGACGTTGATCCGCTCGCCGCCGACCAGGCGGTCGCTGGCACGCGCCCGGCGCCCCTCCACCAGCGCGCGCCCGTCCGAGATGAGCCGCTGGGCGTGAGCGCGGCTGATGCCCGCCACCGCGACGACCGACAGGTCGAACCGGCCCGCCGTCGCCAGCCCCTCGACGAGCCGGGTCTCGGCGACCGGGCGGCTCACGTCCGGGCTTCCGTGTGGCTCGCGCCTGCAGCCGCGTCCGTCTCCGGGCTGAAGAAGGTGAGGATGATGACCAGCAGGCCGATGCCGCACACCACCGCCGAATCGGCCACGTTGAAGGTCGGGAACCGCGTCTCCCCGAACCCGAAGGAGAGGAAATCGGTCACGTAGCCGAAGCGCAGGCGGTCGATGAAGTTGCCGAGCGAACCCCCCAGCACCACGCCCAGGATCACCTGGAACCAGCGGCTGCGACCCAGGAACGACCGATGGAAGTAGGCCACCATCCCGAGCGCCACGACGGTCACCACGATGAACAGCAGCAGGCCGCCCTCGAAGAGGCTGAAGGCGGCGCCCGTGTTGCGGACGTGCCACAGGATGAACAGGTCGCCGATCACCGGGACCCGGCCGCCGTACGGGATGGAGCTGATGATGGCCAGCTTCGTCAACTGATCCGCGACGAGGATGACGGCCGCGACCGCCAGCAGGGTGAGGAGGTCGGCGCGTCCGCGGGCGCGCTGCGGCTCGGTGGTCATCAGCTGCCCATGATAGGGCCGACGGGCCTCCGCCTCAGGCGCGCCGCACCGCCAGGGTCAGCTCGTCCCCCTCGACGGTGACCGACTCGGACCGATCAGCACCCGCCAGCGTCGCCGTCGGGCCGATCTCGACGGATGTCGCCAACAGCTCCGCGGCAAGCCAGTCGCGATGCGCCGCCAGTCGATCCGCCACCGCGTGCGGGCCCGTGATCGCGACCTCGATGCGGTCCGCCAGCTCGTAGCCCGCGGCCTTGCGCAGGTTCTGCAGGCGATGCCCGATCTCGCGGGCCATCCCCTCCGCCTCGAGCTCGGGCGTGAGCTGCGTGTCGAGCGCGACCAGCAGGCCGCCCTCCTCCGCCACCTCGTGACCGGCGCTGGCCCGTGCGGTGAGCTCGAAGGCGTCCTCGGCGAGGATGACGCCTCCGGCGGTCACCGTGCCGTCGTCGTTGAGCGTCCACTCCCCGGAGCGTGCGGCGGCCATGATCCGCCCGACGCCCTTCCCGTGCCGCGGCCCGACCACGGGGAGCAGCGGGTACAACGACCGCTCGACGAGATCGGATCCCTCGGGGATGACCTCGAGCGCGCGCACGTTGAGCTCCTCGAGCACCATCGCGGTGAGCTCCGCGGAGATCGCCGCATCGTCCGCCAGGGACGTCACCCCACCGGGGAGCTGGACGCGCACCGCGGCCAGCGGCTGGCGCGTCTTGACCGCCGATGCGCTGCGCGCGGCACGGCCCAGCGCCACCACCCGGCGAGCGCGGTCCATCCCCGCCTCGAGGGCGACATCACGCGCACCCGCCCGCGGCGCGGGATACGACGAAAGGTGGACCGAGTCCGGGGCGCCGGGGTCCACCGCCACCACCAGGTTCTCCCACAGCGTGTCGGCCACGTGGGGCAGCATCGGCGCGAGGAGGCGAGTGACGTCGACGAGGACGCGGTGCAGGGTCGCGAAGGCAGCGCGCTTGTCGGCGTCCAGCTCACCCTTCCAGAAGCGGCGCCGGTTGCGACGCACGTACCAGCCGGAGAGCTCCTCCACCACGAACGCCTCGACCGCCCGGGCGGCCCGCGGCGGGTCGTAGGCGGCCAGCGCCTCGCGCGCCTCCCCGACCACCGCGTCGAGGCGGGACAGGATCCATCGGTCGAGGAGGGTTCGCGCGCCGGAGACGTCATCGGTCCCGTCCGGCGTCCAGCCGTCCAGCCGCGCGTACGAGGTGAAGAAGGCGTACGTGTTCCACAGCGGCAGCAGGAAGCGGCGCACCGCCTCGTGGGCCGGCCCGTAGCCGAAATTGACGTTGGTAGCCGGGTTGGTGGTGCAGAACAGCCAGCGCATGACGTCGGCACCGATGCGGTCCGCGGCCTCGTCGAACGGGATCGCGTTGCCGCGGCTCTTATGCATCTCCTCGCCGTGCTCGTCGCGCATCAGCGCGTAGGCGAACAGGTTGCGCGCCGGCGCCTGGCCCGTCATCACCGTCGACTCGGTGATGAGCGCGTAGAACCAGTTGCGGAACTGGCCGGGGAACGACTCGGTGATGAGATCGGCGGGGAACCAGCGCGCCCATTCCTCGCGGTCGGTCATCCAGCCCATCGTCGAGAGGCCCACGATGCCCGCATCGAGCCACGGATTGCCCACGTCCACGGTGCGCCGCGAGCGGCCGCCGCAGGTGCGGCAGGCCACCTCCACGGCGTCGATCCAGGGCCGATGCGGGGAGTGGCCCTCGAACGCGTCCCAGCCCTCGACGGCGCGCTCCTTCAGCTCGTCCTTCGAGCCGATCACGTCCCAGCCGTCGCAGTCGCTGCACTCCCAGATCGGCAGCGCCAGCCCGTAGTAGCGCTTCTTGCTGATCATCCAGTCGCCCATGTTGCGCAGCCAGTCGAGCTCGCGCTCCTCCAGGCCGATCCCCTCGGGCAGCCAGGCCATGCTGCGCGTCGCCTCGGAGAGCGGGGCGCGCAGGGGGTCCATGGCGATGAACCACTCGTCCACCAGCCGGAACACGAGCTGCGTCTGGCAACGCCAGCAGACCGGGTAGTGATGGCGGTACTGCTCGCGCGCCACCAGCAGACCCTTCTCCTCCAGGTCGGCCGCCACGTCGTACGCGATGTCGTCCTTCGGCTCCGGCGTTGCACCTGCGAAGCGGCCGCTCTGCCAGCCGTAGCCGGCGCGGAAGATGCCCGACTCGTCGATCGGGTCGAGGACCGCCAGCCCGTGCTCCTTCGAGAGGGCGAAGTCCTCCTGCCCGCAGCCGGGTGCGATGTGCACGATGCCGGTCCCCTCCGCGTCGCTCACCTCGTCCCACGGCACGACCCGGTGCTCGACCCCCGCCGCCACCGGCAGCTCGTCGAACGGGCCGTCGTAGGTGAGGCCGACCAGCTCGGCGCCGCTCGCCTCGGCGAGGACCGGCGCGTCGCCGGCCACGCGCTGCCGCGAGCCGTGGCTCACCCACCAGCGCCGGCCGTCGCGGCCCTCCACCAGCTGGTAGGTGAGCGTCGGGTTGACGGCTGCGGCGACGTTGCTCGACAGGGTCCACGGGGTGGTGGTCCAGACCAGCAGGTCCTCGTTCTCGTGCCCGGGGCTGGTGATGGGCAGCCGGACCGTCAGCGACAGGTGGCGCAGCTCGCGGTAGCCCTCGGTCGCGATCTCCATGTTGGAGAGGCCGGTCCCGCAGCGCGGGCACCACGGCATGACGTCGTGACCGCGGTACACGAGGCCACGGCGGTGGCACTCGGCCAGGAACGCCCAGATGGTGTAGTTGTTCTGGTCCGAGTTGGTGTAGTAGCTGTTGTCCCAGTCCATCCAGTAGCCGAGGCGCTTGCTCTGCTCGGTCTGGACGGCGGCGAACTGGTCCACGCGCGCCTTGCACAGCTCAACGAAGCGGTCGATGCCGAACGCCTCGATCTCGCGCTTGTTGTTGAAGCCAAGCTGCTTCTCGACCTCGACCTCGATCCACAGGCCCTGGCAATCGAACCCGTTCTGGAAGCGCTGCTTCTCGCCGAGCATGGCGTGGAAGCGCTGGAAGAGGTCCTTGTAGGTGCGGCCCCATGCGTGGTGCACGCCCATCGGGTTGTTGGCGGTGATCGGTCCGTCCAGGAAGCTGAAGCGCGTCTCCGAGGCTTCGTCCTTCGCCAGGTAGCGCGCCATCGTGTCGCGCTCGCGCCAGCGCTCGATCTGCTCGCGCTCGAGCGCCGGTACGTCCAGCTCCTTTTCCACCTGCTTGAACAACGCCGATCTTCTCCTGACAGCAACGAACCCGCCCCGGAATCACTCCGGGACGGGCGTCGAGTGTGACGTCCGCGGTACCACCCGCGCTTGACCGATGGATCATCGGTCCTCTCGTCGCGCCACGGGCCTGCCGGGGCAGACCGATGACGCCGCCTGCTGGTATCGGGTGGCGCACCCGGGAGGCTCACGCCTCCGGCTCGGGAGTGATCTCCCCGCGTCTCGCGGACCGCCCGCTTCCACCGTCCGGGCTCGCTCGTGGCGCGATGGCGACGCGGAGCGCTGGCTCCGTCTCAGCCGATGTGTGTGGTTCGATGGTCGCAGCGCGCCCGCGCCGTTGTCAATTCAGCCCGGCGCCCCGGTGAGCGACCACGCGATGAGGGCCAGCACGGTGACCGACGTGAAGGCCACCAGTGGGGCGAGGCGCGGCCACCAGCGGCGCGCCATCAGGACCCCCAGGCTGGCCACCGGCCCGACGAGGATCAGTCCTGTCACCAGGCGCCCGACCTGCGTGCCGCGGTCTGCCCCCACGAAGGTCACCAGGCCGAAGCCGAGCAGTGCCGTGACGGTCGGGATCAGGGTCAGGACGATGAGGGCTCCGGTGCCAGGCGGCGCCGACACGGTCTCTCGGACCCGGCGGTTGCGCCGTCCGTGGGACGGCCGGGCCTGCGCTCCGGATTGCGTCGCGACGCCGGTCGACGTCGCGTCGCGGACATGCCGGCGCCACGCCGGGATGCGCAACCCGGGTCGTTCCGTTCGCGGCTCGACCCCGACGCCTTGCGCCGCCTCGCGTGCGGCGGCCGCCTCCTCCTGTGCGTGGAGCGCGGCGGCTTCCGCGGACGCCTTCTCCGCCTCGGCGGCGGCGAGCGCCGCGGCACGCTCGGTGGCCAGCCGCTCCTCCAGCAGCTGCCGCTCGATGCCGGTCAGGGTGCGTGGCTCGAACTCGGCGGCCGCGCGATCCGCCGCCGCAACCGCGGCCGCGGGATCCCCGCGCCGGCACCCGCGACACGAGCGCCCGCGTGCGGTCCACGACCTGGTCGAGGCGGGCCTGCACGCGGGCCGAGGCCGCCAGGGCGTTGAGCAGCTCCTGCTCCAGGGCAGGGGCGATGAGCAGCCGGCCACGGTCGGTGGGCACCAGGATGGCGCTCCGCGTCGGGGCCAGGCGGACCAGCTCGATGCGCTCGTCGCCACGCAGGATGGCGGTACCCAGACCCCGGCTCAGCGGGCCGAGCCGCGGCCGCATCTTGGCGGCGTTGTCTCCCTTCAGGGTCGCGCGCGTCACGCTGCCGCGGACCAGGGAGTGGACGCGCTCGCCACCGATCCAGCGGACCCGGACCGCCCCGACCTCCACCTGCACGCGCACGGTGAGTGGCATGACTGCCAGCCACGCGCCAGCCACGATGGCCACGGCGCCGGCGATCACCCCGCCCAGATGCAGCGGCTGCGGGAGGAGGAGCAGTGCCGCGACGATCATCGCCAGCCCCAGCAGCCACAGGAGTGCGGGCAGCACCAGGAGGCGCCGCATGTCACGGGCGAGGCGGATCTGGGCGATCGCGACAACGCGGTCGGAGGGCATGGTCTAGGCCTTCTCGGTGACCCGGTACTCGAGATACCGGCCGGTGAGCAGGCGGGTCTGCGCGTCCAGCGCCGGGAGGTTGCTGAAGAAGATGCCCACGAACGGCAGGCCGATCCACTGCGCGTACGACAGGAAGCGTGGCCACCAGCCCCACTCCGCCGGGCGCGGCGGCACGATGCGGTACTCGACCCAGATGAGCACGAAGAGCGCCACGAGCCCGATGGACAGCATCGTGGACGCGTAGAGCGGCAGGTTCTGGCCGAGCGTCGTCTCGGCGAAGGCGGGGTTGATGAGCAGCGGCACGGTAGCGCCGAACATGATCACGAACGGCGCGATGGCCCAGTTGATGTGCTCGCCGAACAGGTTGAGCACCCGCCACGCCCGCGACCAGAACGGGATCTCCCGGTGGCGGATGGCGTTCTGCACCACGTACGGGATGTCGGTCACGCCCCACGCCCAGCGCCGGGCCTGCATGTACTGCGTCGCCAGCGAGCGCCAGTAGGTCTTCGCGCGCACCGCGTCGCCGTAGATCGGTATGAAGAGCGGGACGGCACGGAAGCGGTCACCGTAGGTGAAGTAGCTCTTCCAGTAGAACCGGCTGTCCTCGGGGATCGCGTCGGTCGCCCAGTAGCCCACCTCGTGGACCATGTGGAGCGTCGTGGAGTACGACCCGAAGCTCTGGAGCTTCTCGGGGAGCACGCTGCGCCACATCTGCATCTGGGTCAGCACCGCCGCGAAGAGGCGCAGCAGGAGCGGCGCCTCCCAGATGTTGTTGTGGAAGTATGGGATCGGCTGGTAGAGCTGCGTCTCGCGATTCGGATCGGTCAGGTGCATCCAGGTGAGGTAGTTGAAGTACTGCGGGTGGACGCGGTAGTCGGCATCCAGGTCGGTGACGATGATCTTGCTGGGATCCATCCCCCGCTCGCGCACCAGCGACCGATACAGCCAGCGCCCGCCCCACGCCATCGCGCTGCTCTTGCCGACCACGATCCCCGGCTCCAGCGGGTCGAGGATGTGGATGAACTCGGCGAACCGGTCGCCGAACTCCGCCTTCAGCGCCACCACGTTTGCGATGCCGCCCTCGTCCGTCTCGCGGGTGATGATCGCCACGATCTTGCGCTCGGTCGGCCACTCGGCATCGGCGAGGGCGCGGACGGTGTGACGCAGCTTCTCCAGCGACTCGGTGTAGGTCGGGATCAGGGCGAGATGCGTGTAGGCCGCCGCCGAGGGCCGTTCTCCCTCAACCCCAACGCGATCGATGTCCTCGAGCTCGCGCCGGATCGCGCGCTGCGTCACGCGGCGCGACCCGCGGGTGGCCACGAACCCGAGCGCCGGCGCGCCGGCGACTGCCTCCAGCTTCGAATGCAGCAGCGCGCGCCGCGCGGCGAGGTCCTCGAGGCTCTGGAGGCGGCCCGGCCAATCGGCCGCCAGCACGTCTCGCACGCGTCGGTACGCCACCAGCACGGCGCCCGCCCACCACAGCGCGCGGCACAGCCAGTAGAAGTCGAAGCTCAGGACGAAGTAGGCGACCAGCCACGGATAGCTGAAGCTGAGCCAGATCGGCCCGATGATGATCGCCCAGCTGATGAGGCCCGGCACCATCTCGAGCACGCGCTCGAGCCACCGATATCGCTCCTGGTCGTTGCCGTCCGCCATCCGCACCTCGCCGGCCCGCCGTCCGGTCGGGGCCGGCGGGGAAGATCAGTAGACCGGGGTCAGCCAGTCACGATACTCGTCGAGGCGGCCGCGCACCGCATCGAAATAGACGCTCGCGAGCTCGCGGGTGATCGGGCCGGGACGGCCGTTGCCCACCGCTCGCCGGTCGATCTCCACGACCGGGGAGAGCTGCGCGCCGGTGCCGCACAGGAACACCTCCTGTGCGCTGTAGAGCTCGGTCCTGTCCAGGCTGCGCTCGATCACCTCCACGCCCAGCCGATCGCGGGCGATCGCCATCAGCCGCATGCGGGTGATGCCTTCCAGGATGTTGTCGGTAACCGGTGGCGTCAGCAGCACGCCGTTGGAGACGATGAACAGGTTCTCGGCGCTGCCCTCGCTCACGTGGCCGTCCTGGGTCAGCACGATCGCCTCGTCGTAGCCGTTCAGCTGCGCCTCGCTCTTGGCGAACGCGCCGTTGATGTACGCGCCGGTGATCTTGCCGCGTGCCGGGATGGCGTTGTCATCGGTCCGGCGCCAGGTGGAGACCTGTGCGCGAATGCCCCCGTCGGTGTCGATGTACTGGCCGAACGGGATGCCGAAGATCGTGACGTCGCAGTCCAGGTTGTGCAGGCGCACGCCGATGATCTCGCTGGACTTGTAGACGATGGGGCGCACGTAGACGTCCTCGCGCAGCCCGTCGCGCTTCAGCATCTCGACCGTGGCGTCCGCCAGCTCCTTCGCCGAGTACGGGAGCTCCATCATCAGCAGCCGCGCGGAACGCAGGAGCCGCTCGTAGTGGAGCATCAGGTCGAGCGCGAACAGCTGCTCCTGCTCCCCGTTCCAATACGCACGGATTCCCTCGAACACGCCCGTGCCGTAGTTGAAGGCATGGGTCATGACGTTCACGTTCGCGTCGCGGAGCGGGACCAGCTCGCCGCGGAAGAAGGCCCACAGGTCAGGGCTGCGCTCCGCGGTGGCGGTGGTTGCGGGGCTTGGCTGCTTGAGCACGTTTGTCTCCTTGCTGGCCGGGTCGCGGCGGTCCGCGGCGACCTTCCGACCGCACGCCAGTATACCGACCGACCGGCGCACGAGGTCATGCAGGAAGGGTGCCCACGGAATCAGTGGACCGGCGCAGCTCCCTGGCCGAGCGGGGTGAAGAGTGCGAGGAAGATGTAGAGGAGGTACAGCGGCCCGCCGATCAGCAGGTACCACGCGTTGAGCTTTCCGGTGCGCAGCATGTTGCCGAAGATGAGGATGGTCGCCACGAATGCCACACCGGACGAGGCGAACACCAGCGCCGTCTCGGCGCTGAAGGCCCAGGTCGTGAAGAGCAGCCCCAGGACGGTGGGCAGGCAGCTCTGGAAGACCATCGCGCCGGTGATATTGCCCATGGCAAGGGTGTCCTTGCCGTTGCGCACCCACAGGACGCTGTTGAACTTCTCGGGCAGCTCGGTGGCGATGGGTGCGATGACCAGCGCGAGGATCGTCGGATCCAGGCCGATCACTGTCGAGAGATGCTCCACGGCCCCGACGAAGACCTGGGCGCCCACGATGATGAGCGCGAGGGCCAGGACCACCTGACCGATGACCAGGCTCGTCTTCGGTTCGGCGCCGAGCAGCGAACGATCGCCTGGGAACGCGTCGACCTCCAGCGCGTCGTGCTCTTCCACCCGCTCCGTGCCCGCCTCGCCGGTGAGGCGCGTGAGGTGGAGCCGGTTGAGGTCATCGGCGTTGCCCTCCTCCGCCGCGTCCGTGAAGTGAGCGCGCACGTAGACCGCGTAGATCACGAAGAGCAGTGCGGCGGCCACGAACTTCAGCCAGCCCACCTCGGGGGGGAGGAAGGCGGTACCGATGGCGATGGCGTAGCCGACCATGAAGAAGCCGACGTCACGACCAAGGATCTTGACGTTGACCGACATGTCGGTGCCACGACGCCCGCGACGCTTGAAGATGATGATCGCCAGACCGGTGACGAACATGGCCAGCGTGCTGAGCATGAACGGCGCCCCCAGGATGGCTCCCACGCCGATGGCGTGCGAGCTTTCCGGGTCGCTGCCGGAGAGGACCGGCCCGAGGATCGCGATAACCGGGATGAGGGTCTCCGGCATCGCCGTGGCGACGGCGGCAAGCACGCTGCCGACCGCCCCTTCCGCGAGGTGGAGCTTATGTCCGAGCCACTCGATCCCGTTGGTGAAGAGCTCGGCGGCGACCAGGATGATCGCCAGCGAGACGACCAGCAGAACGATGTCCAACGCGGATCAGGGACGCAGGTGCTGCGGGGCGTACGGGAGCAGTGCCACCTGGCGAGCGCGCTTGAGGGCGGTCGTCAGCATGCGCTGGTGGCGCGCGCAGGTGCCTGTCTTCCGTCGCGGCTCGATCTTGGCGCGCTCGGAGAGATAGCGGCGGAGGCGGTTGACCTCCTTGTAATCGATGCTCTCCGCCTTGTCGACGCAGAAGTTGCACACCTTGCGGCGACGGCGGTCGCGGTAGTAGTCGGCCGCCTCACGACGGCTGCGGGGGCTTGCCATGGTTGGTATCGGTCCTCAGATCTGAATCGAAATGTGGCTAGAAGGGAATGTCGTCAACGTCCATCGCGTCGCCACGCGCCGGTGCCTGTGAACCGGACGCGTCGGCGGCGCTCCGTGGACGGGCCACGGGGGCATCCATCGGTCCGTCCTGCGAGAAGCCACCGCCCTCGTCGTCGCGGCCACGGCGCTCGAGATTGACTACCCGAGCGAAGGCGAGCTCCAGGGAGGTTCGCTTCTGACCGTCCCGTGCCTCGTACTCGCGCGCCCGGAGCTGGCCCTCGGCGTAGATCTTGTTTCCCTTGCGCAGCTGTTCGGCAAGCCGCTCGGCCTGCTGCTCCCAGATGCTCACCCGGAACCACAGGGTCTCCTCGATCCACTCGCCATCGGGCCCCTTGCGATTGTCATTCACCGCGACTCGGAGCTCGGTCACGGCCTTCCCGCTCGGGGTATAGCGCAGCTCGGGATCCGCACCCAGGTTGCCGATGATCATCATCTTGTTCAGCGTCATTGGTTCCTCCTCCGCACGCTCGGCGCGGAATGCGCCCGGCTAGGCCGGCGTCTCGGCCGGCTCGCGCTCGGCCTCATCAGGGGCGTCCGTGGCCGCGGCGGCGTCGGTCTCGTCGGCAGCCACGGTCGCCGGCACTGGCGCGGAATCGGTGGCCTCGGCCGGGGCCTCGGCCGGCGGCGTCTCGCTCGGGCTGGCGGATGCGGCGGCGGCGGCCTCGGCGTTCGCCTCGTCGTCGTAATCCTCGAATCCGTCGGCTGGTGCCGCGGCGGGGGTCGTCTTGATCGCCTCCGCCTCGTCGGCCGAGCGCTCCTCGATGACCGTCACGAGGTGACGCAGGATCTCCTCGCTGATCATCAGGCTCTGCTCGAGCGGCCGAATCTCGGTCGGCTCCGTGTCGAAGTGGATCAGGAAGTAGCTGGCGTCGCGATGGTGCTTGATCTCGTACGCGAGACGTCGCTTGCCCCACGGCGAGACCTTGGCCAGCGAGCCGCCGGCATTGACGATGGCGCGAGTCACCTTCTCGACGGCGGACTGGAGCTTGTCGTCCTCCAGGTCCGGCCGGAGCAGGAGCATCAATTCGTAACGGCGCATGCCGTTCCTCCTCCTCTCTATGGGCTTGCGGCTCGTGGCTTCCGGGCGAAGCGCACCGGACGAGCGGCAGAAAGGAGCCCAACTCTGAACATGAAACGAGCCTCCGCGAACCGGAGGCGCTGCCACGAAGTCTACCACTCGGACCAGCCTCGGACAATGGCCCGGTTCGTGCTCGTATACTCCGTTCACGGCCATGTGCGGACGCCGCTCCATCCCGCTGCCACGAAAGGTCCCGATGCCCGGCAATCCCATTCTCCTCTGCGCCCCCACCGAGTCGCTGCGCGCCAGTCTCGAGCAGACGCTCGCCGGCGCCGGGTACCACACCGCCGCGGTGCCCACCCCCGCCGATGCTGTGGCGGCCTTGCGCGACTCCCGCTACGACCTCGTCATCGCAGAGGGACTGGCCGTCTCCGGGGCGATCGCCGGCATCCGAAGCGCGTCGCCGGATCCCACGCCCGTGCTCGTGGTTGCCCCGGCAGGCGACGTCGAGGCGCGCATCGCGTTCCTGGAAGCTGGTGCGGACGACGTCATAGCCGCTGGGTTCGCAGATCGCGAGCTGGAGGCGCGCATCGAGGCGCTCCTCATCCGCGCCGGGCGCCTCAGGCCCGACGACCGCGCGGGCCACCCCGCCGGGGAGATCATCACCTTCTTCTCCCCGAAGGGCGGCGTCGGGACGACCACGCTGGCCGTCAACACCGCCATCCTGCTCGCAGGCGGCGGCGGCAGCGCGGCGGGGGCGAGCGGGTCAGGCGTCCGCGCCGCCTCCCCTGCCATCCACGGTGCCCGGGTCCTCCTGCTCGACCTCGACCTTCAATTCGGGCAGGTCGCGACGCACCTCAACCTTTCGCCGCGCTTCGACTTCGCAGGACTGGCGGGCGACGAGCCGGCGCTCAACGATCCCGAACTGGCGGCCTCGTACCTCGCGCAGCACAGCTCCGGCATCGCGGTGCTGGCGGCGCCGGTCAATCCCGAAGCCGACTTCCGCGTCTCGCTCGAGCAACTGCAACGCGTCATCGCCGTCCTGCGGCCGCGCTTCGACCTCCTCGTGGTCGACTGCGGGTCGCGGCTCGACCAACGCTCGCTGTGGATGCTCGAACAGGCCGACACGCATGTGTTCGTCATCTTTCCGGAGATCGCCGCGCTCCGCGCCACCTCGCTCCTCCTCGGCTTCCTGGCGGAGACGGCGACGCTCCGGGCGCGGACGCACTTCGTGGTCAACCACATCTTCCCCAAGGAGCTGCTCAAGACGCGCGATGTCGAGAACCTGCTGCGCTCCAAGCCGGCCGCGGAGATCCCCTACACCGAGGTCGAGATGATCCGCGCGGTCAACGAGGGAGTGCCGGTCACGATCTCGCGTCCCGCATCGCCTGCGTCCCTCGCGCTCGGCCAGCTGGCGCAGACGCTGCTGGGGGCCGCGCCGGCCCCGACGACCGATGCCGCCGCCGACAAGCGCCGCAAGGGAATCTTCGGGCGTCGATAGCGCCGCCCTGGCGGTCGAGGCCAATTTTGGTGCCGGAGGAGGGACTCGAACCCCCATGCCTTTCGGCCGCCGGGTTTAAGCCGGCTGCGTCTGCCATTCCGCCACTCCGGCCCCGATGTGGCCGCCTCAGGCCCCCGGCTTGACCACCATCAGGAAAATAATCACGACGATCGCCGACATGAGGATGACCGAGCCCATCAGTGCGCGGCGGTCGTGCACCACCGCTAGCAGCTCGGCCGATGGCGCTTCGCTCGACGACGCCTCGGCGGCCATCGACATCGCACCGGCCCACGGGCCGGTGATCGTCGCTCCCGTCACCATCGCGATGATGAACACGATGTATGCCGCGATGAGCCACGGGGCAAGGAAGTTCAGCTCACCGGTGAACGCGGCCAGGAGCCCGAAGATCGCCCCGCCCACGAAGAAGAGCGGCAGCATCTTGCCGAGCGCGGTGGCAATGCGCGACACGACCCGGATCGCCGGGACGTCGTTGCTTGCCGCCACGCGGTGCAGGACCACCTCCGGGACCGCGGCGCTCGAGACCGCGAGGAACATCGTGAGGATGTGCAGGAACTTGAAGAGGGTGAATCCCATGGCGCCGCTCCGTACCGATGCCGCCCCAAACGAGGCGATCGGACAGTAGCACCCGAGTGATCGGTCCGGCACCCCCGGCCGTATCTCGTGCGCAGGCCGGCGGCCGCGGGGTGGTTGCCTCCCTCCCACCATTCGGCCGCCGGCTCGCCCTTCTTCCCTCGCCGTGCGGAGCGCGCAGACGTCAAGAGTGCAGCTAGCGGCGAGCGCGAAGCGCGGCCTCGATCTCGTCCAGGTGCTCACCCCGATGCTCTCCACGGGCTGGACTGATCGGGCTCGCGGGATCCCACGGCCACAGCCGAGCGAGCGGAAGACTCGCTGCCCGTGAATCGGCCTCTTCGGCGACACGCAGTGCCAGCCGTGCGGCCTCGGCCGGCGCGATCGCGTGGATGAGGGGTCGCGTGGAATCGTTGAGCCAGTCCCCGTCCGGTTCAGCGTCGCCCGGTGCCCATGCCTCGCCGCGGTCGACCTTCTCGGCCAGCACCAGGAAGCGGACGTCCCAATACGCGATATGGCCCAGCACGCCGGCAACGGTCCAGTACGCGTTCACCGACTCGGTGAGCGCCTGCTCGTCGAGCCGCTCCACGAGGGCGCGCAGACGTTCCCGCTGGAGCGTGTTGGGTTCGATGTACGGGCGATCATCGGTCATGGTCTGACGGTACGCTACGAACGGACCGCGATGGCGGCTGCCTGCGCCGCCGTATGCCGTCAGGCGCTCGCGTCAGAAGCAGTTGAGCACGCGCAGCCGCTCCGCGGCCAGGCGCAGATAGCCTGCAGAATGCCGGTACGGACCCGTCCCCGGCTGCACGAGCTCATTGACCTCAGTCGCCTGGTCGTATTCGGACAGCAGGGCGTCGCAGTCGTGCCTCGCCATGATGCGCTGGTAGACCGCGAGGTCGCCGCCATACGCGTCGAGCCAGTCGTCAGCCGTCGCCAGGTTGGATGGGGCCGGTGCCGCGGAGCCCGGCTCGTCGGCGAGCTGGCGGATCGCGTATATCGCGCTCAACCCGACGGCGACCACTACCAGGCAGATGACGAGGGCGGAGACGGCCCGAGTCACGACCGACAGAATCATGTGGTGCGAGGTTGCAAGCGCCGCGCCACATCATCGGTCGACTCGATCGGCACGAGCGTGCCTCGTCGCTATGATCCCGGCCGATCACCTGACTTCGACGGCTCCCGCCGCGAGCAGCGTGCCGCCGAGATCTGTCACCTCATAGCGCCACCTTCCCTGGCTCAGCGGCGCGGTCAGGCTGAAGCCCAGGAGCTCCCCCGAATTCCAGCGCGGGTCTGGTCCGGTTGTGCGGACGAGTGTTCCATTGCGGAGGGTGCGCACCAGGATTGACGCCTCGTCCACCGGCCGCATGGCATGGGCCACCATCGCAAAGGTGGCATTCGGCCGGACGCTGTCCGTCCTCCCGCGAATCGCGAACGTGGTCGGGTCATATGCCTCTCCGAACCAGATCTCCCCGCGGGCCGGCACCGTCGACGGCCGTGGTGCATCGCGCGTGGCGATGAGCACGGCGCCACCTGCGGCAAGCGCGACCATGAGAATGGCCGCGGCCATGAGGGTCCGCCGGCCGAATCGTCCCGCACGCCGAGGGGGTGCCGGCTCACCGGCGGCGACCTTCCAGAAGTCCACCTTGCATTCGCGGCAATACCGGGCGCGCCGCTTGCGCGGGCTGCCGCAGTTGGGACACGCGTCGGCGGGCAAGGGACCGCCCCCTCAATGCGCGATCAGGCGCTACTGCTGCCGCTTGGTTGGAGATGGAGGCGACGACGGGAATCGAACCCGTGTACGCGGTTTTGCAGACCGCTCCCTAACCACTCGGGCACGTCGCCACTGACTCATACGGCTGGCTGCCCCGCGAGGATTCGAACCTCGGTAAACGGATCCAAAGTCCGCTGTCCTACCACTAGACGACGGGGCAATCGGCGCGTCCGAGGCTAGCAGGTCGCGGACGGCGAGGCGGCCGCCGAGCATAAAAATGGAGCGGAAGACGGGACTCGAACCCGCGACCCTCACCTTGGCAAGGTGATGCTCTACCAACTGAGCCACTTCCGCCCGTATGAATCCGCCCGACCGATGAAGTCGCCGACTGGTGCCGAGGGTCAGATTCGAACTGACGACACCCGCCTCTTCAGGGCGGTGCTCTACCAACTGAGCTACCTCGGCGCCGAACGCTGAGGTCGACTCAGCACTCCGTCTGCGCTACCGCATCGGGCGACCCAGAGGATACCGATGCGGACCATGCGCTGCAACCCGTCAGCCGCGTCGCGGCCCCTCCGAACCCAGCATGCCCATCTGCCCGGCGATGATCTCGAGATTCCGGATCCGCTCGCCGACCGGCGGGTGCGTCTCCCATAGTCCCGACGCGCGCTTCTCGAACGCCTTGATGGGGTTGACGATGTACAGGTGCTGGGTGGCGCGGTTGGCGACCTCCAGCACTTCGGGATCGGCCGAGATGCGCTGCAGCGCCCGCGCCAGCCCGAGCGGGTTGCGGGTCAGCTCCACGGCGCTCACGTCGGCCAGCGACTCGCGCGAGCGGCTGACCGCCAGCTGCACGGCGCGCCCGATGATCGGCGCGATGATGGCAAGCACCAGGGCCACGACCAGGAGGATGACCCCCAGTCCCCCGCCTCCGCTGCCGCCCCGGTCGTTGTCGCGGCCGCGGCCGCCACCCCAGAACGTGAAGCGCAGGAACCAGTCGGCCAGGAGGGCGATGCTGCCGACCAGCACCCCGACCAGCAGCGCGAAGCGGATGTCGAGGTTGCCGACGTGGCTCATCTCGTGGGCCATCACGCCCTGCAGCTCCTCGCGGTCGAGCTTCTCCAGCAAACCGGTGGTTGCCGCCACGGACGCGTGCTTGGGATCGCGGCCGGTGGCGAAGGCATTGGGAGCCGAGTCCGGGATGACGTACAGCCGCGGCATCGGTAAGCCGGATGCGAGGCGCATCTCGGTGACCACGTTGACGAACTGCTTGTACGGCTCGGTCGGGTTCGCCGGGTCCACCTCGTGCGCGCCCGAGCTGGCGAGCACCAGCGAATCGCCGGCGAAGTACGAGCCGATGCTCATGAGGGCCGCCACCACCAGCGCGACGACCACCCCGGGCCAGCCGAAGCCGGTGGCGTAGCCGATGGCGCCGCCCAGGGCGGCAAGCAGCAACGCGACGATCGCGACGAGGATGAGCGAGTTGCGCCGGTTCCGGTCGATCTCCCTGAAGAAGGTCGTCGCCCGGACCGGCGCTGCGGGGACGGTCATCGGTCTGGTGGGCCGATGCGTTGCGCGCGCGTCAGCTGGTGCGCAGGTTCACCTCGGGGACGGCCGTGTCGGCCTCCTCGATCTGGAAGTAGTCGCGCTCGCGGAAGCCGAACATGCCGGCGATCAGGACGTTGGGGAACGTCTGGATGCTGGTGTTGAACTCGCGGACCGTGCTGTTGTAGTGCTGGCGGGAGAAGCCGATCTGGTTCTCCGTCGTGGTCAGCTCCTCCTGGAGCTGCATGACGTTCTGGTTGGCCTTCAGATCGGGGTAGTTCTCGACCAGCGCGAACAGCTGTCGCAGGGCGCCCGTCAGGATGCCTTCAGCGGCGGCGGCCTGTCCCGCGTTGGCGGGTCCGGCCTGCTGGGCGCTGACGGCCTGGTTGCGAGCCTCGATGACCTTCGTCAGGGTCTCCTGCTCGAAGTCCATGTAGCCCTTCACGGCGTTGACGAGGTTCGGGATCAGGTCGTGGCGGCGCTTCAGCTGCACGCTGATCTGGTTCCAGGCCTCGTCGACCATGTTCCGCAGGCGGACAAGGCCGTTGTAGGTGAAGATCAGGAAGACCGCGATGACCGCGACGACGATCAGGACGATCCAGATGGGGTCCATGGGTGCTCAGGCGCCCTCCGTATGCGGCCGGCGGCAGGTGCCGCGCCTCGTGCCCGCATCGTAACAGCACCACGCACCCAGGTCCGCAGGGTGTCCGTGACGCCGAACGATCGTGTTTGCGACGATGGTGGGCGGTGAGGGACTCGAACCCCCGACCCCCTCGGTGTAAACGAGGTGCTCTGACCAGCTGAGCTAACCGCCCGATCTGCGGTCGAGCGTAGCACGGCGTCACGGACGGATCGATATCGCAAGGAGGCGACCCTTGACGTACCGCGGGATGACCTGCGAGCTGGTGACCGTCACCGGCCACGGCGGTGACGAGATCGAGGCGTACAGCGCCCGCCCCACGGCCGACGGGCCGATCCCAGGGGTAGTGGTGATCCACCACATGCCCGGCTGGGACGAGTGGTCGCTGGAGGTGACGCGACGCTTCGCGCATCACGGATACGCGGCGCTCAGCCCGCACCTCTATGCCCGATCCGGCCCCGGCGACCCGGACGACGTCGCCGCGCGGGCGCGGGCCGCCGGTGGCGTGTCCGACGAGCAGGTGATGGGCGACATCGCGGGTGCCGCCGCGTGGCTGCGTGCACAGTCCGGAGCGAGCGGGAAGGTGGGAGCCATCGGCTTCTGCTCCGGCGGACGGCAAGCCTACCTCGCCGCCTGCCTCGTGCCCGGCCTCGACGCCGCGGTCGACTGCTGGGGCGGCGGCGTGGTGGTCGACGATCCGACGAGCCTCGACGAGATGCATCCGGTCGCGCCGATCGACTATACCGAGCGCATGGCGGCGCCACTGCTCGGCCTGTTCGGCAACGACGACCGCTCCCCCACCCCGGCCCAGGTGGACGCCACCGAGGCCGCACTGCGCTCGCACGGCAAGGCGCACGAGTTCCATCGGTATGACGGCGCCGGCCATGCCTTCTTCAACTGGGAGCGCCCGCAGGCCTATCGCGGCGAGGCGGCGCTGGACGGCTGGCAGCGCGTGTTCACGTTCCTGGAGCGCCACCTCGGCGCGCCGGGAGCCTGACCGATGTGCACGATCGTCACCCGCCGTACGGCGGTCGCCGGCAGCGCCAAGGGTCCGCAGGGCTGGTTCAGCGTGGACACCGCGACCGTCTACTACGACCACCCATTTCATGCGCCGGACGAGCACACCCTGAACATCGACCTCGTGGACGAGCGGTCGGGCGCGCAACGGCGCGTCGCGATCGAGCTCAACGCGACGTCGGCACGGGCCCTGGTTCGGGAGATCCAGGCGGTGCTCGAAACTGCGGAGGCGGTTGCCCTTCAGGACTGACCGTTGCCGTGGGCGCAACGTCCGGACCGGAACACGGGCCACAGGCGGGGCTCGCTGGCCGGCCGTTGCCTGAGCTCCGCAACGGCCGGCGATCCGTCGGGACGCACGCGTCCGGACGTTGCTCCGGCGGCAACATGCGCGCGCCTTGCGCCCACTGCTCATATTGGCCAGGCGGTAGCCGGTAGAGCGGCCTCGTTGCCCGTCAGTTGCACAGGGCGCACGGCGCGGCCATCGGACGGGTCGCCGGTGGCCGTTGTGTGCAGCACACGCAACCGGGCCGGGTCGGACAACCAGAAACGCCGCCCGGGAAGAGCGGCGTCATCGGTCTGAAATCAGGAGGAAGGTGGTGCCCAGGCCGGGACTTGAACCCGGATGAGTTGCCTCATACGCCCCTCAAACGTACGCGTATACCAATTCCGCCACCTGGGCATCGATGGTACCGAGGGAGGGACTTGAACCCACACGACCTTGCGGCCACTAGGTCCTGAACCTAGCGCGTCTGCCTATTCCGCCACCTCGGCACGACTGCTCCGAGTCATCACCCGGAGCGAGGAGGGCCCGATTCTAGCACAGCCTCCCCGGCCGACCCACCTGCCTAGGCGGCGGTGAAGTCGACGAGGTTGAGCAGGCTGAAGAGGACGAACAGGACCGCCAGCACGATCGTGAGGCGGAAGAGCGTACGCTCGATCCCGCGACGGCTGCGGTAAGCGGTAACTTCCCCGCCGAAGGCACCACCGAGGCCGGTCCCGCGCTGCTGCAGCAGGATCGACGCGATGAGCGCCCCGCCGAGGATCATCTGGGCAAGGATCAGTGGAGTCATGGCGGGCCGGAGTCTAGCAGACCGATCCGTCCCTCGCCGTGGGCGGCTCTATCAGGGAGCGACCGGTCATCTCCGGACCGGGCGGGATGCCCAGCAGCTCGCACAGCGTCGGCGCCACGTCGGCCAGGATCCCGTCACGCAGCCGAACCCCGCGGTGCGCCTTGCTCACGAGGACGCAGGGCACCGGCGCGGTGGTGTGCTTGGTCTGCGGCATTCCCGCCTCGTCGCGCATCTGCTCGACGTTGCCGTGATCCGCGGTGATGATCAGCGCCCCGTCCGCCGCGAGCACCGCGCGCACCACGTCGGAGAGGCACCAGTCAACGACCTCGACGGCGCGGATCGCAGCGTCCCACACGCCGGTGTGACCCACCATGTCCGGGTTCGCGTAGTTCGTGACAATGAAGTCGTAGTTGCCGGCTCGGACGGCACCGGTCAGCGCCTCGGTGATCGCCCGCGCGCTCATCTCCGGGGCCTGGTCATAGGTAGCCACTTCCCGGTTGGATGGCACCAGGATCCGACGCTCATTGGGCTGCGGATCCTCGACGCCGCCATTGAAGAAGTAGGTCACGTGGGCGTACTTCTCCGTCTCGGCGATGTGCAGCTGATGCATCCCGCGGCGGCCGAGCTCGGCGGCCAGCGAGTCGATCGCGAGCGGGGGGAATGCCACCCGCGCGGGCAGCTCGTCCCCTGCCTGGTACTCGGTGAGGGTGGTGAGCGCGAAGGGAGTGGCGCGGCGTTCGAACGCGTCGAACTCCGCCACGGCGAGCGCTCGCGACACCTGGCGTGCCCGATCCGCGCGGAAGTTGAGGTGCACGAACTGGTCGCCGGCTTCCGCCGCGCGGTGGCCGGCCAGGACGGTGGGCGTCACGAACTCGTCGCTCTCGTCACGCCCGTAGGCGGCGGCCAGCGCCTCGGTCGCGGTGGCCACGCTCGGACCACTGGCGTGCACGATCGCGTCGTACGCCCGCTGCGTGCGCTCCCAGCGGTTGTCGCGGTCCATGGCATAGAAGCGGCCGCTCACCGTGGCGATCGTGGCGCGGCCAGCGAACTCCGCCTCCAGCGCCGGCAGGTAGCGGTCCGCGGAGCGCGGTGGCGTGTCGCGGCCGTCGGTGAAGGCGTGGAAGACCACCCGCTCCGGGGCAGGCCGCGCCGCGCCGCGAGGTCGACGGTGGCCACGATGTGCTCGTCCACCGCGTGGACGCCGCCCGGGCCGACGAGGCCCATGAGGTGCAGGCGCGAACCGCGCTTGCCGGCTGCCGTCGCGGCCGCGGTGAGTGCCGCGTTGTCGAAGAACGAACCATCCGCGATGGCTGCGCTGATGCGCGGCAGGTCCTGGAGCACGCGGAACCCGGCGCCCAGGTTGAGATGGCCCACCTCGCTGTTGCCCATCTGACCGTCGGGAAGCCCGACAGCGGCGCCGGATGCCTCCAGGCGGCAGTGCGGCCACTCCCCGAGGAGGCGGTGCCAGGTCGGCAGGTCGGCGCTCATCAGCGCGTTGCGCTCCGGATCCTCGCCCGATGCCGAATCCGTCGAGCACCACCAGCACGACGGGCCGCTGGCCGCTCACCCCGCCGACGCGTCCGCGGCCGCCAGGATGGCCGCGAACTGCTCCGGCTTGAGCGAGGCGCCGCCGACCAGCGCGCCGTCCACGTCCGGCTGGGCGAAGAAGTCGGCCGCGTTCTCGCCGGTCACGCTACCGCCGTACTGGATCGGGACGTCGTCGGCGTCTCGGCCGAAGCGCTCGCTGAGGATGGCTCGAATCTGCGACGCCACGGCCTGCGCGTCGGCGGGCGCCGCGGCCTCCCCGGTACCGATCGCCCAGACCGGCTCATACGCGATCACCAGCCCGCTGCCCTCGATTCCGGCGAGTCCCGACAGCGCGGCTCGCAGCTGGCGATCGATGACCGCCTCGGTCCGTCCGGCGCGCCGCTCGTCGAGCCGCTCGCCGATGGCCGCTATCGGTCGCAGCCCATGCGCCACCGCGCTGGCGACCTTGCGCGCCACGCGCCTCGTCCGTCTCGCCATCGTACTGGCGGCGCTCGGAGTGGCCGAGGATCACGTACGTCGCCAGCTCGAGCAGCATGAGGGGGCTCGTCTCGCCGGTGAACGCGCCGCGCTCGTCGGCGTGCATGGTCTGCGCGCCGACCTCGAGGCGCGAGCCGATGACAGCCTGCGACACGGCAGTCAGCCAGATCGCCGGGGGGCACACGACGGCGTCCACTCCGGGCAGCGGCTCGAGCGCGCCGGCCACGGCACGCGCGAGGCCGTACGCCTCCGCCTGCGTGGGCGGGTTCATCTTCCAGTTGCCGGCGATCAGCGGTCGACGCATCGGTCCAGGTCAATCCTCGGCTGCAAGCTCCACCAGGCGGCGGAGTCGGTGATTCATGGCCGAGCGGCTCACGCCCAGGCTGCTGGCAAGAGTATCGAGGTCGGCGTCCGGATTGAGGCGCCGATGGTCTGCCGCCTCGCGCAGGGCGAGCGGGAGGTCAGCGTACAGTCCGCGCGACTCGAGGTCGCGGATGGCGGACAGCTGGCGCTCCGCGGCACGCACGGTGCGCCGCAGATTGGCGGCCTCGGCATTGATGACCCGGTTGAGGCGGTTCTGGACCTCGTGGCCGACGCGGGACGTCTCGAAGTCAAGCAACGCCCGGTTGGCGCCGGTGAGGCGCAACAGGGTGGCCACCTCCTCGTTGCCCTTGACGTACACGACGTGGCGAGCGCGCCGTTCCAGCATCGCAGCGCGCACCTCGGAGGCGACCAGGCGCCGACGAAGCTCGGCGGCGCGCGATCGGCTGCGGAAGACCCACTCGAAATGCGGCCCGCCGCGCGCAAAGGAGATCGAGGCCGAGCCCAGCAGCATGCCCCGGAGCCATGCCCGCCGGTCGCAGGCGGCGGCATCGGTCCAGCTCCAGCCGCGGATCGCGGCGCGGTCCATGACGACGCGCAGGTGATGGCGGGCGTGCGGCTCGGCCGTCGGTCCCGCCGCGCGGCGCGGGGCCGCGGCGCTGATACCGAGGAGCGCGGCCAGCTGGAGCGCGACGCGCGCTGTCGCGTGGTCGAGGGTCGATACCCCACCGGCCATCCGGTCCCCCGCCAGCAGGCCGGCCAGCTCCGCGCGCTGGCAATGGTCGCGCGCCGGCTGGATGCGCGCCAGCTCCCCCTTCACCTCGGAGGCGATCACCATGCGCCGCGGGTCACGAGACGTTGGCGGTCGGGCGCTGGATGCGTCGCTGGCGCGGCCGGTCGACGCGATCCTCCTGCTGCAGCCGCATGAGGGCGGCGGCCAGCTTGGCAGGGTCGTGGCGGTGGGCGTTGGCCGGGTCGACGAGGTTCTCCTCGACGGTGATCACCGGCAGCTCCTCGAGGCGTCGCACGTCGACCTCCACCGGCTGACCCTGCCAGCCGCTGGGTGCCCGAGCCGCGCGCGAGTGGTTGAGCAGCACGTAGTCGATCAGCTCGTCGCCGACGTGCTCGAAGAGCGCCTCAAGGTGGCCGGCGGCGGTGAAGCTGCTCGTCTCGCCGGGCTGGGTGGCCACGTTGCACACGTACACGCGCAGTCCCGGAGCAGCCGCGATCGCGTCGCGGATGTCGCTGATCAACAGGTTCGGCAGCACGCTCGAGAAGAGGCTCCCCGGACCCACGACGATCATGTCCGCCTCCAGGATGCGCTCGATCGCCTCAGGGTTGGCACGCACGTCCGACGGCTCGATGAACACGTGCTCGATCGGCTCCCCGGCCTGCGCGATGGCGACCTGCCCATCCACGTGGCGGCCGCTCGCCAGGCGCGCCGACAGGTTGAGCGGGACGCTGGTGGCCGGCAACACCTGGCCGCGCACGGCGAGGACCCGGTTCGACTCGCGGACCGCCTCCTCGAAGTCACCGGTCACGGCGGTCATGGCGGCGATGAACAGGTTCCCAAAGGCATGGTCGTCGAGTCCGGATCCCGCCGGGAAGCGGTACTGCATGAGCTGGGTCATGAGCGGTTCGGCGTCGGCAAGGGCGGCGATGCAGTTGCGAATGTCGCCGGGCGGCGCGATCCCCAACTGGGCGCGCAGGCGGCCGCTGGATCCCCCGTCGTCGGCCACCGCCACCACGGCGGTGATGTTGGCGCTGTACGCCTTCAGGCCGCGCAGCAGGGTCGACAGGCCGGTCCCGCCACCGATGGCCACGATCCGCGGACCGCGCGCCAGGTAGCGCTTCGTGTAGAGGACCTCCATGACGCTGTTGCCACGCTGCACGAACGGCGACACGACGCTGCGCATCAGGCCCCACACCCCGACCCCGGTCAGGGTCAGGCCGATGACGCCCAGCGTGGCGGCGCGCACGGGACGCTCCAGCCACGCGCCGGTGATGACGTAGAAGAACGGCACCTCGTCGAGCTCGCCGGCGCGATACACGTTGAGCAGGAAGATGGCACCGCCGAGGCCCAGGATGACGATGCCGGCGAAGACGAGCAGCAGCCACCGCTTGAGGTGCATACCGGGGTACAGCCAGCGTGGCAGACGAACCCGGCTCATCGGTCCAGCTCGCGGTGGAACACGGTGACCGCCCCCTCGCCCGTCCCACGCAGACGGCGCGCCAGCTCCTCGGCCAATGCGATCGAGCGGTGGTAGCCGCCGGTGCAGCCCAGCGCGACGGCGAGGCGTGACTTGCCCTCGGACCGATATGCGGGCGTGGTCAGCTCGAGCAGCTCCTGCACCAGCTCCAGGAAGCGGCCGGCCGCCGGCTGGGCGAGCACGAAGTCACGGACCGGATCGGTCAGGCCCGAGAGTGGCTTGAGGTCAGGGATCCAGTACGGGTTGGTGAGGAAGCGCACGTCGAAGACGAGGTCGGCGTCCAGCGGGATGCCGTACTTGAAGCCGAAGGTGATGACGTCGATCTGCAGCTCGCCGGCGGCCGCCTCGGTCGGCACCAGCGCGAAGAGGCGCTCCTTGAGCTGGCCGATGGAGAAGCCGCTGGTGTCGAGCACCTCGTCCGCCAGGTCGCGGGCGCGCGCCAGGCGGCGGCGCTCCTCCCGGATCCCGCCCTGCACCCCACCCCGCTCCTGGAGCGGGTGCCGATGGCGCGTCTCGCTGAAGCGCGACACCAGGCTGGCGTCGGAGGCCTCGAGGTAGATGACCTGCATGGTCTCGCCGCGCCCATCGAGCGCGGCGCGCGCTCGCAGGATGGCCGGCGCCGGGTCACCGGCGCGGATATCGAGCACCAGGGCGACGTTGCGGTAGCGGTCGTCATCGGTCCGCAGGTCCAGGAAGCCGTCGAGCAGCTCCGGCGGCATGTTGTCGACGCAGTAGTAGCCGAGGTCCTCGAAGAGCTTCGCGGCCTGGCTCTTCCCCGCTCCCGAGAGACCGGTGATGATCACCACACGGCCGCGCGAGGGCTGCGGCGGCTCGGTGCCGGTGGGTTGCACGGCGGAGCTGCCCCGCGGGCGCCGTGCCCGCTCGTGCGTCGCCTCGGCGCGTGAGCCCGACATGCTCCCCTCTCCGGCGTGATGTCGGGCGAGTATAGCGGTCACCGTTCCACGCTCAGCCCGGCCAGCAGCCCACGCACCGTCGCCGCGGCCGAGTCGCGGATGGCGTCGAGGTCGTAGCCGCCCTCCAGGGTCAGCGCCACGCCGGGCAGGCCGAGGCGCGCTGCCAGCGCCCCCAGCTCACGGGCCACCGTTTCGTAGCCGGTTTCCGTGACCTCCAGCTCGGCGAGCGGGTCGGCCGCGTGCGCGTCGTAGCCGGCGGAAACCAGGATTGCCTCCGGCGCGAACGCCTCGATGGCCGGCAGCAGGTGGTCGCGCCATGCGGCCACGAATGCCACATCGCCGCTTCCCGGAGGGAGTGGGGCGTTGTGCTTCGTGCCGCGCGCGGCACCCAGTCCCGTCTCGTCGGGTGCGCCGGTCCCCGGGAAGAGCGGCATCTGGTGGGTGGAGGCGTAGCACAGGTCGGGGTCCGCCTCGAAGAGCGCCTGCGTCCCGTCGCCGTGGTGGACGTCCCAGTCCGACGATGGCGATGCGCCACGCCCGCCCGCCCGCGCGCAGAGCCGCCACCGCGAGCGCCACGTTGTTGACAAGGCAGAAGCCCGACGGCTGCTTGGCGCTCGCGTGATGGCCGGGCGGACGGACGACCGCGAAGGCCACTGCGGCCGTACCATCGGCAACCGCCAGCGCGGCGTCGATGGTCGCACCCGCGGCGAGGCGCAGCGCATCACCGGAGCCGGGGGCGAGGTACGTGTCCGCGTCGATCCACCCACCGCCGCGCGCCACCCACGCGTCGAGCGCCTCGACGAGCGCGGCGGGGTGGACGCGCGTCAGCTCCTCGTCGCTCGCCGCGCGAGCCTCCTGTTCGACGAGGGCTGCGCCCGACTCGCCGGCCGCGCGGCGTACACCATCGGCGATGGCGGCACGGCGCTCGGGGCGTTCCGGGTGGCCGGGCGCGGCATGCGCATCGGTCCGTGCCGACGTGATGAGCAGGACGCCCGGCTCAGCCACGGAAGCGGCGGATCAGCAGCAGGCTGCCCTCGAAGAGAATGTACATGACGAAGGCCATGATGGTCGGCGAGATCGGGTCGCTGCCGGGGGTGAGGATGATCGCGGTGAGCACGATCACGAGCAGCGCCCAGCGGCGGCGGCGGGCCAGGAAGGCGTGGCTCAGGATCCCGACTCGGGCGAGGACGATCAGCACGATCGGGAACTCCAGGACCAGCCCGAAGGCGAGCAGCGTGGTGGTCACGAAGCCGATGTACTCGTCGATCGTGAAGAGCGGCGAGGTCAGGTCCGGAGGGGCGATCTCGATGAGGAAGCGCAGCATGAACGGCAGCACGAAGTAGCCGAGCAGGATGCCGCCCACGAAGAGAAAGACCGCGGCCAGCAGGCCGGGCCAGACGAACCGCTTTTCCTTCGCCGTGAGCCCGGGCGTGACGAATCGGTAGGCATGGAAGAGGAGCACCGGCATGGCGATGGCCAGGCCGGTGAAGCCGGCGATCTTGAGCTGCGCGGCGAAGGCGCCGGCGGGCGAGGTGAAGTAGAGGGTCCGGTACTCCGGCGGCAGGAGGTTGACCAGCAGCTGCAGGACGCCGGTGGACAGCCAGAAGCCGATGACCGCGCCAAGGAGGACCGTGGCCACGATCCAGATGAGGCGGCGGCGCAGCTCGCCGAGGTGCTCGATGAGGGTCATGCTCATCCCGCCCTCGTCGCCGGCGGGCTCCGGGTCGAGGACGACCGGCGATTGCGGGACTGGCGGCTCCGTCATGTCAGGCGGACTGCGCGCGGCTCACCCCGTCGTGCCGCGCATCGGGCCGGGTGCTACTTGCGGTCGGTCGTCGAGGTCGGGGTGGGGGCCGATGTGGCGTCCGGCTTCTTGGTGTCGCCGCGAATCGACTCCTCGAGGTCGTTCGACGCCTTCCGGAACTCCTTGACACCGCGCCCGATGGCGTTACCGATGTCCGGCAGCTTGCCGGGTCCGAAGACGATGAGCACGACCACGAGCAGGATGATGAGCTCTGGCCAACCGATGGGTCCCATGTCGCGTGCGATTCTCCGCTGCTGCGCCAGGCGGGGGCGCCGATCGTTACGGTGCTGAGGCTCCGAGTGTAGCACCGGCCGCCTCGCGCATCCGTGCGACGAGGTCTCGCGCGGCGCGACGCGCCGCCGGCTGCCAATCCGCCCCATTCGAGGCAGCTGCGATGGCGCGCGAGACATTGACGATGCCCGGCGCGGTGGACGCGCTGCAGAACCGCACCGAGGCGTCGAGATCGCCGCCCTGGGCTCCGACGCCGGGGACAAGGAACGGTGTTTCGGGCACGAGACGGCGCAGCCGCTCGAGCTCGGCCGGCGCGGTCGCACCGACCACCAGCCCGACGCGGGAATCCGGCCACGTCTCCGCGACCCATGCGGCAACCGCCTCGTGGAGCGGCCGGTCGCCGAGCGGCTGGTCCTGGAACGTGCCTGCGCTGGGGTTCGAGGTGCGGGCGAGGACGTAGACGATCCGGTCACCGTAGGCCGTGAACGGCTCGATGGCATCCGCCCCGAGGTACGGCGACAGGGTCGTCCCGTCGGCGGCCAGGTGGCCGAAGATCGCCGCCGCGTAGCGCTGCGCGGTGTTGCCCATGTCGCCGCGCTTGGCGTCGACGATGAGCGGCAGGTCGGCGGGCACCTCCGCTCGGATCCGCTCGAGCGCGGCCCATCCCGCAGAGCCGAAGGCCTCGAAGAAGGCGATATTGATCTTGATGGCGGCTGCCTCGTCAACCGCGATCTCGACAAGACCGCGCGCCATGGCCTCGATGCCGTGGACGTCGCGGGAGAGCGGCTCGGGCAGCGCGTCGGGCTGCGGGTCGATGCCGATGCACAGCGGCGCACCGAGGCGAGTGACGCGCGCGCGCAGCCGGTCGAGGGCATGGGCGGCCATCAGGCGGGTGCTCCTGCCGGCACCCCGGGACCGACCGCCGCCAGTCGCCGGCCACGCAACGGACTGCGCTCGCCGTCGGCGTAGTCGACGACACGGATGCGGAGCCGCGGCAGGCCCTGGAAGGCATCGCGTTCGAGCGTGCCGACGAGGTCGACCGCCTCCCCTACCTCAGGGAGCGGCGCGTCCGGCCCCACCCCGAACGCGATGGCGTCGACGACCTCGAGCCCGCGCCGCATGCGCAGGGCGAGATGCTGGCCGCCGGCGCCCACGCGCCGCGCTTCGGCGAGGCGCAGGCCGGTGACCGCGAGCATCGGTTCGACGTGGCCGGGGCCGTACGGGGCGAGCCGCTCCAGCTCGTCGGCGAGGTCCCACCCGAGATGCGCCGCCGGAAGGACGAGGTCCACCACCACCCGGCCAGGGGGAATCGGCGGATGGTCGGCCTCCGTCGCGGGCCACGGGCGCGGCAGGGCCTCGAAGGCGGCCACGAATCGCTCCCATGCCTCTGGCGCAGCGGAGAACCCGCCCGCTCCGGCATGCCCACCGCGCTTGACCAGGTGCTCGGCGGTCGCCTCGAGGGCAGCCGCGACGTGAAAGTCGACCGGCGCCCGCACCGAGCCGCGGACCTCGCTGCCGACGAGCGCGGCGACGGCCACCGGCCTGCCGAGGGCGTCGACGAGTCGTGAGGCCACGAGGCCGATCAGCCCCGGTGCCCAGCCGTCGCTGCGCACCACGAGCGGCCCGTCCCCGATGGATGCGGCCACCAGTGCGTGCGCCTCCGCCACGGCGACGACCGTCATCTCTCGGCGCTGCAGATGGACGGCCTCGAGCGCCTCGGCGATGCGCTCCGCGGCCGCCGGATCCTCCTCCACCAGGAGCGAGATCGCCAGCTCCGCCTCCGCGATGCGCCCCGCGGCGTTGATGCGCGGGACGATCCCGAACCCCAGGTCGCGGCCGGTTGGCGCTTCGGGATGCTCGGCTCCGCGCGCCAGCAGGGCCTGCAGACCGGCACGCTCGGTGACTGCCAGCTCAGCGAGCCCGAGGCGCACGATGGCGCGCGACTCGCCGGTCATAGGCGCCATATCGGAGATGGTGCCGATGGCCGCCACCGCAGCCAGGTCCGGCACGCTGCGACCGCTGCGCGCCAGGAGGGCTGCCGCCAGCTTGAAGGCCAGCCCCGCCCCGGTCAGATCGGGATCCGGGTAGGCGCAGTCCGTGCGGTGGGGATCCACCACGGCGACCGCAGGCGGGAGGACGGCCCCTGGCAAGTGGTGGTCGGTGACGATGACGTCAAGACCGATCCGGTTCGCGTGGACGACCTCGGCAACGTTGACAACGCCGCAGTCACAGGTGATCACCAGGTCCACGCCGCGCGCCTTGAGCTCGTCCAGGCCGCCGGTGGAGAGGCCGTAGCCGTCCGCGATGCGCGACGGGACGTAGCGGTCCGGCTCCACGCCAAGCGCGCGCAGGGCCAGCACCCACACCGCGATGGCGCTCATACCGTCCGCGTCGTAATCGCCCCAGATGGCGATGCGCTGGCCGTCGGCGATCGCTGCCTCGATTCGATCCAGCGCGTGCTCCGCGTCCGTCATCCGCGACAGGTCGTGGAGGGCGCCCGCGCCGGCATCGAGGAAGGCCCGCAGGCCGGCATCGTCGCGGAAGCCGCGGCGCGCGAGGAGAGTCGCCACCGGCCTGCCGAATCCCTCGAACGTCGGAGGGTCGAGGAATGGCTCGGGAAGGAGCCAGTCGAGGCGCGGGGCGGTCACTCCGCCATGGTAGCCCGCGCGGGGTTACCGGCGGCTTACCGTCGCGTTATCGGTGGAGGGGCTTCACCGCGGCGGCGCGCGCCCCGGCCTTGCGCTTCTCGTCCCATTCGTACCATGCGACCAGGATCTGGCTGGCGTTGAAGATCGACGAGTAGGTCCCGCTCAGCACGCCCACCAGCAGGGCCAGGGTAAAGGTGCGGATGGTCGGCGGGCCGAGGAGCAGCAGAGCCGCGAGCGTCACCAGCACCGTGAGCGAGGTGATGATCGAGCGCCCCATGGTCTGCAGGATCGAGTGGTTCACGATCGATCCGAACGGCTCGCCGGCATGGCGCACCCGGTTCTCGCGGATCCGGTCGAAGACCACGATGGTGTCGTGAACGCTGAAGCCGATGACCGTCAGCAGCGCGGTAACGAAGAGTGCATCGAATTCGAGCCCGAAGAAGTAGCCCAGGAAGGCGAAGAGCCCGACAACGAGGATGACGTCGTGGAGGAGCGCGACGATGGCAGCCGTCCCGAACCGGAACCCGAAGCGCAACCAGAGGTAGGCGAGGATGAACAGCTCACCGATGCCGATCAGGATCGCCGAGCTGCGGATCAGGTCGGCGCCGACGATTGGACCGATGGTGGTGGCGCTCCGCGGGCGGCCGCCGACGGCGGGGCCGAATCTGTCTTCCAATGCGGCCTCCAGGTCGCCGAGCTCGGTATCGGTGACGTCCACCGGCGCGGCGGACGCACTGGGCGCTGGCGTGGGCGATGGCGAGGCCGATGCGCTGGCGCTTGCTGTCGCGCTTGGCGAGGCGCTGGCCACCGCGCTCCCCGAAGCCACAGGGATCTGCTCGGGAGGTGCCACGAGGTCGATCGGATCGGTGCGAATCTCGAACCAGCCGTCGTCGGTGACCCGCACCACCGCCTCCGGATGGCCGAGGTCCACCAGCGCGGCTTTGACGTCGGCCGCCGATGGCTCCGACTCCCAGCGCACCTGGAAGACGGTGCCGCCGGTGAAGTCGACCGATGGCTTCAGGCCGCCGAGGGCAATGAAGAGCAGGCCGGGAATGGTGAGCAGCGCCGAGAAGATGAAGTACCAGCGGCGCTTGCCGACGATATCGAGCATCGGTCAGCGCTCCACGTGGTAGAGCTCGATGCGCCGGCCCCAGGTGGTGCGCACGACGTAGCGGAGCATGGTGCGGGTCACGGTGACCGCGCTGAACATCGAGATCAGGACACCGATGATCAGCACCAGCGCGAAGCCGCGGACCACGGTGGTGCCCTGCCAGTACAGCCACGAGGCGACCAGCAGGGTCGAGACGTTCGAGTCGAGGATGCTCGACCAGGCGCGGTTGAAGCCGGCCTCGATGGCCGGGCCGAGCGTCTTGCCGGCCCGGATCTCCTCCTTCATGCGCTCGAAGATGAGGATGTTGGCGTCCACCGCCATGCCGATCGAGAGGATGAAGGCAGCGACCCCGGCGAGCGTCAGGGTGACCGCCGATGAGGCGGAAGACCGCGTAGTTCACGAGCGTGTAGAAGATGAGCGCCAGCGCCGCCAGGACGCCGGGCAGGCGGTAGTACGAGACCATGAAGATCATCACCAGCAGCAGGCCGATGCCGCCGGCGAGGAGTGCCTGGCCCAGGAAGCCGGCGCCGAGGGTCGGGTTGACCTCGTCGAAGCCAATCTCCTGGAGCGAGACCGGCAGGGCGCCGAAGCGCAGCGTGTTGTAGAGGTTGGTGCGCTCGGCCTCCGCTGCCTGGCTCGTCGCTCCGACGGTGATCACCGTCTGGCCCTGGCAGATCGGCCCCTGGATGTTCGGCGTGGTGATGACCTTTCCGTCAAGCGCAATCGGTCCCGGCCGATTCACGTTCGCGGTGGTGAATGCGCACCACGCGCGGCTGCCCTCATCGCGCAGATTGAAGACCACCGCCAGCTGGCCGTTCTGTGACGTCGGCGCGACCGCTGCCGGGTCGATCTGCGCCGCCGTCGAAGACCACGCCCACGGCGCCGCTCGTCAGCAGCGCCTTGATGTCCTGGTTGTCCTGGAGGGTCTGGCCCTTCGGGTCGATGAACTGCAGCTGCCCGGTGGAGCCGACGAGGGATCGCACCTGGTCCTCCTCCGTGGCACCCGGCACCTCGACCACGATCTGGCGGGTGCCGTCGCCGCTCGTCTGGGTGCGGACCTGCGGCTCGCTGACGCCGATGCCGCCGACGCGCCGCTCGATGATGTCGCGCGCGGTCTCGACCTGCTCGTCGGTGACCGTCTCGCCGGTCTGCGGCACCACCTCGAGGGTGACGCGCTGCCCGCCCTGCAGGTCCAGGCCGAGGCGCGTGCGCGCCGTGTCGCCGAGGAGATCGAACGGCAGGTCGACGATGATCGCGCCCACCAGGATCACGAGGATCACCCACGGGGCCATGCGGCGCCAGGTCATGAGCTTGGTATCAGGTCCTTTCTCGGGACACGGGGTCCGTGCCCTGCGCTGTTCGGACCCAATCGGTCCCAGACAGCAACGACGCCGCTCCGGGGCGGCGGCCGCGCGATTATAGGTTCGGGGTGGCACCCCTCGCAAGGCGAGCCCTAGGCGAGCATTCCCTCGCGCTGCAGGTGCTGCTTGAGGCGCTGCGCCAGCTCGGCCGTGATGCCGGGCGTGGCCGCCACTTCCTCGACCGATGCCTCGCGGATCTTCCGCACGCTGCCGAATCGCTTGAGGAGCGCCTTCTTGCGCGCCGGACCGATGCCCGCGATGTCGTCCAGCTCGCTGCGCAGCGCGCGCTTGCCGCGCACGTCGCGGTGGTAGGTGATGGCGAACCGATGCGCCTCGTCGCGCAGCCGCTGCACGAGGTAGAGCGCCTGGGAGCGGCGGTCCAGCACGATCGGTGCGGACCGATGCGGCAGGTACAGCTCCTCGAACCGCTTCGCGAGGCCGGCGAGCGGCACGTCCCGCAGGTCGAGCTCCTCCATCACACCCACGGCTGCGGAGAGCTGCCCCTTGCCGCCGTCGACGATCACCAGGTCCGGCAGCGCCCAGCCGACCTCGCGCGGTGCCCGGGTCTCCCCGCTCACCGGTCCGTCGCCGGGTGCGATGTCCGGCGCATCATCGTCTGCCCCGTCGCCTTCCGGCGCCTCGTCGGCACCCACCGCGGCGAGCGAGAGGGCTCCCGTCTCGGTGCGCAGCGCCGCGGCGCGGCGGAACCGACGGCGGAGCACCTCGGCCATCATCCGGAAGTCGTCGGGCGTCTCGCCGGATCGGATCCGGAAGCGGCGGTACTCGCGCGGCTCGGGCCGCCCGTTGACGAAGACGACCATGCTGCCGACCGCGCTGGTGCCCTGGATGTTGCTCATGTCGTAGCACTCGATCCGCTCGGGCAGGCCGCTCCAGCTCCAGGGCGGCGGCGAGATCCGTGAGCGCCTCGTCGCGGCGGCCCTGGTCGGCCAGCCACTCGGCCCGCTCCCTGGAGAGCGCCTCGTCCGCATTCTGCGTGGCCAGCGCCACGAGGCGGCGCTTGTCACCACGCTGCGGCAGGCTGACCGTCACACGCGACCCACGTCGGTCGGAGAGGAACGCGGCCAGCCCATCGGCATCCGCCGGCGTGAGCGGTACCAGCACGTCGCGCGGTGGGCGCTCGACCGCCGCGTAGTACTGCTGCAGGAACGACGACAGGACCTCGCCATCGGTCACCTCCGGTGGTGCGCCCTCGGCGATGAAGTGCTCGCGCCCGATCATCTTGCCGTTGCGGATCACCAGCACCTGGAGGCACGCCTCCGCCTCGGCGCGGGCGAGGCCGATGACGTCCTGCTCGGCGCGGCTGTACGCCGACACCTTCTGCTGCTCGATCGTCCGCTCCACCGCGCGGAGCTTGTCGCGGGCCGCAGCGGCCTGCTCGAAGCGCAGCCCGTCCGAGTGCTGCTGCATGTCGGCTCGCAGCTCGGCCGCGATGCCCTCCTGCTTCCCCTCCAGGAAGTCCACGATCCGCCCGATGGTGGCGCGGTACTCGGCCTTCTCGATGGCCTGGATGCAGGGCCCCTGGCAACGGTTGATGTAGTACAGCAGGCACGGCCGCTCGAGGACGCGCTTGCCGTCGGGGATCTCGAGGTTGCAGGTCCGGAACGGGAAGATCTTGCGCAGCAGCTTGAGCGTCTCGTCCACGCTCGACGCAGAGGCGTATGGGCCGAAGTAGCGGCTGCCGTCCCTTGCCAGCTTCCGGGTCCGCACGATGCGCGGGAAGTCCTCGCCCAGGGTGATCTTGACGAAGGGGTACGTCTTGTCGTCGCGGAGGCGGATGTTGAACCGCGGCCGATGCTCCTTGATGAGGTTGTTCTCGAGCAGGAACGCCTCGGAGATCGTGTCGGTGACGATGTACTCGACATCTGCCACCTCGCTGACCATGCGGATGATTCGCGAGTCGAGGCCGGCCTTGCTGCCGAAGTAGCTGCGCACCCGGTTGCGCAGCAGGTCCGCCTTGCCGACATACAGCACGCGCCCATCGGCCGCCTTCATGAGGTACACGCCGGGCGAGGCCGGGAGCTGGCGCAGGACGGCGCGCAGGTTCGTGTCGGGAGCGCTGGGGGTCACGTGCCTGATTCTAGGCGGCTCGGCAGGGTGCGCTCAGCGGAGGCCAAGGTAGCCCGGCGCGTCCCCCACCGCGTCGATCCGACGGAGCAGGCGCTCCAGGCGCGGCGAGCCGGTTCGGATCTCTGCGCGGGTCACGAAGTCGGCGTCGGCGATCTCGCCGGGCTGGGCCCGCAGGGTGCCCCCCCGCAGGGTGCCGGCGAAGATGAAGCTCACCGTGCGGCGCGAGCGCGCGTCGACGAGCAGGAGGCGATCCACATCGGCCCGCATGCCGGTCTCCTCGGCGGTCTCGCGCGCGGCGGCGCGGTGCGGCGTCTCGTCGCGCTCGACGCGGCCACCGGGCAGCATCCACTCGGTGGGCAGCAGGGTCGGTCGCACCACGAGGATGCGGTCATCGGCGTCGTGGACGAGCAGATGCGCGCCCTCCGTCCGACTGTAGCGGCCCGCCATGCGGTGCGCCAGCGCCTCCATGGCAATCAGGGCGAAGCGCGCGTACCGCTCCACCCTCCCTGGGCGGGCGTCAGCCACCCGGCGTCGGGCTCGCCGACTCGATCGGCTCTGCGAGGCGCTCGGCCAGCCACTCGCGCAGCGGGCTGTAGTCGTCGGGCGTTGTCTGGCCGATGACGACGAGGATGTACTGACCGATGCTGTTGCGGGTCGCCTGCAGGATCACGTCCTCGGTGAGCTCGATGCGCCGGTCGGCGGAGAGGTGCGACGAGAGCAGGAACAGGTCGACCGCGGAGAGATCCGTCACCAGCCGCCCCTCCAGCGCGTCCATCAGCCCGAGCCCGGGTCCCAGTGAGCCGAGTCCGCCGGCACCAAGCTTCGCCTTGAGGGCGCTCATGATCCGCTGCTGCCGCACGCTGCGGGCGAAGTCGCTCGACTCGCTGATCACGCTCGTGTACCGGGCGCGGGCGTACAGGAGCGCCTGGTCGCCATCGAGATGCAGCGTGCCCGCCGCGAACGATCCGGCTTCGAAGCGCCCCGCGAGGTAGTTGGCCTCGTGGCGGGTATAGCTGAATGCGGTGGGGTTCTGGACCGTCACGCCGCCGACCGCGTCCACCATCGCCCGGAAGCTGGTGAAGTCCATCGCCATCCAGTGGTCGATCCGCAGGCCGGTGACCTCGCTCAGGATGCGCGCCGTGTCACGAGCGCCCTCCTCGATCCCGCCGCGGGCGTGGCCGATGGCGAACGCCTCGTTCAGCTTTCCGTTCTCCGGCAGCAGGTCGGGGAAGCCCTCCACCCAGAAGTCGCGCGGCACCGGAATGACGGTGGTCGTGTCGGTGGCGGGATCGATGGAATAGATGTTGATGGAGTCGGCCAGGTAGCCGGCACCCGCCTCCTGCTCGTCGCCGCCATAGCCGATGAGCAGCACGTTGACCCGGTCCTGGCCGTTGAGCGGCCCGACCAGGGAGGACGAGATGGTGCCGGCACTCGAGACCTGGTCGTTGAACCGGCTGACACGCTGAAACAGCAGGATGCCGCCAACGACGGCCAACACGATGACGAGCAGGAGAATGACCTTGATGATCCTCCCCAGGCGCAGCGGCCGTCGCTCGCGCGGCGCCCGCGCCGTACGCGGGGCGCGTGACGATCGATGCACCTGCGTCCGCTCGAGCCGCGCTCGCTCGTAGGCGGCGGGGTCGATCCCCTGGCGGCGGAGCTCCTCGTCGCGTCGCGCAGCGTCGGCGATGCGGCGCGCGCGCTCGGTTGGCGCGGCCTGCGATCGGTATCGGTCTCGGTTCATCGGGTGGCAGCGGATGCTCGTGCGGAGGCTCGGCGGGCGTCGGTCAGGATAGCCGATAACCCGGCGCTAACCGGCCGCTACGGGGCGGCGTGGTTCCCTGCTCCATGGCCGACGGCGACGACTCGCGACTGGTGCCGATCCTCGCCGCCCTGGACGCGGAGCAGCGTGCTGCCGCGCTGCTCCCTGATGGCCCTGCCCAGATCGTCGCGCCGGCGGGCAGCGGCAAGACCACGACCCTGGTGGCACGCCTCGCCGTCCTCCTCGCCCGCGGGGTTCCCGCGGAGCGGATCGCTGTCGTCACGTTCAACCGTGAGGCCGCTGCGGAGCTGGCGGCGCGGGTGGCCGCGCGCCTGGGTCCCACGTTTCCGGGTGCGACGGCCATCGAGGTGCGCACCCTGCACGCGATGGCTCGCCAGGTGATGCTGGACGCCCATGGGCCGCTGGAGCTGCTCGCGGATCGGACGCCAATGCTCCGCGCCGCGCGGCGTCGTGTCCTCGCCACGGGCGGTCCGGATCCACCGGAGGCAAGCGTGCTCGACGCGCACCTCTCTCGTCAGAAGGTGGAAGGCATTCCCCCGCCTGCATCGAGCGTCGCTGCGCTTGCCACCTTCGACGCCCTGCTGGCTGCTCGGGCGGCGGTGGATTTCGACGACCTCGTCACGGGGGCGGCCACCGTACTCGAGACAGACGACACCCTTCGCGCGCGCTGGCAGGCGCGTTTCACCCACCTCGCGGTGGACGAGTTCCAGGACGTGGATGCTGCCCAGCTGCGCCTCGTGCGCGCCCTGGCCGGGGACCGGGCCAACCTCTTCGTGGTCGGCGACGACGACCAGACCATCTACGCGTGGCGGCTGGCCGACGTGCGTCGGATCCTGGGCTTCGCGTCGTGGTACCCCGCCGCGCGACGCGTGATCCTGGCGACGAACTACCGATGCCCGCCGGAGGTCGTCGCCGCCGGGCGGCGCCTGGTGGAGCACAACACCGAACGCTTCGCCAAGCCGATCCGCGCCGGGCGCGACGGACCGCCGGATGCGGTTGCCGCCTTCCCGATTGCCGCGCCGGACTGGCCGCGTCGCCTGGTGGCGTTCATGACTCGGCAGATGAAGCCTGGCGAGCGGGCGTGCTTCCTCGCGCGCACCCGCTCCGAACTGATCCCAGTACTCGTCGCACTGGCACGAGCCGAAATCCCCCATCACTCGCCGGTGCCCGCCCCCATCCAGGCCGACCCGGTGGCTCGCCTGCTCGAGGATCTCGCTGAGGTACCCGCCGGGGGGCATCCATTCCCTGCCCTGCGTGACCTGCGCCGCCGCCGCGGCTGGGATCGCGCGTCGGAAACCGACGAGCTGGGTGACGACGAGCACGCCGCGCTCGACGCGCTCCTCGGCTGGTCCGTCCCCTACCGCAGCGTCGAGACATTCCTGCGCGAGTCAGCACGCATGCGCGCCGTGGTCGACCGACTGCGCCAGCCCGACGCGCGGGTGGAGCTGCTCACGGCCCACGGCGCCAAGGGCAGGGAGTGGCCGCTGGTGGTGATCGTCGGGTTCGAGGCGGAGCGCCTCCCGAACCGGCGCGCGCTGCGCGACGCCATTGACCCGGCGCGTGCGATGGAAGAGGAGCGGCGCCTTGCCTACGTCGCCGTCACCCGCGCCACGCGGCGGCTGGTCCTGGCGTTCGACCCCGCGAGGCCGTCGCCCTTCCTTGCGGAGATGGGTTACAGCCCGACCTCGGGTGCCACGACCGACAGGTAGCGCACCATGCGCGTCACGTGCTCGTCGAACTCGATGCCGAGCTCCGCCGCACCCGCGAGCAGCATCTCGCGCGGAACGGCGCGAGCAAACGCCTTGTCCTTCATCCGCTTTCGCACGTTGGCCGGCTCGACGTCGGCGAGCTTCTTCGACGGGCGCATGAGCGCCACCGCCGCAAGGAAGCCGGCCAGCTCGTCGCAGGCATACACGAGGTGATCGAGCCGCGTGGTGCGCGGGATGCCCAGCGTATCGTTGTGGCGCCGCACGGCATCCACCACCTCCGCGGCGTAGCCGCGGCGCGCAAGCTCGTCGGCACCAATCGCGCCGTGCGTGGCCGGGTCCGGGAAGCGCTCGTAGTCGAGGTCATGGAGCAGGCCGGCAATCCCCCAGCGCTCGACCGTGGCGGCATCCAGGCCGTCGTCGGCTGCGTAGCCACGCACCCCGGCCTCGACGAGCAGGCCGTGCTTGCGCAGTGAGGCGTTCTCGTTCCACTCGTGCAGCAGGCCAAGCGCCTCGGCGCGCGTCGGCATCAGGACGCGGCGGCCGCCGCGGCGCGCGGCCGGCTCCCGCGGCGGCGAGCTGGCGCGGCATCCGTCTCGGGGATGCCGAGCACCGGACGGAGGTAGCGGCCGGTGTGGGAGGCGGCGGTCCGGGCGACCTCCTCGGGCGTGCCGGCCGCGACCAGCGCGCCGCCCTTGTCCCCGCCCTCCGGGCCGAGGTCGATCACGTAGTCGGCGGACTTGATGACATCCAGGTTGTGCTCGATGACGACCACCGTGTTGCCCGCGTCGGCGAGGCGCGAGAGGACTTCCAGCAAGCGCGAGACGTCGTCGAAGTGGAGGCCGGTGGTCGGCTCGTCGAGGATGTAGAACGTCTTGCCGGTCGCGCGCCGCGCGAGCTCGGTGGCCAGCTTGACGCGCTGCGCCTCGCCACCGGACAGGGTGGTCGCGGGCTGACCCAGGTGGATGTAGCCCATGCCCACGTCATGGAGCGTCTGCAGGCGGTTCCGGATCGACGGCACGACCGAGAAGAACTCGAGCGCCTCGTCAACCGTCATCTCGAGGATCTCCGCGACGTTCTTGCCCTTGTAGTGGATCTCGAGCGTCTCGCGGTTGTAGCGCTTCCCCTTGCAGACCTCGCAGGCAACGTAGACATCGGGCAGGAAGTGCATCTCGATCTGGACGATGCCGGCGCCCTCGCAAGCCTCGCAGCGGCCGCCCTTGACGTTGAAGCTGAAGCGGCCGGGCTTGTAGCCACGCAGGCGTGACTCGGGCACCGCGGCCAGCAGCTCGCGGAGCGGCGCCCACAGGCCGGTGTAGGTCGCGGGGTTGGATCTCGGGGTGCGACCGATGGGCGACTGATCGATCTGGATGACCTTGTCGATATGCTGCACCCCGGTGATCCGCTCGTGGCGGCCTGCGGGCTCGCGCGAGCCCCAGATCTCCTGCGCCAGGGCGGGGTGCAGGATCTGGGTCACGAGGCTCGACTTGCCGGAGCCGCTGACGCCGGTCACTGCCACGAAGCGGCCGAGCGGGAATCCGACGTCGATGCCACGCAGGTTGTTCTCGCGCGCGCCCTCCACGATCAGCCACTCCCCGGAGCCGGGACGGCGGCGGCGCGGCACCGGGATGCTGGTCTCGCCACGCAGGTAGGCGCCGGTGATGGAGCGCTCGTTGGCGAGCAACTCGTCCAGGGGACCGGAGTGGATCAGCTCGCCCCCGTGCTCCCCCGCCCGCGGACCGATGTCGATGACCCAGTCGGCGTGACGGATCGTGTCCTCGTCGTGCTCGACGACAAGCAAGGTGTTGCCCAGGTCGCGGAGCCGCACCAGGGTCGCGATGAGGCGGTCGTTGTCGCGCTGGTGCAGCCCGATCGACGGCTCGTCGAGGATGTAGAGGACGCCCATCAGGCTCGACCCGATCTGCGTTGCCAGCCGGATGCGCTGCGCCTCACCGCCGGACAGCGTGCCGGAGGCGCGATCGAGGGTCAGGTAATCGAGCCCCACGTCGACGAGGAAGCCGAGCCGGCTGCGGATCTCCTTGAGGACCTGGCGCGCGATGTGGTTGTCGCGATCCGTGAGCCGCTCCGGCAGTGAGCCATACCAGGCGAGCGCATCGGTCACGGAGAGGCGGGTCGTCTCGATGATGTTCCGTCCGCCAACGGTCACCGCGATCGACTCCGGCTTCAGGCGCAGCCCGCCGCAGGTGGGACACGGCTTGTTGGTCATGAAGCGCTCGATCTCGGCCTTCACGCCCTCCGAGCCCGTCTCGCGGTAGCGGCGTTGCAGGTTGGGGATGATCCCCTCGAAGGTGGTGCGGAACGTGTGCGTCCGACCGTTGCGCGCGGTGTAGCGCACTTCGACCCGCTCGCCGCCGTTGCCGAAGAGGAGGATCTGCACCGCCCGCTCGGGAAGGTCGCGGATGGGGGTGCCGAGGCCGAACCGGTAATGCTCGGCTACCGCATCCAGGATCTTGGAGAACCAGCTCTCGCTGGCGGCCATGCGCCGCCACGGCAGGATGGCGCCTTCCTCGACCGACAGGTCGCGGTTGGGCATGACCATCTCCTCGTCGATCTCGAGCCGGGATCCGAGGCCGGTGCAGTCGGGACAGGCGCCGTGCGGCGAGTTGAAGCTGAAGTTGCGCGGCGCCGGCTCCTCGAATGAGCCGCCGTGCTCGGGGCAGGCGTACCGCTCGCTGAAGAGGCGATCCTGCTCCTTGGGCGGCGCGTCGGGCAGGTGGACGAGCAGCTGCCCGTCGCTGAGGCGAAGGGCGGTCTCGATCGAGTCGGCCATCCGGGACGCGTCGGGACGCTCGGTGCCGTCATCATCGGTCTGGCGCACCACCAGGCGATCCACCACCACGTCGATGCTGTGCTTGTACTTCTTGTCGAGGCTGATCTCCTCATCGAGGTCGCGCAGCTCGCCGTTGACCCGTACCCGAACGAAACCGGCCGCCTTGGCACCGGCGAGCACCTTCTCGTGCTCTCCCTTGCGGTCGCGCACCAGCGGCGCCATGACCATCACCCGCGTGCCGTCCGGCATGCCGTACAGCTGGTCCACCATCTGCTCGACGGTCTGGCGCGTGATCTCGCGCCGGCAGACCGGGCAGTGCATGCGCCCGATGCGCGCGAACAGCAGGCGCAGGTAGTCGTAGATCTCGGTCACCGTGCCGACGGTGCTGCGCGGGTTCCGTGACGCGCCCTTCTGGTCGATGCTGATTGCCGGCGAGAGGCCGTCGATCTGGTCGACGTCCGGCTTCTCCATCTGCCCGAGGAACTGGCGTGCGTACGCGGAGAGCGACTCGACGTAGCGGCGCTGCCCCTCCGCATAGATGGTGTCGAATGCCAGGCTCGACTTGCCGCTGCCGGACAGCCCGGTGATGACGATCAGCCGGTCGCGCGGCATCTCGACATCGATGTTCTTGAGGTTGTGCTCGCGGGCACCGCGAACCGTGATCTTGTCCGAGGGCATGGGTCCTTATCCTACCAGACCGATGCGAACGTCCGTTCGGTTTGCCCGATGCCTCCGGTCACCGCCTGGCCGCCGCGATGAGCTGCGCATACCAGCGCCCCGAGGCCTTGACGGTGCGCTCCAGCGTCTCGTAGTCGACCCGCACGATGCCGAAGCGCTTGGCGTAGCCGTACGCCCACTCGAAGTTGTCGAGCAACGACCAGGCGAAGTAGCCGTCGACGGCAGCGCCATCGTCCCGCGCGTCGGCGACCGCCGCGATGTGCTCCGACAGGTACGCGAGCCGCTCCGGATCGTCAACGCTGCCGTCCTCTCCCACCACGTCGTCGAAGGCTGCGCCATTCTCGGTGACCAGGATCGAGGTCGGCGCGTACGTCCGCTGGATGCGGACGAGGAGCTGCCGCAGCCCGTCGGGATGGATCTCCCAGTCCATGGCCGTCCGCGGCGCGTCGTTGCGGACGAAGGTGGCGTGCAGGGGCGGCGCCTGCGGGTCGGCCGCCACGAGCTGGCGCATGTAGTAGTTGACGCCGAGGAAATCCGGGACGGTGCCGTCCGCCACCTCGTCCATGTCGATGTCGTCCGGCACCAGCTCGGCGATGCCGGGCACCTCGAGAGGATACGGTCGCCCGAACGTCGGGTCGAGGGACCAGCGGTTGGTGGCCGCGTCGAGGCGCTCGGCGGCCGCCACGTCGTCCGGCTCGGCGGTCGCCGGCTCCACGTGGGCCAGGCTCAGCGCGATGCCCACCCTGGCCCACGGTGCGGCGTCGCGCACGGCGGCCGCCCCGGCGCGATGCGCCAGGTGCGCGTGGTGAGCGGCGCGGAACGCGTCCCCCAGGTCGCTGCGGCCGGGGGCGTGGATGCCCTCCCCGTAGCCAAGGAAGCTGAACACCCACGGCTCGTTGAGCGTCACCCAGTCCTGCACGCGGTCGCCGAGGCGAGCCGCCACGATGCCTGCGTACTCCGCGAATCGCTCGACGGTGTCGCGGGCCGGCCACCCGCCCGCGTCCTCCAGCGGCTGTGGTAGGTCCCAGTGGTAGAGCGTCACCAGCGGGCGGATGCCCGCGCCGAGCAGCTCGTCGACGAGCCCGTCATAGAAGTCGAGCCCCGCCTCGTTGGGTTGGCCGCTGCCCGTCGGCTGGATGCGCGGCCACGCGACGCTGAACCGATAGGCACGCAGGCCGAGCTCGCGCATCAGCGCCACGTCGTCCGCGGTGCGGTGGTAGTGGTCGGCGGCGACGGCGCCGGTGTGCCCGCCCGCGACGCGTCCAGGCATCCGGCTGAAGGTGTCCCAGATCGAGGAGCCGCGTGCATCCTCCTCGCTGGCGCCCTCCACCTGGTAGGCGGCCGTTGCGGCGCCCCAGAGGAAGGACGCCGGAAAGCGGCGCGCGAGGGGCGTGGGATCCATCTCGGGAGGAGTTGCAATCCGCGATCCATCGGCGTATTCGCCGGTCATCGGACCAGACCGTCGTAGTCCGTGACCACGAACGTGTTCCGGCAACGTTCCAGGCGCTCTGTCACGCAGTCGCTCGCCGTCGCGTCGGCGAAGTGCCCGATGAAGACGAGCTGCTCGCCGCGTGTGTTTGGGCCACCGGGTTCGGCGCGCGATGGGAAGGGGCGGCCGTTCGGTGCCGCCAGGCGCACGCCGCTTCCCTCCAGCTCCTCTTGCGTGACGTCATCGGCGGGCTGGTCCGGCACGAGCACCCGCAACGGGCACTGCGCCTGGAGCCACGCGACGCTCGCATCGGTCCCGCCGCGGTCGCCGGCGCAGTCAGCGTCGAGCTCCGCATACCAGCCGACGATGCGGATCTCGCGCGTCCCGAAGCGGTCGGCGGGGTTGCCGCCGCGCAGCACGTCGGCCACCTCGTGGCGCGCCAGCTCGGGTCGCACGCCCCCGAGCGACCCGACAACCAGCATGAACAGCACGAACAGGCCGAGCGCCACCACTGCACCGATCCCGATCCACCGCTCGCGCATCAGCCCAGCGCCCGCCACGCATCGCGGAGGAGCTCCATCGCGGCCCGCCAGCGCTCGACGTGGGCGGGGTCGTTCAGCCATGTGGACGCCCCGGAAGGGTGCGGCAGCGCGATGACGAGCGCATCCGGTGCGGCGTTCCAGGTGAGGCGCTCGCCGACGATCGCGTCGAGGCGCACCGCCGCCCCGAAGGCATACCGATGCGCCGTCCCGCCCACCAGCACGACGACCCGTGGCGCGACCAGCCGCAGCTCCTCCATCAGCACCGGCGTCCAGCGGGCGACATCGGCCGGCGACGGCGGCCGATCCACCGATGAGCCGGGTGCACGGCCGGGGTAGCACTTGCCGATGCTGGTCACGTACCAGCGCTGCCGGAAGTCATCCACGCTGATCCCCGCCAGCCCGAGCCAGCCGACGAGCCGCTTGCCGGCGTCCCAGGCGAAGGGCACGCCGGTCTCGATCTCCCGCCAGCCGGGCGCCTGGCCGATGAGCATCGAGCGCTCCGTACCGTCACCCGAGAGCACCGGCGCGGCGCCGTCCGGGCAGCGCGGCATCCCGTCCTGGAGCGCCCGGAGCTCGGAGCCGGGCAGAGCCCGGCGCGGCGTCGGGATGATCCACTCGCCGGCGTGCCGGACGCGCCGGGGCGCGGCGGCAGCGATCTCGCTCAGTCCTCGTCGCCTCGCAGGCGGCTCGCGACCCGCAGGTCGTCCGCGATGGCGAGGCGCAGCATGCGCCGCACCCCGTCGCCGTCGCTGCCGGCGGCCTCCAGGGCGGCGGTGAAGGCGTCGCGGGCCGCGTAGAGACGATCAATCGGGTCACCGTCGAGCGGGGCCGCCTGGCCACCCAGCTCGCGGGTGAAGGCCACGTCCTGGCGCTCGATGCGGCCGAGGCCCTCAGCGTCGAGGTCGGCAGCCGCGTCGATCGCCTCTGCCAGCTCCTCGCGGGCCAGCTCCAGCCAACGCAGCCACGAGGCGAACTCGGCGTCCGAGGGCGGTAGCTCGTCGAGGCTGAAGGCGGCGCGCGCATCCGGCCCGGCCGCGGCGCGCTCGACCTCGTACCAGTTGTCGCCCACGAAGCGCGGCGCCTCTTCGCCCTGATCGCGCAGCCAGGCGGTGAACCGCGCCACACGACGCGGCATCGATCCCGCCGCCTCATCATCCGTTGCGGCGAAGACGGCGCAGCCGGGCAGCTCGGCCGCATACGCGGCGACGAGGCCCGCCCCGTCGACATCGGTCTCGATGAAGATCGCGTGCGGCATGGTGCCGGCCATCAGATGCGCCTCCGGCCCGGTGGGCGGCGACGGCCGCCGGCGGACACCATGTTGGGACGCGTGGCGGTGCTGAAGACCTCGCCCGGCCGGCGCCGGCTGGTGTCCTGCTGGTCAGCCTCGACCGCAGCGTACACGTCGGCGGGAATCGTCCCCGGGGCGGCGTTGAGCTCCTCGCGCAAGCGGCGCAGCTGGAGCAGCTCGTCACGCAGGGCGGCGGCGCGCTCGAACTCGAGGTTCCGGGCAGCTTCCTTCATCTGCGCCTCCAGGCGGCTCATCATCTGCGCCACCTCCTCGCTCGACTTCTCGCCGACGTCGAGGGCCGCGCGCTCCTCCGCCACGCGGCGCAGGCTCTCGTGGATCTGGCGGATCTCCTTGATGATCGTCTCCGGCACGATGCCGTGCTCGGTGTTGTAGGCAACCTGCTTCTCGCGCCGGCGATCCGTCTCGTCCATCGCCTTGCGCATGGAATCCGTGATGCGGTCGGCGTACATGATCACCCGGCCACCGATGTTGCGGGCCGCACGACCGATGACCTGGATGAGCGACCCGCCGGAACGCAGGAAGCCCTCCTTGTCCGCGTCCATGATCGCCACCAGGGTGACTTCCGGCAGGTCGAGACCCTCGCGCAACAGGTTGATCCCGACCAGGACGTCGTACACGCCCAGGCGCAGGTCGCGCAGGATCTCGACCCGCTCGAGCGTGTCGACCTCGGAGTGCAGCCACTGGACCTTGATGCCCAGCTCGGCGAGGTAGTCCGCCAGGTCCTCGGCCATCTTCTTGGTGAGCGTCGTGACCAGGACGCGCTCGCCACGCTCGACCGTGGCGCGGATCTCGGCGAGCAGGTCGTCGACCTGGCCCGTCGTCGGTCGGACGGTGATCGTCGGGTCCACCACGCCGGTCGGCCGGATGAACTGCTCGGCGACTTGCTCGGCGCGCTCCGTCTCATACGGTCCCGGCGTGGCCGACATGTAGATCACCTGGTTGAGGTGATCCTCGAACTCGTCGAACGTCAGCGGCCGGTTGTCGAGCGCGGACGGCAGGCGGAACCCGAAGTCGACCAGGATCTCCTTGCGGGTGCGGTCGTTCTTGTACATGCCGTGGACCTGCGGGATCGTGATGTGGCTCTCGTCGACGATGAGGAGGAAGTCGGTCGGGAAGTAGTCGATCAACGTCCACGGCCGTGATCCCGCCTCGCGACGGGAGAGGTGGCGCGAATAGTTCTCGATCCCCGAGCAGAAGCCCACCTCGCGCATCATCTCGAGGTCGAACATCGTGCGCTGGCGGAGGCGAGCGGCCTCCAGCTCGCGACCCTCGTCGGCCAGCTGCCCCGTCCGCAGCTCCATCTCGGCCTCGATGTCGTCAACCGCCGCGAGCAGCTTGTCGCGCGGCGTGACGTAGTGCGTGGCCGGGTACAGGTTGACCTCGTTGCGCTCCGCCTGGACCTCGCCGGTGAGCATGTCGATCTCGGCGATGCGCTCCACGTCGTCGCCGAAGAACTCGATGCGGACCACGAAGTCGCCGTGCGGCGGCCGCACCTCGAGCACGTCGCCGCGGACGCGAAAGCGGGCACGCGCCAGCTCCATGTCGTTGCGCTGGTACTGCAGGTCGACGAGGTGACGCAGGATCCCGTCGCGGCGGTAGCGCGCGCCCTTCTTGATGTTGAGCACGGTCGAGCCGTAGTCGATCGGTGCGCCGATGCCGTAGATGCACGACACCGATGCCACGATGATCACGTCGCGCCGCTCGAACAGGGTGCGCGTGGCCTGGTGCCGCAGCCGGTCGATCTCGTCGTTCCGCGAGGAGTCCTTCTCGATGTAGGTATCCGACCGCGGGAGATAGGCCTCCGGCTGGAAGTAGTCGTAGTAGCTGACGAAGTACTCGACCGCGTTGTCCGGGAAGAACTCCTTGAACTCCTGGTACAGCTGTGCCGCCAGGGTCTTGTTGTGGGCCATCACCAGGGTCGGCTTCTGGACCGCCTCGATCACCTTGGCCGCGGTGTACGTCTTGCCGGTGCCGGTCGCGCCCAGCAGCACCTGGTTGCGCAGGCCGCCGTTCACCCCGCTGACCAGCGCGTCGATGGCCATCGGCTGGTCGCCGGTGGGCTCATATGGGGCGTTGACACGAAGGTCGGGCATGGGGTGACGCGTGTCCTCGGGGGTCGAATGGGGCGCTGCGATTCTACCCAACCACCGCCTCCATCGCCGCCGAGCGGGCGCCCGGAGGCTCCATCGGTACCGATGTCGGCTTGCCCCAAGCGGCCTATATCGGACAGGACCGTCCAAACCTACGCTCGGCTTACCGATGCGACCCCGAATGCGACCGATCACCCTCGCGCGCCGCCCGGCACCACCATGGGAAGGCCGGGGGCAGGTGCGCGCCCCGCTGCGCCGGGAGCGTGGCCAGGCGATGGTGGAGTTCGCGATGGTCCTGCTGCCCGTGATGCTGATCGTCGTCGGCATCATCCAGTTCGGGCTCCTCTTCGGGGCCAACGTCACGCTCACCAATGCCGCGCGGGAGGGAGCCCGGGCCGGCACGGTCTACGTGTACGACCACTCGCAGTCGCGCCTGTGGAACGACGCCCATCGCTGCGGCACGATCCTCGCCGCCACCCGCGGATCGATGGGGTTCCTCTCGACAAATTCGCCGAACTTCTCGGCCACCCTCAACGCGGATGGCTCGTGCCCGACGCCGAGCGGCGAGACGCAGGTCAACGGCAGCCTCACGGTCGCCTATTGCTCGGGCGTCACCACGCCGGACGCACCGTGTCCGGACGGCACGGATCCCGACGCGACCTGCACCGGTGACACGCGCGAGGACTGCCTGGTCCGGGTGATCGTGCGCTACCGCTCCGCGATCATCGTCCCGTTCATGGGCAACATCCTTGGCAGCGGGTCCGGCCTGTTCGACCAATCCGCCGCCGTGACCATGGTGCTCAACTGATGCGCCGCAGCGAGCCGCAGGGCCAGGTCGTGGTCATGCTGGCGATCCTGATGACGCTGCTCCTCGCGTTCGCGGGGATCACCATCGACATCGGCCGCCAGATGGCCGAGCGGCGCCATCTGCAGAACGCGGCCGACGCCGGCGCGCTCGCGGCCTGCCGCGCACTGATTGCCGGCGAGTCGGACAGCGCCGCGGCACAGGCAGCCCGCCAGGTGGCGATGATCAACCTGGAGAACTCGCCGAGCGGGGTGTCGGTGCCCATCGCCGACGACGTCCACCGCGAGTACGAGGACGGTCACGCAGGCGATCCCGCCCACCTGACGAACGGAATCATCATCTCCGGCACCAGCGTCCGCGTTGCGCTGGACGTCGAGATGCCGACCGTGCTGGCGCGAGTCGTCGGGGTCAGCCAGCTCGGCGTCGGCGCGCAGTCCCGGTGCCTGCTGCAGGGCTCACCGGCCGTGCCCATCGTGGCGCGCCGCTATACCAAGCCGCCCGGCCCGGGCGCGGGCTTCGTGGACCACGTGGCCTCGGTGGCGACGAGCGCCAGCGGATCGGTGGACACCATCGACCCCCGCGGGTACAGCGGCCGAAGCGCCGCCAGCGAGGGCAGTCCGGGGCCGGTCTTCTCGATCTACGGCAATGAGAGCAAAGCGAGCAACGCCTCGGACTTCCGCGGCTTCGTCGCCCTCGACATCCGCAACTTCGAGACCGTCGCGTCCCGCGTGTACTACAACGAGGTGACCGCGGGCACGAATCCCAACACCATCAAGGACATCGAGGGCGCGTACCTCATCGACGGCTACCCGGGGCCGGGCTTCCCGGCGGTCGGCGTGCCGCCCAACGGCGATACCCAGGTGGCCGTGCTGTCCGGCAACAGCACCTCGTTCGTGGTCCACCAGTTCGACGACCAGTACGCGGTCGGCGACCGCATCCTGCTGGGCGTCTACGACGGGACGGTGATGTCGATCCCCGACTTCAGCTTCACTCCCCCGGCCGAGATTGCCATCCCCTCGACGACGGTCACGCCATTCACCGGCCCGACGTTCAAGGTTTCGCGCAACTCGGCCTTCAACAGCACAGTGACGCTCCACCTGCATGGCGACGCCGACGCCGTTGCCGCCGGCCATCCCGAGTACGACATCCTGCCCACGCCGTCGGTTACCCCACCCGCCACCGGCGACATGACCCAGCCGATCTGGTCGACCGATGTCTTCATCCCGACCACCGGCGGCACCACCGTCCGCATGAACAGCATCCAGACCAACACGATGGTGCCCGGCATCTACACGGTCTGGCTGGAGGGGCACTCCGGCGTCCCCTACAACCAGGACCGACGGGTGCCCGTCTCGGTGCGCGTCCAGACCGACGCCAACAATGATGGCGACTACAACGACGCCGGCGACGTGAAGGTGAACCGCGAGTTCAGCCTCACCCAGTCGCTGCTGGAAGGGACCACCGCGTCCCTCAACGGAACCATCAGCCTGCCGCTCGTCGTGTCGACGACCAGCGCGGCCGCGACGAAGTGGGCCGGCGGCTCCGGCCTCCAGACCCCGGTTGCCCTGAGCTGGGATCCGGCCTCCTTCTCCGACTGCAGCTTCAACTCCGCCGCCCTCGGGATGGGCAGCATCAGCATCTCTCCGGGCAGCGTGGTCCCTGCCCCGTCGGCGCCGAACGACCCGGCCGACGCGACCCTGACCATCAACACGCTCGGCCTCGCGTCCGGCTGCTACCAGTTCGTGCTGCGCGGCACCGGCATCAACGGCGACGGCCAGCCGGTGACGAAGCTCCAGACGGTCCGGTTCACCGTCGCCACGACCACCAGCAGCGGTGAGTACGTGGACATCATCGGCTTCACCGTCTTCGAGGTGACCGATATCACCAGCAACGACATCTACGGCCGAGCCGTATCCGGCATCTATGCCGACCCCAACGACATGAATCTGCGGCGCGCCCAGCGTCCGCGGCTCGTCCCCTGGAACTGATTCCGAGCAGGAGCAACACCACCGTGGAACTCGAATACAGCGACAAGAACAGCAAGCGATCCAAGCTCTACATCGCCGCGGGCATCGTGATCGCCCTCATCGTGGGGGCCGTGGTCTTCGTTGCCCTCCAGGCCAGCGGCCTGACGACGAGCAAGGACGCCGAGATGCGCCAGGTGGTGGTCGCCGTGCGCGACATCCCCGGCCGAAAGCAGATCGAGGAGGGGGACGTCACGACCCGCAGCGTGGTGGCGGATGCCACCAACGCCGATGCCTACACGACGATCGATGAGGTCCTCGGCCGGGTCAGCGGGGTGGCCGTCACCACCGGGCAGCTGGTGACCCGCAACCTGCTGGCCTCCACCACGACCGGGCAGGCATTCTCGATCATCGAGGCGGGCCAGGAATACGACCCGGCAGGCCCCGACCTGCGAGCGGTCTCGGTCACCGTGCCGGACGACCGTGCCGTGGCCGGCGTCCTCCAGCCCGGGCAGCGCATCGACCTGATCGTCACCATGGCCATCAACCCGGAGGTCGGCCAGACCGCCGAAGGCGCGGCCGTGACGCAGTCGGAGTTCGTGCCGGGCCCGTCGACCAAGGTGACCCTGCAGCAGATGACGATCCTCGCCCGCAACGGCGCGATCTACATCCTGCGGGCCGACCTGCCGACCGCGGAGAAGGTCGCTGAGCTGACCGCGGCCGGCGGGCAGTTCACCATGGTCCTCCGCGCCGACCAGGACGATCGCACCGCGAGCACCGATGGCTCGACGATCGACAGCCTCATCGACGAGTTCGGCTTCCCGGTCCCCCGACCCCCCGCCCTCGACGGCGAGCCGGCAAGCCCCTAGCCCGGTTGGCCGGGCGGGCTCGCCTGCTCTCCCGCCCGGTCACCCACGAATGCCAGGAACGCCTCCCGCACCTGGCGACGGGTCTCGTCGATGGGTGCCGACCCGTCGATGACCGTGTCCGCGGCGCGCACCTTGTCATCCTGCGATGACTGGTTCGCGAGACGGGCGCGCGCGTCCGCCTCGCTCATGCCCCGCGACGCGGCCAGGCGCGTCACCGCGTCGGACTCCTCGCAGCGAACGACCCAGATCGTGTCGCATCGGTCGTGGAGCGGCGACTCGAGCAGCTTGATGACCTCGATGACGGCCACCGGCATCGCGCCCTCCTGCAGCTCGGCGAGACGGGCGCGGACCGCGTCTCGCACCTTCGGATGCAGGATCGCCTCGAGGTCGCGCAGCGCCGAGGGATCGGCGAACACGATCGTCCCCAGGGTGCGCGCGTCGATCGTCCCGAAGCGTGCCTCGATGGCGGAGCGCGCCTCGGCGTCGTTGTTGCGAATCTCGCGGGCCACGGCATCGGCATCGATGGTCGCGGCGCCCAGCTCGCGCAGCATGCGCGCCACGGTGCTCTTGCCACAACCGATGTTGCCGGTGAGGCCGATGACCTTCATCGCGCGTCCACCTCCGCGTCCGGGAGGGGCTGGCAGTGCGGGCAGAAGTGCGTGCTGCGCTGCCCCACGACGATCCGCTCGATGCGCCGCCCGCATCGCAGGCACGGCTCACCAGTACGCTGGTAGACCCGCAGCTCGTCAACGTTGCCGCCTCTGGAGCCGTCGGCGCTGACATAGTCGCTGAAGCTCGTCCCTCGGTTGACGACCGCCCGTCGCAGGACGGACCGGACCGCCCGATGCAGGCGCCGCACCTCATCGCGCGAAAGCGAGTCGGCGGTGCGCAGCGGATGGATGCGCGCCCGGAACAGGGACTCGTCGGCGTAGATGTTCCCCACGCCGGCGATGAACGACTGGTCGAGAAGCAGGCTCTTCATCCGGCCGCGACGGCCGCGCAGCCGCTCCGCAAGGCGCTCTGCGCTGAACGACCGGGTGAGCGGCTCCGGTCCGTGGCGTGCGAACACGTCCCCCACCCGGTACGGCTCGGCCCGTTCCGCGACCCGGCGCCCGACGATTCGCCGCCCCGCCGCGCGTCGCAGGCCGCCACCCTCCCACAGCCCGATTCGGCCGAACTTGCGCGGGTCGCGGTAGCGAAGCTCCCGCCCGTCGGCGAGGCTGAACACGACGCGCGCATGCAGGTCCGGCGGTGCGCCGGGATCGGTGACCAGCAGGGCGCCCGTCATGCGCAGCGCGACCGTCATCACGCGGCCGTCCTCGAAGGTGAGAAGCACCGTCTTCGCGCGCCGGCCCACAGAGCGGATGGTCGCGCCACGAATCTCGGCGACGAAGCGCTCAGGCGGCAGCGGGTGACGGACGGTGCGGTCCCACAGCACCTGGGCGTCAACGATCTGCGCGCCGATGACGAGCGGCGCGAGGTCGCGCGCCACGGTCTCGACCTCGGGCAGCTCCGGCATGTCGTGGCGCTCCTAGGCCGGCAGCGCGTCGGCGAGCGCCTCGTCGGCCTCCAGGATGGCGACCTCGACTGCGCTGCGCGGCACGCGACGCCAGGTGCCGTCGTCCGCGACGTATCGGTCCATGCCGTCCCAGGTGGTGCCCACCTTCAAGTCGACCAGCAGCGGAATGTCGAGCGGCAACGCTCCCTCCATTGTCTCGGAGACAAGTGCGGCGAGGACGGGCAGCTCGTCCTCATCGGTCTCGAAGACGAGCTCGTCGTGCACCTGGAGCAGCATCCGCGAGCGGAGGCCACGATCGCGCAGCGCGGCGTCGATCCGGATCATGGCGATCTTCATCCCGTCGGCGGCGGTGCCCTGGATCGGCATGTTGATGGCCATGCGCTCCCCGGCGGCGCGCAGGGCACCGTTGCGTGCACTGAGCTCGGGCAGGTAGCGGCGACGGCCAAGGAGCGTGGTCACGTAGCCCTGGTCGCGCGCCAGGATCTTCATCTCGACGGTGTAGCGCCGGATGCCCTCGTACGCCGCGAAATAGTCGGCGATGAAGCGCTGCGCCTCCTCGCGCGGGATCTTGAGGCGGTCCGACAGCCCGAAGTCGGAGAGGCCGTACGCGATGCCGTAGTTGATCATCTTGGCCACGCTGCGCTCCTTCGGCCCAACCTCATCCGGGGCCAGGCCCAGCACTCGGGCGGCCGCGGCGAGGTGGATGTCGGAGTGCGCCGCGAAGTCGGCCTTCAGCCCGGCGTCGCCGGACACGTGGGCGAGGATCCGGAGCTCCTGCTGGGAGTAGTCCGCGCCCAGCAACAGCCCGCCGGGCGGCGCCACGAAGGCGCCGCGAATGCGCCGGCCCAGCGCGGTGCGAATCGGGATGTTCTGGAGGTTGGGATCCGTGCTCGAGATGCGCCCGGTCGCCGCGACCGCCTGCTGATAGGTGGTGTGCAGCCGACCGGCGCCGTCGACCAGCGACGGAAGCGCATCCACGTACGTGGACTTCAGCTTGGAGACCTGGCGATGCTCCAGGATCAGCGACACCACCTCGTGCCGGTCCTTCAGCTCCTCCAGGACCGACGCGTCGGTGCTGCGCCCGGTGCGGGTACGCTTCGTCGCCGGCAGCTCCAGCTCGTCGAAGAGGATCGTCTCCAGCTGCTTGGGCGAGCCGATGTTGAACTCGTGGCCCACCAGCTCGAAGATCCGCGACTCCAGCCCGGCGAGCTGCGTCGCGAACTCCTCGCGCATGGCGGCCAGCACCTCGAGATCGAGCGCCACCCCGGCGAGCTCCATGCGCGCCAGAACGGGAATGAGCGGCATCTCGACCTCGTTGAAGAGATCGTGGAGCGAGGCCTCGCGCAGCTCCTGCTCGAGCCCCGGCCTGGCAAGGAGAGCAACCAGCGCCTCTCCTGCGGCACGCCGGGCCAGCGCTCGCTCCTCGGCGCCCGTCTCCGGCGCCTGGGCACGTGGCGGCAGCTCGGCGCCGAACCGGCTTGCCGCCATGTCGTCGATGCCCTGGGCGCGCAGCGAGGGGTTGAGCATGTAGCTGGCGACGAGCGTGTCGAACACCTCGCCGGCGAGGTGCAGCCCACGGTCCGCGGCCAGGGTCGTCATGAGCTGCTTGATGTCATGACCGATGCGCCGCGTGTCGGTGCGGCTGAACCACGCGGGCAATCGCTCGACGGCGACGCTGTCCGGGTCGCACGGCACGTACCAGCTGCTTCCATCGGCTGCGGCGATGGCGATACCGTAGAGCGCGCGCACCAGCGGGCGACCCGGTCCGACGGCCCAGCCGAGGCCCACGTCGGGGCGCGCCTCCAGCCACGCGGCGAGCTCGTCCAGCTCCTCGCCGGTTCGCGCCACGCGCGGGTCCACGTGCTCGATCGCGCCGGCGGGATCCGCCAGCGGGTCCGGGGTCGCGCGCGGAGCGGCGGCGGTCCCGTTGGGACTCGCATCGCCGCCTGCTGCCGCTCCGCCCAGGAGATCGAGGCTCAGCTGCAGGCCGCCCTTGTCCGGCTCGAGCACCTCCGGACCGCTGCTCGCCAGGCTCGAGGGCGGCAACCGGTCGATCAGGGAGCGGAACTCCAGCTCGCGGAAGCGCTGGGCGACTGCGCGGCGGTCGTAGCGTCCGGTGCGCGCCTCCTCGAGATTGAGCTCCACCGGCAGGTCGGTGAGGATGCGGCCGATCTGACGTGACAGAAACGCAGAGTCGCGATGCTCCGCCAGCCGCTCCCGCAACTTGCCCTTCACCCCGTCGAGATTCTCGTAGATCGCGTCGAGCGTCCCGAATTGCTGGAGCAGGCTGCTGGCCGTCTTCTCCCCCACCCCCGGCACGCCGGGGATGTTGTCGGAGGTATCGCCCTTGAGCGCCTTGTAGTCGAGCATCTGGTCCGGCCGCAGGCCGTATCGCTCCATCACCTTGGCGGGGGTGTAGATGACCGTCGCGGCGACGCCCATTCGCGTGGTGAGCAGGTTGACGTGCCCGTCCACCAGTTGCAGCCCGTCGAGGTCGCCCGACACGATCATCGTGTCGACTCCCGCGGCGCTCGCCTGGACCGCCAGCGTACCGATGACGTCGTCCGCCTCGTAGCCTTCCAGCTCGCGGACCGGCATGCCCATCATCGCGGCGATCTCCCGCACGATGGGGAACTGCGTCCGCAGGTCGTCCGGCATGCTCGGCCGGCCTGCCTTGTACTCCGGGTAGGCATCGAAGCGGAACTTGGGCTTGCCGACATCGAAGGTCACGATGGCGTAGTCGGGCTTCACGTCGGCCATGCCGCGCAGCACGATCTGCAGGAAGCCGAACACCGCGTTCACCAGCGTGCCGTCGGACATCGTGAGCGGCGGCAGCGCGAAGTAGCCGCGATAGACGAGGCTCGGCCCGTCGATGAGCATGAGGAGGGGACGTCGGTCGGCCAGCATCGGTCCGAGCAGTCTAGACCGATGCCGCCCACGTAGAATCGGCTGTGATGCCCGATCGGCCTGCCTTCGACCCGTACGCGGTGCTCGGTGTCGACCGCGACGCGAGCCCGCTGCAGGTCGCTCGCGCCCACCGCCGCCTGGCGAAGCGCTATCACCCCGACGTCCAGCCCGACCCGGAGGGCGCCACCCGGATGCGGCGGATCAACGAGGCGTGGCAGATCCTGTCGGATCGCGCCCGCCGCGCCGACTACGACAGCGTGCACCCTGGCGCGGGGACGCCAGCGGGAGCCCCGTCGGGCGGGCACTGGGCGGCTAACCGGCGGCCCGTGCGTCCCGTGCAGCCGACCACCACGCGGAACTGGGCGTCATGGCGCGCCACCGCGGCCGAGACGCGCGCCGCCCCGCGCACGATCCGCGCTCCCGGGGAGGTGCCCATCCCCGCCACGCGGCGCCCGCAGCGGCCGGAGCCCGTGGAGCGGTCGTTCAGGGACTCGGGCTGGGCCGCGCTCCTGGTTGCCGCGGTGCTGGTGGCGTTGCTGCTCACCGCCATCGTCGCCGGCAAGATCGCCGGCGGCTGACCGGAGCTACGCCCCCGGGTAGAGCGGCGGGTCGGGCGCCCGCGGGACGACGGTCCAGCGAAGGACCATGGTCACGATGAGGACGATGGCGCCGACGATCGTGAGGGGCAGCCACGGCGTCGCGGGCGCCAACGGCCGGGGCGCCGGTGATGCGGGCGTCGCTTCCTCGGTCGGTGTCGGAGCCCCCGCGACCTCGGGCGCCGAGGTCTCGCTGCCCAGGGCCGTGCGGCCGCCGCCTTGTGAGGCGGAATCGACGTTGTAGGCCTGCGACTCCTGATCCGCTCCGTCCGGTGTCGCCCCCTCGCGCCCAGCGGCCTCGCCGGCGGCTCCCGCGTTCAGGCTCGTGGCAAAGCCGCCCGGCGAGGCCGCCATCCCGACGCTGCCCACGAGGACGAGCGCGGCTCCGGCCACCATCGCCGGCGCGAACAGGCGCCGTACCAGCACACCGAAGCCGCCGCCGGACGCGGCAGCCGCCTCGACAGGTGGCAGGAAGCGGAGCGGGCGGTGGGGTGCAATGTCCGGCATTTCCGCGAGCGACACCCGCAACCTGCGCAGGTCAGCCACCAGGGCGGCGCACCGCTCGCATGTCTCGATGTGCGCTGCCGTGCCACGCTCCTCGCCATCGGCGAAGGCGGCGAGGAGCTCGTCGTCGGGATGCAGCTGCTGATCCATGGTCATCGGTCCTGACGCTCGGTGCCGCCGAAGAGTTCCCGGTGCTCCATGAGCAGCTCGCGAAGGCGCAGCCGGCCGCGATGGATGCGCGACTTGACCGTGCCGAGCGCGGATTGGGTCATGGCTGCCACCTCGTTGTAGTCCATTCCGTAGACGTCGCACAGCACGATCGCGGTTCGCTGGTCCGCCGGCAGCTGACCCAGCGCGGCCTCGAGGTGCCGGTACATCTCGCTGCGTCCAGCCTCCACGACCGGGTTCGTGGCGCCGGTGTCAGGCAGCTCGAAGCCCCCCTCCTCCGGGTCGGGCAGCGGCTGCGACGGTCGCCGCTGCGCGCGACGCAGGATGTCGTAGCTCGCGTTGGCGGTGATCCGCAGCAGCCAGCTGCGGAAGATGCCACCGCGGTACCGATCGACGGCCTGGTAGGCGTGGATGAACGCGTCCTGCACCGCGTCGGCCGCCAGGTCGGCGTTGCCCAGCAGGCGCCACGCCAGGCCGTAACAGGCGGACTGGTAATGCTCCATCAGGCGGCTGAAGGCGGCCCGATCCCCGGCCATGGCACGCCCGACGAGCGCGGCCTCGTCATCCAGCGGCGCGGTGCGGCCACCGGTTTGCGGCGCGGCGGCGGGACGGGCCGGTTCGAGGTCGGACATCGGCTTCCTATAATGACCGCTGGTCCGCGCCGGAGTGGCGGAATCGGCAGACGCGTCGGTCTCAAACACCGATGAGTGAAAGCTCGTGTGGGTTCAAGTCCCACCTCCGGCACCATCCCTGAGCGCCGGTCCCAACGACCGGCTCCTGCGGTCAGGGGTCGGATTCGCGAAAGCGGGCCAGCCATGCTGCTGCGGTTGTCACCCCGATCTCCTGGCGCACGACGTTGATGGCCCGACGGGAGCCGTCAGCGAACGTGAAGGTGACGTGGCCGGTGTCCCCGTTGCTGAACAAGAGACCTGGGCCGGTTGGCCCGGGCGGGTCCGTCAGCTCGGGCAGCGGCGCCTGCCAGCCGTATCTGAATTCGATGTGGACGGCGGGGAGGAGGGCGATTCCCAGCTCCTGGCGCGCAACGTCGATCGCGGCAGCGCAACTGAGGTGTGCTCGTCGCATGGGCTGGCAGTCGGGTCGCAGCAGCCAGGCCGCACCCGCGAGCATGAGACCGAGGCCCGCGGATGCAACAACCCGGCGGACGCGTACTCGGGTCGTTCGCCGTCGACCGCTGCCGGGCCTGGCGGGCGCGGGGGCGGCGGCAACCGGATCGTGCGCCATCGTCCCACCCAGATCGGAGAGTGAGTATACGCGCCGTCAGAACGCTCCACGCCGGCCCGCTGGGAGCGCCCGCCCCGGCGCCCGCTCGGGTGGCACGGCTACAGGTCAGCGGGAGCGCGAGACCTCGTCCGTGGGCTCGTCAGGACCGAGCGCGCCGGTGAGGCCGGCGATCAGGATGAGGACGCCCGACACCACCACGGCGAAGCCGAGCATGACGACCAGACCGATCAGAATGTCCATTGCCGCACATTCCGCCCTGGCGCCGCAGTTCGGCATGGGCCGATGGTCAGCAGGGTCATGGGACCTGCCCCGCCGCGCCGGCTCCGGTACCATGGACCGTGATCGACCAGTTGCGTGGTCGATCGCCTGGCCGTCGGCGTTCTCACCGCCGGCGGCTTCTTAGCGTGCTAGGGTTACCGGCGGCGCGCCGGTGCACCGGATGGCGACCACGCACGAGCGCCGCGCGGGCGGCGCCATCGGTCCACCAACCCCATGCTCCAGGACGAGGGAGGCGATGACCGGCGATACCGTCGAGTGCTTCAACTGCGGCCGGCCGAACCCCGGGTGGGCGCAGGTCTGTCGATCGTGCGGCGTGCCGCTCGTGGCGGCAGGAGGCAGCTCGGCACCGACCGGACCGTTCCCCACCGACCAGGCATCGCTGATGAGCATGGGCGCCGCCATCGGCGCCGTGCTCGCGGTGATCGTGGTGGGCTTCCTGCTCTCGAACATGGGCAAGTCGACCCCGACCGTCGGCTTCCAGACCCCATCCCCGAGCGCGCGCACCTCGATCTCCTTCGAGCCATCTTCGTCGGCTGGCGGCTCCATCCCGGCGGTCCCGAGCGACACGCCGGTTCCGACGCCCGCCCTCCCCGGCACCGTGACCTTCGGGACGGCACTCGACCGCGGAACGCAGACCGTCAGCGCGCCTGCAACCACCTTCACGCCCCAATCCGCCGCGTTCGCGCATTCGATCGCCTTCACCGCACCGTACGGCGCCGCAACCCTATCGGAGGAGGTCGTGAAGGTCGCGGGGGACGGCACCGAGAGCATTGTCCAGACGCGGCAGGCCGGCACCTTCGCCGTCGACCCGGCTGCCACGGTGCTCGGTTATTCGGCGCCGATCGGCGGTCTCTACCGTGACTGGGGCGCCGGCCAGTACGTGATGCGCGTGTACCGGGGCGACGAGAAGGTTGCCGAGGCGACGTTCACCCTCAATCCGTAGGGTGCAGCTTCAGCCGTCGCGGCCGGCGATCTCCGCCCACGCGTCCGCGTACAGCCGCGCCCGTACGGGCAGGTAGCCCGGATAGTCGCTTCTCGCGCGCTGCACGACCGCCGCATCCACCGTGACCAGTGCGACCCGGTCGGTGGTCTCGACCAGCAGCTCGCCGTTGGGATCGTAGGCGACCGTGGGCCCGCCGATCAGCACGCCATCCTCCGGATGCGGCCGGTTCACGCTCAGGATGTACGCGCAGCTGGTCTGCGCGTTGGCGCGGAACACGGGCTTCCAGCGCTGGTAGGTCGCCTCCTCGGTGGCGCGCGGCGCCAGAACGGCGACCGCTCCCTGGGCGCCAAGCAGGTGGCAGCCCTCCGGCCGGTTGATGTCCGAGCACAGCTGCACCCCGACGCTCACCCCGAACGCCTCGATCGTGCGAGGTGGTTCAGTTCCGGGATCGTAGTGGCTCGTCTCCCAGAAGCCGGGCTCCTCCGGAAGGTGCAGCTTCTCGTAGGTCGCGACGAGCGCCCCGCCGCGGTCGATCACGAGCGCGCGGCTCGTCCTCCGTCCCGTGGCCGGATCGCGGTGGATGATGCCTCCCACCAGACCGATGCCGGCCTCGGCTGCCGCCTCGGCCTGGGTGCGTGCCCGCGGGCCGTCCATCCCCTCGGCATCATCGTCGCGCGCCTCCCGGGTGGACGGTCGCCACGCGTTGAGCGGGAGCTCCGGCAGGACGGCGAGATCCGCGCCGCGATCCGCCACGTCGGCCAGACGCTCCTTCAGGCGCACGGCGCCGTCCGGCTCCCAGAAGACTTCGGAGATGAGTGCGACGGTGAGCCGTCCATCGGTGCGGGCGGCGGCTTGGTGTGTCATGTGCGGAGCCTACATCGGTCCGGTCAGAGACCGATGGTGCGGCGCACCAGCGGGATGTGCGCGATCACCGCACTGATGGCGAACGAGGCCACCACCACGAGCGCCCACAGGACGATGGATCGCGGCAGGCTCCCCGCGTTGAGGCGGAATGCGAAGGCCGGCACGAACACCCAGAACAGGCGCAGGACCGCGAAGTGCACGATGAACACCCCGAGCGTCAGCGCTCCCAACGCGCGTGCGCGGCGCGCAGGCGGCGGGGCCGCCAGCCGGGTGCCGGGGGCGATCAACCGGCGGCCAAGGACAAAGATGGAGACGGTGGCGATCACGGTTGGGGGACCGAGGTAGCCGCCCCCGAGCAGGGTGCTCGCCACCGGGTCGCCGCGCACGGCCATGTACTCCCACGCGGTGAGGGCGTTCCCCGCCAGGAAGCCCACCGTTGCCAGCACCACGCCGCGCCGGCCGACGACGAGGTCCCGCAGCGCGTAGCCCAGCAGGAAGTAGCCGACATAGGGAATCCACAGGGTGAGCATGGGCGGCTGCCAGAGGGTCACCGCCAGACCTGTCAGTCGCAGGAACGCGGCTCCCACGCCCACGAGCACGGAGAATGCCGCGGCCCCGAGCGCAAACGAGAGGACGTCGCGCCTGCTGTGCAGCGCGATGAATGCGCGCAGGAGCGGTGTCACCAGGTACAGGCCCAGGATGATCCAGAAGAAGTACAGGTGGGTGTACACCCGGACGCTGAGAAGGTCGCTCACGACGCTCTGCACCGTCAGCTTCGAGCCGAGCATCGCGCGCAGCAGGAAGTAGCCCACGTGCGCCGCGATCAGCGGGATCGCAATGCGGCGCAGCCTCCGGCGATAGAACTCGCCCGGTCCCTCGCCGTCCATCGGGGCCAGCAGGAGCGCCCCGCTCACCATCACGAACAGCGGCACGGCCCAGGAGAGCGAGCGGTTGAGAGCCGTCCCCACCAACCATGTGCCGCTGTCGTGGATCGCGTCGTTGCCCACGATGGCGGTGAGCGTGTGGATGCCCACCACCGCGACCATCGCCAGGATCCGCAGGTACGAGGTGAAAGCGAGCGCACGCGCATCATGCGGCCCGTCCGGGTCGGGCGCGGGGTGGGGCGTCGCGGTGGTCACGGGCGAGAGCGTACGCGAGCCGCCTCGGTCCGGGCGGCCGCGCCGCGTCGGCGGAGAGGGCTACTCCCCGAGGAACTCGCGGACCAGGTTCTGGAAGTGGTAGACGCCGTTCTCGCGCTTGGCGGAGAAGCGGCCGGTGTCGTACGCACGTGACCGCAGGCCGCGCTGGACCTGCTCGCAGATCACGATGTCCTCCTGCTGGATCTCGTCGGAGAAGGCGATGGTCTGCTGCATCGACTCCCAGCCGGGGCCACTCCCCGGCTCCGCGAAGAACCATTCGAAGATGGTCAGCGTTCGATCCGGGCCGAGCGGCAGGATGACGTTGCTGCTCATGTTGTCCTGGTAGATGTTGAACATCGTGTTCGGGAAGAGCCAGTAGTAGAGCGCCGATCCTCCGCGCCCGGCTGGCGCAGGTAGCGCCGGTCCACCCCGATCTCCTCCCCCGCCTTCAGCTCGCGAATCGGCGCGTGCTGCTTCGAGTAGTACCGGAACTCCTCGACCCGGTACGCGTCGTAATCGAGCTCCTTGAAGAGCCCCGGGTGGGCGATCGGGAGGTGGTAGCCCTCCAGGTAGTTGTCGACGTACACCTTCCAGTTGCACTCGATGACGTAGTCGCGGCGCTCCACGAGGCGCATCGATGCGACGTCGTATCCGGCGCGCTCGACCTCCATCGGTATGGCGCCCAGCACCTCCGTCAGCGGCGGGGCGTCGTCCGAGAGGTTGACGAAGACGATAGGGACCCCATCGGTCGACGCGCACCGGGATGAGCCCGAAGTCCTCCTTGCGGAAGTCTTCCGTGTCCTCCATCTCGGGGCAGGCGCGCAGCGCGCCGTCGAGCCCGTATGTCCAGCCGTGGTAGCGGCACTGGAGCGACTTGCGGTTGCCGCGCGACAGCGCCACCTGGCCGGCGCGGTGGCGACAGACGTTGTAGTAGGCGTGCAGCTGGTCGTCCTGGGCGTGGGTGATCACGATCGGCTCGTCGAGCACGGTGACCGGCACGAAGTCACCGATCGCGCTGCAGCTCGTCGTAGCGCGCCACCAGCTGCCAGGTGCGCCCGAAGACGAGCTCCTTCTCTCGCTCGAGGACCTGCGGCATCGAGGTAGTAGCGGCTGGGAAGGGTCGCGGCGCGGCTGAGCGGGGTCGTCGTCATGCGCGGGAGTCTACCGATGCGACCGGGGTGTGCGGCTGCTTTTCCTTGCCGGGCAGCGCGCTCGGATGCTACAACCGTTCGATCCACCGACACGACGACCCCCGCGCCATGCCCCGGGGCCACGAGGAGATGCCACACATGACCACCAGGATGCGGGGGCTCGCGATCTTCCCGGTCGCTGCGCTGCTGCTTGCCGCGTGCACCAGCACCGGTTCCGGATCGACCAGCGCGTCCGCCAGCGGCAGCGGCGGGGCGGCATCGTTCTGCGACAGCGCCAGCGGCGACGACCTGCTCGCCACGATCTGCGAAGAGGGCAAGATCCAGATCTCGACCGATCCGAACTACGCGCCGCAGTCATTCCTGAAGGATGACGGTACGTTCGAGGGCTTCGACATCGACGTCGCCAACGAGATCGGCGCCCGACTGGGAGTCGAAGTCGAGTTCGCTACGCCTTCATTCGATCTCGTGCAGGCCGGCGGCTGGAACGGACAGTGGGACGTGAGCGTGGATCAATCGACGATCACCGAGGGTCGCAAAGGCGTCCTCGACTTCACCGAGCCGTACTACTTCACCCCGGCCCAGCTCGCCGCCTCCACGGAGTCAGGCATCACGACCATTGACGGCTTCGCCAACCAGAGCATCTGCGTCGGCGCGGCGACGACCTACCTCGACTGGATCAACGGCGACCTCGCCCTCGGCGACGGATCGTCATCGGCGCCGGTGCCGGATGGCGTCGAGGCGGTCGCGCTCGAGACCGATGCGCTGTGCGCCGAGGCAATCGGGGCGGGCCGCGACGAGTTCACCGGCTGGCTGAGCTCCTCGACCACCGTGCAGCAGGCGATCAACGACGAAGTGCCGATCGTGACCGTGGGCGACCCGGTCTTCTTCGAGCCGCTCGCGGTCGCGACCGACAAGAGCGGCCCCGCTCACGAGCAGCTCCAGGCGGCGCTCGACCAGATCGTTGCCGACATGCACGCGGACGGGACGCTCACCCAATTGAGCGAGAAGTGGTACGACGGCCTCGACCTGACGACGGCCGCCGAATAGCGCTCATCCGCTGATACGGAGCACGGGACGGGGGCGTACCAGCGTCCCCGTCCCGCGTCTTCGGGCGGATTCGCCCCATGAGCCCCCCTGCAGCGCCGACTCCCGACGCCGATACCGAGACCATCGTCCGGCGGGTCGAAGATGCCCGTCTGCGTGCCCGGCGGGCATTCTCGCTGCAGTTCGGCCTGACGTGGCTCGTCCTGCTGGCGGTCCTGGGGGGGGCGCTGTGGCTCAGCGGCAACATCAACCTCGGCTTCATCGCCAGTGCCGGCCCGTACATCGTCCAGGGCGCGTGGTTGACGATCCTGATCTGCCTCTCGTCGATCCTCCTGGCAGTGATCCTCGCGCTGCTCGGCGCGCTGGGGCGCCTCTCCACCAATCCCATCATCAACGGCATCGCGTCGCTCTACGTGTCACTCGTGCGTGGCACGCCGCTGCTGGTCCAGATCTTCTTCGTCTACCTGGCGCTTCCGCAGCTCGGCGTCACTCTGCCGGTGGTGGTCGGCGGGATCCTGGCGCTGGGCTTCAACTACGGCGCCTACATGACGGAGATCTTCCGCGCCGGTATCCAGGCGGTGCCTCGGGGTCAGCGCGAAGCGGCGGAGGCGCTCGGGATGCCGGAGCGGCTCGTGTTTCGACGGGTGGTGCTGCCGCAGGCGTTCCGGATCGTCATCCCCGCCATCGGCAACGACTTCATCGCCATGATCAAGGACAGCTCCCTGGTGTACGTCCTCGGGGTCCAGGAGCTGCTGTGGCGCGCCTCGACCCTCGGGCCGCCGCAACCTCGCCTCGTTGGAGGGGTTGCTCATTGCCGCGGCGGTCTACTGGGGCCTGACGATCATCTTCAGCTTCTTCCAGGACAAGCTGGAGAAGCGGATGGCGCGAGGCGACCGATGACCTTCGACCCCGGCCCGCTCCCGAATCACGGCGAGCGGCCTGCGCCGTCGTCGTCCGGCTACCGGGGGACGCTCCCGGGCCACGTGGACGAGGTCATCGTCCGCGCCTCCGGGATCCACAAGTTCTTCGGCGAGAACCACGTCCTGCGCGGCGTCGACCTGGAGGTCCGGCAGCGCGAGGCGGTGATGGTCATCGGTCGCTCCGGGAGCGGCAAGACGACGCTCCTGCGGTGCCTCAACTTCCTCGAGGAACCGACGATGGGATCGGTCTGGATCGACGGAGTCGAAGTGGCCGCCGATCCCCTGAAGGCGCGCGACCGGCGCCATCTGGAGCAGATCCGCCAGATCCGGCTGCGCGCAGGAATGCTGTTCCAGGAGTTCAACCTCTTCCCGCACATGTCTGTGCTCGAGAACTGCATCGAGGCACCGATTCGGGTGAAGGGCGTTTCACGCGCCATGGCCGAGGAGCGAGCCGACTTCTACCTGGAGGTCGTGGGCCTGTCGGACAAGCGGATGGAGTACCCATCGCGCCTCTCCGGGGGGCAGAAGCAGCGCGTGGCCATCGCCCGCGCCCTGTGCATGGAGCCCAAGATCCTCCTCTTCGACGAGCCTACCTCCGCGTTGGACCCGGAGCTCATCGGCGAGGTGCTGCGGGTCATGGAGGACCTTGCGCACAGCGGCACCACGATGATCGTGGTGACCCATGAGATGCACTTCGCCCAGGAAGCGGCCGACCGCGTCGTCTTCATGGAGAACGGGCGGATCGTGGAGCAGGGACCGCCGGAGCAGGTCCTGGACGATCCCCAGCACGAGGCCACGACCCGGTTCCTGCGGCGCTTCCTGGACCGCTGAGGCGGATGGCCGTTGTCGCGTTTCCTACCAAATTCGCGTGCGCCGACCCTACGCATCGTCCGCCTGTCGCCATGCAGAGATCCTAAGCGGTAGCCATCCACGCAGCCGATGGTGACGACCGGCCTTATCGGCGAATTATCTGGCGTGGTTCATGCAACGCGGTGGCGCCGTCCGACGTCTGACCGAAGACCGCAACCACGAGGGCAGCCATGATCACCCGCCGATGCACGCATTGCGATGCACAGATCGAGCTTCCGGAGAGCCGTCACAGCCGCTGCCCGGTGTGCGGCATGGACCCGGACCAGCCCCGCGCGACGTTCGATGACGCGCCGCCCTTCTACTTCTCGTTCGAGGTCGGCGAGGAGACTGCGGCGCGTGAGGCGACGGGCCCGCGCATCCCGGCCTGAGGACGCGCATCCCGGCCTGAGGACGCGCGGGCACGAGGCGGGACCTTCGTACCGGTGTGCAGTGCGGTGCGGTCCGCCACCGTACGCCGGTGCACACGGAGCTTGTTCACGATCAGCACCTGACCACGCGCCCTGCCCGCGGGGGCGCGGTCGCACGAGCGGCGGCCGTCGTTCGCCCGCGGTGGTCGATGCTCGCCGCCGCCCTCGGGATCGCCGGTGCCGCTGTCGCCTATGCGGTGCTGGCCCAGATGAGCCTCGTCTTCGTCGCGCATCCGCAGAACGTTGCGATCATCTGGCCTCCGGCCGGCATCGCACTGGGCGCCCTCATGGCGACGGCGCCGCGCCGCTGGCCGTTGATCATGGGGGCCGTCGCGGTGGCGGTGACCGGCGCCCATCTGGGCGCCGGGACATCGACCTTCGAGGCGCTCGGCATGGCCCTGGCGCACACGATCGAGCCGCTGCTTGCCGCAGTGCTGCTGCGCCGACTCGGTGTGACGCACCTCGGATCCGTCCACGGAATCGGTCGATTCTTCACCGCGGCAGCGCTGGGGCCGCCGGCCCTCGCGGGCCTCACCGGTGCGCTCGTGGTAGTCGCCGCAAACGGCGGCTCGCTGCTGGGGGCCTGGATCACCTGGTGGCTCGCCGATGCGGCAGGGATCATGGCCATCACTCCGCTCTTCATGCTCCGCCGCGCCGACCTGCGCCTGCCGGGGATCGGCTGGACACGCCTCCTGGAGGGTGCGTCCCTCGAGCTGGCGCTGCTGGCCCTCACGACAGTCACCTTCGTGTCCTCGAGCGATGGCGCCCGTCTCTCCTCGTACCCGATCTTTCTGCTCCTGGTGCTCGCCTCGCTGCGCTTCGGCGTCGCTGGCGCGGCGCTTGCCTCGTTCCAGGTGGCGCTCATCGCCACGGCCGGCACCGTGCTCGGCCGAGGGCCGATCGCGGTCCTCAACCCGCTCCCCACCTGGCAGATCGGCCAGGGCCAGATCTTCGTCGCGGTGGTCTTCCTCACGGCCTTCGTGACCGCCGCGGCCGTCGCCGAGCGGCGCCGCGCCGAACGCATCATCGAGGTACAGCGAGTCGCCGCCGCGGAACGCGCCGCCACCAGCGACCGCCTCGCCAACTTCGCGCGCCAGATCGCGCAAACCCTTGACGACGAGGCGACCTACCACCAGATCGTCCAGGCCGCCATGAACGTGGTGCCCGCCGACATCGCGCAGCTCACCGTGGCCGAGGCGCGCGCCGGCGGGGACCATACGGTTCGCGCAGCCATCGGTGCGCCGGGCGCGGTGGGCCAGCCGATCAGGGCCGGCGACGGCGTTTCCGGGGCGGTCATTCGCGACCGCATCGCGATCAGTCGTGAGCGGACCCTCCCCGCCGACCGCGCAAGCAGCCTGGCCGGTGTCCTGCCGAGCGAGCCCCTCGCCTTCATCTGTGCGCCGATGCTGCGCGATGGCGAGGTGATCGCCACCCTGGGACTGGCCCGCGCCGACCTGTCGCGGCCCTTCACCGCCCACGAGCGCGCCGCGCTGGCGATGATGTCCGAGCTGAGCGCGCAGGCCATCGGCAACGTGATCGAGTACGCCAAGGTGAGCGACCGCTCCATCCGCGACGAGCTGACCGGCATTCCCAACCGGCGCTACTTCAACCTCGCCTTCGAGCAGCTCGGCGCGTTCCGCGACCGCCAGGCACCCGGAGCGCGCCCGGTGATCTCAGCCATCCTGCTCGACCTGGACCACTTCGGGGCGGTCAACAAGGAGCGCGGCCACGAAACCGGCGACGTGGTGCTCGCGGCGCTGGGGACCTTGCTGGCGACCCGTCTCCGCCGGGCCGATATCGTGGCCCGCTACGGAGGGGAGGAGTTCATCGCCGTCCTGCCGGGCACCGGTCGCACCGCGGCGGTGCGACTTGCCGACGAGATCCGCCATGCCTTCGCCGGCCTGGAGCTCATGGGTACCGATGGCGAGCCGATCCACTGCACGCTCAGCGCCGGCGTCGCCGAGGTGGCCGCCGGCCACGGGCCGCTGACGGACCTGCTGAAGACGGCGGACGTGGCGCTGATCATGGCGAAGCGGGCGGGACGCAACCAGGTAAACGCCGCCTAGGTTCAGGAACGGCTGCCGCGCACCCCGTACACGTCGGCGCGCGGGAGCCGCGCGGCTTCGTCCTCCGACCGGATCCGCTTGTCGGACGGCTGGAAGGCGACCGGGGTGTCGGCTGGCTTGCCACCCTCGTGGGCGATCAGCCAGCGCAGGCCCACCTCGGTGAGCTCCGCTCCACCGGCGGTGCCCGGCTCGATGAACGGCAGTGTGACCATGCGTCGTCGCGCCAGCCGCTCCAGGGTCAGCTGGATGCGCGCCGGCTCCACGGCCAGCTCGTCAGCGAGCGGCGTGAGGTCGACGAAGCGATTCGGGTAGCGGCGCAGATGACGGAGGATCACCGCGTCCAGCTGCTCAACCGAGATCGGCGCGTCGGTGGACTTGGGCAGCGTCGCGAGCGCAGCCGTCTCCGCGGCGGTCGGGGTGATCGACTGCTCGGGCGCGCCGGCCACCGCGGCACGCTTGCGCGAGGCGCGCGCCCTGGGGGTGGGCTTGGGCTTGGGATCGGTCACGGGCGACAGGATAGCCGGGCGGTCACGGGGTCGCAGGCGTGGAGCGCAGCTCCACCAGCAGCGGGATGCCCGCCACACGCCGGAGGGCGTCCGGCAGGTGCTCATCCCAGGCGACGCGCTCCGGCAGCTTGACCTGCCACTCGGCGCCACCCAGGCCGATCACCACCGGCAGCGGCCCCGGCCGTCCCCGGATGGCGACCTGGAGGGCGGAGAGTGCGGCGTAGACGCGATCCGCCGGCGTGCCCGGCTCGAACGCGACATTGACCGTCCCCTCCACGCCGACCGGCGCGGACTGCAGCGGGACCGCGTCGGCAGGCGCGGCCGGCTCATCGGCTTCGGGGGCGGTGGCCACCGCCACGGATCCCGCAGCGACCCCCACGGGGGCCGCCTCGACCGGCACCGCCACCCGCGGCTCCGGCCGCACCGGCACCGGGGTGCTCCCCGCCCACACGCCCTGAGCGGGCGGCGATCCCCCGCGCGTGCCACGAGCGCGCTGCATGCGGTCCCGCTCGGCCGCGAAGCCGCCCGGTCCCATGCGCACCGCCTCGTCCCACGGCCACACGGACTCGCACAGGATCTGCGCCGTCTCGTCGCGATGGTCGACGCGTCCCGAGATGAGCACCACGCCATCGTCCGACCAGGTGGGCGCGGTCTGCTCGAAGACCTTCGGGAAGACGACCACCTCCACCGAGCCCTGGAGATCCTCGATGGTCGCGACCAGCATCGTCGAGCCCGAACGGGTCACCACGCGACGCGAGGACTGGATGATCCCGCCGATCGTCACCCGCGCCTGCTCGGGCTCCTCGGCCAGATCACCGGTGTAGGCGGTCACGTACTCGGGCAGGACGTCGGCGATGTCGCCGAGCGGATGCTCGGACAGGTACAGGCCGATGAGCTCCTTCTCCCAGCGCAGCCGTTCGCGGCGCGGGATCTCCTCCCCGCCGTCCAGGAACGTGACGGCGTCGTCCGCGGCCGGGGCAAAGAGGTCGAAGAGAGTCGACTGGCCTGCGGCGACATCCCGCTGGTGGCGCTGGCCGGCCTCGAGGGCCGCGTCGAGCGCGCCGAGCAGCGCGGACGCGGTGCCGAGCGAGCCGACGGCATTGGCCTTGATGAGCGACTCGAGGACGCGCTTGTTGACGGTGCGCAGGTCGACGCGCCGGCTGAGGTCGTCCAGCGAGCGGAAGGGACCCGGCTCCTCTCCCCGTCCCGGACCGAGGTGATCGCCTCGATGGCGCCCTCGCCGACGTTCTTGATCGCGGCCATCCCGAAGCGGATGGCCTCCGGCGCGCCAGCGCCATCGGTCTCAACGGTGAACGGCGCGTGCGACTTCTGGACGTCCGGCGGACGGACCTCGATGCCCAGCCGCCGGCATTCGGCGATCACGGCGGCCACCTTCTCCGCGCGACCCGAGAAGCCGTTGAGGACGGCGGTCATGAACTCGATCGGATAGTTCGCCTTGAGGTACGCGGTCTGGTAGGCGATCAGCCCGTAGCAGGTCGCATGCGCCTTGTTGAACCCGTAGCGCGCGAACGGCTCGAAGGCGGCGAACACCTGGTCCACGATCCCCGGCGGGATGCCCTTGCGCTTTGCACCGGCCTTGAACTTGGCCTCGTGCTCGCGGAGGACCTTCTCCTTCTTCTTGCGGATGGCGTAGCAGAGGTTGTCCGCCTCGGGACCGGTGTAATCGGCCATCGCGATGGCCGCGGTCATGATGTCCTCCTGGTACACGAAGATCCCGTACGTGTCGCGCAGGGCGGGCTCCAGGGAGTCGTGCAGGTAGGTGACCGGCTCCAGGCCGTGCTTGCGGCGGATGTACGCGGGGATGTTGGCCATCGGTCCCGGTCGGAACAGGGCAACCATGGCCGCCAGGTCGCGGACCTCGGTGGGTTTCAGCTCCTTGACGTAGCGGCGCATCCCCGAGCCCTCCAGCTGGAAGATGCCGGTCGTCTCCCCGGTGGAGAGCAGCGCGAACGTCTTGGCGTCGTCCAGCGGCAGGTTGTCAACGTCGATGTCCACTGACCGATGCTTCTTCACCAGGTCGACCGCATCGGCCAGGATCGTCAGGTTGATGAGGCCCAGGAAGTCGAACTTGAGGAGGCCCAGCGCCTCGCAGGCGTGCATCTCGAACTGGGTCATGGTTGTCTTGCCGTCCGTCGCGCGCTGGAGCGGCATGATCTCGGTGAGCGGCTCGCGGGAGATGACGATCCCCGCCGCGTGCGTGGACGCGTGGCGGGAGACGCCCTCCAGCTGCTTCGCGATCCCGATGAGCTTCTCCACCCGCTCGTCGCCCGCCATCAGCTCGCGGAGCGGCGGGCTCGTCTCGACGGCCCGATCCAGCGAGATGTTGAGCTCGTTGGGGACCGACTTGGCGACCCGGTCCGCCTCCGCGTAGGTCAGGCCCATGGCGCGCCCCACGTCGCGGATGGCGGCTTTCGCGCCGAGCGTCCCGAAGGTGATGATCTGCGCCACCCGGTCGTCGCCGTACTTGCGGGTGACGTACTCGATGACCTCGTCGCGGCGCGAGTCCTGGAAGTCGATGTCGATGTCCGGCATCGTCACCCGGTCCGGGTTGAGGAAGCGCTCGAACGGCAGCCCGTAGGCGAGCGGATCGACCGGGGTGATGCCCAGCGAGTAGGTGACGATGCTTCCCGGCGCCGAGCCTCGGCAGGTGGTGAAGATCTTCCGCTCGCGGGCGAAGCGGATGAAGTCGGCCACGATCAGGAAGTAGCCCGAATACCCCATGCTGCCGATGATCCCGAGCTCGTAGTCGAGCCGGTGGCGGACCTCGTCGGTCACCGTTGGGTAGCGGTCGAGGATCCCGCGCTCGCACTCCTTGCGCAGCCACGTTTCGGCGGTCTCGCCTTCCGGCACCGGGAAGTGGGGCAGCCGCAGGCCGGTGTAGTCGAGGTTGACCTCGCAGCGCTCGGCGATGGCGACCGTGTTGTCCATCGCGTCGGGCAGCTCCCCGTTGAAGAGGCGGCGCATCTCGGCCGCCGACTTCAGGTAGAACTCGTTGGCCTCGAAGCGCATGCGCCCCGGCGTGTCCACGTTGCTCGCGGTCTGGATGCAGACCAGCAGGTCGTGGGCCTCGTACTGGTCGGGGCTGGTGTAGTGCGTGTCGTTCGTCGCCACCAGCGGGATGTTCTGCTTCCGCGCCAGCTCCACCAGCTGCGGATGGAGGCGATTCTGGTCCGGGATGCCGTGCTCCTGGACCTCGATGAAGAAGTTCTCCGGCCCCAGGATGGACCGATAGCTGTCCGCCGCCTCCGCGGCTCCCCGCTCATCGCCCTGTCCGAGCCGCTTGAGCACCTCCCCGCCCAGGCAGGCAGACGTACCGATGAGGCCCTTGCTGTGCTTCGCGAGCAGGTCCTTGTCGATGCGCGGCTTGTAGTAGTAGCCGTCGAGGTGCCCGGCGGTCGTGAGCGCCAGCAGGTTCCGGTAGCCCTCGTCGCTCTGCGCCAGCAGGATCATGTGGTGATAGTCAGCGTCCTGCTTGCCGTCCTTGTCCGTCATCCCACGCGGCGCGATGTACGCCTCGATGCCGATGATCGGCTTGATCCCCGCGGCCTTCGCGGCCGCGTAGAACGGGATCACGCCGTACATGCTGCCGTGGTCGGTGATCGCCAGCGCCGGCATCCCCTGCCCCGCCACCCGGGCCGTCATCTCGGGGATGCGCGAGAGGCCGTCGAGGAGGCTGAACTCGGAGTGGACGTGCAGGTGGACGAACTGGTCCGTCGCGCTGTCGGAGGGTCGCTGGGTCACCGGGGAATGGTAGCGAGCCGGGCCATCGGTGACCGGATGGATCGACGACGGTGAGACGTGACGCGCCGGTGGCGCGACGGATTATCGTGGCGGTGTGCCTGGTGAATCGTTCTTCATGTCGATGGGCGGCCTCGGCGTCTCGCTGGCGGGCTTCGCCGGCCTCATCTCGGCGCTGGATCGACGGCCGCTGTCGCACTCGCCCATCGCGGCGTATCGGATCACGTCGATCGTCTTCCTTGGCTTCATGCTCACCGTCGCCGGCTTTGGAACGGTGGCGGCATACGCGGCCACCGGCGACCAGACCTGGACAATCCGAATCGGGACGATCCTGCTGGTCCTGCCGTACATCCGCGGCTTTCTGCAGGCACGGCCCGGACCGGCATGGCCTCGCGAGCGAGAGCGGGTCATCACGATCGTGGGCCTGATTGTCCTGACGCTCATCACGCTCGGGAACGTGATGGTCGCCGGCCTCGGCTACCTCGAGGTGCTGATGGTCGCGGCCCTCATCGGTCCAGTGCAGATCTTCTACAACACGGTCCGCGATGCGGCGCGGGGCGAGGTCGAGGCGGCGGCCGCCCCGAATCCCGCCCCGACCCCAACCGTCGACTAGGTGGAGCAGCAGCCCGGCGTGCGCAAGATCGTGCTGTACACCCTCATGTCGCTCGATGGCGCGGTCGACGAGCCGGGCCGCTACTTCACCCACGGCCTGGAGCACGACCAGACACCCGAGTTCGACGCGGTCATGGACGAAAACGAGGCGCGGATCACCGCCTCCCAGGACGCGGTCCTGCTGGGCCGTGGCATGTACGACGAGTGGTCACGATTCTGGCCGACGGTCGAGAACCAGCCGTTTGCCGAGTTCATCAACGAGGTCAAGAAGTACGTCGTGACCTCGACACCGCTCACCGGGGAATGGCACAACGCCGAAGCGGTGAGCGGACCCATCGAGGAGCTCGTCAGCGACCTGAAGGCCCGGCCCGGCGGGGACATCGGTGTGCACGGCAGCATCCAGCTGGCGCAGTCGCTGCTCGCCGCTGGCCTGGTCGACGAGCTCGAGGTGGTCGTCGGGCCGTCGTTCGGCTTCCCCGGTCGTCGGCTGTTTCCCGAGGTGGATGCAGCACGGCAGCTGGAGCTGCTCAGCGCCACGCCCACCCCCAGCGGAAGCCTGCTGCTCAGGTACCGCGTCTCCGCCTGAGGTCCGGCTGAGCCGTCACTTCACGACGCCGTACTTGAGATGCGTCACCCCCGGTGCCTCGATCGCGCGGAGCAGCTCGAGCTTCAAGGCCGGTCCGACTCCTTCGAAGAGGCGGGCGCCACCGCCCAGGACGAGCGGGGCGACGTGCAACTCGACTTCGTCGACGAGACCGGCGGCCAGGTACTCGTTGATGATCCTGGCGCCGCCGCCGATGTACACGTCCTTCTCGCCGGCGGCCGCCTTGGCGCGCTCCATGGCCGCCTCGATGCCATCGGTCACGAAGGTGAATGTCGTGTCGTCCAGGACCAGCGGCGCACGCTGGTGATGGGTGACCACGAAGACCGGCTTGTGGAAGGGCGGGTGATCGCCCCACCAGCCCTGCCAGGCATCGCCCTGCCACGGACCGCGCTCCGGCGGGCCGAACTTGCCGCGACCCATGATCTCGGCACCGACATTGGCGGTCACCTCGGCGAATACCTCGCTGCTGACGTTCTCGACCCCGCCGTCCATGCCAGCCTGCTCCCGCCACGACTTCAGGTGGATTACCCAGTCATGCAGGCCCTCGCCGCCTTCCCCCAGCGGGTTCTCCATGCTCTGGTTTGGCCCCGCGACGTAGCCGTCCAGGGATGACGAGATGTGAACTCTGACCTTGCTCATGCCAGTGGTGACCCCGCTGTGCCCGGAAATTCATCGGTACAGGCGTCCCGGATCGAGACCGATTATCGTGCGAGCATGAAGATCACCGTGATCGGGGCGAGCGGCCTCATCGGTACCAAGGTCGTCGCGCTGCTGCAGGCGGACGGGCATGACGTCGTCGCCACCTCTCGCTCGTCGGGCGTGGACGTGCTCAGTGGGGCCGGATTGGCGGATGCACTGGCCGGTTCCCAGGCGCTCGTCGACGTCACCAACTCGCCCTCGTTCGAGGCCAATGCGGTCCTGGACTTCTTCACCACCTCGGCCACCAACCTCGTCGATGCCGCACGGGCCGCGGGAGTGGGCCACTACGTGGCGCTGTCGATTGTCGGCGTGGATGGGCTGCCGGACAGCGGCTACATGCGCGCCAAGGTCGCCCAGGAGCGGATCATCAGCGGCTCGGGCCTTCCCTACTCGATCGTGCGAGCCACCCAGTTCGCCGAGTTCACGGGCGCGATCGTCGAGTCGATGACCGTCGGCCCCGAGGTGCGCGTCCCCGATGCGCTGATCCAGCCCATACGGGCGGATGAGGTGGCTGCGGCGGTCGCGATGACGGCGGCGGCGAAACCGCTGAACGGCATACGCAACGTTGGCGGACCGCGGAAGATCACCTTCGAGCAGCTGGCGCGGGATGCGCTGACGCAGAACGGCAACCATTCGACGACGGTCGTCGTCGACCCAGAGGCTCGCTACTTCGGAGCAGCGCTGGCGATGCGGAGCCTGGTCACCGCTGACTGAGCCATCCCCCAATGGCACGCGCTCCCGAGCAGGATCGGAGAAGCATTCGTCACGGCGGCTCCCTACCATCATGCTCATCGCAACCACGCCGCCACGGAAGGAACATCCCATGACCGACACGAAGAAGTCCACCGGGCGCGAGACGCCGGCGGAGGGCTGGACCAAGGAAGAGCGTGCTGCCATGAAGGAGCACGCGAAGGAGCTGAAGGCCGCCGCCAAGCGCGGGGCGGCAGCCGAGGAGGGCGAGGCGGACGTCCTCGCCAAGATCGCCGACATGCCGCCGGAGGACCGAGTGATGGCCGAGCGGATCCACGCGGTCATGAAGGCCAATGCGCCCGACCTCGAGGTGCGCACCTGGTACGGCATGCCGGCCTACGCCAAGGACGGAAAGGTCGTCTGCTTCTTCCAGCCCGCGTCGAAGTTCAAGGCGCGCTACTCGACCCTTGGTTTCAACGACGTCGCCAACCTCGACGACGGCTCGATGTGGCCGACCTCGTGGGCGCTGACGGAGCTCACCGACGCCGACGAGCGGGCGATCGTGGCCCTCGTCAAGAGGGCCGTCAGCTAGGGGAGGTGACGCTCGAGCCGGCCACTCCGAGATTCACATGGGGGGATGCGTGTCGCTTGCGACCACACGGCCAGCCAACGACCATCTCGGAGCTCGTAGACGAGGGCACGCAATCGCGTGCGCTCGATCCTCCTAAGCAGCTCACGGGTGCCCGCGTCAGTGGGGCGCTGCTCCTCCATCGACGGATCGTACGCCGTCAGGATCGCCGGCGTCGATCCGCGCGCGGACGCATCGGTCAGACGTTGGTCTCCTACTTCACCTTGCCCTGCTGGAGAATCCGGATGGCGTTGCCGAATGGGTCGCGGATGCCCATGTCGGTGCCGTAGAAGTGGTCGGTGGGCTCCTGGGTGAAGTCCGTGACGCCACGCGACTTCAGTGTCTCGAACAGGCCGCGGGCGTCATCGGTGATGAAGACCAGGCCGTTCATGGCGCCCTTGGTGATGAGCTCCCGGATCTGCGCCGCGGTAGCATCGTCATGGAGTGGCGGGCCGGGCTGCTCGAGTGAGATCTCGGTGCCCTGCTCGCCGGGAACGCGGACCGTCAGCCAGCGGTAGTCGCCCTGGCGGACGTCGTTGCCCTTCTCGAGGCCGAGCTTGTTGACGTAGAAGTCGAGCGCCTCGTCCTTGTCGAGGACGTAGATCGAAGCGACGTTCAACCTGGTGATCATCGGGAGGTCTCCTGCGTGGTTCGCGTACGCCTGAGCCTAGCGAGGCGCTGCGGCGGTGGCTTCTCCGGAACTGCTCGATCGCAGCAACTCGCCGAACGACATGCGCGGTCGCATCGCGGCCAGCTGGACGCAGTGTGGCGTCACGATGGGACCGTTGCCCGCCCGGTAGCGCGACGGCGTCTCGCCAACGATCTCCTTGAAGAGGCGGCTGAACGTTCCCAGGCTGCTGAAGCCCACATCGAGACAGATATCGGTGACGCTGCGGTCCGTCTCCCGCAGCAGGAACATCGATCGCTCCACGCGGCGGCGCTGAAGGTACCGATGCGGGGTCTCGCCGAACGCGGCACGGAAGGTCCGAATGAAGTGCGCCTCGGAGACGTGAGCTACCGCGGCCACGGCGCGCACGTCGAGTGGTTCCGCATAGGCGCGGTCCATGGCATCCCTGGCCCGCAGGAGGCGCCGATTGGACTCCTCGACTTCCTGGCTCATGGCGCAACGCTACGCGATTGGGGCTGCGGCCTTCATGCCGCGCTCAGGCGTACGACCATGTCGCCGACCGACAGCCCGGGGAGCGGCAGTGACGACGCCTCCTCCTCGATCGCGCGCTGCTCGGCCCGGGTCAGCCGGCGCCACGACTCGATCTCGACCAGCGCCTTGGCCCGCCGCCACGTCCCGACGATCTCGCCATCGACCAGGACGGCCCCCGGCCACACGCGAGAGGTCCAGAGCCGCTTTCGCTGCGCCGCGGCGGGGATAAGCAGCTCGCGGTCGTCGCCCCACAGGAGGAAGTACGTGTCGCCGCTCGGCAGCAGCCGTGCGGGCGCGTCCGGCCCAGCGGGCGCCCGGAGCGGCTTCTCATCCGCGGCCAGGATCCATCGATCACCAATCGGGGTGGTTGCGGGCGCGAGCTCGGGGACCAGCGCCTCGAATGCGGCGCGCGCCGCGCGGGCGGATACGCCGGCCCAACCGGCGAACGCATCGGCATTGGTCGGACCGAATGCGTGAAGGTACCGTCGCGCCAGCTCCATCCTCGACTCGAGTGGCTCGATCGAAGGGCGCGGCACGGACCACACGGTGGGCGCGCGGGCGCCCTCCCAGCGGATGTTGAGGGTGCCGGTGGTGGTGGCGTAGCGCATGCCGTTGCCGACGCCCAGCCCGCGGTCAATCTCACGCATGGTGAGCACGCGCCCGTCCAGGAAGGCGTGGAGCTTCTCCGCCATGTCCTCGGCGCGCCGCCTGCCGCGCTCGTCGTCCGGGAGCCGGCCAAGAGTGAAGGGCGCGTGGTCGCCCGCCGCGACGACATAGGCGCTGTAGCGCGGGCCCCATACCTGCACAAGCCCCGGGTCATCGAGGGCGGTGTCCGTTGTGCCCCGCAGCCTGGCATGGATGGAAAGCAGCGCCGCACGCGGCATGCTGTCCTGCAAACCGGCAGACGCGGCGCGTCGGAGGGAGGCGGCACTCCACGGGAGTCGCGAGTCGAGCGATTGGGCATGGCGCCGGTAGGCGAGGATCTGCTCGCGCCGGAGCTCCAGCGCACGTCCGCCGGCCGCAGTCACTCGGACGGATTTGGCGTGTGGGTCATCTCGCCTCCTCCGGGGATTTCGAAGGCCCCATTGTCCGATGCCTGTCCGCGCGCGCGCAACGCCCGGCTGCGGTGCCTCACCCCACGCGCTTGACAGGCCCCACATACAACCTTATGGTTGTACATATGCAGATCCTGCCGCCCGACTTCGACCGATCGTTCGGGGCCCTGGCCGACCCCACCCGCCGCGACATCGTGCGCCGCGCGTTGACCGGCGAGGAGGGTGTTGCCGAGCTGGCGAGCCACTATTCGATGAGCTTCGCCGCCGTGCAGAAGCACGTCGCGATCCTGGAGCGAGCCGGCCTGGTGACCAAGGCACGCATCGGGCGACGCAAGGTCGTCCGCACCAACATCGAGGGGCTGCGCACGGCGCGTCGCCTGCTGGACCAGTACGAGGAGCTGTGGCGCGGCCGCGTCGAGCGCATGACCGAGCTGCTGGCCGAGACCACCGAGACGAAGGAGACCTCCGAGTGACCGTCACCGCCGTCCGCAAGGACCCTGAGGCGAAGACCATGACCCTGACCGCCGAGTTCGCAGCCACCCCGGATCGCGTCTGGCAGCTGTGGGCCGATCCGCGCCAGCTCGAGCGCTGGTGGGGACCGCCCACCTACCCCGCCACGGTCACCTCGCATGACCTGCGGCCTGGCGCACGGGTGGAGTACCACATGACCGGCCCGGAGGGCGACCAGCCCAAGGGCTTCTGGGACGTCCTCGAGGCCGAGCCCCCGCGTCGGCTCATCTTCCGAGATGGCTTCTCCAACGCCGACGGCAGCCCGAACACCGAGTTTCCGTCCACGGAGAGCCGCGTCCGGATCGAGGCGGTCGACGGATCGACGCACGCGGATGGAGATCCTCAGCGTCTTCGCGAGCACCGAGGCCATGGAGCAGCTGCTGGCGATGGGCATGGAGCCGGGCATCACCGAGGCGGTCGGCCAGATCGACGCGATCCTCGCCGAGGACCCGGTCGCCACGGGCTCCTGACCGATGAGCCCGACCGCCTGGTCATGTCCTACCACCACACGCCACCGCACCAACCGGAGATCCGACCGATGACCCTGACCCAGCCCACCACGCGCACCCTGGCGGTTCCTGGAGCCACCCTCACGTACGACGTCCGCGAGGGCAACGGCGACGACATTCCGCTGCTGATGATCGCCTCACCGATGGGCGCCGGCGGCTTTGTCACCCTGGCCAGCCACTTCCCCGATCGCACGGTCGTCACCTACGACCCGCGTGGCGTCGAGCGCAGCGCGAAGGACGACCCGACCACCGAGTCGACGCCGGATCAGCATGCGGACGACCTGCACCGCATCATTGGTGAGCTCGGCGGGCCGGTCGATGTGTTCGCCAGCAGCGGCGGTGCGATCAACGCGCTGGCGCTGGTGGCCCGTCATCCGGACGACGTTCGGACGCTGGTCGCGCACGAACCGCCGTCGGCCAGCGTGCTGCCGGATCGGGAGGCGGTGCTGGCAGCCTGCCGCGCGGTGCGCGACTCCTACCAGCACTCCGGATTCGGGGCGGGCATGGCCCACTTCATCACCCTGGTCAGTCACCGGGGGACCTACACCGACGAGTTCGCGCGCCAGCCCGGGCCCGACCCGTCGATGTTCGGCATGCCGGCAGGTGACGACGGTTCCCGTACCGATGCGCTGCTGGCGCAGAACCTCATCACCAGCACCAGCTACGAGCACGACTTCGACGCGCTGCGCGCCACGCCGACCCGTGTCGTCCTGGCCGTGGGTGCCGAGTCCGAGGACACCATGACCAGCCGAGCGGCCAAGGCAATCGCCGAGCGCCTCGGGCAGGAGGCGGTCACCTTCCCGAGTGACCACGGCGGATTCCTTGGCGGCGAGTACGGCCAGACCGGTGACCCCGACGCGTTCGCCGCCAGGCTGCGCGACGTGCTCGCCGCCTCGAGGTGAGGCTGAGCTACGGCCAGCCGACGTGGGGCGCCGGGGCGCCGGCGACCAGGACCTGACCGGTCCGCTCGGCGATCGCCGCCTCGACCCCTTCGAAACCCCGCCACTCGGCGGCCAGGATGAACAGCGTCCGCCCGTCCGGCCCGCCGAGCAGGCACGCGAAGGCCCCGCGACCCGTGTCGACGGTGGCGAGGATATCGCCGCCCTCGCTGACGCGCCGGCAGTGGGCGTTGCCCACATCGGCGTACCAGACGGCACCATCGGCGTCCAGGCTGATGCCGTCCGGGTGGTCGCCGGGCGTCGCCGCCCAGACGCGCCGGCCGGACAACGTCCCATCGCCCGCGACATCGTAGGCGGTCAGCTGCTCGGCCCACGACTCCGCGACGACAAGGGTCCGATTGTCCGGCGTGACCGCCATCCCGTTGGGAAAGGCGAGGCCGTCCGCCACCTGGCGCACGGTGCCGTCGGGGGTGACGAGGACGATGATCCCCGACCGTCCGTCCTCGGACGGCGCGAAGTGGCCGCCGTTGACGTAGGCGTTGCCGCGGCCGTCGACGACGATCTCGTTCCAGCCATCGCTGCGACCGGCCAGGTCGGCATGCGGAACGGCCGATCCGTCGGGCTCGTGGCGAATGAGCTGCGGCCCGGTGACGAGCAGGCGGCCGTCCGGCAGCCAGTCGATGGACCAACCCAGGCCGCCCGGCCCGCGTGCAACGACCTGGCTGGCGCCGTCGAGTCCGACGGCGACGATCTCATCGGTGCCCCAGTGGGCGAACCACAGCCGGCCGTCGTGCCAGCGCGGCGATTCGACATAGGCAAGACCGTCCAGCAGGACGCGCGGGGCCGGAATCGTCAGCATGGCCCATGACTACCACACCGGGCACAGCGATGACTTCCACGGGCGACATCGGTCTGAACTGGTGACCCATCCCGAACCCACGATCCAAGGAGCGGACCGATGACCACCTGGACCACCGACATCAGGGGGACCGGCGCGTATGCCGACGTCAACGGCCTGCACATGTACTACGAGACGCACGGCACTGGCAGGCCGCTCGTCCTCCTGCACGGCGGCCTGGGCTCCGGCCAGATGTTCGGACCGATCCTGCCCACCCTCGCCGAGCGACATGCCCTGATCGTGCCCGACCTCCAGGGCCACGGCCGTACCGCCGACATCGAACGTCCGCTCGACGTGCGCACGATGGCGGACGACATCGCGGCGCTCATCGACCATCTCGGGCTGGAGCGTCCCGACGTCGTCGGGTACTCGCTGGGCGGCGGGGTGGCCCTGCAGACGGCGATCCGCCACCCGGACAAGGTCCGCCGGCTCGTGAGCGCATCCGCCCACATCCGCTCCGACGCGATGCCGGCCGAGATGCGGGCGCAGCAGGACCAGGTGGGCGCCGCAGCCATCGAGTTCCTCAAGGACACACCGATGTACCAGCTGTACCAGCAGGTCGCTCCCCGGCCGGACGACTTCGGAAGGCTGCTCGACAAGATCGGCGCGTCGATGGCCGTGCCATTCGACTACACCGAGGAGGTGCGCGGCCTCCAGGTTCCCACCATGCTCGTGTGCGCGGACGCGGAGATGGCTCCCCCAACCCACTACGTGGAGGCCTTCAAGCTGCTGGATGGCGGGCTGCGTGACGGTGGCTGGATGGGCGAGGGACGTCCAGCGGGCGGCCACGCACTGGCCATCCTGCCGGGGCTGACCCACTACGACATGTTCGTATCGCCTCTCTTCGCGGCGGTCGTGCTCGACTTCCTCGATCGCCAGGGCCAGCAGGATGGCTGACGTGGCCGCGACGGCCTGGCCCTTGCACGGGCAACCGCCATGAGAACGCTCGACATCCCGCTCGCCGATGGGCGCACCCTGCACGCCTACGACTCGGCGCCAGAGGGTGGCGGGGAGCAGCTGGTGGTGGCCTGGCACCACGGCACGCCGAACATCGGCACCCCGCCGGAGCCGCTCCTTCCGACCTCGGAGCGGCTCGGCATCCGCTGGATCTCCCATGACCGGCCGGGGTACGGCGGCAGCACCCAGCTCCCCGGCCGCGACGTGGCCTCTGCGGCCGCTGATACGGCAGCGGTGGCGGACGCGCTGGGCATCGGGCACTTCGCGGTGATGGGCCACTCCGGCGGCGGTCCGCACGCGCTGGCGTGCGCGGCACTGCTCGGCGATCGGGTGCTCGGCGCGGTCAGCGTCTCGGGCCTCGCGCCGCATGACGCGGCGGGGCTGGACTGGTTCGACGGCATGGCCGATCCCACGGCTGCGTCGCTGCGTGCCGCGGCAGCAGGTCGGGAGGCCAAGGAGCGTCACGAGGCGACCGCGGAGCCGGCAGACCCGGGCTTCGTGGATGCCGACCTGGAGGCGCTCGGCGCCGAATGGGGCTGGTTCCTCTCCGTCGTCCGGCCGGCCCAGGCAGGCGGTCCGGGGCCGCTGATCGACGACGACCTCGCCTACGTCGCGCCGTGGGGCTTCGACCCGGACAAGGTCGCCGCCCCGGCGCTGCTCCTGCACGGCGGACTGGACCGCATCGCCCCGGTTGCGCACGCGGCGTGGCTGGCGGCGCGACTGCCGGCATCTGAGCTGTGGCTCCGTCCCGACGACGGCCACATCTCCGTCCTTCGGTCGGCCCCCGAGGCCCTGGAGTGGCTGGCGTCGACCGCGTCTCAGAGCGCCGAGACGAGGCTCCGAGCCAGGTAGTCGGCCCAGCCGTCCGCCGGCGGGGGTTCGAGCTGCTCGAACGCCGCGAATGAGCGGGCGAGGACTGTCCCGAGCTCCGGGACAGTCATGTCATGCCCGAGGATCCGCCCGATCCCGTGGTCGACCAGGTAGCCCGCGTACCACGGGGCCCACTCGCGGTCGTACACCCCGCCGAGCTCGTTCGTCTCGTACGTGCCATGCGCAGCCTCGGCTTCGGTCAGCAACGCTCGGATCGCTGTCAGGCGCTCGTCGTCCATCGCCAGCCAGTATCGTGGACACATGCGATATGGAATAGAGGCAATCACCCTCCCGGTGGCCGATGTCGACCGGGCAAAGGCGTTCTACGAGCAGGCCGGCTGGCACCTCGACGTCGACACCCGGCCGACCGACGGGATGCGCGTCGTGCAGCTGACCCCGCCCGGGTCCGAGTGCTCGGTCACCTTCGGCATCGGCATGGAGCAGGCTGCGCCCGGCTCGTACCGCGCCACGTACCTCGTCGTGAGCGACATCGTGGCTGCCCACGCCGAGCTGCGCGAGCGCGGCATCGGCATCAGCGACATCTTCCACTTCGGGGCGCAGGGGCAGGCTGACGGACCGGACCCGAACCACGGCGACTATGCCTCGTACGCGACGTTCGCGGATCCCGATGGCAACGGCTGGCTCCTCCAGGAGGTCCCCAGCCGCGCCACGGCCGGGTAGGCGCGCGGTCATGCTGACCATCGGCTCCGTCGTCATCCGCGTCGACGACCTGAAGCGCCAGAAGGCGTTCTGGACCGCCGCTCTCGACTACGTGCCGCGCGACGGCGACGACGATGACTCGGCCCTGCTCCGGCCGCGCAGCGGCATCGGTCCGAATGTCACCCTCGACAGGTGGCCGGCCGAAGTGCACCTCCCGCCCAAGATCCACCTCGACCTGTACGCGCAGGACCAGGCGGCCGAGGTGGACCGCCTGATCTCGCTGGGTGCCTCGCGCGTGGAATGGAAGCGGATGCCCGCCGATGCCGACTTCGTGATCCTCGCCGACCCCGAGGGCAACCGCTTCTGCGTCATCGACAAGGGAGCGGGCTAGACGCAGGCTGGACACCTGGCGCGGCATCGGAATCCCCTGCTCGTGTTCCGTGCTGGTGGGCGCGGCGAGGGTACAGCCCGGGTTACATGGCGGAGGGGTCCATGGGCGCCGCCAGCTGGAAGTAGTTGCCGTCCGGATCCGCCAGGGTCGCGATAGCCGAATCGGTCGGGTCGTCGTCCATCGTGTACGGCTCGGCGATGACGGTCGCGCCGGCGTCGCGCATGCGCTCGAAATCGCCCCGGACATCGGTCGACTCGATGTTCCAGATGAGGCGCCCGGGCTGCCCGTTCCTGCCGTGCACCTCGGAGTGAGGGCCCACGGTGACGTTGCCGGAGCCGATCTGCCAGCCCGTGTACGGCTCGTAGGTGAAGGCAGGCTCGCCGAGCACCTTGGTGTAGAACTCGACCAGCCGCTGCGGGTCATCGGAGCCGATGAGGATGCTGTTGAAGTTCACGCCTTCTCCTTGGTGTAGGTGCACGTAGGACGCGGCCAGGGGCCGGAACTCATCGATCCGTGCTCAGTTGAGGTGGTCCTCCCAGTCCGGAGGCACGCGTCCCTCGGGCCCGGGCACCGGCTGGTCCAGCGGCCGATGCTGCGGCGGGGCGAGCTCGAGCCCCTCCCAGTACTCGTTGATCCCGAAGTGGAAGAACCAGTCCTCGTCCGGCTCGAACGTGCGCACCAGGTAGTGCCCGGTTTCAGCGACGTGCCGGCTGGCGTGCTGCGAGGGTGAGGTATCGCAGCAGCCGATGTGGCCGCAGCGCGCGCAGCGCCGGAGGTGGTACCACCAGCCGTCGGTCGCCAGGCACTCGACGCAGCCGGTGCCGCTCGGCGAAACGCTCGGGTCGATCAGGTCATCGAGATTGGGCGGCGTGGGCTCGGGCGCAGCGGTCATGTCGAAAGGATACGGCGGCCCATGCGACGACGCCGGGTCACAGGGACCCGGCGTGAGCCAGCAGGTGCGAGGAACGGGTCAGCGCAGCTCGACGCGCCGGCCGCGCAGGAAGACCAGCGCGGCGAACGAGAGGACGATGATCATCAGGGCGCCGGTCAGGAGCCGGTCCGTCATCGCGTCGCTCGGTGCCCGCGTGGCGGTGGTGGACATGGTCCCCGGGATGCTGGAGCCGGGCGATGTCGGGGTAGAGGTCGTCGTACCGCCCCCCGCGCCACGATTGACCAGGCTGGCGGAGCAGATGACGAGCGCGCCACCGCCGTTGGTTGAGCCGTTGCACTGGTTGATGGTCACGACGTGCGCCGCGGACTTCGTGCCGGTGACGCGGCAGGTGAGGCCCACCAGGGTCCCCCCGTTCGCGGAGCCGTTGCACTGCGTCACGCTGGCGCCGGCGGTCGTGGCCGGGAACGGCGAGCAGCCGACGGTGATGCCACCACCGGATCCGACGCACTGGTTGACCGTCGCCGCGTTCCAGGACGCGTTCATGCCGACGAACTCGTTGATCACCGAGACCGAGCAGCGCAGCGTGCCGCCGCCGCCGTTGGTGGAGGCATTGCACTGCGTCACCGCGGTGACCGGAGCGGACAGGACCGTCGTCACGGTGGTGCAGGCTGCCTCGGGATCCCCGGCGGCGCCATGGCACTCGTGGATGGTCACCCGCGCGGAGCCGCCGGAGGGCGTGATGGTGTTGAGGATGCTGACGTCGCAGATCAGGCCGAGGCCCGGCGTGTCGTCGACTCCGTTGCTGCAGGTGGTGGTCGGCGCGGGAACGCCGGCCGCGGCGGGCGTGGCGGTGGCAAGGGTGCCGGCCAGGAGGATGGCGAGCGTGAAGCTGCCAGCCACGAAGAGGCCAATGGGGCGACGCATAGCGACACCTGTACGGTCGAGCGTCGGAGCCAAGGGATTTCAGCGGCGGGGGCCCGTGACACCACTATGCGGCGGCATCTGCCGTTGGCAATGGCCCCAATGGCCGATGACCGGGGCAGCGGTCGCGGCACAATGACCGCATGCACTGCCTTGCGCCCGCATGACCGACGGCGGCATCGACCCCGCAAATCCCGTCGTGAAGCTGTGTGCCGACGGGATCCAGGCCGAGATGGCGGGCAACCCGGAGGCGGCGCGGGCTGCCTACCAGACCGCGTGGGATTCCGCATCGGATGCCTACGAGCGCGCCATCGCCGCCCACTATGTTGCGCGGCTGGCTGCCACGGACGCCGAGCGTCTTCGCTGGAACGCGCGCGCCCTGGGCGAGGCGCTCGAGGTGCCTGACGCGCGGCGCGTCGCCACGTTCCTGCCGTCCCTGCACCTCAACCTCGGACATTCGCACGAGACGCTGGGTGATCACGACGCGGCGCGCGAGCAGTATCGGCTCGGTCGTGCGAGCGTGGCCGTCCTGGGGACCGATCCGTACGCGGCCGTGGTGCGCGGCGGCTTCGACGCGGCAGAGCAGCGTCTCGACTCCCGTGCCGGCGGACGCTAGGTCGCGAAATCGCAGCGTGATGGCGCACAATGCCGCATGCCCTTCCCGACCGATGACATGGCGCTCACCCACATCCTGGTGGTGTCCGACATCGCGCGGTCGCGAGCCTGGTACACCGACGTCCTGGGCGCATCCCTCTACCGGGAGTACGGCGGGAGCTCGGTCGTTCTCTCCTTTGCCGGCGCATGGCTGCTGCTGGTCACCGGTGGCGACCCAACCGATGACAAGCCGACCGTGACGCTGGTCCCGCCCGACGATGCGGACCGCCGCGACAACCTGTTCACCATCCGCGTTCCGGACTGCGCGGCGGCATATGGCGAGCTGACGGCGCGTGGCGCGACGTTCCTGACGGCCCCGGTCACCAGCGGGGCCGAGACCCGCGCCTTCCTCCGCGATCCCGACGGCCACCTGTTCGAGATCAGCGAATATCGGCCAACAGGCGCCCCGTCAACGACCCGATGATCGTCTCCCCCACCGCCACCACCCTCGTCGCCGAATGCGACACGGTGGACCGCCTCGTCCTCTGACGACCGGACCGATATCGCCACGGGCCGTGGCGTACCATCGGCCGCGATGCTGTACGACTACACCTCGGTCACCGCGGAATCCGTCGCCGCCGAGACCGATGGCGCCCTGGCCACCGCCGAGGAGCTGATCCGACGGTCCATCGCAAGCGCTGCCGCCCCCTCGTTCGAGGCGACGCTGGCGCCGCTCGAGCTGGCGGGTGCGGCAGTCGCCGAGGGGTACGGACGTGGCGGCTTCATGGGCCATGTCCATCCAGATGCCACCGTGCGCGACGTGGGCCGAGAGGCCGAGGAGCGGATCACCAAGTGGCGGGTGGGCCTCGCGTTCCGCGACGACCTGTACGCGGCGGTTCGCGCCCTCGCCGACAGCCCGGCTGGGGCCGCACTGCAGGGCGAGGACCGGCGCCTGCTCGATTTCTGGCTGCGAGACTTCCGGCGCGCCGGGCAGGAGCTGGCCCCGGAGCGACGACGTGAGCTCGAGGAGCTGCGCAACCGGCTGATCGAGCTGGAGGTCGCCTTCCAGCGAAATATCAGCGAGTTCGAGGACGGCATCGAGGTCACCCGCGAGCAGCTGGACGGGCTGCCGGACTCGTACGTAAATCGCCTGCGCCCCGGCGCGACGCCGGGCACCTACCGCGTCTCGCTCGACTACCCGGAGATCACGCCGTTCATGGAGAGCGCACGGGATCGGTCGCTGCGGGAGCGGCTATTCCGAAAGAACTGGAACGCCGCCGCGCAGGAGAACCGGCCGCTGCTCGAGCAGGCGCTGGAGCTGCGGCGCCAGATCGCGGTGCTGCTGGGCGAGCCGACCTGGGCGCACTTCGCCATGGAGCCCAAGATGGCCGACCCCGACCGGGTGGAGGCGTTCTACGCGGAGATGGTGCCGGCGCTGCGTGATCAGGCGGGCCGCGAGGTCGAGGCGCTCACCGCGCGCATGCACGAGGACGGCGTCGACGGCCTCCTCCAGACGTGGGACTGGCTCTATTACGACATGGCCCAGCAGCGCGACGAGCACGGCGTGAATGCCGACGAGGTCGCGCGAGTACCTGCCCCTCGACCACGTCTGGCAGGGCCTGTTCGAGATCACCGGGGAGGTGCTCGGGCTCGACTACCACAAGGTCGAGGACGCGCGGGCGTGGCATCCCGACGTGTCGCTCTACGAGATCCGCGATCGGTCCAGTGGTGACCTGATCGCGCACTTCTATGCGGATCTCTTCCCACGCGAGGGGAAATACAGCCACGCCGCCGCGTTTCCGATGGTGGCCGGCCACCGTCGCGCCGACGGGAGCTACCAGACCCCCGTCAACGCGATCGTCGCCAACCTGACCCCGCCATCCGGCGAGCGGCCGTCGCTGCTGCGCCACGGACCACGCGGTGAGATCGAGACGGTGTTCCACGAGTTCGGCCACATCCTGCACATGTCGCTGACGCGCGCCACGTATGCCCGCTTCAGCGGCGGGGAGACCGAGTGGGATTTCGTGGAGGCCCCCTCCCAGATCATGGAGCACTGGTCGTGGGAGCCGGAGCTCATACGCCGCCTCTCCAAGCACTACGCGACGGGTGAGGTGATCCCCGACCGCCTGGTGCATGCGCTCACCAGCTCGCGCTACATCAACGTCGGCATGCGATATGCGCGCCAGATCTTCTTCGGCACCCTCGACCTGGCAATCCACAAGGCTACCCAGGCGATCGATCTTGACGACGCCACTCGCGAGGCATACCGGGTGACCGGGCTTCCGTACCCAGCCGACACGTTCTTCCTCGCCAACTTCGGGCACCCCATGGGCGGCTACGACGCCGGCTACTACGGGTACCTGTGGGCGGAGGTCATCGGCGACGACATGTTCGGCCGCTTCGCCTCGGAGGGCCTGCTCTCGTCCGAAGTCGGCGGCGAGTACCGTCGCGAGGTGCTGGAACCCAACGGCACGCGTGACGCCAACGAGATGGTGCGCGCCTTCCTGGGCCGCGAGCCGTCCAACGAGGCGTTCCGCCGACTGCGCGGATTGCCCACCGACTGACCGCAGCTGCCACCAGAACGAACCCTCAGAACGATGTCGCGGCTCGCGCCCGTTGGTGCAATACGTTCCGGTGGCGCGTTGAGCACGAACTGACCGACAACCGGACCGAACCCCGGTCACAAGGCCAGGTTTCGTGGCGCCCGGCGCACGAGCCTCAGGGCGAGGCCGCGTTCCAGCGCTGAACCGGGCGCCGGACGCACGATTCGGGGCGAAATGGCCACGGATCCGCCCTCCCGATCTCCGGCTCATGCGCCGAATACACGGCGAGCGCGCAGGTGCAGAATCGTGTGACCGAACAGGTGGACCGATATCGGTGTCTGGAGGGTGATGGAGGGAACCGACAGCGCAGGGGTGGTCCGCCGAGCCCAGGCGGGCGATCGGGAGGCATTTGCCATGCTCGTCGAGCGACACGCACCGGAGCTGGTCCGCCTGGCGGCAGGCATCGTCGGTCCGGCCGATGCGGCCGACGTTGCCCAGGAGTCCCTGCTCGCGGCGTGGCAGCAGCTGTCGTCGCTGCGAGACGCCAACGCCTTTGCCCCGTGGGTGCGGCGCATCTGCGTCAACCGATGCCGCAACGCCCTGCGCGCGCGCAGCCGTCGGGTGGTGACAGCCACGCTGACCGGCATCGATCCAGCGGCCGCCGGTGACTTCCGCGATCCGATTCATGCGCGTGCGGCGCTGGATGGCGCGTTCGAGCAGCTCACCGTGGAGCAGCGCGCGCTGCTGACCCTGCATTACGGGCTGGGCCACTCGATCAGCGAGACAGCGCGCAGCCTCGGTCTCCGCGAGGGGACCTGCAAGTCGCGGCTCCATGCCGCCCTCGTCGCACTGCGCCGGGTTGTGCCACCGGAGGAGCTGCCGGCATGACCCATCTCGACCGCCGCGACGCCGCGGTTGTTGCGTACTTGGAGCATCGGACGCGGGTCGGCGTCCCAGGTGACCTGGTGCCGAGCGTTCTCCGCGCCTTGGACGACACCGGGCCGGCCTCGGAGAGCAGCCGTGGCTGGCTCGCGCCCGTCCTTGCCGTCGCCGGCTCCCTAGTCCTGGCGGTGGCCAGCCTGGCCTGGCTCTCGAACAACGCCGCTTCTGGGCCGGCGCCGTCGGGGTCCCCGTCCCCCAGCGCCCCAGTAAGCGAACCGGAGCTCGTGGACGAGGGCGCCACGGTGGAACTGGCGGCCGTCGACACGGAAGGCCAGTGGGGCAGCGTGACGGTCACACGTGGGCCGGACAGCGGCGGCTACCGGGACGTGGCCAACGTCGACCTCGACCCGGCGGCGACCGATATCTCCGGCATGTTCTTCCACAACGACCCGGATCGCTTCTACGTGGAGTTCCAGGTTGCCTACGCGGCCGAGCGCAACCCGGTGGCCGACGTCGGACGGAACGACTGGCTGCTCATCGGTGGAGATGGCGACCTCGTCGCGCCGATCAGCGTCAGCGTCATCGAACCCGAGCTGATGATGGGCACCGAGGCGAGCGACATCGTCTCGACGCCGCTTAAGGGGCGCCTCGCGTTTGCCGTGCCGCGTGACCTCGCCGCTGGCCCGCTGTCGCTCGTTTATGAACCGGCCGGGGGGCGCATTCTGGTGCGCGAACCTGGACCGCCGCCCGCGACCGTGCCGGATGCGCAACCGCCTGCGCCGGTGACCTACATCGGGCGCGAGGGCTCGCCGATAACGGTCATCGACAGCGCCTCGGCCGATGCCCTCTTCACCGCGGTCCGCACCTGCACCGATCCGGCGGCCGGCTTCTCGATCGACTATCCCGCTACCTGGACGGTAACCGGCAGCGACGACACACCGTGCGCTCGCTTCGAGCCGCCGACAGCGCGCGATCTGTCCCGGGCGGAGCAGCGTCTCGCTACGCGTGGTTCCGCGGGACACTCGGTGCAGATGGGCGGCCCAGCCCTGGCAGGTTCGGCGGACCCAATCACTGCGGTTGGCCCGCTCGGAGCGTTCCGCAGCGAGCTGGTCGGCGTGGGAGGCGGCTTTATCGAGACCGGCTCGTTACAGTACGCCTACCTCATCGGCCTTGATGGGCCTATGCTCGACGAGGCGCAGCGTGGGCGCGCGGTGTTCCTCGAGACCGGGTGGGATCTCGACCTGGATCCGGAGGCGTACCGGGAGCGGAAAGCCGTCATCGATCGCATGGTGGCGAGCCTGGTCGTGCCGACGACGTCGGTACTGGTGACCGGTCCTGCAACGTGCAGCGACAGGGGTTCCGGGTTCCAGCTCACCGTGCCGGCGGGGTGGTACGCGCTCGAATCAATCGAGGACGACCCCTCGTGTCGCGCATTCAGCACCGCTCCCTTTGGTGAGCCAGCAGGGTTTCCGCGGGGCCAGAGGCCGAGCCTCACTGTGGAGATGTTCCGCGGCGGGTCATACCGCCCGGGAGGCACGATCGCCAACCGCGATGTCCTTTCAATCAACGACCACCCGGCCCTGCGCCTCGTGGTGAGGGGTGGCAACACGAGCTTCCTTCCCCCTAGCTCAATGGCGACGGTGTACATCATCGCGCTGGACGGCGAGTTGCCGTCCGACACGTCCACCGGCCGCTGGCTCGCCCTGTCCAGCACAACCCTGGCCGGCGACCCAGAGGAGAACGATGCGGCGCTGGACGTGATCGCAAACAGCGTCGAGGATATCGAGTGAACCGTACGCCGGTCATTGCCGCTGCTGCCGCGGGTGCGCTGAGCCTCGTGGCGCTGCTGGCCGCGCAGGCCGACGGCGACACCGACATCGTCCCGTTCTTCGTGGGCCTGACCGTGGCCGCAGGGATGCAGGCCGCGCTGGTGGCCAACCCATCGGTCCGGTGGCGGCGCGTCGGTGCCTGGGGCATCGCGATGGCGTGGCTCATTGCCGCGGTGTGGATCGGCGGGCTGCTCCTCATGTACCAGGTCCAGTGCGGCTGCTCGATGCCACTCCCGGTAGAACCGGAGCGCACCTATCTCGGGATCACCGCCGCGACCTATCACCTGGTCGGCCTGTACGGTGGCCTCGTGCTGGTGAGCCTGGCAGCCTCGCGCGCCGGCGCGCCACGAGAACGAACCTTCTGAGCGATACCGCGGAACGCCCCGGTCGGGCGGCATTTGGGTGGCGCATTGAGCAGGCTCAGCCGAAGAAGTCGAGCACGAGCGCGGTGAAGGCCGCGGGATCCTCCATCGGGGGAAGATGCGCCACCCCGGGGAGCTCCACGAGCCGCGCATTCGGGATCTCTTCGGCCAGGGTCCGCGCGATCTCCATGAAGTCGGGCTGGTCGAGCACGCCGCACGCCACCAGGGTCGGCGCGTGCACGTCACGGAGCCGTGCGCGGCGCGACGGGACGAGCCAGCCGCCCTTGGCATCGTCGTTGTCGTAGTCGAGCGCCTTGCGCTGCATCTCCCACACGCGCTGCCGGAGCGCGGCGGGCACGGCGCCAGCATCACGGGTCGGCCCGTCGAGCCACGTCCGAACGTTGACCCACGCCACCTCGTCCAGGTCGCCGGACTGCCAGGCGGCTTCCTCCAGGTCCCACTCGGCGCGCATGGCGTCGGAGTGCTCCCAGCCGTCGATCCCCGAGGCCACGACCATCAGCCGGTCCACCAGCTCTGGATGCGAGATCGCCACGTCCAGCGCCACGTGGCCGCCCATCGAGACGCCCACGATCCCGGCACGCTCCACATCCAGCGCGTGCAGCAGCTCCACCACGTCCGCCCCGTACACGAACTCGCCCGACGGCAGGGGCGTCTCCCCGTAGCCGCGCAGGTCGAAGCGGATGACCCGGAACCGCTCGGCAAGGAGGGGCATCACGTCGTCCCACATCCGGCGATCGACGATCCCGGCATGGATCAGCAGCAGCGGTGGTCCAGAGCCCGCCTCGTCGTAGGCGATGTCGATCCCGTTGATGGGCAGCGTGGGCATCGGTTCCTCAGTAGTAGTCGGAGCAGGACAGGAAGTAGCCGCACCCGTGGCAGATGAGCTTGCACTTGCGCTCCTCCATGGTCGCGCCGCAGTTCGCGCAGGTGCGCATGACGGCACCCGGATCGGTGCGTTCGGGAGGGGGCTCCAGGAGGACTTCCTCGGTCTGGCCCAAAGGTTGCATGGAGCCGAGCATAGACCGATGGAGGTGCCCCAGATGGACCCGCAGCGCACCCGCGACAGCGTCGAGCAGATCGAGGACGCGGACATCACGAACCCGATCACGGATCGGGACGCCGAGCTGACGGAGCCCGGCGAAGGGTTTGAGCCGGGCACCGACGCCAACCCCGACGATCCCGCTGAGGAAGGGCCGCCCGGCCACACCTCGCAGGTCGCGCGATGACTGGCCACACCCACTCGGGCCTCTGCCGGTGGGCGAGCGTCAGCCTGGCCGTCTGTGATCAGTCCCCGAGCCGGCGCAGCACCTCGTCGTGGAGCAGGCCGTTCGTCGCCAGGGCCGTAGGCCCGTCGATGGCATTCGAGCCGCTGAAGTTCGTGAACCGCCCGCCCGCCTCGCGCACGATCAGCGCCGGCGCGGCCAGATCCCACAGCGTCGGTCCGGTCTCGACCATGATCTCGGCCGCTCCCTGGGCGACGAGGCAGTAGCCCCAGAAGTCTCCCAGCCCGCGGTCGCGCCATGCGTCCCGCACCAGCTTCGTCGAGCATCGGTCCGCGTCCCTCGCGATTCATCGTGTCCAGCGTCGAGTAGACGACCTGCGCCTTCCCCAGCTCCGCGACCGATGAGACCCGGATGGGCCGCTCCCCGCTGACGTCCCGCGTTGCGGCACCCATGCCGAGCGCCGCGTGCCAGCGCTGCGCGAGCGCCGGCGCGCTGACCACCGCCGCGATCAGCTCCCCGGCACGCTCGACCGCGATCAGGGTCCCCCACACCGGGATGCCGCGGACGAAGTTGTGGGTGCCGTCGATGGGATCGATGATCCAGCGCGTCTCGCCATCGCCTGCCTCTATGCCGAACTCCTCGCCCAGGATCCCGTGGCCCGGGAAGGCGGCCAGGACCCGCTCGCGGAGCCGCTGCTCAACGCCGGTGTCGGCCTGGGTGACGAGGGTGCGGTCGTGCTTGGCGGTGATCGTCAGCTCGCCGGCGTAGTGGCTCAGGGCGATGGCATCGGTCTCGTCCACCAGCCCGAGCGCAAAGGCGCGCAGCGCAGCGGGGTCGCGGTCTGAGGGAGGCGGCACATCGGTCAGGATAGCGGCATGACGCACGCCTCCCGCCCGTTCCCTGGGGAGTGGCTGATGATCGGCGCGGCCGTGCTGTGGGGCACCGCCTACCCGGCCACCAGGTTCCTGGTGGACGAGATGCCCGTGCTGGCTGCCACGTCGTGGCGTGGCCTCGTGGCGCTGGTCGCGCTGCTGCTGGTGGTGTTGGCACGGCGCACCCTGGTCGCGTCGCTCCCCCGTCGCGCGCAGCTCTCGCGGCTGGCGGTGCTGGCGCTGCTGGCCGGCCCGGGCTTCGTGATCGGCCAGAACAGCGCCGTGCACCTCACCGGGCCTAGCGTCACATCGTTCGTGGCGGGCTCGTATCCGATCCTCGCCGTCCTGCTCGCTCCGCTGCTGCTGCCGGAGCGGCTCAGCCGCCGCGTCATCGCCGCGCTGGCGGTCGCGGTGGCCGGCACGCTGCTACTCGCGCGACCTGGAGGTGCCAACGTCGACCTGCTGGGGGTCCTCGCAGCGCTCGGCGCGTCGCTCGCGTTCGCCCTGTACCTCGTCCTCGCGCGGCGCTGGAGCGCCGCTGCCGCCATCAGGCCGATGCAGGTGGCGCTCACGAACATGACGATGCTCACCGTGGTGGGTGGCGTGCTCCAGCTGCTCGTGGCGCCGGCGGGGCTGGTGCCGCAGCTCAGCGCCGCCGGGTGGGCTGGCCTGCTGTGGGTGGGCGTGCCGTGTGGGGCAGGCGCCCATCTGCTGGCGATGGGTGCCGTGGCCCGGCTGCCCGCCGGCCGCTCGTCGCCGTTCCTGCTCCTGGCGCCGGTGACCGGCGCGCTGGTCAGCGCTCTCCTGCTTGGCGAGCGGCTGGACGGAGTGCAGCTGGCCGGAGGTGCGTTGATCATCGGAGCGATCGCGCTTGCCACGCTGACGAGACGGCCGGCCGCGGGTAGCATGCCGGCATGACGCAGGACCACGCTGCCGAGCTGGGGCGCCTGGCCGACGAATTCTGGGAGACCGAGCTCGCCGCCGATCCCCTGTGGGCGACCAACGTCGGACGCCGCGAGTTCGACCACCTCCTCCCGCCGCTGACCGATGAGGACCACGCCGCCCTTGCACGGCGGCTGGACGCGCAGCAGCGGGCCGTGACCGCGCTTCCCGAGGCATCCCTGGCGGCCGACGACCAGGTCACGCGTGCCGCGCTGCTGGCCGCGATCGACGCCAACCTCGCCTTCGTGCGCGCCGATCTGCGGTCGCACACCGTGGACCCCATGGGTGGCCCGCAGGTCGAGTTCCTCAACATCCCCGACTACCAGTCCGCCGAGACGGTCGAGCAGGGGCGAGCCATGGCCGAGCGCTGGCGCGGGATGGGTCCGTGGGTCGAGCTGCTGACGCGGCGGCAGCGCGCATCGCTCGAGGACGGGCGTGCGCCCGTGCGGATCCTGGTCGAGAAGGTGATCGATGAGCTGGACGGGCTCCTCGCGGAGCGCGACGAGAGCTGGCCGCTGCTGTCGCCCGCCGCCGTCGACCACGCGGACTGGCCGGACGCCGAGCTGCGTCGCTTCACCGGCGCGCTCGAGTCCGCGGTGCGCGACGGTCTTCGTCCCGCGTTCGCCGCCTACCGCGACTTCCTGCACGACGAGGCGCTCCCCGCCAGTCGTGGCGACGAGCAGGTCGGTCTGGGGCACCTGGAGAACGGGCAGGCGACGTATCGGGCGCTGGCACGGGCGCACACCACCCTCGACGCATCGCCGGAGGAGCTCCACGCCATCGGTCTGTCGGAGATCGAGCGGCTGGACGCCGAGCTCACGGCGCTCGGCGGCCGTCTCCTCGGGTCACGGGACCTCGCGGACACGCTGCGCCGGCTGCGCACCGACAGCGACCTGCATTTCGTCACCGGTGAGGAGATCGTGGAGGTGGCCGAGGCGTCCCTGGCCCGCGCGATGTCCGCCATTCCCAGCTGGTTCGGCCTCCTGCCGCGCGCCGCGTTGCGAGGTGACCGCCATGGGGGCGCACGAGGAGGAGCACTCGACCATCGCCTACTACCGTGACCCGGCACCGGACGGCAGCCGCCCCGGCCGCTACCACGTCAACCGCTCGCATCCCGCAGACCCGGCCGCGCTACGAAGCCGAGGCACTCGCCTTCCACGAGGCTGTCCCCGGCCACCACCTGCAGGTCGCGCTGGCGCAGGAGCGCAAGGGGCTGCCCGCGTTCCGCCGCCACTCGCTGTCGACCGCCTACGTCGAGGGCTGGGGCCTCTACGCGGAGCGGCTGGCGGACGAGATGGGCCTCTACTCCGGCGACCTGGATCGCATCGGTATCGCCTCGTTCGACGCCTGGCGCGCCTCGCGGCTGGTGGTCGACACCGGGATGCACGCCCTCGGCTGGTCCCGCTCGCCGTGCGATCGCGTTCATGACCGAGCACACCGCCCTGGGGCTCAACAACATCACCAACGAGGTCGACCGATACATCGCCTGGCCGGGCCAGGCGCTGGCGTACAAGGTCGGTCAGCTGGAGATCCTGCGACTGCGCGGCGAGGCCACGGCGCGACAGGGCGGCGCCTTCGACATCCGGCGCTTCCACGACGCGGTGCTGGGCCCAGCTCCCCTGCCGCTGGGCGTCCTGCGCCAGGTCGTCGAGCGCGAGCTGGCCTGACGCAGCGGTGGAACGACGCGACCCGTACCGCATCCTGCAGGTCCAGCCGGACGCCGACCCCGACGTGGTAACGGCCGCGTACCGCGTCCTGGCGCGCAAGGTCCACCCGGATGCCTCCACGCCGCTCGACGAGGCCACGGAGCGGCGCATGGTCGACCTCAACTGGGCATACGCGCTGGTGCGCGACCCGGCGGCGCGAAAGCGGTGGGAGTCGGATCGCAAGCGCACCCCACCGCCCACGCCCGCCGAGCCCGCGACCCACGGGGCGCCGCGCGGCCCGCTCGACACCACCGGCGCCGGCATGCGGCTCGATTTCGGCCGGTACCAGGGCTGGACGCTCGGCGAGGTGGTCAAGCGCGACCCGGCATACCTCGAGTGGCTGCGGCGCCACGCATCGGGCGCACGGTATCGGGCCTCGATCGAGATCCTGCTGCGCGGGGCCGCGAAGCCCTAGCGGCCCGCAGCCGCCACGCCGGTCAGCGCCGCAACGCCCAACGGGACGCGGCCCCTCTCGACGAGTAGCTCGAAGGCAGCCACGTGGTCGGCGGCCATGCGCTCGGCGGTGAAGCGTTCCAGGAACCTGTCGCGCACCGCGCCCCGGTCGAAGCGGTCGATGCGGCGCACAGCGTCCACCGCCTCGTCCAGGCTCGTCACGAGCGCGCCGCTCACTCCCTCGTCGAGCACCTCGGGGACCGAACCGGTGCGCATCGCGATGGTCGGCGTGCCGGTGGCCATGGCCTCGATCATCACCAGCCCGAACGGCTCTGGCCAATCGATCGGGAAGAGCATGGCGGCCGCATCCCCCAGGAAGGCGCCCTTGTCGTCCTCCCCGATCTCACCGATGAACTCGACCAGTGGGTCGTCCAACAGGTGCCGGATCTCGGTCTCGAAGTAGTCCTCGTCGACCGGGTCCACCTTGGCCGCCACCTTGAGGCGCATTCCCGCGCGCTTGGCGATCTCGATGGCGCGGTCCACCCGCTTCTCCGGCGAGATGCGACCGATGAACGCCAGGTAGCCGCCGGAGCCTTCCCCGACCGCGTGCAGGTCGGCGGGCAGCCCGTGGTAGATGGTGGTGAACCAGTTGGCATTCGGGATCGGTCGGCGCTGGTCGTCGCTGATGCTGATGAGCGGCGCATCGGCGAGGGCGGCGAAGAGCGGCCTCAGCTCTGGCAGGTCCATGCGGCCGTGCATGGTCGTGACCTGCGGGACGGGGATCCGGCGCGCCATCGGCAGATGCAGGTAGCCCGTGTGCCAGTGCACGACATCGAACCGGTGCGCCATCTGCTGCACCAGCTCGGCCTGGTACACCTGCGGAGCGAGGGAATCGGTCAGTGGCTCGCCGAGGCGGAGTGACTGCCCCCAGGCCGGGACGAGCGTGGCGCTCGTCTCCGAATCGCCGCTCGCGATGAGCGTGACCTCGTGGCCCTGCCGCACGAGCTCCTCCGTCAGCCACGAGACGACGCGCTCGGTTCCCCCGTACTGGCGCGGCGGCACGCTCTCGAAGAGCGGCGCCACTTCGGCGATGCGCATGATTCCTCGGTTCCCACCTGGCGGCACCGTGGGCGCGCGCCGAAGCGGCGTGTTGTCGGTGCCTGCCTGGACGTCAAAGCATGCCGCGTGCCGAACTCGCTGCTCGGGCGGCCCGAAAGTCCGGCGGCGGGCGACCCAAGGTAATGCCCGCAGGCCCGCGCGGCGCTGCGACACTCGGGTGGTCATCTTCGGCGCGTGTCCTTATGCGCCCACACCACGTTGGCGCCCGCTCTGCCCCGCGGCGCTCGGCCAACAAGGAGGTCCTACGCCCATGTCCCACTTCAGAGAGCGCTGGCTCGCCGTCTTCGGCGGCATCCTCCTGCTCAGCCTGTCCGTCTCGACGGTCTTCGGGGCGCGTCCGGAAGGTACCGACGCAAACCGCGGCCAGTCCGTCTCCGCCTTCGTCCACTCCCTGGTCTTCGGTGGCACCACGGACAACGAGTCCCCTGACCAGGCCGATGACGCGTCCGAGACCGATAGCGACGATGTCGAGGAGCAGGACGAGACCGACGCCGACGAGACTGACGCCGAGGAGCAGTCTGAGGACGAGGACACGTCGGATGCCGAGTCCGAGGACGACACTAATGACGACACCGAGGCGGACGCGGCCAACCACGGCGAATGCGTGTCCGAGGTCGCTCGCGACAAGGAGGCCATCGGCGGGGTCAACATGAACCACGGCGGCGCCGTCAGCGAGGCTGCCCGCGTAAGCTGCCGGGAGGATGCCTCCGAGACCGATCCCACCGAGCCTGCGGCATCGGACCCGGCCGATGCCGACGCGGCCGATGCCGACACCAAGGACACCAAGGACAAGACGAACAAGGCCGACAAGCCGAGCCATGGCCACAGCCAGAACAAGGCCGACCGCACTGAGGGCGGCAAGTCCAATGGCCAGGGCCACGGGAAGGGCCACCGCTAGTCCAGCGTCACTCCCCCATCACGAGAACGAGCCCGGGCCTCACGGCCCGGGCTCGCCGGTAGGATCGGTTCGGCGCTACTTCTTGGGCTGGAGCAGTGCCTCAGCGATGATCGGACCCATGGTGTCCCCGACCCGGATTCGGATCTCGTAGTCCGCACCCTGCTGGAGCCCCTTGGTGGTGAGGTTGTACATATACCCACCGGCCTGCGGACGCATCTGGTTGCCGGTGTCCGCACTGCTCGTGGACTCCGGAATGATCTCGACGCCCTCCGGCGCGATGTCCGACCCCTTGATCAGCGTGACGAACAGGTTCGGCGCGGTGGTCGTTACGGTCGGGCTGCAGCTGCTTGTCAGCGTGATCTTCAGTGGCACGGTGTTGCCGTACTTGGCGATATTCCGCTCGTTGTTCTTGATCGGTGCCCCGAAGGTGGCCAGGTACACGTTGGCCGTTGAACCTGCTGCGACATTGCGCGTGCCACTTCCGCCGTCCTTGTCCGTGATCGTCGCCACCATGGTGAGGGTGGCATCCGGGCTCCAGCTGCGTCAAATTGTCCGACGCGGTGCCGACGTTTGCGCCCACGGTCACTATCCGAGTGGCGGCAGGGGTGACCCCACCGTTTCGGAAGTAATCGAACTTGACGGTCTGCCCGTCGAGCGTTCCAGGATCGAACCAGGCCACATTCGCCGACACGACGCCCGAGATGGGATCGATCGAGATGAAGCCGCTCGTGGAGTTTGGTGCGACGTTGGCGACGGTGATCGTCTTGGAGACGCTTGCGTTGCCACCGTCCTTATCGGTCGCCTTCAGCGTGACCACATAGGTCGCGTTGTCATTCGGCGTGAAGGAGAAGTTCTGTGTCGTCGCGTTGGCGTAAGGGACGCCATTCTTCGTGACCGACCACGCCCAGCTGAACCCAGCAGCCGTGTCGACCGAGCTCGGATCGGATGCCGACCCGGTCATCGAGATCGCAGTTCCCTCCGGACTCGTCGCCGGCGCTCCACCGATGGCCGGGGTCGGCGCCACGTTCGCGACGCCGACGGTGAACGTCGTCGAACTTGCCGCATGGTCCTTGTCGGTGACCATCACGGTCACGGTGTACGTCCCATTGTCGGCGTACGTGTGGTTCATGGAACCCAGCGTACCGGTGGTCAGCTTGGAGGCCGTGCCATGCGCCGAGCCATCGCCCCAGTTCACGTCGACGGCCCAAGGGCTGTCCGCGCCCGGGTCGGCGAACGAGCCGAGGTTGATCGACAGGAGGCTTCCTTCGTTTCCGGATTGATTCGTCTGGCCACTGAACGTTGGCGCCACGTTGGCGACGCTGACGCTCAGGGGGTTGGCACGGTCGAGGTGGGTCCCATCCTCGTCGAGCAGGTCGACGCTGACGGCGTAGGTGTTGGGACCGTCGGCATAGGTGTGCGTCACAGCGCCGCCGGCGGCGTAGCTGGCCATGCTGCCATCGCCCCAGTGGACGATGTAGCTGGTGACGGTGTCGGTGCCCGGATCGCTGACCGTGCCGAGGTTGAGGGTGTAGGGCGAGCCCTCGTTGACGCTGGGCGCACCGCTGATCGCGATGCTGGGCGCCACGTTGGCGACGCTGACGCTCAGGGGGTTGGCACGGTCGAGGTGGGTCCCATCCTCGTCGAGCAGGTCGACGCTGACGGCGTAGGTGTTGGGACCGTCGGCATAGGTGTGCGTCACAGCGCCGCCGGCGGCGTAGCTGGCCATGCTGCCATCGCCCCAGTGGACGATGTAGCTGGTGACGGTGTCGGTGCCCGGATCGCTGACCGTGCCGAGGTTGAGGGTGTAGGGCGAGCCCTCGTTGACGCTGGGCGCACCGCTGATCGCGATGCTGGGCGCCACGTTGGCGACGCTGACGCTCAGGGGGTTGGCACGGTCGAGGTGGGTCCCATCCTCGTCGAGCAGGTCGACGCTGACGGCGTAGGTGTTGGGACCGTCGGCATAGGTGTGCGTCACAGCGCCGCCGGCGGCGTAGCTGGCCATGCTGCCATCGCCCCAGTGGACGATGTAGCTGGTGACGGTGTCGGTGCCCGGATCGCTGACCGTGCCGAGGTTGAGGGTGTAGGGCGAGCCCTCGTTGACGCTGGGCGCACCGCTGATCGCGATGCTGGGCGCCACGTTGGCGACGCTGACGCTCAGGGGGTTGGCACGGTCGAGGTGGGTCCCATCCTCGTCGAGCAGGTCGACGCTGACGGCGTAGGTGTTGGGACCGTCGGCATAGGTGTGCGTCACAGCGCCGCCGGCGGCGTAGCTGGCCATGCTGCCATCGCCCCAGTGGACGATGTAGCTGGTGACGGTGTCGGTGCCCGGATCGCTGACCGTGCCGAGGTTGAGGGTGTAGGGCGAGCCCTCGTTGACGCTGGGCGCACCGCTGATCGCGATGCTGGGCGCCACGTTGGCGACGCTGATGGTGAAGTTGCCGCTGTCGGTGCCACCGTCCTTGTCGGTGACGGTCACGCCGACCAGGTAGCTGCCGTCATCGGCGTAGGTGTGGGTGGTCAGGTCGATGGCGCCCTGGAGGGCCTGGGTGAAGGACTCGGGGGTCGAGCCATCGCCCCAGTCGACATCGATCGTCCAGTCCTGGTCGATGGTGCCGGCGTCGGTGAAGGCGCCCAGGTCGAAGGCCTGCACGGCACCCTCGCTGGCATCCTGGTTGTGCAGGCTGCCGAGCTCCGGAGCGGTGTAGAAGGGCTTGACGTTGCTGACTGCCACGTCGAGGGTGGTGCTGCCGGTGGCCAGGTCGTCGTCAGTGACGGTGATCGACAGCTGCGGGTCCGCCGGGCCGTCGAGGAACAGGCAGCTGAAGCTGCCACCCGAGCTGAGGGTGGTCAGGCTGCCGGCCACCAGGCTGCCGCCCGTGCCGCAGCTGATGTCGGCCTCGCTGACGGTGAAGCCATCATCGCCCGGGTCGCTGACCAGGAAGCTGTAGGCGTAGGGGGTGTCGCTCTCGTCGACCGCCGCGGCGCCATTGAGGCTCACCGTGGGCGCCACGTTGGTGACGTGCACGGGCAGGGTGGTGGCGTTGGCGAAGTCGCCATCCTCGTCGGTCAGGGTGACGCTGATGGTGTGGTCGGCCGGGCCGTCGGCATAGGTGTGCGCGAGCTGCCCGCCGGCAGTGGCCAGGTCGGCGGCGCTGACGGTGTCGCTGTTGCCATCGCCCCACGCGACCAAGTAGCTGCTGACCGTGTCGGTGCCGGGATCGCTGACCGCGCTGATGGACAGCGTGTAGGGCGAGCCCTCGGCGACGTTGGGGTCACCGCTGAGATCGACGCTGGGGGCCACGTTGGCGACCGTGACGCTGAAGCTGGCGCTGCCGCTCGCATCGTCGTCAGCGACGGTGACGGTCACGGAGTAGCTGCCGTCGTCGGCGTAGGTGTGGCTGAGGCTGAAGGACTTGTCGGGATTGAGGGTCAGCGCCCCGACCGGGGTGCCGTCGCCGTAGTCGACGGTGGCGGTCCAGGTGTCGGCACCGGGGTCGCTGAAGCTGCCGCTGCGCGACAGGGTGTCGCCCTCGGCCAGGCTGGTGTCGCCGCCGGCGTCCACGCTGGGCGCCACGTTGGCCACGTTGACGGTGGCGGTCGCAGTGCCGCTGGCGCCCTCGTCATCGGTGACCACCACGGTGAGCGTGTAGCTGCCGTCCTGGGCATACAGGTGGCTCAGCGTGAAGGTCTTGTCCGAGTTGAGCGCGAGGGGACTCACCGGCGAGCCATCGCCGTAGTCGACGGTCGCCGTCCAGGTGTCGGCACCCGGGTCGCTGAAGCTCCCGGCGCTGGTGAACGTGTCGCCCTCGTTGAGGCTGCCACCGGCTCCTGCGTCCACGCTGGGCGCCACGTTGGCGACGCTGATGGTGAAGTTGCCGCTGTCGGTGCCACCGTCCTTGTCGGTGACGGTCACGCCGACCAGGTAGCTGCCGTCATCGGCGTAGGTGTGGGTGGTCAGGTCGATGGCGCCCTGGAGGGCCTGGGTGAAGGACTCGGGGGTCGAGCCATCGCCCCAGTCGACATCGATCGTCCAGTCCTGGTCGATGGTGCCGGCGTCGGTGAAGGCGCCCAGGTCGAAGGCCTGCACGGCACCCTCGCTGGCATCCTGGTTGTGCAGGCTGCCGAGCTCCGGAGCGGTGTAGAAGGGCTTGACGTTGCTGACTGCCACGTCGAGGGTGGTGCTGCCGGTGGCCAGGTCGTCGTCAGTGACGGTGATCGACAGCTGCGGGTCCGCCGGGCCGTCGAGGAACAGGCAGCTGAAGCTGCCACCCGAGCTGAGGGTGGTCAGGCTGCCGGCCACCAGGCTGCCGCCCGTGCCGCAGCTGATGTCGGCCTCGCTGACGGTGAAGCCATCATCGCCCGGGTCGCTGACCAGGAAGCTGTAGGCGTAGGGGGTGTCGCTCTCGTCGACCGCCGCGGCGCCATTGAGGCTCACCGTGGGCGCCACGTTGGTGACGTGCACGGGCAGGGTGGTGGCGTTGGCGAAGTCGCCATCCTCGTCGGTCAGGGTGACGCTGATGGTGTGGTCGGCCGGGCCGTCGGCATAGGTGTGCGCGAGCTGCCCGCCGGCAGTGGCCAGGTCGGCGGCGCTGACGGTGTCGCTGTTGCCATCGCCCCACGCGACCAAGTAGCTGCTGACCGTGTCGGTGCCGGGATCGCTGACCGCGCTGATGGACAGCGTGTAGGGCGAGCCCTCGGCGACGTTGGGGTCACCGCTGAGATCGACGCTGGGGGCCACGTTGGCGACCGTGACGCTGAAGCTGGCGCTGCCGCTCGCATCGTCGTCAGCGACGGTGACGGTCACGGAGTAGCTGCCGTCGTCGGCGTAGGTGTGGCTGAGGCTGAAGGACTTGTCGGGATTGAGGGTCAGCGCCCCGACCTGGGTGCCGTCGCCGTAGTCGACGGTGGCGGTCCAGGTGTCGGCACCGGGGTCGCTGAAGCTGCCGCTGCGCGACAGGGTGTCGCCCTCGGCCAGGCTGGTGTCGCCGCCGGCGTCCACGCTGGGCGCCACGTTGGCCACGTTGACGGTGGCGGTCGCAGTGCCGCTGGCGCCCTCGTCATCGGTGACCACCACGGTGAGCGTGTAGCTGCCGTCCTGGGCATACAGGTGGCTCAGCGTGAAGGTCTTGTCCGAGTTGAGCGCGAGGGGACTCACCGGCGAGCCATCGCCGTAGTCGACGGTCGCCGTCCAGGTGTCGGCACCCGGGTCGCTGAAGCTCCCGGCGCTGGTGAACGTGTCGCCCTCGTTGAGGCTGCCACCGGCTCCTGCGTCCACGCTGGGCGCCACGTTGGCGACGCTGATGGTGAAGTTGCCGCTGTCGGTGCCACCGTCCTTGTCGGTGACGGTCACGCCGACCAGGTAGCTGCCGTCATCGGCGTAGGTGTGGGTGGTCAGGTCGATGGCGCCCTGGAGGGCCTGGGTGAAGGACTCGGGGGTCGAGCCATCGCCCCAGTCGACATCGATCGTCCAGTCCTGGTCGATGGTGCCGGCGTCGGTGAAGGCGCCCAGGTCGAAGGCCTGCACGGCACCCTCGCTGGCATCCTGGTTGTGCAGGCTGCCGAGCTCCGGAGCGGTGTAGAAGGGCTTGACGTTGCTGACTGCCACGTCGAGGGTGGTGCTGCCGGTGGCCAGGTCGTCGTCAGTGACGGTGATCGACAGCTGCGGGTCCGCCGGGCCGTCGAGGAACAGGCAGCTGAAGCTGCCACCCGAGCTGAGGGTGGTCAGGCTGCCGGCCACCAGGCCGCCGCCCGTGCCGCAGCTGATGTCGGCCTCGCTGACGGTGAAGCCATCATCGCCCGGGTCGCTGACCAGGAAGCTGTAGGCGTAGGGGGTGTCGCTCTCGTCGACCGCCGCGGCGCCATTGAGGCTCACCGTGGGCGCCACGTTGGTGACGTGCACGGGCAGGGTGGTGGCGTTGGCGAAGTCGCCATCCTCGTCGGTCAGGGTGACGCTGATGGTGTGGTCGGCCGGGCCGTCGGCATAGGTGTGCGCGAGCTGCCCGCCGGCAGTGGCCAGGTCGGCGGCGCTGACGGTGTCGCTGTTGCCATCGCCCCACGCGACCAAGTAGCTGCTGACCGTGTCGGTGCCGGGATCGCTGACCGCGCTGATGGACAGCGTGTAGGGCGAGCCCTCGGCGACGTTGGGGTCACCGCTGAGATCGACGCTGGGGGCCACGTTGGCGACCGTGACGCTGAAGCTGGCGCTGCCGCTCGCATCGTCGTCAGCGACGGTGACGGTCACGGAGTAGCTGCCGTCGTCGGCGTAGGTGTGGCTGAGGCTGAAGGACTTGTCGGGATTGAGGGTCAGCGCCCCGACCGGGGTGCCGTCGCCGTAGTCGACGGTGGCGGTCCAGGTGTCGGCACCGGGGTCGCTGAAGCTGCCGCTGCGCGACAGGGTGTCGCCCTCGGCCAGGCTGGTGTCGCCGCCGGCGTCCACGCTGGGCGCCACGTTGGCCACGTTGACGGTGGCGGTGTATTCGGTCACCCCGCCGTCCTTGTCCTTGATCTGGCCCCTGACCGTGCGCGTCTCGTCATCGGAGGTCGGGCAGTCGATGGTCGCGATCGGACCAAAGACCCCATAACCGGCGGTGCCGCAGTCGAACGCATACTCGAACCCGGCAGCCTGATCGGCGCTCGATGCATCCAACTCATCGCTGAAGGCAAGCGTGATCGGTGAACCCTCGGACACACTCGGCGGGGATGTGAACGTGGCAGTCGGCTCGACGTTGGTACCCGCGATCGACGCGCTCGTCGAGGCGCTGCCGCCATCCTGGTCAGTGGCGGTCAGGGTAACCACATACGCGCCGTTGTCGTCGGGAGTGAAGCTGAAGGACGAGCCCACGCCAGACGTGTATGCGTCTCCGTCCTTCGTGACGGTCCAGCTGAACTCAAAGCCGGCGGCTGTGTCGGCGGCACTCGGATCGGTCGCGGAGGCGGTCAGCACAATCGCCGTGCCCTCGGGGCTCGCGGGCGGGGCGCCATTGATGGCCGGGGACGGAGCAACGTTGTTCACGTGCACCGTCGTCGTGTAGTCCGTATAGCCGCCATCCTTGTCGAAGATCCGGCCCGCGACGGTGTTGTTGGCGGGGCCGTCGTCGTAGGTGCACAACGCGCTGGAGCTGGACGTTGCAACCGCGTAGGTCGAGGCCAGGTCGAGTGGATCGTTGGCGCAGCTGAAGCTGTAGCGGAATCCCGCGGTCGTATCCGCGCTGGACGGGTCGCTCGCGAACGCCAAGCTCACCGTTGCAGGGCTGCCCTCGTTGACGCTATCCCCCGCCATCAGCGCCGTCGGCGCGGTGTTGGCGACCGAGACAGTGAACGTGTTGCTGCCCGATGCGCCATCGACATCCGTGACCGTGATCGTCACCGTGAAGGTGCCGTTGTCGACGTACGTGTGAGCGCCGGTGCCGAGGGGCCCGGTTGCAGTTGCGGCCGTCAAGGAGTCAGTGTTCCCGTCGCCCCAGTCGACCGAAATCGACCAGGGGCTGTCGGCGCCGGGATCGGTGAATGAGCCAAGCGTGAACGTGTGGCTCACGCCCTCGCTGGCGCCCTGGTTCTGTGGTGCATTGACGACCGGCGCGGTGACGAGCGGCGCAACGTTGTTGATGGTCACGCTTGCCGTGTACTCGGTCTCGCCGCCGTCCTTGTCGCGGATCTTTCCCTTGACGGTGCGGGTTCCCTCGTCCGTCGTCGGGCAGCTCGCGCTTGCGGTCGAGGAGAACGCGCCATACCCGGACCCGCAATCGAACGCATAGGTGAGGATTCCGGCGTCGATCGACGACGCGTCGACTGGCGAGCTCAGCGAGAGCGCGATGTTCGATCCCTCATTGACCGACACCGGCGCGTTAAAGGTCGCGGTCGGCGCGACATTGCTGATCGTCACGGAGGCGGAGTACTCGGTCGTGCCGCCGTCCTTGTCCTGGACCTTGCCCTTCACCGTTCGCGAGCCGTTGTCATTGGTGGAACAAGAGGCAGTGCTCACACCGCTGAACGACCCGTACCCGGAACCGCAGTCGAATGCATAGGTGAAGCCGGCGGACTGGTCCGCGCTGCTGACGTCAGCGGTGCCGCTGAACGACAGGCCGATGCTCGACCCTTCGTTCACCGGCGAGGTCGCGGCGAACGTGGCGGTCGGGGCGACGTTGTTGATGGTGACCGAGGCGCTGTATTCGGTGGAGGCGCCGTCCTTGTCGAGGACCTTGGCCTTCACCGTTCGCGAGCCGTTGTCGGTGGTCGGGCACGACGCGGTGGCGGTCGACGTGGCGGCGCCGTAGCCGGCCCCCAGGCCGCAGTCGAAGGCGTAGGTCAGGCTCGTGGCGTCGACGCTCGAGGCATCGGTGGCCGATGTCAGGGACAGCGCGATCGGCGAGCCCTCGTTGACGGGCGACGGGGCGCTAAAGGTCGCTGTCGGCGCCACGTTGTTGACCGTGACGCTCTTGCTGTATTCGGTGATCGCCAGGTCCTTGTCTCGGATTTGGCCCTTGACCGTCCTGGTGCCGTTGTCATTCGTCGCGCAGACCGCAGTCGAGGCCGCCGAGAACAGGCTGAACCCCGAGCCGGTGCCGCAATCGAATGCGTACTGGAAGCCGGCGGTCGTATCGGCGCTCGATGGATCGGTCGGACCGGTCAGCGATAGGCTGATGTTCGATCCCTCATTGACCGATGCCGGGGCGTTGAAGGTCGCGGTCGGGGCGACGTTGTTGATGGTGACCGAGGCGCTGTATTCGGTGGAGGCGCCGTCCTTGTCGAGGACCTTGCCCTTCACCGTTCGCGAGCCGTTGTCGGTGGTCGGGCACGACGCGGTGGCGGTCGACGTGGCGGCGCCGTAGCCGGCCCCCAGGCCGCAGTCGAAGGCGTAGGTCAGGCTCGTGGCGTCGACGCTCGAGGCATCCGCGCCCGCCGTGAGGGACAGGCTGATGCTCGAGCCCTCGTTGACCGGCGACGACGCATTGAACGTCGCTGTCGGCGCCACGTTGTTGACCGTCAGCGCGAAGGTGGTGGACGTGATGCCGCCTGCTCCGTCGTTTGCGGTGATCGTCACCGTTTGGCTCTGCGCCGGCCCATCGGCAGTCGCGAATGACCACGACCACGTTCCCGCCGCATTTGTACCGCTTTTGATGACCCTTCCCACGGAGGCGCGAAAGGGTCACGGTGTCTCCGCTATTCGCGTCGGACCAGGTCCCAGTGTTCGTCGCGGTCTGGCCCTCTGTCGACTGTCGCGGTGGCGTTCGTTCTGTTCACAACCGGCGGCTGATTGGCCGCAGCGGTAACCGTGACGATCCGCTGTGCTCCGGAGACGGGCGTCGAGGTGAACGTGTAGGCAGTGGTGGTGCCGGGCGATGGCGCGGTAGCGTCTTTGTATGTAATCGTGAAATTCTGGTTGTTATTGCAGTTGTGCGTAAATCGCACCCAGTGCCACCCGCGACCGCTACGACCGAATTGATCGCAATCGAAGCGCAGTTGGTAGCCGGTCCAACGGCTGCGGAAAATAGCCCGCCCCGGCTGAATTGGCAGTTTGCTGGGCAGTCCAGCCTGTGGGAATCAAATAGGGACCCGTGCCGGTCGTGCCGGCGGCGTTGGTGGACGAGAATCGAACGAGAAGGTGGTGATACTCGCCGCTGCGACCCAGGCCGGGGTCACCACAGCCAGTGTAGTCTCGATGCGCTGGCCGAGTACGGTCCGACGAACGGACCCCCATCCCCCACGGGCGCAACGCCAGCGGGCTCAACGGCATCGGTCGAAGTCGCCTCCATGGCGCGCAGCAGGTTCAGCCGGCCGTTGCCGGTGGCCGCGGGATCCCCCGCCGGATCGGCGTTGGCAGCCAGGCGCGCGACGATGACGCCGTTTGAAAGAGACGGCTCGTTGGCCGAGAGCAGCGCGGCGGCGCCGGCGACCTGGGCAGCGGAGGCCGACGTGCCGGAGATGGTGGCCACCCCACCGCCCGCGGCGGTGGTGACGATCCCCTCGCCGGGGGCGGCCATGAAGGCGGCAGGCCCGTAGTTGGCGGATGCGGCGAGCGCATCCGAGGCATCGGTCGAGGTGACGCCGATGACGCCGCGATCGCCGGCCGGGAATGTGGCGGCGGAGCTGGCGTCGTTGCCGGTGGCGGCCACGATGACGGCGCCGGCATCCCAGGCGTAGTCGAGCGCCGCCTGGAGGGCGGGCGAGTAGCCGGGGTTGCTGAAGGACATGAGGATGACGTCGGCGCCGTGATCGGCAGCCCAGACGACGCCCGAGATGATGTCGCTGTCCTGGCCGGTGCCATCGGCGCCCAGGACGGTGACGGGCAGGATCGAGACGCCCGCGTACGCGGTGCCGGCCACGCCGTAGCCGTTATCTGTCTCTGCAGCCACGATGCCGGCCATGGCGGTGCCGTGGCCGTTGGGATCGGTCAGCCCGTTGGAGCCGTCCAGGATGGAGGTGCCGGGAAGGACGACCTCGTCGAGGTCGAAGTGCGAGCCGTCGACGCCGGTGTCCAGGATCGCGACGGTCGACGTGCCGGCGATGCCGACCGTGCCGTACAGCTGATCCCAGCCGACCTTAGGCAGCGACCACTGGTCCGCGTAGGCGCTGTCGGAGGGGATCGACTCGGTCACGCGGGTGCGGTCGAGGTCGAGGCGCGCGACGGCGGGGTCAGCCTGGAGCGCGTGGACCTGGTCCGCGGTGAGGTCCGCGGCAGCCATCCGCAGCTGCGGGACGGATGAGGACGCGCCGGCGCCGACGGCGGCCAGCGACGCGTCCTGCTCTGCGGCCGAGGTGCCTGCCGCAAAGGTGACGATGAAGGAGTAGAGCGTCTCGGGCGCCGCGGGATCGGACGGGGCGGGAGTCGCGGGCGCGGGAGCATCGCTGGGGGCCGGAGCGTCGGTCGGAGCGGGGGTCGCGCTCGGTGCCTCGCTCGGCGTCGCGGGATCCGACGCGCTGGGTGCTGCCGAAGGATCGCTCGAGGCGGCCGGCTCGCTGCTGGGTGACGGATCCGGCGTGGGATCCGCGGCAAGCGCGCTCAGCGGCGAGGCCAGGGAGAAGATGAAGACAAGCAGCTGAAGGACGACGAGCGCCGTGCGGACGGGACGGCGCGAACTCGCAGGCACAGCGAGCATGGACATGTATGTGACCCCTCGAGTTGGATGCGCGGTCCGTTTCCCAATCGGGTGCACGGACCGATGAGTGCTGATAAGAGCCTTCGCAGACTACGGCGGGCGCTCCGGGCTTCCATCCGTGGATGCACGGACCCGGGTACGGAATTGGGCATCCGTACAATCGGTGACTGGGCGCACCAGGCACGCGATACGGAGGCCATGATCCGTACCGCAATCCGTAGTTCTCCCGATGCCGGCGGGACGAGCACGGCCTACGCTCGCGAGGTGAACCAGTCCGAGCCCGATCCGGGTGCAGCCGCCGTGTCCGACCCGAGCCGGCAGGATGTGCGCCCCGGGTCGGAGGTTCATCCCGTGTCGTCGACCGCGGCGGCAGATGATGCGGTGGAGGTCCTCCGCCGTATCGAGAGCGATGAACAGGCAGCGCGTGATGCGCGAGCTCGGTACCGAGAGGCTGGGATCACCCCGCTCGATGAGGTACCGCCCACCAACCGCCCCGTGCTCGGGGCGAATGAAGCGGTATACGCCTACCGCCTGGGCGCCGTGCTGAACGCCGGCCGCCGCGACGTGCCGGGCTACAGCGGGCTGCTGCTCCTCACCGCTACCCGCCTCGTGCTTGACGGTCAGGTGACCGTGACGATTCCGCTGGCCGATCTCACCGAGACGGCGCTGGGCGGCGAGCGTCTGCTGCTCAGCCTCCGCAACGGTGAGGGCCTGACGCTGGACGTCGGGCAGCCACGGCTCTTCCGCGCCGAGATCGCAGCCGTCCGCGAGGCCGGGGCGTGAGCTCCCTGAGCGACCGCGCCGCCCGCCGCGCCGCGACGCCGGCCAACACCGACACCCAGGCCTCGCCGGCTGAGGCGTCGGTCGGAGTCCAGCCACGCACCCTGTCGGTGTCCGAGGCCGAGGCTACCTACGAGACCGCGAGGGCCGCATGGCTTGACGCGCTGCGGAGCTCGGCCTCCGGCTCCAATCGTGCCCTGGCGCAGCTCGCGCTGGCCCAGGAGGCCTACGAGGCCGCCGGCGCGGCTCTGGAGCTGGCGAGGGCCCAGGAGCTGCTCGAGCAGCAGCGCCTCGAGGCCGTTCGCCAGCGCCGAGAGGAAATCAATCGCCGGGCCCAGGCCATTGCCGGCCAGGCCGCCGCCTGGGATCGGGTCCACGAGGAGGGGCCGCGCCGTCGCGGCCTGCTCGGCCGGCTCTTCAAGCGCGACTGAGCCTGCGGCTCAGCCCTCGCGGTAGCGCCGCGCGGCCTCCGCGCGATTCCGCACCCCGAGCTTGCGCAGCACCGCGCTGACGTGGCTCTCCACGGTCCGCGTTGAGATCGTCAGCGCGTCCGCGATCTCGCGGTCCGTGAGGCCGGCCTCCAGGAGTCGCAGCACTTCGAGCTCTCGCGCACTGAGCGACGCGAGCTCCGAGTCTTCGTCCGAGGTGGCAGCGCCGCGGGCGAAATGCTCGATTACCTTCGCCGCCATGGCGCGCGGCATGGGCAGATCGCCAAGCCGAATGCCGCGCACCGCGCGCAGCAGCGCATCGGCCGGGAGGTCCTTGGTCAGGTAGCCAGCTGCCCCATGACGCACGGCGTCGAGCAGATGACGTCGGTCGGTGGAGACGGTGAGCATCACGATCCGGGTCGCCGGCAGGCGCGGCGCCAGCTCGCGCACGAGGTCCACGCCACTCATCCCGGGAAGGTCGATGTCCAGCAGGAGGACGTCCGGCCGCAGCTCCGCGGCGCTGCGCAATGCATCCTCGGCGGTGGCAGCCTCGCCCACCACCTCGATGTCGGGGGCGCTGAGCGCCTGGCGGATCGCCGACCGCACCAGGGCATGGTCGTCCACCAGCATGACGCGCAGGGCCCGCGTGGAATCGGTCATGCGCCAGTCTCCGCGATGCGAGCGGGGACGAACAGTGCGAGCCGCGTGCCGTCCTGCGGCCGTGCGTCGATCTGGATCTCGGCACCGATCAGGGCTGCCCGCTGGCGCATGCTCTCCATGCCGAACCCGATCCCATCGCCGACGCGTGGATCGAACCCGCGGCCGTTGTCGACCACGCTGACCCGTACGCCGCCATCGGTCACCTCCAGCCGCACGCGGACGAGGGTCGCGTCGGCGTGCTTTCGCACATTGTTCAGCGCCTCCTGCACGATCCGCAGCATCTCCGCCTGGGTCCGGGCGGGCAGGTCGGGCAGCTCACGGCCGGCGGGCTCGAACACGGCACGGACGCCGAACCTGTCGGCGTAGTCCTCGACGTACCGGCCGATGAGCGATTCCAACGGCGCCTCATCGGTCAGGCGCATGGCCGCCACGGACTGGCGCGCCTCGGCCAGGGCGGCGTCGATGGCATCGGTCACCTCGCGGACGAGGATCGCCTGCTCCTCGCTCAGCGGACCGGCCTGCTCGAGGCGCGACTGCTTGAGCTTGGCGTACCACAGGTCCTGCGCCAGCCCGTCGTGGATCTCGCGCGCCAGCCGGGCGCGCTCCTGGAGGGCAGCGCGAGCCGAGTCCGCGTCGCGAAGCTGGAGCAGCTCGATGTTCGCCCAGCGCAGGGCGCGCACGTCGGCCCTGCGGGCAGCGGCGAGGCCGAGCAGCAGGGTGATGTAAAAGCCGACGCGCAGGAAGTCGGCCGTGGTCACCAGCGAGGCGGAAGCTCCCGGATGGATGCCGGCGTGGACCTGGCTGAACGCGGCGATCACCAGGCCGGCAGCCAGCCACGCCTCGGCGACCACGTGCTGGCGCTGCCAGCCGCGGAAGGCGAGGTAGGCGGCCACCAGGTACCCGCCGGCGATCGCCAGCTGCAATGAGAGCAGAAGCGGTCCGGCTGCGACGCCGAGCGCCTGTGTCGGGTGGTCGCGGAGGCTGGCTGCCGCCGCCGGGTCCAGCAACGACGGCAGCTCCGGCCGAAAGATCGCGACGAGCGCCATGACCGCCAGGATGCCGGCGCTTGGGCCCAGCAGGGTGGCACGCGCGGCGGACAGCGTCAGACGCGCGCGGCGATCCCCCGCCAGGCCCGCGGCGATCAGCAGGGCCGTGCTCACCAGTCGCACCACGATGCCGCCCAGGATGGGCAGCTCCCCGACATCCACCGGTCCGCCGGCAGAGGGCGGCGCCAGGCTGATCGATACGAGGACGGTCGCAAGGTTGAAGCTGCCGAGCAGGGCAAACGCGCTCGCCTGGAGCAGCGCTCCCAGCTCACGCAGCTCGCGGTAGCGGACCCATGCCAGGCCTGCCACCGACAGGCCGATGAGCGTCGCTGCGCCGGTGATCGCGGCGTCGAGCCGGTCGTTGATCAGCGCCGGCTGCACCGATGGCACGATCACCACCAGGATCGTGAAGATGGCGAGCGCGAGGGTCAGGCCCACCAGTGCCAGCTCGATGGCGTGGCGCTGCCGCGGCGCCTCCCCCGCCGTCATGCTCAGTCCTCCTCGGCGAGACGGCGGCGCAGCTCGTCGTTGACCAGCCTGGCGTCGGCACGACCGGCGGTGCGCTTCATGACCTGGCCCACCAGGAAGCCGTAGAGCTGCTGCTTGCCGGACCGATACTCCGCGACCTGCGACGGGAACTCGGCGAGCACCGCGGCCACCTCTGCCCCGATCGCCCCGGCATCCGAGACCTGGCGCAGTCCCTCAGCCTCGATCACCGCCAGCGGCGACTCCCCGCTCACGAAGGTGCGCGCCAGGACGGCCTTGGCGTTGGTCGACGAGACCGAGCCGCCGTCGACCGCGACGACCAGCTCGGCCAGCGCGCCAGGGGCCAATGCCACGTCCCCCGCGCGCATCCCGTCCGCCGCATGCTGGTTGAGGAGCCGGCTGAACTCGCCGCTCACCCAGTTGGCGGCACCCTTGGCATTCGCGCCGGCGGCGACCACCGCATCGAAGTAGTCGGCGAGGGCCAGGTCCGCGGTCAGAACGCCCGCGTCATACGCCGAGAGGCCCAGCTGCTCCTCGTAGCGGGCACGGCGTGCGGCGGGGAGCTCGGGAAGGCGTGCGCGCAGTTCGGCCACCCAGCTTTCCGCGGGCCGCAGCGGGGGCAGGTCCGGCTCCGGGAAGTAGCGGTAGTCGTTCGCCTCTTCCTTGCTGCGCTGGATGATGGTGTGGCCGGCGGTCTCGTCCCAGCCCCGCGTCTCCTGGCGCAGCGGCTCCCCGCGCTCCAGGGCCTCGGCGTGGCGCGCGACCTCGTATTCCATCGCGCGTTCGAGGGAGCGGAAGCTGTTGAGATTCTTGACCTCGACCTTGGTGCCGAAGCGGTCCGAGCCCATCGGTCTGAGGCTCACGTTGCCCTCGATCCGCATCGACCCGGCCTCCATGTCGGCGTTGCTGGCGCCGATGTAGCGAAGGATGTCGCGAAGCGTCTCGCCGTACGCGCGTGCCTGCGCCGGCGTGCGCAGGTCCGGCTCGGTGACGATCTCCATCAGCGGGATCCCGGCGCGGTTGAAATCGACCACCGTGTGGCCTCGCCCCGCATGGCTGAGGCGTGCGGTGTCCTCCTCCAGATGCGCCCGGGTGATACCGATGCGCACGCTTCCGCCCTCACCGGGCACGGGCACCTCGAGGCGCCCGCCCGCGGTGAGCGGGAGGGCGTACTGGCTGATCTGGTAGCCCTTCGGCAGGTCCGGATAGAAATAGTTCTTGCGCTCGAAGCGCACCGCGGCCGTCTCGACGTGGCACTCCAGTGCCAGGCCGGTGAGCATGACCAGCTCGACGGCCCGGCGGTTGATGGTCGGCAGGGTGCCGGGCATGCCCATGCAGACGGGGCAGACCCGCGTGTTGGGCTCGTCCGGCTCGCCGGGGCGAGCGGCCGTGGGGCAGGCGCAGAACATCTTGGACTCGGTGCGCAGCTGCGCATGGACCTCGATACCGATGACGGTCTCGTACTGCGTGCGCGTGCCGGTGGCGGTCATGCCCGAGATTGTAGGGCAGGTATGCTGCGCGCCATGAAAATCGGCGAATGGGACAACCTGGGCCGGGCACGCGCCCTCCTGCAGCGCCAGCTCGGGGAGCTCGGGGCGGCCGAGTACGCCAGCCACGTGACGCTCAACGACGACAACGGACGATTGCGCGTGTACGTGGCCACCGATATCGGGGTCCTCGAATACACCTATTCGCCGGCCGGGGCAGATCCAGAGGGCGCGTGGATGCTGCGCGGCCAGCTGTTCCGATGGCCGTCCGTGAAAGGGGTTCGGCTCCAGACGGAGGCGCAGATGGAGGATGAGACCGGCGAGGTGAAGGCCATCTGGCGCCTGGTGGCCGAGGATCCCAAGATCGAGCTCGCCGCGACGACCGACTCGCCGGGCGTGCGCCCGGTGGAGGCGCTGCTGGCCTTCGCCAAGGCCTGCATCCAGCACGCCGGCTGAGTGGCGGCTACTCGGGGATCACGACTGCGCTGAGGTCGTCCTCGGGCGCCGGGTACTGGGGATCCATCCCGCGCGCGGTGGCGGCCACGATCCGCGCCACCGCCAGGTCGCGATACCACTTCCGGTCGGCGGGGATGACGAACCATGGTGCCTGGGCGGTGGAGCAGCGCGCCAGCGCATCGGTATATGCGGCCTGGTAGGCGTCCCACCGTTCGCGGACCTTGAGATCGCCCATCGAGAACTTCCACTGTTTGTCAGGGTCGCTGAGCCGCTTCTGGAAGCGCTGCCGCTGCTCGTCGCGGCTGATGTGCAGGAACAGCTTGATGATCGTGGTGCCCGATGCGGCCAGCAGTGCCTCCCAGGCGTTGATCTGGTCGTAGCGACGGCTCCAGACGGATTCGGGCGCCAGCTCGGCGACGCGCACCACCAGGACGTCCTCGTAGTGGCTGCGGTTGAAGATCCCGACGCGGCCTTTGCCGGGCGTGTGCTGGTGGATGCGCCACAGGAAGTCGTGGGCCAGCTCCTCCTCGGTCGGCACGCCGAACCCGGTGACCGATGTGCCCTGCGGGTTGAAGGCGGTGAAGACCTTGCGGATCGTCCCGTCCTTGCCTCCGGCGTCCATGGCCTGCAGCACGATCAGCAGGCTGCGCTTCCCCTCGGCCCACAGGCGGAGCTGGAACTCCGCAAGCTCGTCCCGCAGTGCACTCAGCTCGACGCCGGCGGCATCCTTGTCGCCATCGAATCCCGGCGTCGAGCGCGTGTCGATGGACGAGAGGTCGAGCGCCGCGCCCGGCGCGACGCGGAGGACGTCGGCGAGCTCGGCCATCAGGCGGGGCTTCGCGCGGTGACGAATATGGCGCCGAACGGCATGACGTAGGCGCCTTCCACGTCACGTGGGGTGACAGCCAGCATCTCGGCGGTCAGCGCCTCGTGCTGCTCGGGCGTCCAGTCGCGCGTCGCCTCGCCCCGTGCGCCCATGCTGCGCCAGGTGCGGAACAGCTCCTCGGTCGCGAACCGAATGGTGACGCTGGGATCGGCGCTCGCCTGCGCATCGATCCAGCCGGCCGCCTCGACATGGGCGCGTACGGCGTCGCGCTCGGGGTAGTGGCCGGCCGAGGCAATTCCGTGGCGATCGTAGATGTCGCGGTACAGCTGGGTCGGGGTCAGCTCCTCCGGTCCCGGGACGGAGATCGAGAGGCGGCCGCCGGGACGCGTCACGCGCAGCCATTCACGGAGTGCCGCGACCCGATCCTCGGCGAACAGCAGCGAGTGCGACGCCATGACCGTGTCGAAGGTGCCATCCGCGAATTCGAGCCGGCTGAAGTCCATCGCCTGGAAGGTGGCGCCCGGTACACGCCGGGCAGCGAGCTCGACCATCGCCGGGGAGCCGTCAATGCCGACCACCGAGCGTCCCTCACCGAGCGCGAACGATGCCGCGGTCCCGGTCCCGGTGCCAACGTCCAGCACCGTCTCGCCCGGGAGCAGTGCGGCGCCCTCGACGACCCGCCTCGCCACGGGCAGCAGCGTCCGGGCGATCGTGCGCTCGTAACCCTCCGCGTTGGCGTCGAAGGTGCGCGAGCCGACCGGCGTGGCGGACATCAACCGACCTCGGGTGGGCGCTCGACCGCGAGCCCCTCCCCGCGCCCGCCCGGCACGATCAGCGCGTCGACCGGCAGGTCACCGGACCACATCGCGGTCGCGCCCCGGTCGAGGATCAGCTGCGCCCCGGCACCGGCGAACGTGACGCCCTCGGCGGCGAGTGCCGCCATTCGGGCGAAGAGCAGTGGACGCAGGTCAGATGCGAGCAGGTCGGCGGGCAGCTGACGCGCCCAGCCGCCGTCACCCACGCGCTCCACGAGGCACCGCGCCAGGGCGCTCACCCCGGCATCGTCGAGCTCGTAGGCAAGGAAGCGGATCGGCAGGCGGGTGCCCGACTCGGCATGGACGAATGATGCGATCTGGCCGAACGTGGCGAGCTGCATGCGGTCCGCGCGCTCAGCCGCGCCGGCGCGCCACGAAGCGCTCGATGCGGTCCATGGCCTCGACGATCTCCTCGTAGGCGGTGGCGTAGCAGACGCGCACATGGCCCTCGCCAGACGGCCCGAACGCGCGCCCCGGGACGACCGCAACCCGCTCCTCGGCGAGGAGCGCCTTGGCGAAATCCTCGTCGTCGAGCCCCGTCGCCTCGGTGACCTGCGGAAAGCAGTAGAACGCGCCCTGCGGCTCGAAGCAGCGCAGTCCGATCTCGTTGAAGCGACGGACCATGAGCTGGCGACGGCGGTCGTACTCCGCGTGCATCGCCTGCACGGCCGCCTCCCCGTTCCGCAGCGCCTCGATGGCCGCGAACTGCGCAGCGGTGGGGGCGCACATGATCCCGAACTGGTGCACCTTGGCGATGCCGACCATCAGCTCCGCCGGGGCTGCCACGTAGCCGATCCGCCAGCCGGTCATCGCGTAGCTCTTGCTGAACCCCCCCAGCAGGATCGTTCGCTCGCGCATGCCCGGCAGGCTGGAGAAGGCGGTGTGCTCGTGTGACCCGTAGACCAGGCGGTCGTAGATCTCATCGGTATAGACCAGCAGGTCGTGGCGTTCGGCAACGTCGGCGATGGCGACCAGCTCGTCGCGCGACAGCGCGGCGCCGGTCGGGTTGTTTGGGTAGCCGAGGAAGATGGCCTTGGTGCGCGGGGTGATGGCCGCCTCGATCATGGCCGCGGTGACCCGAAAGTCGGTCGCGTCGGTGGTACTCACCGCGACAGCCGTGCCGCCCGCCAGCTCGATGCACGGGGCGTAGGCCACGAAGCACGGCTCGTGGTAGATGACCTCGTCGCCGGGATTGATGGTCGCTCGCAGGCTGGCATCCACCGCCTCCGACGCGCCCACCGTGATCACCAGCTCGGTGCGCGGGTCATATTCGACGCCGTACCGATGACTGAGGTTCGCCGCAATCAGCTCGCGCAGCTCCACGATTCCGCCGTTGGCGGTGTAGTGGGTCTCACCCCGTTCGAGACTCTCGATGGCCGCGCGGGTGATGTGCTCGGGAGTGTCGAAGTCCGGCTCGCCGATGGTGAGGCTGATGACGTCGGTCATCTCGGCCAGCATGTCGAAGAAGCGACGGATCCCCGACGGCTGCATGGCCCGCACGCGGTCGTTGAGGAAGTCGGCGGTGGCGCGGCGCGCTGCAGGCTCGATGCTCATGATGGAGCAGTGTACCCGCCGCCGGGGGTGTCAGCCGGGTGTCGGAGCGGTGCTCTCCGGGGCCTTCAGCGCCACCGCTCGCCCGCCTCGACGCGCACCGAGAGGCGGTTTTGCGGTGGGGGCAGCGGGCAGGTGGCGTACGGGCTGAAGACACAGGGCGGGTTGTACGCACGGTTGAAGTCCACGATCACGGTGCCGTCGGGTCGCGGCGGCGGCGTGTAGAGGAAGCGACCGCCGCCGTACGTCTCCACCCCGTTGGTGGCGTCGGCGAAGATGAGCCACAGCTCACCGTCGTCGCCGCCCTCGACGGCGTCGAGCGTGCATGCCACCCCACCGAGCTCGAACCTCACCGCCCCCGGGGTGGCCTGCTCCACCAGTTCGCCCAGCACATCCGGCACGGTGACGGTCGCGTCAGGGGGGCGTGGGTCGAAGCGCGCGGTGATGACCCAGGCCGGGTCGACCGGCCAGTGCTCGATGCCGGCGAACGTGGGTTGCACGCGCGCGGTATCCCAGGTGCGCAGCCCCAGCCGCGAGCCACCTGCCCCGCGGCGGATCAGGCGCAGGCGCAGCGTGTCGATCTCGAGGGTGGTGGGCGGCACGTCGTCGGTGGCGTCGAGATCGGCCAGCAGGGGGAGTGCGTCCACGGGCACGCCGTCGGCGCGCAGTTCACCGTCCGGCCCGCTGGAAGCGGTGGCCGACGCCCCGTCGAGCGTGATCGTGCCGGCCAGCGGTGGCCCGCCCGGGAGCACGATCTCGTTCTCCGGCGCGCTGCCCAGCCGGTTGGGCCCGGGAAAGAGCCAGTCGAGGCCCACCAGCGTGAGCCAGCTCATCGGTCGGCGCAGGGCGGCGTAGCGCTGGGCGCGCCACGCCTCCACCGAGCGCTCGAGATCGTTCATCAGCCAGCCGGAAGGAAGATGAGCGTCGGTGCCGTTCGCGGACCGATGCGCACGTACGTCGCCGCGCCGTCATTGACCGGGGAGCGGGGCACATCGCGACCCGAGGCGGACGTCCCGTCCAGCGCGACGGCGATGGGCCCCTCGCCGAAGCGGGCCAGGCAGGCAGCCAGGTAGCCCTCAGTCGCCGGCTCGGCGAGCAGGAGCTGACTGCGGCCAAGCGGCATGCGCCGGCATCGCGCGCCGAGGACGTCGTCGGTGCCGACATCCTGCCAGCCCATGCCGAGCACCGGCTCGAGCTCCGCAGCCGCGCGATCCGCGTCCACGGTCGCCAGCACCAGGGCGCGTGGCGCCTCGCTCCAATCGTCGACCGCACGCGGAAAGAGCGCTGCCCGAACCGGATCCTCGGGCACGTCGAGCAGCTGCGTGGGCGCGCCGCGGATGCCCCACCACCGAATGCGGGGCTCCTCGGCGGGCTCGGCGTAGAGCCACTGCGGAAAGAGCTGTGCTCCGCCCTCGCGCAGGATGCGACCCAGCTCCCCCTGGTCGGGGACGCCAATTCTGACATGGCTGATCTCGGGCATCCGTCCGAGTGTATCCGCCTCCGGACAGGAAGAGGGACCGGTCGCTCGGGAGACCGGTCCCTCGGTGCCGGGTTGGACCCGGCGACGCCTACTCGCCCTCCAGCGGGCCGTGGCCCGCCGGCCGCTCGGCGCTGCTGGAGCCCAGGGAGCTGGCCGCCACGCCGGGATCGGTCTCCTCGAGGAAGCCGCTGCGGGCCGGCTTGCCCGTGGCGGCGTCGATGCCGCTGGATGCCGCTGCGGCTGCTGCCGCACCGGTCGCGCCGGTGGCGTCCGCGTTCTCCAGGAAGCCGCTGCGGGCGGGCCTGCCGGTGGCCGCATCGATGCCACTCACCGAGGTGGCCGCGGCGGCCCCCATGGCGGCGGTGCTGGCCGGGTCCACGCCCTCCAGCATCCCGTGCCCCGCCGGCCGCTCGTAAACGGCGGTGCGGGCGGGTGCCGAGACGTCCGCCGCGGGCAGGTTCGAAACGGCGATCGCACCGACCGAGCCGAGGATCACCGCGCCGGTGAGGAGCCCCGCCGCGAGAAGCCGCTTGCGGAACTGGTCCGCCTCGTCGACGGTCGGGAAGTGGACGCTGATGGCGTGCCCCTCGGTGTCGTCGCCGTCACCGACGCCGACCCGGATCCACACTGACCGCTGCGTGGCACCGTAGGCGTGACCCTCCACGTCCGACTCGTCGGGCGCGCTGATCCGGACCGCCACCGCCTCGTCGTCACCGCTGCGCAGCATGCTGCGGAAGCGGTCCTCGACGGCCGGGTCCGGGAAGGCCATGGGGATGACCTGTCGCAGGTCACCGATGGTGAGGGCCAGGCCCTCGTTCGTGCTCATGGTTGCCGACCTCCGATATTCGGTCACCAACCCCTTGCGGGTCGGCTTCGCTCGCCGCCAGCATCCGACCGTGGCGTGGCGCTGCCTAGCCCCGGCGCGACCGGGTGAATGTCATCTCGGCGACAGCCGCGCCGCAGCCTCAACCCCTGAGGCGGGCTCCAACGGCGGCGATCTCGTCGGGGTCGCCGGGGGTCGGTGTCCACGGATCGGTCCACGCGTCGCCGTCCCAGCGCGGAATGGTGTGGACATGGGCGTGAAAGACCGTCTGGCCTGCGGCGGCGCCATTGGCCATGAACAGGTCCACTCCATCCGGCGCCAGCACGGCGCGTACGCGCGCCGCCATCCGGCGGACCGATTCGAAGACGCTCGCGGCGTCGTCGGCCGACAGCTCCCCGATGTCCACCGCATGCCGCTTCGGGATCGTCAGCACGTGCCCGGGGTTCATGGGGTTGCTATCCATGAAGCTGAGGGTGCCGCGCGTCTCGTCGACCTGCACCGACGGGATGTCGCCCGCCACGATCCCGCAGAAGATGCAGTCAGTCATGCGCGGTGGCCGGGCGAAGGTCGGCGAAGCCGGCGATGCGCTCGTAGGCGTCCGCCACGCGCAGGACGGTCGCCTCGTCGAATGCTCGCCCGATGACCTGCAGGCCGACCGGCTTGCCATCCGACAGTCCGCAGGGCACGGAGATGCCCGGCAGTCCGGCGATGTTGACCGGCAGGGTGCAGGCGTCGTTGAGGTACATGAGCAGCGGATCCTGCGTCTTGGCACCGATGGGGAACGCGACGCTCGGTGAGGTCGGCGCCAGCAGGGCGTCCACGTCCGCGAGCACGCGATCGAACTCGTCCTTGATCAGGGTGCGCACTTGCTGCGCCTTCACGTAATACGCGTCGTAGTAGCCCGCAGAGAGCGCGTAGGTACCGAGCATGATCCGGCGCTTCACCTCCGGCCCGAAGCCGTCGCCACGGCGTGCGCAGGTACGTTCTCCAGCAGGTCGTCGCCACCGGCGCTATGGCCGTAGCGGATGCCGTCGAAGCGGGCCAGGTTCGCGCTCGCCTCGGCCGGCGCGATGATGTAGTACGTCGCGAGCCCGCGATCCGTGGACGGCAGTGACACGTCCACGATCTCCGCGCCGGCATCCCGCAGGACGTCAACGGCCGTGCGCACCGCGGCCTCGACGCCCGGCTCCATGCCGGCCACGAAGTACTCGCGCGGCACCCCGAGCCGCAGGCCCTTCACGTCGCCGCTCAGCGCCGCCGTGTAGTCAGGCACCGGCACGTCGACGCTGGTCGGCGTCCCGCGGGTCGTGGCCCGCGAGCGCGCCCAGCACGAGCGCGCAGTCGCGCACGCTGCGCGTGAACGGTCCGCACTGGTCGAGCGACGAGGCGAAGGCAATCATCCCGTAGCGGCTCACCCGGCCGTAGGTCGGCTTCATGCCGATCACCCCGCTCAGGCTGGCCGGTTGCCGGATGCTGCCGCCGGTATCGGTACCCGTGGCAAAGAACGCCTGGCCCGCCGCCACGGCCGCGCTGGACCCGCCGCTGCTGCCGCCGGGCACGGTGGCCTCGTCCCACGGGTTGCGCACCGGCCCGTAGGCGCTGTTCTCGTTGCTGGAGCCCATCGCGAACTCGTCGCAGTTGGTTTTGCCGAGCAGCACGGCCCCGGCGCCATCGAGACGCTCCTGCGCATCGCTCGCGTACGGCGATCGGTAGCCGGCCAGGATCTTCGAGCCGGCGGTGGTCGGCAGGCCGCCGGGCAGGTCACGGCCATCGTCGGCCAGCGCGCGGGTGACGAAGATGTCCTTGAGCGCGTACGGGATCCCGAGCAGCGGCCGTCCATCGCCGCTCGCCAGGGCTGCGTCCGCGGCATCGGCGGCCGCCAGCGCCGTATCCGCCTCGACCGCCAGGAACGTGTTGAGGCGTCCCGCGTCGCGGTCGATGCGCGCCAGGCATGCCTCGGTCAGCTCGCGGCTCGTGACCTCGCGGTCGCGCAGCAGGCCGGCGACCTCGCTGATGGTGCGGTCGGCCAGCTTCACCGGCCCTCCTCCAGCACGGTCGGCACGCGCAGGTGGTCGCCCTCCCGTCGCGGCGCGTTGGCCAGCGCCGCCTCGCGACTCATGGGTGGCCGCGCCACGTCGTCGCGCATCACGTTCTCGAGCGCGATCACGCTCGCCGTGGGGTCGACGCTGGAGGTGTCCACGTCGCGCAGCTGCTCGATCGTCTCGAGGATGTGCGAGAGCTGCTCCTGCATGCGGTCGACCTCATCGTCGGACAGCCCAAGGCGAGCCAGGGCGGCAACGTGCTCGACGGTCTCGCGGCTGATCATGGCCCGATGGTAGCGTGCAGCCCATGACGACGCGTGCGCTGCCGATCCGCGGCGGCCGGATCGAGATCGCGACGCTCCCCGGCGGGCCGGGCACGCCCCTCGTGGTCCTTGGCGGCGTCGAGACCGGGCTGCGGCCGCTGGCCGGGACCGAGCACGTGCTCGGGCGCCGCTGGGAGGGCCGTACGGCCGCCCGCACCGTCCACGTGGTCGGCAGGCCACTTCCCGACGACCCGGCCGATGCCGGCCGCCTCATGCATCCGCGCGTCATGGCCGACGCGGCGGCATCGGTCCTGCGCGCGGAGCGCATCGGTCCGGTGGCGGTCGAGGCCGAGTCCGGTGGGGGCCGTATCTCGCTGTGGCTGACGGTCGACCACCCCGACCTCGTCGAGCGCCTCGTCCTGGCGGCGGTGGCATCCGAAACGCCCGCGCATTCACCGATGGCCGAGCGGCTGGGTGGCTGGGTCGAGATGGCCGAGGCAGGGCGCTGGGGCGAGTTCTTCACCCGCATGGCGCAGGTCATGCGTCCCGGCGAGGGGGCCGGTGGCGCCGAGTCGTTCGAGGTCGCCGCGCGCCTGCAGCCACGGCCGGCAACCCCGGAGCGTTTCGTCGGCGAGCTGCGCACGACGCTCGATCCCTCGTCGTTCGTGACCGACCGGCTGGCCGAGATCGACGTGCCGACACTCGTGCTCGCCGGTGCTCGCGACCAGGTCGTGCCACTCGCGCGCACGCGCCAGGTGGCGGACGGCATCCCCGGCGCGCGACTGGAGATCGACCCCGACTGCGGGCATACCGTGCGCTCGTCGTTCCGCGGCTACGACGCCCTGGTCGAGGCATTCCTGGCAGAGGGCGACTGAGATGGACCGATGGACTCCCCCGGCGGTCGGCGCGCGCGCCACCTGGACGCGCACCTTCACTGCCAAGGACGTCGAGGCCTTCGCGGCCATCAGCGGTGACCGCAACCCGCTCCACTTCGACGCCGACTTCGCGGCGCGCACCTCGTTCGGGCGGCTCGTCGTCCACGGCGGCCTGACCGCCGGCCTCTTCAACGCGCTCGTCGCCGAACGGCTCCCCGGCCCGGGAAGCGTCTTCCTGCACCAGGAGTGGGACTACCCCGCCCCGGTCTTCGTCGGCGACACCGTGACCGCCGAGGCGGAGGTGATCGAGGCGCGCGCCGACAAGCCGATCACCCGTCTGCGCTGCGTCGCGCGGCGGGCGGACGGGACCGAGGTGCTGCGCGGGGAGTGCCTCGTCTTCACCATCCTGCCCGCATGACCGGCCTGGTCAGCGCGGCCGATGAGGCCGAAGGGCCGCTGGCGCGCTTCTGCTGGCGATGTCCGCCGCCGTGCTGCTCGTCCTGGGCACGTGGTTCAGCGGCACCGCCGTCGCGCCGTCACTCGTGGCCGCGTGGGGGCTCGATACGGTCGGCGTGGCGATGCTCACCGTCGCGGTGCAGCTCGGCTTTGCCGCCGGCGCGCTGCTCCTCGCCGCGTGGGGCGTCCCGGACGTCGTGCCGGCCCGCTCGCTGATGACCGCCGGCGCGGTGGTGGCGGTCATCGCGACCGCCGGCTTCGCGCTGCTCGCCGGCGACCTCGCCGCAGCGCTTCCGTTCCGCTTCCTCACCGGTGCCGGGATCGCCGCCGTCTATCCGGTGGGGATGAAGGTCCTCGCCGGCTGGTTCAGCCGCGAGCGCGGCCTGGCGGTCGGGACGCTGATCGGCGCCATCACCATCGGCTCGGCGCTCCCCCACCTGCTGCGCGCAGGCGGCACGCTGGTATCCGCCGACTGGCGCGTGATCGTGCTCGCCGCCGCAGGCGGAGCGGCCGTCGGCGCGGCCCTCATCGCCCTCACCGTGCGCGAAGGGCCGCGTCGCCGTCCCGGCCCTGCGTTTCAGCCCGGCGGTTGCCGTGGCCGCGCTGCGCGAGCCATCGGTCCGGCTCGCCAACCTTGGCTACCTCGGCCACATGTGGGAGCTGTACGCCATGTGGAGCTGGATCCCGGTGTTCCTGGTCGCGTCGCTCGCGGCGAGCGGCGTGCACCGACGTCGGGCTGGCGAGCCTGCTCGCGTTCGCGGTGGTGGCGGCGGGCGGCATCGGCTGCGTCGTGGCGGGAGCCCTCGCCGACCGATGGGGCCGCACGACGCTCGACGATGGCGGCGATGGGTGCATCGGGCACCTGCGCGGTCGCTCACCGGACTCCTGTTCGGCGCGTGGCCGGCGCTGCTCGTGGCGGTGGCCCTGGTATGGGGCATCACGGTGGTCGCCGATTCGGCGCAGTTCTCGACCGCCATCAGCGAGCTCGCGCCTCCGGGGCACCGCCGGCTCGGCACTCACCGTGCAGACGGCGGCCGGGTTCCTGCTCACCGCGGTGACGGTCACCGGGCGTCAGCCTCCTCGGCCCGGAGGACGCCACGCGGCTGGCGGATCGCCTTCGCCCTGCTGGCCCTCGGACCGGCTGGTCGGGATCTGGGCGATGTGGCGCCTGCGACGGAGACCCGAGGCGGAGAAGATGGCCGGCGGGCGCCGCTAGCCGCCCAGCAGCGCGCGGAACCCGTCCTCGTCGAGCACCGGCACGCCCAGCGATTCCGCCTTGGCCAGCTTGCTCCCGGCCTTCTCGCCGGCGACCAGGTAGTCCGTCTTCGCGCTGACCGATCCGCCCGGCTTGCCGCCTGCGGCCCGGATCGCCGCCTCCGCCTCCTGCGCGGCTGAAGCCGGGAAGCGTGCCGGTGACGACCAGCGTCTTGCCGGAGAGCGGCCCCTCGGCAGGGGCCAGGGTGGCTCCGGGCGCGGGGGCCTCGGCCACCATGCCTGCCTCCACGAGGCGGTGCAGCGCGTCGCGGGTGTGCTCGTCGGCGAAGAAGCCGGCGATCGCCTCGGCCACGACGCCACCGATGCCGTAGACCTCGGTCAGCTCCTCCGCGCTCGCGCCGCGCAGCCGATCCACCGCGCGCAGCGTCCACGCCGCCTCCGTCTCGTCCTCGCCGCGTGGCGTTTCGGTGCTCAGCCAGGTGGCAAGGTCGATGGCCGTCTGCTCACCGACATGGCGGATGCCGAGTGCGTTGAGGATGCGCGCCAACGGCCGCCGCCGCGCATCGGTGATGGCAGCGTGCAGGTTCTCCGCGCTCTTGCGGCCAAGTCGATCCAGCCCCGCCAGCGTGTCGACGTCGAGACGGAAGATGTCCGCCGGCTCGCGCACCAGCTCGCGCTCTGCCAGCTGGACCATGATCTTGTACCCCAGGCCGTCGACGTCCACGCCGCCGCGACCGGTGAAATGCAGCAGGCCGCCGATGCGCTGCGCGGCGCAGAACGGGTTTGGACAGCGGGTGACCGCCTCCCCCTCCTCGCGCATGACCGCGGTACCGCATACCGGGCAGGCGGTGGGCATCTCCCACACCACCTCGGTCCCGTCGCGCGCGTCCACGACGGCGCTCACCACCTCGGGGATCACGTCCCCGGCACGCTGGAGGACCACCGTGTCGCCCACCCGCAGGTCCTTGCGCCGGATCTCGTCGATGTTGTGGAGGGTCGCGTTTCGGACCGTGGTCCCGCCGACCAGCACCGGGGTGACGTGCGCCACCGGGGTGAGCGCGCCGGTTCGTCCCACGTACACCTCGATCTCCTCCAGCTTCGTCGTCACCTGCTGGGCGGGGAACTTGTAGGCGGTCGCCCAGCGCGGAGCGCGCGAGACGAAGCCGAGCCGGGCCTGGTCTTCGAGCGCGTCGACCTTGATGACAATCCCATCGGTCTCGTAGTCGAGCTCGCGGCGAGCATCGGCCCACTCCTCGACGTACGCGATGACCTCGTCGATGCCCGCTACGCGTCGCACGTTCGGGTTGACCGGGAACCCCAGGCTCCGCAACAGCTCGAGCGACTCGGAATGGGTCGCGAGCCCGTGCGCCCCGACGAGCTGGTACGCCCAGATCGACAGGTTGCGGCTGGCGGTCACCGCCGGGTCCTTCTGGCGCACGGTGCCGGCGGTGGTGTTGCGCGCGTTGGCGTACAGGGGCTTGCCGTCGCGCTCCAGCTGCTCGTTCAGCGCGGCAAACGCGCCGCGCGGCATGAAAACTTCGCCCCGCACCTCCAGCCGCTCCCCCGGCGGATCAGCCAGCAGGCGCAGCGGGATGGCGCGCACGGTGCGCAGGTTCGGCGTCACATCCTCGCCGGTGCTGCCGTCGCCGCGGGTCGCGCCACGCACGAAGCTGCGGCCCTCGTAGCGCAGGCTGATCGCCAGGCCGTCGATCTTGAGCTCGCAGACATAGGCAACCGGCGCGTCCCCATCTCCGCGGCCGAGGCCCTTGCGCACTCGCGCGTCGAAGTCGCGCAGCTCGTCGGCGCCGAACACGTTGCCGAGGCTGAGCATCGGGACGTCGTGTCGGACCGATGCGAAGAGGTTCGACGGCGTGGCCCCCACCCGCTGGGTCGGCGAGTCGGGAGTGACGAGGTCGGGATGCGCGGCCTCGAGGTCGTTCAGCTCGCGAAGCAGGCGGTCATACTCCGCGTCCTCCATCGTTGGCGCGTCGAGGACGTGGTAGCGATGGTTCGCCTCGTCGAGGACGGCGCGCAGCTCCGCCGCTCGGGCGACGGGATCCGGTCCGGTCATGCGGATCGAAGGTGAGCGGCGTGCTCGGCGTAGTGGTCCGGCCCGTCGTAGGCGAGCACCTCGGCGACCGTGTCGCCGTTGCCGAGCCGACCGTCGAGCCTGGTGTCATCGAGGCGTGCGGCGGCGACAGTGAGGCGGTCGAAGGCCGCCGCCTCGCGACGGAGGGCATCGGTCATGGAGGCTGCCTGGCCGCGCACGTGCTCCGCGGCGTTCATTGCATCGGTGCGGTCGGTGCTGTAGTCGAAGGCGGCTCCCCGGCCGGCGAGCGCCAGCTCGATGGCGTGCGCGCCGTGATCGGCCCAGAACCCGACGTGCCACACCAGGTCGCGGGCCGTCCAGTCATCCATCAGCGGCCGCTCGGCGGCATCAGCCGGCAGCCCCGCCAGCGCGGCCAGGAAGTCCGCGCGTGCGACAGCCAGCCTCCGCTCCAGCTCGGCCAGGCGGCTCAAGCGAGCGTCCCCGCGTCCGAGTCCTCTTCCTCGTCCTCCTCCTCGTCCTCGTCCTCGTCCCCGCCGGTGAACCAGGAGCGGATGTCGAGCGTGTGCTCGTGGTAGTGCTCCGGGCCGTCCTCGCGGAGCACCTGCTCCAGCGTCTCGCGGTAGCCGGTGGTGTCGAGCAGCCAGCCGTCCTCGGCGGTCTCGAGGCGCTCGACCAGCGCGCCGTAGGCGGCCTCCTCGCGGAGGCGAACGGAGGCGAGATCGGTCTCGCGGGCCACGCGGGCCACGGTCTCGTTGATGGCGTCCACGTCGAAGTCCGGGTCGTCGCTACCGAACTCGTGGAGCGTGCCCTGCGCTGCGCGATGGAGCGCCTCGGCCGCGTGGCCGCACCAGTAGCCGAGGTGGGCAAGCAGCTCGCGCGCGCTCCACTCCCCCGCCAGGCCGGGCGTCGTCAGCAGGCTCGGCTCGACGTCGCCCAGGGCGGCCAGGAAGGCATTCCGTTCGGCGATCAGCTCGCCAAGGATCGCGCCCGCGGTGGCCGGTGGCAGTTCGCCGTTCACGAGGCGCGCTCCAGGCCGGCGTAGGCCGCGATCAGGTACTTGCGGCCGTGCTCCTCGAAGTCCACCGTCACCTCCTCGTCCCCCTTGGCGATCTCACTGGCCACCACCAGGCCGATACCGTAGCGCCGATGCCGCACCCGGTCGCCCGGCTGCCAGCGCGGCCCCGCGGCCGCCTCCTCGGCGGGCGTCGCGCGGCGCAGGAATGTACCGCTCCCCAGGTCCGGCGCGGGTCCCGATTCGTAGCTCGCCGACGCGACCCGTTGACGCGCGGCATCCAGCTTCGCGCCGATGGGCGGCCCGCTCATGTCAGGCAGGTTGACCGGCCGCAGCGGCTCGCTGCCGCGCCGCGTCGGAGACCGGTAGCCACCCGGCAGCCAGCCCTCCGCATCCGTGCCGCGCGAGCCCCAGCGCTCCGAGCCGCGGCTGCCGCCACGGCGAAACGGGGTGCCGGTGCGCTCGGTCCGCAGCAGGTCCTCCGGCAGCTCGGCCAGGAAGCGGCTCGGCTCGGCAGGCGAGCCGACGCCGAAGGTGGACCGATGGTGGGCGTGCAGCAGGTACAGCTGGTCCTTTGCGCGGGTCATGCCCACGTACGCCAGGCGCCGCTCCTCCTCCAGCTCGCGCTCGTCCTCCAGGGCGCGCTGGTGCGGCAGCATCCCCTCCTCCATCCCGACGATGAAGACAACCGGGAACTCGAGGCCCTTCGCGGCGTGCAGGGTGATGAGCGTCACGCGATCCGGCCGATCCTCGAGCGTGTCCTGGTCGCTGACCAGCGCCACCTCCTCCAGGAAGCGCGCCAGGCCCTCCGGCGGGGCGATCTCGTCGTACTCGGCGGCATGGTTGCGCAGCTCGGTCACGTTGGCCCAGCGCTCGTCGCCCTCGTCGGTCCCGTCCTGGATCGACTCGCGCAGGCCGGACAGCTCCGTGGCAAGATCGAAGACCCGTCCCGGCGGCTCCGTCTGTGCCGCGGCCATCAGCGGCGTCATCACGTCCACGAAGACCGCCAGGCTGGCCCGTGCGCGCGGCGCCAGGTTGGGGTTCTCTCCCGCCTCGGTGACCGCGTTCCACAGGGCGATCCCCCGCCCGTCGGCCCATGCCCGCAGCTCCTCGATGGTCTTGCTCCCGATCCCGCGGGCCGGGACGTTGATGATCCGCTCCAGCGCCACCCGATCGGCGGGGTTGCGCGCCAGCCGGACGTAGGCCAGCGCATCCTTCACTTCGCGGCGCTCGTAGAAGCGGGTGCCGCCCACGAGCTGGTAGGGGATGCCGAAGCGCATGAACGACTCCTCGAGCACGCGCGACTGGGCATTGATGCGGTAGGCAACCGCCAGCTCGCCATAGCGCCGCGCGCCGTCGATGTCGTCTGCGCGGGTGGTGAGGAGGCGGCTCATCGAGGTCCGACCCGCCCCGCCGACCAGCTTCTCGACCTGGCGCGCGACGAACTCGGCCTCCTCGTACTCGTTGTACGCGTCGAAGAGGGTGATCGCGCTGCCGGTCCCGCGATCCGTCCACAGCTTCTTGTCCTTGCGGCCCGCGTTGCGGCTGACCACGGCATGCGCGGCGTCGAGAATCGTCTGGGTGGAACGGTAGTTCTGCTCCAGCTTCACGACCTTCGCGTCGGGATAGTCCTTCTCGAAGTCGAGGATGTTGCGCATGTCGGCGCCGCGCCACGAGTAGATGCTCTGGTCGTCGTCCCCGACCACGGCGAGGTTGTGGTGCTTCGAGGCCAAGTGGCGGCACAGCAGGTACTGCGCGCGGTTCGTGTCCTGGTACTCGTCGACCATGATCTGCTGCCAGCGCTGCTGGTACCGCGCCAGCACGTCGGGATGCTGCTCGAACAGCTCCACCGCGCGCATCAGCAGGTCGTCGAAGTCGACGGCCCCGTCATCGGTCAGCTGCTGCTGGTAGCCCTCGTAGACCGATGCCGCGGTCTCCTCGTAAAAATTGGCCGCCTGCTTGCGCGCCACCGCCGGGCTGGCCAGCTCGTCCTTGCGCTGCCCGATGAAGGCGAGCATGCCGGTGGGACTGAAGCGCTTCTCGTCGAGGTCGAGCCGTCGCACGACCGCCTTCACCACCGCAACCTGGTCGGCGCGGTCGTAGATCGTGAAGCCACGCGCCAGCCCGATCGCCTCGCCCTCGCGCCGCAGGAGCCGGGCGCAGATGGCGTGGAACGTGCCGATCGTCGCCTCGCGGGCCGCCTCCTCCCCGATCAGGCCGGCGATCCGCTCGCGCATCTCGTTGGCCGCCTTGTTGGTGAACGTGACGGCCACGATCTGCCACGGCTTGTAGCTGGTCGCCACCAGGTACGCGACCCGGTGGGCAAGGACACGGGTCTTGCCACTGCCGGCGCCGGCCAGGATGAGCAGCGGCCCGGTCAGGTGCGACACGGCCTCACGCTGCGGCTCGTTGAGGCGAGCCAGGATCGCCTTTGGGTCGAGCTGCGGGCGTGCCGCGCGAGCGGGGGCGTCGGTGGGATGGGCCGGGGGCATGGGATCGATTCTACCCGTCCACGCCGCAGACCTCGGACGGCTAGGGTGTCCGAATGCACCCGTTTCGCTTCGGCATCACCGCGTCCCGCGCGGCGCCAGACGGAACCTGGGCACAGCTGGCGATGCGCGCCGAGCAGCTCGGCTACGCCACGCTCACCATGCCCGACCACCTGACCGATCAGCTGGCGCCGATGCCCGCCCTGGCGGCGGCCGCCCAGGCCACGACGCGCCTCCACATCGGCACGTTCGTGCTGGCCAACGACTACCGGCACCCACTCCTCATGGCCCGCGAGGCGGCGACGCTCCAGCACCTGTCCGGCGGCCGCTTCGAGCTCGGCCTCGGCGCCGGTTGGATGCGCTCCGACTATCGCCAGCTGGGGATGCCCTACGACCGGCCGGGGGTGCGCGTCGACCGGCTCGCCGAGACGCTCGACATCACCCGGCGGCTTTTCGCCGGCGAGACGGTCACCCGTGACGGGCCGTACTACCCGCTCGACGGCGCGCGCCTCGGGGCACCGCTGGGGCCGGTGCCGCGGATCATGGTGGGCGGCGGCGGACCTCGCGTCCTGCGCCTCGCCGCGCGGAACGCCGACATCGTCGGCCTGCTCGCCCAGTTCGACGCCCGCGGCCGGCCGATGCTGCGCCAGGGAACCGAGGCAGCGACCGCCGCCAAGGTCGAGATCGTGCGTCGCGCCGCGGGCGACCGGTTCACGTCCCTCGAGCTCAATGTGCTGGTCGTGGATGGCGCGCTCTCCGGCGGGGAATCATCGTTGGCCCGCTCGGCGGTGGCCCTTCTCAAGCGCGGTGGCAGCGCCCTGGTCGGCGGGTCGCCGTACGTGCTGTACGGGACCGTGGACCAGCTCCGCGAGGCGCTTCTCCGGCGCCGCGAACAGCTGGGGATCAGCTATTACATCTGGTCGTCGCGTCGAATGGACCGCATGGCGCCGCTGGTGGATGCGCTCGCCGGCCGCTGATCGCTACTCGCGGAGGTAGACCGGGTGGACCGTCACCGCGCCGCCGGGCAGGTCCAGCGACGGCCACTCGGCGGCCATCTCGAGGGCGCTCTCGATGTCATCGACGTCCAGGATCACGAAGCCGCCGAGGATCTCCTTGGTCTCCAGGAACGGGCCATCGGTCACGGTGACCCTGCCGCCGCGGCGCCGGAGCGTCCGCGCCTGGCGCGGGATTCCGAGCTCCTCGCCGCCCACGATGTGCGCCCGGTGCTTCTCGAACCACGCCATGTGGCGCGCCACATCGGCCTGGATCTCCTCCGCCGGCAGCGACTCGTACGTCGCCGCCAGCTCAGGATCGGGATAGGTGAACATCACGTAGCGCATGGCGCGGTCCTCCGGTCGGGTGGCGGCGTGGCATCACGTCGCTCGGACGGTACGACGTACCGCGCGCCACGCAATCGACAAACGTGCATGAACCCGCCCTACGGTGCGAGCGACACCAGGAGCCGAACCGACGGGGAGGCGGCGAGCCAGTAGCCGGCGAACACCCCGTCGCTGATCGCCAGGTAGCGGGTCGCCCCGATCGTGCGGGTCGCCGTCGCCGACGTCCCCGTGGCACGCGGGACATCGAACGTCCGGCGACCCAGGATCACGCCACCGGGACCGAATCGGTAGCCGGTCTGCTTGCTCCGCGCGATCGACACCAGGTGGTCCGGCACCCAGTAGCCGGCCCAGACGCCGTTCACAACATGCAGGTAGGGCATGCCGTTGATGACCGCGCGCTCGTCAGCCGACGCGCCGGATCCTTCATGCACACTGGCCGTCCTGGTACCCACCGTCGCGCCACCACCGCTGAACTGGTACCCCGTGTACGTCCCTGCGGCGAAGGTGACACGCCGGAGGTGGCTGAACTCGGTTTGCGCCGTGAAGCCGATGAGGCCCGCCCCGCGCGACTCGCGGACCCAGCGCCCGGCCCAGATGCCGTCCACGATGCGCAGGTAGGGCGCGCCGAAGACGAGGCGTCGTTCCGCGGCGGACGCGCCCGACTCGCGGCTCAGGGTGGCCGTGCGTGGGCTGGTCAGCGTCCCGTCGGGGTCGCGCAGGTAACCGCTGTACGTGCCCGCACGGAAGCGCACCCGGCGCGCCGGGGCGATCACCGCGTCGTGGACGCTGAGGGTAAAGGTCGCTGTCGCTGTTCCGCCGCGGCCGTCGAGCGCCGTGGCCTTGACGTCATAGATCCCCGCCGAGCTCGAGGTCGGCGTGCCGGAGATCAGGCCAGTGGTCGTGTCGAGCGAGATCCCCGCCGGCAAGCCGGCGGCGTCGAAGGTGACCGAGTCGCCGTTGGGATCGATGGCGGCGAGCGCCAGGCTGGCGGGCTCGCCCTCGGTCACCACCGCGTCGAGCGGCGCCGGCGTGAACACCGGCGCCTCATTCAGCGGCGCGGATGCGAACGATGCGGTGTACGTCGCCGCCGATCCGCCGGCGATGATCGTGTGCGAGCGTGCCGCGCCATCGGACCAGCCGGTCCAGCTGTACTGGGTGGTGCCGGATGCCTGGTCGGGAGCCGTGACCAGGTTGCTGGACCCGACGATGACGGTCGTGGTGAACGGCGCGCTGCGCGTTGACGATCCGATGCCGAGCTGGCGCCCGGCCGGCGTGCTGGCCAGGGTGATGGTGGTGGTCTGCGGGGTAAGGACGCGCGAGACGCTCGTCTCGACGCCGTCGCTGTCGGTGGCGGTCAGCTGCAGCTCGAGATGCGATGGGTATTCGTGGTCCGGCGCGACGAAGCTGCCGCTGGCCACCCCATCGAAGGTCTGAAGCGTGTGGATGTGGCAGTCGCCGGTGCAATGGTGGAGGAGGACGGCCCAGGAGAGCCCGCTGGCGGGAATCGGGTTGCCCTGCGGGTCAACGGCGTGGCCGCTGAACGAGATCGGGTCGCCGACCTTCCAGGTGGTGCCGTCGAGCGGGGTATCGATGACGGGCGTGGACGGCGTCGTGCCGACCGTGATGGTGGTGGTGTCCACGTCGGACGCGCCAGCGCTGTCGGTGGCCTGGAGGGTGACCGTGACCGAGCCGGGGCTGGTGTAGGTGAAGCTCGGCTGCGCGGCGGTGGAATCGTCACGCGCGCCGTCGCCATCGAGATCCCAGGCGTAGGTCAGCGGGTCCGCCACGTCGGGATCGGTGGAAGTGGTGGCATCGAACGAGACGGTCAGCGGTGCCGAACCAAAGGTGGTGGAGGCGACGATGTGGGCGGTGGGCGGCTGGTTGGCCGGGAAGTAGCGAATCCGGTGCACCGCACCGTTGCCGCTGGAGCCGTAGTCGACATAGAAGAGGTCGCCGCCGGGGCCGATCTCCAGGTCGATGGGATCGCTGGCGTTCACCACGAAGTTCGCGCGCGCGGCCATGTTCGGCACGCCACCCGCGCCGGCGGGCGCCATCCAGATGCAATCGCGCGAGTAGTCCGCGAAGAAGAGCGCGCCGTTGTAGCCGGCCGGATACTCGCCCCCCGGGTAGAACGCCACGCCGGCGGTCGAGGATCCGCCGGAGCGGCAGCCATTCGCGACCACGGGATCGCTGCGGCTGTAGGCGTAGAACGGGGCCGTGACGGCGGCCGCGCCCGAGCTGTACAGGCTCTCGCACAGGTCGAGGTTGGCGGCGTCAAAGGAGCCCTGCCGATTGGGACCCTCGTAGCACGGCCAGCCCAGGTTGTGGGTGGCGCCGGCCGGGTTGGTGATGCGGTTGATCTCCTCGAAGTTGGCCCAGCCCACGTCACCCACCCACGCCTCGCTGGTCCCGGGCCGGAAGGTGAAGCGGAACGGGTTGCGAAGCCCGTAGGCCACGATGCGACGGGCGTTCACGTCCGCGCTGGCGGCCAGACGGGTTGTCACTCACGGCCGCTCCGGTGGTGGGGTCGACGCGCAGCAGCGCACCGTTCAGGCCGGCTGGATCTGCCGTGGTGCGCACGTCCTGCGAGCGCAGGGCGCCTCCCTCCGCGGTCGGCGGCACCAGGGCGACGCCCGGCCCACCGGGCGGGTCACCGCACGGGTTGGCCAGGGTCGGGCTGTTGGGAAGGCTGCCGCCGTACTGTCCCCAGTCCGGGTTGTCGAAGTTGGCGCCCTCCCCGGCCGACACGTAGAGCTTGCCATCGGGGCCGAAGTTGAGGTCGCCCATCGAATGGCTCGGCCACTGCTGGCACCAGCCGTCGATCAGCGTGGTCGGCGAGCCCGACATGACATTCCCGCTGGCGGTCATGCGCACCAGCCGTCCGCTCGCAACGCAGCCGTCGGTGGTGGCACCCGGCGGGCTGGGGCAGCCGTCGCCGTCCGTGTTCGGCTGGCCCCAGTGCGGGGCGCTCCCTCCCGGCAGGGCGTCCCGGGTGTAGAGCGCGTAGACATAGGGCGTGGCCGGGAAGTTCGGGTGCAGCGTCAGGCCCAGCAGCCCGCGATCCCAGAAGTTGTAGACCTCGGTCCGGAGGTCCGCGAACGTGTCCGGTGCCGTGTCCGCCAGCGAGTCGAAGACCTTGATGATGCCTCGCTTCTCGGCGACGAAGATGCGTCCGTCCGGAGAGAAGGCGATGGCGCTGGGGTTCTTCAGGCCGCTGAACACGACCTGGTCCTGGAAGCCGGCCGGCAGGGTGGACGCCAGGGCCGGCGGCGCGGAGGCACCCGGCAGTGCGCCGGACAGCGTGACGCAGGTCGCCGCCACCGAGACGACGAGCCGACGAGACCAACGGACGACGCGCAAGAGGCACTCCCCAGCGGGACGGGCGGGTCATGGCTCCCGTCAGCGTGGGCGCATCGTCCGCGGCGGGACGGTCGCCCGTCAAGTCGCCGCGACCGCACCATTCCGCCAGCAGCTGCCCGGGCGGGCGGCATCGCGGGCATGAGCGAGGGCCCCGGCGTCTCCGCCGGGGCCCTCGCATCGGTACGTCCAGGGAAGTCGGACTAGTAGTCCATGCCTCCGCCCATGCCGGGCATCGGCGCCTTCTCCTTCTCGGGGATGTCGGTGATGATCGTCTCCGTGGTGAGCAGCAGGCTGGCCACCGAGCTGGCGTTCTCCAGCGCGGAGCGGGTCACCTTGGCCGGGTCGATGATCCCGGTCGCGAACAGGTCGCCGTACTCGCCCTTGGCCGCGTCATAGCCGCTGCCGGCGGGGAGCTTGCGGACCGCCTCGACGACCACGGAACCCTCCTGGCCGGCGTTGATCGCGATCTGGCGGAGTGGCTCCTCCAGCGCGCGGCGCAGGATGGCCACGCCGATCGCCTCGTCACCGAGCACCTCGAGCTTGTCGAGGGCCGGGATCGAGTGGATGAGCACCGAGCCGCCACCGGCGACCATGCCCTCCTCGACACCGGCACGCGCTGCGGACAGCGCGTCCTCGATGCGGTGCTTCTTCTCCTTGAGCTCGACCTCGGTGGCCGCGCCGACCTTCAGCACGGCAACCCCACCGGACAGCTTGGCGAGGCGCTCCTGGAGCTTCTCGCGGTCGAAGTCGCTGGTGGTGTCGTCGATCTGGAGCTTGATCTGGCCGATGCGCGCCTTGATCGCCTCCTCGGAGCCCTTGCCCTCGACGATGGTGGTGGTGTCCTTGTTGGCGGTCACGCGACGCGCCTCGCCGAGGTCCTCGAGCTGCACGCTGTCGAGCTTGCGGCCGACCTCCTCGGAGATGACCCGCGCGCCGGTCAGGGTCGCGATGTCCTCGAGCATCGCCTTGCGGCGATCACCGAAGCCCGGCGCCTTGACGGCCAGCACGTTGATGGTGCCGCGCATCTTGTTGACGACCAGGGTCGGCAGGGCCTCCCCGTCGACATCCTCGGCGATGATCAGGAGCGGGCGGCCCGTGCTGACGACCTTCTCGAGGGTCGGCAGGATGTCCGCCACGGCGCTGATCTTCTTGTCGGTGACCAGCACGAACGGCTGGTCGAGCGAGGCCTCCATCTTCCCGGCATCGGCCGAGGTGACGAAGTAGGCGCTCAGGTAGCCGCGGTCGAGCTGCATGCCCTCCACGTACTCCTTGTCGAGCTTGAGCCCCTGGCTCTCCTCGACGGTCACGACGCCGTCCTTGCCGACTCGCTCCATCACCTCGGCGATCAGGTTGCCGATCTCCGTGTCGCGCGCGCTGATGGCGGCGATGTGGGCGATGTCCTCCTTGGTCTCCACCGGCTTCGAGAGGTTCTTGATCTCGGCGACGATCGCGTCGACGCCCTTCTCGATGCCGCGCTTGATGCCCATCGGGCTGGCGCCGGCGGTGACGTTCTTGAGGCCCTCGGTGATGATCGCCTGGGCGAGCACGATGCTGGTCGTGGTGCCGTCACCGGCGATGTCGTTCGTCTTGGCCGCGACCTCCTCCAGGAGCTGCGCGCCCATGTTCTCGAACGGATCCTCGATCTCGATGTCGCGGGCGATGGTCACGCCGTCGTTGGTGATGGTCGGCGACCCGAACTTCTTGTCGAGCACGGCATACCGGCCGCGCGGGCCGAGCGTGACCTTGACGGCCTCGGCCATCTTGTCCACGCCGCGCTTGAGCGCACGCCGCGCTTCCTCGTTGAACAGGAGCTGCTTCGCCACGGTGGTCTGATTCCTCCTAGGTGCGCCGGTGGACCGATGCCTGCCGGCGAGCGTTATGTCGAATTGGGACTCGAGCGGGCCGGAACGCTACTCGATGACCGCCAGGACGTCCTTCTGGGACAGGATGAGGAGCTCGTCCTCCTCCAGCTTGAACTCGGTGCCGGCGTACTTCTGGAACAGGATCTTCTGTCCCACGGCGACATCCATCGCCTCACGGGAGCCGTCGTCGAGGATGCGACCGGGGCCGGCAGCCAGGACGGTGCCTTCCTGCGGGCGCTCCTTCGCGGTGTCCGGCAGGACGAGGCCGCTCTTGGTCATCTCCTCGCGGGGAGTGGGCTTGACGACGAGGCGATCCCCGAGGGGCTTGAGCTGCGTCGCGGTGGCGCTGACCGTCTGGGTCATGGGTTGGTGCGTGCCTCCTTGAACGAGACGTATGGCCGTGGATGCGATGATCTGCATCCATCGGGAGTGCTTCGGTACGGCCTGGCCGATGTGACCTGGCGGCCGTTGGCACTCGACCGATGAGAGTGCCAACCGATGGTACGTCCCGCCTTCTCGGCGTGTCAAGTGAGCACGCAGAAGCCCCGGCGCATGGCCGGGGCTTCGGACTGCGGAGCAGCGCGCGAGGCTACATGAGCCCCAGGTGCTGCAGCATGGCGCTGGGGTCCGGGACCACGCTGTTGTTCGTGGTGTTCCCGCCACCCCCGCCGGGGTTGAGGACGAAGAAGTAGACGAGCAGGGCGATCACCACGATGGCGACCAGGATGCCCACGATGAATCCGTAGCCGGAGCCATCCGACGTGCCGTCACCGCCGGGGGTGTTGACGTTGACCTGTCCCACTGGGGGCCTTCCTCCTCTTGCGTAAGTGCCGCGCAACGGCGGCTCGTCCTCGGTGTTGCAACCGGCGTGCCAAGCCGTGAACCCGTCGCTCGTTCAGTGGGCGAGCGCTCGCTCGAGGTTACGAGCCGCTGCGCCGGCGACCTTCTCGGGGCTCACGCCCCGCAACCGGGCCACCTCGGCAGCCACCCGGAGCGTCGTGGTGGGCTCGTTGCGCTGCCCGCGCGCAAAGCCCAGGTACGGCGCATCGGTCTCCACCAGCAGCGCGGACTCGGGAATGGCCGCGGCGGCGGCGCGCGGCCCCATGGCCGACGAGAAGCTGACCGGCAGGGCGAAGCTGATGAGGAATCCGGCGCGCACCAGCGTGGCGGCCATTTCGGCGTCGCCGCTGAAGCAGTGCAGGATCCCCGGCACCGCGCGATGCGGCGGCCCCGCCCAGCTCACCAGCGCCTGACTGATCGCGGCGTGCGCCTCACGATCGTGGACCAGCACCGGCTTGGCGACCGAGGCCGCCAGCCCGAGCATCCGCGCGAACATCCATTCCTGCACATCGGCACCGCTGAAGTCGTGGTGGTTGTCGAGGCCGATCTCCCCCACCGCGACCACCGACGGCTCCCCCGCCAGCTCCTCCACGCGGCGCACGTCGTCCTCCCCCGCCGCAGAGGCCCAGTTGGGGTGGATGCCGACCGCCGGGACGAGCAGGTCGGCATGGCGTGCCGCCAGCTCGAGCGCCCCTTCGGACGAGGCAGCGTCCCAGCCGGGCACGACGATCCGCACGATCCCCGCCTCGCGCGCCCGCTCCAACACGGCGGGCAGGTCAGCGGCGAATGCCGCGTCCTGGAGGTGGCAGTGCGAGTCGATGAGGCCGGCCAGGCGCGCCGGCGTGCGGGAGCGGCTCAGCTCGCGGCGTCCGCTTCCGGCAGCTCGACGCGCGGGAAGACCGGCCTCGCCGTGCCGGTGCGTCGTGGACCCGACTCCGTGCCGCCCCAGGCCAGCTGTGCGGGGAGCCCCGGCCCGCCGGCGCCGCGCTCGTCGTAGGAGGCGGCAACGCCCAGCTGGTCATGGATCTGACGCGCGGCGGACGGCGTGAATGGCGCCATGAGGTGGGCGAGGATGCGGCACGCCTCGGCCATGGCGGCCAGCACCTGGCCGACCCGATCCGTCTCGCCGGCCTTGTTGAGCGTCCACGGCGCCTGTGACTCGGCGTAGCCGTTGGCGGCGCGGGTCAGCTCCATGACCGCGGCCAGCGCCTCCTCGAAGGCAAGGCGCTCCATCGCGTCGCGGTAGCGAGCCACCGTGGCGTCCGCCGCGTCGCGCAGGGCCTCGTCGGCCGGCGTGGGCGCCCCGAGCGCCGGCAGCTGGCCGTCCAGGTAGCGCGCGCTCATGCTCACCGCCCGGTTGACGAGGTTGCCGAAGTCGTGGGCGAGGTCGCTGTTGTAGCGGCGGACGAGCCCCTGCTCGGTCATGTCGCCACCGCGATCGAACGGAATCTCGCGCAGCGCGAGGTAGCGCGTGCCGTCGATGCCGAACAGGCGGGCCGCGTCGTCGGGGTCGATCACGTTGCCGCGCGTCTTGCTCATCTTCTCGCCGCGCAGGGTCATGAAGCCGTGGGCGAATACGCGGTGCGGCAGCTCGATCCCGGCGCTCATCAGCATCGCCGGCCAGTAGAGGCAGTGGAAGCGCGTGATGTTCATGCCGATGACGTGCACATCCGCCGGCCACCATCGGTCGAATGCGGCCGGGTCGTCCGGGAAGCCGGCACCGGTGAGGTAGTTGGTCAGCGCGTCGAACCACACGTAGATGCGGTGCTCGGGGTCGTCCGGGAACGGGATGCCCCACGTCCCGCCGGCGCGGCTGATGCTGAAGTCGCGCAATCCCTCGCGGAGCCAGGCCAGCACCTCGTTGCGATAGTGCTCCGGCTCGCAGAAGGAAGGGTTGTCGCGGTACAGCGCCTCCAGGCGCTCCTGGTAGGCGGAGAGGCGGAAGAAGTAGTTCTCCTCCTCGATCCACTGCAGCTCCAGGCTGGGGTGGTCGGGGCAGCGGCCGTCGACGATCTGCGCATCGGTCTTGAACTCGTTGTCCCCGATGCAGTACCACCCGGCGTAGGTGCCCTTGTAGATGTCCCCGTTGGCCATGGCGCGGCGCACCATCTCCAGCGAGGCGCGCACGTGGTCGTCGTCGGTGGTGCGGATGAAGCGGTCGAACGTGACCCCGAAGCGGGCGAACGTCTCCTGCCAGGTGGCCGCCCAGCCGTCGATCATCGGCTTCGGCTCGACCCCGCTGTCGTTCGCCAGCCGCTCGACCTGCGCAGAATGCTCGTCCATCCCGGTCAGCAGGCGCGTGTCGTCGCCGAGCAGGCGGTGGTACCGCGCCAGCGCATCGGCCCCGAAGGCCTCGTACAGCGAGTGCAGGGGCGGTGCCGGGCTCGGGTAGAAGATGGCCGTGGTCAGGTAGAAGGTGTCGGGAGCCGCCATGCGCCTAGTGTGCCCTGCCCTTCGGCCAGTACAGCTCCTTGCGCACGTGCTGCGGGTCGAACCCGCGGCGCGCCGCAATCTCCTCCACCGCGCTCACCATCTCCGGGTTCCCGCACAGGTAGATGGTGGTGTTGTCGGCGGTGAGCTCGTGCTCGTCGAGGTGGGCGTCCAGCACCGCCTCGGCGCGACCGGTGAGGCCCTGCCAGGTGGCAGCCTCCCCCGGGCGCGAGATGGTCGCCGCGTAGTGGAGCGGGAAGCCGCCTGCCGCCGCGGTGGCGGCGAGCTCGCCGAGCTCCTCGCGCCACGCCAGGTCGTGCTCGTAGCTCACGCCGTGGAGCAGCCAGATCTCGCGCTGCTGCCCGCGGCCACGCAGGGTGTCGATCATGCTCATGAAGGGCGCCAGGCCGGTCCCGGTTGCGACGAACAGGCACCGCCGGCCGTCGTCCTGGAGCAGGAACTTGCCCTTGGGGCCCTTGATGTTGATCGGGTCGCCGACCCCGATCTCCCACAGCAGCGGGGTGAACCCGCCACCCGGCACGCGGCGGATGAAGAACTCGTACTCGCTCGTGTCGTCGGCGGTCGAGCTGATGGACATCGGACGCTGCACCAGCTTGGTGTCTCCCATCAGCCCCAGCGTGGCGTACTGGCCGGGCTCGAACGCAAACGGCTCGTCGGTGGCGGTGACGCCCACGATGGCAAGTCCGTCGGCGACCTCCTCCCAACGGCTGAGGCGCCCGTTGTACGGGTATTCGGTGGCCATGGCGGAGCGATTCGGCCTCTGGTGCGACTGCGGGCGGCCAGTATACCGATGGCGCCGCGTCCTCCCGCGTCGCCGGCTCGGCTCGGCTACGCGCAGCCCTGCGGGGTAGTGGTCGAGCGGCCAGCGTTCGACCATGTCGCTTTCGACGACGTAGATCGACGACGGACCGGCGCGGACCACCACAGCTCGGCCGATGCCTGCCGGTAACCGGTTGTCGACGGCGCTCGGCGTCGCCAGGCGCGGGAGTCTAGCGCAGTGTTGCCGCGCCATTGCCACGAGGCCCCCGACCTAGGTACAGTCGTCCCACGTACGGAGGAGCTCCTCGTGGGCGACAAGGGACCCGGATCCAAGGGTGGCGGCAAGAAGCCGAAGGGCGGCGGCAAGAAGAAGTAGCCGCCCGTCGGAAGGCGGCGCCGGGAGCTACGCCTCGTCGATCGGCGCGTCGCTCTCCGGATCCGCCTCTGAGCCAGACGGGATATTCGCCTCGTCCTCTTCGGTCATCGATGGGTCGTAGCTGAGCCCCTCATCGGGTGGTGGTCCGCTGGGCTGCTTGACGCTTGTCGCATCGCTCTCGTCGTTCATCAGGTACCTCACTCGCGTGCGGACATTCCCATGCAAGCCGCACGCCGGACCGCGCGTCGGTCACCGGATCGGGGTGGCCCGGTGCCGGAGGGGACGGCACCGGGCCACTGTGTCACATCGCGATGAGCGCTTCGGCGGGCGTGTCGGCATGGCCGTTGGTCGCCGCGCCCGGGATCGTCTCCCCGTCGCCGATTGCCGACTGCACCTCCTTTGCGTACTCCTTCTTGCCCCGTCCGGAGAGCATCTCCAGCGAGCCGACGACGACCTCCGTCTTCCAGTGCCGCACGCCGGCCTCGTCGTCCCACTGGCGGGTCTGGAGGCGCCCCTCGATGTCGACCAGCTGGCCCTTGGACAGGAACTGGCCGCACACCTCGGCGAGGCGGTCCCAGGCGACCGCGTTGTGGTACTCGGTTCGCTCCCCGTTGCCGCCGCCGCGGTACTCGTTGGTGGCGATGGTGAAGTTGGCGACCGGCTTGCCGGACGGCAGGCTGCGCACCTCGGGATCGCGCGTCAGGCGTCCGACGAGCATCACCTTGTTCATGGTCGAACTCGACCTCCTCGTGACGACGCCACGTCCCGGGCGAGCTCGGCGGCGTCAGGCGCCAACCGTACGCGGAGCGGGCTTAGCGCCCCGTTAGCACCCGCTTAGCGACCCCGGCGCGACCCCGGTCGGCGCCGTGGATAGAGGTGGTCGATCCCCGGCGTCCGGAGCGACACCTTGGCCACCGGCGGCACCTGGCGCTTGTACTCCATTGCCGCCACGCGGCGCGCGACCCACTCCACCAGGTCGAGCGGCAACCCCGCCGCGACGCAGCGGTCAACGCTCCAGCGTCGGTCGACCAGCGCGAACAGCGCGCGATCGAGGTCGACGTAGCTGCGGCCCAGCTCGCCCTCATCGGTCTGGCCGGGCCACAGGTCGGCGGATGGTGGCTTGGCGATGATCTCGGTCGGTACGCCCAGCGCCGCCGCGACCTCGCGCAGCTGGGACTTGTAGAGGTCACCGATCGGCCCGAAGGCGGCCGCCATGTCGCCCCACAGCGTGCCGTAGCCGAGGAGCGCCTCGGTCTTGTTGCTGGTGCCGGCCACGAGCGCGTCGAAGGCAGCCGAGCGGTCGTAGAGCACGATCATTCGCTGGCGGGCCATCACGTTGCCGCGCCGCACGTTGAGACTGGCGTCGCCAGCCGGACCGATGAGCTCGAGCATCGGCTCGACCATGGGCGTGATGTTCACCCGCTCGGTGCGGCAGCCGATGGCCTCGACCACGCGCAGGGCATCGGTCTCGGACGCGTCGGAGGAGGTGCGGTAGGGCATCCGCACCGCCAGCAGGCGGTCGGGCGCCACGGCGCGGGCGCAGAGGAAGGCGACGGTCGCCGAGTCGACGCCGCCCGACAGCCCCAGCACCAGCTGCTCGAAGCCGGTCTGCTCGAGCTGGGCGCGAATGAAGCGCACGATGACGTCGATCGTCCCCTCGGCGTCGATGCGCGGCAGAACCGCCTCTTCGGTCACGCCTGCTCCGCGGGCGGCAGGCCCGCGCGCTCGCCGATGATGCGGTCCAGCTCGCGGCGCACCAGCTCGAGGCGCTCGTCGGCCAGCAGCGGCACGTTGAAACGCTGCATGCGCAGGTCGTCGGTGTCGAGCGACCCGACTACCAGCGCCTCCTCCCACAGCGGCGCCTGCACCACCGTGGCCCCGTTCGGCGCCACGACCCGCGAGCCGCCCCAGAAGGTGAGCCCCTCCTCGTTGCCGACCCGGTTGCAGAACGCGACGCCCACCGTGCCCAGCAGAGCGTAGGTGTCCTGCATCTTGTGCCAGCCCTCGATTGCGGCCATCCCCGCCTCGCTACCCGGAGCGCGCGAGGGACCGGCGGCCACGTTGACAAGCAGCTGCGCGCCGTCGAGCGCCTGGAGCATGGGCAGGGAGGCGTGCCAGAAGTCCTCGCACACGCTCAACCCGATCCGCCCCCACGGCGCCCCGGCCTCGTGCGTCCGGATGCGGTCGCCCGGGCGCGTGAAGCGTCCCTCGTCGAAGAGGCCGTACGTCGGCAGGTAGACCTTGCGGTGCAGACCGATGAGCTCGCCGTCGCGCAGCAGCGCGACGGTGTTGCAGAACCGATGCTCGTCGGTCTCTTCGACGAAGCCAATCGCGAGCAGCATCCCCGGCGCACCGCGGCTCAGTGCGGCCAGCCGCTCGTCGGTGGCGCGCATCGCGACGTCGGGCACCAGGTCACTGAGCAGGTAGCCGCTGAGCGCCAGCTCGGGGAAGACGGTCAGGCGGGCACCCTCGCCCGCCGCCTCCGCCAGGCGTCGGGTAGCCATCTCCAGGTTGGCGTCCACGTCCCCCAGCCGCGGCGCCACCTGCGCGAGAGCGATGCGCAGCTCCATCTTGCCCGTCGTGCGGTCGGCGCCTACAGGCGGCCGAGCGTGCCCTCGCCGGTCGTGTCGGCCGCCGGGTCGAAGATGCCGCCGTGGTCCTCCGGTGGCGTTCCACCGGGGCCGATCTCCATGTCGTCGCTGACCGCGCGCCCCGAGCTCGACGCGGCGGCGGTGGCGATCCGCTCCTCGCGCTTCTGCGGGTCCGCCAGCTCCTCCGCGAAGTGGCAGCTCACCTGGTGACCGACCGTCAGCTCGCGCAGCGGCGGGCGCTCGGTGGCGCACCGCTCCGGATTGCCGAGCTGCTGGCGCAGCCAGCAACGGGTGTGGAAGCGGCAGCCCGACGGCGGGTTCACCGGCGACGGAACGTCACCGAGCAGGATGATGCGGCGCTGCCTGGAGCGCTGCGCCGGCTCGGCGATGGGCACCGCCGAGAGGAGCGCGATGGTGTACGGGTGCAGCGGGCTGGCGTAGATCTCGCTGGACGGCGCCAGCTCGGCCATGGTGCCCAGGTACATGACCGCGACGCGGTCGCTGATGTGCTCGACGACGCCCATGTTGTGCGCCACGAACAGGTACGTCAGACCCAGATCGCGCTGCAGCTGCCGCAGCAGGTTGAGCACCTGCGCCTGGATGCTGACGTCGAGGGCGCTGACCGGCTCGTCGCACACGAGAAGCTCCGGCTCCAGGACCAGGGCTCGAGCGATACCGATGCGCTGGCGCTGGCCGCCCGAGAACTCGTGCGGGTAGCGCCGAGCGTGGTACGGCTGCAGGCCAACGAGCTCCATCATGCGCGCGACGCGGTCGCGTCGCTCCTGCGGCGTCCCGATCTCGTGGATGCGCAGGCCCTCCTCGATGCTCGAGCCGATGGGCGTGCGCGGGTCGAGCGAGGCGTACGGGTCCTGGAAGATGACCTGCATGCGCCGCCGGAACGGCTTGAGGTCATGCTCGGAGAGCTTCGTGATGTCCGTCCCGTCGAAGCGGATGCTGCCGTCGGTCGGCTCGATGAGGCGCAGCAGGACGCGACCGACCGTTGTCTTGCCGCAACCCGACTCCCCGACCAGGCCCAGCGTCTCGCCGCGCTGGATGGTGAAGCTGACGTCGTCCACCGCCTTCACCTCGCCGACACGGCGCTGGAGAACGCCGCCGTGGATGGGGAAGAATTCGGAGAGGTGCTCGACCTCGACGAGCGGCTGGTCGGCGTTCGAGACGGTCATCGGGGTCGGACTCCGGTGAATGGGGCAGAGGCGGCGTCACGCGCGGCGCGGTCGGCATCGGCCTGGTCGGTGGAGTGGTACTGCCAGCAGCGCACGAGGTGCGGGCTGCCTTCGCTCAGTGGCAGGAGGGCGGGATGATGCTCTTCGGCCTCGGTGATGTGCTTCTCAACCCGTTCCGTGCAGCGCGGCGCGAAGCGGCAGCCCGGCGGCAGATCGACCAGGTTGGGCACGCTGCCGGGAATGGTGGCCAGCTCGTCGCGCACCTGTCCGAGGGTCGGCACGGAGCCGATGAGGCCACGGGTGTAGGGATGCTTGGGATCGGCGAACAGGGTCTCCACATCCGCTTGCTCGACGATCTCGCCGGCGTACATGACCGCCACCCGATCGGCCATCTCCGCGACCACGCCGAGGTCGTGGGTGATGAGGATGACCGCCGTCCCGGTGTCCTGCTGCAACGCGCGCATGAGGTCCAGGATCTGGGCCTGGATGGTGACATCGAGAGCAGTGGTGGGTTCGTCGGCGATCAGCAGCTCCGGCTCGCAGGCGAGCGCCATGGCGATCATGACGCGCTGCGCCATGCCTCCTGAGAGGGCGTGGGGGTAGGCATCCAGGCGACGCTCCGGGTCAGGGATGCCCACGAGGCGCAGCAGCTCGGCGGCGCGCGTCCGCGCCACGCGGCCCTTCATGTTGCGGTGCAGGCCCAGGACCTCGGTGATCTGGGTGCCGACGCTCATCACCGGGTTGAGGCTGCTCGTCGGCTGCTGGAAGATCATGCTGATCCGGTTGCCGCGCAGCTTGCGCATCTCGCTGTCGCGGAGCCGCATGAGATCCTGCCCGTCGAAGCGGATGCTGCCCGCCTCGATGCGCCCCGGTGGCGCGATGAGGCGCAGGATGGAAAGGCTGGTGACGCTCTTCCCGCAGCCGGACTCCCCGACCAGGCCCAGGATCTCGCCGCGCTTGACATGGAAGTCGATGCCGGTCACTGCGCGCACGATCCCATCGCGGGTGTGGAACGAGGTCTGGAGGCCCTGCACTTCCAGCAGCGGCGCCCCGCGCGAGCCGTGGCTGCGAGGAGGCTCGCTGAGCTCGCTGATGCTCATCGGTTCAGCCTCGGGTCCAGCGCGTCGCGCATGCCGTCGCCGAGCAGGTTGAAGCCCAGCACGGTGAGGCTGAGCGCGATGCCGGGAAAGAGGATGAGGTGTGGCGCGTTGAAGATGAAATTGCGGTTCTGGCCGATCATGCTCCCCCACTCGGCGATGGGTGGCTGCGCGCCGAGGCCCAGGAACGACAGGGCAGCCACCTCGAGCACGGCGCCGCCGATGCCCAGCGTGCCCTGCACGATGAGCGGGGTGAGGGCGTTGGGCAGGATGCGGCGAAGCAGGATGCCGCGGTCCGACTCGCCCAGCGCACGGCTGGCGGTGACGAAGTCGCGCTCCTTGATGCTCAGGACCGATGCGCGCATGACGCGCGCGTAGATCGGGATCGCCACGATCCCGATCGCCAGCTGCGCCTGGATCAGGCCGGAGCCGATGACGGTGACGATGGCGATCGCGAGGATGAGGGCCGGGAAGCTGAGCACCACATCCATCAGGCGCATCAGGACGTTGTCGATCCAGCCGCCGGCGTATCCGGCGATGGCGCCGATCATGGTGCCCAGCACGATCGCGAAGCCAACCGTCACGAACCCGATGAAGAGGCTGATCCGCGCGCCGTGGACCACGCGGCTGAACACGTCGAAGAAGTTTCCGTCGACGCCGAAGAGGTGCTGCGGCGCGGTCGTCGGACAGCCCAGCAGGTGGATGCACGGTCCGGTGAGGCGAGCCACCTGCTCCGGCGTGTCGCCATAGCGCAGGTCCTGGGTCGGCCCGAACGGGGCGATGACGTCGGCACCCACGGCCAGCACGAGCAGCAGCCCAAGGATCGCCAGGCCGACCTGCGCTGAGCGCTGCCGAACCACCGCGCCGAGCGTGTCGCGCCAGATGTTGGCCGGGCGGCCCGCGATCTTGACCGGCTCGATGGCGCCGGCCTCGAGCGCTGGGAGGCGGTCGCTCATCGCAGACGGATCCGTGGATCCAGGTAGCCGTAGCTGACATCGACCACCAGGTTGATGAACAGGTACACCACCGCGATCACGATGGTCAGGCCCTGGACGACCAGGTAGTCGCGCCCCTGGATGGCCTCGGTGATGGTCTTGCCCATGCCTGCCAGGTTGAAGATCGTCTCGGTGAGCACGGCGCCGGACAGCAGGAGCCCGAGCTGGAGGCCGATGATCGTCACCACCGGCAGCAGTGCGTTGCGCAGGCCATGGCGCATCACCACCAGCCGCTCACCGAGGCCCTTTGCGCGTGCGGTGCGGATGTAGTCGAGACCCATGACGTCGAGCAGGCTCGAACGCGTCATGCGCGCGATGATCGCCAGCGGGATCGTGCCCAGCGCGATCATGGGCAGGACCATGTGCCTGAGCGCGTCGACGAAGGCCTCCCATTGCCCGGTGAGCAGTGCGCAGAACACGTACATGTTGCTGACGAAGTCCAGGATCGCCCGGATCGGGCCCTGGACGCCAGTGAGGCCCCACGCTTCGGGGATCGTCTGGATGTCAAGGCCGGAGGTGAGCCGGCCGGATGGCGGCAGCGCAATCGGGGTGTCGCGTAACACGACGGCGAAGAGCCAGGCCAGCAGAAGACCGAGCACAAAGACCGGGGTGCTGACCCCGATGTTGGCAATCATCATCGTGGCCACGTCGGTCGGCGAGTTGCGTCGCGCGGCCGACAGGATGCCGAGGAGGATGCCGAGCACGCTCGCGAACAGGAGCGCCAGGATGGTCAGCTCCATGGTGAGCGGCAGACGCTCGAAGATGATCTCGGCGACCGGGCGGTTGTAGCGGATCGAGTCACCCAGGTCGAGCGATGCCACCTGCCCGAGGTAGCGGACGAACTGCACCGGCAGCGGGTCATTGAGTCCGAAGCGCGCGTTGAAGGCGTCGCACAGCGCCGGCGTTGCGCGCTCCTGCAGGGCGGCGCGGCATGGGTCCGAGGGGATCACTCGTGCCAGCACGAAGACCAGCAGGATGACCCCGAACAGGACGGGGATGCTGAGGAGCAGACGCCGGAGGATGAATCGCAGCATGAACGCTCAGGTCGCGGCAGGTTCTGAAGATAGCCGAGGGGCGCCGTCCGTGCGGGCGGCGCCCCTCGTGAACTTGGCCGTTAGCCTACCGCAGGCTACTCCTCGGCCGGTGGCACATTCAGGAAGCCACCGAAGAGGGCGCTGAAGTAGGCGAAGTCGCCCACGCGACCGATGTGGAGCGGGTGCTCCATATCCCACTGGAGGGCGTAGCTGAGCACGACGTCGTTGGCGTCGAGGGCTGCGCCATTGTGGAACGTGACGCCGTCACGCAGGGTGCAGGTCCAGAGCGTCCCGTCGTCGTTTGCCGTGCACTCGGTGGCCAGGGCCGGCTCAGCGGCCGTCCCGGCAACCTCGTACCCGTACAGCGACTCGTTGATCTGCTCGCAGGCGCGCAGGCTCTCGCCGTCGGTCTCGTCGCCGCAGTAGAGGCCGATGGGCTCGGCATTCTGCATCCACACGAGCTGGTCCCGGTCACCTGGCACCATGCCCGCGAACAGCTCGTTCGAGAGCGGCGACGAGTGAGCGTTCTGCACGTCCGCCTTGAAGACGGTGGCCGAGCCGCCATGGGCGATCGGCACCATCGGGACATGCTCCCTGATGGCGTTGTTGGCATCGGTATACGCAGCTTCGCGATCGGCGTCGTCGACCGACGTGGCACCGACGCTCAGCGCCTCGGTGATGTCGTCGAACTTGTCACCGAAGGCTGGGCTGGCGCCGGCACCGAAGTGATAGTCGAGGAAGTTGGTCTGGTCCGGATAGTCGGCACCCCAGCCGAGGAGGAAGATCCCGTCCAGCAGGCCGCCGTTCGAGTTGTCGATGAACGTCCCGGACTCCTGGACGTCGATCGTCGCCTCGATGTTGAGGTTCTCGCGGAGCTGGGTCTGGATCTCGGTCGCGACCTGCGTCGGATTCGGCAGGTAGCCGCGAACCACGTCGCGCAGGTGGATGACGGTCGAGAAGCCATCGGGATAGCCGGCGTCGGCCAGCTTTGCCCTGGCGTCGTCGGCGTTGAACTCGTACCAGTCGTCACCGACGCACGCGAATGCGATCGCGCACGGGGTGAAGTGGCTGGCAACCTCCGAGCCTTCGGGGTAGAAGTTGTCGACGATCTGCTGGCGGTCGATGCCCATGGCGACCGCCTGCCGAACCTCTTCCTTGGCGAAGGGGTTGGTCGAGTTGTCGTAGCCCTCGATCGACGGGTTGTTGTTGAATCCGACGTAGAAGGTGTTCAGGCCCTCGCGCGGGAAGAGCGCCAGGCTGTCGTCACCCTCGATGGCGGCGAACTCGTCGGGACCCGGGTTGTCGATGCCGTCGACGGCTCCCGCCTGCAGCTCGACCAGGCGCTGCGCGCTGTCGGTGCTCCAGCGGAAGATGAGGGTCTCGTAGCTGGGCGCATCACCCCAATAGTCCGGATTGCGGACCATGGTGATGTGATCGCCACGCTGCCACTCGGTGATCATGAAGGGGCCGGTCCCGTTCGGGCGAGCCAGGACCCGGTGGTTCTCCATGTCGTTCTCGAGGCTGGCGGTGTCGTGGATCTGGAACGCGCTGAACGCGATCTTCTGCAGGAACGCGACATCCGGCTGGCAGAGCTCGAACTCGACCGTCTTCTCGTCCACCGCACGAATCTGGGTGAACTCGCCGGTGTAGGCGCCATGGTCGGCGTCACCCGCGAAGCCGCATTCGGCGGGCGTCTCCGGGTAGGCCATCGGCTCGAACGTGCCCGAGCTCTCAAATGGTGATTCCGATGGCACGTCGCTGGCGCCCGACCCTGACGGGTTGGCGCTGACACCACCGTTGCCGCAGGCGGCGACGACGAGGCCGAGCGCGACGATCATGGAGATCGATCTCCATCTCCGCATTCGATAAACCCTCCGATGTGTGTTGGGTGATACGTGGTGGTCGCGTCGGCCCATCGGCCGCGCCTCGACGCCCGTGCTGAGCGCGGTGGACGGACGAGCCGTCGCGTGGATCAGACTGTCTCCCGGTCGGTCGACGGTGCCCCGTCGCCGCCATCCTGGCTCCCCTCCCCCGCCGAAACGGTTGCCGTCGTTTCACTGGCCGCCTCTGCGGCCGCGGCGTCAGCAGCCACCCGGGCGGTGACGGCTGCCGGCGTCCCTCGCCGCACTTGCTCCTCAGGCGTGCGAGCCACGCCGACGTCGGACTTGAGCGCCTCCTCCGCATAATGGCATGCCGCCCGGTGATCCGGCGCCACGGTTCGCAGCTCCGGATCCTCGGTTCGGCAGTTCTCCGGCCGGCCGAGCCGCTCGTAGAGCCAGCAGCGGGTGTGGAAGCGGCATCCCGATGGCGGGTTGGCAGGCGAGGGGACATCACCGGTGAGGATGACGCGCTTGCGACGCCGCTCCGCCTTCGGGTCCGGGATGGGTACCGCGGACAGCAACGCGCGCGTGTACGGATGTCCCGGGGCGGCATAGATCTGCGCGGGCGGGCCGAGCTCCACCAGCTTGCCGAGGTACATGACCCCGACGCGGTCGCTGATGTGGCGAACCACGCTCAGATCGTGAGCGATGAACAGATAGGTCAGGCCGAATTGCTCGCGCAGCTCGACCAGCAGGTTGAGCACCTGGGCCTGGATCGATACGTCGAGCGCGCTGATCGGCTCGTCGCAGACGATGAACTCCGGCTCGACAGCGAGCGCGCGCGCCACCCCGATCCGCTGCCGCTGGCCGCCCGAGAACTCGTGCGGGTAACGGTTGGTGAAGCTGGGGTTCAGCCCCACCAGCCGCAGCAGCTCGCGGACTCGCTCGTTACGTGCCTTGCCGCTGCCGAGGTTGTGCGTCTCCAGCGGCTCGTTGATGATCGAGCCGACCGTCATGCGCGGGTTGAGGCTGGAATACGGGTCCTGGAAGATGATCTGCATCCGGCGGCGCATGCGGCGCAGCTCACCGCGCGAGATGTCGGCCAGCTCGATGCCGTCGAACTTGACGCTCCCCGAGGTGGGATTGCGGAGGCGGATCAGCGCCCGGCCTGTGGTGCTCTTGCCACAGCCGGACTCCCCGACAAGGCCGAGCGTCTCGCCCTTGCGGATCTCGAACGTCACGTCGTCGACGGCGCGTACGCGGCCGATCTCGCGCTGGAAGATGCCCGACGTGATCGGGAAGTGGACCTTGAGGTTCGTGACCTCGACCAGGTTGCGCTCTCCGGGAGCGGTCGTTCCGTCGCTCACTGGATCCAGCCTCCCGGCTCGGTTCCGAAGCATCGTGCGAGATGCTCCTCCTCCGCGCGCGGAGAGAGGTCCGGCTCGCTGGCGCGGCAGACGTCGCGGGCGTAGTGGCAGCGCGGGCTGAACCGGCACTCTGGTCCGGGGTTGATGAGGTCGGGCGGCAGGCCCTCGATGGTGCGCAGCCTGGCGCCCTTCTCCTCGTCCAGGCGCGGCAGCGAGTCGAGGAGGCCCCATGCATAGGGCATCCGGGGATTCTCGAAGATGTCGTCCACCTTCCCGGTCTCCACGATGCGGCCCGCGTACATCACGTTGATGCGGTTGCACATCCCGGCCGCAATGCCGAGGTCGTGGGTGATGAGGATGACCGCCGTGCCGAACTCGTCGGACAGCGAGCGGATGAGCTCCAGGATCTGGGCCTGGATGGTGACATCGAGCGCGGTCGTCGGCTCGTCGGCCAGCAGCAGCATCGGGTCGCAGGCGAGCGCGATGGCGATCATCACGCGCTGCCGCATGCCGCCCGAGAACTGGTGCGGATAGTCCGCCAGCCGATCCTTGGCCTTCGGAATGCCGACCTTGCTGAGCAGCTCCGCGGCGCGATCGAGCGCCGCGCGCCGCGACAGGCCGAGGTGCAGTCTCGCCGACTCGGCGATCTGGTAGCCGATGGTCAGCGTCGGGTTGAGGCTGGTCATGGGGTCCTGGAAGATGAAGCCGATCTTCTTGCCGCGCAGCAGACGCATCTCGTTGCCGGTGAGCTTCAGGATGTCGATGCCGTCGAAGATGATCTCGCCAGCCACGATCTCGCCGGGAGGGTTCGGAACCAGCCGGGTGAGCGAGAGCGCGGTGACGCTCTTGCCGCATCCTGACTCGCCGACCAGGCCAAGCGTCTCGCCGTAGTCGAGCTCGAAGCTCACCTCGTCCACTGCGTGGACGACCCCTTCCCGGGTCGAGAAGTGGGTCGACAGGTTGCGGACTTCGAGGAGCTTGCGCGCGTGGGGCCGATCATCCTTGAGGAGGGACGCAAGCTTGCGTCCCTCCTCGGTGGAGATCTCGACATCCAGCGGGAGCTCGGAGAACCTCGGGTCGCCCGGCGCCCGGCCCTGATCGTTCGTGACGGTCAACGTTACTGCTTCCCCTTGAGCTTGGGATCGAGTGCGTCGCGCAGGCCATCTCCCAGGAAGGTGAAGCTGATGAGCGCGATGGCGACGGCCAGGGCGGGGATGATAACCAGATGCGGCTCGGACCGCAGGTACGTTTGGCCATCCGCGACCAGGCTCCCCCACGACGCACGTGGCGCCGCCGCTCCAATGCCGATGAAGGCAAGTGTCGCCTCGGCGAGGATGGCGCCCGGGATGCCAAGCGTGATCGCCACGATCATCGGCCCGCTGGCGTTTGGCAGCAGGTGACGGACGACGATCTTGAAGTCCGACACGCCCACCGCCTTCGCCGCCTCGACGAACTCCGTCTCCTTGAGGCTCAGCAGCTGGCCGCGCACCAGGCGGGCCATGCCGACCCACGCGGTGAGGCCGATGGCCACGAAGACGACGAGCAGACCGTCGACGGCCTTGCCGAACACCGTCTCGCGGAGCGCCACGCTGAGCAGGATGATGAACAGCAGGTCAGGGAAGGCATACACGATGTCGGTGATGCGCATCAGGAGCGTATCCAGCCGGCCGCCGAACCATGCGGCGGCGGCGCCGACCGGCACCCCGATGAGCAGAACGACGACCTGGACCACCAGGGCCACGGTCATGCTGATCCGCGCGCCGTCCATGAGTCGACTGAGCAGGTCACGGCCCAGGTTGTCCGTGCCGAAGAAGTGCGGGCCGACGAACGGGTTGACCGGTCCACGTGCGGCGCGCACCGCGTCCAGGTCCTGGTAGCGGTAGTCGTACGGCGCCAGCATCGGTCCGAAGATCGCGATGAACACGAGCCCCAGCACGATGATGCCACCGAGGACGGCGAGCCGGTTCTTGAGGAGGCGGCGGAATGCGTCGCCCCACAGTGATGCGCTGGGCCGTTCCGCCGCAGCGGCGGGAGCCTCGAGGGCACCCGTTCGGTTGGCCATGTCATCAGCTCCTAGCTGTACCGGATCCGGGGGTCGATGTAGGCATACAGCACGTCGACCACGAGGTTGAGGACCGCGATGGCGACGGCGAAGAGCATGGTCATGGCCATGATCACCCCGTAGTCGCGCTGGCCGATGCTGACGATGTAGTAGCGCCCGATGCCCGGCACGCCGAAGATGGTCTCGACGATGAAGCTGCCGGTGATCAGGAATGCGAGGATGGGGCCGAGGATGGTGATCACCGGGATCAGCGAGTTGCGGACCATGTGGATGCTGACGATGGTGCGCTCACGTAGACCCTTGCTCTGAGCAGTGCGCACGTAGTCCTTGCGCGTCACCTCGAGCATGCTCGCCCGCGTGTAGCGCGCGATCTGGGCAATCGGGAAGCCGGCAAGCGCCACCGTCGGCAGAACCCACGTGGCGGGGTTGTCCCACCACCGGGCTGATTGGCTCGGGAACCAGCCCAGCGTGACGCTGAAGAACACGAGCAGCAAGATGGACAGCACGAAGCTGGGCGTGGCAATGCCGATCATGCTGATGAAGGTGGCCAGGTAGTCCGGCAGCCCGTTATGCCGCAGAGCGGCAATCACCCCCAAAGGGATGCCCACCAGGACCGAGAGCAGGAAGGCCATGAGGCCGAGGTGGACGGTGGTCCCGATGCCCTGCCCGACGATGTCGTTGACAGTTCGGTCACGGTACTTGTACGACGGACCCAGATCGCCGACCAGGAGGTTGCCGACCCAGCGGACATACTGCACGTGGGGCGGATCGTTGAGGCCGTACTTGGCCTCGAGCGCCGCCACGACGCCGGGGGCCGCGATTCGACCGCCGCCGAATGAGTCGAAGGGACCGCTCGGAGTGGCCCGCATCAGCACGAACGTGATGACCGATACGAAGAAGAGCACTGGGATGATCCACAGCACTCGTCGGATGATATAGCCGAGCACGCCATCCTCCTCTGATCCGCCTGAGTCTACCCGACGGCCACGGGACTCGATCAGTTTCCGCGATCAAGCGCCGTGGCCGTCGGGGTGGGCCGGCAAGCCGGCCCACCCATTCGACCGTTTCCTCTACCGAGAGGGAACGTTCGTCAACGCACTACTCGTCGTGCGCGGCGATCGTCACCTGGTCGTAGAAGAGCTCACCGGTTGCGCTGTCCTGGGCGGTGGCCGTCAGGTTCTGGACCCACGGCTTGACCAGGGTGAAGCGAGACCCGAACCGGAGCGGGATGATCGGCGCATCCGCCATCACCATCTCCTGGACCTGGTCATAGATCGGAACCTGCTCCTCGAGAGTGGCGGCAACGGCAGCCTGCTGCAGCAGGGAATCGACTTCCTCGTTGCAGTAGCCCATGTTGTTGTTTCCGCTCGAGCAGCTGATCAGGTCGGTGGTGAAGTTGTTCGGGTGCGGGTAGTCCGCGCCCCAACCGAGGCGGAAGATGTCGAACGGATCACTGCTGAGCCGCTCGAGATACGCGCCCCACTCCAGGCCGACCGGAGTGACGTCGATGCCGAAGGCCTGGCGCCACTGCTCCTGCAGGAAGGCCACCTTGTCCTCGTGATTGGCATCGGTGTTGAACCCGACCTCCAGGGTCAGGTCGGCCGCTTCCATCCCCAGGTCCGTGAGGGCCTGGTCGAAGTCGGTCCGGGCCTTCTCCGGGTTGTACGGGTAGAAGTCGGTGTCCAGGTGACCGGGCATGCCGGGCGGAACCAGGCTATTCGCCGCGGTGCCAATACCCGAGAAGGTAGTGGCGATCATGGTGTCCTTGTCGACGGCCTCGTTGAACGCCTGGCGAAGCAGGACGCTCTGGGTGAACGGACCCTCTGGATCCTTCAGGTCGAAGCCGAAGTAGTAGATCGAGAGCACGTCACCCTGGAGAACCTGGGTGCTGAGCTCTGGATCGTCCTGGATGCGCGGGATCTCCTGGGTCGGGACACCAGCAACGTCAAGCTCACCGGCCTCGTAGGCGGCAAGGGTGGCGGCGGGGTCCTGAATCATGGACATCTCGATGCGATCGATCGTCGCTGCCGGGCCGGCGCTGAACTCAGCGTTCGGCTCGAGCACGATTCGGGACTGGTGCTCCCAGCTGGTCATGGCCATCGGGCCGGAGCTGAGGTAACCCTCGGCATCTCCGAACGCGGAGCCCTCGTGCTGCGGAACGGTGACCCACAGGGTGGCGATGTAGACGAAGTACGACGCCGGGCGAGCAAGATCGACCACGAAGGTCGACTCGTCCGGAGCGCTCACGCCGAAGGCGTCGAGCAGGGCGTCGATGTCAGCGTCCGATGCGGTCTCGGTGTCGACGCCGAGGAGATCCTCGCCACCGACCACGTCAGCCATCACGTACGAATAACCGGCGGCCTCGCGCGGGTCGATGAGCCGCTTCCAGCTGTAGACGAAGTCGTCAGCCGTGATCGGTGTCCCATCGCTGTAGGTGATCCCATCCTTCAGGGTGAAGGTGATCTGCTGGCCGTCGTCGCTGATTGCCCAGCTTTCGGCCAGTCCGGGGACGACCTCCAGGTTCTCGTCGAAGTACGCCAGTGGACGCGTGATGCTGCGCAGCACGTTGATCGACTGGCTATCCGTCGCCTGGGTGGGGTCGAGCGTCGGGGGCTCGCCGCCGAGGTCGACGCGGAGCACCTGCTCTGCATCGTTCGACGGGGCGGACGACGAATCGCCCGATCCCGACGGGGAAGGCGTCGTGCCGGTGCCGGTGCAGGCCGCGAGGACCAGACCGAGCGTCACGAATACGCCTAGGAGCTTCTTAAACCACATATATATAACCTCATCCTTTCGCCTTTCGGCGTCAGTGAGAGCGAGAGTGCCGCAGTCGCGGCTGATCGAAACATCCGCCGTGCATCGGGGTCTCCCCGAATGCTCGCGGTGACCCGAGGGTCATGCCGTGGCCGAACTCGCGATCGTCGCGGTGCGAACCTCCTCTCCTCCTTCACCGTGCGTCCCACAACGCGTGGGTGGTGGCCCGACGTGATTCTGCGTGACGCGCGAACGCGCCACGAGGGCCAATCTCGGGAAAGCGGGCCAAGATTGACCTATGGGTAAGCCCACGTCAAGAACGGGCAACCTCCGAGCTCCACGCTGGTGGGTTATCGATACCTATCGTTCAGCTTCCTGAAAGGTTCATCCGATCACGGAATCAGGGCCCACGCCCGGGCGCTGGCGATCTCGTCGCCGGCCACCCCGCCGCCGCTGATGGAGAATGGCCGCCGCTCGTTTGCCTCGAGCGCCGCGCCGTCCGCCGGGGTGACCACCGCACCGATGAACCGGTCCTGTGCATCGAAGAAGGCGACCCCGATCTGCGGGGGGCGCGTCCGGAGGGATCCGGCCGACTCGACGAGCGTCCCGCTGGCGGTCACGGTGCCGTCCCCGTTCGCCTGCCACGTCACGTCCTCGACGGGCACGGGGATGCCGGGTACGTCGTCCATGCCGCGCGTCGGGCAGTACTTGATATGGGTCAGCAGATCCCCCGGCGTCCCCGCGCCCTGGACCGGCTCGCCGCCCATCATGTACACCGCCGCGTCGCCCGGCTGGATGATGGCCGGGCTGGGGAAGAAGCGGCCGTTGCGCGTGTACACGGCGCGTCCGCCCTCCTGCCACTCGAGCTGGACGACCGGGGTGTAGAGCTGCTGCGGCTCGTAGTCGTAGAGGGTGTTGAGCCACGTGATGGGCTCCTCGCCGACGTTGCGCAGCTCGAAGTACATGCTCACGCGCCCGTCGCGGATGTAGACCTGCTGGGAGGCCTCGCCACGGAACGGCTTGACGGGACCCGGGACCGGCGGCACGTCGAATGACAGGCGGATCGGCGCAGCCGCGCGCGCGGCATCCGAAGATCGATCCGACGGGACCGCGCTCGATGCCGCGGGCGCTGCGCAGGCGCCCAGCAGCACGGCCAGCAGGACGACGTGCATCCGCCGCCCCGTTCCGGGGAGGCGGACGATCACCGGGTGATGCCCTTGTTGGCGGGACCGATGGGCGGCCGGTGCGGCAGCTGGCTCACGTCGACGTACGCGATCAGCCCCGTGGCGGGGGCCGACGGGAGGAGGTAGCCCTCGGTCCAGAAGTCGTCGCGCGCGACCGGGTCATACGGGGCGCGTTCCTGGAAGCCGGGCCACGCAACTTGGCGCGGGGCCGCAGCCTGCGGGACGCTGCCGCCGGCCACGTTGCCGACGATGGCGAAGCCGACCAGGGCGATGGCGGCGCCTGCGGGCACGACCCGGGCCCAGCGCCACAGCCGGTCGCCCCAGCTCACCGACGGCGGCTCGAGCGCGCGGCGACGGATGGCCTCGAAGGCGGTAGGGCTGGGGGCGGCATCCGAGATGCGCTCGGCCAGCGCACGCTGCAGGTTGCGCACGACGCTGCGATCCAGCCCGACGTCGTCGCGACACGCCACGCAGCCGCGCAGATGGTCGAGATGCGGCGCCGCGCGCACGTCCAGCTCACCGAAGCGGAAGTGCTCCAGCAGCTCGCGGCGAACCCTACGACAGCTCATCGCTCAGCCTCGGGGAGCCCAGGACCGGGATGCGCCGCTCGGCGGGGAGCAGCGAGCGGAGCGCCTTGAGCGCGTAATGCAGGCGCGACTTCATGGTGCCGACGTTGCATTCCGCGATCTCCGCCGCCTCCGCGAGGGAGTAGCCGTGCAGGTAGTAGAGGATCACCGCGGTCTGCTGCTTGTGCGGCAGCGCGTCGATGCCGCGCTGCAGGACCTCGATGATCTCGCGCGACTCGACGACCTGGTCCGGGCGAATGGTGAGATCGGTGACGAGGTTGGTGATCAGCTGGGTCAGCGGCTCCACGATCGCCCGGCGCCTCGCGATGCGGCTGTAGCACAGGTTCGTGGTGACGCGCTGCAGCCACGGAAGCGGCGACACGTCGCGCCGGAGCCGCTGTCGCACGCGGTAGGCCTTGACGAAGCAGTCCTGGAGGATCTCCTCGGCCAGGAACGGATCGCGCGTGATGGCAAGGGCGGTCGTGAAGACCGGCCGCTTATACGTGTTGAAGAACTCCTCGAAGGCGTCCAGGTCCCCCGACTGGATGCGCTCGATCAGCCCATCGGGCTGCGTCGTCACCACAGGCACTCCGTAGCTGTACCGATGCTCGGTACCGATAGTACGCCGGGCGACACGCGAACGTTCAACCGGGCGGAGGGCCCGCGGTCAGCGCCGCCTCGTCGAAGCGATGGCGCAGGTCCGGCCGCCGCGCCGCGCCGGCCTCGTCCAGCCGGCCGACCGGCGTGGTCACCGGCGCCGCGCGCAGTGACGCGGGATCGTCTGCTGCCAAGCGGGCGAGCTCGTGCATGACGTCGACGAAGCGGTCGAGCGTCTCGAGGCTCTCCGTCTCGGTCGGCTCGATCATGAGCGCCTCCTCGACGATGAGCGGGAAGTAGATCGTCGGCGGATGGATGCCGTAGTCGAGGATCCCCTTCGCAAGGTCGAGCGTCGTGACCCCGTGCTGCCGCTTCTGGCGGCGGCCGCTGAACACGACCTCGTGCTTGCAGATGCGGTCGTACGGCAGGTCGTAGGCATCGGCGAGGCGGACGCGCAGGTAGTTGGCCGCCAGGACGGCGTCGTCGCTCACCTCGCGCAGCCCGTCCCCGCCGTTGGCACGAATGTAGGCATAGGCGCGCAGGTGCATGCCGAAGTTGCCGAACATGCTCCGAACCTTGCCGATGCTCTGCGGGCGATCCCAGTCGAGCCCGAAGCGTGCCCCAGCGGTCGGCCGGCCGGCCCATGCGTTGCGCCGCACCTCGTCCGCGTCGCCGGCCATGAGCACCGGGAGCGGGCGCGGCAGGAACGGCAGCAGACGCGCGCTGACGCCTACCGGGCCGGACCCCGGTCCGCCGCCGCCGTGCGGGGTGGAGAACGTCTTGTGCAGGTTGAAGTGCATGACGTCGAAGCCCGCCTCGCCGGGCCGGAAACGGCCCATGATCGCATTGAGGTTGGCGCCATCCATGTAGGCGATGGCACCCGCCTCCTTGACGGCGGCGATCACCTGGTCGATCTGGTCCTCGAAGATGCCGAGCGTCGACGGGTTGGTGATCATCAGCGCCGCCACGTCCGGGCCGAGCGCCGCGCGCAGCGCCTCCAGGTTGATCCCGCCGCGCTCGTTGGACGGGATGGTGACCGTGGTATAGCCGACCATGGTGGCGGTCGCCGGGTTCGTGCCGTGCGAGCTGTCCGGGACCAGGACCTTGGTGCGCCCTTCCCCCTCCCCGGTGGACCGATGGTAGGCCCGCGCCATGAGCAGCCCCGTCAGCTCGCCGTGGGCGCCGGCCGCGGGCTGGAGGCTGACCGCGGCGAAGCCGCTGATCTCGCGCAGCAGCTCGGCGAGCAGCCATTGCAGCTCCAGGCTCCCCTGGGCCAGCCCTTCGGGATCGAGTGGATGCGACTCGGCGAAGCCGGTGAGCCGCGCCGCCCACTCGTTCACCTTGGGGTTGTACTTCATGGTGCACGAGCCGAGCGGGTAGAACGCCGTCTCGATCGCGATGTTGAGCTGGCTCAACCGATTGAAGTGGCGCAGCAGGTCGAGCTCGCTCACCTCCGGCAGGCGTGGCGCATCCGCGCGCTTGACCGATGCCGGCAGCGCCGGCTCCTCGTCGGCGGCGGCACGCGCCGAGTCCGACGGCGCGGGGAAGCGGACGGCGCGGCGCCCGGGACGCGTGTGCTCGAAGATCAGCGGCTCGACGACGGTCAGCGCCTCTCCGGCTGCCGGCGATGCGAACGCGGCGCCGCGGCCCGAGGTATCCATCTCGCCCGGCGCGCCGGCGGGACGTGCTGCCCGTTGGTCGACGGCGTTCATCGCGACCCTTCCAGCGCGGTCACCAGCCGCTCGACATCCGCGTCGGTGGTCAGCTCGGTGGCAGCCAGGAGCAGCGTGTCGTCCAGCTCGGGGTAGTCACGACCCAGCGGCGCGCCGGCCACGATCCCCGCATCGGCGAGGGCCGCGTGCCGGCGCCGCGCATCGGGAAGGGCGACGGCCACTTCGGCCGCATACGGTCCGCTGAAGCGACGCTCGGCGAGGCCGGCACGACGGAGGGCGGTCACCGCGTGGCGGGCCTGGGTCATGCCCAGCTCCGCTACCTCCCGCAGGCCGGCGGGACCGACGGCGGTGAGATAGGCAGTGGCGGCAAGGGCGCACAGCGCCTGGTTGGTGCAGATGTTGCTCGCCGCCTTCTCGCGGCGGATGTGCTGCTCGCGCGCCTGGAGGGTGAGCACGTAGCCCTTCCGTCCCGCGGCGTCGCGCGTCGCTCCCACCAGGCGCCCCGGCATCTGGCGGACGCTGCTCATCTTGGCCGCCATGAGGCCGACCCACGGGCCGCCGAAGGCCATCGGGATGCCGAGCGGCTGTCCCTCGGCGGCGACGATGTCGGCGCCATAGTCGGCCGGCGCCTGCAGGACGGCGAGGCTGGTCGGCTCGACCACCGCCACGAACTGCGCCCCCACCGCGTGCGTTGCCTCCCCCAGCTCGGCCATCGGCTCGAGGACGCCGAATGCGTTCGGCTGCTGGGCGATGAGACAGGCGACCGTGTCGTCGAGAGCCGCCGCGGCAGCGGCGGGATCGGTCTGGCCGGAGGCATCCTGCGCCAGGTCCACCGGGATGTCGACGAGCTCGATGCCCGGCCCGGAGCAATAGGTTGCCAGGACGCGGCGCACTTCCGGATGCACGGCGGCCGACACGGCCACCTTGTCCCGTCGGGTGAGCCGGCAGGCCATGAGGGCGGCCTCTGCAGTGGCGGTTGCGCCGTCGTAGTGCGAGGCGGTGGCCACCTCCATCCCGGTCAGCTCGCAGATGAGCGACTGGAACTCGTAGATGCTCTGGAGGGTGCCCTGCGACACCTCCGGCTGGTACGGGGTGTACGCGGTGCTGAACTCGGCGCGCCCCACCACCTCGCTGACCACCGATGGGACCAGGTGCCGGTAGGCGCCGTAGCCAAGGAAGCTGACCTGCGGGATGCGGTTGGCGTTGGCCAGGCGCGACAGCTCGGCACGCACCTCCTGCTCCGCCATCGGGACGGGCAGGTCCCAGCCACTGGCGCGGACGCGCTCCGGGATGTCGGCAAAGAGGTCGTCGACCGAGGCGACGCCGATCGCCGCCAGCATCGCGGCGCGGTCGGGATCGGTATGCGGGGTGTAGGCCATTGCTGCGTGGTCCGCGGCTACGCGGTCAGCTCGGCGTAGGCCTCGGCGTCCATGAGCGCGTCGAGCTCGGCGCTGTCGGCGAGCGTGACCCGCGCGATCCAGCCCTCCCCGTAGGCGTCGCTGTTCAGCAGCTCCGGCTGGTCTGCGAGCGCGTCGTTGACCTCGGTGACTTCGCCAGAGATGGGGGCGAACAGGTCGCTCACCGCCTTGACGCTCTCCACCACGCCGAAGCCGCCGAACTGGCTGAGCCGGCTGCCGACCTCGGGCAGCTCGATGAAGACGATGTCACCGAGCTCGTCGGCGGCGAAGCTGGTGATGCCGATGGTGGCGGTCGATCCGTCGACGCGGACCCACTCGTGCTCCTTCGAGTAGTGCAGGTCCCCGGGATGGCTCATCTGGTCTGCTGCTCCTGGCGTGGACGCTTGTAGAACGGCAACTTTACCTGCTCGGCCCGGTACGGGCGATCGCGGACCACCACCTCGAAGATGGCGCCCACCGCGGCCAGCTCGGCGGGGACGTAGGCCATGGCGACCTTCTCTCCCAGCGTCGGCGAGGCCGTGCCGCTCGTCACGACGCCCACGTCGGCTCCCTCATGGCGCACCACGTAGCCGCTGCGCGGGATGGCGTTCTCCTGCATCACCAGGCCGATGAGCTTGCGCCGCGGCCCGGCCTGCTGGACCTGACCGAGCGCCGCGCGGCCGATGAACTCGCCCTTGTCGAGCTTGACGACGCGCCCGAGGTTGGCCTCGAACGGGTTTGTCGTGCGGTCGAGCTCGTTCCCGTACAGCGGCATGCCGGCCTCGAGACGCAGCGTGTCGCGCGCACCGAGCCCGGCGGGAATCAGCCCGGCGCCGCTCCCCGCCGCCAGCAGCGCGTCCCACAGGTGGCCGGCATGGCGCGCGCCGCAGAAGAGCTCGAATCCGTCCTCGCCGGTATAGCCGGTGCGTGCGACGAGGCAGTCGACGCCGGCCACGTCGCCGCGCATGGCGCGGTAGTAGCCGAGGTCGTCGAGCGGCAGCTCGGTGAGGCTCGCCAGGATCGCCGCCGCAGCTGGCCCCTGTGGAGCTACGAGCGCCGTGCGCTCCGAGCGATCGTCGATCGTGGCGTCGAAGTCGCCGCGGCCCAGGAGCGCTTCGAGGTGCTCGACCACGGCATGGTGGTTGGCGGCGTTGCAGACAACGAGGTAGGCGCCGTCGACGTGGTAGCAGATGAGGTCGTCGATGATCCCGCCGTCCTCCTGGCACAGCATGGAGTACTGCGCCTGCCCCGGCTCCAGGGCACCCGGATCGCTCACCAGCGCGTAGCGCAGGAAGGCCACCGCCTCGGGTCCGGAGACGTGGATCTCGCCCATGTGCGACAGGTCGAAGAGGCCGGCCGCGGAGCGGACCGCGCGGTGCTCCTCCAGGATGGATCGGTACTGCACCGGCATCTCGTAGCCGGCGAACGGGATGAGCCGCCCACCCGCAGCGGCGTGCCGGTCGTGGAGCGGGGTGCGCAGGAGCGTGCCGGGCTCGCTCATGCGCTCGCCTCCTCGTTGCGGCCGGAGAGGCGCGTGGCGGCGAGCTCGAGGACCGAGCGCTCGGTGGCGTGGGTCAGCAACTCCAGTGCCTCCTCGATCTGCACCCAGCGCACCTCGTCGAACTCGTGGTCGTGATCTTCGGTGCGACCGCCGACCGGGCGCATAAGGTAGAAATGGACCGTCTTGTGGAAGCGGGTCTGGCCGCGGACGAAGAAGTAGGCGATCGAGTCGAGCGTCTCCTCTACCTCGACCGCCAGCCCGGTCTCCTCGCGCGTTTCGCGGGTCGCCGTCTCGGTCAGCGTCTCACCCGCGTCCGGCGTTCCCTTCGGGAGCGCCCACAGCCGAGGCTGACGCCGATGGACGAGCGCTACCTCGGTACGGCCGCCGACAGACCGATGGACCACGCCCCCGGCACTGACCGCGCGCGCGTTGCGGAACCCCGGCACGCCGCCGCTACGCGCGGGGTGCGCGCGACGGTTCCGTGCGCCGGGGGTGCAGGCCGAGGCGACCGACCGTGGGAAATCGGAACTGGCTGGTCGGGGTGCGCAGGACGGCCACCGTCGCCGGACCGCGACGGGCACGAGCATGGAAGACCGTGCCGGTTCGGGGCAAGCCGAGGCGTCGGCTGCTCCCTGCGGAACGGGCGTGCACCCCGAACCTGATGAAGGGGTGCGAAACGAAGCGGGCCACCACACTCACACGCATGGCAGGCATTGTACGCGCGCCCCGCGGCGCTGCAACCGATTCACGCGGTTCCGCGCGCAAGAAGCTCGCGATACAGGCCGATCACCTCCCGGGTCCGGGTCTCGAGGCCAAGTCGATCCGCGTCGCGACCGGCCGCCTCGGCCATCGCGGCGAGCCGCGCCCGGTCCGCCAGCAGGCTGGCGACCGCCCCGGCCATGCGGGCCGGCCGGGTCGCCGCGGGAGCGGCGTCGACGAGCAGGCCATCTGTCCCGCCGCGGACCGCATCGCGCACCCCGGGCGCGTCGATCGCCACGACGGGGAGCCCGGCGGCGAGCGCCTCGGCGACCACGAGACCCTGCGTCTCGGTCCGGGACGCAGTGACGAAGAGTCCCGCGCCACGCAGCATCCCGATTGCCGTCGGACGCGGTTGGGCACCCGCGAACCAGACCCGCCCGGCGAGGTCGGGACGCGCGGCGCGGCGGCGCAGCGCGGGGGCCAGCGCACCGCCGCCGATCACCGCCAGGTGCAGGCCGGGGGCGAGTGCCGCCATCTCGAGGAGCTCGGCGGGGCTCTTCTCCTCGGCCAGGCGGCCGAGGGCGACCGCCACCCGCGCACCGGCTGGCCACCCGGCTGCGGTCCGCACGTCGATCGCCGGCTGCGCCCGGATGGCAGCCACGTCGACCCCGGTCGGAATGACGCGAACGAGCGTCCGCGTGCCGGGCGGCAGGTCCCGGGAGATTTCCGCGCCGAGGTCGGCACCGGGAGCGATAACGGCATCGCAGCGCTCCCAGAAGCTGGCAACCGCGCGTTGCAGCGCCGCCGCCGATGGCCGCGCCGCCGGGCCGAGGTAATGGGCGTAGTCGGCGAATCGGGTGTGGTGCGTGAATACAAGCGGCACGTCGAGGAGCCGCGCGAGGCGCCCGCCGCGCCGCCCGGCACCGAATGGCGACTGGACGTGGACGATGTCCGGGTTGAAGTCACGCGCCGCACGCATCGCGACCCGTCCGGCCAGCGGCAGCGGCACGCGGTAGCCGCGCGGCGCCGGTGGCGGCAGCTGCACGGAGGGTAGCCACGCGGTGCGTGGCGCCGGGCCGCCCGTACCCGCACCAGGTGCCACCGCGCCGCGCGCCGGCCGCGGCCCCATCAGCAATACCTCATGGCCCAGCGCACCGAGGCCGCGGGCCAGCGCGTCGGTCGCCACGGTTACCCCGGACACGTACGGCAGGGCTGTCTCAGCGACGAGCAGGACGCGCAGCGCCGCGCCGGTCACGCCCTCGGCACCACGCCGAGATGAAGCGTCGCGAGCCCGGAGGTCAGCCAGCGCCAGCGGACCCCGACCAGCCCGGCGTCGCGCAGCAGCTGCGCCACCGCAGCGGGCTCCGGATAGGCCAGCACGCTCGCGGGAAGGTAGGCGTACGCCCCGCGGTGCCGCACCAGCCGACCGAGGAGCGGGACCACCCGGCGGAACCACAGACCGAAGAGGGCGCGCGCCGGACCGCCGTGCGGCTGCGCGATCTCCAGGACGACCACCCTGCCCCCCGGACGGACGACGCGGCGCATCTCGGCAAGCCCGCGCCGGTAGTCGGCGAGGTTGCGCAGCCCGAAGCCGATGGTCGCCGCGTCGAACGAGGCGTCGGCAAACGGCAGCGCCAGCGCGTCGGCGACCTGGTAGGCGACGAGCGTGCCCTCGGATCGCTCGCGTGCGCGCGCCAGCATCCCTCCGCTGGCGTCGACGCCCACGACCCTGCCGTCCGCACCCACGCGGCAAGCGGCGAGTCGCGCCAGGCTGCCGGTGCCGCATGCGACGTCAAGCACGCGCATCCCGCGCCCGATCCGCGCGGCTCGCACCGCGTCACGGCGCCACCGCTGGTCCATGCCGCCGGTCATCAGCGAATTCATCGCGTCGTACACCGGTGCGATGCGGTCGAACATGCCGCGCACCGCCGCCGGGTCCGCCGCGTTTCCGTGTCCCGGCGTCATCGTTCGAGCGGCTGCGGGTCGGCGAGTGGCGACGCCTCCGCAGGGCCGAGCGGCGCGAGGCCCGGGCCGCGGCGGTGGCCAGCGGGGCGCAGCGCACCTCGCTCCGGGTCGCGCACGCCCGGGACGAAGAGCAGCACGATCGTAAGGAGCGAGGCAAGGAGGCTACCGCCCACGATGGTCGCGGTAGGCCCCAGCAGTCCGGAGATCGGCCCGGTCAGCGCGAATGAGAGCGGCACGAGGCCGATCGAAACGAGCCAGTCGAGGCTCGACACGCGGCCGAGCATCTCGCGTGGCACGAACTCCTGCAGGAGGCTGGTCCAGATCACCTGCCCCAGCATGAAGGAGCCCCCGGCGATGGCGGCGATGAGCATCGGCTGCCACAGCGCGCTCATCAGTCCGTAGCCGGCGATGACCGCCAGACCGACGGTCCACGCGACGTACATCGTGGTGATCCGACGCCGCGGCACGGAGCGCTGGCCGATGACGATGGCCGCCGCAATCGACCCAGCGCCACTGGCGGCGAACACGAGGCCCAGCGATTCCGGCCCCAGCCCGAGGCGGTTCTTGACGAGGTACGGCAGGAGCACCTCGACCGGACCGAAGAAGACGAGGAGGCTGAGCATCGCGGACAGCAGCGTGGCCCAGCACCACGGGTTGGCGAGGACGAAGCGGAGCCCCTCCCCCACCTCGCCGAGGGTGCGCCGGAGGCCGTGCTGCCCTGCCGCCACGACGCGCGCGGCGCGTGGCGCTATGGCCCCGATGAGCAGCGCGGATGCCACGAACGAGGCCGCGTCGATCACGAATGCCACGCCAGGCCCGAGCGTACCGACCGTCACCCCGCCCAATGCCGGACCGCTGATGCGGATCATGAGCGGCCGGATCAGGCCCAGCAGCGCGTTAGCCTGCGGCAGCTCGTCGGTCGGCACCACGTCCGGCACGAGGGCCGTCGAGGCCGGGTTGAACAGCGCGTCGCCCAGTCCGGCGAACGCGATCAGGGCCATGATGTGCCACAGCTCGAGGACGCCGAGCACCGAGAGGACCCCGATGCCGCCGATCGCCGCCGCGCGGATCAGGTCTGCCGCGACCATCAGGCGGCGGCGGTCGTATCGGTCCGACAGGACGCCACCGATGAGCAGGAAGATGACCATGGGCAGCGTCCACGCGACCCCGACGATCGAGAGCGCGGTCGGCACGTTGCTGATCTCGTACACCTGCCACGCGAGCGCGACGTAGAAGAACCCGTCCCCGAGCAGGGAGATCGTCGAGCCCGCCGCCAGCAGGGCGAAGTCGCGGTGCGCCAGCGGGCGCAGCATCCGAACGCGACGGGCGCGTGCCAGGAACCGGGTCATGGGAGTGGCGGGGTGGTGGGCGATACTGGATTCGAACCAGTGACCTCACGGATGTGAACCGTGCGCTCTAACCGACTGAGCCAATCGCCCATCGCGGGGGCTGCAGTATAGCGGCGCGGTCCCGGCGCCTCAATCACGGGTCGCGGACATCGCCGGCTTAGAGCACCCGGCCGATGATGCGCGTGATCACCTGGAGGATGAGCAGCGCGATCAGCGGTGAGAAGTCGAAGCCGCCGGTCGCCGGCAGCAGGCCGCGGATGGGGGCCAGGATCGGCTCGGTGGCCGCGTACACGAACGCGGCGAGCGGGCCGCCGCTGCCGGGCGTCACCCAGCTGATGATCACCCGCGCCAGGATGAGCAGCGAGAGCACGGTGGCCAGCAGGAAGATGAAGTTGGCGAGCACCTCGGACATATCCCGCCGAGAATAGCGTGCGGCCGCTCAGCCGTCCCGGCCGGCTCGGCGACCGAAGAGCGCCGTACCGATGCGGACCAACGTGGCACCCTCCTCCGCCGCGACCAGGTGGTCGCCGCTCATCCCCATCGAGAGCTCCGGGAGCGCCCTGCCCAGCCGCTGCTCGAGCGCGTCGCGCAGGTTACGCAGCAGCACGAAGTCCGGCCGCGGGTCGCCCGTCGCGCGCGCGATCGCCATCAGCCCCACCAGCCGTGCGCTGCGGAGGTCGGCCATCGCGGCCAGCAGGTCCGGCGAGGCGAGCGCGTCCGGCGACAGGCCATGCTGCCCCGACTGACCGGTCACGTTGATCTGGACCAGCAGCTGCGGGGCGCGGCCGAGGTCGTGGGCGGCAGCGTCGATCCGCCGCAGCAGGGCGGCGCTGTCGACGGAGTGGATCCACCCGAACACCCCTACCGCGGCACGCGTCTTGTTGGACTGCAGGTGGCCCACGAGGTGCCACTCCGCGTCCGGCACCACCTCCACTTTGGGGAGTGCCTCCTGGACGCGGTTCTCCCCCAGCGCCCTCAGACCCGCCTCCACGGCACTGCGGCACACGGCGGCGGGCCACGTCTTGGTGACCGCCACGATGCGCACGCTGTCCGGGTCGCGATCGGCGCGCGCCGCTGCCGCTCGCAGCCCCGCGCGCAGCGCGGCACCACGCGACGCGATCTCGGTGCTCGCCGGGAGTGCCATGCCGCGCATCGTCGCACGCCGAACAGCGAGAGACCCGGCCCTGGGGCCGGGTCTCATCGGTACCTGCCGGAAAGCGGCGGTCAGTCGCTCTTGCGGCGCAGGAACGACGGGATGTCGAGATCGGTCTCGCCGTACGACGGCCGGTCGAGGCTGGGTCGCACGGGGAGTGGCTCGCGCTCCGCCGGACGCACCTCGGTCGGCTCCAGGGAGCCAGCACCCGACGAGCGGGCGAACGGTGATGGCTCGCCGAGCTGCTCGTTGAGGGAGGCGCGCTCGGTCCGCTCGCGCTCGATCTCGGCGAGGATCTCGCGGCTGCGCTCGTCGAGGTTGGCCTCGAGGCCCGGTGCCGCATCCGTCGTCACCTGCGCCTTGCCGGCGCGGACCTTCTTGCTCGAATCGAAGCCGGTGGCGATGACGGTGACCTTGATCTCGTCGCGCATGCGATCGTCGATCACGGTACCGAAGATGATGTTCGCCTCCGGATCGGCGGCCTCCTTGATCACCTCGGCCGCCTCGTTGACCTCGAAGAGGCCCAGGTCGCTGCCGCCGGTGACGTTGAACAGGATACCGCGCGCTCCCTGGATATTGACCTCCAGGAGGGGGCTCATGACCGCGGCGCGAGCCGCGTCGACGGCCCGGTTCTCACCGGTGCCGATGCCGATGCCCATCATGCTCGAGCCGGCGTCGCGCATGATCGTCTTGACGTCGGCGAAGTCGAGGTTGATGAGGCCCGGGACCGTGATGAGGTCGCTGATGCCCTGCACGCCCTGGCGCAGGACGTCGTCCACGACACGGAAGGCGTCGATGATGCTCGTCTTCTTGTCGACCACCTCGCGCAGGCGGTCGTTCGGGATGGTGATGAGGGTGTCGACCTTCTCCTTGAGCGTCTCGGTGTACTGCTCCGCCACCAGCTTGCGCCGCATTCCCTCGAAGGAGAACGGCTTGGTGACGACGCCGACGGTGAGCGCGCCCAGATCCTTGGCGATCTCGGCGATCACCGGCGCGGCGCCGGAGCCCGTGCCCCCGCCCATGCCGGCGGTGATGAAGATCATGTCCGAGTCCTTCAGGGCCTCGTAGATCTTCTCGCTGTCCTCCTCGGCCGCGCGCTGGCCGACGCCGGGATCGGCGCCGGCGCCCAGGCCGCGGGTCAGCTTGTCGCCGATGCGGATCTTGTGCGGCGCATCGCTCTGGAGGAGCGCCTGCGCGTCGGTGTTCACGGCGATGAACTCGACGCCCATCATCTCGGCTCGGATCATCCGGTTGACGGCATTGCTGCCACCGCCACCCACGCCGATGACCTTGATGAGGGCGAAATTCTCTGAGTCCGAACGGAGCGGCATGTGGGAGGACTCCTGCGCGGTGGCGGTGATGAAGGTGGTCGACGAACCCGGATCGCGCGGGTTTGACCGATTCTACCGATGTCGTCGGTGGTGCGTTGCCGGTTTTCCACAATCGGGGCCCGAGTTATCCACATCGGTCCAGGTCGCGGTGGATGGGGGGCGCGTTGTCCACGGGCAGGACGGCTGTCCCCGGAGTCAGCCCGGGAAGAGGCCCCGCAGCCAGTCGACGAACCGGGTGCCCATGCCATTGAACGACGACGACGGCCCATACCCGCCCAGCGGCTCATCGCCGGCATGCGTGGCCCCCCACAGGAGCAGGCCGATGGGCGTCGTGAAGGCCGGGTTGGAGAGCTGGTCCATCAGCCCGCCGACACCCTGCGGCGCCCCGATGCGCACCGGCATCTCGAGCACCTCGCGCGCCAGCTCGGCGCACCCGGCGAGCCGCGCGCCGCCACCGGTCAGCACGATCCCGGCGGGCAGCATCCCGGCATGACCGGAGCGCTTCACCTCTTCCTTGATCAGGCCGAAGATCTCCTCCATCCGGGCGGAGATGATCTCGCACAGCTTGCGGCGCTGAATGGTCTGCCCGCTCCCCTCGCCGAGGACCGCCACGTTGAGCAGCTCCTCCGGCCCGACGCTGCCCGCGTCGGCGGTCCCGTGCTTGATCTTGATCTCCTCGGCCAGGTTGAGGCTGGTGCGCAGGCCGATCGCCACGTCGTTGGTGACGTTGATGCCGCCGACCGGCAGCACGGCCGAGTGGTACACCGCGCCGTCGGTGAAGATGGCGATGTCGGTGGTGCCGCCGCCGATGTCGGCGACCAGCACGCCGAGGTCCTTCTCCGTATCGGTGAGGGTTGCCTCCGCGGCGGCCACGGAGCTGATGACCAGCTCGTCGATGGCCACGTTCGCCTGGCTGATGCACTTGGTCAGGTTGCTGATGCTGGTCGCGGCGCCGGCAACGATGTGGGTCTCCACCTCGAGGCGCACCGCGCTCATCCCCAGCGGGTCCTTGATGCCGTCCTGGCCGTCGACGATGTAGCCGCGCGGCAGGACGTGCAGCAGCTCGCGGTTGGAGGGGATCTGGACCGCCTTGGCCGCATCGGTGGCGCGGGCCACGTCCTCGCGGCTCACCTCGCGCTTGTGGCCGGAGACCGCCACCACGCCGCGCGAGTTCTGGCTGGCGATGTGGCTACCGCCGACGCTCACGAAAGCCGAGCTGATCTTGTAGCCGGAGAGTCGCTCCGCCTTCTCGATGCTGGCCGCGATCGAGCCGACGGTCTGGTCGATGTTGGCGACCATCCCCTTTTTCATCCCGACCGACGGGGAGATCCCGTAGCCGATGATGTTGACGTCGCCGGTGCGTCCGACCTCCCCGATGAGCGTGGTGACCTTGGTCGTGCCGGCGTCGATGCCGACCAGAACCGTCTCCCTGTCCAAGCTACCTCCGATGGTTCCGCTGGGCCGCCAGGACCCGCAGGCCGATCGAGCCTACAGGAAGTGGCGGCGAATGAGTGCCACGTTCTGGAAGATGCGCAGCCCGAAGGCGAAGAGCGCGACCAGGTACAGGTCGATCCCCAGGCGATCGCCGACGAACGTCAGCGCCACCGCCACCAGGGCGTTGGTGATGAAGCCGGAGATGAAGACCCGGTTGTCGTAGTGCGCGTCCAGCTCCGCCCGGATGGCGCCCAGCACGGAGTCGAGCCCCGCCAGGATGGCGACCGCGCTGTAGCGCGCCAGGTCCGCGCTGACGGAGACGCCAAGGGTCAGGCCGAGCGCGACGCCGAGCGCCAGACCGATGAGGGGGAACCACATGCAGCAGGGGTCCGATGCGGAGGTGTTGGGACGGACGATCCGGGCCGCGCGCCCGGCCGCCGTCAGGTCTTGGCACGCCAATATACCCTTCCCGGATTGCGGGCATCCACCCACGAGACCGATGCCTCCGGCTGCCCGGCGAAGAGCGTCCGCACCGACGCCGCCTGCTGCTCGATGCGTGCCGCCACGTCCGCGTCGCCCTCCTGCGGATCGACCCCGTAGTAGCCGAACGCGGCGCTCCAGCCGATCTCCGGCGCAACGACGATGAAGCCATATTCATCGTCGATGCGGACGGTGAGGCGCTGGGCCGTCGATCCGAGGGTCGCCGGCTCGATGGCCACCAGGCGCAGCGCGGTGCGCACCTCCCGCTCCGGTATCGCCTCTCCCACGATGATGTTGCGCGAGGGTGGGCGCCGGTCGTCGACGAAGGGCAGGTTGGCGAGGGACTCCGGCAGCGGCGCCCCGAGCGCGACCTGGCCGATCGCCGTGCCGTTCGCGCTGCACACCAGCTGCACGGCCTTCGTCTGCCATACGAAGGCCGCCGCGTCCTCCTCGACCGTGACCGTGAGGCGGTCCGGGAGGTACGTCTCGACGTGCGCCGCCGCCACCGCCGGCAGCGCCGTCAGCTTCTCCTCCAGTGCGCGTCGGTCGACCGTCAGCAGGGCGTGGCCGCGCATCGGCTCGAGCGCCTCGGTGAGTCGGGCCGCGGAGGTCCAGGTCGCACCCTGCGCCTCGATCTGCGCGACGCGCAACCACGAGCCGCCGGCCAGCGCGGCGAGCAATGCGATACATCCCGCCAGCCCGAGCCCGGCAAGCAGCCGCGCGAGGCCGGGCAGCCGTCCCCCGATCCGGGCACGCACCGGGCGCCGCGGGCGACGTGCCTGCAGCGCGCCGGGCCGGCGCCGGGCGCGCAGCGCGGTCGCCGGCCGGCCGGGGGTCAGTCGGCCGCGGGGTCGCGACCCGCCCGCCACGGGTCGGGTGCCGGGGAGCTTCATCGGCTCGCGGCTGGTCCGCGGCGAGCCGGCGTGCGCCCCTCCGCATCGGCCTGCAGCGCGAGCTCGATGAGCCGCGAGATCAACTCCGGGAACCCGATCCCCGCCGCGTCCGCCTGCTTCGGGTACATGCTCGTGGCGGTGAAACCGGGAAGCGTGTTCATCTCGCTGATGTAGACCGTCTCCGGCGCCGGGACCAGGAAGTCGACGCGGGCCAGGCCTGCGGCGTCGACCGCGCGGTACGAAGCGAGGGCCAGCTCCTTGAGGCGCGCCGCGAGATCCGGCTCGAGGTCGGCGACCGGCGTCACGTCAGCGAGCCCGTCGACGTACTTCGACTCGTAGTCGTACCACTCGTGATGGCTGCGCACCTCGCCCGGCTCGAAGACGACCGGCTCGTCGTTGCCGAGCACGCCGCACTCCAGCTCGCGCGCCCCCGCCACGTACGCCTCGACGATCACCTTGGTGTCGTACAGGAACGCCTCGTCGAGCGCCGCCGGCAGCTCCTCCGGCCCGTGGACGAGCGTCATGCCGACGCTGCTGCCGAGGCGCGCGGGCTTGACCACGCTGCGCTCCCCGATGACCTCGGCGACCTGGCGCAGGACACGGTCCGGCTCGTCGCGCCACGCTCCCCGGCGGAACCAGGTGTAGTCGGCGACCGGCAGATCGTGGCCGCGCATGAGGTCCTTGAAGACGACCTTGTCCATCGCCACCGCGCTCGCCAGCACGCCGGCGCCGACGTACGGGATGCCGGCCAGCTCCAGAAAGCCCTGGAGCGTGCCATCCTCGCCATACGGTCCGTGCACCACCAGGAAGGCGACGTCGATCGCCTCGGCCAGCGAGGTGACCGCGCTGCGGGCGGCCAGCGCCGCGTCCCTGGGCGCGAGCAGCTCCCCGCCCGGCGCGGCATGGGTCCGCAGCCGCTCCGCGGTCCGCAGCGGCGTCTCGGCCCCCAGGCGCTCGGCCAGGGAGGCGTCGCCCAGCTCCGGCGCGGGACCTGCAGGCAGATGCCAGCGACCCTCGCGGTCGATGTAGAGCAGGTACGGCTCGTAGCGGTCGCGGTCGATCGCGCGCAGCACCGCCTCTGCCGACGCGATGCTCACCTCGTGCTCGGCCGAGCGGCCGCCCGCCACGACGCCGATGCGCAGCCGTTCGCTCACGCGGTCCCCCAGTCGCCGATGAACTCGATCTCGTAGGCCAGCTCGATGCCGTACCGATCCCGCACCGTGGCGCGCACGTGGTCGCCCAGCGCACGGACGTCACCCGCCCGGGCGGCGCGATCGGTGACGATGAAGTTGGCGTGCAGGCTGCTCACCTGCGCGCTTCCGATGCGGAAGCCCTTCAGCCCGGCCTCGTCAATGAGGCGGCCCGCGTGCTCGCCCGGCGGGTTGCGGAACACGCTTCCGGCGTTCTGGTCGGCCAGTGGCTGGGTCGCGGCACGCTGCGCCTGGTGGCCGTCGACCGCCGCGGCGATTGCAGCTGCATCACCTTCGCGCAGGGCGAGCTCGGCGGCGACCACGACCTCGCCGGAATGCTTGAAGCGCGACTCGCGGTAGGCGAAGGCGCAGTCGGCGGCGGCGAGCCTGTGCAGCGCCCCGTCGGTTGGATCCCACACCTCGACCGCCGTCACCACCCCGGCCATCTCGCCGCCATGGGCGCCGGCGTTGGCCCACACCGCGCCGCCCAGCGAGCCGGGAATGCTGATCCCGAACTCGATCCCTGTCAGCGCCGCCCCCGTGCAGCGCCGGACGAGCATCGCCATCGCGACGCCCGCATCGCCGCGCACCGTCGTGCCGGCGATGGACAGCTCGCGAGCACGGTTGCGGATCACGAGGCCACGAATCCCGGCGTCGGCCACGACCACGTCGCTGCCGTTGCCGAGCATGAAGGGCGCCATGCCCGCGTCGCGCGCGAGCGCCAGCGCGGCCAGCAGCTCGTCACGGGTGCGGGGCGTCGCCAACCGGTCGGCCGGCCCGCCGACGCGCAAGGTGGTGAGGGGGGCGAGGGGCGCGTCGATGGCCAGCGGCACAGCCCGCTCCGCCGCCAGCGCATCGAGGCGGTCGAGCGTCGCGGCCGATGGAGCGGTCACGCGACCCTCGCCATGCGGACGAGCTCGGCGGCCAGCACCCGCGCCGCATCGGGCTGGCCAAGGCCACGCGCTGCGTCAGCCATGGCGCCCCGTCGGTCGTCATCGGTCAGGTCTGCCGCAAGGCCGGCGAGCCGGTCCGCATTCAGCTCGTCGTCGGCGACCACGATCGCCGCGCCCTCGTCGGCGAGGTATGCCGCATTGGCACGCTGGTGCGCACCGGCGAATGGATACGGGACCAGGATCGAGGCGACGCCGACGGCGGCCACCTCGGCACACGTCGAGGATCCGGCACGTCCGAGGACGAGGTCGGCGGCGACCAGTGCGTCGGTCATGCGATGGGTCAGGAACGCCTCCGGCAGGTAGCGGTCGCGCAGTCGTGCCGGCAGTCGCTCGCGTGCCGCGGCGGCGGCCGACAGGCCCGCCTCACCGGTGATGTGCAGGACGTGCCACTCGTCGAGGACGCGCTCAAGCGCGCCGAGGATCGCTGTCGCGAAGCGGGTCACCGCCTGCGAGCCGCCGAACGCGAGCAGCAGCCGCTCGTCGGGGGAAACGCCGAACCCGGCGCGCGCCGTGTCGCGATCCACCCCCGCGAACGACCGGATGGGCGTGCCCGATACGAATGCCCGCTCGTCGAAGGCTGCCAGCGTCGGCGGGAACGAGACGGCGACGCGCGTCGCCATGCGACCCACCGCGCGGGTCGCGCGACCCGGCATCACGTTGCCCTCCCAGACCATCGAGGGGATGCGCAGCAGCCGCGCGGCAGCGACCAGGGGCAGGGCCAGGTAGCCGCCCGTCGTGAAGAGCGCGGCGGGCCGCAGCCGTTGCAGCAGGAGCGTCGCCTGCGGCACGGAGACGGCCAGGCGCAGCGGATCCAGGACCAGGTGAATGTCGCGACCGGCGGACCGCAGCGAGCGCACCATCAGCTCGTGATACGGCATCGCCCCGTGCAGCGCGTCGCCGGCCACGAGGCGCCGCTCGAAGCCGCGGGAGCCGCCGATATAGCTCAGCTCAGCGTCGGGACTGACGTCGAGCAGGGCCCTGGCGACGGCCAGCGCGGGGTACACGTGCCCGCCGGTTCCGCCGCCCGAGATCGAACACCGCATGGAGGAGCGATCCTTCGGTCTGGGTCTCGCGCGAGATCGACAGGAGGATCCCGATCGCGATGAGGTTGATGGTGAGTGCCGACCCACCGTAGCTGATGAACGGCAGCGGGATGCCGGTGACCGGCAGGAGGGCCGTGACGACCATCATGTTGATGCAGGCCTGGACGATGATCCAGGTGGTGATGCCCGCGGCCAGCAGGCCGGAGAAGGTATCGGGCGCCTTGATGGCGATCCGATAGCCCTGGTACGCGATCACGATGAACAGCCCCACCACGGCGAGCGTCCCGACCAGCCCCCACTCCTCCCCGATGATCGCGAAGATGAAGTCCGTCGACGGCGCCGGCAAGTAGAGATACTTCTGGCGGCTGGCGCCGAGGCCGAGGCCGGTGATGCCGCCCATCGCCAGCGCCATCAACCCCTGGAGGGTGTTGTAGCCGGCGCCCAGGGGATCCCGGAACGGGTCGAGGAACGTCTCGACGCGGGTCATCTGGTAGGCGTTGGTGCTCACGAAGGCGAACGCGGCGGCCACCACCGAGCCACCGATGAGGGTCAGGTGGAGCAGGTTGGCGCCGGCCATGAAGAAGATGGCCAGCGAGGCGGCGGCGAAGACCCCGGCGGTGCCGAGGTCCGGCTCTAGGGCGATGAGCAGGAAGCCCGGTGCGACAAGCATGCCGAACGGCACGAGGCCGTTCCAGAACGACCCCGCCTCCCGACCGCGCCGGTCGAGCCAGTGCGCGAGGTAGATGACGATCGCCAGCTTCGCCGCCTCGGCCGGCTGGAAGGAGCCGATGCCCGGAATGACGAACCAGCGACGGCTGCCAAATGCCTCGGTGCCCAGGAAGAGGACCGCCACGAGCAGGATCATGCTCGCGAAGTAGCCCGGCAGGGCAAGGTGGCGCAGGAGGCGGAAGTCGAGGCGGCTGAACAGGTAGAGACAGCCGAGCCCGAGCACGGCCCACACGGCCTGCTGCATGCCCTCCGCGGCCGAGTCGTTGTTGCCGAGGTACTCGCGGACGCTGGAGGCGGAATAGACCATGACCACGCCCAGCGCGACGAGCGCCAGCACTGCCAGCAGCAGCGGGAAGGAGACCGGCCCACGCTCGCGCTTCACGCCGCTCCGGGCGCGGGGGCGAGCGACGGCGGTGGCGGCGGCGGTCACGTGGCGTCTCCTTCGGGTCCCAGGCTGGGTCCGACCGCGCGAGCAGCGGCGCGGAACGCCTCCCCGCGGGCGGCGTAGTCGTCGTACATGTCGAAGCTGGCGGCGGCGGGCGCGAGCAGGACCACGTCGCCCGGACTGGCAAGGTCGGCGGCGGTGGCGACGGCTGTGGCCATGTCGGCCGCCCGGTGGACCGGCACCCGATCTCGAATCGCTGACGCCAGCTCCCCCGCCAGCTCACCGATGAGCACCACGGCACGCGCGCGAGCCGCGATGGCATCCCCCAGCGCGTCGAGCGCGAGGCCCTTGCCCTGGCCGCCCGCGATGAGCACCACGCCGCGCTCCCCGAAGGCGTCGAGGGCGGCCATCGTGGCAGCGGGAATGGTGGCCATCGAATCGTTGACGAATCGGATGCCGCCCCACTCGCCGACGGTCTCGAGGCGGTGCGCGACGCCGCGGAACTCGCGGATCACCGCCGCGATTGACGCGCCCTCGGCGCCGACGAGGCGTGCCCCGAGGGCGGCGGCCAGCACGTTGTGCAGCATCGGCACGCCCGGCAGCCGTATTTCCTGCACCCGAAGAATGGGTTCGCCGAGCACGACGACCTGCCCGTCGCGCACGGTCGCGTCGTGATCGCCATCCAGACCGTAGGTGCGAACCGGCCGACGGTCGAGGCGCGCCATCAGATCGACGCACCCGGGGTCGTCGGCGTTGAGCACCACGATCCCGCCCGGCCCCCCCAGCTCCGCGAGCCGAGCCTTGACCGCCCGGTAGGCGGCAACGCTGCCGTGACGGTCGATGTGATCCGCACCGATGTTCGTGTAGATGGCGACATCCGCGCCGCGCGAGATGGTCGGCAGCTGCAGCTCGGACAGCTCGAGCACCGCCCAGCTGTCGGGGGCCAGCTGATCGGCACGTTCGACGAGCGGAGTACCGATATTGCCGCCCAGCACGAAGGGGATGCCACCGCGCTCGAGTATCGCCGCCAGGAGCGTGGCGGTTGTCGTCTTGCCCTTGGTGCCGGTCACGCCGGCGATGCGCGCGCGCGTGATGCGCAGGAAGAGCTCGACCTCGCTCAGCAGCTCGACCCCGCGCCGGTCCGCGTCCGCCAGCAGGTCGCGCAGCCACGGCTCGGTGGTCGGGAAGCGCGCCGAGATGGACGGCGAGGTGACGAGCAGGTCAGCGTCAGCGAGCGCCGCGGCGACCGCCGGCGGGTCGACGCCCAGCAGCAGGGACGGGCGCCGGCCGCCGAGCGCCGCAATCGCTTCGCCGAGCTCTCCGGCGCCGCGGCGATCGTAGACCGTCACATCGGCGCCGGCATCGGCCAGGAAGCGGGCGGCGGCGATCCCCGAGCGGGCGAAGCCGAGCACGAGGGCGCGGCGGCCGGCGAGGTCGGCGCGGGTGCGGATCGGAGGGCGAGTGGTCGACACGGGCATCGGCTCAGATCACGCCCGGGTTGGCGACGAAGATGCTGAACCCCAGCAGCCCGGCGAGCGCGGCGACGATCCAGAAGCGAGTGGTGATCTTCTCCTCGGCCCACCCGATGAGCTCGAAGTGATGCTGCAGCGGCGTCATGCGGAAGACGCGTCGCCCGCGCGTCTTGAAGGAGATGACCTGGATGATGACGCTCATCGTCACCGCAACGAAGACGATCCCCACCACCGCGAGGAGCGGCAGCTGGCGGGTGATGGTGGCGACCACCGCGAGCGTGGCTCCGAGGCCCAGTGATCCCGAGTCGCCCATGAAGAGCTGCGCGGGGTGGACGTTGAACCACAGGAAGCCCATCAGCGCGCCGACCACCAGGGCGCAGAAGATCGCAAGGTTCGACTGCTCGCGGGCGGAGGCGATGAGCAGGTACGCCACGAAGCTGAAGATGAGCACCCCACCGGCGAGGCCGTCGAGCCCATCGGTCAGGTTGACTGCATTGCTCGAACCGACGATCACGAAGGCGATGAAGCCGATGAGCACCACCGGCCACAGGCCGATCTCCCCGATGAACGGGACGCTCAGGCCGGTGAGCTCGAAGTGGCGCCAGATGTAGAAGGCGGCCAGGATGGCCACCGCGGTCTGCCAGACGAGCTTCCAGCGCCCGCGGATACCGATGCCGGTGCGCGCATTGATGAAGTCGTCGATGGCCCCCAGGACCCCGACGCCGACGAGCGCCAGCATGGGGGTGAGTGTGGCCGCGTCCTCGATGCGCATGGCCATCGCCAGGAACATGACCACGATGACGACCAGCATGCCGCCCATCGTCGGGGTGCCGGCCTTGCCGAAATGGTCCGGTCCGTCGGCGCGGATCGCCTTGCCGTAGCCCAGCCGCTGGAGCAGGCTGATGTAGACCGGCCCGAGCAGCACGACACCAAGGAAGGCGAGCAGCAGGCCGACCACGATCGGCAAGAGGCCCGTCATACGGGCCGTCCCCCTCGACCGATGCGGGCGCCGCCCGCCAGCGCATCAACCGTCAGGTCGAGCCCGATCCCGCGCGACGCCTTGAGCAGCACGATGTCACCGACGCCCGGCGCGAGCTCGCGCTCGATCACGGCCACTGCCTCCTCGGCGTCGCCCGCCGTCGCGACGCGCGCGAGTCCAGCGGCACGGGCGGCGTCAGCGATCCACGCCCCACGCTTCCCGACTGCAACCAGCCCGTCGACCACGGCGGCCGCTCGAGCGCCGATCTCGCGGTGCTGCCGCTCCTCGTCCGGGCCGAGCTCCAGCATGTCGCCGAGGACGGCGTATCGATGCCGTCCCTCGGCCACGGGCGTCTCGGCGAGGAAGTCGAGCGCCGCGGCCACGCTCCATGGCGCCGCGTTGTACGTGTCGTCCACCAGCGTGGCGCCGGATGCCGCATCGAGCGGGGCCATGCGGTGTGCAGCGCGGCTGCCGGCCTCGAGCGCCGCCGCGACCTCGTCGAGCGGCGTCCCGAAACGCTCCGCCACCGCCGCGGCGGCGAGGGCGTGCGGCACGAGGTGGCGGCCCGGCATGGCGCTTCGCACGCGCCGCTCGCCCCACGGCGTCATCATGCCGAACTCGGTGCCGGCGAGGCCGCGCGAGGTGACATCGGTGGCGCGGACTGTGGCACTTGTCGCCAGGCCGAAGGTGCGGACCTCCGCGGCGGTCACGGCGGCCATGGCAGCGACACGAGCGTCGTCGGCGTTGAGCACCGCCAGCCCGTCGTGCGGCAGCGCCGCCGGCAATTCCGACTTGGCGCGCCCGATCGCCTCGAGGCTCCCCGCCCGCTCCAGGTGCATCGGCTGGACATTCAGGACGACGCCGACCTCGGGGCGCGCGATCTGCGCAAGGCGGGCGATCTCGCCCTCGGTGTACATGCTCATCTCGAGCACCGCCACGCGGTGTGCATCGGTCAGGGTCAGCAGGGTCAGCGGCAGGCCGCTCTCCGAGTTGAGGTTTCCGGCGTTGCGCAGCACCGGCTCGGTGCGCGACAGGACGTCGGCGATGACCTCCTTGGCGAGGGTCTTGCCGGTGGAGCCGGTCACGCCGACCACCCGCACCGCGGAGCGGGAGCGCCACCAGGCGGCAAGGTCCTGGAGGGCGAGCAGGGAATCGCCGACCTCGATCAGTGCGGCGTCGTGGCCGGCGGGCAGCGCGACGGGATGCTCCACGAGCGCGGCTGCCGCACCCGCAGTGACCGCCGCGGCCACGTAGCGGTGGCCATCGACATGCTCGCCGCGGAGCGCGACGAAGCACGCTCCGGGGGTGACCGATCGGGAGTCGACCGCAGCCCCCTGGATGGCCGTCACGGCGGTGGGGGCGATGAGGCGGCCGCGGGTCGCGGCCAGCAGGTCATCAAGGCGGATCGACGGAGGCACGCACGTCCCTGTGCTGGTTCGCGGCGAGTCTAGCAGCCTCACCTGGCAGCCACCGTCGCGTTGGGCCGGTCCGGCGGGATGGCGAGGTAGTCGAGGATCTGCGGCGCGAGGTCGCCGAAGATGTCGTCCGGCCGCTCTGCCATCTGGTAGCGGCCCCAGGTCGCGGGACGGTGCAGGAGGATGAGGGTCGCGACCCGCGGGTTGCTGGCCGGGTAGACACCCACGAACGAGCTGTCGATCCAGCCGTCGATGTACTCGTTGACGGTCACCTTCTTGTAGATCGGCTGGCCCGATGCGTCGTAGCCATCGATGACGCTGCGCTCGACCGGTCCGGCGATCTGTGCCGTCCCTGTCTTGCCGGCGATCGAGTAGCCGTCGACGCGCGCCGCCTGCGCGATGCCGTCGTCGATCGCGCCCGTCAGCAGGCCCAGGACGGTGTGCGCCGTCTCTTCGCGCATGACGCGGCCGGCCGGCTCCGGGGCGGTGTCGTGGAAGACGCCAGCCGCATCAGTCCATCCGGCGACGACGTGTGGCGTGACCAGCGTCCCACCGTTGGCAATGGCGGCGTAGCCGGCGACCAGCTGCACGGCAGTCACGCTCAGGCCCTGCCCGAACGCATTCTGTGCGGTCGTCAGCTCTCCCGACCCATTCGGTCCGTCCGGGTTCCACACGACGCCGGATGCCTCGCCGGCGATGTCGACCCCGGTGGGCTGCCCGAACCCGAAGCGCTTGAAGGCCTCGTACAGGCCCTGCGAGCCCAGTGTCAGCCCGATCTTGGCCGCGCCGACGTTGTTCGAGAGCTTCAGCACGTCGGCGGGATGGATCTCGCCGTGGCCGGACGGGAAGCTGTAGCGGTCGGCGTTCTGGATGCGGACCTTGCCGATGCGCAGGTTGTTGTCATCGAGGAACGTGTCGGCGGTGCTCACCGCGCCGGCGTCGAGCGCCGCGGCGATGGTGAACGCCTTCATCACCGACCCCGGCTCGTACTGGCGGCTCACCGCCGGATTCGTGTACAGCGCCGGATCGGTCGTCGCGAAGGCGTTGGCGTCGTACGAGGGATAGGAGGCCAGGGCCAGGATGGCGCCCGTGTGGACATCCATCACCAGGCCGATGGCGCCCTTGGCGTTGTTGCGCTGGAACGTCTCCCACATCCGCGCCTCGAGGATGTGCTGCAGGCCACTGTCGATGGTCAGGGTCACCTGGGCGCCGTCGATTGGCGGCTTCAGCTCCCGCACCGAGTCTGCGATCCGACGACCGGCGACGTCCTCCTGCGCCACCACGCTGCCAGCCTCCCCGATCAGCGCCTCGTTGTCCGTCAGCTCCACCCCTGCCTGGCCGCTGCCATCGGCATCCACGAAGCCAATGACCTGCGCCGCGAGGGTCGTGCCCGGGGAGACGCCCTGCACGGGGTAGATGCGCTTGGGCTCGGCGAGCATGCCGATCCCTTCGATGTTGAGCGCCTTGACCCGCTCCGCGATCGTGGGCGTCACGCGGCGCCGCAGCCACGACCACTCCCCGTCACCGGAGAGCGTGGCGTACAGCTCCTCGCGGTCCATGCCCAGGACCGGCGCCAGCAGCTCGGCGGCGCGGCCCGGGTCCCGCTCGCGCGTGATGGGCGGCAGGGCGAAGACCGACTGCAGCTCGACGCTGGTCGCGAGCAGCACGCCCCTGGCGTCCACGATCTCCCCGCGCACGGCGGGGATGGCTTGCGTCTGGTTGAGCTGGGCATCCGCCATCGCGGTCAGCTGCTGGCGGTCCAGTACCTGCCACCACACCAGCCGCGCACCGATGCCGGTGGCCAGCAGGCTGATGAGGACCAGGAGGACCAGGGCGCGGGCACGACTATCGGTCCTGGCGAGCATTGGCTACTCCGTACCGCCGAGGGCTCAGCGGTCGACTACGGCGATTACTTGTTCGATGCGCCCTGCTGCGGGGCGAACGTGATCTGGTCCTGGGCCACTGGCACCAGTCCCAGGCGCGCACGGGCGCGCGTCTCGATGAGTGCTGGCGAGCGGGCCTCCCCGATGGCAAGGACGAGCTGTTGCTGCTCCTGGCGCACCGCCGAGATCTGTGCCTCGAGCGAATCGATCTCGTAGCCGGTTGCCGCTACGTGGCTGGACTGCGAGAGGTAAAAGAAGCAGAGGCATGCGGCCGCCAGCACGGTGAGCATCACCCCGGACAGGTTCACCGGGCGCACCACGCGACGGCCTCCGGCACGCCGCGCGCGTGGGCGCTGGACCGGACGGCGGCGCGGCCGCGCACGGCGGCCGAAGATGCCGATCCCGGTGGCTGGACGTGCTCCGATGACGGCCATCGATGCCTACGCCGCGCTCGCGCGACCGGCGACGCGGACGGCCCACGAGGTGGGGGCCTCGAAGTCGAGCCCTTCCTCGATCTCGATTGCGGCAACCCGGTCCGAGAGCCAGTACTGCTCTTCGTTGACCGCCGTGACACGACGCTCGCGGAGCTCGCGCTGTCGCGCGCTGTACATGCGACGCCGGCTGGACTGATGTCGTGAGCGACCCCTGCTCATGTCGTGGACCTCCTTTGCGTGGCTGTCAGCTCGCCGCGGTGGCGAGCTTTTCGGCGACCCGCAGCTTCGCGCTGCGGGCTCGGCGGTTCCGGCGCACCTCGGCGGCGCCCGGGGTGATGACCCCCTTGGTCACGAGGCGCAGCTGCGCCCGGTGGCCGCAGGTGCAGGCCGGCGGCAGCGGCTCCTCAACGCAGTCACGGCTCTCGCGGGCGAAGAAGCGCTTGACGATGCGGTCCTCGCCGGAGTGGTAGCTGATGACCGCCATGCGCCCGCCCGGTCGCAGACCGGCAAGCGCACCGGCAAGGCCCGACGAGAGGACCTCCATCTCGCGGTTGACCGCGATGCGCAGGGCCTGGAAGGTGCGCGTGGCCGGGTGGATGCGGCCCTGGTCACCAGGCCCGCGCGAACCGACGGCACCCGCCACCACGGCAGCAAGGTCCGCAGAGGTCACGATCCGACCCTCCGCACGCGCCGCCACGATCGCCTTCGCGACGCGGCCTGCACGGCGCTCTTCACCAAACGTCGCGAGAATTCCGGCGAGGTCTCGCTCCGATGCGCGCTCGATGAGCTGGATGGCCGAAAGACCGTGTTCTTCATCGAATCTCATGTCCGGCGGCGCGTCGGCCGCGAAGGAGAAGCCACGCCGGGAATCCGCGAGCTGATAGCTGGAGAGCCCGAGGTCGAAGAGAACGCCGTCGAGGGGGATGAAGCCGGCATCGGTCGCCACGTCGAAGATCGCCTCGAAGTTCGCCTGGCGCAGGACTGCGCGCGAACCGAAGCGGGCGAGGATGCGAGTCGCCTCCGCGATGGCCGCCCGATCGGCATCAATACCGAGCAGGCGGCCATCCGGAGACGTGGCCTCCAGGAGCCGTTCGGCGTGCCCTCCGCCCCCGACCGTGCCGTCAGCCACGGAGCTGCCGGCGACCAGGTCGAGCGAGGTGAGAACCTCGTCGACGAGGACCGGCAGGTGCCCTTCTCCCATTGGCTGGCGAACCTTTCTGGTCGGATGACGGGCCGAACGACCCGGAGACGCATGAATGGCGGGGAGGCGACGTGCGTCATCGCGTCGCTCCCCCTAGATCCCGAGGTCCGAGAGGTGCTCGGCGAGCGCCTCCGGCTGCTCCTCGATCTGGCTTCGGTACGGCGTCCACCGCGCCGGCGACCAGAGCTCGAGTCGGTTGAGCGCCCCCACGACGACCACTTCGCCGCTCTCGATGGCCGCGTATTGGCGCAGGTATGACGGCACCAGCACGCGACCCTGGCGGTCGAGCTCCACCTCGACAGCGCCGGATGACATGAAGCGCGCGAACTCGCGCGCCCTGGGGTTGGTCAGCGGCAGCGCGCGGATCTTGGTCGCCAGGTCGTCCCACTCGGGTCCCGGAAAGATCGCGAGACAGCCGTCGAGCCAGCGGGCCAACGTGGCGCCCTCGGCAAGACGCGGCCGGAAGCGGACCGGTACGGCCACCCGACCCCGGTCGTCGAGCGCGTGACGGAACTCGCCCGTCAGAAATGTCGCCCGTTCCATCCGCTTGGTTGCCCTGCACTACGGTTCCCCACTGGTCCCCATGTTCCCCCATCTGTCACCACAGGGCGCCACTATACAGGGCAGGGCCGCCCCGTCAAGGGGTTTTCGGCATTCGCCGGCGGTACGTTCGGGTGGCGGGCGCCGGTACCCGGCGCGGCGACGCACGACGAGAAGGCCGCCCCCGTGGGGACGGCCTCTCAGAAACGCGGGGGGTGGTCGAGATCAGGCGGCCGGGGAGGCCTCCGCGCCGGCGGCATCTTCTCGGCCGTGCCCACGGTGGCCGCGTCCCGGATGGTCGGGCCATGTGCCATCGGCAACCTCCTGCGCGACATGGGCGGCGATCTTGTCGGCCCGCGCCTGCGTCAGATCCCCCGCCGCGACGGCGTCCGCCAGCGCCGCGTTGAGGGCGTCGGTGACGGCCCCGGTGACCGTGGCGATGTCAACGCCCTCGGCCGTCGCGACGTCCGCCAGCGTCTCCCCCGCCCGCAGGCGATCCACGAGGTCGGCCTGCGGTACGCCGAGCGTGTCCGCGGCCACCCCCAACAGGTTGCCGAACGGCGGCATGCCCTGGCCACCGCGGCCTCCGTGGTCGCCGAAGTGCAGGCCGCGGCCAAGGAAGGCGCAGCCCTTGCCGGCGTTCGAGGCGATGCGCTCCTTGAGCGCCGTCGCCTGCGCATCGGTCAGGTCGCCGGCGGTCACGGCGGCGTCGACCGTCGTGGCCGCCGCTGCCTGCCCGGCGGCTGTCAGCTCGTCGGTCGAGATGCCCAGCTCGCTGGCCAGCGCGTCGAGGTATGTCTGGCAGTAGGCGCCGTCGGCGGCGTCGGCGGCGGTCGTCGAGTCGGTGCCCGTGGGTGCCGGGGCGGCGAGGACGGAGCTGATCAGCGTGCCGCCCACGATCGCGGCCACCACCAGGGTGCCGGCGCCGGCGAACGCCTTCAGGAGTCTCATCAGTCTCGTGGATACCTCATGCGTGGTTGCGTCGCGGACGAGTCCGTCCGCTGTCGACCACGACGGTGGCAGCGCTTCCTTGGATGTTCATGAGAGCGCTGGTCAGGTGTCCTCCGGGGCGAGATGAACGTACCGAAGGGAGCCATCGGCGCCACGGTAGACCTCGCGGATCAGGAACCCGCCGGACTGCCCCTTGATATAGGAATAGCCGTCGTACCCACCGCCGACAGTCCGCCAGTGAAGCAGGCCGTTCGGCGCCACGATGCGATCGACCGGCGCCCTGGAGCCGCGTTCGAAGTCACCGTTGGTCGAGCCGGTGATCTCGCCCTGCTCGTCGACGAGGAAGATCGGGTAATCGCCACGGACGACTTCGACCTCGTAGCCGATGAACAGGTCCGAGGGCGCCGGTGTCAGCTCTGGCGTGGGGGAGGGCGTCGGCTCCCCCGGCGTGGGCGTGCCGGTGGGGTTGACCGACGGCACCCCGCTCGCGGTCCCCGAGACGCTGGGACTGGGTGTTGGGCTGGTGACGGCCACCAGGCCGAATCCGCCCGCGAAATACACAGCCCCTGCGACGCCACCCACCAGGACGAAGAGCAGCAACGGGATGAGCCAGCCGGCAACCGGCCGTCGGCGGCGCGGTGGAGGCGGGGGCGGGGCGGCCGGCTGCGGCGCGGCGGCCGGGGCCGGACGGCGGAGCGCCTCCAGCTCCTCGGTCGGGATGACGAGCACGCCGCGCAGGTAGCGCGGGCAGTTGCCGTAGCCCCGGTCGAGGCAGACGCGGCTCTGTTGCTCATCGGAGAGCGGGGCCGGATCGCCGAACGCATAGCACCGATGTTCCGGTGAGACGCCCTCGTTGAAGCCCACGCGATCGTCGACCAGGCCGAGGAACGGGCAGACATCCTCCGGGCGTGTGGCGAGGCGTGCGAAGAGCGCGTGGCGCTCGGCCTCGCGGGTCGCCTCGGCGACTGCCTCTTCCTGCTTGCGCTTCCGTCCGAACAAGCTCGCTCCGATCACGGTGCCGCGCGGGCGTCTTGATCGACGCTCCGCCTTGCGGCGCAGAGAGTCTAGCGCGCCGCAGAGCGCGACGGCCATGCGCCACGCCGCGGTCAAGGGGGGTACGAATGCGTCATTGAGATGCGATTCGGCAGCGGCCTAGGCTGGACGCCGGCACGGCTGCGCCCGGCGCGGCCCGATCTCGCAGCTCCAGGAAGGCAGCACTCGTGGCACTCGAACCGATCGAGGAAGGGGGGCGGACGCCGATCCCTCGACGGGGTCGGATTCGCCGCTGCTCGGTGCGCTCGGTGGCCATCGTCGCCAATGCCGCGACGCCGACGGTGAGCGTGACCTGCCTGCTCGGCGGCGCGGAGTTCCCGCTCCCGCTGGGGACCATGGACGAGGCACGACCCATCTGCAACGCGTGCACGGCGCGTTCCGTGTGGCGGGCAGACGAGGACTGATCCCTGGAGCGCGGCCTGTAAGCCGAGTTCTGTCCCGCACACCGATTCGCATCGGTCCGCATGGACGGCCATCCATCTGGGGCGCCGGTTGCCCGACGCCTCTGTGCGACCTACCCGAGGGCTGAGCGAGCAGCATTCTCGCGACCTTGCGGCCGCGGTTCCGCCCTCCTATTCGGTCTTGCTCCGGCTCGAGCTTGCCCGTTTCACTCCCGCTTGCGCGGGCATCGTCACTGTGGCGCTGGTCCTCACCTCTCGGTGGACGGGCGTTACCCGCGAGCCTGCTCTGTGGAGCTCGGACTTTCCTCGAACACCGCCTTTCGACGATCGTGTCCGCGGCCGTCCGGCCGCCTCCAGGGACGCGCATTCTACGCGCTGAGCCTAAAGCAAGTTCGCCACGCCTCGTGCTGCCTGTCGACCTCGGCAGCCCGGCCTAGGTCCCCGACGGCGCTGGAGCTGGCCGGTCCTTCCCGCCCGAGTTGTCGCCACAGGCACCGTTGATGAGTGGCCCGCGGCAAACCTCGCGGGTCTCGAGCGCGGCGAGCGTCCAGGTTCCGTCCCCCTGGCGCGTCATGGTAAGGCGTGCCTCGTTGGCCAAGGCGTCGGACTCCGGCGCTGAATTGAGCTGCTGGAGGTAGGCAACTGCCTCGGAGCCCTCCCGGCTGAGGATTCCGTTCCGCCACTCGCCGGGCCTGCTGTGCTCCTCGGCGAACGTGACCACGAATGCAAGGTACGCCTCCGGCGAAGTGAGTGCTGCCGCCTCCTCGCCGGTCACCTGGCTGACGTCCTGACGCTGCCACGCGGTGGTCGCCACCGCACCTGCAACCGAGGGGATGGCGCGCTCCCCGACCTGCACAATGCCGCAGCCGGCTAGCAGGGATCCGGCGAGCAGGATGGCAGACGAGCACCTCATCGCCGAGGGCCGTCGATGGCCACGTTGCTCAGCCGGTCGGCGTCCTTGTTCCGCTCGCGCGGCACGTGGCCCACGGTGTAGCCGCCCAGCCGCGCGAGCATCGCCATCACCCGGCGGTGGATCGGCTGGAGGTCCGGGTGCTTGACGCGGTACATGCCGATGATCTGGCGCGCCACCAGCTGCGAGTCCATCCGCAGGTCGACATGGGTGGCACCCTCCGCCAGGGCGCGCTCCAGGGCAAGCTCGACGGCCGTCCACTCGGCGACGTTGTTGGTGGCGTGGCCCAGCGGCTCGGCGATCTCGGCCACCACCCGTCCGGTCTCGGCATCGACCAGGATCGCGCCGGCGCCGGAGGGGCCGGGGTTGCCGCGCGCGGCACCATCGGTATGGATCAGCAGGCGCATCGGTGCGCTCAGGAGATCCCGGCCTTCTGGATCTCCTGCGTCACCTCCAGGATGGCGCGGGTGATGTTGATGCCACGCGGGCAGGCCTCGACGCAGTTGAAGACCGTGCGGCAGCGCCACACCCCATCCGCGTCGGCCATGATCTGCAGCCGCTCCTCGTGGGCGTGGTCACGCGAGTCCTTGATGAACCGATGCGCGTTCACGATGGCCGCCGGGCCGACGTAGTCGGGGTTGGACCAGAAGACCGGGCAGCCGGTGGTGCAGGCGGCGCACAGGATGCACTTGCTCGTGTCCTCGTACAGCTCGCGGTCGGCCGGCGACTGGCGCCGCTCCTTACCGTCGTCGGGGACCTCGTCGTTGACCAGGAAGGGCATGACCGAGCGGTACTTCTCCCAGAAGCCGTCCATGTCGACCAGGAGGTCCTTCACGACCGGCATGCCGCGGATGGCCTCGACCGTGATCTTGTTGCCCGCGTCCTTGACGAGCATCTCGCAGGCGAGCCGGTTGCGGCCGTTGATCAGCATCGCGTCGGAGCCGCACACGCCGTGCGCGCAGGAGCGGCGGAAGGTGAGCGTCCCGTCCTGGAACCATTTGACCTCGTGCAGCAGGTCGAGCACGCGGTCGGTCGGCTCGGCCTCGACCGTGTACTCCTCCCAGTGCGGCTCGGCGTCGAGCTCCGGGTTGTAGCGGCGGATGCGCAGCTGGACGTCCATCACGGCAACCCTAGTACACGCGCGGCTTCGGCTCGAACTCGCCGAGCGTGACCGGCTTGTAGTCGAGGGTCGGCGCGCTGCCCGCAACGCGGAAGGCGAGCGAGTGGCGCAGCCAGTTGACGTCGTCGCGGTCCGGGAAGTCCTCGCGGGCGTGGCCGCCGCGGCTCTCCGTGCGGGCGAGCGCCGAGCCGACCGTTGCCTCCGCGCAGTCGATCAGGTAGCCGAGCTCCAGCGCATCCGCCAGGTCGGTGTTGTAGCGACAGCCCTTGTCCTCGACGAGCAGGTGCTGCGCCCGCTCGCGGAGGACGGCGACCTCGTCGCGGCACTCGGTGAGCAGCTGCTCGGTGCGGAACACGCCGCACTTGGTGAACATGACCTCCTGGAGGTCGCGGCGGATCGCCGCGGGCCGCTCCCCGTCCGTCGCGCCCAGCAGGCCGGCGACGATGCGCTGCACGGAGGCCTCGGCGTCGAGGTCGGGCCGCGGCGGCGGAGCGTCGCGCAGGTAGCGCGCCATGTCGATCCCCGCCCGCCGGCCGAAGACGAGGATGTCGAGCAGCGAGTTGGTGCCGAGCCGGTTGGCGCCATGGACGCTGACGCAGGCGCATTCGCCCGCCGCGTAGAAGCCCGGAGTGACGGTCGACTTGCCGTCGGCGAGGACGCGACCGTCGATATCGGTCGGGATGCCCCCCATGGCGTAGTGGGCCGTGGGCTGGATGGGCACCAGGTCGGTGAGCGGCTCCAGACCGAAGTAGGTCCGGATGAAGCCGCTCATGTCGGGCAGCTTCTTGTTGAGCACCTCGGCGCCCAGGTGGCGTACGTCGAGGTGGACGTAGTCCTTCCCGCCGATCCCCCGCCCCTCGGCGATCTCCATGTAGATGGACCGCGAGACCACGTCGCGGCTGGCGAGGTCCTTCATGGTCGGCGCATAACGCTCCATGAACCGCTCGCCACGGTCGTTGACCAGGAAGCCGCCCTCGCCGCGCATCGCCTCGGAGAGCAGGAAGCCCAGCTTGTACATCCCGGTGGGGTGGAACTGGAACATCTCCATGTCTTCCAGCGGGATGCCGCGGCGGTAGGCGATCGCGACCCCGTCACCGGTGAGGGTGTGGGCGTTGGAGGTGACCTTGAACATCTTCCCGAAGCCGCCGGTGGCGAACAGGACCGCGCGGGCGCGGAACGAGTGCACCTCACTGGTGGCGAGCTCCAGCGCGATCACTCCGCCGATCGGCCCGGTCGGTCCGTCGGGCAGGGCGAGGTCCACGACCTGGTACTCGTCGTAGAAGGTGACCTCGTTGTGGATGCACTGCTGGTAGAGCGTCTGGAGGATGGCGTGGCCGGTGCGGTCCGCGGCGAAGCAGCTGCGACGGACCGGGCCCTCTCCCTGGTTGCGGGTGTGGCCGCCGAAGCGCCGCTGGTCGATGAGCCCCTCCGGCGTACGGTTGAAGGGCAGGCCCAGGTGCTCGAGGTTGATGATCGTCTCGACCGCGTCGTGGCACATGACCCGCGCCGCGTCCTGGTCGACGAGGTAGTCACCGCCCTTGACGGTGTCGAACCAGTGCCACTCCCAGTGGTCCTCCTCCGTGTTGCCGAGCGCGGCGCATACCCCGCCCTGCGCGGCGCCGGTGTGGGAGCGCGACGGGTAGAGCTTGCTGATGACGCCGATCCGCGCGTCGGGGCCCAGGTCCTTCTTCAGCTCCAGGGCGGCGTACAGGCCGGCGCCGCCGGCGCCGACGACCAGGCCGTCCAGCTCGTGGACGCGGACGCCCGGCGTGCGAGTGGCGGATGTGGTGGCGGGCAGCATCGGTCCGCTCACGAGAAGGGCCCGACCCTGGGTGCCGTGTCGGGGTTGAAGAAGAGGACCACCAGCAGGCCCAGCAGGATCCACAGGACGGCGATCACCCCGAGCCCGATGGTCAGCGCCCCGCGCGCCGTCCGGTTGGTCACGTAATCGCCGATCACGATGCGCGCGCCGTTCACGCCGTGCGTCATGGCCAGCAGGAGGAGCACCGCGTCGTAGATCCGCCAGAATGGGCTCCCCCAGCGGCTGGTGACGAACGCGAAGTTGATCTCTTCGCCGCGGAGCTGCACGAGCACGTGCATGATCAGCATGTGCCCGAGCGCCATGAGCACCAGGATCAGGCCCGAGATGCGCATGAACCACCACCAGAAGCGTTCGCGACCCGGCTCCTCGGGCATGGGCCGCGCCGCGCGCGACGGGTTGCTGCGGTAGATGGTGCGCACGCCGCCGGTCATGCCGCGCCCCACGGGGTATACGGGCCGATCATGATCAGGCCGATGGGAATCATGGAGACCACGGTGGCGGCCACCACGCCGTAGGTCAGCGGCCGGTAGATGACCGTCAGCCGCGGCCAGAAGTCCATGGCGATGACCCGCAGCCCGTTGAGCGAGTGGTAGACCACCGCCGCCATGAGGAGCGTCTCGCCGAGCTTGGCGGGAAGGTTGTGATAGAAGGTCTGGGTGAAGTCGTAGACCTCCGGACCCGCCAGCACGGTCGACGTCTCGACGACGTGCAGGAAGAGGAAGAGGAGGACGCCGAGGCCGGAAGCGCGGTGCCCGAACCAGGCGAGCTGCGACCAGCTGATCTGGTAGCCGAAGAGTCGGATCATCGCTGGTGCTGTTTCGCTTCCTCGTGAGGCGACGGATCGATGGACACCGCCGCGCTGCAGGGTTTCCGTACGCGGCAGCTCGATTCTAGCGCGCTACTCGTCGATCGCGCCCATCTCCGGATGCGGCGCATCCGGCATGGCGGCGATGAGCCCGGAGTCCATCAGCAGCTGGGTCCCGCGGCCGGCGCGCTCGACGTGCGCGCGGGCGAGGGTCATCAGCTCCTCGCGGGTCAGCGGGCGGCGCGCGATCCCCTGCTCCACCGCCTTGGCGCCGACCGCGGCGGCAACGCGCGGCACGACCTCGCGCTCGTCCATGGTCGGCAGGAGGTGGTCGGCACGCAGGCCGCCGTGCGCGGGGTCCGCCGCGAAGTCCGCGAGCTCGTAGGCGGCGGCAATGGCCATCTCGTCCGTGATGCCGGTGGCGCGCACGTCGAGCGCGCCGCGGAAGATGCCGGGGAAGGCGAGCGAGTTGTTGATCTGGTTCTCCATGTCGCTCCGACCGGTGGCAACCACCGCGGCGCCCGCCTCTCGGGCCTCCCATGGCCAGATCTCCGGCGTCGGGTTGGCGCACGCGAAGACGATCGGGTTCGGCGCCATGCCGGCAATCCAGGCCGGGTCGATGATCCCGGGTCCCGGCGTGGTGTACGCGATCACCGCGTCCATCCCGGCCATCGCCTCGGCGATCCCGCCGGACCGACCCTCGTGGTTGGTGAGCAGTGCCATCTCCCAGGCAACGCGGCTCTTCTCGCGCAGGTCGCGACGGCGGCGGTTGAGGATGCCCTTCGAATCGCTCATCACCACGTGGTCCGGGTCCACCCCAGCGGCGATGATGAAGCGCGCACAGGCGATGCTCGCCGCACCGGCACCCAGCACCGCGATCCTCGCCTCGGCGAGCGGCTTGTCCACCACCCGCAGCGCGTTGATCAACCCGGCCAGCGTCACCGCAGCCGTCCCCTGCTGATCGTCGTGCCAGACCGGGATGCGCATGATCTCGCGCAGCTTGTCGAGCAGGTCGAAGCACTTCGGATGCTCGATGTCCTCCAGGTTGATGCCGCCAAAGCTCGGCTCGAGCTGCTTCACTGCGCGGATGAGGCGTCCGATGTCCTGGGTCCCGAGGCAGAGCGGGACGGCATCCACGCCGCCAAGGAGCTTGTAGATGAGCGCCTTGCCCTCCATCACGGGCATGGCGCCTTCCGGACCGATGTTGCCCAGTCCCAGCACCCGGCTGCCGTCACTGACGATGGCGATGGTGTTACCGCGCCCGGTGAGCTCGTAGCTCAGCTCGTGGTCCTCGGCGATGGCCAGGCACGGCTCCGCGACGCCGGGCGTGTACCAGTACGCGAAGTCGTCGACGTCCCGCACCGCGGCCTTGGGCCAGATCTCGATCTTGCCGGCATAGAACTGGTGCAGGCGTATGGCCTCGCGGGCTGGCGCCTCCGCCTTCTCCAGCAGCGCCTCGCGGGTCGTGTCGTCCAGCATCTAGCTGGCCACGCGGGCCGCCACAGCCTCCCCGAATGCACGGGTGCCCGAGGTCCCGCCCAGGTCGTAGGTGGTGGTGACGCCCTCGGCGATGACCTCGCGCACGGCACGCTCGACGCGGTCGGCGGCATCGGTCTCGCCCAAGTGGCGGAGCATCAGGGCGCCGGACAGGATGAGGGCCGTCGGATTGGCCTTGTCCTGGCCCGCGTATTTCGGCGCCGAGCCGTGGACCGGCTCGAACACGGCGGCCGTCTCCCCGATGTTGGCGCCGGGCGCCACGCCCAGCCCGCCAACGAGGCCGGCGGCCAGGTCGCTGACGATATCGCCGTACAGGTTCGGCAGCACCAGCACGTCATACAGCTCCGGCTTCTGCACCAGCTGCATGCACATGTTGTCGACGATGCGGTCCTCGAACTCGACGCGGCCCGCGTAGTCCGCGGCAACCTGCTGGCAGCTCTCCAGGAACAGGCCGTCGGAGAGCTTCATGATGTTCGCCTTGTGGACCGCGGTCACCTTGCGGCGGCCGTTCTTGACGGCGTACTCGAAGGCGTAGCGCGCGATGCGCTGCGAGGCGGCGCGGGTGATGATCTTGATGCTCTCCGCGGCGTCGGGACCCACGCGGTGCTCGATCCCGGCGTACAGGTCCTCGGTGTTCTCGCGGACTATGAGCAGGTCGACGCCCTCGTAGCGGGTCGCCACGCCCTGCATGGTCCGCGCGGGGCGGACGTTGGCGTACAGCTCGAGCGCCTGGCGCAGGCTCACGTTGACGGAGCGGAAGCCGCCGCCGACCGGCGTGGTGATGGGGCCCTTGATGGCGATCCCATTGCGGCGGATGGACTCGACGACGCGCTCAGGGAGCGGGGTCCCCTCGCGCGCGATGGTGGCCTCCCCCGCCTCCTGAACGTCCCAGTCGAAGCCGATCCCGGTCGCCTCGAGGACGCCGCGGGTGGCGTCGGCGAGCTCGGGGCCGATCCCGTCGCCGGGGATCAACGTGACGGTGTAGGTCACTGGTCGTCCTTTCCGTGTGGGCCGATCAAAGTGCCGGCCGTCGGCTGTCCAGTCTACGGCCATCCGTCGCGTCAGCGAGCCAGATGCGCCGTTGCCACCCGATCCGCCTCGTCGGCGCTCGCCGGTGTACCGCCGATTGCGTCCAGGAACGCGGCGCGCTCGAGCCGCCGCAGCTCGAGTGGCTCGATGGCCACCACGCTCGCGGTCCGCGGCAGGTCCCGCAGGAGCGATGTCTCCCCGAACGCCTCACCCGGTCCAAGGACGCGGAGCCGTTGCGTGCCGCGGATGACTTCGGCGCTCCCCGACACGATGGCGTAGTACGCGTCACCCACGTCGCCCTCGCTTACGACGGCCTCTCCGGCCTGAACGGCGGCCGGCTGCATGGCGGCCGCGACGCGTTCCTGCGCCGCGAGCGAGAGCGGCGCGAACAGCGAGATGCCGCGTACGAGCTCCAACTCGTCTTCGGGCACCGCTGTGCTCGCCTGTACGTGTGCCACCTGGGCGACGGTGATGAGCGCCAGCACGGGCAAGAGCAAGCCGACGCCGATGAGCGCGATCGGCAAGCCGGCGATCGCCACGAGCAGCGGTGCGGCAAGTGAGCCGAGCGTCACCGCGATCCCGACGAGCGCTTCGAAGAGGCCGAACAGGCGTGCGCGCAGGACATCCGGCACGCTGCGCAGCATGAGGGTGAAGCCGGCCACGTCGAGCAGCGCGTTGGCTGCCCCGATGACGCCCACCGCGACGAACGCCACGGCGGCGGCAGGAGCTGCCCCGATGAGCGCGATGGGCAAGCCCCACAGGGCGAGGCAGACCGTGAACGTGAGCGCCAGCCTGCGGCCGCCAACCAGGCCGAAGGCGATCACCGCTCCGGCAAGCGCGCCCGCGCCCTGGGTGGCGGTCAGGAAGCCGATCCCGGAGCGGCCCAGGTCGAGGAGCTCGATCGATGCGGCAACGAGCAGCACGGTGAAGGCCCCGCGGACGAGGGTCTGCGCGGTGAAGAGCGCCGCCAGCAGGCCTGCCGATGGGTACCGTCGGAGGATGCCGTAGCCGGGCCGCTCCCCGTGCGCCGAGAGCGGCGCGCCGCGCGCCGGCACGCGACCCGCTGCACGGGCGATCGGCGCGACGGCCACCGCCGCGGCCGCGAACCCGACGGCACCCGCCGCCATGGCCGGCGTCGTGCCACCGAGCGCCAGCAGGACGCCGCCGATCGCTGGCCCCATGAGCACGCCCATCGCCTCGGCGGTGCTGGCCACGGCATTGGCAGCGATCAGCTCGCGGGGCGTTCGCGCCAGCTGCGGCTGCAGCGAGAGGGTCGTCGGCCGGTTGAGCACTGCCGCCATGCCCTCTACCACAGCGGCGGCCAGGACGAGCGCGGGCAGCCCGAGGGCACTGCCAGCGGCGGCCACCGTTACCAACGTGCCGCGGACGAGGTGCAGGGCGAGCAGGACCCGGGCGCGGGGCTGGCCGTCTGCAATGCCGGCGATCATCGGCGCAAGGAGAGCGGCCGGGAGCATCCGCGCGGTCGTCACGACCGCGACGCCCACCACCCCGCCGAAGTCGTGGGCAGTGACGAGCAGGGCCACCACGAAGGTCCACTCCGACGCGACCGAGGCGAGCCAGCCGGCCGCGACCCGCCGCAGCGCGCCGTTGGCGATGACCTGCCGAACCGCCGCGAAGATGCCGTCCAACCGCTGCCGCCTCCGCGATGAGCGCCTGCCCCTGGATCGAGGACGCCCCGATCCACCGTCCGCCGCTACAATCGCACCGTCCCCGCCGCGCCGCTGCCCACCGCAGCGCGATCCCAGGCGGCGCGACCACCCATCGTTCCCATGCAGGAGAAGCGAGTGAAGCTCCAGGAATACCGGAGCAAGGAGATCCTGGCCCGCCACGACGTACCGCTGCTGGCCGGGGAGACGGCGACCACCCCCGCGGAGGCGCGAGCTGCCGCCGAGCGGATCGGCGGGCCGGTGGTGGTCAAGGCCCAGGTGCTCGTCGGCGGGCGCGGCAAGGCCGGCGGCGTGAAGCTCGCTGCCACGCCCGATGAGGCAGAGGCACGCGCCCGGGACATCCTGGGTATGGACATCAAGGGCATCACCGTGCGAACCGTGCTGGTCGCGCCGGCCGCGGAGATCGCCAAGGAGTACTACCTCGGCCTGATCCTCGACCGGGCCGCGCGCGCCATCACGATCATCGCCAGCGCCGAGGGTGGCGTGGAGATCGAGGAGACCGCGAAGACGAACCCGGACGCCATCCTGCGCCTCTCGCTCCATCCGCTCCTCGGGCTCCAGGAGCACGACGTGCGGCGCGCCTCATTCTTCCTGGGCATGCCGGCGGAGCTGCGGAAGGACTTCGCGCGCGTGCTGCGCGGCCTGTATGCCGCATTCGTGGGCTCGGACGCGGACCTCGCCGAGATCAACCCGCTGGTCATCACCGAGGCCGGCGAGCTGCTGGCCCTGGACGCCAAGATCGTCCTCGACGACTCGGCACTCTTCCGCCACCCGGATCTCGAGCCGATGCGCGACCTCAACGAGGAGGATCCGGCGGAGATCGCCGCCCGCGACGCCGGTATCAGCTTCATCAAGCTCGACGGCAGCATCGGCTGCATGGTCAACGGCGCCGGGCTGGCGATGACGACCATGGACCTCGTCAAGCTCGCCGGCGGTGAGCCCGCCAACTTCCTGGACATCGGCGGCGGGGCGAAGGCGGACAAGGTTACGGCGGCCTTCGAGATCATCCTGGGCGACCCGAACGTGAAGGCCATCCTGATCAACATCTTCGGCGGCATCACCCGCGGCGACGAGGTCGCGCGCGGCATCGTCGAGGCGCGCGCCACGATCACCCGCGAGGTACCGATGGTGGTGCGCATCGTGGGCACCAACAGCGAGGAGGCCAAGCCCATCCTGGCCGAGGCGAACCTCATCACCGCCGACTCGCTCGACGACGCGGCGGCAAAGGCGGTCGCGGCCGCGAACGGAGCGAACGCATGAGCATCCTCGTCAACGCCGACACGCGGCTCCTGGTCCAGGGCATCACCGGGCGGGAGGGCGAGTTCCACTCGCGCGCCATGCTCGAGTACGGTACCAACATCGTGGCGGGCGTGACGCCCGGCAAGGGCGGCCAGACCGCGCTCGACGGCGCCGTACCGGTGTTCGACACCGTCGAGCAGGCGGTTCGCGAGACCGGCGCCAACGCCTCGTGCATCTTCGTGCCGGCTGCCTTCGCGCCGGACGCAGTGCTCGAGGCCGCCGCAGGCGGCATCGGTCTGGTCTTCTGCATCACCGAGGGCATTCCCGCGCTCGACATGCTGCGCGTGTACCACGTGCTGAAGGCGCAGGGCGTCCGGCTCATCGGCCCCAACTGCCCCGGTGCCACCTCCCCCGGCCAGGCGAAGGTCGGCATCATCCCCGGCAACATCCACCGCCCCGGACCCGTGGGCCTGGTGAGCCGCTCCGGCACGCTGACCTATGAGGTCGTGCAGGCCATGACCGATGCCGGGATGGGCCAGTCGACGTGCGTCGGCATCGGCGGCGACCCGATCATCGGCACCAACTTCATCGACGTCCTCGACCTGTTCAACGAGGATCCCGATACGGAGGCGATCGTCCTGATCGGCGAGATCGGCGGCGAGGAGGAGGAGAAAGCGGCAGCGTTCGTGAAGCGCGAGGTGCGCAAGCCGATGGCGTCGTTCATCGCCGGCCGCACCGCACCGCCCGGACGCCGGATGGGCCACGCCGGGGCGATCATCTCCGGCGGCGCCGGCACCGCCGAGTCGAAGCGCGCCGCGCTCGAGGACGCCGGCGTCGCGGTCGCCGACTCGCCGTCGCACATTCCGCAGCTCCTGCGGAATGCGGGAGTCAGCGGCTAGCCGGCTCCCGGGCAGACCGCAGGGCCGGCCACTCGTCGTCGAGGATCGACATCATGAGCGCATCGGCCCACGCCCCATCGTGGAAGAAGGCGGCGCGCATCCGCCCCTCCTCGACGAACCCGACCTTCCGATAGCTGGCGATAGCACGCGCGTTTTCCGCGTCGACCGTCAGGAAGATGCGGTGCAGACCGATGCTGTCGAAGCCGTGGGCCAGCACGGCGCGCTGCGCCTCGGTGCCCCAGCCGCCGCCGATGTGGTCGGCGTCCATGGCGATCGCCAGCTCGGCGCTGCGCTGCCACAGCGACAGGTGGTTGAGCCACACGGTACCGATGAGGTCGCCGGCGCCTCGTTCGCAGACCGTGTAAAAGGCGCCCTGGCCCTCCCCCATCTTCTTCATCTTGTCGGTGAACCACTCGCGCGCGCCATCCGGACCGAAGGGTGCCCCGAAGCCGGCCCGGGCGCCGACCTCGGTATCGTTGACGAGGGCCATGAAGGCGGGCAGGTCGCGCTCCTCCATCGGACGCAGCCAGACGCGGCCGTTGGAAATGAGCGGGCGGGTCGCGATGGGCTCCTCGAGCGGCTCAGGCATCGGGGGTCGTCTCCTCGTTCACGGCGGCGAGCTCCCAGAGCACGCCGTTCAGGGTTCGTGGATGCAGGAACGCGACCTGGGCATGCGCGCCGGGTCGCGGTGACGCGTCGATCAGCTCGGCCTCGGCGGCGGCCAGCTCGACCAGGTCGCGCGGCAGGTCGGCCGAGCGGAAGCATACGTGGTGCAGCCCCTCCCCCCGCATCGCCAGGAAGCGGCCCACGCCACTGTCGGCGTCCGTCGGCTCCACCAGCTCGAGGCGGGCGGCCGGCCACGCCCCGGTCGGCAGAAACAGGAGACGGGCGTGCTGCGCGGCAAGGTCGATCGCCTCACCCTCCGGCTCGAGGCCGAACAGGGCCTGATAGCGGGGCAATGACGCCTCGATGCTGCGTACGACGATCGCGACGTGGTCGATGCTCCCGATGGGCCCGCGTCGATCGGTCATGCGCGGTGCTCTCCCCACACCGAGCGCAGCGCGTGGCTTATCTCGCCGAGCGTGACCCCCGCCTCGACCGCGGTCCGCATCCGAGGGAGCAGGTTCTCCGTTCCGGCGGCGGCTGACGTGAGCGCGGCGATGGCTCCGCCCGCGGCGGCCGGCTCGCGGCTGGCACGCAGCGCCCGGGTGCGCGCGACCTGCCGTGCCTCTGCCTCCGCGTCGATGACCTGTGGCGCCGGCCGCTGCTCGTCCCCCCCATCGGTGAACGCGTTGATGCCGACGACGATCCGCTCGCCGGCCTCCAGGGCGCGCTGGGCCGCGTAGGCGGCATCCCCGATGGCGTCCTGCTGGTAACCGTCCGCCAGCGCGGCAAGCGTGCCGCCGCGCTCCTCGATGGCCGCCAGCTCTGCCTGCACGCCCTCATCCAGTTGATCCGTCAACCATTCCAGGTAGTAAGAGCCGCCCAGCGGGTCTGCGGTGGCACTGATCCCCGACTCGTGGAGCAGGACCTGCTGGGTGCGCAGGGCGAGGCGCGCGCTTGCCGGCGTTGGGAGTCCCAGCGCCTCGTCGAGCGCGTTGGTGTGGAGTGACTGGGCGCCGCCGAGCACCGCGGCCATCGCCTGGACGGTGGTTCGCACCGCGTTCACCTCCGGCTGCTGGGCGGTGAGGGTCGAGCCACCCGTCTGGACGTGGAAGCGCATCGCCAGCGAGCGCGGGTCCTGCGCGCGGTAGCGCTCCCGCGCCACCCGCTCCCAGGCGCGGCGGGCTACCCGGAACTTGGCGACCTCCTCGAGCAGATCGCCGTGGGCGGCGAAGAAGAAGGAGAGGCGGGGCGCCACGTCGTCAAAGGCCAGCCCGGCATCCCGGGCGGCATCCGCGTACGCGATGGCATTGGCGATGGTGAACGCGACCTCCTGGATCGCCGTGGAGCCGGCCTCACGGATGTGATAGCCGCTGATGCTGATCGTGTTGAAGGCGGGCAGCTCGGCCCGGCAGTAGGCGAACAGGTCGGTGACGAGGCGCATCGACGGGCCCGGAGGGTAGATGTAGGTGCCCCGCGCGATGTACTCCTTGAGGATGTCGTTCTGGACCGTCCCCCGCAGACGGGCCGGGTCCACGCCCTGCCGGCGGCCGACCGCCTCGTACAGCGCCAGCAGGATGGCCGCGGTGGCATTGATGGTCATCGACGTCGAGACGGTGGAGAGGTCGATCCCGTCGAACAGGAGCTCCATGTCGCCCACGCTGTCGATCGGCACGCCGACCCGCCCCACCTCCCCGACGGCCATCGGGTCGTCGCTGTCGTAGCCCATCTGGGTCGGCAGGTCGAAGGCGACCGAGAGGCCGGTCTGGCCGCGCTCCAGGAGGTAGCGGAAGCGCCCATTCGTCTCCTCCGCGGAGCCGAAGCCGGCGTACTGGCGCATCGTCCAGGGTCGCCCACGATAGCCGTCGGGGCGGATGCCACGGGTGTATGGCGCCGCGCCGGGACTGCCGAGCTGGCGCCGCGGGTCGAAGTCGGGGTCAGGCCCGTAGGCGGGCTGGACCTCGATCCCTGACGGGGTGCGAACGGAGCGCGGCGCGTCGTCTGGCATGTCGCGCCAGTGTACCGACGCGTCAGGCCGGCGGTGCGGCCTCGGCCTCCTCGATGCGGATCAACAGCGCTCCCGTGGCGACGGCCGTGCCCGCGGTGACCGACACCTTGCCCACCCGGCCGGCTCGTGGCGCGCGGACCTCGTTCTGCATCTTCATGGCCTCGATGGTCAGCAGCGTCTGGCCCTCGGCCACCAAGTCCCCTTCGGCAACGCCCACGGCGACGACGAGGCCGGGAAGGCTGGCCGTGATGTCCACCGGCCCACCGTGGCTCGCGGCAGCCACCTCCGCCTCGGCTAGCACCCGCTCTCGCCAGCTCTCGACGCTGACCGCCAGACGGCGGCCATCCAGTGTCACCCACCAGTGCGTGCCGCGCCCCTCGATCACCGCGAGACGACTCCCGCCCGACCAGCTGAGACGGGCAAGCCCGGTCGCGGCGTCGAGCCACGCGACGGTGACGTCAGTCTCTGCCTCGACCCGCTCGTCACCAAGGCGCGTCTCGAGCTCGGTCACCCGTCCACCGCCTCGCGGCGGGCTGCGCGCGCCCACGCGCTGTCCCTGCTCGTCGCAGTTCGCTGCTGACGTGGCGGCGGCGTCTTTGCGGACAGACGGGCCGCCTTGGCGGCCGCTGCGGCGAGACGCGCAGTCGCTGCCGACACGGGCGGTCCCGATCCCCAGCGGTCGCCGATGAGCGCCGTGTCGTGCAGCCCCTCCGCGAAAACCGGGTCATCGGTCAGCCAGCGGAGGAACCCGTGATCGGTCTGCACCCCCCCGATGGCGGTCTCGTCGAGCGCCCGCCGCAGGCGCGCGATGGCTGCCGGCCGATCGTCGGCATGGACCAGCAGCTTGGCGAGCAGGGGGTCGTACTCCGGCGGCAGATGGCTGGGACCGGTGATGGCGGTGTCGACGCGGACGCCGGGGCCGTCGGCCATGCGCCACGCGGTGACGTCGCCGGCCACCGGACGGAAGTCGTTCCACGGATCCTCGGCGTACAGGCGCACCTCGATGGCGTGGCCCCGGGGCGCGAGCGTGTCGAACGCCGCCGGGAGCCGCTCCCCCGCCGCGACTCGCAGCTGCCAGGCCACCAGGTCGATGCCGGTCACCAGCTCGGTGACGCCGTGCTCGACCTGAAGCCGGGTGTTCATCTCCAGGAAGTAGTGGCTCCCGTCTGCCGCCAGGAGGAACTCGACCGTCGCGGCGTTGTGGAAGTCGACGGTCCTGGCCACCGCTCGGGCGGACTCGAACATCGCGGTGCGCGTGGCGTCGGTGATTCGGGGTGCCGGCGATTCCTCGACGAGCTTCTGATGCCGGCGCTGGACCGAGCAGTCCCGCTCCCCCAGCGCCACCAGCCCGCCATGCCGGTCGCCGAGCAGCTGCACCTCGATGTGGCGCGCCGGGCTGATGAGCCGCTCGACGTACACCGTGCCGTCACCGAACGCGCTGTGCGCTTCGCGGCGCGCCGCCGCCAGCGCGTCGGCGAGGTCTCCCGGGTCGTCCACGCGTCGCATGCCGCGGCCGCCACCGCCGGCCGCAGCCTTGAGCATCACCGGGTACCCGATGCCGGCCACCGACTCCGCCAACGCTGAATCCGAGGGATCGCCGTCAAGGGCGACGGTCAGGCCCGGGACCACCGGCACGCCTGCCGCGACCGCGCCCCGCCGCGCGGCCAGCTTGTTGCCGAGCGCCTCGAGGGTGGCCGGGGGCGGTCCGACGAAGATCATCCCCGCCGCCTCGACCGCGCGGGCGAAAGCCGCATTCTCCGAGACGAAGCCGTAGCCTGGGTGGACCGCCTCGGCCCCGCTGCGCACTGCGGCCGCCACCACGGCGTCGATGTCGAGGTAGGAGGCCGCCGGCGCAGCCGCTCCGATCCGCTCGGCGTGGTCCGCCAATGCCACGTGCAGCGCGTCGGCGTCCGCATCCGAGTAGACGGCGACGGTCTCGATGCCGAGCTCGCGGCAGGCGCGCACGATGCGCACCGCGATCTCGCCACGGTTCGCGATGAGGACGCGCCGGAACGGGGGCGCCGCGAGGGACGCGTCTGTGCGCAAAGACATCAGCGCCTACAGCGGGATGTTGGAATGCTTCTTCGGCGGCAGCGCCTGGCGTTTGCCTTCCAGCAACTGCAGCGCGGACGCGACCCGGCCACGTGTTTCGGAAGGCAGGATCACCTCGTCGACGTAGCCCCGGGCCGCAGCGACGTACGGGTTCGCGAAGCGCTCCTCGTACTCGGCCACCAGACGGCTGCGCTCCGCATCCGCATCCGCCGCCTGGGCGATCCGTTCGCGAAACACGATGTTCACCGCGCCCTCCACGCCCATCACCGCGATCTCCGCGGTCGGCCACGCGAAGTTGAGATCGCCGCGAATGTGCTTGCTGCTCATGACGTCGTACGCGCCGCCGTACGCCTTGCGGGTGATGACCGTCAGCTTCGGCACGGTCGCCTCGCTGTATGCGAAGAGGAGCTTCGCGCCATGGCGGATGATGCCGCGATGCTCCTGGTCCACGCCCGGCAGGAAGCCCGGCACATCGACCAGCGTGACGAGTGGGATGTTGAAGCAGTCGCAGGTTCGGACGAAGCGTGCTGCCTTGTCAGCCGCGTCGATGTCCAGCACGCCGGCCAGCACCTCCGGCTGCTGGGCCACGATGCCGACGCTGCGGCCCTCGACGCGCGCGAAGCCGCAGATGATGTTGCGGGCGAAATGCTCGTGCACCTCGGTGAACGATCCGGCGTCCACGACACCGCGGATGACGCCATGCATGTCGTACGACTGCTTCGCGGAGTCCGGGATCATGGCGTCCAGCGCCGCACCATCGACGCTTGGCTCGTCCCACGCCTCGCGCAAGGGCGTCAGCTCGACGTTGTTCTGTGGAAAGTAGCCGACCAACGTACGTGCCAGCTCGAGGGCCTGCGGCTCACCGGGACTCAGGAAGTGCGCGACGCCGCTCGTCTCGTTGTGGACTCGCGCACCGCCGAGACCCTCGAAGTCGATCTCTTCGTGAGTCACCGTCTTGACCACATTGGGACCGGTGACGAACATATAGCTGCTGCCGTCGACCATCACCGTCAGGTCGGTGATCGCCGGGGAGTAGACAGCCCCGCCCGCGCATGGCCCCAGGACGATCGATAGCTGTGGGACGACGCCGGATGCAAGCGTGTTGCGCAGGAAGATATCGGCGTAGCCGCCCAGGCTCACGACACCCTCCTGGATGCGAGCGCCGCCCGAATCCGCCAGACCGATGATCGGCGCGCCGTTCTCCATCGCCAGGTCCATGATCTTGCAGATCTTCTCGGCATGCGCTTCTGACAGCGAGCCGCCGAAGACGGTGAAGTCCTGGCTATAGACGAAGACCGGCCGCTCGTCGATCGTTCCGTAGCCGGTCACCACGCCGTCGCCGAGGTACCGCTCGTCGTCCAGTCCGAAATCGCTGGCGCGGTGGGTCACCATCGCATCGAGCTCGTGAAAGCTGTCCTCGTCGAGGAGCAGGTCGAGCCGCTCGCGGGCCGTCAGCTTGCCACGGTCATGCTGTTGCGCGATGCGCTTCGCTCCCCCGCCGAGCAGCGCCTCCTCGCGCAACGCGCGCAGGCGGTCGAGCTTGTCGGCGGTTGACATGACGCGGGCTCCTCGCGGCGTAGGCGGATGGTGGGCCCAGCAGGGATCGAACCTGCGACCAGCCGGTTATGAGCCGGATGCTCTGACCACTGAGCTATGGGCCCCGGAATGACGGTGGACAAGTTGGAGTATATCGGCTCGTCTTTGCACAAAGACATCGACACCGGGGCACATTGTGGATAAGTCGGGTGGTCTCGACTGCCGCGGCGCGGCTATCATCGGTGCTGCCGCGACGCACCAGGACTCCGACGTCCAACGGCCCGCGACCAGATGGCAATACCGCCGCCCGCATGCGTAAGGTGCAGTCTTGACCAAGGTAATCAGCATCGCGAACCAGAAGGGCGGCGTCGGCAAGACGACCACCTCGATCAACCTCGGGGGTGCGCTCGCCGAGCTGGGCTATCGGGTCCTCTGCATCGACATGGACCCGCAGGCCAATCTGACAGTCGGCCTGGGCATTTCGCTCTCCGACGTCAAGGTGTCGATTGCGGATGTCCTGTCGGAAAACCGGGCAGGCCTCGAGGACGTCGTCAAGGAGACCGGCATGGCCGGACTGTCCGTCGTCCCGTCGACCCTGGAGCTGGCCAGCACCGAGGTTGAGCTCTTCACCGCCATCGGCCGCGAGATGGTCCTGCGCGACGCGCTTGCCGGATGGGCCGAGCGCCAGTTCGACGTCATCATCATCGACTGCCCGCCCACCCTCGGCCTGCTGACCATCAACGCACTGGTGGCGAGCAACCGGGTGATCATCCCGGTGCAGACGCAGTACTACGCCATCAAGGGCCTGACCGCGCTGATCAAGGTCATCAACACCATCAAGCTGAAGCTCAACCACGACCTCGAGATCCTTGGCCTGCTGGCGACCTTCTACGACGGCCGCACCGTCCTCGCCCGCGAGATGCTCGCCAATCTCCGCGAGCTCGGTGACCACCGCGTCTTCACCACCATGATCAAGAACACCGTCAAGCTCGGCGAGGCACCGCTCACCGGCAAGCCGGTCACGGAGTACGCGACCAACTCGGCCGCGGCACGCGCCTATCGCGACCTGGCGAGAGAGGTGGTCGAACTTGGGTAGCAGCAAGGGCCCGGCATTCCGGGAGAACATCCATCGGCTCTTCGACGAGGCGCAGACCGCTGACCTGGGCCCGGGCATCGTGTCGCTCATCGAATCGCGCGCCACGCGCGCGCAGATCCGCGAGATCGGTATCGACAAGATCCTTCCCAACCCTGCCCAGCCGCGACTCTCCTACGAGGAGGACTCGCTGACCGAGCTCGCCGACCAGCATCCGCGAGCACGGCGTCCTGCAGCCGATCCTCGTCCGGCCGGTCGGCAACCAGTACGAGCTGATCGCCGGCGAGCGCCGCTGGCGGGCGTCGCGCATGGCGGAGCGTGACGGCGATCCCGGCCATCGTCGTCGAGTTCGATGAGCAGACCGCGCTCGAGGTCAGCATCATCGAGAACCTCCAGCGCGAGGACGTCTCCCCGCTCGAGGAGGCGACGATGTTCCGCAAGATGCTGGATCTCGGCTACAGCGTCCGCCAGCTCGCCCAGAAGATCGGCAAGGACAAGGGCTACGTCGAGAACCGCATCCGCCTGGCAGAGGCGCCGCCCGAGATTCGTGAGCTGGTGTCTTTGCGCAGGGACACCATCTCGCATGCCTACGAGCTGATGAAGATCGGTGACGAGCGCACACGTCGTCGGCTGGCCAAGAAGGTCGCCGCCGGCGAGCTGACCCTCGCCAAGCTGCGTGCCATGACCGGCGGCGAGCCGATCGACCATCCAGAGGTCACGCCCAAGCGCCGTGCCAAGACGGTCGCCGGCGAGGTGGCCGCGGTCAAGGCGGCGGACAACGCGCTCCTCGACACGAAGGGCCGCCTCTCCGACTCCGTCGACGAGCTGGTGGACCTGCTGCGCCAGCCGCGACGTCATCGACCAGATCCCGGCCATCAACCGCGACAACCTGGCGAAGTACCTGACCATCACGCGCCTCAAGATCGAGAACGCGATCGCCATCATCCGCTCCAGCCCGCCCGGCCCGGAGGAGTAGCCCGCCGCCGCCGGACAGGGTCAGGGGGTGTAGGCCATCACCTCGCGATGGCCGACGAGGAAGTCGACCAGCTTGCCGCGGGCGTCGGGGTCGATCCGGCGCAATCCGGCCACGGCGCGCGGGAGCTCGAAGATCGGCGCCGCCAGGGCCCCGGCCGTGTCGATGCCCACGACATGGTCCGGGCCCCCGCCCACCAGGAACGCTCGCTGGAATCCCTTCTCATCGATGCCGGCGGCTGCACAGAACGACGCGATCGCGGTGCCGACTCCCAGCCGCTTCGCGAAGTCGATGAACAGGTCGCCCGCCCAGTGATCGATCTGCTGATCGGTCTGCTGGGTGACCATCTCGCGGTACGTCTGCTCGTCGCTCTCCGACACCGGTTCCTCCTGCGGGCCCACTCCCAGTGGCGGTGTATCGGTCGATTCTACCGATGCGCGGGCGGGCCCGTCGCCGCCCGCCGGCCGGCTGCTATCCTCCGGCCATGATCAACCGGGCGGGCGACCCGCGGACCGACGACACCATCGTCTACGAGCTGCTCCGAACACGACGAGGCGGGGCGCCGGCCAGCGTCGGACGCGCCACCTTCCGCGGTGGCAGCACCACCGTCGACGGCCCGGAGGAGATCACCGTCGCGGTACGCGAGCTGCTCGAGCGGGGCTTCGTCGATCGGATCCAGTCGGACGAGCGGCCGCGTGGCTACCGGCGCAGTGGCGGCGACCGCGTCGAGATGCTGGTGCCGGGCATGGCCGAGCACTTCATCGCCCGCCTGCGCGGCCTGTGGCTCCCCTACCCCGACGGCTCCGTGGTCACGGCCCGCGAAACCGGCATGGTCGGGACCGTGCCGGCCCCCACGATCGAGATCCCGAGTGCGGTCGACAGCGGCCCATCGGTGACCGATCCAGCCATTCGTCGCACCACCCTGGCGGGCGCGGACCGCGCACTCAACGCCCGCCCCATTGCGCGCACCAACGCTCCTGAGCGCGGGGTGCGGGTTCGCCCGTCTGCCGCTCACCGCACCGATTGCGGCTGGATGTCCTAGATTTAGCTAGATTTACCCGGGTTGACGTCTCCACTCGAAACCCGACGTACGTACCAGCGCGCCTCCGCTATCATCGGGCCATGCGTGCGTACTTCCTGATCCCGCTCGGCATCGCCATCGTGGCCGCCATCTACTGGTTCGTCGCCTACGAGGCTGCCGGTGCCGTGATGCTGCTCATCTTCTCCGCCGGGATGGCGGTCATGGGCTGGACGCTGATGCCGACGGTCGGCGACGTCGGCCCCACCGCGCCGGTGGATCCCGACTTCGAGGATCCCGGCCGCTGACACGCGAAAACGCCGGGTCCCTGTGGCTGCCCTAGCGGCATGGCCGCTAACACAGGGACCCAGCGCTCACCTAGTACTAACGGCCCTCCGCCCCCGCCGTTAGCGGCGGCTCAGCGGATCCCGGTGTCGTAGCTGATGACCACCGCCTCCGGCGAAGCCGTGACCACCAGGGTGACCTCGGCGGCGGTCCCCATCAGGCCCTCGACCGGCTGCGGCAGAACCGTATAGCTGCCCTCGGCGAGGCGCAGCTCCGCCCGGCCCTGGGCGTCGGAACGGACGCTGGCCACCTGCTGTCCGTTGGCCCCGATTACCAGCAGCTCGGCGCCGTCGACCGGCCGGTCGTCGCAGGCCGGGTCGGGCGGGTCGCTGATCACGGGACAGGTCGGACCGGCAAGCACGGTGACCGGCACGCCCACCGTCGCCTCGGTTGGCGCGCAGGCTGCCAGCGTGCCGAGGATCAGCAGGAGCACGAAGGTCCGTCGCATGTCCGCAGGACGGCGCGGCACGAAGATCGGTTGCGAGAAAGTGGCTCCGGCGGTAGGACTCGAACCTACGACCAAGCGGTTAACAGCCGCCCGCTCTACCACTGAGCTACGCCGGAACGCGTCGAGCGACCATCGCGGTCGCCATCGGGACGGGGCGGATTATAGGTGTCGCCGCCACCGAGGGTCAAAGCGCCGGCGACGCTTCCCAGCCTTCCCAGCGCACGAACTCGTCGAGCGACCGCCAGCCGCGCTTCGGCGAAGTGGCGGACGATACGGCGGCGCCGGACGACCTCGGCGAATTCCATGGGCGCTCCGTGGATGGCGGGATGCACGAGCGGCCGCGGGTGGCGGCCGCCGTCACATCGGTCTGTCAGCTCGCGACGGCTATTCGAGGTAGTCCTTGAGCTTGCGGCTGCGGCTCGGGTGACGCAGCTTGCGCAGCGCCTTGGCCTCGATCTGCCGAATCCGCTCGCGGGTCACGTTGAAGTCGCGACCCACCTCCTCGAGGGTCCGGGAGCGCCCGTCCTCGAGGCCGAAGCGCAGCTGCAGGACGCGCCGCTCGCGCGGGGTCAGCGAGTCGAGGACGCCCTCCACCTGCTCCTTGAGCAGCTGCGCGCTGGCCGCGTCGGCAGGCGCCTGGGTGGCGAGGTCCGGGATGAAGTCACCGAGGTGGCTGTCCTCCTCCTCGCCGATGGGCGTCTCGAGGCTGACCGGCTCCTGGGAGACCTTCATGATCTCGCGCACCTTCTCGGCGCTGACCGTCTGCGGGCCGATCTCCTCGCGGACGTCGACCTCCTCCTCGGTGGGCTCGCGCTGCAGCTTGTCGCGCAGCTCGCGGACGATCTCGTCACGGCTCATGCGCCGCGCGATCTCCTCCACCGTCGGCTCGCGGCCCAGCTCCTGGAGCAGGGTGCGGCTGACGCGGATGAGACGGTTGATGGTCTCGACCATGTGGACCGGGATGCGGATCGTGCGCGCCTGGTCGGCGATGGCGCGGGTGATCGCCTGGCGAATCCACCACGTGGCGTAGGTGCTGAACTTGAAGCCCTTGGCGTACTCGAACTTCTCGACCGCCCGGATCAGACCGATGTTGCCTTCCTGGATGAGGTCCAGGAAGCTCATGCCGCGGCCGATGTACTTCTTGGCGATGCTGACCACGAGGCGCAGGTTGGCCTCGGTCAGCCGCTTGCGGGCATCGGTCGACTGCTCGACGAGACGGCCGGTACGGCGCTCCAGCGGCACGTCGACCGGGATGGCCGGGTCGTGGCCGAGCTCCTTGAGGTAGCCGGCATCCTGCCCGTCCGCGATGTACGCGCCGACGATCATCTCGGCCGTCTCGCGTGCCCACGCCTCGAACTCGTAGAGCTCGGCGGCGCCCGCATGGTCGAGGGCCTTGAAGCGGTAGGTGTGGCCGAAGAGCACCGACTCCTTGAGCACGCCGGGCGGGTCCGCGGCGAACGACTTCATGAGCGACTCCGCCTTCATGATCCGCTCGCGCGCGTCGTCGTCCAGGTCTGCCGCCTTGCGTGCCTTGGTGAGCTTGATGGTCGGTGCCGGGATCTCGTTCTTGCGCGCGACCCACCAGTCGATCGCCTCGATCGCGACGCGGGTCGACTCCTTGGGCAGGTCGAAGGCGCGCATCGCGGCCATGGCCCGGGCCTTCGGCTCCGAGCTGACGGTGACCCAGGTGAAGAGATTGACCAGCGCGCGTGCCGGATCCTCGACGGCGAGCTCACCGAGCTCGATCGCCTTGGCCAGCACGACCTCTTCCTCGGCGGTCAGCAGCGCGACCTTGCCGATCTCCTTGAGGTACATGCGCACCGGGTCGTCGATCCCGATGAGGTCGGCGGCGAGGGCCTCGAGGTCCTCTTCCTCCTTCTCCTCCTTGGCACCGGAGGCCGTCTCCGGCTCCTCCTCGGCCAGCAGGGTCGGGTTGTTCTGCGCGTCGAGCACCTCGACCCCGGCGTCGGACGCCGAGGCATACAGCTCCTCGACGGCCTCGAGGTTGGCCTCCGGCTGCGGAACCGCGGCCAGGATCTGGTCGTGGGTGATGAACCCGTCGGCGCGGCCGCGGGTCAGCAGGCGATCGAACGCAGCGTTGCCGGTGCTCGCCTTCTTGCCGCGGCCCTTGGCGGGCGCCTTGGCCGACGCCTTGGCAGGAGCGGCCTTCGGAGCGGCGGCGGCGGGCACTGGTGCCGCGGCCTTCGGTGCGACGGGCTTCGCGGGCGCGGCCTTGGTGGCGGCCGTGGCCTTGGCCGCGAGCGGCGTGGCCTTGGCCGCGAGCGGCGTGGTCTTCGCCGCGGTCGGCTTGGCCGTTCCGGCGGTCTTGGCGGCCGCCTTGGTGGTCGCGGGAGCGGGCTTGGTGATGGTTGACTTCGTGATCTTCTCCTTCGGGGTCGGGGTGGATGCCTTCTTCGGGGCCGCCACCTTGGCTGGTGTCGTTGCGCTTCCGGCGGCGGAACGCGTCTTGGTCGTGGTGGCCACGGTCAGGTCCTCCTGGGTCCGGCAGCTGCCGGCTCTGGCTTTGCGCTGGTGAGATCGGCCTTCTCGCGGCCGAGGATGGTCATCTGTCGTTCGAGCTCGCGGACGCGGGCGCCATCGTGCTCACGATCCGCCTCGTCCATCAGCAGCCGGCCGTCGCGGATCGTCTCCTCGATTCGCTGGACGCGCAGCCGCCGCAGGCAGCCGGCGAGCGCATCCGAGGCGGCGTCCGGCTCCAGGCGCGGGCCACCATCGGCGCGTACCTCGGCCAGCAGGTCGCGCGCCAGCTCGGCGGTGGCCGGATCCAGGCCGGCGACGAATGCCTCGAGCGCCTCGCCGGTGGCCTCGTTCACGCCGCGCTCGCGCCACGCGCGGGCGAGGGTTGCCGCGGCGGCGTCGCGGAACGGAAGGGGGCCGTCGCCGATCTCCGCCGCCACCGACGGATAGCGGAGCAGCAGGCGCAGCGTCTCCGCCTCGAGCGGCGGCAGGGCGGCGGTCACCCGCTCGCGGACCTCGCCCTCCTCCGCCACCGGGGCGCGGCGGACGGCGGGCGCCGGCGTCGCGGCCAGGGCATCGGTCAGGACCTTCTCGTCCACGTCGACGATGCGCGACAGGCGCTGCAGGTACAGCGTTCGCTCAAGCGGGTCGGCCACCCGGCGCAGGACGCCGAGCACGCGGCGGGTCACCTCGCGGCGGCCATTGACACTCGAGACGTCGACCGCGGCCACGGCGCGGTCCATGAAGTAGTCGAGCACGGCCGGCGCCTCGGTGACGGCGGTGCGCCACGCGTCCGGATCCGTGCGGATGAGCTCATCGGGGTCCTTGCCGGCGGGGATGCGCACCACGCGCACCTTGCTCACCGCCTGGTCCGGGCCGAGCTCCTCCAGCAGGCCGCGCTGGGTTGCCGCCTCGCCCGCCAGATCGACGTCGTAGGCGAGCGCAACGGCGTCCGCGTAGCGGATGGCGAGCTCGACCTGGCCGCGGGTCAGGGCGGTGCCGAGGCTCGCGACGACGTTCGTGAAGCCGGCCTGGTGGGCGGCCATGACATCGGTATAGCCCTCGACGATGACCGCCAGCTTCTCGCGGCGAATGGAGGCGCGGGCGAGGTCAATGCCGTACAGGGTGCGGCTCTTGTCGAAGAGCGGGGTGGCCGGCGAGTTGAGGTATTTTGGCCCCTCCGCGCCGGGCATGATCCGGCCCCCCAGGCCGGTGGGGCGTCCGGACTGGTCCCGGATGGGGATGATGATGCGGCCGCGGAACTTGTCGATCACGCCGCCGCGGTTCGACGGGCTGGCCAGCCCGGCACCGATCATCTCGGCGTTGCTGAAGCCCTTGGCGATGAGCCGCTTGCTGAGCGCGTCCCAGGTGTTGGGCGCATAGCCGATGGTGAACCGATCCAGCGTGGTGTCCGTCAGCCCGCGATCGGCGAGGTAGGCGCGCGCCTTCTCCGCCTGGCCGGCCTGCAGAAGGACCTCGCGATACCACGCGATGGCCGCCTCCAGCGCGTCCCGCAGCCGCTTGCGCTGGCGGTCCTCGCGGGCGCTGCGCTCGGACAGCTCGACGCCGGCCTTCTCGGCGAGGCGTTCGAGCGCCTCCCGGAAGTCAAGCCCGTCGCGGCGCATGACGAAGGTGAAGATGTCCCCACCCTCGCCGCAGCCGAAGCAGCGCCACGTCTCGCGGTCAGGAGTCACGACGAAGGATGGTGTCTTCTCGGCGTGGAACGGGCAGAGCCCCTTGTAGGCGGAACCAGCGCGCTTGAGCTGGACCGTCTCACCGACGACCTCGAGCACGCTGAGCTTCGACTTGATCTCGGCGACGACGCCTGACGAGGTCACGCGGAAGCTGATCCGTGAGGGGGTGCAATTGTTGTCAAGGGGTTTGTCAAGGGGTGTGGAGTGAATCCTACACCGTTGTCAAGGCCTGATCAAGGCTTCGCACGCTCGCGCACGACCGCTATCCGCTGCTGCGCCTCCGGGTACACTCGACCGCGCAACCCCTCGTAACCGCCCTGCACCGCCCATCACCACCATCGAGGCCATGTCCCAATCATCGCCAGAGGCTGACCTGCTGCTCGCCGCCTTCCGCGACCTGCACGCCGCGCGCCTCCATGGGTTCGCCCTGGTACTGGTGCTCGGCGACCGACGCTTCGCGGCGAGCCTTTCCGCCGATGCGATCGCGCTGGTCTCGTCGGACGCGGCGCGGCTCGGCCATCCCGAGCGCGCGGCTGCGAGCCTCCGTCAGCACGTGCTCAAGCTCGCGCGCCGGCGAGGGCCGCGCCCGGTCCTGAACGACGAGCGTCTCGCCACCCTCGGCCAGCTGGGCGTGGACCGTGCGGCTGCCGCGGCAGTGGGGCGCCTCAGCATGATCGAACGGGCTGCACTGCTGGCCGGACAGATCGAGGGCTTCGCCGAGGACGACGTGGCGACGATCCTGGGCATGTCGCCGAGCCGCGCGCGGCGCGCGGTCGTCAGGGCGCGGCGCCAGTTCATCGCGCGCCACACCGAGGAGGCGCCAGACCTCGGCGGCCCGGTGGGCGAGATCGGCGAGCGCGTGCGGCACACCGCCGCGCGGGCGATGGGAGGCCTCACCCCGTGAGTGGCGACCTCCACACACGCTTCGCCGCGTGGCTCTCCGACGGCGCTCGGGACGATCCTCCGCGCGACGCGGCGGTCCACGCGAGCGGCTGCGCGACGTGCATCGCGGGCATCGCCGCGCTCGATGCGCTGGGCTCGATCGATCTGGGCACTGCGCCCCTCCCCGCCTCGCGCGGTCGAACGCCTGCAGCCCCCGCCAGGGTCGCATTGCGGACCGCAGTCGCAAGCGCCGTCGTCGTGATCGTCGCGCTCGGCACGGGGATGCTCGGCGCGTCGCTGATCACGGCAGGCCGGCCGCTGGCCTCTCCTCAGCAGCAGGTGCTTGCCGGTACCGGCGCGCCGGTCGCCAGGAGCAGCCCGATTCCGTCCGAGACCGCCAGCCCGACTCCCACGGGCTCACCCACGCCCACGGCGGCTCCAAGCGCCACCGGGATCCTGTACGTTCCCCCGCCGGCCGTGGTCGCGACGCCGCGACCCACCAGGATCGCCACGCCGAGTCCTTCCCCGACCCTCGTCCCGAGCCTGCCGCCGCCGCCCGACGACTGCGCCGACGGCATCGACAACGACGGGGACCTGCTGATCGACGCAGCAGACCCCGGGTGCACGCTGAACGGCGACGAGGCATCGGCCGACCCGCCGCCGCCCGACGACTGCGCCGACGGCATCGACAACGACGGAGACCTGCTCATCGACGCAGCAGACCCCGGGTGCACGCTGAACGGCGACGAGGCATCGGCCGACCCGCCGCCGCCGCCCGACGACTGCGCCGACGGCATCGACAACGACGGAGACCTGCTCATCGACGCAGCAGACCCCGGGTGCACGCTGAACGGCGAAGAGGCATCGGCCTGACCGCTCCCGGGCGGGTCCTCTACTTGTCGCGGACCTCGGAGCTCGCCAGCGCGGCCTGCGCGGCGGCAAGCCGCGCGACCGGAACGCGGAACGGTGAGCACGACACGTAGTCCAGGCCGACCGAGTGGCAGAAGGCGATGCTCGCCGGATCGCCACCATGCTCGCCGCAGATGCCAACCTTGAGACCCGGCCGCGCTGCGCGACCCTTCTCGACGCCCATCGCCACCAGCTGCCCGACGCCCGTGGCATCCAGCACCTGGAACGGGTTCTCGGGCAGGATCTTCTGCTCGACGTACTGCATCAGGAACTTGCCCTCCGCGTCGTCGCGCGAGTAGCCGAACGTCATCTGGGTCAGGTCGTTGGTGCCGAAGCTGAAGAACTCGGCATGCTCCGCGATCTCGCCGGCGGTGAGGCAGGCGCGCGGGATCTCGATCATGGTGCCGAATTTGTAGGCGACCGTGACGCCGCTGTCCGCGACGATCCGCTCCGCCTCGGCGACCAGGATCTCCCGCGTCGCCTTCAGCTCGTTCACGTGCCCGACCAGCGGGATCATGATCTCCGGCAGCGCGGTTTTCCCCTCGGCGTTCACGCGCGCCGCCGCGTTGAGGATGGCGCGGGTCTGCATCTTCACGATGTCCGGGATCAGGATCCCGAGGCGGCAGCCGCGCAGGCCGAGCATCGGGTTCTGCTCGCGCATCGCCTCGACCGCGTGCAGCAGCTCGGTGGCCTCGTCCAGCTCGCCCTCATCGATCGTCTTGCCGTCGTCGCGCTGGGTGCGCAGGCGGGTCACCTTCTCGAGCAGCTCGTCGAACGACGGCAGGAACTCGTGGAGCGGCGGGTCGATGAGGCGGATGACCACCGGCAGGCCGTCCATCGCCCGGAAGAGGCCCGCGAAGTCATCGGTCTGGAGGGTCTCCAGATCGGCGAGCGCGGCATCGAAGACGGTGATCGCCTCCGTATCCTCCGCGGACCGATCAGCATCGGTGCGGCGCTTCGCGGCGGTGGCGGCGTTGGCCGCCAGGATCATCCTCCGCACGGTCGGGAGGCGCTCCTCCTCGAAGAACATGTGCTCCGTCCGGCACAGACCGATGCCCTGCGCCCCGAACGCCCGCGCGCGCTCCGCGTCGCGCGGGTAGTCGGCATTCGCCCACACCTGGAGGCGTCGGGTCGCGTCCGCCCAGCCGAGGAGCGTCGCCAGGTCGTGCTCGTCCTCGAACTTCGCCTCGATGGTCGGCAGCTCGCCGGCGTAGATCTCGCCGGTGGTGCCGTCGATGCTGATCATGTCGCCCTCGGCGACGGTGACGCTGCCGGCCCGCATGGTGCGCGCCGCGTAGTCGATGCGCAGGCTCTCCGCACCCGCCACGCAGGGCAGACCCATGGAGCGCGCCACGACCGCCGCGTGGCTCGTGGCGCCCCCGCGCGCGGTGAGCACGCCCTTGGCGGCGAGCATGCCGTGCACGTCGTCCGGCGAGGTCTCGACGCGGCACAGGATCACCGGGTCGCCTCCATCGCGCAGCTCGACCGCGCGGTCCGGGTCGAACACGGCGCGACCGGTGGCGGCGCCCGGCGACGCGTTGAGGCCCTTGCCCAGGAAGCGGTCCTGGGCCTTGCCCTTGGCGGCCTCGTCGAAGCGTGGCAGGAGAAGCTGGACGATCTGCGCCGGGTCCACCCGCTGGAGCGCCTCTTCCTTCGTCAGGACGCCCTCGTTGGCCATGTCGACCGCGATCTTCACCGCGGCCGGCGCGGTGCGCTTGGCGGAGCGGGTCTGGAGCATGTACAGCGTCCCGCGCTCGATCGTGAACTCCAGGTCCTGGACGTCGCGATAGTGGCGCTCCAGCGTCTGGCCGATCTCCTCGAACTGGCGGTACACCTCCGGCAGCTCGTCGCGCATGTGGCTGATCTTCTCGGGAGTGCGCACCCCGGCGACCACGTCCTCGCCCTGGGCGTTGGTCAGATACTCGCCGTAGAGGACCTTCTCGCCGGTGTTCGGGTCACGGGTAAAGGCCACGCCGGTGCCGGAATCGGCGCCCATGTTGCCGAACACCATGGTCACGATGTTGACCGCAGTGCCCAGGTCGTGCGGGATCTTGTTGAACTCGCGGTAGTCGTGGGCACGCTTGCCGAACCAGCTGTCGAAGACGGCACGCACCGCCAGCTCAAGCTGCTGGTACGGATCGGTCGGGAAGTCGTTGCCGGTCCTCTCCTTGACGATCCCCGTGTACCGATCAGCGAGGCCGCGCAGGTCGTCCGCGCCCAGGTCGGTGTCGGCGGTGACGCCGCGCTGCTCCTTGAGCTGCTCGAGCGGCTCGTCGAAGGTCGGCGCCGGGATGTCGAGCACGATGCGCCCGAACATGGCGGTGAAGCGGCGCCACGCGTCCCAGGCGAAGCGGTCGTTGCCGGTGAGCTTGATGAGCCCCTGCACCGTCTCCGGGTTGAGGCCAAGGTTGAGGACGGTGTCCATCATCCCCGGCATCGAGAAGGCGGCGCCGGAGCGGACGCTCACCAGGAGCGGGTTGGCCGCGTCGCCGAAGCCCTTGCCCGTCTCCCCCTCCAGGGTGCGCATGTGGGCCACCACGTCGTCCCACAGCCCCTCGGGGAGCTCCTTGCCCGCCGCGTAGTACGCGTTGCACGCCTCGGTGGTGATGGTGAATCCGGGCGGCACCGGCAGCCCCGCGTTCGTCATCTCGGCCAGCCCGGCGCCCTTGCCGCCGAGCAGCTGGCGCATCTGGGCGTTGCCCTCGGCGAACGTGTAGATGAGCTTGCCGGGCTGCTGTCCGGCGTCGGCGGTCGGGGTCGTGGAGGTGGTGGTCACGAGTGGCGAGGTCCTCGTTCGGTGCGTGCCTGGGAGGGCCAGTGTACCCCGCTGGTTGGCTTCGACCCTACAGCCAGCGCCGCCAGCGAGCAACGAGGATCGTGGTCGCCGCCAGGGCCAGCATCACGCCGATGACGACCCAGAAGAAGAGCGAGTTGTCAAAGATCGGGACCTTGAAGTTCATGCCCATCACGCCTGCGATGACGACCGCCGGGAGCAGCACCACCGAAGCGAGGGTCAGCAGGCGCATCACATCATTGGTGCGCTGCGCCGTGCGGGTCATGTGCACGTCGAACGTGCCGATCAGCATCTCCCGCGCGTTCGAGAACGCCTCGTTGGCGCGCTCGAAGCGGTCGACCAGGCGCTGGAGCTCGTCCGCCGCCACGCGGTGCCGCTTCGGGAGGAAGTCGGGCCGCGCCAGCTCGGCGTAGACGTCGCGATGCGGGATGAGCAGCCGGCGGAAGCCGGCGATGCGACGGCGCATGGCGACCAACCGGTCGAGCAGGTCACGCTCGGTGCGCAGCGCAGCGTCATCGAGCCGGTCGACCTCGCGCTCCAGGAGGTCGGCACCGGTGAAGAACGTGTCGAGCTGCCAGTTGAGCACCTCGGCGAGAAACTCGGCGGACGTCAGGCGTCCGACTTCGCGCTGGTCCTGGATGCGCTCCCGATGCTCGTCGAGGAAGGCGAGTCGGGTCGCATGGCGGGTGATGACGAAGCGGTCGCCGACCAGGATCTGGATCCGATCGGGCTCGTCGTCGTGCTCCACGTTGACCGCCGCCACGACGACCTCCACGCCGTCCTCCAGCACCCGCGCGTGAACGCGCGGGTGCTGCGTGGTCAGGGCCTCGACTGCCGCATCGGAGAGGTCGAGCTGGCGCCGCAGGACGGCGACCTCCCGCTCGTCCGGCGCCACCAGGTCCACCCACAGCAGCTCATCGCTACCGACGCGCGAGCTGAGCTGCTCAGCTGTGAGGATGGCGTCGCTGCCGTCCGCGCGTGAGAGGAGTGCCTCGATGCTCACGCCCGGATGCTACACGCTCACCATGGATCGGCCGCGCGTGCCCATCCGACCAGTGGAGCGTCCGCGTCCAGGGCGGAGGGCGTGGTGGGGGTGCGCAGGATCATCACGTCACCTTCCTGTTCCGGCATGCGCCGCCGCCCCCCGTGCTCGGCCAGCCAGATCTCGCCGCGCCACGTCTCCCAGCCGAGGCGTTCGTAGAAGGCGTTCCTGCCGGTGGCGAGCGCGCCGAGCGGGTATGCGACCACGATCAGCTCACCGAGGCGGCGCATGGCGATGCTGCCGAGCCCGCTCCCCTGCCGCTGCGGATCGACCGCCACCGCCTCCACGTACGCGGCGCGCACCTCGAGCGCACCGGCCACCAGGTCACGCTCGACGTGGCAGGCATGCGCCACCAGCATCCCGCCGTCGCGAACGAGGACGTGGACGGCCGGACCGATGCGCTCCCAGTACCCGTCCCAGGGCTCGTCGAAGGCCGCCGCGCAGAGGCGGTCCAGCTCCCCGACGGCGGCCGCATCCAGCTCCTCGGTTCGCGCCACGCGGACCTCGGTCACGGAGCGATGCGCAGCCAGCCGAGGCGCAGGGCGAGGGCGAACAACGGCGGGACGGCGGCCACGCGGCGCCCGAGCCAGCCGGCGCCCTGGGCGTAGAGCGCGCGTGCCTTGCGCAGCACCCGGTCGCGCGCGGCATCGCGCAACGATCCGGCGAGGGTGCGGTAGCCGTCCAGCGCCGAAGCCCGCTCCCCGGCCAGCCATTGCGCGTCGGCGAGCGTCTCGCGCGCATCGGGCGAGCCACCCAGCAGGCGCAGCGCGGCGCCCGCAGCCTGGTAGGCGCCGCGCGCGTCGCCGACACGAACGAGGGCCTGCGCCAGGGTGAGCTGCGCGTGGCCGCTGCGCGGATCCAGCCGCACCGCCGCGCGCGCGGCCTCGATCGACTGCCCCGCCTGCGCGGCCTCGAGATGCTCGCCGGCCTCGGCGATGAGCCACGCGGTCTGGCGCGGGTCGTTGCGGGCGAGACGCCCGTATTCCGCTGCCGCGTCGCGGTGTGCCCCGGTCGCCGACAGCACCTCGGCAAGCAGCTCCCGGTAGCGGATCTCCTCGGGGTCGAGGCGCACCGCCGCCTGGGCATGCTCCTCCGCCTCCTCGTGGCGGCCGAGCGCCAGCAGGGAGCGGGCGCGCAGCTCGTGAGCGGCGTCGTCGCCCGGCCGCTCGGCGAGGATCGCATCGGTCAGGGAGAGCACGGCGGCATGGTCGCCGCTGGCGAGCGCCGCCTCGACCTCCGCGAAGCTGCTCATGCCGGCTCGGCGGATGCCTCGCGCGGGACGCCCTGCCACGGCGTGCGGCCGGCGACGAGGTCGGCAATCCGTCCGGGGATCTGCGTCAGCGCGACGCGCTCCTGGGTCATCGAATCGCGCTCGCGGATGGTGGCCGCGCCGTCGTCGAGCGATTCGGGGTCGACCGTGATGCAGAACGGGGTGCCGATCTCATCCTGCCGGCGATACAGCTTCCCGATGCTGGCGGTGTCGTCGTACATGGCGGCCACCGAGTGCTTCAGGTCGCTGCTCAGGGCGCGGGCGCGCTCGACCAGCTCGGGGCGGTTGCGGAGCAGCGGCATGACCGCCGCCTTGACCGGCGCGAGCTCGGGACGGATGCGCAGGACGACGCGCTTCTCCTTCGCCAGCTGCTCCTCGGTGTAGCCGTCGATCAGCACGGTCAGCACCGCGCGGTCCACCCCGGCGGCGGGCTCGATGACGTACGGCACGATGTGGTCGCCGCTCGCCTCGTCGAAGATGCTGAGCTTCTTGCCGCTCGCCGCGGCATGCGCCTTCAGGTCGTAATCGGTGCGGTCGGCGATGCCCTCCAGCTCGGACCAGCCGATGGGAAAGCGATACTCGATATCGGTGGTCTGCTTCGAGTAGTGGGACAGCTCATCGGGGTCGTGGGGCCGCAGGCGCAGGTTCTCCGCGTCGATGCCGAGGACATCGGTCCACCAGCGGTGGCGTTCGTCGACCCAGTAGGCGAACCACTCGTCCTCGTCGCGCGGATGGACGAAGAACTCCATCTCCATCTGCTCCAGCTCGCGGTCGCGGAAGATGAAGTTGCCAGGGGTAATCTCGTTGCGGAAGGACTTGCCGATCTGCGCGATCCCGAACGGCAGCTTGCGTCGCATGCTGGTCGCCACGTTGTCGAACTGGACGAACATGGCCTGCGCCGTCTCGGGGCGCAGGTAGGCGACCGATGAGGACTCCGCCACCGGCCCGACGTGCGTGGCGAACATGAGGTTGAACTGGCGTGCCTCGGTGAGCGTGCCCTTCATGCCGCAGTTGGGGCACGCGATCTCGCTCGGAGGGCCCTTGAGGTCATCTTCCCGGAAGCGGTTCTTGCAGTTTCGGCAGTCGACCATCGGGTCGCTGAAGCCGGCCACGTGGCCGGATGCCTCCCAGACGCGCGGGTTCATGATGATCGCGGCATCGATACCGACCACGTCATCCCGGAGGCCGACCATGCGCCGCCACCAGGCGGCCTTGACGTTGTTCTTGAGCTCGACACCCAGCGGGCCGTAGTCCCAGAAGCCGGCCATGCCGCCGTAGATCTCGCTCGACGGGAAGACGAACCCGCGGCGCTTGGCGAGGCTGACGATGACGTCCATGTTCGGGGCGGGCACGGTGGGGTCGGCGGCTCCTGCGCGGGTGGCACCCGAGTCTAGCCGAGAAGCGGCACGCTCACGGCAGCGCCGCGGCGGTGCGCTCGCGGGACTCGACCTCCTCGAGGAAGTCGCGGGTCCGCAGCTCGCGCTCGAGCACGGCGGAGATGGTCGTGTGCAGCAGGCGCTCGGTCTCGCGCGCCAGCGAGGCGACGAGCTGGAGGCGCAGCACCTCGGTGAGCTGCCGAGCGCTGGAGGTGGCGCAGCACCTTGAGGGCGTCGTCGGAGATGGGGCGCGCCGCCAGCGCGGCGTGCGCGCACGTGGCGCACAGCACGCCGCCCGGCGACCGGGGAGTAGCTGTTCCCGCCGGGCTCGATCTCCGCGCCGCACTCCAGGCATCGGGTCAGCACCGGGCGAAAGCCCATCGCGTCCAGCAGGTGGAGCTCGAACCAGCGCGCGACGACGTCGCGCGAGACGAGCTCGGACGGGGCATCGAGGGCGGAGAGCGTCTGCGCCAGGAGGATGAAGGCGGCGTGCGCATCGGCGCGCTCCTCGCAGAAGCGGTCCGCCAGCTCGGCGACGTACCAGGCGGCGGCGGTCGAATGGAGATCCTCGCGCAGGCCGAGGTGCGGATCCTCGATCGATGCCGAGGTGATGACGTCGAACGTGCGGCCGACCGCCAGCACGAGGTGCACGTCGGACATCGGCTCCAGGCCCCCGCCCAGTCGCGAGCGCGTGCGGCGAACGCCCTTGGCGATCACCTTGAGCTTGCCGGAGCGTGGCGTGAGCACGGTGAGCACCCGATCCGCCTCACCCAGGTCCATCGCGCGCAGCACGATGCCCTCCGTCTTGTAGAGACGGCCGCGGGGGCTCATCGGTAAAACCTGCTAACTGGCGGTATCATGATCCAGGTGCGCCGGTGCGGCGTAGGAGAGATCGAGCAGCAAGGACGCGCAGCAGCATGGCACTCGTCGACCTCGGGTACGCTTCGGGGGTGGACATCCGAAGCGAGTTTACGCGCCTCCTGACCGACATCGAGGCAGAGATGCGGTCCGTCCTCGACGAGCGCGACGGGCATGCCCGGCCCCTCTACGAGCAGCTCGCCTACCACCTCGGCCTCGACGAGGCGGAGGGTCCGCGCGGCAAGCGCATTCGACCCCTCCTCGGCCTCCTCGCCTACCAGTCCCTGACGGGCGAATACCGCGCTGCCCTGCCGGGTGCCGCGGCGGTGGAGCTTGGCCACAACTTCAGCCTCGTCCACGACGACATCGAGGACGGCGACCGCGAGCGTCGCCATCGCCCCACGCTGTGGGCGATCTGGGGCATCCCGCTGGCCATCAATGCCGGCGACGCGCTGTTCGCCCTCTCCCGGCTGGCCCTCTACCGGCTCCTCGACGACGGCTTCAGCGAGCGCCGCGTGCTGGCCCTGATGCGCGTCTACGACGAGACCTGCCTGGCCCTGTGCGAGGGCCAGTTCCTGGACATCAGCTTCGAGCGCCAGACCGATGTGAGGGTCGACGCCTACCTCGAGATGATCGGCAAGAAGACCGCCGCGCTGCTCGGCGCATCGGTCCAGTCCGGCGCCATTCTGGCGACCGACGATCCCGCCACGGTCGAGGCCTACCGCCGCTTCGGCTACGACCTGGGGCTCGCCTTCCAGATGGCGGACGACGTGAAGGGCACGTTCTGGAGCGCGACGCAGTCCGGTAAGCCGGCGTCCGGCGACGTGCGGCGCCGAAAGAAGACGCTCCCCGTGGTGTGGGCGCTGGAGCACGCACCGGCAGACGACGCGGCCCGCCTGCGCGCGCTGTACGCGCCGGCCGACACGGCACTCGACGACGACCACGTCGCCGAGGTGCTGGCCATTCTCGACCGCAGTGGCGCCCGCGACCACGCGCTGTCGGAGGCGCGTCGCCACCGCGACCAGGCCCTGGCCGGCGTCGATGGCCTCCCGATCGCCGACGAACGGCGTGCCCAGCTCCGGGCCGTGGTCGAATCGGTCATCAGCGCGTGATCTCGCTGCTGCGCTGGCTGGGCCTCAGCTTTCTCGCCGCCGCGGCCGGTGCCGCGTTCCCGGCGCCCGACTACTACCGCGCCCTGCGACGGCCCAGCTGGGCACCGCCGCCGTGGCTGTTCGCGCCCGCCTGGACGCTGCTCTACACGCTGATGGGCGTCGCCGCCTGGCTGGTGGCGCGACGTGGCGCCGGATCGCGCGGGGCGCTGCGCCTGTTCGGCTTGCAGCTGGCGCTCAACGCGGCGTGGACGCCGATCTTCTTCGGCTTGCGCCGTCCGGGGGTGGCGATGGCCGAGATCGCGCTGATGTGGGTTGCCGTGGCGGCCACCACCCTGGCGTTCTTCGGGCGGCGGACGCTGGCGGGCCTGCTGTTCGTGCCCTACCTCGGATGGGTCACCTTCGCCGCCGCCCTCAACTGGGAGATCTGGCGCCGCAACCGGTAACCGTCACGCGGTCACCGCCTCTTCGTCCTCCGGGCGCTCCGTCTCGCGCCGCGGCCGGCTGGCGATGATCTTGGACACCCGCCGCGAGTCGGCCGCCTCGACGCGCAGGGTGACCTCGCGGAACGGCACCTCCTCGCCGTTGAGTGGGATGCGGCCGGTTCGATGGATGACGAAGCCGCCGACTGTGTCGTATGCGTCCTCGTCGTCCTCCTCGTCGTCGCTCATCTCGAAGACGTCGCGCAGGTCGTCCATGCTGACCCGCCCGTCGAGCCGGTAGGCCACGAGCGACTCCGACTCGATCGCCTCGATGAGCTCTTCCTCGGTGTCGTACTCGTCCTGGATCTCGCCGACGATCTCCTCGACCAGGTCTTCCATCGTGATGAGGCCGGCGGTGCCGCCGTACTCGTCGACCACGATGGCGATATGGCGCTTGGCGGCCTGCATCTCGTGCAGCAGCTCGTCGATACGCTTCGACTCGGGGACGTAGACCGGGGTGCGGACGAGCGAGCGGATGTCGATCCCATCGGTCGCGTTGGCGCCGCGCCCATCGCGCTTGAGGTACGGCAGCAGGTCCTTGGCGTACAGCACGCCCACGATGTTGTCGAGGCTGTTCTCGTAGAGCGGGATCCTCGAATGGCCGGCGCGGACGATGACGTCGAGCGCCTCGTCCAGCGGGGCGCTGGCCTCGACCGCGCGGATGCCGATGCGCGGGACCATCACCTCGTGGACGCTCTTCTCGCCGAGTTCGATGATCCCGTGGATCATCTCCTTCTCGTCCTTCTCGATGCCGCCCTGCTCCGAGCCGGTCTCGACCAGCGACTTGAGCTCCTCGGTCGACAGGTAGCCGGTGTGCGGGCGCTCCCGTCCGCCAAGCGCGCGGACGAGCACGGTGGAGAGGCGGGACACGAACCACACCACCGGGCGCAGGACGTTGTCCAGCAGGGCAATCGGCCGTGCCACGAACAGCGCCAGGCCCTCCGGGAAGTTGAGTGCCAGCGTCTTAGGCACCAGCTCGCCGGCGATGATGCTGGCAAGCGCGATCAGCAGGGTCACGATGACGAACGCGATGGTCGTCGCCGCGTCCGAGATGAGCTCCAGCGGGATGAGGGCGATGAGCTTGGCCAGCTCGCCGGAGAAGGCGGACGCGCCGAAGGCGCCGGCGAGGAAGCCGAGGAAGGTGATCGCGATCTGGATGGTGGCCAGGAAGCGCGACGGGTCCTCGGTGATCTTGAGCGCGATGGCCGCGGCCACGGTTGCCGTCCTCGGACAGCTGGGTGAGGCGATGCCGCTTGACGGTGATCAGCGCGATCTCGCTGGCGGCGAAGAAGCCGCCGACGAGGATGAGGAGGACGACCAGGACGATGTCGATCATCGGGCCAGGCCGTCGCTGGTACTGCTGCCTTCAGGCATGGGTGCGGGCGACTACGCCTCCACCTGCGTGTTCCGTTGTGCCGCGTCGGATTCGGCGTCGGCGGCGCGATCGCCGGCCTCGCCCGTAACGTCGCGGCGGCGGCGCAGCTCGATCGGTCGTGCCGGCATGCCGACCACCGTCTTGCCCGGCGCCACGTCGCGGGTGACCACCGCGCCGGCGCCGGTCTTGGCCCCGGCGCCAACCGTGAGCGGCGCGCGCAGCATCGTGTCGACGCCGAGGAACACCCCGTCGCCGATCACCGTGCGGTGCTTCTGCTGTCCGTCGTAGTTGGCGGTCACCGTTCCGGCTCCCACGTTCACGTTCTCCCCTACCTCGGCATCACCGAGGTAGCTGAAATGATGCTGCTGCGTCCCGGCCCCGATGCGGCTCTTCTTGATCTCGGCGTAGTTGCCAATGCGCGCTCGCGCGCCGACCTCCGAACCGGGCCGGAGGTGGCTGTACGGGCCGATCTGCACATCCTCGGCCACGATCGACTCCTCCAGCACGCTGGCCCATACGCTGGACCGCTCCCCGACGCTCGAATCGCGGACCTGGGCGTACGGACCGATGACCGCGTCGCGTGCGACGCGAGTCGCGCCACTGAGCACGCTGAACGGCTCGATGCGCGCGTCCGGGGCGATCTCCACCTCCGGACCGATGAATGTGCTTGCCGGATCCACGATCGTCACCCCGGCGGCCATGTGACGCTCGCAGGCTCCGCGGCGCAGGACCGCCTCCGCCGCGGCGAGCGCGATCCGATCGTTGATGCCGGCGACGAGCTCCGGATCGGGCGCGACCACCACGGCCACCCGCCGGTCGGCGTTGATCGCGAGAGCCACCAGGTCGGTCAGGTAGTACTCGCCGGAGGCCGATGCCGGCACCGACCCGAGGTTGGCTCGCAGCCAGGCGGCGTCGAAGCAGTAGGCGCCCACGTTGATCTCATCGATGGCACGCGTCGCCTCGTCGGCATCGGCCTCCTCGGTGATGGCGATGGCGGCGCCGGTGGCGTCGCGGACGACACGGCCGTAACCCCGCGGCTGCGCCACCCGCGCCGAGAGGAGGGCCATCGCGGCGTTGCCCTCCGCCTGCTCGCGGAGCAGTGCCTGGAAGAGGTCGGCCGGCAGGAGCGGCGCGTCCCCCATGGTGACGATCACGTGTCGCGCTTCCGCGGGGACCCGGGTCAGTCCCGCGCGAACCGCGTCCGCGGTGCCCAGCTGCGGCTCCTGCCGAACGGTCGGCACGGCCCTGCCGAGCGCGGCCTCCACCTGGTCGCCGCCGTGCCCGGTGACGACGACCCGGTGCTCGACGCCAGCGCGGGCGAGGGCGTCCAGGACGTGGACCACCATGGGGCGCCCGGCGAGTGGATGGAGCACCTTGGGAAGCGCGGAGCGCATCCGCGTCCCCTGGCCGGCAGCCAGGACGATGGCGGCAGTGATCACGAGGGGCGCATCGTATCGGCGGGCCCGTGGCCGGTCAACCGGACGCTCCCTCCCCGGCGAGGGCGACCATCTCGATCTCGACCAGGCCGCCCTTCGGCAGGGTACGGACCGCGACCGTCGAGCGCGCCGGCATGGGCGCCGGCATCGTCCGCGCATAGATCTCGTTGACGGTCGCGAAGTCGTCCATGTCGGCGAGGAAGATGGTGGTCTTCACCACGCGCTCGAAGCCGGTGCCGGCAGCTCCGAGCACGGCGGCCAGGTTGGCGAGCGAGCGCTCGGCCTGGGCGGCGACGCCGTCCGCGAGCTGCCCGCTCACCGGATCCGCGCCCAGCTGGCCCGCGGTGAACACGAGGCCGGCCGCCACGACGGCCTGGCTGTAGGAGCCGACGGCCTGCGGCGCGGCATCGGTCTGGACGGTGCGTCGGTCGGTCATGCGCCGATGCTAGCCGCAGCGGGGCGCATCGCGCCGGCCGTGGCGCGCAACCCAGCCCGGGCGAGGCGCCCGATGATCCCCGGCGCGCGCTCCGGGTCGTCGAGGAGAGCGTAGAGGGTGGGACCGCTGCCCGTGAGACGCGGGGCGGCTCCCGCTGCCAGCACGAGCGACAGCAGGTCGTCCAGCTCCGGGCGGAGGCGCCGGGCGGCGCGCAACAGGTCGTTCGTGCCGTCGCTGAGCGCCTCGGCGAGGCTGGCAGGCGCCACGTCGCTCCAATCCTCGGGGCGGCTGGCGGCGAAGGCGGCGGCGGTCGAGAGGCCGAACGGTGGATGGACGAGCAGCACCGGCGTTTCCGGTGGCGCCGGCAAGGGCGCAACGCACTCCCCGATCCCGGTGACCCGCGCCGCGGGCACGGCGGCGCCGAAGAACGGCACGTCCGCACCGATGGCCGCCAGCGCGCCGATCTCCCCTTCGGTGCCACGGTCGGGATGGCCCGCCCAGCGGCGCCCGAGGCGCCACGCCGCGGCCGCGTCGGATGATCCCCCACCCAGCCCCGCGGCGGCGGGGATGCGCTTCTCCAGGGTCAGGCAGGCGAGCGCGGCATCGGGATCGCCGCCCAGGCCCACCGCCAGGCCGCGCCAGGCGAGGTTCTCATGTGGCCGCACAGGCACGTCGGGCACGGGGGCGCCGTCGGCATCGGTCACCCGCAGGCCGGAGCAGCCGGGCATGAGGAGCAGCCGATCGGCCAGGTCGAGGAGGACAAAGATGGAGTCCAGCTCGTGGTAGCCGTCCTCGCGGCGCCCGACGACGCGCAGCGACAGGTTGAGCTTGGCCGGGGCCTCGAGGGTGAGGGGCGTCACAGGCGAGCGACCAGCCCACGCGCCAGGCAGGCCCACTCCTCCACGCTGAGCGTCTGCGGGCGACGCTCGGAGTCGATCCCACACGTCGCGAAGGCCGCATCCAGCTCCTCGCGGACGATGCCCAGCTGGCGCCCCAGCCCGTTGTGGATCTTCTTGCGCCGCTCCCGGAAGCCTGCCTGCACGACCCGGATGAAGCGCTCGCGCTCGCCATCCCCAGCGACGACCGGCGTCGGGCGGCGCAGCAGGCGCAGCACCGCCGAGTCGACCTCCGGTGCCGGCTCGAAGGCCGCCGCCGGCACGCTGGCCACGATCTCGGCGGTCGCCACGTTCTGGGCGAATACGGACAGGTAGCTCATCCCGCCCGGCGGCGAAGCGACCCGCTCGGCCACCTCGGCCTGCACCAGGATCACGATTCGCTCCGGAGGGGCCTCCGCGCCCAGGAATGCGTGCAGCAGCGGGCTGGTGATGTGGTACGGGATGTTGGCGACCACCTTGTAGTCGCCATCCCCTGACAGGTCGCGCGGGTGGAGCGTCAGCGCGTCGGCCTCGATCAGGTCGAAGGCGGGCACCTCTCTCAGCTCGACGCGGAGCCAGGCAGCCAGCTTGGGGTCCACCTCGACCGCGGTGACCGATGCGCCGGCCGCCAGCAGCCGGCGGGTGAGCACGCCCAGGCCCGGCCCGATCTCCACCACCCGGTCCCCGGGCTGCAGCTCGGCGGCGGCGACGATGGCATCCAGCGCGTCCGGATCGGTCAGGAAGTTCTGGGAGAGGCTCTTGCGCGGTCTCAGGCCCTCGGCGTACAGGAGGCGGCGTAGCTGGCCGGGCGTCGGCGGAACCAGCCGCTCGGCGGCGAGCGGGTCGCTCATGCGTCGCTCCACGGCAGGGACAGGTTGGGCAACGCCTCCAGGCTGGCATCGGCACGGTCACCCGCCGCGAAGCGGAAGCCGCCCGCCGCGCCGATCATCGCCCCGTTGTCGGTGCACCATGCCGGCCGCGGGACCAGCAGCGTCAGACCATCGGCGGCGAGCCGGTCACGGAGGGTGCTGCGGAGGGCCCCGTTGGCCGCCACCCCGCCCCCGAGTGCGACCGCCCCCACCCCGTGCTCGCGCGCCGCGGCGACCGTCTTGGTGGCCAGTGCATCGACCACCGCCTCCTCGAACGCGGCCGCGAGACCGTCGACGGGGATCGGCACGCCGCGGTCACGATAGCCGGCCACCTCGCGCAGGACAGCCGTCTTGAGGCCGGAGAAGCTGAAGTCGTAGCGCCCCTCGGTGCGCGCCCGCGGGAAGCGGGTCGCCGGCGTGGCGCCGACGGCTGCGGCCGAGATGGCCGGTCCCCCCGGATACGGCAGGCCGAGCAGCCGGCCGACCTTGTCGAACGCCTCGCCGGCCGCATCGTCGACCGTCTGGCCGAGGAGGGTGTAGCGGCCGTGGTCGTGCATCAGCACCAGCTGCGTGTGCCCTCCGCTCACCACCAGGCACAGCAGCGGGAAGGCCGGCTCAGCGGGGAGTGGGGTCGCGGCGTCGACGTCGGTCAGCCAGTTCGCGTAGATGTGGCCCTCGATATGGTTGACCCCGACGAGCGGCAGGTCGTGGGTCACCGCCAGCGCCTTGGCCACGTTGACGCCCACCAGCAGTGAGCCGATGAGCCCCGGGCCGTAGGTCACCGCCACCGCGTCGATAGCCTCCCAGCCGACATTGGCCTCGGCGAACGCAGCCTCGAGGGCCGGCACGATCCAGCGCAGCTGCTGGCGTGCGGCAATCTCGGGCACGATCCCGCCGGTCTCGGCGTGGAGCGCGATCTGGGTCGCCACCTGGTTGGCCTCGATGCGCCGCCCGCCGACGACGACCGCGACGCCGGTCTCGTCGCAGCTGGACTCGATGGCCAGGATGCGCGCCCGGCTCATGTCCGCCCGTCCTGGGCGCCGATCCGCGCCCGCTCCACCGCCAAAACGGACTGCATCGTCGGTCCGGCCAGCTCGGTGGTGGTCATGATGAGCGCGTCCTCGCCATCGTCGGTGTAGTAGCGCGGCCGACGGCCGACCTCCAGGAAGCCGAAGCGGCGGTAGAGCAGACGCGCCGGCTCGTTGCTCGGCCGCACCTCGAGGGTCAGGCGCGTCGCGTCCAGGTCGATGGCCAGCTCGGCGACCCCGAGCAGCATCCGCAGCCCCACCCCGCCGCGGCGATGGTCGGGGTGGACCCCGAAGGTCGTGATGTGCGCATCGTCCACCATCAGCCACACCCCGGCGAAGCCGACGATCGTGCCGTCGCGCTCGGCGACCAGGTAGCGCGCCAGGCGGTTACTCGTCAGCTCCTGGCGGAGCGCGTGCTCGGGCCACGGCTCGTTGAAGCTTGCCCGCTCGATGTCATGGACCTGCGGAACGTCGCTCATGCGCATCGGGCGGATGAGCACGTTGGTGAGCACCGTCACTGGCGGATGCCTCGCGGCGCGCGCAGGTAGATCGGCTCGAGGCGGCGCAGGTCGTCGCCTGCCGGATCCTCGGTGAGACGTGCGGCAGCTCGCGCCACCAAGGCCGCTGCCGCGCGGTGCGGCGGTCGCGTATCGGTCAGCCCGAAGGCCTCCGCCAGCTCGACGGGTGCCACGAGCGGGGCGGCGAGGTCGGCGATGGCGTCGCGCTCGACGAGCTGCGGGTCCGTGGCGCCGCGCTGGAGCAGGTGCGCCTCACGGGCACCGGCACGCACCAGCGCGGCGGGCCGCTCCGGTTCGGCGTCCAGCCACGCGAGCAGTGATGGAACGCCCACGATCGGCAGCGAGAGTCCGGCGCAGATGCCCTTGGCGACGCTCATGCCGACGCGAAGCCCGGTGAACGAGCCAGGCCCGGTGCCGACCACCACGGCGCTGGCGTCGGTTATCCGGCGGCCGTTCTCGTCGAGGAGCGCAAGGAGCCGTGGCAGGAGCTCCCCACCCTGGCGGCGCCCGGCACTCCAACCTTCCAGCGCCAGGATGCGTCCGTCGGGCTCGGCGAGCGCCAGCGACAGGTCGGTCGAGGCGCTCTCGATGGCAATGATCATGATCCGTGGCCCAGGGCAGCTGCCGCGAGGCGCCGGTGCTCGTCGCCCGTCGCCTGCCAGCGCAGAGTGCGCGCTTCGTCGCCCGCCGGGTCCGGCTCGAGCTCGATCTCGAGCCGCTCGTCGGGGAGCCAGCCAGCGAGGCGATCCGCCCACTCGACGACGGTGACCCCGTCCGCCGCACGATCGTCGAGCAGCCCGGCCGCCAGCAGGTCCTCCGGATCGTCGAGGCGATAGGCATCGACGTGGAAGAGGCGCAGCCGTCCGACGTGCTCGTTCATCAGGACGAAGGTCGGGCTGTTGACCATGCTCGTCACGCCCAGCCCCTCGGCGAGGCCCTTGGTGAGCTGCGTCTTCCCCGCGCCCAGCGGGCCGATGAGCGCGACCAGCGTTCCGGGTGGCGCCGACGCTCCCAGGGCACGACCGATCGCCCGCGTGGCCGCGGGCGAGGCGCTGGAGAGAGTTCCGCGAAGCGCGGCTGCGCTGGTGGGCATGGTGTGGGCGAGCGTACACCGCCCGCCGTCAAGACGGCTCGATGACCGCTTCGAGGTTGGCCAGCGGGACGGGGGCAAGGCGTCCGTCGTCAAAGCGGACGAGGGCCATCCGGGTGGGAATGCCGGACGGCGCCGCGTGCAGGTCGTCGAGCACCGCGACCAGGGCACCGCTGGACCCCTGGAACGGCCGGCGATGTGCCGTCACGCGCTCCCCGATGGCCGGTAGCGCGTGGCGCGTCGGTGCGGCATCCGCGTCGTGGACGTACAGGAGGCGATCCGCGCCGAACAGGCTCGCCATCCGGCCCGATTGGCGGCGGAACCAGTCGAAGAGGGTCGGGTCGAAGCCGACCTTGCCGAATCCCTCGAGGAGCAGAAGCGAGAACGCGCCGGTCATGCCGCCCAGCTCGCGGCGGCGGCGCTGAATCGCCTCGAAGTCGCGAAGCTCCTTGTCCAGCACGCCGCCCAACACGATGCCCGCCACGCCCATTGCGCGGGCCCGGGTCAGCGTCTCGGCCGATGCCCGTGAGCCACCGACCACGATCCGCCCAGCCTTGGCCACATCGATCGCCGCGGCGCGCAGCTCCTCCCCCGGCTCGTGCACGGCCAGCACCAGCTCGCCGTGGACCGCCTCGCCACTCCCCGCGATGCCGCGCACGACCGCGCCACCGACCTCGATACTGACGCTGCGGCGGTCCACCGCCCGCACCACGCCCGCTACATGGCCGATGATCGGCTCCTCGTCACCGAGCGGTGCGACCAGCAACGTGCCGTCGATGCGCGACGCGCCGAGGAAGATGCCAGTCACCGGGCTGCGCACGACGCGCCGCCCGGCCGTCGCGAGCGGGTCGCCGGCGGCGACCCGCTCCCGGCGCCAGGGCGGCGTGCGCGGCCACCTCCGCGGGGCGCCGTCGCAGGACAGCCGTGGCCGGCACCGCGACCGGCGCGCCGCTACTGCGTCGCACGGCCAGCACCGCGTCGGCGCCGACCTCGTCCCCCACGTCGACCGTCACCTCCGCGCCGGAAGGGAGCGCCACACGATGCACGGCGCCGCTCATCGCGGCGCCTCCCAGCCGACCTGGGTCTCGTCGGCGAATGCATCGCGCCAGCCGCTGAGGACGGCACGCCGGTCATCGGTTCGTCTGGGCAGAACGAGCGGCGCGTCACGGGCGTCGAAGATAAGCCCCACGCTGCCGCCGCTCGCCTGGGCCCGGACCGTCGCGCTCCGTCGCGGCGTGCCGAGCGAGGCGCCGCTGCCGAGGCTGATCTCCAGCTCGGCCTGCGCGCCGCGCGGCAGCGGCTCGATCAGCACCTGGCCGGCGCGCACGTCGAAGCGCTCCTCGCCCCAGCCTGGACGCCGGACCCGGATGCGCATGGCGACCGATCCGCTGTGGCCGCCACGGCTCACCACCGCCGTACCCAGGGCGACCATCGCGTCGCCCGCGATCGCTGCATAGCCCTCACCGATCTCCTCATCGGGGAGCGAGCCGAGCGGGGCGATGACGTTCGCCGCGTCCACGGCGAGCTGCGTCACCCCCACCGGCCGAAGGCCGTCAACCAGCAGCATCGCCGCCTGCCACGGCGAGGGGGTGGCAGCCAGCACCCGGCCGGACCCGACGATCAGATCCAGGCCGCTCATCCCTCCCTCGTCGGTGGCGATCTGCTCGAGGCGCATCCGCGCGGCGCCGTGGGCCACCGCGAGCTCGTCCTCGGTCTGGGGCAGCGCCGCGGGACGCGCCAGCTGGTTCTGCAGCGCATCGGCCACCGCGAGCTCGTCGATCGCCAATGACAGCTGGCGCGCGACCCGGCCAGGCATCCCGCTAACGGTCAGTAGCGGCGATCCCGTTCCGCCGGCGGCGAAGACGCGACCCGCTGCCGTTCCATCCGGCGCGGCGCGAACCCAGGTCGCGTAGCGCGCCCCGATGTCGATCCCCGCGGTGCGCAGCCCGGTCGTGCGCGCCACCTCGGCGATGCCGCGCCGGAAGGCGATGGGGGCGAGCTGACGGACCCCACCTGGCTCCACGAGCTGCTGAAGGAGCTCCTCCAGGTGGGCACGCAGCGGCTCCGGGTCCCCGGAGCGCTCGGTCGGCCGCGGGTTGGGGAGCACCGCGACCTCGGCACCCAGGATCGCGGCCACGCCGTCAGCCATCCGCGCTGAGCCGGCCCACACCATCGGCCCGGCGGCAGCGTCGTTGCGGCGCGCGGCGGCAACAAGTGCCGCCAACTCGAGTGCCTGGTCGGTGGCGGCATCGTCGAACCCGCCAACCAGGAGCCAGGCGTCGGCATCGGCCCGCTGGAGCGTGGCGAGCCGCTCCACCAGCGAGCGTCCGTCGTCGATGCTCACCTCTTCGCTCACCACCCATCCGGCAGACTCGGCGGCGCGGCGTCCGGCGGCGCCCGAGACGTCCCGCGAGACGGCGGCCAGGGCCAGGCGCCCGGGCCGCGCGGGGGTCCGGCACTCGATGCGCGGGGTCCCTGCCAGCAATGCCCGCAGCGACCCAGTCAGGCGCTGGTCAACCGATTCGGAGAGCTGCTCGGCCAACCGGTCGACGAGGGCGGCGTCGCCCCACGCCGTGGGACCCGCGGCGTACCCGACCACGCGCCACCGGCCGCGCGCGCGCGCCACCAGGGCGAACTTCGTCCACGCCGATCCGCTGTCGACGAGCAGTGACATCTCGGCCGACGGCATGGCCACACCGAGCGGTTCGTCGCTCATCGGCCGAGGCCGAGCCAGTCGGTGGCGAGGAACGCGAGGCGGTCGCTCAACAGGACGAGGCGCGAGAGGACGAGGTAGCCCAGCCAGGCCCCAACCCCTCCGAGGATCACCCAGCGGCCGGCCCGTCCCAGGGTTCCGACCACCCGACCCTCGCTGCGGCCATGGAGAAGGGCGAGCAGCACCAGCGACGCGACCACCACGCTGCCGACGGCGCCCGCCAACGCTGCCGGATCGGCGCCCGGTGCCGGTAGCAGGCCGACGACCTGGGGTAGGACGGTGCCGACCATCGCCCCGCTGAGCGCGAAGGCGGCGGTCGCGCCAACGAGGATTGAGACGGGCATCGCGCCGACCCAGCGGGGCAGCCAGCGCGCGGCGACGAGCATCACCGCCAGCAGCATGGCCAGCAGGAGCAGCGGATGGCCGGCGGGGTCGTCGGCGAGCGGGGTCAGGACGCGCGGCACGAGGACCTCCCGGATGGCCAGCAGCGCAAGGTAGCCGGTCAGCATTCCGGCGAGCAGCCGCTGAGTCCACGTGAAGGGACGCCGAGCGCCGATCAGGATCGACCAGGTCAGGATCGTGGCGGCCGCGGCCACCCAGGTCGCCAGCGCGCCGGCTGCATCCGGACTGAAGAGCTCGATCACGCCCAGGCTCCCCGCGCTCCGCCGCGCCAACGCGAGGCCACTGCGTCGGCCAGCAGGAGGAGGGTCAGCAACAAGCCGATGAGGATCGGCAGCGACGAGGGCGGCTCGTCGGTGATCTGTGCAGCACCCTGGGCGGCGCCGCTGGCCGGATCGTCGCGCACCGCGGCGACGTAGGCGGCGACCTCGCGCGCGCCGGCCACGAGGCCGGCCAGCTGCCCGGACGCGCGATACGGGACGGCCTGTGGCAGCAGGCTGGTCGGCGCGATCCCGATGATCGGCAGCTCTGGCAGGCGGGTGCCCACCTGCTCGACCCAGCTCCGCGGGCCAAGCTCCGTGCCCCCGACCACGAGCACGGCGTCGAACGCGCCGAATCCCGAGCCCGCCTCGCGAAGCGCATCCATGAGCGCGCCGCTCCCCTCAACCGGCACGATCGCCGTCACGCCGGCCACCAGCCCTGCCTCCGCGCCGGCGTGGAAGCCCAAGTCCAGGAGGCGCCCCTCCGCCACGCCGCCACGCCGCAGGCGGTCCAGCTCCGCCAGGGCGAGCGCCCGACCTTCGGGGGTGTAGCTCACCAGCGAGAGGGTGGCGCCGCCGCGAACGAGCTGCGCCAGCGCGGCACGCACGGCGGGCCGCACCTCGGCATAGGTCCCAATGTCGGGATCGAAGGCGACCAGGACGCGGCCGCGGCCCAGCGCGGCAAGGGTCGCGCGCACGAGCGTTGCGGCCGGCGTGGTGGTCGGGGCGTCCGTTTCGAACCGGATCCCGACGAGTGTGGCCACCGCAACGACGGCCACGAACGCGAGCGGGAGCGCGCGGCGCAGCCTGCCGAGGCGATCAATCATCACTGCCCGCCAGCCCGAAGAGGAAGCGAGTCGCCGCGACCGCCGCGGCCAGCGACACGCCGATCAGGAGCCCGGCGAAGACGGCGCGGAGCGGGACATCGAGGACCCAGGTCGCCGCATCGCCGAGCGCCGTCCCGAACCCACCGCCGACCGGAGCGAGCAGCACCAGGACGATGCAGGCGGCGACCAGGATCACGGCCGTGTCCCGCGGACGGAGGCGCATGCCGCGTCGTGCCGCGGGGATGAGGAAGACCGCCACCAGCGCCAGCAGCGACGCGCCGATGGGCACCATCAGGGCGGCGACCACCCAGCGCACCTGGGGTGCCGCCGCGCCATCGGTCGCCAGCAGGCCCGGGACGACCACGATCGCCATGCCCGCCAGCACCAGCGTCGAGCCGATGCGGTCCTCGCCCGGCAGCGTGAGCGCCCGAGCGTGCCGGATTGCGAGGAGGACGGCGCCCAGCACCGCGGCGGCGGCGAACAGGATCACCACGATCTCCACGATCGCCCCCGAGACCGCGCCGACGGTCGGGTTGACCACCAGGAAGTCGAGCAGCAGCAGCAGCCCGACGATGACGACCAGTGCGGCGGGGAACGACCTGCGCACGGGCTAGCGGACGCCCAGGAGATCGGCCGGCGCGCCGCCCGCAAGCGCCCACGCGGCGGCGAGCAGCAGGGTCCCGATGACCACCCCGACGAGGCGATTGGTGGCGACGACCGCCGTGCGCGCGTGTCCAGTGCTCCGCACCTCGGCCGGCGCGGCATACAGGTCCGCCCCAACCAGCGTCCCCAGACCCTCGAGCAGGACCGATGGCGCCTGTGCCACGTCGCCCGTGCCGGCCCGCGCTCCCGTTGGCCCCGCGGCCATTCCATGGACAAGCAGGAGCGACTCGTCGCCCAGCCCGCCGAGCGCGAATCCCGCGACACGTCGCGCGTCCGCACCGAGCGACAGCCCGGCGGGTGGGAGGCGACCGTCGCCGAGGAACTCCACGTCCGAGCGCTGCCGGCGCTCGCCTGTACCGGTTGCGTCGTGCGCCTCGGTGACGATGGCCTCGGCCAGGCCGGCAACGACGGGATCGTTGGTCGAGATGTGCAGCGGCACGCCGGCCCGCGCTGCCGTTCGGGCCACATGCTCGACGAGCGGCAGCACGACCAGGGTCTGCATGCGGTCAACTGCCGACGTGGCGCGGGCGAGCCCGGCCGTACCGACCGAGAGGGTCGCGGTGGCGCCAGCCTCCGCGGCCAGTGCCATGCTGCGTCCCAGGCCGGTGAGCTTGCCGGCGTCACGCGTCACCCAGCGGCTGCTGGGTCGCGCGACGAGCGAGAGCAGAGTGAGCAGGACGACGAGAACGGCCACGGTTGGCGCCAGGCCGACGCGCAGCGACGAGGCGTTGATCAGCTCGCCGACCCATGCCAGCAGGCGTGCGACGAGCTCGCCGACGCTCGGCATCAGAACGCGTCCTCCTCGCGCAGGAACTCGTCGAGCTCGCCTCGTACCGCGGCGAGACGGTCGCCGAGCAGCGGACGAAGGATAGGGTCGGCGAAGGTGGCAAGGTCCTCGAGCAGCGGCCGCAGAGGGCGATGCGCGCCGATCAGCAATTCGGCTGCGGCGCCGAGGCCGCGCCGTTCCAGATCGTCGGCGAGCGGTCGATCGGCGCGAGAGGTCATGCGGTCGCGCGCACTCCGGCGAGGGCGGTGCTGAAGGCCTGTGCCTCTGCCGCGGTCGTGACCGCGACCACGAGCGAGCGCATCGAGGCCGGTGCTGCATCCCGGTCGCGCAGCGCCCGCAGCAGAGCGTCGGCAGCCTCCACGGGGCTGAAGACGCCCCGCTCCGCACCGAGCGGCGCGATGGCCACGCGTTCCGCATCGAGTCTTCCAACAGCCGCGAGCGCCGCGTCGAGGGCACCGTCCAGCGTGCCGGCGTCGTGACGCAGCTCGTGGCCGACCGCCACGGCATGGATGAGCCACGGCGTGGCGAGCGCGCCGCCGTCTGTGATCACGATGCTGCCCGCTGTCACCGGCCCCTGTGACACCGCTGCCCGCTCCACCGGATCGCCGGCGCGGCGCTTGACGGCCGCGGCCACCGGCCCGGTCATGAACAGGCTCTCGTTGGCGGGCACGATGATCACGTCGACCTCGAGGTCGGCAATCGCGCCTTGCCAGATATCGATCTCGATCGGACGGGTCATGGCATCACTCAGTCCGGTTGGGGGTGCTGCGCTCGCGCTCCTGCCGCTCCCCGAGGTGCACGCGGGGAAGCCGTCGCCGGAGCGCGGTGGTCACCTCGTAATTGATGGTTCGCCGCTCGGCCGCGACCTCATCGGCGGTGATGCGGGCACCGATCTGCTCGCCGATCAGGACGAATTCGTCGTCGTAGGTTACATCGGGCACCTCCCCCACGTCGACGGTGATGCCGTCCATGCTCACCGCTCCCACCATCGGCACCCGAACGCCGCGGACCAGCGCCCAGCCGTTGTTGATGTGGCTGCGCGGCCAGCCATCCGCGTACCCGATGCCGAGGGTCACGATCCGTGTCGCGCGGGCCGCCCGGAAGCGGAGGCCGTAGCCGATCGCCTCGCCCGCCGGGAGATCGAAGATGCGGAGCGGGAGGGCCTTGAGGGTGAGCGCCGGGATGAGGCCCGGATCTCGGTCCGCTACGCTCGCCGGGAGCATCCCGTACAGCGCGAGACCGGGCCGGATGGCGTCCGCGAAGACGCCCGCGCCGGCGAGGATCCCGCCGCTGGCGCTGACGTGGACGATCCCGGGGTCGACCCCCGCGGAGCGCATCCCGTCCAGCGCGCGGGCGAACCGCAGCAGCTGCATGTCGGTGTAGGCGTCGTCTTCGCCGGGGACGGCGAGGTGGCTGAACGTGCCGACGAGGTGGATGGCGGGATCTCGGGTGGCCGCCGTCGCGAGCTCGATCGCCGCTTCCGGCTCGATCCCCTGCCTTCCCAGCCCGGAGTCGACCTTGAGGTGCACCGCGGCCCGCCGCCCGGCACGGCGCGCCGCCTCCGCGAAGGCGGCGACGTCGGCTGACCGATGGAGCAGCAGCTCCAGGTCGGCTGCCAGCGCAGCGTCCAGCTCCCCGTGGCCGATCCCCCACAACACGAGGAGCGGCCCGCGAATGCCCGCATCGCGCAGGGCGACGCCCTCAGCCACCGTTGCAACCGCCAGTCGCTCGACACCCTCTCCTTGCAGCGTGCGGGCCACTTCCACGTCGCCGTGGCCATAGGCATTCGCCTTGACGACGCCGATCACCGAGGTGGTGGGCGCCACCAGGCTCCGGACGCGGGCCAGGTTGTGACGTATCGCGGCGTGGTCGATCTCGATCCACGCCGGACGGCCGCGATGCTCCATCACCGGCCGCTGCCGCGGAGCTGCTCGATGGCGGCCGGAAGGAGCCCGGCGATATCCCTGGCCATGACCCCGGCCTTCCCGATGCGATCCTCGGCCAGGACCCCGGCCGCACCATGCACGGCGACCGCGCAGCACGCCGCGACGAACGGCTCGAGCCCCGCCGCCAGGAAGGCGCCCGTGACGCCCGCCAGCACGTCGCCGCTCCCCGCGGTGGCCAGCGCCGGGGAGGCGATGTCCGTGCGCCGCACGTTTCCCTCGGGATCCGCCACGACCGTGCCGGCGCCCTTGAGCACCACGACCCGCTTCCAGCGCACAGCGGCCTCGCGTGCCGCCCCGATGCGCGCCTCGTCGTCGTCGGGCAGCACATCGACCGGCGGGCGCCGCAGCAATCGCGCGAACTCACCTGGATGCGGGGTCAGGACGAGGCGCTCGGGCACCGAGCGCCACCAGCCATCCTGCTCGGCCAGCGCGTTGAGCCCGTCGGCGTCAACCACCACGGGGGTGCGCAGGCCCGCCAGGAAGCTGCGCACCCGGCGCAGCGTGGCGGGCTGGTGGCCAAGGCCGGGCCCGACGACGACCGCGTCCCGGGTTGCGGCCTCCCCGGCGAGGCGGCGCCACCCACCGGGAGCGATCAGGCCCGGCGCCTCCTCGTCCAGGAAGAGCATCGTCAGCTCGGGAATCCGGCCGAGGATCGACGCGGCCACGGACTCCGAGGTGGCGATGCTCACCAGGCCCGCGCCCGCACGCGCCGCCCCGAGGCCTGCCAGCAGGGCCGCACCCGCGTACTCGCGCGACCCGCCGATGACGAGCACGCTGCCGAACGTGCCCTTGTGTGCGCGTGCGGGACGCGCCGGAAGGCGATCGGCGACCCAGCGCTGGCTGATGAGGGCGGCGGCCATGGCTCAGTCGTGGCGGCGGTGCGCGACCGCGACGGCCACGGCGAGGTGTCGCTCGTGCGAGATGGAGACGCTCACCTCATCGAGGCCCATCGCCTCGGCCCGGCGCGCCGCGCGCCGGTGGAGATACACCTGTGGTGCCCCGGCGCGGTTGGGGAGGATCTCGATCTCGCGCCAGCCGACCCCGCGCACGCCAAGGCCAAGCACCTTGCTGATCGCCTCCTTGGCGGCCCACCGCCCCGCGATGCGCTCCACCCGGTTCCGGCAGTAGGCTCGCTCGGCGTCCGTGAGCACGCGATGCCGAAAGCGGTCCGGGTGGCGCGCCAGGACCGCGACGATGCGGTCGATGTCGCAGAGGTCGATGCCGATCTCATGTCGGGTCATGGCCGAGGAGGCCCCTACTCGACCGTGACCGACTTGGCGAGGTTGCGCGGCTGGTCGACATCGGTGCCGCGCGCGACGGCGACCTCGTAAGCGAGCAGCTGGAGCGGGAGGACCGCGATCACCGGCGAGATCGCCTCGGGCGTCTGCGGCACGTACAGCACGTCCTGGGCGTAGCGGTCGATCTGGTCGTCCCCCACGGTGGCCACCGCGATCACCGGCGCGGACCTGGCGCGTGCCTCGGCGACGTTGCTCACCACCTTGTCGTAGATGGCGCCTGCCGTGGCGATGGCCACCAGTGGTGTCACCGGATCGAGCAGCGCGATCGGTCCGTGCTTCAGCTCGCCGGCGGCATAGCCCTCGGCGTGCACGTAGGAGAGCTCCTTGAGCTTCAGAGCACCTTCCATGGCGATCGGGAAGCCCACCCCGCGACCGATGAAGATGAAGTCGCGCACCCCGCTGTAGCGCTTCGCCAGCTTCTTGATCTGCGGCGCCAGCCGGAGCGTCTCGGCGGCGAGCTTCGGCAGCTCGCGCAGCGACTGGCCAAAGGTCCTCGCCGCGTGCTCGCTCAACGTGCCGCGCAGGCGCGCCAGGTGGAGCGCCACGAGCTGGAGGACCAGCACCTGGGTTACGAATGCCTTGGTACTGGCCACGGCGACCTCCGGACCGGCCTGCAGGTAGCAGACCGCGGCGGCCTCGCGGGTGATCGCGCTGCCGACCACGTTGGTGACGACCACCACCGTGGCACCGCGCTCTGCCGCCATCTTCAGCGGCGCCAGGGTGTCGGCTGTCTCGCCGGACTGGCTGACCCCGATGACCAGGGTGCGCTCGTTGATCGGCGGCGGGCTGTAGCGCATCTCGGACCCGACCTGCATGGAGGCGGGCAGCTTCACCCAATCCTGGAGCAGGTAGGCGCCAACGTGGGCGGCGTAGCTCGCCGTCCCGCAGCCCACGACGTAGACGTGATCCACGGCGCGCAGCTTGTCGGCGATCGCATCGAGCTCCTCGAGATGCACGTTGCCGCTCGGGTCGACACGGCCGCGCAGGCACTCCTGGATGGCGTGCGGTTGCTCGTAGATCTCCTTGAGGGTGAAGTGCGGGAAACCACCCTTCTCCGCGGCCTCGATGGTCCAGTGGATCTCCGTGACGTCGCGCTGCACCTCGGCGCCGTCCATGCCGATGATCCGGGTTCCCTCGGGGCTCACGTCGGCGATGTCGCCCTCGTGGAGGATCACGACGTTCTTGGTGTGCTCGAGGATCGCCGGCACGTCGCTCGCCAGGAATCCCTCACCGTCGCCGAGGCCCACGATGAGCGGCACGTTCATCCGCGCGCCGACGATGCGGTTCGGGTGGTCGGTGTGCATGACCCCGATGGCGTATGCACCGCGGACCTCGTTGAGCGACGCGCGCACCGCCTCAACCAGGTCGCCGTCGTAGCGGCTCTCGATGAGGTGCGCCAGCACCTCCGTATCGGTCTCGCTGGTGAACGCGTGGCCCTCCGCCGCCAGGCGTGCCTTGAGCTCGGAGAAGTTCTCGATGATCCCGTTGTGGATGAGGGCCAGCTTGCCGGTGCAGTCGCGGTGCGGGTGCGCGTTCGTGTCGTTGGGGCGGCCGTGGGTCGCCCACCGCGTGTGCGCGATCCCGGGATGTCCGGCGGGCGCGTCGCCGTTGAGGTGATCGGTCAGGTTGGTGAGCTTGCCGGCCTTCTTCTCGATGAAGACGCTGCCGTCCTCGGTGAGGAGGGCAATGCCAGCGGAATCGTAGCCGCGATACTCGAGGCGGCGGAGCCCTTCGAGGAGGATCGGCGCAGCATCACGCGGGCCGACATATCCGACGATGCCGCACATGGCATCCTCCCATTGACGTCAGTTGAGGCGCGCCTGCGCGAGCTCGTCCAGCTCGCGAGCGATGGCGCTGATCTCCTCGGGGTCGTCCCCCTCGACCATGATCCGAAGCTTGGGCTCCGTGCCCGAGGGGCGGACCAGGATCCTCCCTGTCCCGCGGAGACGTTCCGTGGCCTGCGCCACGGCAGCATTGAAGGCTGGATCGACCTGCCACTGATCCTTGTGGCGGACGGCTGAGTTTAGCACCACCTGCGGCAGCCTCGGCACTCGGGCGGCCAACGTGGAGAGCGGCTCGTCGGCGGTGCGCAGCACCCGGATGAGCTCGATCCCCGAAAGGATTCCGTCGCCGGTCGTGGCGCGCTCGCGGAAGATGATGTGGCCCGATTGCTCGCCTCCCATCACGGCGTCGTGACGTTCCATGGCCTCAAACACGTGCCGGTCGCCGACCGGCGTGCGAATGAGGTGACCGCCGGCGTCGGTGATCGCCCGTTCGAGACCCCCGTTGCTCATGACGGTTGCGACGAGCACGTCGTTGCGAAGCGTCCCATCGGCGAGCCGGGCAAGGGCGCAGATGCCCATTACCCCGTCGCCATCGACCAGGGCTCCCGTGTCGTCGGCCGCGATGAGTCGATCTGCATCGCCGTCGAACGCCAGCCCCAGGTCCGCACCCGCGGACCGGACGGCCGCCTGCAGGTGTTCCGGATGGGTCGAGCCGCAGTCGAGGTTGATGTTCGAGCCATCGGGGTCGGCAGAGAGGACGGTCACCGTCGCACCGAGGTCAGCGAACAGCTCGGGAGCGACGACCGACGCCGATCCGTTGGCACAGTCGAGCACGATGCGGAGACCGCGCAGGGAGTCGCCGGCCGCGGCGGCGAGGTGATCGCGGTAGGCCCGCACCGGCGCCGCGTCGCGCCGCACGCGCCCCAGCTCGTCGTTGTGGCGGCCGGGCAGCGCCTCCGCGGCGAAGATGAGACGCTCCAGGATCTCCTCCGCCTCGTCGTCCACCTTGCGCCCGCCGGACAGCACCTTCAGCCCGTTGTCCGCGGCAGGGTTATGGCTGGCGCTGACCATGATCCCGGCCACGTGATCGCCGCCACCGGCGACGAACGCGAGGCCCGGGGTGGTGACCACCCCCAGCTCCAGGACGTCTGCGCCGACGCTCGTCAGGCCCGCGGCAAGGGCGGCGACCAGCATGTCGCCCGAGCGTCGCGTGTCCTGGCCAATGACCACGCTACGCCCCGCCGCCTCGAGGTGATGCCCGACGGCCCTGCCCAGGTCGTAGGCGAGCGTGGGGGTGAGGTCGACGTTGGCCACGCCCCGGATGCCGTCCGTGCCGAAGAGACGTCCCATGCTCGGTCGGATCAGGCTGGCGGGGGCGGCTCGGCCGGAGCTTCGATAATCACCGTCACCGTGCCCGGTGAGATGCCGATCAGCTCAACGCCATCCGGGAGGGGAGGCACGGCCGGCGTCACCTGGTGCGTGCCGGGTGCGAGGCCAGCGACATCCAGGATCAACGTCAGGTCGCCTGCGGAGAGGGCATCCAGCGCGGCGGCCGGACCGCCCAGGGTAACGGCCAGCTGGTCGGTCTGTGGCAGGCAGGCGTCGCCATCGGGCGCGTTCGCGCACGCCGCTCCAACGAGGAACGTGCGGCTCGCATCGGTCGGCTCGACGCTGACGGTTACCGTGACCGTGGTCGACGCCGCCGCGCCGAGGCGGACGCCGGCCGGGATGACCAGCTCGGGCTGATAGGTGCCCGCGGCGGTGAGGCCCGCGATCGAGACCGCCTGCGTGGCGACCTCCGTGATGGGGGCGAGCGCCTCGGGCGTGCCGCGCAGGGTGACAGTGGGCGGATCGACCGCCACCTGGCCAATCGCGAAGCCGACCCCGGGCGTGCCGGTGACGGCCGGGCGCACGCCAACCACCTTCGTTGTCTCAGCCGGCGTGACATCAATCTGCACCGTGACGGTCTCCGGAGTGAGCGAGACGCCCTGCGTCGGTCCGATGACGGCGCCACGGACATCCACTGCCTCGAGCCGGAACTGGTTGCTGACTGCGACACCGCTCTGATCGATGCGCACCACGACGCGCGCATGGTCCACCTGGTCGAGCACGCTGGCCGGGCCGATGGCGGTCACGCTCTGCACGCTGAGCCGCGGGCGGCCGATGATGAGGCCCTCGGGCGCCTGACCGATTTCCACCCGCACCGGGATCCGGCGTTCCTCCCGCGGGTCGATGGTGACCGATACGGTGGTGGGGTTGAATCCCAGCACGGTCACGTCGTCGTTGAGCGAGCTGACCACGATGGGGAGCGCCTGCGGCTGTCCCGAGCGTGACATGTCGTAGCCGGAAAGGTCGACGGTCACGTCGAACGTCTCAGCGGTCGCGGCAACCGTGGCGGTGGCCCGGTACCGGATGTCAACCGTTCCCAGCTGCTGAGGCGTCAGAAACGTGCCGCTCGGCTGGCCGATGTCGCGGATGGGGACGCCGGGGAAGGTCCGCTCGGTGAACGTGCCCGAGTACACGAAGCCGGTATAGAGGATGGTGGCCAGGGCCACCGCGCCCAGCTTGAGGTGCCAGTTCGCGCACGCAGCCAGCGCATCACGGACGCCGATCGCCGGGGCTGGTCGCGGTGGCAGTCGGACGCGTCTCGTCGCGGACGGCGACCACCCGCTCGTCCGCGGTGGCGGGGATCGAGGCCGGGCCGGCGTCCTCGCCTCGTCCGATCCCCCAGCGGCCCTCCAGGGTACGGCGCAGGAACGGCACGGGGCGACGGCCGGCCTGCGGCCGAATGAGGTTGAAGATGCGGCGCCGCAGGTGCTCCTCCGAGAGGTTGCGCTCGATCCGGCCGCGCAGGACCAGGCTGATCGAGCCCGTCTCTTCGCTGACGACGATGATGATCGCGTCTGTCTGCTCGCTGATGCCGATCGCCGCACGGTGGCGCGTTCCGTAGCGTTCGCTGTCGAGCACGTTCTGGCTGAGCGGCAGGAGGACGCCGGCCGCCACGATGCGCTCACCGGACACGACCACCGCACCGTCGTGCAATGCCGTGCCACGGTAGAAGATCGTGACCAGCAGCTCGGCGCGCAGATCGGCATGCACCGGGACACCGGAGTCGGCGATCAAGTCGCCCAGGCCGGTCTCCCGCTCGATCACCACCAGTGCCCCGTGCCGGGAACCGGCGAGCAGGCGCGCCGCTCGGCTGATCTCACCGGCGACGCGCTCGGCTGATGCGACGTCCTGGGAGACGAAGAAGCGGTTCACCGACCCCACGCGTCCGATCTGCTCGAGCACACGGCGCAGCTCCGGCTGGAAGACGACCACCACGGCGAACAGGCCGACCACCGCACCAGCCTCCATCAGCCGGGTCAGCAACTGCAGGTCGAAGAGCCGCGCGGCGAGATAGACGATGTACAGGATCGACAGGCCGATGACGATGCGCACTGCGCGCGTGCCGCGGATGAGGACGAAGAGCCCGTACACCACCAGCGCCACGAGGAGGATGTCGACGAGCGACGTCCAGGTGCCTCGCAGGTAGGTTCGGAAGAACTCGTTGGCGGCGTCCAGCACGGTGCAGAAGGATACCATCGGGCCCCGGCGTCGCCGCCGGGGCCCATCGGGAGGTCAGGGTGCGCCGGCGTTGCCTAGCGCTTGGTGTACTGCGGCGCCTTGCGTGCGCGCTTGAGGCCGTACTTCTTGCGCTCCTTGGCCCGCGGATCTCGGGTCAGGAGGCCGGCCTCGCGGAGTGCGCCACGCGCATCCGGATGGGCGCTGAGCAGCGCGCGGGCGATGCCATGGCGCACGGCGCCGACCTGGCCCGAGGTGCCGCCGCCGGAGACGAGCACGCTGGCGCTGTAGCGGCCCTCGGTCTCGGTCACGCGAAACGGCAGGCGCAGCCCGCTCAGGGTCGGGACGCGACCGAAGTAGTCGTCCAGCGGCTTGCCGTTGACGACGATGCTCCCGTCCCCGGGAACGAGTCGGACGCGGGCGACCGACGTCTTGCGGCGACCGGTTCCGTAGATGTAGTTCGTGGCCATGGTGCTTACAACTCCACCGTCGTCGGTTGCTGTGCGGCATGCGGGTGGTCCCCGCCGCCGTAGACCTTGAGCTTCTTGAACATGGCGCGGCCGAGGCGATTCTGCGGCAGCATCCCCTTCACGGCCCGCTCGATGACGAGCTCGGGCCTGCGCTCGAGGAGCGCCTCGAGGCTCTCCTCCTTGAGGCCGCCGGGATAATTGCTGTGGCGGTAGTAGCGCTTCTGAAGGAGCTTGTCACCGGTCACCTTGATCCGCGCCGCGTTGACGACCACCACGTGGTCACCGGTGTCGAGGTGCGGCGAGTAGATCGGCTTGTGCTTGCCTTCGAGCAGGGTCGCGATCCGCGTGGCGAGGCGTCCGAGGGTCTGGTCGCTTGCGTCGACCACCCACCAGCCTCGCTCGATCTCGCTCGCCTTGACGGCGTATGTCTTCACGGTTCGAAAGCTCTCCGGTCTGCGTTACGTGTGTTGTACGGCACCGACCGTCTCGGCGCCCGCGTCCATGTTCGATTCGTAGACGACCCGCTCCAGGGTCAGCCCGCGCGCCGGTGCCGCGCGCCCATGAAGGGCCCGGGCGCCGCCAGCGAGCAGTTCGTCGACCTGCGCGACGGTGAGGCGTCCCCGCCCCACCTCCAGCAGGATCGCCACCATGCTGCGCACCATCCGTCGCAGGAAGGCGTTCCCCGCCACGCGAACCTCGATGAGGCTCCCGCGCCGGAACACCGCCACCTCGACGAGGTGCCGCACCGTGCGGCCCCGCCGATCGCTCCCGAGCGCCGCGAAATCGCGGTGTCCGGGAAAGCGCGACGCCGCGGCCTGCATGGCCGCCACGTCGAGCCGGTCGTCGATCTCGAGCGTCCGATGTCGGTCCAGCGGCGCTCGCGCGCCCCCGTGCCGAATGCGATAGCGGTACACGCGCAACGTCGCGTCGCGGCGCGGGTCGAAGCCCGCCGCCGCGGCACGCAGGCTGCGCACCGCCACGTCCCGGGGAAGAGCGGCGTTCAGCCGCCGTCGCAGCTCCGGCCAGGCGAGCCTGCGCTCCCCACGTCGCCGCGGAAGGCAGAAGGCGATCACCTGCCCGGAGGCATGCACCCCGGCATCGGTTCTCCCGGCAAGACGGATTCGCACCCGCTCCCCGGTCAGTCTGTTAAGCGCCTCCTCCAGCACTCCCGCGACGGTCCTGCCGGTTGGCTGGACCTGGGAGCCGATGAAGGCGGTCCCGTCGTACTCGATGACGGCGCGCGCACATCGGTGCTGCGTCGGCATCGGGCGGATTGAATTGGCGGCCCGCGCCTAGACGAGCTCGATCTGGACGATCGGCGCCGCGTCTCCGAGGCGCTGACCGATCTTGACGATCCGGGTGTAGCCCGACGCGCGGTCCGCGTACTTCCCGGCGATCTCGCTCATCAGCTTCTCGACAATGAGCGGCTCGTGCGGGATCTGGGCGGCCAGTGAGCGGCGCGCCGCGAGCCCACCCTTCTTGGCGGTGGTGATCATGCCGTCCACCAGGCCGCGGACCTCCTTGGCCTTGGCCTCGGTGGTCTTGACCTTCTCGTAGCGGAGGATCGCCACCGCCAGGTTCGAGAGCATGTGCGCCCGATGGTCGCCCTTGCGACCCAGGCGCCGTCCGGTGATCTGGTGCGGCATGGGTGTCTAGGCCTCGCGGTCCAGCTCGGCGGCGACGGCCTCGTCCAGCTCGGCCGAGGCCGGCAGGTCAGACTCGTCCGCGGCGCCGTCGGTCGAATCGGGGCTGATGAAGCCACGCAGGGCGAGGCGTTCCTTCAGCTCGTCGAGGCTCTTCTTGCCGAAGTTGCGCATCCGCAGGAACTCGTCGTCCGAGAGAGCCAGCACCTGGCCGATCTTGGTGATGTTGTTCCGCTTCAGGCTGTTGTAGGCACGCATCGGGAGGTCGAGCTCCTCGATGGGTGCATCCAGCAGGTTGGCCGCCACGGCACCCGTGCCGTTCGTCTCCTCGCCACCGGCGCGCGGCGCGCGACCGATGTCGGCGAAGCGCGACAGCTCGTTGACGAGGATCGTCGCCGCCTGCGCCACCGCCGCCTGCGGCGTGGTGGTCGCATCGGTCTCGACCTCGAGCAGGAGGCGGTCGAAGTTCGTCATCTGGCCAACGCGGGTGTCGCTGACCGTGAAGTTGACGCGCCGCACGGGGGAGAAGATGGCGTCGACCGGGATGACGCCGATGGGCATCTCCTCGGTGTGCTCTGCGGGCCGGTAGCCGATCCCCGTCTCCACGGTCAGGTCCATCTCGATGGCCCCGTCGTCGGAGTCGAGGGTCAGCAGCACGAGGTCGGGGTTGACGACCTCGATGTCGGCGGACTCGGTGATGTCGGCCGCGGTGACCGGGCCGGCGCCACGCTTCATCAGCTTGAGCGTCACGGCGTGACGCGCGAACGAGCGAAGGCGCAGCTGCTTGATGTTGAGGACGATCTGGGTGACGTCTTCCTTGACGTTCTCGATGGTGCTGAACTCGTGGAAGACGCCGGTGATCTGGATGCCGGTGACGGCAGACCCCTCCAGGGAGCTCAGCAGGACGCGACGCAGGGCGTTGCCCAGCGTGACGCCGTAGCCGTCCTGGAGCGGCTGCACCTCGAAGGTGCTGGTGTTGCCGTCAGACGAGACCTCCTCGATGCGAGGGGTCGGGATTTCGGTGGTCGTGGTCTCGAGATCGATCATGAGCGGTCGTTGGTGCCCCTAGGTGCTAGCGCGAGTAGTACTCGACGACGAGCTGCTCGTTGAATTCGAGCGGCATCTGCTCGCGCGCCGGTTCGGCGATGACGGTTCCGCTGAGCTTGCCCGCGTCGGGGCTCACCCAGTCCGGAGTCTGAGCCGACTTCATCAGCTCGGCGGTGGTCTTGAAGATCTCCCGGCTGCGCCGGCTCTCGCGGACCTCGACCTTGTCGCCCACCGTGACGCCGAAGCTCGGCACGTTGGTGGGTCGGCCGTTGACCGCGAAGTGGCCGTGGCTGACCAGCTGGCGCGCCTGGGCGCGGCTGGAGGCGAGGCCCATCCGGAAGACGACGTTGTCGAGGCGCATCTCGAGCATGCGGAGCAGGTTCTCGCCGGTCATCCCCTTGCGCTTCTCGGCCTTCTCGAAGTAGTTCTGGAACTGCTTCTCGAGGACGGAGTAGCTCTTCCGGACCTTCTGCTTCTCACGCAGCTGGAGGCCGTACTCGCTCACCTTGCGGCGGCGCTGCGCGTACATCCCTGGAGGGGTGCTGCGGCGCTCGAACGAGCACTTCTTGGTGTAGCACCGGCTGCCCTTGAGGAAGAGCTTGAGCCCTTCTCGGCGGCAGATGCGGCATACCGCGTCGTTGTATCGTGCCATCGTCTTCTCCCTCAGACCCGGCGTCGCTTGGGTGGGCGGCAGCCGTTGTGCGGGATCGGCGTGACGTCGGTGATGGCGGTCACCTCGAGACCGGCGGTCTGGAGCGAGCGGATCGCCTGCTCGCGACCGGCGCCGGGGCCTTTGACGTAGACCTCGACCTGGCGCATGCCATGCTCCATCGCCTTGCGCGCGGCGATCTCCGCCGTCTGCGCGGCGGCGTAGGGCGTGCTCTTGCGCGAGCCCTTGAAGCCGGCCAGGCCAGCGCTGCCCCAGCTGATGGCGTTCCCGCTCGTGTCGGTGATCGTCACGATCGTGTTGTTGAACGTCGACTGGATGTGCGCATGCCCGACGGGGACGTTCTTCCGCTCGCGCTTCTTACCGCGCTGCTGTGGGCGCTTCCGTTCAGCCATGGAACTCCTGTGTCACGCCGATCCGATCGGCGGTCTGATCGATGTGTCGTTACTTCTTGCGGCGTACCGAGACGATCTTTCGAACGCCCCGACGCTGACGTGCGTTGGTCTTGGTGCGCTGTCCCCGCACCGGGAGGTTGCGACGATGGCGAAGGCCGCGGTACGACCCGATCTCCATCAAGCGCTTTACATTCATGCTGACTTCGCGGCGCAGGTCGCCCTCCACCTTGAAGCCCTTGTCGATCACCTCGCGGAGACGGTTGACGTCGTCCTCGCTCAGGTCGCGGACGCGCGTGTCCGGCGAGACGCCGGTCGCGGTCAGCACCTTGCGGGCGGACGTCGGGCCGATGCCGTGGATATAGGTGAGGGCGATCTCCACGCGCTTCTCGCGCGGGATATCGACACCAGCGATACGTGCCACGTTGCTTCGGCTACCCCTGTCGCTGCTTGTGCTTGGGAATGACGCAGATGACCATCACCACGCCGGAACGCTTGATCACCTTGCAGCGCTCGCAGCGAGGCTTCACGGACGCTGAAACCTTCATCTCATCCTGTACGTGATCCGACCCCGGGTGAGGTCATAGGGACTGAGCTCGACGCGGACCGTGTCGCCGGGCAGGATGCGAATGAAGTTCTGGCGAAGCTTGCCGGAGATATGCGCGAGCACCTCGTGCCCGTTCTCCAGCTTCACCTTGAACATCGCGTTCGGCAGGGGGAGGATCACCTCGCCCTCTACCTCGATCGCATCCTTCTTTGCCAAGCGCTACGCACCCTCATTCAAGCCATGAATTGACAATGGGAATTGGGAAAACACACGGAAAGGCCGCCGCTCAGGGCGACCCGAACGAGGAGTATACACCAGCCCCCGAGCGACGTACAACGGGCGGCTCATCGGCTGGTGAGCACCTGCGCACCGTGCTCGGTGATGGCAATCGTGTTCTCGAAATGGGCCGATGGTGACCCGTCCTGGGTGACCACCGTCCAGCCGTCGTCGAGCACGCCGACCTCGTCGTCGCCGAGGTTGAACATCGGCTCGATGGCGAAGCACATCCCTGCCTCGATCTTCAGCCCCGTGCCCGGCCGCCCGTAGTTCGGCACGTTGGGCTCCTCGTGCATCGAGGTGCCGATGCCATGGCCCACGAACGGGCGAACCAGGCCGTAGCCGTACTGGTGGGCGACGGTCTCGATGGCATGGCCGATGTCGCCGAGCCGGTTGCCCGGCACGGCGGCCGCGATGCCCGCCTCCATCCCCCGCTGGGTCACCTCGACGAGCTGGCGCAGGTCGTCCGCGACCTGGCCGACCCCGAAGGTGCGGGCGCAGTCGGCGTGCCAGCCATCGACGATGCAGCCGACGTCGACGCTCACGATGTCACCGTCGTTGATCACTCGCTTCGTCGATGGGATGCCATGCACCACCTCGTCGTTGATGCTGGCGCAGATGGAGCCGGGGAACGGCGGGTTGCTGCCGTAGCCCTTGAATGAGGGGACGGCGCCGGCGTCGCGCATCATCGTCTCGGCGATGCGATCCAGCGCGCCGGTCGTGACGCCGGGCCGCAGCTCCGCCTCGATCACCTCCAGGATGCCGGCCAGGACGAGCCCGGCGCGGCGCATGGTGGCGATCTCCTCGGGACGCTTGATGGTGACCGTCGCGCGGCGGCCGAGCGGGATCCCCATCAGCGGCTGCCGATGCCCTCGCGCAGTGCGCCGCGGATCGCATCGGTCACCTCGGCGATGGGCCGCATGCCGTCGACGCGGGTCACGCTGCCGAGATGCTCGTAGTGCGCGATCACCGCCTCCATCGGCGGGATCTGCTTCGCCATCCGCGCGCTGACCACCTCCGGGCGATCGTCGTCGCGCTGGACCAGCGGGCTGCCGTCACGGTCGCACACGCCGGGCTGGCGGGGCGGGTCGGTGTCGACGTGGTACGGCGTGCCGCAGGTCGGGCACACCCAGCGGCCGCTCACGCGGCGCACCAGCTCGTCCACGGGAACCTCGATGAACACGACCCGGTCGATCCGCTCGTCCTGCGCGGCCAGGGTCTCGTCGAGCGCCTGCGCCTGGCGGACCGTGCGCGGGAACCCGTCGAGGATGACGCCTGCCCCGGCATCAGGGCGCGCAAGGCGCTCCATGACCATCGCGATCGTCAGCTCGTCAGGGACCAGCTCGCCGCTCTGCATGTAGCCGCGCGCCTCCTCGCCAAGTGGGGTGCCGTCGCGCAGCGCCTCGCGGAACAGGTTGCCGCTCGCCACGTGCGGAAGGCCGAGCTGCTGCGACAGGATGGAGGCCTGGGTTCCCTTGCCGGCTCCCACCGCGCCGACGAGGAGGATGATCTCCCGCCCCGGCAGCTCCGGCACCATGCCGGGGTCGGTCACCGCATGAAGCCTTCGTAGTGGCGCATCAGCATCTGCGCCTCGAGCTGCTTCATCGTCTCGACCACCACGGTCACCACGATGAGGATGCTCGTGCCGCCGAGCTGGAGCGCGCTGGTACCCGGGATCAGCGTCGAGATGATGGTGGGCAGCACCGCAAGGATGCCCAGGAAGAGGGCGCCTCCCAGCGTGATGCGGTTCGTGATCCTCGACAGGAACTCCTCGGTGGGACGACCCGGTCGAATGCCCGGGATGAACCCGCCGTTCTTGCGGAGGTAGTCAGCGGTCTGGTCGGGCCGGAACTGGAACGCGGTGTAGAAGTAGGTGAAGAACACGACCAGCGTGAAGTAGAGGCCGGAGTACAGCCACGGGTTGGTCTGCGGGCTCAGGTTGTTGGAGATGAACGACGCCGCACCGCGCACCCAGTCGATGCTGCTGTTGGCGAAGTACGTTGCGATCTGCGCCGGGAAGAGCAGCAGGCTGATGGCGAAGATGATCGGGATCACGCCGGCCATCGTCACCTTGAGCGGCAGGTACTGCGTCTGGCCCTGGTACATGCGCCGGCCACGGACGCGGCTGGCGTACTGGACCGGGATGCGGCGCTGGCCCTCGTTGATGAACACCACGCCGGCAATGATGATGACCGCCAGGATGATGAACGGGATGATGCGGGTCAGCCCGTCCGGTCCGGTGACGATGCCGCCGGCCTGGTGCGGGATGCGGCCGACGATCCCGGCGAAGATGATGAAGCTGATGCCGTTGCCGAGGCCGCGCTCGCTGATCAGCTCGCCGAGCCACATGAGCAGGATCGTGCCGGCGGTGAAGCTCAGGAGGAGGGAGAAGGTCTCCCAGCTGAAGAAGCTGGCCGCCGGGATGACGCCGGCGTTCGCCAGGATGATGCTGAAGCCGAAGCCCTGGGCGAAGGCCAGCGGAACGGTCAGCAGGCGGGTGTACTGGTTGATCTTGTTGCGCCCGTACTCGCCCTCACGCGCCAGCTCGCCCAGGCTGGGGATGACCCCCTGCATGAGCTGCATGATGATGCTGGCGTTGATGTAGGGATTCACCCCCATGCCGATGATCGACGCGGTGGCCAGGCCGCCGCCCGAGAAGAGATCAATCAGGCCGAGCAGCTGGTTGGACTCGAAGAGGCTCTGCAGCTGCGCCTGGTTGACGTTCGGGACGGGGACGTTGGTCAGGATCCGGAAGATCAGCAGGATGAAGAGGGTGAAGAAGACCTTGCGCCGGATGTCCGGCGCGCGGAATGCGGTGACGAGCGACTCGAACACTGGCTAGGACTCGCTCTCGGCGTCGTCGTCGGCGTCCGCCGGCTCCTCCGATGCGGACTCGCTCGTCGCCGGGGCGCTGGCCGGGGCCGGCGCCTCGCCTGAGGCGAGCGCGCGGGCCTCTGCCCGTCCTGCCTTGGTCTTGGCGTGGGTCGCCGCCGCCTCGGCGGCATCGGTCTCGTCGTCGATGGGTGCGTTGTCCGGCCACGAGAGGCGCTGGATGGTGGACCCTGCCGCCTCGAGCTTCTCGCGCGCGGTGCGCGTGAAGGCGTGGGCATGCACCGTCACGCCCTTGGGGGCGTCACCGGTGCCGAGGATCTTGAGCGGCATCTGGCGGGTCTTCTGGTCGCGCACGAGCTGGTCGTGGGCGAGCGTGTCCGGGGTGATCAGGACGCCCTTCTCAGCCTCGCTGAGCTGGGACAGGTTGATCACCCGGTACTCGACCCGGAACCGGTTCTTGAAGCCGTGCAGCTTCGGGGTGCGAACGTGCAGGGGCGTCTGGCCGCCCTCGAACCAGGCGGGGATACCGCCACCGGCCCGAGACTTCTGGCCCTTCGTCCCCCGGCCCGCGGTCTTGCCGCGGCCGGAGCCGTGTCCGCGGCCCACCCTGCGCGACGGCTTGTGCGAGCCGGGCGTGGGCTGAAGGTCGTGGAGCTTCATGCTGACCCTTCCTCCTTGGCCGTGCTGCTGGCGCCCGCCGGCTCCTCAACCGAGAGGAGGAAGGCGACGCGACGCAGCATGCCCCGGTTCTCCGGGGTATCGGCGATCTCGACGGTCTGGTGCAGGCGATGCAGGCCCAGCGCGCGGATCGTGCCCCGCGCCGCCTCCTTGTGACCGATGGTCGAGCGGACCCAGGTCACGCGGAGGAGCTGGCCGCCCTGCTTCTTGGTGCTGCGCTTAGCGGCCACGGCCACCTCCCGGTCCGCCGAACGCCGGCGCCGGAGGTCGCTCCGGGATCTCGTGCGGTCGACGCGCATGCTCCGCGCCCTGCCGGCCGAGCAGCTGCTCGGCCGTCTTGCCACGGACGCCGGCGATGTCGTCGGCCGAGCGCATGCCGCGCATCGCCTCGACGGTCGCCCGCACGACGTTGATCGGGTTGTTGCTGCCCATGCTCTTGCTGAGCAGGTCGCGGATGCCGGCCGCCTCGACCACCGACCGGACACTGCCGCCGGCGATCACGCCGGTACCCGCGGCGGCCGGCTTGAGCATCACCTTCGCGGCGCCGAACTTGGTCGTCACCTCGTGGGGGATGGTCGAGCCGACGAGCGGCACGCGGATCAGGTTCTTCTTCGCGTCCTCGACGCCCTTGCGGATGGCCTCGGGGACCTCGTTGGCCTTCCCGAGGCCGGCGCCCACGACGCCGTTGCCGTCACCGACGACCACCACAGCACTGAAGCTGAAGCGGCGGCCACCGCGGACGACCTTGGCCACGCGATTGATCTGAACGACCTTCTCCTCGAGCGCTAGCTTCGAGGCATCGATCCTTGCCATAAGTGCTCCTTTTCGCCCTACAGGTCGAGGCCGCCCTCGCGGGCACCCTCGGCGAGCGAGCGAACCCGCCCGTGGTAGCGATACCCGCCGCGGTCGAGGACCACGGTGCTCACGCCGGCTGCCTTCGCCCGATCGGCGAGGGCCTTCCCGACCGCGTGCGCCGTGTCCACCTTGGGACCGGCGGCGAGATCGGACTCACGGCTGGAAGCCGCGGCCAGGGTGCGCCCCGTGGTGTCATCGATCACCTGGGCGTAGATGAACTTGCTGCTGCGGAAGATCGAGAGGCGCGGGCGCTCGGTGCTGCCGGAGATCCGGAGCCGCAGGCGCTCGTGCCGCTTGCGCCGCAGCGCGTCGCGAGATGTCTTCTTGATCATGTGCTACTTCCCGCCTCCGACCTTGCCGGCCTTGCCGGCCTTGCGGAGGATCTGCTCGCCGGCGTACCGGATGCCCTTGCCCTTGTAGGGCTCAGGCTTGCGCTGCTGGCGGATGTACGCGGCGGTCTGCCCGACCAGCTCCTTGTCCGCCCCGAAGACGGCGAGCCGGGTCGGCGTGTCGACGCGGAACTCGATCCCCGTCGGCGGGGTGACCTCGACCGGGTGCGAGTAGCCGAGTGCGAGCACCAGCTTCTCGCCCTGGAGCTGAGCACGATACCCCACTCCGGCGATCTCGAGGTTCTTGGTGAAGCCCGTCGTCACCCCGGTCACCATGTTGGCGACCAGGCTGCGCGTCAGGCCATGCAGGGCACGGTGCTTCGGCTCGTCGCTGGGACGGACGACCCGCAGCTCGCCGTCGGCGCGCTCGATGGTCATCTCTGGGTGGATGTCACGCGACAGCTCCCCCAGCGGGCCTTTCACGCTGAGGCGCTGGCCGCTCTGAGTGATCTCCACGTTGTCGGGCAGTGCGACCGGCAGTCGACCGATTCGGGACATGCGTTCGCTCCTTACCAGACGTAGCAGAGGACCTCGCCGCCGAGATTCAGTGAGCGGGCCTGCGACCCGGTCATGATCCCGCGGGAGGTTGAGAGGACGGCGATCCCGAGTCCGCCGAGGACGCGCGGGATCTCGGTCTTGCGCGCGTAGACGCGCAGGCCGGGCTTGCTGATCCGCTTGAGCCCGCTCACCACCGGCGTCTTGCCCTCGACGTACTTGAGCCGCATGGTCAGCTGCTCCTGGACGTCGCCGGGGGCCGTGGCGAACGAGTCGATGAAGCCCTCCTCGGCCAGGATTCGCGCGAGCTCGCGCTTCACCTTGCTCGACGGAAGCGTCACCTCGCGGTGGCGTGCCGCGCTGGCGTTACGGACACGCGTGAGCATGTCCGCGATCGGGTCGGTTGTGTTCATCGGTGGTTCATGTCTCCTCGGCGGTGGTTCGCTCCCGACGGTTCGGGTGGCGCCTGCCGCTGATCTGCCGCCGGCGGGCGGCTGGTGTCAGTGAGCTACCAGCTCGACTTGGTGACTCCCGGCAGCAGGCCCTCGAGGGCACGCTCCCGGAAGCAGATGCGGCACAGTGCGAAGCGGCGCATGTAGCCGCGCGGGCGACCGCAGACCGCACATCGGTTGTGCTGGCGGACGCCGAAGCGCGGCGTGCGTGCCGCCTTCGCGATGCTTGACTTCTTGGCCATTACCTACTCGCTTCCCTAACTCGCCTGGAACGGCATCCCGAGGAGGTCCAGGAGCTTGCGCCCCTCCTCGTCGGTCTTGGCCGTCGTCACGATGCTGATCTCCATCCCGCGCAGGCGATCGATCTTGTCGTAGTCGATCTCCGGGTACACGAGCTGCTCCCGCAGGCCGAGGCTGAAGTTCCCGCGCCCGTCGAACGAGCGGGTGGGGATTCCCCGGAAGTCGCGGATGCGTGGCAGTGCCAGCGACATCGTGCGCTCCAGGAAGTCGTACATTCGCTGGCCGCGCAGCGTGACCTTGGCGCCAATCGGCATCCCGGTCCGCAGGCGGAACTGCGCGATGCTGCGCTTGGCGCGGGTCACGATCGGCTTCTGGCCGGTGATGATGGTCAGGTCGCCGACCGCGGCGTCCAGCGCCTTGGCGTTCTGGATCGCCTCGCCCAGGCCGATGTTGACCACGACCTTCTCGAGGCGCGGGATCTGCATCGGGTTGGGATAGCTGAACTCGCGCTGCATGGCAGGCGCCACCTCGTCGCGGTAGCGCTGGCGCAGGCCGGCGTACGTCGGGGGCGCGAAGCTCCCCTTGGGGGCCGATGCGCCGTTGGTCGCCTTGCGGGCAGCCGGCTTCGCCGCAGTGGACTTGTCAGACGCCTTCGCGGCGGCGGGCTTGCCCGATGCCTTGGCAGCGGCGGGCTTGGCGGCCTTCGTCGCGGCGGGCTTCGTGGCCTTCGGCTTGGTGGTCTTCTCCGGGCTCACTTGGTCGTCACCTCGATCTGCTCGCCGCAGTGCTTGCAGACCCGTGCGCGGCGACCGTCCTCCAGCTGCGTGTGGCCGATGCGTGTCGGCTTGTTGCAGCGCGGGCAGACGATCTGCACGTTGCTGATGTGCATCGGCACCGGCAGGTCGAGGATCCCGCCCTGCTGGGTCCGCTGCGCGGCGCGCTGGTGCTTGCGCGCCATGTTGAGCCCGGGCACCACGACCCCCAGGCCACGCTTGGTCTTCTCGATGCGCTCCACGGTGCCGCGCTTGCCCCGGTCCTTGCCGGCCAGCACGACCACCGTATCGCCCCTGCGAACGTTGGCCATGGTTACAGCACCTCCGGGGCGAGTGACACGATCTTCATGTAGTTGCGCTCGCGGAGCTCACGCGCCACGGGCCCGAAGATGCGGGTCCCGCGCGGGTTGCCCTGCGGCGTGATGAGGACGGCGGCGTTCTCGTCGAACCGGATGTGGCTCCCGTCCGGGCGGCCGTACTCCTTGGCGGTACGAACGATCACGGCGCGCACGACGTCGCCCTTCTTGACGCTCGAGTTGGGGAGCGCCTGCTTGACGCTGGCCACGATCACGTCGCCCACCTCGGCGGTATCGCTCGTCGAGCGACCGATGACGGTGATGCACATGATCGTGCGCGCGCCGGTGTTGTCAGCGACGCGGAGCCGGCTCTGCTGACGAATCATCTAGCCCACCAGCTCCTCGTGGGAGCCGCGCGCGACGACCTCCACCACGCGCCAGCGAACCTCGCGCGACAGCGGGCGGCTCTCTTCGATCCGCACCGTGTCGCCGACCTTGGCGGTGTTCTCCTCGTCGTGCGCCTTGAACTTGCTCGAGAGGCGCACGACCCGCTTGTAGATCGGGTGGCGCCGGAGCCGCTCAACGCTCACGACGATGGTCTTGTCCATCTTGTCGGACACGACGCGTCCGACCTTGGTTCTTCGCTTGCCCTGCATCAACTGGCCTTTTCCACGTCAGCGGTGCGCTGGCGTTCGGTCATCACGGTCAGGATGCGGGCGATCCGCTTGCGGGTCGCCGGCAGCCTGGAATAGTTCTTTTCCTGTCGCGTGGCGAGATCGAAGCGGATCTTCCAGAGCTCCTGCTTCGCGCTCACCAGCTCGCTCTCGAGGTCCGTGTCCGAGAGTGCCCTGATCTCACTGATGTCCAACTTCGAGGCCCTCCTTGACGACGAACTTCGTGCTGATCGGCAGCTTGTGGCTCGCCAGCCGCATCGCCTCGCGGGCGATCGGCTCGGGGACGCCCGACATCTCGAACATCACACGACCCGGCTTGACCACCGCGACCCAGTGGTCGGGTGCGCCCTTGCCGGAGCCCATGCGGACCTCGGCCGGCTTCTTGGTCACCGGCTTGTCCGGGAAGACCCGGATCCAGACGCGGCCACCGCGCTTGATGTGGTGGGTCATCGCCCGCCGCGCCGCCTCGATCTGGCGGCTGGTCAGCCAGCAGACCTCCTCGGCCATCAGCCCGAAATCTCCAAAGCTGACCAGGGTGCCTCCCTTGGCCATCCCTCGTCGACGACCGCGCTGCACCTTGCGGTGCTTGACGCGCTTCGGCATCAGCATCGGTCAGGACTCCTCGGCCGGCGTCGCCGGCTCGTTCGGGGTGGTGTCGGCATCCGTGGTCGCCGCGCTGGCGGTGGCCACGGCGGCACGCTCCGCGGTGCGCGGGGTGCGCGTCGTGGTGCTGCGGGTCCCGCGTCCGGCGCGCGCCGCACGCGGCTCACGCGGTTCGGTGCGCGCGCTGCCCGGCTTCTCGCCGAGCTGCTCGCCCCGGTAGACCCACACCTTGACGCCGATGCGTCCGTAAGTGGTGCGGGCGTGGACGACGCCGTAGCTGATGTCGGCGCGCAGGGTGCCCAACGGGATGCGCCCCTCCTTGTCCCACTCGGTGCGGCTCATCTCGGAGCCACCGAGGCGACCGGAGACCTGGATCTTGACGCCCTTCGCGCCGGCCTTGATGGTCCGCTGGATGGACTGCTTGATCGCCTTGCGGAAGGCGATGCGCCGCTCCAGCTGACCGGCCACGTTCTGGGCCACCAGGACGCCGTCGAGCTCGGGCTGGAGGATCTCCTTGATCTCGAGCTTGACCTTCTTGTTGGTCTGCTTGCCGATGTTGTTGCGCAGCATGTCGACGTTCGCGCCGCCCTTGCCGATCACGATCCCCGGCTTGGCGGTGTGCACCGTCACGGTGACGTGGTTGATGCCACGCTCGATCTCGACCTGGCTGACGCTGGCGTTGGAAAGCTGCTTGGCGACCAGCTGCCGGATCCGCATGTCCTCCTGCAGCAGGGTGGCGTAGTCGCGATCCGCGTACCACTTGGCCAACCAGGGCTTGATGACACCGATCCGGAAGCCGTACGGGTGAACCTTGTGACCCATCAGGCCTCCTCTCGGTCAGCCACAGCAACCGTGATGTGGCTGGTCCGCTTCAGAATTGCGAAGTAGCGACCCTGGGCGCGCGGCCGTCCGCGCTTGAGGGTCGGACCCTCGTCGGCCGTGGCACTCACCACGGTGAGGTCGTCGGCCGACAGGTTGTAGTTGTTCTCGGCGTTGGCGGTGGCGCTCTTGAGCACCTTCGCGACGTCCTTGGCTGCCGCGTTGGGCAGGAAGCGCAGGATGGCGGCAGCCTCCTCGACCGGCTTGCCGGCGATGAGGTTGGTCACCAGGCGCACCTTGCGCGGGCTGATGCGGATGTACTTGGCGGTGGCGGAAACGCGCATCGTCACGACCTACTTCAACGCCGAGCTGCGCTCGGTCGCTCGGCCGCCGTGGCCACGGAAGGTGCGCGTCGGCGCGAACTCGCCGAGCCGATGCCCGACCATGTTCTCGGTGACGAACACCGGCACGTGCCGTCGTCCATCGTGGACGGCGATCGTGTGCCCGATCATCTGCGGGAAGATCACGCTCGCACGCGACCAGGTGCGGAGCACCTTTCGCTCGTTGCGCTTGTTCATATCGTCGATGCGGCCGAGCAGGCGCGCGTCGACGTAGGGTCCCTTCTTGACGGAACGACTCATCGCGCTCTCCTAACCGCGTCCATATCGACGCCGAACGATCATCTTGTTGCTGGGGTTCTTGCGGGCACGGGTCCGAAGGCCCATGGCCGGCTTGCCCCACGGAGTCTTGGGCGGCATGCCGGTCGACTGCTTGCCCTCGCCACCACCGTGCGGGTGGTCGCGCGGGTTCATGACCGAGCCGCGCACCTGCGGGCGCTTGCCCATGTGGCGCGAGCGGCCTGCCTTGCCGATCTTCTGGTTCTCGTGGTCCAGGTTGCTCACCTGGCCGATGGTGGCCATGCAGCCGGCGCGCACACGGCGCACCTCGCCCGATGGCAGCCGCAGGGTGGCGAACTCGCCCTCCTTTGCGAGCAGCTGTGCGCTGCTCCCCGCCGACCGGACGATCTGCCCGCCGCGACCGGCGACCAGCTCGATGTTGTGGACCTGCGTGCCCAGCGGAATGCGGGTCAGCGGCAGGGCGTTGCCCGTCCGTGCCTCGGCATCCGGGCCGGAGACGACGCGGTCGCCGACCTTGAGGCCGTGCGGCAGCAGCATGTAGCGCTTCTCGCCGTCCGCGTAGTGCAGCAGACCGATGCGCGCCGACCGGTTGGGGTCGTACTCGACCGTCGCGATGCGCGCGGGCACGCCGTGCTTCTCGCGCTTCCAGTCGATCACCCGGTACAGGCGCTTGTGGCCGGCTCCCTGGTGACGGACCGTCAGGCGGCCCTGGTTGTTGCGTCCGGCACGTCGAACCATCCGCTCGGTGAGCGGCTTGTGCGGCGTGGTTTCGGTGATTTCCTCGAACGTCGAGCGGGTCATCTGGCGGAGACCCGGGCTCGTCGGTCGATAGCTTCGCAATGGCATTTCTAAACGGCCTCGAAGAGCTCGATCTTCTGGCCCGCAGCGATCGTCACGATCGCCTTGCGCCAGCCGGGGACCATGCCGAGCGTCTTGCGGCCGCGCCGCTTCTGCTTCGGCTTGACGTTCACCACCCGGACACCGAGCACATCAACCTTGAACTCGGCCTCGACGGCGGCCTTGATCTGGAACTTGTTGGAGTCGCGGGCGACCGCGAAGGTGTAGTTGTTGCGCTCGGTCTCGAGAACGCTCTTCTCGCTGATCACCGGTCGCAGCAGCACGTCGTGCATCGTCACCGAGCTCATCCGTACACCTCCACGACCCGGTCGAGGGCCTCGCGGGTCATCACGATCGTGTCGGCCTGCAGCAGGTCGACCACGTTGAGGCTGTCGGCGAGCAGGACGCGCACCTCGCGGACGTTGCCCGCGGAGCGCTCGATGACCTGGTCGCGGGCCGGGAGCACCAGCAGGACCTTGCCCTCGGCGTTCCAGCCGGTCAGGCGACCCATGAAGGCCCGCGTGCCGGCGGCATCGAGGTCAAAGCCCTCGACCACCCGCAGCGCCCCGTCCTCGTGCTTGGCGGAGAGGACCCCGCGCAGCGCGGCCCGGCGCATCTTGCTGTTCATCTTGACGTCGTGGCTGCGCGGATGCGGTCCGAAGACCACGCCGCCGCCGACCCAGTGCGGGGCGGTGCGGGTGCCCTGGCGGGCGCGACCGGTCCCCTTCTGGCGCCACGGCTTCTTGCCGCCGCCGGCCACCTGGCCGCGGGTCAGGGTGTCGGAGGTGCCGAGCCGCCGCGAGGCGAGCTGGCGCACCACCGCCTGGTGGATGAGCGTCTCGTTCACCGGCGCCGCGAAGAGGGCCTCGGCCAGCTCTACCTGGCCGGCCTCCTTGCCGGCGGCGGTGAGGATCGTCGTCTGGGGCATCGTCACTTCGCCTTCTGCACGAGCAGCAGGCCGTTGCGCGCCCCGGGAACCGCACCCTTCACGAGGATGAGGTTCCGCTCGGGATCGACCCGAACGACCTTGAGCTTCTTGACGGTCACCCGGTCGTCGCCGAGATGGCCCGCCATCTTGGTGTTCTTGAAGACACGACCCGGAGTCGTGCCGGCGCCGACCGAGCCGGGCTGCCGGTAGTTGTTGGAGCCGTGGGTCTTGGGGCCGCGATGGAAGTGGTGCCGCTTGATCGTGCCGGCAAACCCCTTGCCCTTGCTGGTGCCGGTCACGTCGACCAGCTCCCCCGCCTCGAAGAGCGTGACGTCGAGCTGCTGCCCGGCCTCGTAGCCCTCGGTGGCGTCGATCCGCAGCTCGCGCACGTGGCGCGGGCGCTGCAGGTCCTTGGGAAGCGCGCTGAACTGGCCGGCCACCGGCTTGGTGACCCGCTTGGCAGTGCCCGCGCCGAGCTGCAGGGCGACGTAGCCGTCCTGCTCGGCGGTGCGGAGCCGCGTGATGGTATTGGGGGTCGCCTCGATGACGCTGACCGGGACGACGCTTCCGTCGTCCGCGAAGATCCGCATCATCCCGAGCTTCCGCCCGATGATTCCTGCCGGCACTGTGTTCCCTGGCTTCCTTTCGATGGCGGATGGGAGGGGCGGACGGTGCCGCCCCACGCATCACATCTTGATTTCGATATCCACGCCCGCGGCCAGGCTCAGCCGCATCAGCGCATCCACCGTCTTGGTCGACGGATCGATGATGTCGATCAGGCGCTTGTGGGTCCTGATCTCGAACTGCTCCCGGCCGTCCTTGTGGACGAACGGGCCGCGAATCACGGTGTACTTCTCGATCCGAGTGGGCAACGGCACGGGGCCGGCCACGTCGGCACCCGTCCGCTGCGCCGTCTCCACGATCTGCTCGGCCGACTGGTCGAGGAGCTTGTGGTCGTACGCCTTCAGACGAATGCGGATGCGCTGCTTGGCCATATCGGTTAGCCGAGGACCTCGGTGATCACGCCGGCGCCGACGGTGTGCCCGCCCTCGCGAATCGCGAACCGCTGCCCCTGCTCGATTGCGATCGGTGTGATCAGCTCGACGTCGATGTTGACGTTGTCGCCCGGCATGATCATCTCCACGCCCTGCGGGAGTGCGATCGCGCCGGTGACATCGGTCGTGCGGAGGTAGAACTGCGGGCGGTAGCCCGAGTAGAACGGCGTGTGGCGGCCACCCTCGTCCTTGCCGAGGACGTAGACCTCGGCCTTGAACTTGGTGCCCGGCTTCACGCTGCCCGGCTTGGCGAGCACCTGGCCGCGCTCGATCTCCTCGCGCTCGATACCGCGCAGGAGGAGCCCGACGTTGTCGCCGGCCTGGCCGTCGTCGAGGGTCTTCTTGAACATCTCGACGCCGGTGACCACCAGCGAGCGGGGCTTGGCATGGATGCCGACCTGCTCCACGGAATCGCCGGTGTGGACCACGCCGCGCTCGATGCGGCCGGTGGCCACGGTGCCGCGGCCCTTGATGCCGAAGACATCCTCGATCGGCATGAGGAACGGCTTGTCCGTCTCACGCGCCGGGGTCGGGATGTAGCTGTCGACCGCGTCCATCAGCTCCTTGATCGAGGCGTAGGACTCGTCCTCGGGATCGGTGCTGGTGGACTCGAGCGCCTTGAGCGCCGAGCCGCGGATGACCGGGATGTCGTCGCCCGGGAAGTCCTGCTTGCTGAGGAGCTCGCGGACCTCCATCTCGACCAGGTCGATGAGCATCTCGTCGTCGACCATGTCGACCTTGTTGAGATACACGACCAGGCTCGGCACCTCGACCTGGCGGGCCAGGAGGATGTGCTCGCGGGTCTGCGGCATCGGGCCGTCGGCAGCGGACACGACGAGGATCGCCCCGTCCATCTGCGCGGCGCCGGTGATCATGTTCTTGATGTAGTCGGCGTGACCGGGGCAGTCGACGTGCGCGTAGTGACGGTTGGCCGTCTGGTACTCGACGTGGCTGATGGCGATCGTGATGCCGCGCTGGCGCTCCTCGGGAGCATTGTCGATCTGGTCGAAGGCGCGGAAGTCGGCCCCGCCAGAGAGCGACAGGAATTTCGTGATGGCGGCCGTCAGCGTGGTCTTGCCGTGGTCGACATGACCGATGGTGCCCACGTTCACGTGGGGCTTGCTGCGGTCGAACTTCTGCTTGGCCATGTGTCCTTCGTGGCTCCTTTTGCTCGCTTAGCTCTTGGACTTCGCGATCAGCTCGTTGGCGAGGTTGGTCGGGACTTCCGCATAGCGGGAGAATTCCATTGAATAGGCCGCGCGACCCTGGGTCATGCTGCGCAGCTCGGTGGCGTAGCCGAACATCTCGGCGAGTGGCACGTGGGCTCGGATGACGCGCGAGCTGGCTCGCTCGTCGATCCCGTCGATCTGCCCGCGCTTGCTGTTGAGGTTGCCGATGACGTCGCCCATGAACTCCTCGGGCGTGGTCACCTCGACCTTCATCACCGGCTCGAGGATGGCGGGATCGGCCTTGCCGACGCCATCCTTGGCAGCCATGCTGCCGGCGATCTTGAAGGCCATCTCCGAGGAGTCGACCTCGTGGAACGATCCGTCGACGAGGGTGGCCTTGAGGTCGATCACCGGGAACCCGGCGACGATCCCGCCCTGCAGCGCCTCGCGGACGCCGGCCTCGATCGCCTTCCAGTACTCGCGGGGCACGGAGCCACCGACGATCTTGGACTCGAACTCAACGCCGCTCCCCCGCTCCCCCGGCTCCATGGTCAGCACGGCATGGCCGTACTGGCCCTTGCCACCGGTCTGGCGAACGAAGCGCCCTTCCGCCTTCGGCACCGCGCGACGGATCGCCTCGCGGTAGCTGACCTGCGGACGGCCGACGTTGGCCTGCACCTTGAACTCGCGGAGCATGCGGTCGACGAGCACCTCGAGGTGCAGCTCGCCCATCCCCGCGATGCGGGTCTGGGAGGACTCCTCGTCGGTGCTGACGCGGAACGTCGGATCCTCCTCGGCCAGGCGCTGGAGGGCGATCGCCATCTTGTCCTGGTCGGCCTTGGTCTTGGGCTCCACGGCCAGCTCGATGACCGGCTCGGGGAAGGTGATCGACTCGAGGACGATCGGCTTGCCCTCCTCGCAGAGGGTGTCACCGGTGAAGGTGGCCTTGAGGCCGACCGCCGCCGCGATGTCGCCGGCCCCCACCGACTCGATCTCCTCGCGGCTGTTGGCGTGCATCTGGAGGATGCGGCCGATGCGCTCCTTCTGGCCCTTCGTCGAGTTGTAGACGTACGAGCCGGTCTTGAGCGTGCCGGAGTAGACCCGGAAGAACGCGAGCTTGCCCACGAACGGGTCGGCCGCGATCTTGAAGGCGAGTGCCGCGAACGGCGCCGTGGGATCCGGATGCAGCGGCACCTCCGCGCCGGAGCGCGGGTCGAGGCCGTTGACCGGGGGGACGTCGAGCGGGCTGGGAAGGAAGTCGATGACCGCGTCGAGCATGGGCTGGACGCCCTTGTTCTTGAGGGCCGAGCCGCACAGGACGGGGACGATCTTGTACGCCAGCGTGCCGGCGCGGATGGCGCGGCGCAGCTGGTCGGGACCGATCTCCTCGCCCTCGAGGTACTTGTGCGCGATATCGTCGTCGAGGTCGGCGAGGGCCTCGATCATCTTGTCGCGCCACTCGTTGGCGAGGTCGGCGACGTCGGCGGGGATCTCCCCGACCTCGATCTGGTCGCCCAGGTCGTTGCCGTAGGTGATGGCCTTCATGTTGATGAGGTCGACCACGCCGCGGAACTTGTCCTCGGCGCCAATCGGGACCTGCAGCGGCACGGCGTTGGCGCCGAGGCGATCCTTGATCATGTCAACCACGCGCCAGTGATCGGCGCCGGTGCGGTCGAGCTTGTTGACGAAGCAGAAACGCGGGACGTGGTACTTGTCAGCCTGCCGCCAGACCGTCTCGGACTGTGGCTCGACACCGGCTACGCCGTCGAACACGACGACCGCTCCGTCGAGCACGCGCAGGCTGCGCTCGACCTCCACCGTGAAATCCACGTGGCCGGGCGTGTCGATCAAGTTGATGCGGTGATCGCTCCAGAAGCAGGTGGTGGCGGCGGCGGTGATGGTGATGCCGCGCTCCTGCTCCTGCTCCATCCAGTCCATGGTCGCCGCGCCCTCGTGGACCTCGCCGATCTTGTAGATCTTCTTCGTGTAGAAGAGGATCCGCTCGGACACGGTGGTCTTTCCCGCGTCGATGTGGGCGATGATCCCGATGTTGCGGGTCTGCTCCAGGGAGGTGGCGCCGGGGCGGGCGCGCCCGGTCTGCTGGGTCATGGTCATCGGACTACCACTTGAAGTGGCTGAAGGCCTTGTTGGCCTCCGCCATCCGGTGGGTGTCCTCGCGGCGCTTCACGGCGGCGCCAACCCCGTTGGCGGCATCCATGAACTCGGCGGCGAGCTTGTCGGACATGCTCTTGCCGTTGCGGCGGCGCGCGGCGTCGATGAGCCAGCGCATGCCGAGGCTGACGCGCCGGTCGGCACGGACCTCGACGGGGATCTGGTACGTCGAGCCACCCACGCGCTTGGGCTTGACCTCGATGAGCGGCATGGCATTCCGGAGCGCCTGCTCCATGACCTCCACGCCGGATCGGCCGGCGGACGACTCGATCCGCGCCAGCGCGGTCTCGAGGATGCGCCCGGCCAGGGCCTTCTTGCCGCCGTGCATCAGCTTGTTGGTGAGCTGATCCATGGTCAGCGCGGTGCCAGCCAGCTGCGCGGCGTACTTCTCCTTGCGGGCGATGGTGGGACGACGAGGCATCTTGCTACGCCTTCCCCGCCGACTTCGCGCCGTACTTGCTGCGGCTCTGCTTGCGATCGCGAACGCCGGCCGCGTCGAGCGTGCCGCGCACGATGTGGTACTTGACCGCCGGGAGGTCCTTCACGCGGCCACCACGCACCAGGACCACGGAGTGCTCCTGCAGGTTATGGCCGATGCCGGGGATGTAGGCGGTGACCTCCATCCCGTTGGTCAGGCGCACGCGCGCGACCTTGCGAAGCGCCGAGTTCGGCTTCTTCGGGGTGCGGGTCATCACCTGGAGGCAGACGCCACGCCGCTGCGGGGCGCCACGACCCTCGGAAGCGGTCTGGCGGAGCGTGTTGAAGGTACGGCGCAGCGCAGGCGCCTTGACCTTCTTGTTGACCGGCTTCCTGCCGTGGCGGACCAGCTGGCTGATGGTTGGCAACGATGTTCCTCGCGCGTTCGCGTACTGCTGAATCGATGTCGACTGGACCGATGTTGCCGCCCCGCGGCGGGCCATGACGGCTCGCGGCGATCAATCTTCTGCGGCTGCATCGGGATATGCCCGGGAAGGCACACACGAAGGTGTCCCAATCACGGGACACCGAAGCGGAAGTATACGGTTCGGCCCGATCGAGTGTCAACCGAAGCACGCCCACCATGACGCACGAAGGGCGGCCCTCGCGGGCCGCCCTTCGCAGCGGTGAGTCAGCGACGCTACTTGGCAGTCGCGTCCTCGGTCTCGGGCTCGGTGGCCGGCTCCTCGACGGGCTCCTGGTTGAGCTCGTCGAAGACCTGCTCCTCGACCGCGGCCTCCATCTCGGGATTGTCGCCGGCATCCATCAGGTCGGCGATCGTGTCGCCGGCCTCGGTGGCGGCGGCCTCGGCCTCATCGGCCTCGACCACCCCGTCGCCATCGGCATCCGGGTCACCTGACAGGAAGGCGCGGGCGGCTGCCGCCTCGCGGAGCTGCTCGTCCTCCTGCGGGGAGATCATGGTGCCGCGCTCGGCGGCAATGCGACGCGCCTCGGCACCGGTGCCGGCGGGGATAAGCTTGCCGATGATCACGTTCTCCTTGAGGCCCAGCAGGTGGTCCTTGGCGCCGTTGATGGCGGCCTCGGTCAGCACCCGGGTGGTCTCCTGGAAGCTTGCCGCCGCCAGGAAGGAGCTCGTGTTCAGGCTCGCCTTGGTCACGCCCAGCAGGACCGTCTGCGCCGTGGCCGGCTCCCCGCCCTCGGCGAGGATCCGGTTGTTCGTCTCCTCGAACTCGAACCGGTCGATCAGCTCCGAAGGGAGCAGCTCGGTGTCACCGGCCGAGTCGACCATGACCTTGCGCAGCATCTGGCGGACGATGATCTCGACGTGCTTGTCGGAGATCGAGACGCCCTGTGATCGGTACACCTTCTGGACCTCGGTCACCAGGAAGCGCTGCACCGCATCGACGCCCTTGATGGCCAGGAGCTCCTTCGGGTTGAGCGAGCCCTCGGTGAGGGCATCCCCGGCGGTCACGTTGTCGCCGGTGTCGACCCGCAGGCGGGCCGAGTGGCCGACCGCGTACTCGCGGGTGTCGACGTCCTCGGAGTCGAGGGTCAGGGTGTTGCCCTTCTTGGTGATGCGTCCGGCGGCGGGGGCCTTCACCTCCGCGACCTCGCCGTCCGCCTCCAGGCGGGCGAGCAGCTGTCCCTCGATGACCTCGTCGCCCGAGGCCACCAGCACCTCGTGCTGGGGGGTCAGCTTGAACGGGGTCTTGAACGTCTCGCGATGCGTGACGCGCACCACGATCGGCTGCTCTGCACCGGCGCGCACCACCTCGGCCACGCCGTCGATCTCGCTGATCGTGGCCTGGCCCTTGGGGATGCGAGCCTCGAAGAGCTCCTCGACGCGCGGCAGGCCCTGCGTGATGTCCTCGCCGGCGACGCCGCCGGTGTGGAACGTCCGCATGGTCAGCTGCGTGCCCGGCTCCCCGATCGACTGGGCGGCGATGATCCCGACCGCCTGGCCGAGCTCCACCAGTCGCCCGGTGGCGAGGTCACGTCCGTAGCACATGCGGCACACGCCGTGGCGTGCGGCGCAGGTCTGCGGGGCGCGGACGCTCACGCGGTCGATGCCCGCCTCCAGGATCTGGAGGATGGCCGCCTCGTTGAGCTCGTCGTTGCGCGGCACGATCGTCTCGCCGGTCTTCTCGTTGACGACGTCCATCGCCGCCATGCGACCGACCAGGCGGTCCTCGAACGGCTCCGGGATGGCGACCGATTCCTCGACCGTGATCCAGGTGCCGATATCGGTGCCGCAGTCGTCCTCGCGGGTGATGACGTCCTGGGCCACGTCCACCAGGCGCCGGGTGAGGTACCCGGAGTCGGCGGTGCGCAGCGCCGTGTCGGCGAGGCCCTTGCGGGCGCCGTGGCTCGAGATGAAGTACTCGAGCACGCTCATCCCCTCGCGGAGGTTGGAGCGGATCGGCAGGTCGATGATCCGGCCCGACGGGTCGGCCATGAGGCCTCGCATGCCGGCCAGCTGGTGGACCTGGGTCACGTTTCCGCGCGCGCCGGAGTGGGTGATCATCCAGACCGGACCATCACGGTCCAGCCCGGCGAGCATCGTCTCGGTGACCTTGTCGGTCGTCTTGCGCCAGACCTCGACGGTCTGCGAGTAGCGCTCGTCCTCGGTGATGAAGCCGCGACGGAACTCGCGGTCGATCTCGACGACCTGGCCATCCGCCTCGCCGAGGAGCTGGCCCTTCGACTCGGGAATCTTCACGTCATCGATGCTGATCGTGACGCCTGCCACGGTCGCGTAGTGGAAGCCGATGGTCTTGATCCCGTCGACCAGCTCGGTGGTTGCCTCCGGGCCAAGCCGGCGATGGCAGTCCGCGATCAGGGCGCGCAGCCCCTTGCGGTCCATCACCTGGTTGGTGAAGCGCAGCTGTGGCGGCAGCACGGTGTTGAAGATCACGCGCCCTGGCGTGGTCGTGACGCGCTGCATGACGTGGCTGCCGTCGGCGGTCTCACCCTCCCACGAGGGCGTCTGGACGCGGATCGGGTCGTGGAGCTTGACCGCGCCCGCCGAGAGTGCCATGAAGACCTCGGCGTCGTCCGCGTAGGCGTGAGCCGGGTTGACGACCTCGCCCTTCTTGACCTTCGACCTGGTGCCGGGGTTGACCAGATCCTCGAGCCCGACGGTCAGGTAGTAGCAGCCGAGCACCATGTCGTGAGTCGGGCTCACCACCGGCTCGCCGTCCGCAGCGCTGAGCAGGTTCTGCATCGAGAGCATCAGCTCCCGGGCCTCCTTCTGCGCGGCGCTCGAGAGCGGGACGTGGACCGCCATCTGGTCGCCGTCGAAGTCGGCGTTGAACGCGAAGCAGACGAGCGGGTGGATCTGGATCGCCGAGCCCTCGACGAGCTTCGGCATCGAACGCCTGGATACCCAGGCGGTGGAGGGTCGGGGCGCGGTTCAGCAGCACCGGGTGATCCTGGATGACCTCTTCGAGCACGTCCCAGACCTCGGGGCGCACGCGCTCCACGATCCGCTTGGCGCTCTTGATGTTGTGGGCGTAGCCCTTCTCGACCAGCTGGCGCATGACGAACGGCTTGAACAGCTCGAGCGCCATCCGCTTCGGCAGGCCGCACTGGTGCAGCTTCAGCTCCGGGCCGACCACGATGACCGAGCGGCCGGAGTAGTCCACGCGCTTGCCGAGCAGGTTCTGGCGGAACCGCCCCTGCTTGCCCTTCAGCATGTCGGAGAGGCTCTTCAGCTTGTGGTTGCCCGAGCCGGAGACGGCGCGCCCGCGACGGCCGTTGTCGATCAGCGCGTCGCACGCCTCCTGGAGCATCCGCTTCTCGTTGCGGATGATGATCTCCGGCGCCTCCAGGTCGAGCAGTCGGCTGAGGCGGTTGTTGCGGTTGATCACGCGGCGATACAGGTCGTTCAGGTCGGAGGTGGCGAAGCGGCCGCCGTCGAGCTGCACCATCGGCCGCAGGTCCGGCGGGATGACCGGCAGCGCGGTGAGGATCATCCACTCGGGGCGGTTGCCGCTCTTGCGGAACGCCTCGACCACGCGCAGGCGCTTGGTCGCCTTCTTGCGGCGCTGGCCGGAGGTCTGGCGCATCTCCACGCGGAGCTTCTGCGCCAGGTCCTCGAGGTCCACCTGCTCGACGATCTCCTGACCGCCTCGGCGCCCATGCCGGCCTTGAAGACGCGGCCGTGGCGATCGGTCAGGCTCGCGGTACTCGGCCCTCGGTCAGGGTCTGCATGACCTTGATCGAGTCGATCGCCTGGCGCTCGTCCTTGGCCCACAGGCGTCGCGTCATCGATATCCCGGGCGACCTGCTCGCGCTCGCTGGCGAGCGCCTCGTCGATGCGCGATGTCAGGTCGCCGACCGCGGTCTCGACTTCTCCTTGGCGGCACGCCTTGGCCGCCTTGGTGTCCTTGTCGACGGCCTCGATCTCGCCCTTCATCACCTTGCGAAGGGTGGCGAGCGCCGTCCTTGGACAGTGGCTCCGCCGCGCGCGATCACCTCACCGGTCGGCGGCCAGGATGACGTCCTCGGTCAGCTCCTTGCCAGCCGCCTTGATCGTGGCCTCGAGCGGCCTGGGCGGCGGTGGCCAGCTCCTCGCTGCGCGCGACCTGCTGCTCCTCGAGGCGCTGCGTCGCTCGGCGGCGTAGGCGGCCTCCACCTCCGCCGCGCTTGTCGGCGATCGCCGCCTCGAGCTCGGCACGCTTCTCGTCCACGCGCCCTGCGAGCGCGCGATCCGCTCTTCGATCTCCTTGTCGACTGCTGGACGCGCGGTCACGCTCGCTCTCGTCGACGTCGGTGACGATGTACAGCGCGAAGTAGAGGATCCGCTCCAGGTTGCGCGGGCGTGATGTCGAGCAGCAAGCCCGAGCCGGCTCGGCGTGCCCTTGACGTACCAGATGTGGCTGACCGGCGAGGCCAGCTCGATGTGGCCCATGCGCTCGCGGCGGACCTTCGAGCGCGCGACTTCGACGCCGCACTTGTCGCAGATGATGCCCTTGTAGCGGATGCGCTTGTACTTCCCGCAGTAGCACTCCCAGTCCTTCGTCGGACCGAAGATGCGCTCGCAGAAGAGGCCGTCCTGCTCCGGCTTGAGCGTGCGGTAGTTGATCGTCTCCGGCTTGGTCACCTCGCCCGAGGACCAGCTCCGGATCTGCTCCGGCGAGGCGAGGCTGATGCGGATCGCGTCGAAATTGTTGACTTCGAGCATGTGCAGCTACGACTCCTGCGGCTGGTGACCGCGTGTGGCGAGCTGCGCCGAGGCTGACCGAGCCTCGGCGTCGGGTGTACCGATGGCTGCGGGTCGCGGCGCCGCGACTGGCGCCGCGCCCCGGCTATTCCTCGAAGCCCTGAGGTTGATCCCGTCGAGGTCCGGCAGCGGATAGCTGCCGGTGTCCTCGATGAAGTCGATCTTCTCCTCGTCCTCGTTCAGCACCTCGACCGAGAGGCCGAGCGCCCGCAGCTCCTTCACCAGCACCTTGAACGACTCCGGCACGCCGGCTTCGACGATCTCCTCGCCCTTGACGATCGCCTCGTAGGTCTTGACGCGACCGACCACGTCGTCCGACTTGACGGTGAGCATCTCCTGGAGGGTGTTCGCCGCGCCGTAGGCTTCCAGCGCCCAGACCTCCATCTCGCCGAAGCGCTGGCCGCCGAACTGCGCCTTACCGCCCAGCGGCTGCTGGGTGACCAGCGAGTATGGGCCGGTCGAACGGGCGTGGATCTTGTCCTCCACCAGGTGGGCCAGCTTCAGCATGTAGATGTAGCCGACCGTGACGCGGTGGTCGAACCGCTCGCCGGTGCGGCCGTCGTAGAGGATAGATCTTGCCGTCCTGCGGCAGGCCGGCACGCTTCAAGCTCGCCGCGGATCTGCTCCTCGGTCGCGCCGTCGAAGACCGGCGTGGCGATCTTGATGCCGAGCGCTTCAGCCGCCCAGCCGAGGTGCGTCTCCAGCATCTGGCCGATGTTCATGCGCGACGGCACGCCGAGCGGGTTGAGGATGATGTCGACCGGCGTGCCATCGGGCAGGTACGGCATGTCCTCGATCGGCAGGATCCGGCGATGACGCCCTTGTTGCCGTGGCGCCCGGCCATCTTGTCGCCCTCGCGATCTTGCGCTTCTGGGCGATCGCTGACGCGGACCATGCTGGTTGACGCCAGGCGGCAGCTCGTCGCCGTCCTCGCGGCTGAACTGCTCGACGTCGATCACCTTGCCGCGCTCGCCGTGCGGCACGCGCAGGCTGAGTGTCCTTCACCTCGCGGGCCTTCTCACCGAAGATCGCGCGCAGCAGGCGCTCCTCGGCCGTCAGCTCGGTCTCGCCCTTCGGCGTGATCTTGCCGACCAGGATGTCGCCGGGCGGACCTCGGCGCCGATCGAGATGATCCCGTCCTCGTCGAGGTCGCGGAGGCTGTCCTCGCCGACGTTCGGGATGTCGCGCGTGATCTCCTCCGGACCCAGCTTGGTGTCGCGGGCCTCGATCTCGTGCTTCTCGATGTGGATCGAGGTGAACATGTCGTCGCGCACCAGGCGCTCGCTGAGGAGGATCGCGTCCTCGTAGTTGCCGCCCTCCCAGCGGCATGAAGGCGACCAGGATGTTCTGGCCGAGCGCCAGCTCGCCCTTCTCGGTCGATGGACGAGTCGGCGATCACCTGCCGACGCGGCGACCCGATCGCCGCGTCGACGATCGGGCGCTGGTTGATGCAGGTGTCCTGGTTGGAGCGCAGGAACTTCTGCAGCGGGTAGGTGTCGCGGACGTCGCCCTCGTCGCGCTCGACCTGGATGTCGGTCGGCGGTCGACGCCGACCACCGTCGCCCGCCGCCTGCGCGACGACGACCTGCCGCGAGTCGAACGCGCCGCCGGTACTCCACGCCGGTGCCGACGATCGGCGACTCCGGGCGAGAGGAGCGGCACCGCCTGGCGCTGCATGTTGCGAGCCCATCAGCGCGCGGTTGGCGTCGTCATGCTCCAGGAACGGGATCAGCGCACGTCGCCACGCTGACGATCTGCTTCGGGGCGACGTCCATGTAGTCGACCGTGCTCGGACGGCTCCACCAGGAACTCGTCGCCGGTAGCGGACCAGACGCGATCCTCGACGAAGTGGTGTTCTCGTCGAGCTGCGGCGTTCGCCTGCGCGATCGAGAACTTCTCCTCCTCGTCGGCCGACAGGTACTCGATCTCGTCCGTGACGCACGGGACGCACGCGGACGCGATGCCAGCTTGTGCTCCTTGATCGATCGCCCAGCATCTTCTCGTCGATCAGTCGTGCCGGCCTTGGCCAGCGTCTTCGCCGCCATCGGCGGTCGACGAGGTCGTCGCGCAGGATCTGGTCCAGCAGCATCGGCCTGCTTGTCCTTGTGCGACACGATCGTGCGCACCCGGCGGTACGGCGTCTCGATGAAGCCGTACTCGTTGATCCGGCCGTAGGTCGCCAGCGAGCCGATCAGGCCGATGTTCGGGCCTTCCGGCGTCTCGATCGGGCAGATCCGGCCGTAGTGGGACGTAGTGCACGTCGCGGACGTCGAAGCCGGCGCGGTCGCGGCTCAGACCACCGGGGCCGAGCGCCGAGAGGCGGCGCTTGTGGGTCAGCTCGGCCAGCGGGTTCGTCTGGTCCATGAACTGCGACAGCTGGCTGCCGCCGAAGAACTCGCGCATCGCCGCCACGACCGGGCGGATGTTGATCAGCGCGTTCGGCGTGGCCGGCCTCGGCGTCGGTGATCGTCATGCGCTCCTTGACGACGCGCTCCATGCGGAGCAGGCCGATGCGGAACTGGTTCTGGATCAGCTCGCCGACCGCGCGGATGCGGCGGTTGCCCAGGTGGTCGATGTCGTCCGGCTGACCGCGCTCGTTGTTGAGCTCCGATCAGCTTGCGGACGATCGCGACGATGTCGTGCTTGCTGAGGACGCGGCTCTCGAGGATGCTCGCCGCCCTCGACGGGCAGCTCGATCTTGAGCTTGCGGGCTGCGTCGCCGAGCGCCTTGTTCAGCTTGTAGCGGCCGACGCGACCGAGGTCGTAGCGGCGGAAGTTGAAGAAGAGGCTGGTGACCAGCGCGCGGGCGTTCTCCACCGTCGGCGGGTCGCCGGGACGCAGCCGCTTGTAGAACTCGATGAGCGCCTCGTCCTGCGTCTGCGCCGGATCCTTCTCCAGGGTCAGTGCGATGTACGGGTGCTCCGGGTTGTCGTCGACGCTCTTGAAAAGCGCCACGATCTCATCGTTGTCGGTGAAGCCGACGGCGCGCAGCAGCGTGGTGACCGGGATCTTGCGCTTGCGGTCGACCTTGACGCGAGCAGGTCCTCGTTGCTGGTCTCGAACTCGAGCCAGGCGCCACGGTTCGGGATCAGCTTGGCGGCGAAGAGCGGGCGCCCGCTGGCCGGGTCCTCGGCCGCGGTGTAGTAGACGCCCGGGGAGCGCACCAGCTGGCACACGACGACGCGCTCGGCGCCATTGATGATGAAGGTGCCGTTCTCCGTCATCAGCGGGAAGTCGCCCATGAAGACGGTCTGGTGCTTGATCTCGTCCGTCTCCTTGATGACGAGATCGACCTCGACCTTGAGCGGCCGGGCGAAGGTGAGATCGCGGGTGCGGCACTCTTCCTCGCTGAACTTCGAGTCCTCGAAGTAGTAATCGCGGAAGTGCAGCTCCAGGTTCTTACCGGTGAAGTCTGTAATCGGGGTGATCTCGTCGAGCAGCTCACGGAGGCCGTTCTCGACGAACCAATGGAACGAGTCGGTCTGAGTCTGGATCAGGTTCGGGAGGGGAAGGACCTCCGGAATGTGCGAGAAGTTCTCACGGCGCGGGGCCAGCTCAAACCGGCTGGCCGACTCGGCCAAAGCCATTCAGGACTCCTTGAAAAGGGCATAGTGGGACGCGGACACGCGAAAGAGGAGTATAGCAGGATGAGGCACTTCGTCAACTGAAGCGCCCTCTCCCCTAGCTGACCGCGAAGACGAGCCCCGCAATCGGTTGGTAGTGCTCGTAGGTCTCGGTGATCGGCACGGCGCCAGCGGTTGGCACGTCCAGGCGCCGCACGGCGGCATCGGTCAGGAGGGCGTAGGCGCCACTCCCGAGGGTTTCCGCGGCGTGGTTCTTGAGCAGCCGATGCGCCATCACCACGTCGGGGCCGGTCACCTCGCGACTGCCGGCGATCTCCTGGATCACGTACGAGCCGCTGTGCAACACGAACTTGAGCTCGAGCGCCTCGGCCCGCAGGCAGGCAGTGCAGGTGCAGGTCCACACCTCGCCCACATCGGCCAGGTGTGCGCGGAAATCGGCATGGCACGCGCGCAGGCAGTCCAGCAGTGCCTCGCCGGTGGGCACCTCGTCGGCCGCGGACGCGATGGCGAAGACCGCGTCCCCCTCCAGCTTGGCCAGCGAGAACGGCGGCACGACCTTGGACACGATCCCGTCTAGGAGGCTCGACATGAGCCGATATGCCTCCGGCACGGCCCCGTCCGCGAACGCGTCGTCGCGATGGGCGACCGCCACGTCCTGCAGGAAGCTGGTGTAGCCGCCGATGTCGGCGAGCAGCAGCGGCCCCTCCGCCCGCTCGATGCGGAATCCGGTGCTCACCTCGGTCAGCCCTTCTTGCGGCTGCCCGCGGGCAGGATCCGCTTCCGCAGCCGGATGGCGGTCGGTGTCACCTCGACCAGCTCGTCGGCAGCGATGAACTCGATCGACGACTCGAGGGTCAGCTTGCGCGGCGGGGTAAGGCGCAGCGAGTCGTCGTGAGTGTGGGTGCGCATGTTGGTCAGCTGCTTCGTGCGGGTGGCGTTGACGTTCATGTCGCCCGGCCGGGCGCACTCGCCGATGATCATTCCTTCGTAGACCTCCACGCCGGCGCCGATGAACAGCTCACCGCGCTCCTCCAGGCCGATCATGCCGTACGCGTTGGCGACGCCGGACCGGTCCGCGACCAGCACGCCGTTGGTGCGGTGCGTGACATCCCCGGCCCATGGGCCGTAGCCCTCGCCGATCTGGTGCATGAGCGCCGTCCCCCGGGTGTCGGTCATCAGCTGCCCGCGGTAGCCGATGAGACCGCGGACCGGGATGATGAACTCCATGCGGACGCGGCCGTCGGCATCGGTCGTCATCTGCTCCAGGCGCCCCCGCCGTCCGGCGAGCGCCGTCTGCACCGCCCCGATGTAGTCGGGCGGGATGTCGATGGTGACGCGCTCGTACGGCTCGCGCACCTCCCCGCCCTCCTCGTGGAGGATCACCTCGGGCCGCGAGATGGTGAGCTCATAGCCCTCGCGACGCATCTGCTCGATGAGCACGGCCAGCTGCAGCTCGCCGCGGCCGCGCACCTCGAAGGTGTCGGCCGAGTCGGTGGGGCTGACCTCGATGGACACGTTGCCGAGCACCTCGCGGTCGAGGCGCGCCTTGACCTGGCGGCTGGTGACGTACTGGCCGTCGCGGCCGGAGAGCGGCGAGGTGTTGACCCCGAAGGTCATGCGCAGGGTCGGCGCGTCGACGTCGAGGCGCGGCAATGGCCGCGGGTCGGCGGGATCCGTGATCGTGTCGCCGATGGTCACCTCTGGCAAACCCGCCACCGAGACGATGTCGCCGGGGCCGGCCTCGGGTACGTCGACTCGGTCGATGCCGTGCGCAGTCTGGAGGCTGGTCACCGTGCCGGTCAGCGAGACGGTGCGGCCGGGCTCGATGGAGCCGTCCGCGGACTCGGCCTCCTCGCGTACCACCCCCACGCGCTGACCGATGCGGATGGTCCCGTTGCGTACCCGGCCGACCGCCATGCGCCCCACGTATTCGTTGGCGGTGAGGCTGGTGACGAGCAGCTGCAGCGGGTGCCCCGGCTCGTGGACGGGCGGCGGGGTGATGCTGACCAGCAGGTCGAGCAGCGGGCGCAGGTCCGTCCCCGGCTGCGCCAGATCGCGGGTCGCGGTGCCCGCCTTGGCGTTGGTGTAGACGACCGGGAACTCGATCTGGTGCTCGTCCGCGCCCAGGTCGATGAACAGCTCGTACACCTCGTCGAGCACCTCGGCGGGGCGGGCGTCGGACCGGTCGATCTTGTTGAGGGCCACGATGACCGGCAGGTGGCGCTGCATCGCCTTGGCCAGCACGTAGCGCGTCTGGGGCAGCGGGCCCTCGGAGGCGTCCACCAGCAGCAGGACGGCGTCGACCATCATCAGGCCGCGCTCGACCTCGCCGCCGAAGTCGGCGTGGCCAGGGGTGTCGACGATGTTGAGGCGCACGCCCTCGTGGTCCACCGTCGTCTGCTTGGCGAGGATGGTGATCCCCTTTTCGCGCTCCAGGTCGCCGGAGTCCATGACGCGATCGACCACCGCCTCGTTCGAGCGGAACGTGCCGGTCTGGCGCAGCAGGCCATCCACGAGCGTGGTCTTGCCGTGGTCGACGTGGGCGATGATCGCGACGTTGCGCAGGTCGGCGCGCACGGCGGTCGGGGGCGTGGTGGTGGTCATGGGATCCATCGAGGTGTCAGGCGGCGGCCCGGGCATGGGGTGGCACGGCGGACGCCGTGCGGGACCCCCCGAGGATACACCGAAGCGTCAGGAGAGGCGGATGCGGGCCCTCAGCTCGGCCACCGGGTCGCTCTCGTGAAGGGCGCCGATCTCGAGCTCAACGCGTCCCCGCCACGTCGCCACCTCGCGGCGCAGCCGGCGCAGGTCGTCGGCCGGCACGTCATCCACGCACAGCATCTCCGGCAGGATCATCCACTCCCCGAGGGTGCGCAGCGCGACGCCGACCCGGCTCAGCGGGAGGGTCACCTCGATCCCCCGCTCCGTCTCGGCCGCGGTGAGCGTGACGCCCAACTCGCCGAGGCGGTCGTAGGCCCGTCGGGCGCGCAGCGCAACGTCTCCGGAGGCGGGCGCGCCGTCGGTGCGCCAGATCAGGATGGCGCGGCGACTGACCGCGCTGAAGGTGCCGACCGGCCGCCACTGGGCGGGGTCGAGGCCCCACGCGGCACGGGATCGCTGGTCCAGATCGGCGTCCGCCCCTTCCGTCGGCGCGGTCGCGGGGCGGCGCCCGAGGCGGCGCGGCATGTGTCGACCAGTATCGGTTCCGCGGCGCCGCGTCCGCCATGCGGCATGGGTACCAATCCGCCCGGTACGCTGGGCCTCACGGACGGGCTGGCCAGCCGCCGGGAATGGCGACGAGCCGGCCCAAATGGGCCGGCTCGTTGGTCGCCGTGGGTGGGGAGATCCCCCGTCGAGCTACTTGATCTCGACGGTGGCGCCGGCCTCGGCCAGCTTCTCCTTGACCTGCTCCGCCTCTTCCTTGGCGACGCCCTCCTTGACCGCCTTGGGGGCGGCGTCGACGAGGTCCTTCGCCTCCTTGAGGCCAAGGCCGGTCAGCTCGCGGACCGCCTTGATGACGAGGATCTTGTTGGCGCCGACATCGGTCAGGACCGCGTCGAACTCGCTCTGCTCCTCGGTCGCGGCGGCTGCGCCGTCACCACCGGCGGCCGGGGCGGCCGCGACGGCAACCGGTGCGGCGGCCGAGACGCCGTAGCGCTCCTCGAAGGCCTTCACCAGGTCGGAGAGCTCGAGGACGGTCATGTTGTCGATCGCCTCGAGGATGGTGTCCTTGTCCAGGGTCTTGGTAGCCATTGGTGTGTTCGTCTCCTGTGTCGGGGTCAGGCGGCCGCGCCGCCCTCCGTCTCTCGCTTCTTGTCGGCCACGGCGCTGAGCACCCCGACCAGGTTGCGCAGGTTGGCGGCGAGCACGCCGGCCATCCCGCTGATGGGCGCTGCCATGCCGCCGGCCACCTTGGCCAGCAGCTCCTCGCGCGGCGGCAGCGACGCGAGGCGTGACAGCTGTGCCGTGTCGATGGCACGGCTGCCGAGCATCCCACCCCGCAGGGTGACCACGCGGCTGTACGGCCGGAAGGCCTCCTGGAGCGCCTTTGCCAGCGCCGCCTCGTCGCCGACGGTCGTGGCCAGCGCGGTCGGGCCGGTGAGCATCGGCTTGAGCTCATCGGTACCCGCCTCGTCGGCGGCGATCTTCAGCAGGCGGTTCTTGGCGACATGCAGCTGCACGCCGGCGTCCCGCAGGGACTTCCGGACCGATTGCATCTCGGAGACCTTGAGGCCCCGGTAGTCGGCCACGGCCATGGCCGAGCTGGTGCGGAGCAGGTCCGCGAGCTCGGTGACAGCCTGGCGCTTCTCATCGGTCGGCATACGTTCGGTTGGTCCACCTCCATGGATATGCGAAACGGTCCTCACGCACATGGCGCGAGGACCGTCATGGGCGCAGGCGCCCGAGTGGTCGTTCGTGCCTGCGCGTGCCCCGTGATTCAAGTGATCACTGAATTGGCCGGGGGTTCCACCCGGACGCATCGCGGTCTGTGGCTTCGTATCTTCAGTTCGGAGCGCGGGCACCGGCCCGCGGGTTGCCCATTCTAGGCGTTGGCCGCCTGCAGCGCAGAACCGATGTCGATGCGCACGCCGGGTCCCATGGTCGGCGCCAGGGTCAGGGTGCGCATGTAGGTGCCCTTGGCACCGGTCGGCTTGGCGCGGTTCACCGCGTCCACCAGGGCCGCGACGTTGGCGGTCAGCTGGGCCGGGGTGAACGAGGCACGGCCCACGGGGGCGTGCACGATGCCCGCCCGGTCGACCTTGAACTCGATCCGTCCGGACTTGACCTCCCCCACGGCGCGCTCGATATCGAAGGTCACCGTGCCCGACTTCGGATTCGGCATCAGGCCGCGCGGCCCGAGCTTCTTCCCCAGACGTCCCACGGTACCCATCATGTCCGGAGTGGCGATCGCCACGTCGAACTCGAACCAGCCGGCATCGATCTTCTTCATCAGGTCGTCGCCGCCGACCTCGTCGGCACCGGCGCGGAGGGCCTCCTGGGCCTTCTCCCCCTGGGCGAAGACGACGACGCGGCTCGTGCGGCCGGTGCCGTGCGGCAGGACGACCGTGCCACGCACCAGCTGGTCGGCGTGGCGCGGGTCGACGCCGAGCCGCAGGTGCGCCTCGATGGTCGAGTCGAACTTGGTGAACGAGAGCTGCGGAATCAGCTCGGCCGCGTCGGCGATCTCGTAGCGACGATCGACGTCGACCAGCTTGGCCGCCTCGAGGTACTTCTTGCCGTGGCCCATCAGGCGGTCACCTCGATGCCCATGCTGCGCGCGGTGCCGGCGATGATGCGCATCGCCTGCTCGACGGTGTTGGCGTTCAGGTCGGCCATCTTGAGCTCCGCGATCTCGCGCAGCTGCGCCTGCGAGACGCGCCCGACCTTCTCCTTGTTCGGGACCGAGCTGCCGGACTCGACGCCGGCGGCGCGCTTCAGCAGCGCGGCGGCCAGCGGGGCCTTGGTGATGAAGGTGAAGGAGCGGTCCTCGAAGACCGTGATCTCGGCCGGAACGACGTAGCCGCGCAGGTCGGCGGTGCGCTCATTGAAGGCCTTGATGAACTCCATGATGTTGATGCCGTGCTGGCCGAGGGCGGGGCCCACCGGCGGTGCCGCGGTCGCCTGCCCGGCAGGTGCCTGCACCTTGAGCGTGGCGCGAATCTTCTTTGCCAAGTGTCATTCCTCCGAGGTGCTGACGGGGCTCGTGCCCCTCCCTCTCGCTGTGATGGCGACGCGCTCGCGCCGCCTGGGTATGTGGTCGTGCGGCTGCGTATATGCCGCATATACGGCGCCGCGGCGACGGTGTGCCTAGAGCTTGTCGATCTGCAGGAAGTCGAGCTCGACCGGGGTCTCGCGGCCGAAGATGCTGACCAGCACCTTGACCTTGTTCTTCTCCGGGTTGACCTCATCGACGGTGCCGATGAACTCGGCGAACGGGCCGTCCTTGACGCGCACGCTCTGGCCCTTGGCGAACTGGACCTTGAACTTCGGCGTCTCGACCCCCATGTGCTTGAGGATCTTCTTGACCTCGTTCTCCTCGAGCGGCATCGGGCGGTTGCCCGAGCCCACGAAGGAGGTCACGCCGGGGGTATTGCGCACCACGTACCAGCTCTCGTCGGTCATCGACATCTCGACCAGCACGTAGCCGGGGAAGACCTTCTTGTTGACGGTCATCCGCTGCCCGTTCTTGATCTCGATCTCCTCCTCCATCGGGACGAGAACCTGGAAGATCTGATCCTCCACGCCCATCGACTCGATGCGGTGCTCGAGGTTCGCCTTCACCTTGTTCTCGTAGCCCGAGTAGGTGTGGATGACGTACCACTGCTTCGCGCTGGTGGCGGGGAGCTCGTCGGCACGGGGCGCCTCACGGGAGAGGCGGGCTGCCTCATGGGCCTCGTTGACGCGCGTCTCTTCGGCCATGGCTAGAGCACCGACTGGTCGAGGGCGGTGTGGAGCAGGAGGTCGAGCACGGCGATGTAGGCGCCCACCGCGATGGACACCGCGAGGACGAGCAGGGTCAGCCGGATGACCGTCTCACGGGTCGGCCAGGCGACCTTCTTGAGCTCGGACCAGCTCTCTGCGAAATACCGGCGGAGGCCAGTTACCACGATGTGTGCGTGCTCCTCGTCATGTGCGTGCGGTCGGATCGGTGCGTGAAGTGGCAGGGGCGACAGGACTCGAACCTGCAACCGCTGGTTTTGGAGACCAGTGCTCTACCAATTGAGCTACACCCCTCCGCGCAACCCGCTCCTACTTCGTCTCCCGGTGGGGCGTGTGCTGCCGGCAGCGCGGGCAGTACTTGTTGAGCTCCAACCGACCGGGGTCGTTTCGCTTGTTCTTCCGGGTGCTGTACGTGCGCTCCTTGCAGGTAGTGCACGCCAGGGCGATCACCGGACGATTTTCGGCCTTGGCCACGTGATGTCCTTCACTCGAATCATCCCCTCCGCAGACCGATGAATGGACCGATGCGTGACGGATAGCCGCTCACGCGCCAGTACGGCCGGGCGCCGGGGGGAAAGCCGCTTGATTCTAGGCCGGGCGGCCCTGACTGTCAACGACGTCACGCTCGCGCGCGGGGTGCCCGCGGCGGGCCAGCACGATCCGGGTGAACGGCAGACGCACGTCGCTGAAGACCTCGATGCTGACGAGGAATCCCAGGAAGATGAGCACCACCCCCGCCAGCTCACCGATGAAGAAGGACCAGGTGATGCCGAACCGGTTCAGGCCGCTCGTCCAGCCCGGGATGAATCCGCCCAGCGCGATGAGCAGCGTGGCCGGCACGCGCGAGTTCAGCGTCCCGGCCCGCAGGGCGCGCCACGCGCCGGGCAGCGAGGCCACGAAGTTGACCACGACTGCCGCGGCGCGCCCGACGGCCCCGATCACCGGCGTCGTGCTGGTCACGCGCATCAGCCGGGCCTTCGGCATGAAGATGAAGGCCGAGTACACCGCCCCGAAGACGAGCGCGAAGGCGCCGACGATGTTGAACGGCGGGGTCAGGATCCGCAGGTCCGCGGGCATCGCCGCGCCGACGGGAATGCCGATCGTGTCGACGCTGTAGCCCGGCGCCGCGACCGGCACCGTCAGCGTCGCCACCGTCACCGCGACCGAGGCCACGAGCAGGATGGCGGCGGTGAGGTGGGCCACCCAGCGGCGCCGGTAGCGCGTCACCAGGGCGATGGCGATCGCCGCCGCCAGGGATGCGCCGACCACCAGCAGGACGCTACCCGCGGATGCAGGGGTCCCCTCGCGGGCGTATTTCACGCTCGTCAGGTAGCTGAACAGGCCTGCCAGGGCGAACGAGGCGGCCACGAAGTAGCCGAAGCGCGTGCGATTGAGCAGGTAGACGGTGCCCAGCCCCAGGTAGGCGGCGACGCCGAACGCGCCGACGAGGTACCAGACCCGGTAGAGGCCCTCGTTCCAGCCGAAGGCGCTGCCCAGGAATTCGGTGCCGGCGCTGATGCCGTACCACAGCAGGCCGACCGTCCAGACCAGCTGGTACGGCTGTCGGCGGCGGAGCCATTGGTCGCCGACGAAGGCGGCGAACACGAACGACAGCGCGGACGAGAGGAGGGGGAGGATGACGTTGAGATCCACGGACGCGGGCGACCTCGGCTGACGCAGGCTGCCGGCCCAGTGGCGGAGCCGGTCGCGACATCGTGCCGCGGAGGCGCAAAAACCGCAACCATGCGCCAATATGGGTAAATCTTGGCTGAGATTCCGCAGTGGGCGCGTGGGTGAGATGGAGCCCACGTCCGGGTTCGAACCGGAGACCTCGTCCTTACCAAGGACGTGCTCTGCCTACTGAGCTACGTGGGCCTGCGCGTGCCCCGGCCGATCGCCGGTCTGATGAATGGTGGGCAGGGAGGGAATCGAACCCCCACAGTCGAAGACGGCTGATCTACAGTCAGCGGAGCTCACCACCTGCTCAACCTACCCACGGGGTTTCGCCGGCACGTGGTGGAGTACCGGCGATGGCGGAGTATAGCCAACGCACCGCCATGACTCAACCGGCGTCGGCCACCAGCTCGGTGGTGCGCACGTCGCGGCCGTCGCGCAGCACCTTCTCGTAGTTGCGGTTCTCGCGCATGACCCGCATCCCGACGCGCTCGTAGAGGCGCGTCGCGCCGGTCAGGTTGGACGCATCCACCCCCAGGCCGACGTGGCGCACGCCGCGCGCGTGGAACATGGCGAATGCGTCGCGCAGGAGCGCCTCGCCAAGCCCGCGCCGCCGCCACGGACGCCGCACCCCCAGCGTGCCGACCCAGCCGACATCGGGCATGCCCGGTCGGAACGGCATGTTGAGGCTGATGGCCACGATCTCGTCCCCCTCCATGACCAGCCGCCACAGCGACGGGTCGAAGGGCGTCATCTGCGTGCCGTAATGCACGAAGTCCCTGAACGACATCGGCACGAAGCCGTAGTGGTCGGCGAAGGCGTCGTTCTGGACGTCCAGGATGGCGTGGAATTCGGCATCGCTCGGCTGGGCGCTCCGGACCGTGATGCCATCCGGCCAGCTCGCCGGTGGCGGTGGCGCGTCCTCGAGGTCGATCTGCATCTGCCAGCTCGAGCGGGCGTACACGAAGCCCGCGCCCTCGAGGATCCGCTGCGCAGGCTCGTTGGCGGCGGAGGCGAAGCTGCTGAGGACGACCTTCAGCTCCGGCGCGGCGAGGTGCAGGGTCAGCGCCGAGCGCCCGTCCGCCCAGGCGGCCATGGCAGCCCCGATGGCGGCGCCGGCATCGGTCTCGACCAGCGGATGGCCGACCCGCAGGTAGAGGAACGGCGTCGCGTGCTCCTCCTCGTTGTCCCAGTACTCCGAGGTGGCAACGATGGCGCCGGCCTCGTCCAGGACGACGAGGGCGTCCCGCTTCGGATCGAATCCGGGCGCGCGGTAGCTCTCGTCCTGCACCTTCTCGTCCAGCTCGTTGACGCCGCTCTCCACGACGGAGGCGGTGTTGCACAGCTCGGTCACCGGCCGCACGTCGGTGGCTGGATCGACGGCGCGCGAGGCATAGCCGGCGGGCAGGCCGGGAATGGGGTGGGCGGTCGTCATGGGGCGCCATTCTACGGAACCGGCCCTCGGCGATAATCGCCCGATGCTCCGCATCCTCTTCCAGCGCAACTTCTCACGCCTCTGGCTGGGCGGCCTGATCTCCATGGTCGGCGATTGGATCCTCATCACGGGTCTGCCGCTCGAGATCTACCGCCGCACCGGATCCACGCTCGCCACCGGTGGCATGGTGCTCGCCTTCCTGGTGCCGTCCATCGTGCTCGGCTCGGTTGGCGGCGTGTTCGTGGACCGCTGGGACCGCCGTCGCCTGATGGTGGTCATCAATGTCGTGCTGGCGCTGGCCGTCCTGCCGCTGCTGGCGATCGACTCGCTTGGCCTGTGGATCGCGTACGCCGTCCTGTTCCTGATGAGCTGCCTCGAGCAGCTGTTCGGGCCCGCCGAGACGGCGCTGCTGCCCAACCTGCTGGACAACGCCGACGACGACCTCATTACGGCCAATGCGCTCAACGGAATGAACAACCACCTGGCGCGGCTCATCGGGCCGGTGATCGGCGGCGTGGTGGTGGCGACCGGCGGGATATCCGCGGTCGCCCTGATCGACGCGGCGTCGTTCGTCATTGCGGCGGGGCTCATCTGGTCGATCCGCTCCCCCAACACGCGCGCGGTGCGCACCGATAGCCTCGAACACGAGGCCGCCACCGCCTGGCGCCGCCTGCTCCACGAGTGGCGCGAGGGCCTGGGCCTCGTCTGGCGCCAGCCGATCCTGCGCGCGCTGCTCGCGTTCTTCGTCATCACCCGCATCGGCGAGGGCCTGACCATGACCCTGTTCGTGCCGTGGGCGGTCGACGCAGTCCACGGCGGTGAGATGGGCTACGGCCTGCTGCTGGCGACGCAGGCGATCGGCGGGCTGGCCGGCGCGGTGGTCATCGGTCGCATGGGCTCCCGGATCAATCCCCTGCGGATGATGATCTGGAGCGCCATCAGCTTCGGGCTGATCGACCTGGTGCTCTTCGGCTACCCGGTGATCTTCCCCTTCATCGGCCCGGCGCTGGTGATGATGGTCATCGTCGGCGTGCCCGGCGCGGCCATGGGAGCGGGCATCGTCACCCTCGAGCAATCGATGACGAGCGACTCGCATCGCGGGCGGGTGATCGGCGCGCTCGGTGCGGTCGGCGCGGCCGGATCGCTGGTCGGTGCGCTGGGCGCCGGCATCCTGGGCGAGTCGCTACCGGTGATCGGGCTGCTGCTCGTGCAGGGCAGCGGCTACGTCATCGGTGGGCTGGTGGTTGCGTGGATGACGCTGGAGCACCGACGCGCCGCGGCTGGCGCGGAGGCGCTCTGATGGACTGATCAGACCTCTGCCGCCCACAGGTCGATCTGCGGCAGGCCGGCGATGCCGAGCGTCTGCGACAGCTCCCCGCAGTGATAGGCCTCGTGGCTGAAGATGCGCTGCAGGATGGACCGGCGCGTGTGAACCTGCCTGGTGCCGCCCACCTCACGCACGAACGTGTCGTCCATCATCTCCAGGGTCCACGTGTCGAGACAGGCCTCGATCAGGGCGAACGTCGTGTCGAGGGCGCCCACCAGCTCAGTGGCGCTCCGCGGATGGTCGAGGTCATCCTCCCAGCCGATGCCGCCGGCGTTGGCGAACGGCGTTGCCTCCGCTCCGGGCTCACCGACCTGGTCGCACAGCCAGTAGACCCGCGTCCCGGCGGTGTGGCCCACGGTTGCCCAGATCGGCCAGCCATCAGGCGACGGACGGACGGCGAGCTGCTCGTCGGTCATGGCGGCGATGACGTCCCGCAGGCGCCTGTTGTACTGCGGCCACATGTCGAACAGGGGTCGGATGGTCGATAGCGTCATGGGTCTCGCTCAATCTCCCTCGTCGTCATCGAAGTCCGGCCAGGCCGCGATGTCTACCCCGTGGTTCTCCGGGGACGCGAGCGTCCACCAATTGGGGACATGCGTCCCGTCCGCCAGGCGGCCGCCGGCTTCGAGCGCCGCCGCGACGCGTGCCTCGGCCTGATCAGCCGGCACGCTGACGTCGATGTGCAGCCGGCCGCGCCCCGCCCGGGGAGGGCGGATGGTCTGGAACGACACGTAGGGGTTGCGTCGGTGCCGATCCACGACGTCCTCCCCGGGTCCCAGGCTCCGGTAGCCGAGTGCGGCGGCCCAGAACGGACCCACGTCGCTGCCCTCGTTCTGCGCCACCGCGATGCCCACGACCTGGACCTGCGAGGGGTCCGGCTGGATCCCCAGCTTCCGAGCCTCCGCGGAGACCTGGCGTGCCAGCTCGACATCGCGTTGGCTCAGCGCCCCGTACTCCCCGGACGCGGTTCGCACGGTGACGCCGTCGGGACGCACGTCCACGTCGGGGAAGTGGCCCACGACCTCCGCTACGTCGGCGATCGCGGACACGAACCGTGCGGCTTCCCCGAACGAGTCGACCTTGTAGTAGGCGTGGGCGCCCTGGAACAGGACGCGCCAGTCCTCGGTTCCGGCGGCGTCGTGGAATGCCCTGGCAGTCGTTCGCTTCTCGGTCACGGCGCGACACGTGGAGTTGGCATGTGTTCGAGCCTCCTGGCGGAGGGGAGGGGAAAACGTGGAGCCGACGCTCGGGGTCGAACCGAGAACCTGCGGTTTACAAAACCGCTGCTCTGCCAATTGAGCTACGTCGGCGCGGACTCCGATTCTAGAGCCAACCGCTGACGCACGACCTCGAAGAGAAGGAGCGCGCCGGCGGTGGCGGCGTTGAGGCTGGCGACCTGGCCGGCCATGGGGAACGAGACCAGCACGTCGCAGCGACGCTTGGTCGCGCCGGAGAGGCCGCTCCCCTCCGACCCGACGACGAGTGCCAGCGGCCCGGTGAGGTCACTCTCCCAGGCGGATGCGGGCGCGTCCTGGTCGGCGGCCACCAGGCGCAGGCCGCGGACCTTCAGCTCGTGGATCGCCTCCCCGACGCTCCCCACCCGGGCAAGAGCGAGATGCTCGCTCGCACCGGCCGATGCCTTCACCGCCGCCGCCGACAGCGGGGCGGCGCCACGCTCCGGGAACAGGACCGCATCGACGCCCGCCGCTTCCGCCGAACGCAGCAGGGTCCCGAAGTTGGTCGGGTCCTGGAGGTGCTCGAGCAGCAGCACGAACGGTGGCTTCGGACTCGTGCGCAGCCGATCCAGCAGCTCCGGCAGCGGCTCGTACTCGCGCTCCCCCACCTCCAGCAGCACGCCCTGGTGGCCGTCGAACCCGGCGACCCGCGCCAGCTGCCCCGGATCCACCCACTCCGGTTCGACCGATGCCGCCCGCGCCGCCGCCAGCAGCTCCTTCAGCTCCGGCGATGGCCGGACGTTCTCGCCGATCCACAGCCGGTGCGCCACCCGTCCTGCGCGCAGCGCCTCGACCACCGGCCGCCGGCCGCCGATCAGCTCGCTCACCGGCTCCGCTCGACGGTGACGCTGGCCCACGCCGCCATCCCCTCATTGCCGGCGAACCCCAGCCCGTCCGAGGTGGTGCCCCGAACCCCGACCGCCGCGGCCTCCAGACCGATGAGCTCGGCGATCCGTGCCGCGATCTCTGCGCGCCGCGACGCCACGGCCGGCCGGGCCGCGACGATCGCCAGGTCCACCGAGCGGGGCGCCCAACCCGCTGCGCGGACCCGCTCCGCCGTGGCGCGCAGCAGGTCGCCGGAGTCAGCACCGGCCTGCGTCTCGTGCGCCGGGAAGACGCTCCCGATATCCCCCATTCGTGCCGCCCCGAGCAGCGCGTCGATCACCGCGTGCAGCGCAGCGTCGCCGTCCGAATGGCCCTCCAGGCCGCGCTCCTCGTCCGGCCAGTCGAGGCCAGCGAGCCGCAGCGGAATGCCCGTCACGAGCCGGTGCGCATCGAACCCGATCCCCGATACGCGGCCGCCTCCGGCAGCGCCACGGGACGCCAGCCCATCCGTCAGGCGGGCGCGCAGGACGGCGCGGATGACCTCCTCGTCTCCCGGGTCGGTGAGCTTCCGGTTCGCTTGGTCGCCGGGGACGGTGACCACCGCCACGCCGTGGGAATGGAGCGCGGCCGCCTCATCGGTCGGGCGCTCGTCTCGCGAGAGCGCGGCCAGGATGCCGTCGCGCAGGACCTCCAGCGGCGCGGCCTGCGGCGTCTGCGCGCCGGCCAGGCCGGCCCGCTCCACAACGCCGACTCCTCGTCCATCCACGAGGCGCCACAGCGTGTCCGCGACCGGGAGCACGGGGAGTGCGGCCCCCGCGCCGCGCGCCGCGATCGCGGTTGCCATCGCCAGCTCGGCGGTGACGCCGGGACGGGCCGCGTCGTGCACCAGGGCCATCGTGTCGGCCGCGACACCCGCCTCGAGCAGGGCGGTCACGCCGGCAAGGACGGATTGCGGGCGCTCCTCGCCACCGGGGACGAGGAGGCATCGGTCCGCAAGGGATCCCGGCAGCCTCTCGCGGAAGCGCTCGATGCCGTCCTCGGGGACCACCAGTGCCAGCCTGCCCATCCCCGGCATTGCGGCAAGCGTGTCGAGCGACCACCGCCAGGCGGGACGCCCGTACAGGTCGATCCACAGCTTGTCGTGGCCCATCCGCAGGGAGCGGCCGGCGGCCACGCAGATCGCGACGAGCGGGGTCGCCACCGCCTTACGCCTCGCGCGGCTGGGCGAAGATCATGCGTCCCGCGACCGTCTGCAGGACACGGGTCACGGTGATGGGGATCTCCTTCTCCATGAACCGGCTGCCGCCCTCGACCACGATCATCGTGCCGTCGTCGAGGTAGCCGACGCCCTGGCCGGGCTCCTTGCCGTCCTGGATGATGCGGACGCTCATCTCCTCCCCGGGATGGACGACCGACTTCACCGCATTGGCCAGCTCATTGACGTTGAGCACACGGATCCCCTGGATCTCCGCCACCCGGTTGAGGTTGAAGTCGTTGGTCAGAATCGCCGCGTCGTGGTCGCGGGCGAAGGCGATCAGCTTGGCGTCGACCTCGGCAATCTCCGGGTACGTCTCCTCGTCCACCGTGACCGGGGTGATCGCGTCGCGCTGCAGGGCGGTGAGGATCTCCAGGCCACGCCGGCCGCGGTTGCGGCGCATGGTGTCCGGCGAGTCCGCGATCCGCTGCAGCTCGTCGAGGATGAAGCGCGGCACCACCAGGCTGCCCATGATGAAGCCGGTCTTGGCGATGTCGGCGATGCGCCCATCGATCACCGCGCTGGTGTCCACCACCACCAGGCCGATGGCACCGCGCCGCCGCGCGCCGGGCAGGTAGGGAGCCACCGCGGCGGCCAGCACGTCGCGCTTGTACATCGTGATCGCCAGCATCAGCGCGGCGAGCAGCACCGCGGCGAGCGGCGGCAGGATGGCGCCCAGGGCGCCACCCAGGGCAGCAAGCGGCACGCCGAGGAGGAGGCCCATCACCAGCCCCACGATCACCGCGGCCACGCCCAGCGCGAAGTCGCCGGCACCGGCCGCGCCGATGCGATCGACCGCCCAGCGCGTCGGATACACGGTGATGTACGGGATCGCGAGGTAGCCGAAGAGCAGGCTCGCGGCCACGACGGCCATCAGGAAGGCGGGCTTGTTGGGCTCGCTGACCATGTCGCCGGCGCGTTCGAGGATGAGGAGGCCCAGTCCGAACCCGAATACGGTTCCGAGCAGCGCCCCCACCAGCTGGATGAATCTGGTCATGGGTGCGGTAGATAAGTGCGGAATGATGAACTCGACGCGGATGAACGGAAAGATGAAAGGAGACCCATGAAGTCGTTCCCCGGGTCGACCCGCGGCAGCGGGCGGCCACCGTAGCACGCACCTACGCGGCGGGCAATGGTGGCTCTCCCCCAGTGTCAGGGGTCAGTCGTTGAGCATCATCCCGATTGCCTCGCGAATATCGCGGGCCACGACGAGCCCCGCCACCTGCGCCGCTCCCTGGCCCGTGCCGGTGACGAGCCGCTCGAAGCCGAGCCGGCGCGCCTCGGCCATGCGCCGCTCGGCGCGCACGCTGACCCTCAGCCGCCCGGAGAGCGCCACCTCACCGGCGATGGTGGTCGCGTCCCGCACGGGGCGCTCGCGCAGGCTCGAGGCGAGCGCGGCCGCAATCGCCAGGTCCGCCGCCGGCTCGTCGATGCGCAGCCCGCCGGCGACGTTGATGTACACGTCGTGACCGGTGAGGTTGAGGCCGGCGTGGCGGGCCAGCACGGCGACCAGCATGAGGATCCGGTTGACGTCGATCCCCGTCGCGGCGCGGCGCGGCGAGCCGTAGCCGGCCGGCGCCACGAGCGCCTGGATCTCCACCGCCAGCGGCCGCGTGCCCTCCAGCGCGATGGTGACCGCGCTGCCCGCCACCGGCGGCTGCTCCGACTCGAGGAAGAAGCGGCTCGCATCCGCCACCTCGGTGAGGCCGTTGCCGCGCATCTCGAGCACGCCCACCTCGTCGGTCGAGCCGAAGCGGTTCTTGGCGGCGCGCAGGAGCCGGGTGGCGCCGAGCCGCTCTCCCTCCAGGTAGAGCACGGCGTCGACCAGGTGCTCCAGGGTCCGCGGGCCTGCGACGGTGCCCTCCTTCGTCACGTGCCCGACGAGCGCCACGCAGGTGCGGCCGCGCTTGGCCACTTCGGCCAATCGCGCCGCCACCTCGCGGACCTGGCCCACGCTGCCGGCGGGACCGCTCAGCTCCTCGGAGGCGAGCGTCTGCACGCTGTCCACCACGGCCAGCGCCGGCGTGGTGCTCTCGATGGCCGCAACCGCGTCGGAAAGGCTGGTGGTGGCGAGTATGGAGAGCTCGCCGACCACGGCGCCGACGCGCTCCGCGCGCCCGCGCACCTGCGACGCGGATTCCTCTCCGGTGACGTACAGCGCGGGCGCTCCCGCGGCGGCGAGACGGGCGGCGAGCTGGAGGAGGAGCGTGCTCTTGCCGATCCCCGGGTCGCCACCGATGAGGATGATCGAGCCCGGCACGATGCCCCCGCCGAGGACGCGGTCCAGCTCACCGATGCCGGAGCTCAGGCGTGACGCCTCCGCGCTCGACACGCTGCCGATGGGTTCAATGGTGCCGACGGTGCCGCCGCCGCTCCCGGATCCGCGCGTCGCGCGTGACGCCGGCGCCGCGCGCGAGACGAGCGTCTCAACGAGCGTGTTCCACGCCCCGCAGGACGGGCACTGCCCGGCCCAGCGCGGGCTCGTGGCGCCGCACTGCTGGCAGACGTGAACGGACTTGGAGGCGGCCATGTACGCGGCCATGGTGCCACGCGGCCCGTAATCGACGCGTTAGCCGACGCTTATCGACTCCCCGGCCGCGCGGCTGAGCCCCGACCGGTCAGTCGGCCGCGGCCGCCTTTTCCTTGGCGCGCCCGGCTGCGGCCGGCTTCTTCTCCGGCGGCGCCTTGCTGATCACAAGGTTGCCGCCATCTGGATCCGCGTCCACCAGGATCCGGTCGCCGACCTCGTACGTCGCCATGAGCATGTGCTCGGCGAGCGGGTCCTCGATCTGGTGCTGGATCTCGCGGCGCAGCGGCCGCGCGCCGTAGGCGGCATCGAAGCCCTTGACGATGATCGCGTCCTTGGCCGCATCGGTGACGATGAGCTCCATCTGCTGGCCCACGATCTGGCTCTTCACGCGCGCCAGCATGAGGTCCACGATCTCGCGCAGCTCCTCGCGGGTGAGGCTGCGGAAGACGACGGTCGCATCGATCCGGTTGAGAAACTCGGGGCGGAACGTCGTCTTGAGCTCGGCGAGCACCTTCTCGCGCATGCGGTCGTAATCGGCCGCCTGCTTGGCCGACTCGCTGGCGCTGCCGACCCGGAACCCGATCGATGTGTCCTTCTGGAGCTGCGCCGCCCCGACGTTGCTGGTCATGATGATGATCGCGTTGCGGAAGTCGACCCGCCGGCCCTTCGCATCGGTCAGGTGGCCGTCCTCCAGGATCTGGAGAAGGATGTTGAAGACCTCGGGGTGCGCCTTCTCGATCTCGTCGAGGAGCACCACGCTGTAGCTCTTGCGCCGCACGGCCTCGGTGAGCTGGCCGCCCTCGTCGAAGCCGACATAGCCGGGAGGCGCCCCCACCAGGCGCGACACGTTGTGGCGCTCCATGAACTCGCTCATATCGATCTTGATGAGCGCGTCCTCGGAGCCGAACATGAACTCGGCCAGCGCGCGCGCCAGCTCCGTCTTGCCGACGCCGGTGGGGCCCATGAAGATGAACGAGCCGATGGGGCGCTTGGGATCCTTCAGCCCGGCGCGCGCACGACGCACCGCCTTGCTGATCGTGTCGATCGCCTCCTGCTGGCCGATGACCCGGCCGTGGAGGGCCTCCTCCATGTGCAGCAGGCGCTCCTTCTCCTCCTGGGAGATGCGCACCACCGGGATGCCGGTCCACATGCTGACGACCTGGGCGATGTCCTCCTCGGTCACCACCGGGGTCTCCTTGGCGGTCTCCTCGTGCCACGTGGCGCGCAGCTCGTCGATGTGCTCCTTGGCCTTGGCCTCCTCGTCGCGGAGGCGCGCGGCGCCCTCGTAGTCCTGGCCGGCGATCGCCTCGTCCTTCTGACGGGTGACCTCCTCCATCTCGCGCTGCGCTTCCTTGATGTTCGGCGGCGCGGAGCTGGCGCGCAGGCGGACGCGGCTGCCGGCCTCGTCGATCAGGTCGATCGCCTTGTCGGGCAGCGAGCGATCTGCCACGTAGCGCACCGCCAGGTCGACCGCTGCATGCACCGCCTCGTCGCTGATGGTGACCTTGTGGTGCTCGGCGTAGCGCTCGCGGATGCCGAACAGGATGGCCACCGCCTCGTCGACGGTCGGCTCCTCCACCATCACCGGCTGGAAGCGGCGCTCGAGGGCGGCGTCCTTCTCGATGTACTTGCGGTACTCGTCGAGCGTGGTGGCGCCGATGCACTGCAGCTCTCCGCGGGCGAGCGGCGGCTTGAGGATGTTGGCGGCATCGATGGCGCCCTCGGCGGCACCCGCGCCCACCAGGGTGTGCAGCTCGTCGATGAACAGGACGCTGTCGTTGCTCGAGCGCAGCTCCTCGATGATCTTCTTGAGGCGCTCCTCGAACTCGCCGCGGTACTTGGTGCCGGCCACCAGCGAACCGATGTCGAGGGTCAGCACCCGCTTGTCCATCAGGGTCTCCGGCACGTCGCCGGTCACGATCCGATGGGCGAGCCCTTCCGCGATGGCGGTCTTGCCGACGCCCGGCTCCCCGATCAGGGCGGGATTGTTCTTTGTGCGGCGGCTCAGGATCTGGATGACCCGCTCGATCTCCTTCTCGCGACCGATGACCGGGTCGAGCTTCCCGGCGCGGGCCGCATCGGTCAGGTTGATGCCGAGCTGGTCGAGGGTCGGGGTCTTCGACGGGCGCTTCGTCTCCTGCGCCGGCGACGCGGTGGTGCTCTGGCTCAGGACGTGGATCACCTGGTGGCGGACCTTGTCGAGGTTGACGCCCAGGCTCTCGAGCACGCCGGCCGCGATGCCCTCGCCCTCGCGGACGAGGCCCAGCAACAGGTGCTCGGTACCGATGTAGTTGTGGCCCAGGCGCCGCGCCTCGTCGATGGCCAGCTCGATGACGCGCTTGGCGCGCGGGGTGAGGCCCACCTCGCCGACGACCGGGCGATCGCCGCGACCGATGATGAACTCGACCGCGGTGCGCACCTTGGAGAGCTCGACGTTCATGTTCTCGAGGACGCGTGCCGCAACACCCTCGCCCTCACGGACGAGGCCGAGGAGCAGGTGCTCCGTGCCGATGTAGTTGTGGTTGAAGCGCTGCGCCTCGTCCTGGGCGAGGGTCAGTACCTTTCGCGCCCGGTCGGTGAACTTGTCGAATCGGTCCATGGTCGGATCTCGCTGGCTCGAGTTATCCACATCCTACGATCACACGAGGATCGCCGATGTGAGTGTACGGCACCACTTCGGTGCGGCGCCTTCAATAGGTAGTACGTACGCGGTGGCGCTCTCGCTCATTCCCCGACGCCTCGGGGCAGCGGGAGGTTGCGACGGGAACGGCTCGAGGCGGACCTGGAAGGCCCGCCTCGAACGAGTCGCCATGGGTGCCGGCCACGCGGGCCGACGGGGTTACTTGCCCTTCTTGGACTTCTCCTCGTCCGGAGCCTCCTGGGCGGGAGCCTCGCCGGATGCGTCCCCGGCGGGGGCGTCGACTGGCTCCTCGGCGGCGGGAGCCTCTTCGGAGGGAGCCTCTTCGGCGGGAGCGGCCTCCTCAGCTGGGGCCTCGGCGGCGGGAGCCTCCTCGGCGGCAGCCTCTTCGGCCGGAGCGGCCTCTTCGGCCGGAGCGGCCTCTTCGGCCGGAGCGGCCTCCTCAGCCGGAGCCTCGGCGGCGGGAGCCTCCTCCGCCTCGGCGGCTGGAGCCTCCTCGGCGGCAGCCTCGGGGGCGGAGCAGCCTCCTCGGCGGCGGGCGCCTCCTGGCGGCCGGAGCTTCGGCGGCGGTGCCTCTCTCGGTCCGGAACTGGTCGAGCAGGCCGGACGACGCGAACGCGGCAGCCATGGTGCTGTCGATGCCACCCTCGGGCTCCGCGATCGCGTCCTCGGGACGGTAGTCGAACCGATCGCGACGGGCGCCACCACCGCCGCGTCGCGGCCGATCCTCGGCGCTGCGCGGCTGCGGCGCCGGACGGTCCTCGGCCTGCTTGAGGCTGAGGCCCAGCCGATGACGCTCGGAGTCCAGGCTGATGATGCGGAGCTTGACCGTCTCCCCCTCCTTGACGACGTCACCCGGATGGGCGACGCGCTGGTGGGAGAGCTCGCTGATGTGGATGAGCCCCTCGAGGCCCTCCTCGACCCGGACGAAGGCGCCGAAGTTGACCAGCTTGGTCACGGTGCCATCGATGAGGTCGCCGATCTTGTACTTGGCGACCGACTCCTGCCACGGATCTGGCTGCAGCCGTCGGATCGACAGGCTGATGCGGCCGCGCTCGTGATTGATATCGATGACCTCGGCCTCCACCTCGTCGCCGATCTCGTAAGCGGTCTCGGGGTTGTTGACCTTGTTCCACGAGAGCTCACTCTTGTGGACCAGGCCATCGATCCCGCCGAGGTCGATGAACACGCCGAACGGCGCGATGCTGCGCACCTGGCCGGTGACGCGCTGGTTGACCTGCAGGCTGCTGAACAGCTCGTCGCGCTTTTCCCGGCGCTCCTCATAGAGAGCGACCTTCTCCGACAGGATGAGCCGGTTCGCCTTGCGGTTGACCTCGAGGATCTTGAGGCGAAGGGTGCGGCTGATGTACGGCTGCAGCTTCTCCGCGATCTCCTGTGCGGCGTCGCGTGGCTGCTCATCGCGGGGTCGGCGCGGGAAGTCGACGATCTGGCTGATCGGAACGAAGCCACGCACCCCCAGGTCGACGATCAGGCCGCCCTTGTTGTGGTCGATCACTCGGGCCTCGACGATCTCGCCGGCGTCGAAGCGCTCCTGCATCGCCCGCCACTTGCGCTCGAGACCGGCCCGACGCAGCGACAGGACCGCGTGCCCCTCCGGTGACTCGGGCTGCAGGACGTAGACGAGCACCTCGTCGCCCATCTTGATCTCGGGACGCTGGTCGTCGCCGGCCGCTGCATCGCGCGGCCCTCGGCGGTTGAGGAGCTCCCGGTTGCTGACCACGCCCTCGCTCTTGCCGCCGAAGTCGACCAGGATCTCGTCCGGATCGATCCGGACCACCGTGCCCTCGACGACATCGCCGTGCTTGAGGCTCTTGACCTCGTTCTCCTCGGCATCCAACAGCTCGGCCATGGTGGTCGGCTCGCGAACGGGCGCAGCGGGGGCCGCCGGCTCGTCGGCTGGCGGCGCTTCGGCCTCCGCGGTCGCGGCGCCATCCGGCTCGTCAGCGGGCGGCGCTTCGGCCTCCGCGGTCGCGGCGCCATCCGGCTCGTCGGCGGCGGGCACGTGCTCCTCGGCCTCGGAAGTGGCCGCATCACCGGGTGAATCGTCGACCGGTGCCGTCTCGGCTGCGGGCGCGGCGGCCTCGTCAGCCACGGCGACCGCATCGGCCGCATCGGTCGCCTCCGTGGCGTCCGTGGCGGGTGCATCGACCTCGGCGGTCGGCGCGTCGGCAACGGCCTCCGGTGCCCCCTCGCCGGTCTCCTCGGTCACGGGCTGGGCGGCGGCCTCATCGGTCGCGGCCTCGGCAGCCGGCTCCTCCGCAGAGGTCGCCCCGTCATTCGCGGGCGCCTCCTCGACCGCGGTCGCGGCGCTGGTCTGCGCCTCGTCCGTGGTCGGCTCCTCGGGCTGCTTGGTCTCGTCGGTCAAGTGTATGTACGCTCCTGTCGAAGTTGTCCCTGGCAGCACAAACGCCCCTCGCACACGGGGGCGTCGACGTCGGCTGGCGATCGAGAACAGCTTCGGCTTCCGATCCGGGCGCTCCTCCTTGGGCCATTGGCTAACGCGACGCGCGCACGCGCGCGGTATGCGATTGTGAGTTGCAGAGCCGACGCAGCATAGCACCACCCTCATCGGAGCACCACCCTTTGCCAGAGCTTCCCGATCTCACCGTCGTCGCCGAGGAGCTCGGCCGACGAGCCGCCGGCCGGATCGTCCTGGAGGCGGCGGCTCCGGCGCCAATCCTCATGCGCGCCACCCCCGACGAGCTCAAGGCGCTGGAGGGCCTCGCCATCGGCACCGCTCGGCGACGCGGCAAGTTCCTGCTGCTGCCGTTCCTGCGGGGCGCGGACGAAGTGCTCATCCTCGCCGCCAACCCCATGCTGGCCGGCCGCTTCTGGCTGCTGCCTGATGGCAAGGCCAGGGTGCGCGCGCGCACCGGCCTGCGCCTGCGCCTCACCGATAACGGCGAGCTGCGCTACGTCGATCGAGAGATGCTCGGCAAGCTGTACCTCGTCGCCCCCGACTCGCTGAACCTGATCCCTGGCTGGAGCGAGATGGGACCCGATGCGGACGATCCAGTGCTCACGCTCGAGGCATTCCGCGAGCGCATCCGCCGTCATCCCGGGGAGCTGAAGCCGCTGCTCCGCAACCCGAAGTTCGTCGCCGGCATCGGCAACGCGTACAGCGACGAGATCCTGTGGACTGCCCGCCTCGCGCCGTTCCGCCGCCGCGCCACCCTCAAGCCGGAGCAGATCGACGACCTGTACGCTGCCATGCGCAGCGTCCTGGATGACGCGGTCGCCCGGCTGCGCGTCCTCGTCCCGCCGGACATCCACGAGCAGCACCGCGAGTTCCTGCAGGTCCATCTGCACGGCGGCGAACCATGCCCGCGCTGCGGAAGAGAGCTGCGCCAGGTGGGCGGCTCCGAGGCGACGACCTTCTGCCGGACCTGCCAGCCCCCGTTCTGATCCCTAGGGGATGACGAGTCGCTGACCGACGACGATGTCGTCGGCGTTGGCCAAGTTGTTGGCGCTCACCAGCGCACTGACCGATGTGCCAAAGCGACTGGCGATCGCCGACAGCGTGTCGCCCTGCTGCACCACGTACGTCTGCGCCGGGGGCGCCGTCGGCGCCACGGTCGGGGCGGGGGTGACGAGCGGTGTCGGTGTAGCGACCGGGCTGGCGGTCGCGGTGGGGATCGGCGTCACCACCACCTCCGGCGTGCCCGATGGCGAAGCGGTCAGCAGCGGCGTGGGCGTGGGCACGGCCGTCGGCGATCCGTTTGCGTTGCCCAACCCCGCCAGCGCCCCGGCGCCACCGATCGCGGCCGCGCTGCCGACCGACACCCCAAGGACGGCCATCAATCCGGCTCCCGCGGCCATCCGTCGCGAGCCACTGCGGCCCCGGGCCGCAGCGGCTGCCAGCCCGGTGCGCGGCTCGATGACGCTGCGCGTCCGGACCCAGGTGGCCGGTGCGCTGCGCCGCGCCCACGATGGGCCGGTGCGGAACCGCTCGCAGGCGGTGTGCGCCTCGGTGAGGCAGACCTGGAGCTGCTGCGGTCGACCGAGCTGCGTGGGCGGGTCCGTGGCGTGACACCGATGGTCGGGGTCGTGGCCGTCGGCAACGGTCCGTCCGTCAGCGAGCGCCAGGAGCGGGCAGATGCGATCCATGTGACCGGAGGATACGCCGCCGGCCGGCCCATCCGCGTTGAGTTGCGGGCACGCAAGAGCGCCGCCCGGCGAGCCGGAACGGCGCTCGATTGCGATGTAAAGAATCCCGGCGACGACCTATTTTCCCAGGGAGTTGCCCCCCGAGTATCTTCGGCGCTGGAGAGCTTAACTTCCGTGTTCGGGAAGGGAACGGGTGGATCCTCTCCGCTAGCGTCACCGGGAATCTATTCAATTGGCGAGCGAGATGCTCGAGCCGAAGTCTGGAAGCGTCGATTCCGTCGCGGATCGTCTCCGCGCAGCCAGCGTCGTGCTAGACGCGTGAAATAGGTCAAGCCCTCGACCATTAGTACCGCTTAGCTGAATGCATTGCTGCTCTTACACATGCGGCCTATCAAACAGGTGGTCTCCCTGCGGTCTTACCCGGTTAACCCGGTGGGGAACCTCATCTTGAGGCGAGCTTCGCACTTAGATGCTTTCAGTGCTTATCCCGACCGAACATAGCTACCCAGCGATGCCCTTGGCAGGACAACTGGCACACCAGCGGTTCGTCCACTCCGGTCCTCTCGTACTAGGAGCAGCTCCTCTCAAGTTCCCTACGCCCACGGCGGATAGAGACCGAACTGTCTCACGACGTTCTGAACCCAGCTCGCGTACCGCTTTAATTGGCGAACAGCCAAACCCTTGGGACGTACTTCCGCCCCAGGATGCGACGAGCCGACATCGAGGTGCCAAACAGTGCCGTCGATGTGAACTCTTGGGCACTATAAGCCTGTTATCCCCGGGGTAGCTTTTATCCGTTGAGTGATACCCCTTCCACTCGGAGGTACCAGATCACTAAGCCCGACTTTCGTCTCTGCTCGACTTGTAGGTCTCGCAGTCAAGCTCCCTTATGCCTTTGCACTCTACGGCTGGTTTCCATTCAGCCTGAGGGAACCTTTGGGCGCCTCCGTTACACTTTAGGAGGCGACCGCCCCAGTCAAACTACCCGCCTGACACTGTCCCGCGCCCGGATTACGGGTCGCGGTTAGAACCGAAATCCAACAAGGGTGGTATTTCAACGTTGGCTCCACCGAGGCTAGCGCCCCAGCTTCAACAGCCTCCCACCTATCCTACACATGCTGAACCTCAGTCCAATGTCAAGCTGCAGTAAAGCTCCACGGGGTCTTTTTGCCCTGCCGCGGGTAACCTGCATCTTCACAGGTATTTCAATTTCGCCGGATCCCTCGTTGAGACAGCGCCCAGATCGTTACGCCATTCGTGCGGGTCGGAACTTACCCGACAAGGAATTTCGCTACCTTAGGACCGTTATAGTTACGGCCGCCGTTTACTGGGGCTTCAGTTCGAAGCTTGCACCTCTCCCCTTAACCTTCCAGCACTGGGCAGGCGTCAGCCCCTATACGTCAGCTTTCGCTTTAGCAGAGACCTGTGTTTTTGCTAAACAGTCGCCTGGGCCTTTTCACTGCGGCCTCGATCAGCCCTTCACACAAGTGCGCAAGCTGCGAGGCGCCCCTTCTCCCGAAGTTACGGGGTCATTTGCCGAGTTCCTTAACGAGGGTTCTCCCGATCGCCTTGGTATGCTCTACCCGTCTACCTGTGTCGGTTTGCGGTACGGACGCCTTTGATCTCGCTAGACACTTTTCTTGCAGGATCGGCTCAGTCGAATCAGCTTTCGCCTTTCATTCGCTTCTCGGAGTTAATGAGAGGACGGATTTACCTTCCTCTCCCCCTACCGGCTTAGACGCACATAGCCAAAAGTGCGCTCAACCTACCGTTCCCGGTCATGCCCTTGCTCCCACCGGCTTCATCGCTGGCTGCCTCGACGACCGAAGCTCGCCTCAGCGCACCAGCGTCCACTGGACCGTGACACCTTGCGGTGCAAACGATCTCTGGCGGTACCGGAATATCAACCGGTTGTCCATCGCCTACGGCTTTCGCCCTCGGCTTAGGCCCGACTAACCCTGAGCGGATTAACCTTCCTCAGGAAACCTTAGGCTTACGGCGTGCGCGTTTCTCACGCACATTTCGCTACTCATGCCGGCATTCGCACTTCCGTCCGCTCCAGCCGTCCTCACGGTCGACCTTCACTGCTGACGGAACGCTCCCCTACCGCTGCACCAGGCCCGAAGGCCTGAGCACAATCCGTAGCTTCGGTACCAGGCTTGAGCCCCGTTGGATTTTCGGCGCGGAATCACTTGACCAGTGAGCTATTACGCACTCTTTAAATGGTGGCTGCTTCTGAGCCAACATCCTGGTTGTCTGTGCAACTCCACATCCTTTCCCACTTAGTCTGGATTTTGGGACCTTAGCTGACGGTCCGGACTGTTTTCCTTTTGACCACGAAGCTTAGCCCTCGCAGTCTGACTCCCGGGCTCTGTAATCGTGGCATTCGGAGTTTGATTGGGTTTGGTAAGCGGGAAGCCCCCTAGCCCATTCAGTGCTCTACCCCCGCGACTGAACCCCCGAGGCTAGCCCTAAAGCTATTTCGGGGAGAACCAGCTATCTCCGGGTTCGATTGGCATTTCACCTCTACCCACAGCTCATCCCCTAGCTTTTCAACGCTAGTGAGTTCGGTCCTCCACGGGACATTACTCCCGCTTCAACCTGCCCATGGGTAGCTCACCCGGTTTCGGGTCTACTCGCTGCGACTCTGACGCCCTATTCAGACTCGCTTTCGCTTCGGCTCCGTCCTTCGCGGACTTAACCTTGCCACATACGAGTAACTCGTCGGCTCATTCTTCAAAAGGCACGCCATCAGGCTACCCGCCGACCGAAGCCTGCGGGCAACACCCTTTGACTGCTTGTAGGCACGCGGTTTCAGGTTCTATTTCACTCCCCTCCCGGGGTGCTTTTCACCTTTCCCTCACGGTACTTGTTCACTATCGGTCGCCAAGAGTATTTAGCCTTGGACGGTGGTCCGCCCAGTTTCCCACAGGATAGACCTTCCACGTGGTACTCAGGAACACGACCGGGAGTCGGATCGCTTTCGCGTACGGGGCTGTCACCCTCTACTGGCCGGCCTTTCCAGGCCACTTCTGCTAACGAACCGATTTGTAACTCCCTGCGGGAACTCGCAGCTCCCTCAAGCCGGCCCTACAACCCCGCGACTGCAACGGCTGCGACCTATCACGCAGCCACGGTTTGGGCTCCTCCGCTTTCGCTCGCCACTACTCACGGAATGTATCTCTTTTCCTCCGGGTACTTAGATGTTTCAGTTCCCCGGTTCCTCGCTCCGGCCTATGTATTCAGCCGGGCGTACCCAGGCATTACCCGGTGGGTTTCC